>NZ_JAPKNA010000003.1:0-523662 GCF_026344135.1 Alcaligenes parafaecalis | reverse complement strand
AAGGGTTCGACTCGCTCATTCCAAGCGCCCACACTTATCGGCTGTTAATTGTTAAAGAGCAGTGACAGTTGCCTGTCGTTCCACTGACTAACCCGGCTGGCTCGTCGCGCTTGGCGCTTCGTGCCTTGCTGTGTTAGCAGCAGAGAAACGAGATTATGAAGCAGATCAGGCAGTGTGTCAAGCGTTTTTTTGAAGAAGTTAGAAAGCTTTAAAACCGTCTAACTCGTCCCGCTTAACCAGAACTTTCGTTCCGTCCTACCTGGCGAACAATCAACCGTGAGGCCAACCATCCAACTTCACAAACAAGGGTAAATTTTCAAATTCGCTTCAACTATCGAAACCACTTAAAAACTTAACGTTGCGTTCTCTGGAGCAGAACCTAGAACTTTAACACAGAATTTTCTGATTTGTCAAGCTCCGGGTTTTACACCGTGTCAGTTACCTGACTCAGTTATTCAAGCTTCGGTGCGGACCTCTTGGTCAAGGCGGTGAATCTTGGCTAACTGCTCTCTGTAGCGCTTCAGGGAAAACCCTGTGTGTGCTGCAGCGAGAAAAGAACTATAGCACGATGATTTTCAGACTGGCAAGCCTTCTTTGCCCTTTTTCTTAGTATTTGAGGAGCGAAAACCCCGTAAAACGGCGTAGTACATTGATAACTATGAATAATAACTATAAAAATATTTTTTAGATTAATTTTGGATTTTTTCCTCCTGGCAGGAGGCTTCGGCTTTCTACTGAGTAAAGCACGGCCTGAACGATGTTTTCCTGACGGAAATTCGTTAAATCATCCTTCCGTCCTCCGACAATTCACCCCTCTATGTAGATAGGGGGAGCATCCTCCCCTAAAAGGTGTCTCCAGCGATGAGTGGATGGATGGATGGATGGATGGATGGATGGATGGATGGATGGATGGATGGATGGATGGATGGATGGACTGACTAGTTGGTTGGTTGGTTGGTTGGTTGGTTGGTTGGTTGGTTGGTTGGTTGGCAAACAAGATAGCAGCAGCGAACACACAGCATCATCCCCTCCCCCAACAAAGAGCGTCTATATATATAGAGGGAGAGTTGAGTGGCCTCCAAGATCGAGTGTTATGCAGGGCTGTTAGCCGCTCGGGGCTCCGGGACAGAGTGTTGGGGCGAATCAGACGACTTGCCGCAGTCGGAGTCACAATCGGGGATGCAAGCAGTCTGCTGTTTGAGCCCAACGCTTGTGATTGGTCCGGGGACCAATCACTGGGCGAGTTCAGACTGCGCCCCGATTGTGACTCTGACAAGGGGACCGGCGCAACGCGCCGGCAAGTAGTCCGCCCCAACACTCTGTCCCGGAGCCCCGAGCGGCGACCTACATAGACCGGCTGGAACCATAACCGCCCCCACAAGCGGTCTCCTGAACAAAGACAATCAAAGCATTCATCTTCCCTAAACACTCTATATAGTCATAAAGGCATAGCAGCCTCACTGACTTGGCCCTACACTAGCCCGGAACAGATATTCCTGAGCGAAACTACTATGCATGAAGACATCCTGATTAACGTTACTCCCTTTGAAACTCGTGTGGCCCTGGTTGAGCAAGGCGCTGTCCAGGAAATTCATATCGAGCGCAGCATCCAACGTGGCTATGTGGGGAACGTCTATCTGGGAAAGGTGGCACGGGTTCTACCCGGCATGCAAAGTGCCTTTATTGATATTGGCCTGGAGCGCGCCGCCTTTATTCATGTTGCCGACTTGCGGCAAAATCGAGCCGAGCGCAATCAAGGTAGCCCGACTACGCCTATTGAAAAGCTCTTGTTTGAAGGCCAGTCTCTATTAGTGCAAGTCATCAAGGATCCCCTAGGCACGAAAGGCGCGCGCGTCTCCACGCAAATCAGCATTGCAGGACGCATGCTGGTGTATCTGCCCTTTGATCCGCATATCGGTGTGTCTCAGCGTATTGGTTCAGATGCAGACCGGATCGAGCTTCGCGAACGCGTCAGCCGCCTGATGCCCAAAGATGAGAAAGGCGGGTTTATCGTACGCACGCAAGCCGAGTGCGCCAGCGACGAAGAAATCAGTGCTGACCAACAGTATCTGCGCACTTTATGGACACGTATCCAGGAACGTATCCGCGAACAAGGCGCCCCCTCGGTTCTTTACACCGACCTGAGCTTGGCACAACGTGTTTTGCGTGACATGGTCACCCCCAATACGCAGTCCATCATTGTGGACTCGCGCACGGTTGTGCAAGAGATGAAGGAATGGGCGCAAATCTATACACCCTCTGTTCTGGAACGCATCAGTCACCACAAAGGTAGCCGTGCCCTGTTTGATACCGCCCATGTGGACGAAGAAATTAACCGCGCCTTGTCACGCCGGGTCGATTTGAAGTCAGGGGGCTATTTAATTATTGATCAGACAGAAGCCCTGACTACCGTCGATGTGAACACCGGTGGTTTTGTGGGTGGTCGCAATTTTGATGACACAATTTTCAAGACCAATCTGGAAGCCGCCATTGCCCTGGCGCGGCAACTGCGTCTGCGCAATCTGGGCGGCATCATCATTCTGGACTTTATCGATATGGACGACCCCACTCACCGGGAGTCCGTCTTGCAGGAACTGCAAAAAGCCCTGTCCAAAGATCGCACGCGGGTGACGATTAACGGCTTTAGCCAACTAGGTCTGGTTGAGATGACGCGCAAACGCACGCGCGATTCGCTGGCCCACCAATTATGCGAGCCCTGCCCTACCTGCCAGTCGCGTGGATCAGTACGTACGGCCCGCACCGTTTGCTATGAAATTCTGCGTGAGGTCTTGCGTGAGGCCAAGCAGTTCAACCCCAAAGAATTCCGTATTCTGGCTGCCCAGGAAGTGGTGGATCTGTTTCTGGAAGAAGAAAGCCAGCACCTGGCGGTAGCGGGTGACTTTATTGGCAAGCCGATTTCGCTGGAAGTAGACCCGCACTACTCCCAGGAACAGTACGACATTATTTTGCTGTAAACCTTATGGCTGCTCGTGAGATTGGTCAGATGGCCAATCTCACTATCTACCACGCATCCGCTCTATAAAGCCTGCGACACAGGCTAGCGCCTTTACTCCGTAATCTGATGACGGATGATATGAAAACCCTCGGACTCCTGAGGCGCCACAAAATAACGACTGAATAAATCAAATTGCGCTTCGGTGGTTTCAAAGGGGTGTTCACCCCCCGCATTCCTGGCATGAAGACGGGCTTTGCACAGCTCATCCGGCACATCCAGATAATGCAGTTCATGAGCCGCCGCTCCCTGCTCGATCACCTCTCGCGCCCAGGCCCGAGTAGCCAGGGTGTTGGATGGAAAGTCCAGCACGACAGATAGGCCAGCTTGCAGCAAGCCCGCAACATGCGGCGCCATAGCAGCACGCAACTGCGCCGAGCAACGTGCGTAATCTTCCAGCGATTTGATTTGGCCGGGATACAAGCTGGCCAGCCAAAAATCCTCGCTAATCAATACTGTCTTTGATTGCTCGGAGAGTTTCCTGGCAAATGTAGATTTGCCCGCCGCAATCTTGCCGCAAATCAGATAGAGCCTGGCTGTTGTCGTCTCTGTTTGCTGGGGTGTGGGCGTAGAAGCAAAATCCATCATCATCTCGACTAATAAAAAGGGTCCATAAACAATAAACCCGCCTGAAAAGGCGGGTCAAGGTTTACAAGGGGCTGGTTCCAGCAGTCGCGCACTCAAGACTTGCCGACAACAGCGAACCTTCTCCTGTCTGCAACCAAGAACTTATAGCGGCGCAACCGGCACAAAGTCATCTTCAGGCAGCACTTCTTTCGGCGCATCGTCAGGATTACATACGCCCGGCGCGCGGATAGACGTAAAGATTTCCTTGATCACATCTTTCACGTCTGCACGGTAACTGTAGACCTTGGCATCCACCCAGCCTTTTTGCATCAAGGTCAGGTCGATCAGAATGGATTTATCCCAGCCCGCCCCCGGTTCCAGTTCATAGCGCAAGGTGCCATAGCTGGCCTGACGCTCGTCCATCTTGAACACAGCCGCTTTGCCACACGCGGCCTGATGCTTGAACAAGGCCCGCTGAATGCCAACAAAGTCGTCATTAATGCGTCGTTCGGTCTTGAAGTAGCTGGGACGACGCAGATCCTGTTCACGCAACTCCGCATCCTGCTTGGCACATCCTGCCAATACGGCCAGCCCGGCCAGCGCAAGAATGATTTTCTTCATGATGTTCCTTATCGTGCAGCGTCAGGCTGCTTATTCGTTGAACTGAAACTGCATTTGGTAAAAACCGGCATAGACACCGTTACGGGCCAGCAATTCGTCGTGACGGCCTTGCTCAATAATCCGTCCTTCATCCAGCACCAAAATCTGGTCTGCATTTTGTACGGTGGACAGACGATGCGCAATCACCAAAGTGCTACGGCCTTTCATCAAAGTTTCTAGAGACATCTGCACCTGACGTTCGGATTCGTTATCCAGGGCTGAGGTGGCTTCGTCCAGAATCAAAATAGGGGCATTCTTGATCAAGGCTCGGGCAATCGCCAGACGCTGGCGTTGGCCGCCGGACAGGGAGTTGGCGTTTTCGCCCACCATGGTATCCAGTCCCTGGGGCAAGCCTTCCACAAACTCGCGCAGATTAGCCGCCTCCAGTGCATCCCAAATGCGCTCGGGAGGCACATCAGCACCCGCACCGTAAGCGACGTTCTGCCCGATAGTAGCTTCAAACAGCACCACATCCTGGCTGACCAGAGAGATTTGACTACGCAAACTGCGCAAGGTCAGCTCATCCAAAGGAATACCATCTACCCGCACCTGACCGCTGGTCGGAATCAGGAAACGCGGCAGCATATTGGCCAAGGTGGTTTTCC
Source organism: Alcaligenes parafaecalis (assembly GCF_026344135.1). Classification (NCBI taxonomy): domain Bacteria; kingdom Pseudomonadati; phylum Pseudomonadota; class Betaproteobacteria; order Burkholderiales; family Alcaligenaceae; genus Alcaligenes; species Alcaligenes parafaecalis. The sequence goes on along the minus strand of NZ_JAPKNA010000003.1, from coordinate 518,817 downwards.
CACTACCCGAACGCCCTACCAAGGCGATGGTCTGGCCGGGTTGCACAGCAAAGCTGACGTCGGACAGAGTGTCGCGATGCGCATTGGGGAAACGGTGACGAACGGCCTCGAACTCAATATGGCCATTTACAGGCTGCTTGAACTCTCGCGTACCGGTATCAGGCTCAGGGTCCTGATCCACCAGCTTGAATACGCTTTCCGCCGCCACCAGCATGCGCTGCATGGTGCCCGTAATATTAGTCAGACGTTTGATGGGATCAAAAATCTGACCCAACGCCGCCATAAAGGCAGCAAAGCTACCAATAGTCAGGGACCCGGTATTGGCCTGGTACAGGGCGACAAAAATAACGCCTGCCACCGCAATAGACACAAACAACTGCGTGATGGGCGACAAAGCCGCATCGGCCGAGGCTGCACGCATGGCAAAACGACGCAGACGCGCGTTTACATACATGAAACGGGTATTTTCACGCTCGTAACCGTCAAACAGCTTGATCACGCGCTGGGCATCAATGGCCTCGCTGACCACACGAGTCAGCTCCGCATTCATGTTGACGGTATCGCGGTTGATGCGGCGCAGGCGGCGCGACACCATCTTGGCGACAAACACCGAAGCAGGCATGACCAGAAACACAATGACGGTCAACTGCCAGGACATGTAGAGCAAGACGCCCAGCAAGGCAATAACCGTCAAGGTCTCGCGCACCACGACAGTGACCACCTCAGTGGCTACTCCGGTCATGGTGCCTGCATCAATAGTGAAGCGGTTCAGCAAGCGACCCGTGTCCCCTTGCTTGAACTCCGAATCGGACAATCCCAGCAAGCGGGAGAACATGTCACCACGTAAAGTCAGCAACATTTTGTTGGCGATCCAGGCAAACAAGTAGGAGCTGCCATAACTGGTGACGCCACGCACGAACATCAGCCCGATCACCGCCAAAGGGATGGACCACATATAGTCTGGATTAGCGCCGGTAAAGCCGCCGTCCAGCAGAGGCTTCATGATCACGGCCAGTACCGGCTGCGTTGCCGACGAGATACTGACCAGGATAAGCGCCACGACCACGACCTTCCAATAAGGCAGCAAACGGCTGTAAATGCGCTTCCAGAGGTCGGATTTGACGGGATCGTGCCCAGCAGGCTTGATTTTGGTTTCTATGGCGTTGGACAACGAGGACACCCTATATACTATCTAATTGTGTTTATTCTAACGCTCATTGCCTGAATCGAGCGTCCCCGCTCTGGTTCGCTCTGTCTAGTTGTCCTGTTCATGTCTGATCCCTCTGCCCTTTATCTACGATTGCCTAATTGGTTAGGCGATGTATGCATGAGCCTGCCGTGTTTACAGGCTCTGCTGGACACTGGTTTACCAGTAGTTGTTTGTGCCCGCCCCTGGGCCCGCGAACTGCTATCGGCCTACCCCTTGCATGGTTTCATCCCCATGACCAGCCATTGGCGTCATGATGCCAGAGCCATACGCCGCTATCGCCGTCAGCATGCTCACCGCAACGCGTACGGCCTCTTGCTGCCCGACTCGCTCAGCAGTGCGCTCAGCTTCAAACTGGCTGGTTTACCCGCCTGCGGTTACCGCGATGATGGCCGTAGCCTTTTATTACGTTGGCCATTAAATAAGCCGCAAAACCAGTTGCATGCGGTGCAATCCTGGTTCTATATTGTTCAACAGGCGCTGGGCCTGTGGAATTTGGGCCCCGTCCCTGAACAAGCCCCGGCCACCCTAGATTTGACGCTAAGCCCCCTGCAACGGCAAGAAGGCGATAACAGCCTGCGGCAAGCCGCCCTGCGCCCCGGCGACTATATTCTGATCGCCCCCACCGCAACTGGACTGCACAAAGGCCGCGTCAAAGTCTGGCCCTATTTCGACCAACTGACCCGCCATCTGCAAGCCCAAGGCAAAACCGTCATTATGTGCCCCCCGCCCAACGAGCATGAGGCTGCCCTGCAAAATGCGCCTAGCGCACGTTGCTTGCCGCCCCTGCCTCTAGGGGCCTTTGCGCGACTTTGCCAACAGGCGCAGTGGGTTATTTGCAATGACTCTGGCGTCTCCCATGTCGCGGCGGCCATCAAGGCCCAGCAGTTGACCCTGTGTGGCGTTACCAATCCGGAAGACACCGGCCCCTGGTCCCCACTGGCCATTTGCCTGGGACGGGACGGCCAATGGCCTACGCTGGAGGAGGTGGTGCAGGTTCTAGAGTCAGAGCGGGAGCACCCATGAATGTTTCGAGCATCCTGACCAGCCTGGTCATTCCGCTGAATTTATTTGCCGCCCTCTTGCTTTTGGCGGTACTACTCTTTATCTTGCGGCTGCGCAAAACGGCGGCCGCCCTGGCACTGGCCGGTTTGCTCTGGACCGGTGCCTGGTCCCTGCCTGCGACCAGCTTGTATGCGGGTGGGTATCTGGAAAGAATGTATCCCTATCAGCCTGCGGACCAAGTGGCGCCGGCCGATGCCATTGTGGTTCTAGGTGGGCACACGGCTCAAAACCGTAGCAACTGGTTCCTGCCGCAAACTGCACAAAAAACCTCGGCACGGGTAGAGCGGGCTGCAGATCTGTATAAAGCAGGTCGTGCACCCTATATCGTCTTGTCCGGAGCCGCTCTGGACGGCGGCGTCAGCGAAGCCAAGGTCATGGCAAACACACTGAACAGCTTGAATGTACCCGCTTCAGCCACGCTGATGGAAAACGACAGCCTGACCACGCAGCAAAATGGTGCATACACCGCACAGCTATTACAAGAAAAACAGGCCAAGCAGGTTTTGCTGGTGACCTCTGCACTGCACATGCCACGCGCCATGGCCATTTTCCGCAAGCAAGGGGTCAATGTGATTGCCGCGGGTGCCGCCCCTCAATTGACCGTGCCAGACAGCCCGGAGTTCTCCATGTGGAAACCCAATCTGATGGCCTTGCAGTCCAGCCGTTCCATCATCAAGGAATATGTGGGGATTCTGGTGTACTGGTCCCGAGGCTGGGCATGATTTGTCGTTCTGAATGTGGGGCCTGCTGCATCGCCCCTTCTATTTCCAGCCCTATTCCTGGCATGCCACACGGTAAACCGGCAGGCGTGCCCTGTATCCAGCTTGATGAACAATTGCGTTGCCGGATTTTTGGCCAGCCAGAACGGCCTGCCTGTTGTTCCGGCCTGCAAGCCTCGCAGGAAATGTGTGGAACAAAGCGGGAAGAGGCCTTGATCTGGCTGGGCGAGCTGGAAGCGCTCACGGCTCCAGCCCTCAAAAATTAGCTATAAAAAAAGCGTTCTGAAATACACTCAGAACGCTTTTTTACCAAAGAGCCAAGTATCTCGCTTATAGCGCCCGTGCCTTCAAATAGGCCTGATAGGTATCAATCGAAAAGCGCTGCGCATCAAAACGATTTTCTGCCCGTTGCCTGGCGCGCTTGCCCACCGTGTGCAAACAGTACTTCTGACACAGCATGTCTCGCACATGCGCCTCAATGGCCGCCACGTCTCCACAAGGCACGACCCAGCCTTCATGCAAATGCTCAATGCTTTCCGGTAGACCACCGGCATTGGAGATCAAGACGGGCAGACCCAAGGCCAAGGATTCGTAGCACGCGTAAGAGGCCGATTCTTTATACGAGAGCACAAAGCCCACATCGCAGGCAGCCAGGACCGAGCGCACATCCTTAACCAGGCCGGGGAAGACAAGCTGTTCAGCGCAGCCCAAAGCCTGCACTTGCTCGCGCACGGCCGCCACGGGCGGATCACCTGCCACTACAATCCGAATGCGCTGCTTGAGCTCCGGCTCCAGTCGGGCCACCGCTTCAACCAGCAGCAACCAGCCTTTTTCCAGATCCGTCCCCCCCACCGAGCCCAGTACCAGGCAGTTCTCTGCCAGCTCGGGGCCAAAAAGCGCCTGACGTGCGGCCTGCTTTTCCTGTGTGGAAACCGGGGAGTAATGCTCCAGATCCAGACCGTGATAAATCCGCTCAACGTTGCAACGCCGATAATCAGAATTAGCCAGTTGGCGGGCTACATAATCACTGACGGCAATACAAAGGTCAGTCCCAAAGCGCGCCCGCAAACGGTTACCTAGGCTATGCAAACGGTTGGTATTGTGTTTGGTCCAGATAATGACGGGGGGATTAGGCAGCGTTTTGCAGGCGATCATGACATGGCGGTGATCGGTACTACCATTGCAATGCACAATGTCGAAAGCTTCGCGCTGCAGGAAGCCACGCAAGTTCCAGATTTCTGACAAGGCCGTCCCGATACGGGCGGTATACAGCCCCGGCAACACTCTTACACCGGGTATCTGCAAAGCTTCACGATACAGTCGGCCCGTTGCCGGTGCCGCCAGAGTGAATTCACACTGATGGGCCAAACCGCGCAACAAACCCAAAATGTAGGTGACATGGCCGCCGCCATTACCATGGTGAATATCAGTGATGAGGACCTTCAAAACTCGCTCCGTCAGCGACTATGAGTGACAGGTAAATACTCAGGCCGAGTATCTACAGGCCACAAAGTGTATCCGCTATTGAGCAAGCTGAACAATGACTGAACAGCAGTTTTGAGAATTTAATACCAGTAACAGAGAAAACAGCCTTACAAACGCCTTTAAGCTTGGCGGCGAAGCAACACTTTCCGATACAGCTCCTGATAGCGAGTCGCCACCGCAGGCCAACTGAACTGGATCAATAATTCACGCGAATTCTCGACCAGATTGCGAGCCATCACCGGATCTTTGCTGATTTTCTCTATGGCCTGAGCCAGCTCTTCTGCATTTTCCGGGTGGGTCAACAACAAGGCGTGATAGCCACCCTGAACGTATTGGGCAAAGCCGCACCAGGGGCTAGGGCTGAGTACAACCGGCAGCCCATAGGACATGGCTTCCAGCGGTGCCATACCGAAGCTATCGTTCAGGGTCGGATGCACATAGATATCCGCCGCACGATAAAAGGGCTCCACATTCGACGTTTCGCCCTGCAAGATCACTCGATCTTGCATATTCAAGGCTTGCAACTGCTGACGCATCTGGTCGCGCAGGCCCGGTTTTCCGCCTACGACCAAAAGGCGGTAATGGGAAGGCAGTTTTGCCAAAGCCTCCAGCACCGTACTCAAGCCTTTGCGCAGTGGATTACGAGCCACCAGCAAGCAAACGACCTGTTCCTTGCTGAAACCTAAAGACTCGCGAACTTTGGCGCGCTCCTCTTCCTGGTGATCAGCTTGCGGCAAGGCAACGCCAGGAGCAATGACGGGATATTCATGCACGCTGCCATAGGCTTGCTGCAACTGCTCAGCAATCAGACCAGAAACCGCCACGACCGCATGAGGGCCCAGGCGCAAGCGCCGCTTTTCCAGACCCAGGTATCCCCAAACCCGAGGGCTGAAGTAGGAACCCAGTTTTTTCAGCAGAGGCAAAGGCCGCACGCGCCAGTTAAAGCGCACGGGAGTGACATGCACCACCTCCACATCCCCGCACCAGCCATTCATGTGCGAATGCACAATGTCAAAACCTTGAGCGGTTGCCTTAGCGGCCTGGCGGGCAAACAAAATACCGCGTATCCAGCCGGGCCAGTGCGACCAATGGCGGATCGGCACATAAGCCAGCTTCAGATCACAGCGGCTGTCGTATTCACGCGCAAATACGGTGATTTCGTGTTTTTCGGCCAGCTCGCGCATCAGCTCCACGCCATAGGCTTCGGCACCACCAAAGCGATTGCCGAAACGGTCGACAACAAAAGCAATGCGCAGGCGCTCGGGAACGGGGGTGTCGTGGGGCTGATCTGAACTCATGAGCGGGAAACCGTTCTGCGCTTGTCTTCCAGGCGTGTGACGCACTTTTGCACGAAGCGCAAAATATTGGTGGAACGCGATACGGTGACGCGCGGCAAATCAAACAAATCGTCGTCCGAGCGCGCTAGACCACGATTGGTGGTGGTGGCATTCAGATACCCGGCCAGCCGCACCTGTTCACGAATCGCTTGATTCTGGTCGCCATAGGGATAGCAAAAAGCGCTGACTTCCACTTGCAGCGCGTCTTGCAGCTCTGCTTTGGATTGCGCGATCTGGTAATGAGCAATTTCCGAGGACACATCCGTCAAATGGACGTGATCCAGCGTATGCGAGCCTGCTTCATGACCGGCATTTACCCAGGCGCGCAGCTCGGGCAAAGACATCAGACCAGAATGTGGCACGCCTTTGGGCTGGTCCCAGAAGTTGGAGCCGTCCAAGTGTCGGGCAACGATGTAATTGGTGGCTGTAAAGCCCAATTCGTCCAATACCGGCATGGCGTTCTGAAAGACGTTGCGGTAGCCATCGTCAAAGCTGATTCCCACAACTTTGCCTTGCTTTTCACCACGCAAATACGGCATCAACTGTGCCATGGACAAGCCACGATAGCCCAAGCGTTTCAGCCAGGTCATCTGGCGTCGGAAATCGGTGGGGTGCACAGTCAAACCGCGATACGGCGAGCCTTTAGGAGCGGGCACCCCGACCTGGTGGTACATAAGAATCGGAATCATAGGCGGCATTATAAGGGGCTAATCTGACTTCTGACGGGTGTAATACCAGAGCTTACTATAACGAAACAGGCTGCCCGAAGCGGCCATACACGCCAGAATGAAACCTTGCGGGCCATCCAGAAAACCGCGTCGAACCAAGTAGTGACGCACAAAGGTCCAACTGGCATGACCGGCAATACCAGGCAGGCTGGTGGTTTTGCCCTTGGCCTGCATTTGGCGCGCCGCATCCGAGGAGTAACGGTTGATTTTGTCGATAAAGACTTCGAGGCTGGCGTAGGGGAAATGCAGAAAATGACCATCCAGAATCAGGATGGGGTGCTCAGTCTGCACGCTTTCATGTACTTTCGCGTCGTTAAAGCGGGCTGTACCGCGCTTGAACAGGCGCAAGACCCGGTCTGGCCACCAACCGCTATGGCGCATCCAGCGGCCAGCAAATTCTGACAGGCGGGCGATCCGGTAGGCTGTCCCGCGTGGCTGGGCCATTTCCTGCTGAATCAACTGAGCCAATTCGGGCGTGACACGTTCATCGGCATCGATGGACAGCACCCAATCACCGGTCGCCTGATCCAGGGCACGGTTCTTCTGAGGACCAAAACCGGGCCAATCCGGGGTAATGCTGACCTGTGCCCCCATGGAACGGGCAATTTCCACGGTATCGTCGGTACTGCCCGAATCCACCACAATGATTTCGTCCGCAAAAGCCACGGACTCCAGGCAAGCACGAATATGCGCCTGCTCGTTCTTGGTAATCAAAATAACGGACAGGCGCTTGCCAGAGCCAGACGCTGCGTTGTGCTCTACTTCTGTCGTTGACGACGACGCCATGCTTTCCACCTATTAAAAATCGGACCGATCACGGGGTGTACCGCTACGTTCAGCCTGCGGCCTACCGATACGCCCGTGGTATCGCGCACGGCAAAACGATAAATATGCAAGGGATCGCTGCCGGGCTGATTAGAGCCAAAGGCGCGTGTCGTATACAGGTAGCGGAAACCCGCTTGCTGCGCGATCTGCACGTAATCAGGATCAAAATAGCCTTGGGGCCAGCACAACTGATCCGAGACCGTGCCCATATTGGCCTTCAGGATCTTGCGCGACTGCTCCAACTCCCAGCGCATCTTGTCATTTTTTTGATCGTGTTGATCGCTTAAATCCCAGCGGGTATGCGTATGGGTATGGCTGTGGAACTCAAACACACCATCGGCCTGCATGGCGTGGATTTCACTCCAACGCAAAATCACCTCATCGCTGCGACCTTGTTCGATACGCGCTTCACATTCGCGGTGCACCGGACATTCAGGTACGTCCTGGCCTTGCCCCAGATAAGGGCGTACCGGACCGTCCTTGATCCAGTCTGTCACCAGAAAGATCACGGCATTGAAACCATATTTTTTCAGCAAAGGGTAGGCATAGACCCAATTGTCCAGGTAGCCATCATCAAAAGTGATCAGTACCGATTTGGGGGGTACGCCCTGCCCTTGCAAATGGCCCACAAACTGCTCGGTGCTCAGGCTGGTCCAGCCGTGCTTTTTCAACCATTGCAAATGCTGCTCGAAATGCTCGGGACTGGCATTGATCATGCCCCCTTCCGGGGTGACATGGTGGTACATCATGACAGGCACAGTGCTGGCCACTTTCATCCCTGAAGCTCCTTTAACCAAGCGTAGTACGCGCCTTCCAGCCGGTCGCCCATGGCAAGCGGGGTAAAGCGCTCGTCGCTACGGCAGAACAAGCGGCCTGCAGCCCCCATTTCCTGACGCAGCTCGGGGCTTTGAATCAATTTTTCCAAAGCGGCACGCCACTGCTGAGGATCGTGCAAATCCGCCAGAAAACCACTGCGGCCTTCCTGCATCATCTCCGGCACACCGCCTACGCGACTGCCCAGCACAGGAATGCCAGCGCTACCGGCTTCAACAAACACAGTGCCCGACGCTTCCATATGGGTCGCCAGAGCAAAAATATCCAGATTGGGCAGAATCGATGGTACATCCGAGCGCGCACCCAATAAATGCACCCTGCCCTGCAAGCCAGACTCAGCAATCAAGGCCTGTAGCTGTTCGTAGCCGGGCGAACCGCCCCCCACCAGCACCAGATGCAGTTGGGGATACTGGGCAAACAAAGGCTGCATGGCAGCGATCAGTTCATGATGGCCTTTTTCACGCCGCAACACAGCGATACAGCCTACCAGCAAGGTATCCGACGCCAAACCCAGCTCGGCACGCAGATCCAGAGCAGGGGCTGAATCAAGCACACTGGGGTCCACACAGGGGTAGACCACCCGCACATGCTCGGGCTTCACTCCGCGCTCAATCAGATGATCACGCACATAGTCGCTGGGCGTAATCACCCGTTTGGGCACGATGGTGTACGACATCAACGAGCCGACTTTCTTGGCCAGATGGCGAGTACGCACAATCAGCGGTGTCCCCGCCAAGCGCCCTGCCACCCCGGCCAGCATGGTGTCCCGGCGGCTATGGCTATTGAGCACATCAAACTTGCCCTGACGCAGAACGCCACGCAATTGACGCACGCCGCGCATATAGTTGGCCGGGCCATCCATCAAGAGGGTGTGGACCACAAAGCCCTCATCACGCAAACGCTCGGTAAGCTGGGCATGAGGCTGGCACGCGGCCTCCACCTGGTGCCCACGCTCACGCAAGATACGCATGGCACGCAGGATGTAATTTTCCTGACCGCCAAAGCTGGTGGCTGCTTCCGAGTGCAAAATGCGCAAGGGCTTCATCGGTAGCTGATCTCCACCTCGTGTGTGGCATCCCAGCCTTCCAACTGCTCCAGCAAGGAATCAGCCAGACGAACACGCCATTGTGGGCCTAGCTGCACCACACATTCGTAATCAGGGCGTTGCAACTGCACCTCTACCGGGACACCGCCCTGCTGCTCGGCGCGATGCGGCGCCAGCAAGGCTTGCAAACGCTGCGCGTCCGCATTGTTATTCAAAGCAATGCTCAAGCAACTGGCACGCGCTTCACGGGCCAACTGCAGATCAAAAATCGAATCGGCATTGATACGCAGACCACCGGTGTAGTCGTCGTTGCTGACCTTGCCCTGAATGATGATCAACTGGTCTTCTTTCAGACGTTGACGGTGTTCTTCAAACAGCTCGTTGAAGATAGCGACTTCCAACTGAGCCGAACCATCGTCCAGCATGGCGTACAACATCTTGCCGCGACGAGTCATGCGCACACGAACGGCCGACAGCACGCCAGCAAACCATTGCGGGCTGCGCGAGGCTTCCAGACGGGCCAGGGGCGTAGGCGCAAAACGACGAACTTCGTCACGCCAGGCATCAAACAAGTGGCCGCTAAAGTAAAAGCCCAGCGCGGTTTTTTCCTGACGCAAACGATCTTGCAGGCTCCAGGGGGCAACTTTAGCCACCTCGCCTTCCACAATGTCGTTGGAGTCGTCAGCAAACAGAGAGGACTGATTGGCACTGCGCTCGGCTTGATCAGCCGCTTCTGTCGCCGCACCAATACTGGCCAGCAAGGCGGCCCGGTTCTCGTCGATAGAATCAAAGGCACCCGCACGCACCAAGGCTTCGATAGTGCGTTTGTTCACCTGATGACGATCCACACGACGGCAGAAGTCAAACAGGCTGGAGTAAGGTCCGCCTTCTTTACGAGCCTGCACAATCGCTTCAACCGCAGCTTGCCCAGTACCTTTGACCGCACCCAAACCAAAACGCATGGTGCGAGGGGGCAAGCCTTTTTCGGTGTAGCTGTCTTGAACAGGCTCAAAACGGTAGTTGGACGCATTGATATCTGGCGGCAAGACTTCCACGCCGTTAGCCAGCGCGTCTTTCCAGAAAATCTGGACCTTGTCGGTATCGTCCATATCGGACAACAAGGTCGCTGCCAGGAACTCGGCCGGATGGTGGGCCTTCAACCAGGCGGTTTGATAGGCAATCAGTGCGTAAGCAGCGGAGTGACTCTTGTTAAAACCGTAACCCGCAAACTTTTCCATCAGGTCAAACAGCTTGACCGCCAATTCGGGATCGTGGCCTTTCTTAACTGCCCCTTCCTCGAACAAGACGCGGTGCTTGGCCATTTCCTCGGGCTTTTTCTTACCCATGGCACGACGCAGCAAGTCGGCGCCACCCAGCGAATAGCCACCAATAATCTGCGAGATCAGCATCACCTGTTCCTGATAGACGATGACCCCGTAGGTACTGCTGAGCGTGCTCTCCAGATCCGGGTGGAAATAATCAACTTCAGCGCGACCGTGTTTCCGGTTCACGAAGTCCACCACCATGCCCGACTCCAGCGGCCCCGGACGATACAGGGCCAGCATGGCGATAATGTCTTCAAAAGTGGAAGGTCGCAGGCTGCGCAGCAGCTCTTTCATCCCGCGCGATTCCAACTGGAACACGGCGGTAGTATTGCCTTCGCACAAAATCTTGTAGGAAGCGTCGTCATCCAACGGCAAAGCCATGATGTCGAAATCACGCTTGTCCGCATTGAACTGGCGTACATAGCGCACGGCCCAGTCCAGAATCGTCAAGTTGCGCAGCCCCAGAAAGTCGAACTTGACCAGGCCAGCGGCCTCCACGTCGTCCTTGTCATATTGCGACACGGCGTTGGCATCGGGGCCCGACTGGGCATACAACGGGCAGAAATCAATCAGCTTGCCGGGCGCAATCAGGACGCCCCCGGCGTGCATGCCCACGCTACGAGTCAGGCCTTCCAGAGGACGGGCCAGGTCGATCAGGGCTTTGACTTCCTCGTCGTTCTCGTAACGCTCACGGAAGGCAGGCTCATCAGCCAGCGCACGTTCCAGCGTCCAGGGATCGGCGGGGTTGAAGGGAATCAGTTTGGACAAGCCGTCGCACAGGCTGTAGGGCAGCTCCAGCACACGGCCTACGTCACGCACCACCGCTTTCGCGCCCAGGGTACCGAAGGTGGCAATCTGGCTCACGGCCTGACGGCCATATTTCTGTTTGACGTAGTCAATCACGCGTTCGCGGTTGTCCTGGCAGAAGTCCACGTCAAAGTCAGGCATGGAAACCCGCTCGGGGTTCAGGAAACGCTCGAACAGCAAGTCATAGCGCAAGGGGTCCAGGTCGGTAATACCCATGCTGTAGGCCACCAGGGAACCCGCACCCGAGCCCCGGCCCGGTCCTACCGGCACACCATTGTGTTTACCCCAGTTGATAAAGTCCGCCACGATCAGGAAGTAGCCGGGGAACCCCATGGAAATGATGGTATTGCACTCCCACATCAAACGCTCTTCGTAGGTGGGGCGCTGTTTCTCGCGCTCTTCTGGGTCGGCGTACAACTGCACCAGACGAGTTTCCAGCCCATCTTTAGCCTGCTGGATCAGGAAGTCACCCAGTGACATACCTTCTGGCGTAGGGAAATCCGGCAGATAAGGTTTGCCCAGTTCCATTTCCAGGTTGCAGCGCTTGGCAATTTCCAGCGTGTTTTCCAGTGCAGAAGGCACATCGGCAAAACGCTGCTGCATGTCGTCCGAGCTAAGAAAATACTGTTCCTGCGTAAAGCGTTTTACGCGCTTGGGGTTAGCCAATTGCTCGCCTTCGGCAATACATACCCGCACTTCATGCGCGCGAAAATCGTCACGCGCAATAAATTGAATCGGGTGCGTGGCCACCACCGGCAAGTCCAGATCAGCCGCCACCCGCATTGCCGCCTGCACGTACAACTCGTCGCCGTCCGCGCCACTGCGTTGCAATTCGATGTAAAAGGCGCCGGGGAACAAGTCCTGCCAGTGGCGGGCACAATCGCGCGCCAACTCCAGATTACCATCAGCCAGGGCCTGACCCACATCGCCCATGCGTCCACCGGACAAGGCAATCAGGCCGCTGCATTCTTTCAGCCAGGCGCGTTGTACTTCCGCACGGCCCTTGTATTGGTTACCCAGCCAGGCGCGGGTCAGAATGTCGCACAGGCTTAAATAGCCCGCTTCGTTTTGCACCAGCAAAAGCAGGCGTGACGGCTTTTCGCGGTCTTCCTCGTTCTGCAGCCAAATATCACAACCCATGATGGCTTTCAGCCCGGCTTTACGCGCCGAGGTATAGAACTTGATCTGTCCAAACAAGTTGCACAAATCCGTCAAAGCCAATGCAGGCTGCCCATAGGCCTGCGCTTTTTTGATCATTTCGGGAATACGGGCGATGCCGTCCACCACGGAGAACTCCGAGTGGGATCGCAAATGGACAAAAGAAGGGGTGGTTTCGCTCATGATGGAATTGTACTTAAGCCAATAGACATTGGTGACCCTGAAGCGATGCTCAGGGTGAATAAGGGCAGGCAATATGTTTCGATTGGTTCACATCTCGCTGAACAACAAACGCACAATCACCCGCCCCCTGCCGACCAATACCAAAATAACAAACAATCTAGCGCTGCAAGGCAGCCCAGGCTTTTTCCAGACGCTTGACCGAGACGGGCATGGGGGTGCGCAGTTCCTGGGCAAACAAGGACACGCGCAACTCCTCCAGCATCCAGCGAAAGTCCCGCAAACCGCTATCGGTCGCACCTTTCAGCGCTGCCACGGCACGCTGGTACTTCATCAGCAGGACTGACATATCCTGCATCAAGCGTTGATCGCGGGCCGGATCAGCACGCAATTTGTCCACCCGAGTTTGTACGGCCTTCAAGTAGCGCGGCATATGCGCCAACTGCGCGTATTCGTTACTTTCCAAAAACAAAGTGGGCATCAGGGCATTCAATTGCTGCTGTATGTCTTTCAAGGCCTCGGGATGTGCCTTGATTTGTGCCAGTTTCTTCTGGGCAGCACTCCACTCATTCAGAATCTGTCCGGCCAGACGCGCCACTTCCTGGGCCACCAGACCCAAGCGACTGCGACCTTCTTGCGCTCGTGCCTCAAACTCGGCCTGGTTTTTCGGCCAAGGCTCCATCATGCAGGACTGCTCCAGGGCCACATCAATAATCTGGTCCCGCAATTGTTCCTGCGTCCCCAGATTGATGTACAGCATGCTGATACGGGTCAGATCCGTAATGTTCTTTTCCAGAAAGCGCACTTGCTCGCGCAGGGCCAAACGGAACAAGCGGCGCAAACCCTGACGGTGCTGGCGCTGGGCCTGGGCCGGGTCGTCAAACACGTCCAGATCACAATGGGTTTTCTTGTCGATCAAGGCCGGATAGCCAATAAAACTGCGGCCTTTGCGCTTGATTTCCATGAGCTCCGGCAGCTCACCAAAGCTCCAGCCAGTCAGTTGCTCGTGATCCAGCACTTGCGCTACTTGCTCGTCGCTGGCGGCCATCTGCTGGAAGGACGCCTGGGCCTGACGGCCATGTTCGGCCTTGAGCTGATCCAGATTACGCCCACCGGACAACATGCGGCCATGCTCATCAATGACCCGGAAGTTCATGAACAAGTGGGTCGCCAGGGTTTCAGGCTTGAAATCGCTGCGTTGGGGCCGTTGCTTGAGCTGTTGCCACATATCCTGGGAAATCGCATCCAGCAGGCTCATGCCCGGATCGGAGGCTTTTTCAAACCAGCGTTGATGAAAGGCGGCAGCGTAATCCGGCAAGGGCACGCAATGACGACGAATCCGCTGCGGCAAGGACTTCAACAAGGCCAGCACCTTTTCCTTCAGCATGCCGGGCACCAGCCATTCGCAACGAGCCGCCTCGATCTGATTCAGGGCAAACAAGGGCACGCTTAAGGTGACGCCATCGCGCACCGAGCCCGGCTCGAAGTGATAATCCAGTGCCATCTTCACGCCCTGCCATTCGACGGAACGCGGGAAGACCTCAGTGGTGATACCGGCTGCGTCGTGCTGCATCAGCTCGTCGCGGTTCAGTTCCAGGCCTTTGGCCTCTTCTTTGGACAAGCCCTTGAACCACTTTTCCAGCGTGGCCGTCTGGTACACATCCTGCGGGATACGCTGATCGTAAAACGCGTAGATCAGTTCCTCGTCCACCAGAATGTCGGGGCGACGCGATTGATGCTCCAGACGTTCAACTGCCTGAATCTGCTGACGGTTATGACGCAGGAAAGGCAGGTTGGACTCAATCTCGCCGGGCACCAGCGCTTGGCGCAAAAACAGCTCGCGAGACTGTGCCGGATCAATACGGCCAAAGTGAATGCGTCGGCCACTGTAAATCAGCAAGCCATACAGCGTGGCACGTTCATTGGCCACTACCTGACCGGCCTTTTTCTCCCAGCGCGGATCGCCCCATGTTTTGCGCAGCAAATGGGCACCGACTTTTTCAATCCATTGCGGCTCGATACGGGCCACACAACGAGCAAACAGGCGCGTGGTTTCCATCAGCTCGCCCGCCAGAATCCAGCGGCCTGCTTTCTTGACCAGTTTGGAACCGGGGTGAATTACAAAGCGCAATTCACGCGTACCTTGATAGATACCGGTTTCTTCGCTCTTGTAGCCAATATTGCCGATCAAGCCCGTCAACAGCGCCAGATGCACTTGCTCGTAGGTCGCCGCCGAAGGATTCGCCACCCAATGCTGTTCCTGCACCAGGCTACGCAATTGAGTATGGACATCACGCCACTCCCGAATCCGCAGGGGTGACAGCAGGGCCTGTTTGACGCTATTGGCAAACTTGCGCTGCGAGCTTTGCTCTTGCCCCAGTTCCTCCAGCCAGTTCCACAGCTTCACATAGGACAGGAACTCGGACTTGTCGTCATTGAAACGAGCGTGGGCCTGGTTGGCCGCTTCCCGCTCGTGCACAGGACGATCGCGTGGGTCTTGCACCGACATGGCCGAGGCCACAATCAGCATTTCCGTCAAACAGTGATGCTCATGGCCCGCCAGAATCATCCGAGCCACGCGCGGGTCGACCGGCAGCTTGGCCAGAGAACGACCCACCTTGGTCAGGCGCTGCTGTTCGTCCAGTGCACCCAGCTCTTGCAGGATTTGATAACCATCGGCAATCGCGCGGCCCGTAGGCGGTTCCACAAAGGGGAAGGTTTCCACATCGTCCAGATGCAGAGCCTTCATGCGCAGAATCACCGAGGCCAGCGAGGAACGCAGAATCTCGGGATCGGTAAAGGGAGGACGGCTCTTGAAGTCCTGCTCGTCATAAAGACGAATACAGATACCGGGGCCAATACGACCGCAACGCCCTGCCCGCTGGCTGGCCGAGGCCTGGCTGATCGCTTCAATACGCAGTTGCTCGACCTTGTTGCGCCAGGAATAGCGCTTGATCCGCGCCAGGCCGCTATCGACCACAAAGCGGATACCCGGCACCGTCAGCGAGGTTTCCGCCACGTTGGTCGCCAGCACGACGCGGCGGGCATTCCCTTTGGGGCGGAAAATACGTTCCTGATCGGCTTGCGACAGGCGCGCAAACAAAGGCAGGATCACGGTATTGATGGGTTTTTCTTTCTCCAGCGCTTCAGTGGCTTCGCGAATTTCGCGCTCTCCGGGCAAAAACACCAGAATATCGCCCATGCCATGCCGCGCACATTCCTGCACCGCATCCACAATGCCCTGCATCAAATCGCGTTCTTCTTCCGAGGCGGAGCGACGCTCTTCGGCATCCACCAAAGAGGGATCCTGAATCGGGCGATACACAATATCGACGGGGTACAGGCGGCCCGAGACTTCAATGACCGGAGCGGCTTTACCCTTATGGGCAAAATGCTGTGCAAAACGGTCGGCATCAATCGTGGCCGAGGTAATGATCAGTTTCAGATCACGACGCCGTGGCAACAGTTGCTTCAAAAAGCCCAGCAAGAAGTCGATGTTCAGACTGCGTTCATGGGCCTCGTCAATAATGATGGTGTCGTAGCGGCTTAACAGGGGATCGCGCTGGGACTCGGCCAGCAAAATCCCGTCCGTCATCAATTTGATGGCCGAACGTGGCCCGGTCTTGTCGTTAAAGCGAATTTGGTACCCTACCCAATCACCAATCTCGGATTGCAGCTCCTGGGCGATACGTTTGGCCACCGAGGTAGCGGCCAGACGACGAGGCTGGGTATGACCAATAATCTTGCCCTGCAGGCCACGGCCCAGCTCCAGACAGATTTTGGGTAATTGAGTGGTTTTGCCCGAGCCGGTTTCACCACACACAATGACCACCTGATGGTCTTTGATTGCCTGCGCAATTTCGGCCCGGCGGGCGCTGACAGGCAGGTCATCAGGGTAGGAAATTGTTGGTAAAGAGTGTGGGTTTTCAGTCAATTCGTCGGACTCGTGCATGAAAGGTAGTTTCTGGTACAGACATCATTATAATTTTGGCTTGAAACCATTTGGACGCAAAGATCCCCCGCAATGAACACAGACATCCCCGACTCGTACAACGCCATCGAACCACCGGATGAATCCCAGGCACAATTTGTGCGATGGTTCAGGGAAGTGGCGCCTTATGTACACGACTTTCGTGGCAAGACGTTCGTAGTGGCCTTTGGGGGCGAGCTCATCAACGATGGACTGCTCTATACCCTGATCCCGGATTTGTCGCTGCTGTCGGCCTTGGGCATCAAGCTGGTGCTGGTGCATGGTTCACGCCCGCAGGTCAATGAGCAACTGCGCCTGAAAGGCGAGACCACACAATTTGGTCGCGGTACCGAGCCCACCAGTGCCGTCGCACTGGAGTGCGCCAAAGAAGCCGCCGGTGAAATTCGCCTGGATATTGAAGCGGCCTTCAGCCAGGGTTTGCCCAACACCCCCATGTCACACGCCCAGATTCGCATTATTTCGGGCAACTTTGTAACCGCGCGTCCGGTCGGTGTCATTGATGGCCTGGACTTCAAGCATTCGGGTTCGGTGCGCAAACTTGATGTGGATGCCATGCGCGTCATCATGAATCAAGGAGCGCTTATTCTACTCTCCCCCTTGGGTTTTTCCCCAACTGGCGAGGCTTTTACCCTGGACATGGAAGATCTGGCCACCAGCACCGCGATTGCGCTGCGTGCGGAAAAACTGATTTTCCTGACGCCTGAACATATTGGCCACTCCAATAATCTGGATATTGATTCGGAACTGGCCCGTGCCGATGCCGATGGCCTGCTGGCCTCGGGCAAGCTGGACGAGGACTGCTCCACCTTCTTGCGCTATGCCTCGCAAGCGGTCAAACGCGGGATTGCCCGTGCGCATCTGGTGCCCTACAAGCAAGACGGCAGCATCTTGCTGGAAATCTTCACCCACGATGGGGTGGGCACCATGGTGGTAGAAGACACCCTGGACGATTTGCGCCCGGCCAATCTGGACGATGTCGGGGCTATTGTGCAGTTGATTGAACCCCTGGAGATCGACGGTACGCTGGTGCCACGCGGCCGCTCTGTCATTGAGCGGGAAGTGGAGCAATTCACGGTTCTGGAGCACGACGGCATTATTTATGGCTGTGTCGCCCTGATTCCCTACGAAGCAGAGAGCATGGCCGAGATGGCCTGTCTTATCGTGCATCCTGAATGGCAAGGCTCGGGCGAAGGCGAAATTTTGCTGCGTCACACCGAAGCCAAAGCCCGTGCGGCGGGTTTCAAGCGTCTGTTTGTCCTGACGACCCGCACCTCGCACTGGTTTATCAAACGTGGTTTTGTACAGGGCGGCGTCTCGGATCTGCCCAAGGGCAAGCAATCGCATTACAACCGTTCGCGCAACAGCATGGTCTTTATTAAAAAGCTGTAAGCCGGTTTGACCCTCCTGCCCCCCTCAGTACAATACGCCCATCCAAGAATTTGATTGAAAAGGAACACATATGGCACGCATGATTCACTGTGTGAAGCTGAAACAGGAAGCCGAGGGCCTGGAGTTTCCACCCTACCCCGGTGAACTGGGCACCAAAATCTGGCACTCGATCTCCAAACAAGCCTGGGCCAACTGGATGGATGTGCAAACCCGTCTGGTTAATGAAAACCGCCTGAACCTGGCTGACGCCCGTGCCCGCTCGTATTTGAAAGAACAGATGGAACAGTATCTGTTTGAAGACAAGGATGTAGAGGCTGACGGCTTTACCGCTCCCAGCGCCTAAGCCCCCTTCCAGGTCAAACACCTGAACCCCTGAGCATGGCCTCCATACTCAGGGGTTTCTTTATTCCAGCGCTTTTTTTCAGCCCCCTTTCAGCATCGCCACCTTCACGGCAAGCGCCACTCAATACGTAAACAAATGAAACGCATCACGATACTTTCGTTTCCGACTGGTCAAAAATCAAAAGAAATGAGTATTTTCTACAGTTATTCCCACTCCTAAGGCACAAAATCACGGCTGGCTTGATGGACGCGTGGGGTGCCCAGGCAAGGGGTGGAGCGCCGTACAAACACAGGAATAACGCTGGTCGGGACATACCCTTCCAGAATGCAGCCGCCATACCCTGGTCTATCCCTACGCCGACCCAATACTGGCTGAGCTACCCAATGGCCGGACGGGCTTTATCTCGAAGCCCTGTCTGAGCAACCCGGTACGCCCCCATTACCGTGTCCCTGTACAGCGCAGCCGCTTACTTGCTTTACCCACAGGAAAAGAAGTTCATGTGCCGCCTAGACCTACCCGAGATTGATCAGTACTCGACCCACTTACGCCTGTGGCTGGTCAATCTCAGCTACTTACAGGCTTTGTATGGGTCCGAGTTTCATGCTTTTGTGCTGAATACGGTGCAACAAAGGCTGCTGGACTGCGGGCTAAGCGCAGACGAGATCTTTATTCAGGGGGATTTTGTCCTGATTGCCTTGAAGCACTTGGGTAAACAGAGCCGCTTCCAGCGCACCCATCCCAATGCCTTGGCCCAATTGCTGGGCGCAGCGCTGGAATGCGACCCCATCACTCAGGATGAAAACCGTATCTATCTGCATACCCAGATGGCTTACCACTACGACAGCCGTCAGTACGACACGGACCTGCTTCACCCTCCGGCTCCCAACCCCTGCTCTCACAATCATCCGGCGACACTGGCCTCCTGGCACAAGGTTTGGGCCAAGACCTACCGGGACGATATGTGCCTGGCGGTCCGCATGCTGGACGATTTGCAAAACGGTCTGCTGGCTCTGGCCTTTCAGCCGCTCTATCACCTGAGTGACAAGCACAAGAACAAAGACTTTTATGAAGAAGCGCTGATTCGCCACCCCAGCGGGGCCGACTACGCCTTGCCCGAGGCCATTGCCGCCCTGGAGCGATTGGGACTGATTTCCCGCCTCGATCGCAGCGTCTTGGGAAGTGTGGTTGAGCTGTTAAGCACTAAGCCCACGCTTTGCCTGGGCGCCAATCTGTCGGCCGGTTCCTTGCAGGATGATTTGTGGTGGCAAGACCTGTTCAGCTATCTGGATAGCCGTCCCGATGTGGCCCAACGTCTGATTCTGGAAGTCACGGAAACCGGTACGATTGCGCACAAGCCGACAGCACTCCGGCTGATTGCCCAGCTACAAAATTTAGGGGTACGGATTGCCCTGGATGATACGGGCTCGGGCAATAGCACCCTGGCCTTTCTGGCGCAGACTCATGCCGACATCATCAAGATTGATCGCTCTATTTTGCTGCGAGCACGCAGCCCTGGACAGCCTGCGCACTTGCTACGCAACCTGGTGAATGTCTGTGCCGATTACTGCCCATATGTGGTGATTGAAGGCGTAGAGGACGAGGCTGATCTGGAGTTCGTTCGCCAATCTGGCGCGCACGGCGTACAAGGTTTTTTACTGGCCATGCCCACACTGACACCGCCCTGGCTGGATTCGCCTGCGGCAATTACGGTGCACGATGCAGTCGCCGTCCGCACCCAGTTCTACCCTGGGCAAGCACTGCAAGGCTATGGCTTAGGCTTCTGAGACCTCGTCCTGTCCGTCAATCAAAGAGCAGCTACTTTTTCATCGTTCCAAAAGCAAACAAGCCCTGCATAAAATCATGCAGGGCTTGAAGCCAAAAGGCCTGGATCAGAATCAGATTTTTTCGTCGGATTCTGGTTCTGGCAAAGGCTCACCACGTGCAGTGCGTTCGGTGTTCTTCACACCGGTATGACGCACATCGTCACCACGTACCATGTAGATCACACGTTCAGCCATATTCTTGGCGTGGTCACCAATGCGCTCCAGTGCACGGGCGATAAAGATCAGGTCAATGGAGTGCGAGATCGTGCGTGGGTCTTCAATCATGTAAGTGATGATGTGACGCAGCGAACCCTTCCATTCACGATCCACTTCCTTGTCGCTGCGCACAATCTGTGCCGCGTGCACGGCGTCTTGGCGCGCGAAGGCGTCCAGCACATCATTGATCATGCCAGCAACTGAAGAGCTCATGTGACGCAGCTCCACCACAGGCTCGTAGCCAGCGGTGCCTTCGTGCAGACGGCGAGCCATCTTGGCGATGCGCTCTGCCTCGTCCCCGCAGCGTTCCATATCGGTCAGCATTTTGGAGATGGACAGCAACATACGCAGGTCAATGGCGGTAGGTTGATTACGGGCGATCAGGTTGGTGATGCGCTCGTCAATCTCCACTTCCAGGCGGTTGATTTCTTTTTCACGCTCGCGAACCTGGTCAACCAGCGACATATCCCCAGTTTGCAGGGCTTCGGTCGCACTGCGAACCATAGATTCAACAATACCGCCCATCTGCAAGAACAGCGAACGGGTGGCCTCCAGATCGGAGTGAAACTGCTTATTGGTATGTTCGTTCATAGTGGCCTTCTGTAACAGCAAAATGGCTCGCGCCAGCGCTTAATCCGTGGATAGATTAAGCACCGATTATGACAGAGACATTAAAATTCAGAAACCGTCACCAGACAGGGTACGCACACCCTGTTGACCGGCAATCAAAGCCACGCTGGCCGGGGCAATCGCGAACAGACCACAACACACCACACCGGGCATATTGTTGATCTGGGCTTCCAGAGCGGCGGGGTCGGCAATCGACAAACCGGACACGTCCAGAATCAGGCCACCGTTATCGGTCACAAAGCCCGTACGCTCCACCGGATTGCCACCCAAAGCACGCAACTGGCGTGCCACGGCGTTCTTGGCCATGGGGATGACTTCTACGGGCAAAGGGAATGCACCCAGGCGCTCAACCAGCTTGGAGTCGTCCACGATGCACAGGAATTTGTCCGAGACCGAGGCCACGATTTTTTCACGGGTCAGTGCACCGCCACCGCCCTTGGTCATGTTCAGAGCCGCATCGATTTCGTCGGCACCGTCCACATACCAATCCATGCGTTCGATGGTGTTCAGGTCTTGCACTTCAATGCCCAGACTTTGCAGGCGAGCCGTCGAGCGCTCGGAGCTGGAGGCGGCAGCCTTGAAGGCCTGTTTATGTGCGGCCAAGGCATCAATAAACAGATCCACCGTGGAACCCGTACCCACACCCAGAATGGAATCAGGGGTCAGGAAAGGAAGGACGTAGTCAACCGCGGCCTGGGCCACCTGTTGTTTAAGTTCGGACTGTGTGTACATGGCAGATATAAAAGAATCGGGGGGCTTGGCCCCCCTTGGTTTATTTAAGAAAACGAGCGGCAAACTTGCCTTCGTTGAAACCCACGCTAGCCTCGCCCTCAGACGTAATCAGCAAGGGGCGGCGCACCAGCGCTGGAAACTCGGCAATCAAGGCCAACCATTGGGCATCGTCCTGGGGCTCATTACGTTCCGCAGGCAGATTACGCCAGGTCATGGATGCACGGTTGACCAGCTTGGGCCAGCCACCCAGCTCCTGCGCCCATTGTTGCAAGCGGGCTGCGTCCAAGGGATGTTCGCGGTAATCCACAAAGTTCAAGGGCAGACCGTTTTGCTCAAACCAGGCCATCGCCTTTTGGCAGGTGCTGCAATTTTTCAAACCATACATCGTGAACACGGCAATACTCCTTATCAATCAGGCGCGACGCTCGCGGCGTGCCTGCAAACGACTGGCAACCACCACAAAAATACCGATCACCAGAATAAGCAGGGTTGCCAAAGCGTTGATCTCGGGCTTGAGGCCCAAGCGTACGCGCGAAAACACTTCCACCGGCAAAGTGGTAAAGCCCGGACCGGACAGGAAGGAGGCAATCACCACATCGTCCAGCGACAGGGTAAAGGCCAACAACCAGGCCGCCATCAAGGACGGTACGATCGAAGGCAGGACAACCTGGAAAAACGCTCTCAGGGGAGTCGCGCCCAGATCCAGCGCCGCTTCTTCCTGGGAGCGATCCAGCTCACGCATGCGCGATTGCAGAATCACGGTGGCATAGGCGGTACACAAGACTACATGCCCGACCCAGATCGTGAAAATACCGTTCTGTTCCGGCCAGCCAAACAGGGAGTTCAATTCCACAAACATCAGCAGCAGGGAAATGCCCAACACCACTTCCGGAATGACCAGCGGTGCGCTGACCAAACCAATGTACAGAGCAAAGCCCTTGAAGCGCCCCATGCGGGCCAGCACATACGCGGCCCAGGTACCCAGAATGGTGGCCATAGTGGCGGTCAGCACAGCAATCAGGAAAGAAAGCTTGGCGGCGCTCAGCAAAGCCTTGTCCTGAAAAAGGGACTCGTACCAGCGGAAGGAAAAACCCGACCAGGACGTCATGATGGCCGATTCATTAAATGAAAAGACGATCAGGAACAGAATCGGTATGTATAGAAAACCGAAGCCCACTGTCAGGACGATGGCACGCAGCCAAGGATTAGGCTTGGTCATGAGCGGCCTCCCCGTTGCGCTTCCATTTGTCGCATCTGGCTGTACTGGAAGAAAATCAAAGGAATGATCAACAGCAAGACCATCACGCAAGTCACGGCAGCGGCCATGGGCCAGTCTGCGTTATTGAAGAACTCGGTCCACATGACGCGCCCCATCATCAGGGTATCGGCCCCGCCCAGCATTTCCGGAATCACGTACTCGCCCACTGCCGGGATAAACACCAGCATGGCACCGGCAATCACGCCGGACATGGACATGGGCAAAGTGATATGCCAGAAGGCCGACCAGGGACGGGCGCCCAGATCGTAAGCGGCTTCCAGCATGCGCATATCCAGCTTCACCAGATTGGCGTACAGCGGCAGAATGAAAAACGGCAGATAGGCGTAGATCAAACCGATATAGACAGCCAGGTCGGTGCGGTAGATTTCCAGCGGCGCATCAATAATCCCGATCCATAGCAAGACCTGATTGAGCAGGCCATCACCACGCAAAATGCCTACCCAGGCATAGACGCGCAGCAGCATGGAGGTCCAGAACGGCAGAATCACCGCCAGTAAAAGCAGGCTGCGCACGGCCGGAGAGGACCGCGCAATGTAGTAAGCCACCGGGTAGCCGATCAGGATACAAAAGATCGTGGTGACAGCAGCCATCTTCAGCGAACTGACGTAGGTGGCCAAATACAGATTGTCGCTGAACAGCAGAATATAGCCGCGCAGGTTCAAGACAAAGGAAATGCTTTCCTCGGCAAACTGGGCCAAGGGCGTATACGGCGGCACCCCGAAATCAAGATCGGCAAAACTGATCTTGAACACGAGCAAAAACGGCACCAGCAGAAACAGGATCATCCACAGGAATGTGGGTGCGACCACCAGCGTGCGACTGGTGGGCAGCAGTTTGCGCCAGGACAGGTTCTTCATGTGCTCAGTACCGTTGCGCTGTCGTCGGACCAGGACACGTAGACTTCTTCGTCCACGCCGGGAGCATCTGGCTGGGCCAAAGTGCCACTAGGCATTTGCGCTTCGATCAGCATGCCCGCATCCAGACGAATCTGGTAGCGGGTGTAGCTGCCCATCCAGGACACGTGGGTCACAATGCCGTGGCCCCAGTTGGTGTCTTCGGAAGGCAACTCACGACTCACCTTGATCTGCTCGGGACGGACAGACACATACACGTCCATGCCCAGCGGTTCGCTGATTCCGTGGCTGACATACAAGGGTCGGCTTAATTCTTCGCACTCGATATGAACGTGGTCAGGCTCGTCCACCGTCACCACGCCGGTGAACAGATTGGTGGAACCGATAAAGCCCGCCACAAAGCGCGAGTTCGGGAAGGAATACACGTCGTAAGGCGTACCGGACTGGATGATCTGCCCGTCTGACATCACGGCCAGTCGGCTGGCCATGGTCATGGCCTCTTCCTGGTCGTGGGTCACCATGATGCAGGTCACACCCACGCGCTCCAGAATCTTGACTAGTTCAATCTGGGTTTTCTGACGAATCTGCTTGTCCAGGGCGGACATGGGCTCGTCCAGCAAGAGCAGCTTGGGACGTTTGACCAGGCTACGCGCCAGGGCAACACGCTGTTGCTGACCACCCGACAATTGATTGGGCTTGCGGCGTGAGAAACCCGCCATCTGCACCAGATCCAGCGCCTCGAACACGCGCTCGTGGATTTCATTGCGGGGCACGCCTTCCTGCTTCAGGCCAAAGGCCACATTGGCCTCGACCGACATGTGCGGGAACAGCGCATAGGACTGAAACATCATATTGACCGGCCGCCGATAAGGCGGCAGGTCGGTAATGTCCTCGTTATCCAGGTAAATCCGACCGGAAGTCGGCTCTTCAAAACCTGCCAGCATGCGCAGCAAGGTGGACTTGCCACTGCCCGAGCTGCCCAGCAGTGCAAATATTTCGTGACGGGCTACGTCCAGACTGACGGACTGAACAGCCACCGTGTCGCCGAAGATTTTGACAACTTCGTCCACACGTACGAATGCATCCTCGCCGTCCATCCAGGGCGAGGTTCCGGTACGGATATCTTGCATGATGCCTTAACGTCCAGACTTGAGTTCAGCCCACAGGCGCGTTTGCAGACGCTGCACCTTCAATGGCTGTGGTTTGATGACGAACAAAGTCTTGGAGACTTCGGGCGAAGGGTAAATCATGGGGTTATCGGCCACTTCCTTGACCACGAACTCGCGCGCATCTTTATTGGCGTTCGGGTAGAACATGGTGTTGGTAATCGCGGCATGGACTTCCGGCGTTTCAATGTAGTTGATAAAGGCGTGAGCCTCTTTCACATTATTCGCGCTCTTGGGGATGGCCATGGTGTCAAACCAGACCGGCGCCCCGCCTTGCGGAATGTAGTAGTCGATGGCGTATGGCTTTTTCGCCTGACGCGCACGGTCGGCCGAGATCATGACATCGCCGGAGAATCCGTAGACCATGCACAAATCACCCGCAGCCAGCTCGTCGATATAACCGGAAGAGCTGAATTGACGCACGTAAGGACGGATCTGCTTGAGCAGGTCCAGGGCCTCGCGGTAATCAGCTTCATTGCTGCTGTTGGGATCTTTGCCAATGTAGTGCAGCACGGCCGGGAATACCTGGGCGGCTTCGTCCAGGATGGAGATACCACAGCCTTTCAGCTTCTCGGCATTTTCAGGTTTGAACAGCATGTCCCAGTTACCCAGGTCCACCTGCTCACCCATGATTTCTTTGACTTTGGTGACGTTGTAGCCCAAGCCATTGGTGCCGTAGCCCCAGGGAATCAGGTATTCATTACCGGGGTCCACATCGGAGAGCAAGGCCATGATGTCCGGGTCCAGATGGGACCAGTTGGGAATCTGACTCTTATCCAGCTTCTGGAACAAACCACCTTCGATCTGTCGCGCTGCGTAATGCGTGGAGGGAACCACCACGTCATAACCCGATTTACCCGTCAACAACTTGGCTTGCAAGGTGTCGTTATTGTCGTAAACGTCATAACGCACGGTAATGCCCGTGGCTTTCTGAAAGCCGGACAAGGTGTCGGGGGCCGTATATTCAGCCCAGTTATAGACGTTAACAACCTGATTTTGTGCCTGTGCAACAGGCATGATGGCAGCAGCGGCCAGCAGGCCGGCGAGTACCTGTGGTGTGTTCATCCCAAAAGACATCACGAGTCCCCTTCCTATCGAAAGCGAAAAACCCAAAAGGCGAGATGATAAAGCTTTTTTAAAGCCCGTAGTCGTAATTAGCGCTGCGTTTCGTGACGGTAAGCAGAAAACATCTGCTGCCACCACTGATCGCCCTGCGGCCCACACACTTTGAGCAAAGATCGTCTGAGACGTTGCACATTCCCCAGCGCCTGGGCGGGGCTGACTGGCCCCTGTCGTGCACGGTCAAAATCGATCAGCCAGACTTTGTCATTCGCATCCAGCAAAATATTGTAGGCGTTAAGGTCAGCGTGCCAAACCTCGAATTGGTGCATGCGGACAATCTCGCGCGCGACCGCTTCGGGGGAGGCACGATCCAGGCACAGAGTCAAAGGCTGCACATTGGGCACCCGCTGGCTTATCAGGGCCGCATGGTACCAAAAACCCTGCCGCCACCACGCGCCCGCCAGCACTTTAGGCACCGCCAAACCCTTGTTGTGCAAATAAGACATCACCTGAAATTCTCGCCAACTGCGAGTACGGGAGGCACCTTGCCACAGATAGGTGGACTCATTAAAGCGAGCCACCAGCCCCCCACGGCGGTAATGACGCAATACCGCTTGCCCGAATGGCCCGTTCACAAACCAGGCAGCCTGACGACCGCCCTGCCCGACTTTACTGGCCTGATCGCCGTAGGAAGCTGCATCAAACCACGCTTGCAGAGCCTGGGGTGCCAAGTCCAGTTGATTGGCCAGCTCCGGCGCTAACAAAGTGCCGCCACCGGGCAAGGCGTAAACAGTTTCGGGCGTCGCGTTCACAGCAGCTCCTTAGGCACGGGCCAGCAACAAAGCCATGATCAGTACCAGCATGCAGGCAAAAATAAACTTCAGGCGGTTCTCGGGCAAGCGATACGCCAGACGTACCCCGAAAGGCACCAGCATCAGGCTGCCTATTGCCATCGGTATCCCGACCTGCCAGGTAGCCTGACCATGGAAGGCGTAGGTCGCCAAAGCGACCAGAGTGCCAGGAATGATCATGGACAAGGCCAGGCCTTGTGCTCCCGTTTGGCTGTAACCCATGCGACTGGTCAAGAAGGGCACCACCAGGACAGCACCACCCACCCCAAATACGCCCCCGGCCAAACCGGCCATCATGCCAACAGCAATGTACCAAGCCTGTCCGAAGGATTCGGGGTCTGGGCGTGGGCGTGTACTACTACGCAGTCGGCGGGAAAAGCCCAGACTTTGGTCGAAATAGTACAGGGCAATCGCCATTACAAACACGGAATAGATACGGCGCAGCAAGACTGCGTCCATACCCAATGCCAGACGCGCCCCCAACCAGGTAAAGATGATGGAGGAGATCGCCCCCAGCGCGGCCCGCCGAAAATCAATATGGTTGCGGCGATGGTACTGGCGCACGGTCAACAAGACAGCGGGCACCACCATAATCAAGGCCGTGCCTTGAGCCGTTTGCTGGTCCATACCCAGAATCAGCCCCAGCAACGGAATCGCCAACAAGCCACCGCCAATTCCCAGGACGCCCCCGGCATAGCCAATAAGCGCGCCTCCCAGCAAACAGGCCAGGATCAATTCAATACTTGTCATGGCGATTACAGGTTGCGCAGACGCTCGACCGCGTCTTCGACCCGGTCTACCGCCCAGATTTCCAGGCCTTCAACGGGCTGACGCGGAGCATTGCTTTTAGGAATCAGAGCAATACTGAAACCCAGCTTGGCCGCTTCGCGCAAACGCTCCTGCCCACGCGGGGCCGGACGTATTTCACCGGCCAGGCCAATTTCACCGAATACCACCAAGCCTCGCGGCAAGGGACGATTATTCAGGGAAGACAAAATAGCCAGCAAAACAGCCAAGTCGGCGGCTGGCTCGGTAATTTTTACGCCACCGACGGCGTTCACAAATACGTCCTGGTCATAGGTGACCACGCCAGCATGGCGGTGCATCACCGCCAGCAACATGGCCAGCCGTGAGCTTTCCAGCCCCACAGACAGGCGCCGGGGATTCGGGACATGTGCGGTATCCACCAGGGCCTGAATTTCCACCAGCAAGGGCCGTGTGCCCTCCTGTGTCGCCATCACGCAGGAACCGGCCACCGATTGGGAATGCTGCGACAGAAACAGAGCCGAAGGATTGCTAACCCCCTTCAAACCCTTTTCCGTCATGGCGAACACGCCCAGTTCGTTCACAGCGCCAAAACGGTTCTTGAACGCGCGCACCATACGGAAGGACGAATGCGTATCGCCCTCAAAATACAGCACCGTATCCACGATATGCTCCAGCACTCGTGGCCCGGCCAGCGTCCCATCTTTAGTGACGTGACCGATAAAGATCATGGATGTGCCGCTTTGCTTGGCCAAACGGGTAAGCTGGGCCGCACACTCGCGCACCTGCGATACCGAGCCCGGTGCAGCACTGAGCTGATCCGAATACAGAGTTTGAATCGAGTCGATCACCACCACACTGGGTTGATGCGACTGCAAGGCCTGAGTGATGGACTCCAGGCGAATTTCGGCCAGCAAGTCCACGCCTTCAGTAGGCACGCCCAGACGACGGGCACGCAAGGCAACCTGCTCGGCGGATTCCTCACCCGTCACGTACAACACTTTGGTTTGCTGGGCCAAGGCCGCCATCGCCTGCAGCAGCAGCGTGGACTTGCCAACACCGGGATCGCCCCCAATCAGGATGACGCCCCCTTCCACCAGGCCACCGCCCAACACACGGTCGAACTCGCCTATGCCAGTCGGCACACGCGGCAATTCCCGCGCCTGTACATCAGACAAGCTTTGGACCGGACTAGACCCGGCCAGAGACGCAAAGCGGTGGGCACTTGCCGAAGCCGGGGCCTCCACCGTTTCCTGCAAACTGTTCCACGCCCCGCAGGCCGGGCACTTGCCCGCCCATTTGGGTGTATCTGCCCCGCACTCTGTGCAAACAAATACAACTTTGGCCTTACGGGCCGCACGAGTACTGGTGGCCATAATGTTTCCTTAGCGTCCGGCCAAACTGCCGCCGCCATCTACGCCCAGATTCTGGCCGGTGATATACGCAGCTTCATCGCTGAGCAAAAAAGTGACAGCAGCGGCGACTTCCGCGGCCTGCCCAAAACGTCCCAAAGGAATGGAAGACAAGCTGCGCTGCTCGGCCTCGCTACCAACGGGGTGATTGGCACGGAACATTTCGGTTTCGATCGGACCAGGAGAGACCGCATTGACGGTAATGCCATAAGGTGCCAGTTCCAGCGCCCAGGTGCGGGTACAACCCAGCAAGGCACTTTTGGCGGCGGCATAGCTGGTGCGGTCGGAACCGCCGTGCACCACACGACTGCAAATATTGACGATACGGCCTTCCTTGCGCGCTTTCATCGAAGGGATGAAGGCCTGGGCCACTTGCACCGCCACCCTCACATTCAGGTCAAACACCTGGTAAAGATTACCCAGGTCCACCTGGCCGATAGGCTCGGGGGCGACGACACCGACGTTATTCACGACAGCATCCACGGGATACTTTTCACGGATGACACGCAGCATTTCTTCGGTCTCGCCTGCATTGCTCAAATCGCAGGAATACAGATAACCGGGGAAATCAATATTCTCCGTGTGACGGGCCAGACCCACAACGTGGGCCCCGGCATCGGCCAGCCTTTGGCTGATTGCCCAGCCGATTCCTTTGGTAGCGCCGGTAATTAATACACATTTATTTTTCATGGCTATGCCTTGGTGGTGTTAATCCTGGATGATGCGCGGCACACGGGGTGCCACCGCACAAATCAATTCGTAGCCCAGGGTTCCCGCTGCTGCAGCAACCTCATCCACACTGGGCCCGCCTTGACCGAACAACACCGCCTGACTGCCTACTCCGGCGGCGGGCACCGGGGTCAGGTCTACTGCCAACATGTCCATGGAGACACGACCGAGCAAACGGGTACGTACACCGTTGACGGTAATGGGGGTGCCGGTTCCCGCATGACGCGGGTAACCATCGGCATAGCCGCAAGCCACCACGCCGATGCGCATGGCCTGCTCGGCAATATAGGTGTGGCCGTAACCAATGCCCTCGCCCTGCTTGACGCCGCGCACGCTGATCAGCTCAGCGGCCAGGGTCATGCCCGGCTGCAGGCCAAAATCATCGGCACTGCTCTCTGCAAAGGGGGAGCTGCCGTACAGACAGATACCGGGACGTACCCAGTGATCCGGGCCCGAGGGCATGTACGCACCCAGATCGGGGCTCAAGGTCGCGGCAGAGTTGCACACACTGACCGGGCCGGGCAAACCATCGGTAATCCGGTTAAAGCAGCGAATCTGCTCCAGCGTGGCGTCGATATTGTCATCCGCGCGCGCAAAGTGCGTCATGCGACCGACCGTACCCAGCTTGCCCGCTTTTTGCAGACGCTGGGCGCGCTCGAAGGCAGCGGGGTAATCATCCACGCTGAAACCCAGGCGGTTCATGCCGCTATTGAGCTTGACCATGGCGTTCAAGGCTACCCCGCCTTTCCACTGCTCCAGCATCTTGAGCTGCTCGTGGCAATGGATAACAGTGGTCAGACCAAACTCGGCCAGCACCTCTAAATCCTCTGGCTGGAAAAAACCTTCCAGCAGCATGATAGGGCCGGTCCAGCCCGCAGCGCGACAGCGAATGGCCTCTTTCAAATCCAGCATCGCCATGCCTTCGGCGGCACTGAAAGCACGCACGGCATTTTCGATGTCATGACCGTAAGCATTGGCCTTCATGACGGCCCAGATATGGGGCCGTTTCACGCCAGATGGAGCCGTGGCGTTATTCAGGCTCTGAATAACCATATCGAGATTGTGACGCAGTGACGCAATATGAATGGTGGCCGAGATAGGACGTGGCATGGTTCTCCCCGAAGCAATACGAAAGTCTAAACCAGCCCTAGTGGAAACGAAAGCCGTATACTGGCGGACTATGTCTATCGAGCACTATGAAAACTTCCCTGTCGCCTCGGTACTGCTACCTCGTCGGCTACGCCGACCGGTCATCGATATTTATCGTTTTGCCCGCAGCGCCGACGACATTGCTGATGAAGGCGATTTAAGCGCTGCCGAGCGCCTGGAACTGCTCGCGCAGTTCGAAGCCGGAATAGAACAACTGCAATATCATCAGCCCGTTCTGGCTGATACCCCACACAGCACCATTTTTGTTCCCCTGGCCAGCAGCATCAGCAACTTCCAGTTGCCACTTAAACCGTTTCTGGATTTGCTGTCCGCGTTTCGCCAGGATGTCACCACTCATCGCTACAGCGATATGGCCCAGGTGCTGGATTACTGTACGCGCTCGGCCAACCCCGTTGGCCGCCTGATGCTGCATTTATATGATGCCCACAGCCCGGAGCTGGTCGAGATGGCCGACGCCACCTGTACAGGGCTGCAACTGGTTAATTTCTGGCAGGACGTGGCGCTGGACTGGCACAAGAATCGTGTCTACATCCCGCAAGACCTGTTGGCCCAATACGATCTGGATGATGATTACATCCAGGCCCGCAGCCAATTGCTGCGTCAGCCCGAGGCTGATGCACGCTGGCAGGAAATGATGCAGTTGCTGGTGACGGATGCCCGTCAGCGCCTGCAGGCCGGGCTGTTGCTAGCATCGCACTTGCCAGGACGCATCAGCCTGGAGCTGAAAATGATGGTCCTGGGTGGCCTGCGTATTCTGGAGCGCCTGGAAGCGGTACAGTTTGATGTCTTCAGCCATCGCCCCACCCTGTCCCGCCTGGACTGGCTACGCCTGATTGCCCGCGGCCTGAGCCGTACCCCTTACCGACCCTGAACGTCCATGAGCCCAGACGAGTATTGTCAGAACAAGGCAGCCCAAAGCGGCTCCAGTTTTTACTACGCCTTTTTGTTTCTGCCGCCTGAACGCCGCCGCGCAATCACGGCGCTTTATGCGTTTTGCCGCGAAGTTGATGACGTGGTGGACGAGGTTCACGAGGAATCGGTCGCCCGCATGAAGCTGGTGTGGTGGCGCACGCAAGTCGCTGACCTGTACGAAGGCCGCGCCCATCACCCGGTGATGCAGGCTCTGGCGCCTCATATTGAAGCGTTTGGTCTACCCCAGGACGAGCTCCTGGCCGTAATCGACGGCATGGAAATGGATCTGGATCAGGTGCGCTACCAAAGCTGGAGCGAACTGGAACGCTACTGTTGGCACGCCGCCAGCGTGGTGGGTTTGCTGTCGGCGCGTATTTTTGGCCAAACCCAGGAACAGACCAGCGACTATGCGCAAAAACTGGGCCTGGCATTTCAACTGACCAATATCATCCGTGATGTAGGCGATGACGCTCGTCGTGGTCGTATCTACTTGCCGCAGGAAGATCTGGACAAATTTGGCGTATCGCCCCACGAGATTCTGGATCAGCAGCACTCGGAACGCTTCGAGGCCCTGATGGCTTTTCAAACCGAGCGCGCCCAGGATCTGTACCGACAAGCCATGCGCGCCCTGCCTGCTGTTGACCGCCGCGCACAACGCCCCGGCCTGTTGATGGCTGCCATCTACCATGCCCTGCTGGTGGAAATTGCCAATGATCGCTGGCATGTGCTGGAACAGCGTATTTCACTGACGCCCATTCGCAAGTTCTGGCTGGCCTGGAAAACCTGGGTCTCAGGCGGACGTAGCTTGCAACGCAAACTGGGCCGATGAAGGTCGCCGTTATCGGAGCGGGCTGGGCAGGTTGTGCCGCCGCCTGGCGACTGAAGACCCTGGGCCATCAGGCCAGTGTCTTTGAAGCCTCGCGTCACATAGGCGGACGTGCCCGCCGCATACACAGTCCCAATCTGGGGCGCGATACTGATAACGGCCAGCACATCATGCTGGGGGCCTACTCCGTCATTTTGGGTTTGATGGGGGAAATCGGGCTGGACGAAGCGTCCCGGCTGGAACGCAAAGATCTGGACGTGATCTCGGCCGACGGGCATTTTCGTCTGCGCAATCGGCCCCTGCCCGCCCCTTTTCATTTATTGACCGGCCTGCTGGGTGCCCAAGGCCTGGACTGGTCGCAAAAAATCAAGCTGGCCCGGTTTTGCCGTTGGCTGATGAAGCAACAATGGCACACCCCGAAAGGTCTGACGGTGTTGCAGCTTTTAGAGCAGCACAAGCAAGACAACCATGTCATCCGCCTGTTCTGGCAACCGCTATGCGTAGCCGCCATGAATACGCCTATTGAGCAGGCCTGCGCTCAACTGTTCGCCCATGTGCTGCGCGATAGCCTGGGCGGTCCCCGACAAGCCAGCCAAACCTTGATCCCGCTGACTGACTTAAGCCAGCTCTGGTGCGAATCCGCCTTGCGCGATATTCAGCTACAACTGGGCCACCGGGTGCAGAGGCTGGAACTGACAGAAGCGGGTGTGCAAATTGACGGCCTGCAGTTTGATGCAGCCATTGTGGCTTGTCCGCCCGTACAAGCTGCGCGCCTGCTGCATAGCCTGCCCAGCAACCCAGCCAGCGAACAACTGCTGGCGGATCTGGAGGCGTTCAGCTATGTCCCTATCGCCACCCTGTATCTGGAACTGGAGCACGCCTGGAACCTGCCCCATTCCATGATGATGCTGGACGATAGCAGTGGCAGCGGCGGGCAATGGCTGTTTGATCACAGTGCCCTGAAACCGGGTAGCGGCGAAACGCTGGTGGGAATCGTCATCAGCGACGCTGTGCGCCTGCAAGCACTGGACCGCGAGCAAGCGATTGCCGCGATTATCGAACAGGTACGCAGCCAAACCCGGCATCTGAAACCCATGCCAGCGGTACGAGCCAGCGAGCTGATTATCGAAAAGCGAGCCACCTTTGCAGCCGTTCCCGGCCTGCGCCGTCCTTCGGTAACGACACCGTGGCCAGCCATTCGTGTGGCGGGCGACTGGACCGATACCGGCTACCCCGGTGTGCTGGAAGGCGCTGTGCGCAGCGGTCTGAAAGCGGCACATTTATAAGAGCCACGACTGAGCAAACTGGTACACGCTCAGCACGCGCCCAGGCAATCAAACAGAGTCATGCCAAGGAATACGGCCATACACCAGGACCGCGCTTAGCATCCCTTCAAAACAAGGGCTATTACGGCAAGGCATTATTGCGCCAAGGGCGTCAGCAAAGTCTGCGCTGGCTTATGAGCCGCCAAAAACTCCGGCTGGAACAAGCACATACGCACCACATCCCGATACTGGCCGTTAATGAAGAACTCATGCTTGAGTTCGCCTTCCACCTGGAAACCAAACTTCTGATAGATATGGATAGCCTTGTGGTTTTCCTTGTCCACAATCAGCACGATCTTGTACAGGTTCAACACCCCAAAACCGTATTCGATAGCCAGCTTGGTCGCCCGCGAGGCAATCCCCTTGCCCTGAAACTCTGGCGCAATAATGATCTGGAATTCAGCCCGGCGGTGTACATAATCAATTTCCACCAGCTCCACTACGCCCGATGGCTGCCCTTCCCACTCCACCACAAAGCGGCGTTCGCGCTGATCGTGAATGTGCTCGTCGTACAGAGCCGCCAGCTCGCCATAGGTTTCATAAGGTTCTTCAAACCAGTAGCGCATCACGCTGGCGTTATTGTCCAGCAAGTGCACAAAGCGCAAGTCTTCGCGCTCCAGAGGGCGTAATTTAACGTGAGTCGTTTTACTCATGATCTTTCTATCCTTTCTCTATGTTCGATAGACGAGCCGCCTATCTGCCTATACCAAAGGCCATAGACATCATGCCCGCATATCGTGTTTTTTTGATGAAGACCTGATAGAAAAAGTTCAGTTGGCGGCGAAACCGCCGCTCTGCCAGTCTTGCGGAAAACCGGCCAAAAACGCAAAAACCCCGATTTCTGCTTTCCTGCGTAGCAAACTGAATATCAGTCAGACCAGCAGGAATATCAAAATCGGGGTTTGAAACTACTACCTGGCCGCTATGGTTGCACCGGACAAACATCCGGCGCAACGAGCGACATCAGGTGGGAGCGTGTTCTTCGATGTAGCGGCGCACCTGAGCAACATCCGCATCCATCACGACCACTTTTTGCGGCAAATCTGCCAGACCACGCAAGTGCTCAGGCACTGGCGCAGGCTGACCAATCGCTTCTTCAATCGTCTCGGAGAACTTGGCAGGCAGCGCGGTTTCCAGCACCAGCATGGGGATGCCTTCTTCGCGGAAGTTCTGAGCCACCTTGACGGCGTCCGCCGTGTGCGGGTCGATCAGAGTCTGGTACTGCTGATTCACCTGGGCAATCGTGTTCAGACGATCCTGGTGCGAACTGGCACCGGCCACAAAGCCGAACTCTTCCTGGAGGCGTGGCAGATGCTCGCTCAGGTCGAACTGGCCTTCTTTGCTCAACTGTTCCCACAGTGCCTTGACCTTGCTGCCATCACGGCCCAGCAGATCAAACACAAAGCGCTCGAAGTTGGAGGCGCGGGAAATATCCATGGACGGGCTGGACGTAGCGTAAGTTTGCTCGGAACCACGCGGGCGATAAATGCCCGTGCGGAAGAACTCTTCCAGCACGTTGTTTTCGTTGGTGGCCAGAACCAGCTTGGCGATAGGCAGACCCATCTGGCGAGCAATGTGACCCGACAAAATATTGCCGAAGTTGCCCGAAGGAACCGCAAACGAGACCTTTTGACCAGCCTGATTCGTGCTGCGCAGCCAGCCCCAGAAGTAGTACACCACTTGAGCGGAAATACGTGCCCAGTTAATGGAGTTCACGGCACCCAGGTGCCACTGGGACTTGAACTGCAAATCGCCTGCCAAAGCCTTGACGATATCCTGGCAATCATCGAACACACCCTTTACCGACAGGTTATGGATGTTTTCGTCTTGCAAGGAGTACATCTGGGCGCGTTGGAAAGCGCTCATGCGGCCGTAAGGCGAGAGCATGAACACGCTGACGCCACGCTTGCCGCGCAAAGCGTACTCAGCCGCCGAACCCGTGTCGCCGGAAGTGGCGCCCACAATGTTCAAGGTGCTGTTGCGCTGTGTCAGCACGTATTCAAAAACCTGGCCCAGAAACTGCATGGCCATGTCTTTAAATGCCAGGGTTGGACCTTGGGACAAGCCCAGCAAGGAGAAACCGGGTTCCAGCTCCTTGACCGGTACAACCTGCTCGCTGTCGAACACGCCGGGTGCATAAGCACGTGCCGTCAAGGCGGACAGTTCATCAGCCGGAATATCGGTGACAAACAAACCCAGCACTTTGGCGGCCAGTTCGGGGTAGCTCAGTGCGCGCCAGGATTCCAGCGTTTCTGCACTGACTTGAGGGTAGCTTTCTGGCATGGCCAAACCGCCATCCGGAGCCAAGCCTTCCAGCAAGATGTCCGAGAATGGCTGCGCCTTCATGCCGCCACGGGTGGATACGTAATTCATTACAGATTCTCCACGCGCAAACGGGTCACGGCAGACTGTACAAAAGGCAAATTCTGAATCTGGCTGATCGCGCCATTGATGGCACCTTCACGCGCTTCGTGCGTCAGGAAGATGATATCGGCCTGTTCGCCAGCCGGCTCCTGGAACATGGACCCGATCGAAATCGAAGCCTGAGCCAGAATGCGAGCCACATCAGCCAGAACTCCAGGACGGTCGTCCACACGCAAGCGCAGGTAGTACGAGGACACCACTTCATCCATAGGCAGGATGGGGGTATCGGACATGGCGTTGTGCTGGAAAGCCAGGTAAGGCACGCGGTGTTCGGGTTCTGCGGTTTGCAGACGAGTCACGTCCACCAGGTCGGCCACCACCGCCGAAGCGGTTGGCAAGGCACCAGCACCGGCGCCGTAGTACACGGTCTGGCCTACGGCATCGCCATGCACCAGCACCGCGTTCATGGCACCTTGCACATTGGCCAGCATGCTTTGCAGCGGGACCAGTGTGGGGTGTACGCGCAATTCAATACCTTCTTCACGAGCGCGGGTAATACCCAGCAGCTTGATGTTGTAGCCCAGGCGTTGTGCGTGTTGCAGGTCTTCCAGTGCCAGGCTGGTAATGCCTTCCACGTGGGCCTTGCTGAACTGCACAGGGATACCGAAGGCCAGGGAGGCCAGCAGGCTCAGCTTGTGCGCAGCGTCCACACCTTCAATGTCGAAAGTAGGATCGGCTTCGGCGTAACCCAGACGCTGGGCATCGGCCAGGGCCTCAGCAAAGCTGACGCCACGATTGCGCATTTCGGACAGGATGTAGTTGGTGGTGCCGTTGATAATACCGGCCAGCCACTGAATACGATTAGCCGTCAGGCCTTCGCGAATTGCCTTGATGATAGGAATACCACCGGCCACAGCAGCTTCAAATGCCACCATGACACTACGCTCGTGAGCAGCGGCAAAAATCTTGTTGCCATGCTTGGCCAGCAGCGCCTTGTTGGCGGTGACCACGTGCTTGCCCTGGGCAATCGCTTCCATCACCCACTCGCGTGCCAGGGTGTCGCCACCCACCAGCTCGACCACAATATCAATATCAGGGTTACGCACCACGTCCATGCCGTCTGTGGTCAGGGTGACTTCGTCCCCAACCAGCGCGCGTGCCTTTTCCAGGTCACGCACAGCAATAGCGACCACCTCAATACGGCGACCGGCGCGGCGAGCGATTTCATCTGCATTGCGTTTCAATACGTTCCAGGTGCCGCTGCCAACCACACCCAAACCCAGCAAACCTACTTTGATAGGACTCATTGAACAAATCCGTCCTTACGGAACATTTCTTTGATGCCGCGTACCGCCTGACGGGTACGTTGCTCGTTTTCGATCAGCGCAAAGCGCACATAGTTGTCGCCATACTCACCAAAGCCGATGCCGGGGGATACGGCTACTTTGGCATCGCTCAGTAAGCGCTTGGCAAACTCCAGCGAACCGATGTCCTTGTAGAACTCGGGAATCTTGGCCCAGATATACATTGATGCCTTGGGGACATCGACCATCCAGCCTGCTTCATGCAGGCCCTTGGCCAGTACGTCACGACGGCGGCGGTACTGCTCCACCACCTCGGTGACACAATCCTGTGGACCTTCCAGGGCCGCAATGGCCGCCACCTGAATCGGTGTGAAGGTGCCGTAGTCGTGGTAGCTCTTGATCCGTGCCAGGGCATTGACCAGCGAGGCGTTCCCCACCATGAAGCCAATACGCCAACCGGCCATATTGTAGCTTTTGCTCATGGTAAAGAACTCGACCGCCACATCGCGCGCGCCTTCCACCTGCATGATGGAGGGGGCCACGTAGCCGTCAAAGGTAATGTCGGCATAGGCCAGATCGTGTACCACCAGAATATTGTGCTCGCGTGCCAGCGCCACAATACGCTCAAAAAAGGACAGCTCCACACACTGGGCCGTCGGATTGCTGGGAAAACCCAGAATCATCATTTTGGGCTTGGGAATGGACTCCCGCACGGCTTTTTCGATTTCCTCGAAAAAGTCCACGCCAGGGACCATGGGCACCGAACGAATATTGGCACCGGCAATGACGGCACCATAAATATGAATGGGGTAGCTGGGGTTGGGCACCAGAACGGTGTCGCCCTTGTCCAGGGTTGCCAGCATCAAGTGGGCCAGACCTTCTTTGGAACCGATGGTAACGATCGCTTCACTATCAGGATCCAAGTGCACATTGTAGCGGCGCTCGTACCAATTGGTCACGGCTCGGCGCAGACGCGGGATGCCTTTGGAGACAGAATAACCATGAGTATCCGGGCGGGTGGCCGCCTCGACCAGCTTTTCCACGATGTGCGCCGGTGTCGCGCCGTCCGGGTTCCCCATGGACATGTCAATAATGTCCTCGCCACGACGGCGGGCGGCCATTTTCAGCTCGCCAGTAATGTTGAACACATAAGGCGGCAAACGCTCGATGCGCGGAAAGCGAATCATGACATTCCTTGATAAGAAAAAAGCGGCTGACCCAAACCAGAAGGTAAAAGTTAATCAAAGAGTTTAATCCATGATTGACTTACTGAGAATCACTGCAAACAGATCAGGTGCCGCATTGTCGCTGGCGCTTTGCGCTATCATCGAAGCTGAAAACGGGAGAGACTCATCGTGCAACTGCAACGCGAACACAATCCAGCCATGAATGCCATCACCGCCTATGGTGAAGACTACGTGGCGATCAATTTTCAAAACCACGATCATTCCATCTTCTTTAGTCCCGAAGGTCCCGTGCAGGACCTGGCCATTCAGAGTGCCTCCGAGCTGACAGCCGTGCTGCTGCGCCGGATCGCCGGACTGGAATCGGTCAAGCAAGACCCCATGGCTTTTCTGGACGACGCCCCCGTGGCGCGCCCTGACAACGCCCCCGAACTGATTTTGATCGGTACTGGCCAGCGCCAGCACTTTTTGCACCCGGCTGTCACGCAGGAAATGCTGCAGTGGGGCATAGGTGTGGAAATCATGGATACCCAGGCCGCTGCCAGAACCTACAATATCCTCATGGCTGAAGGCCGCAAAGTCGTTGCGGCCTTACTGATACAGGAAAAAGCATGACTGCCGTACAAATTGGTGCCCCCATCCCCGACTTTTCCGTGCCCTCCACGCAGGGCGAGTTCAGCGCGGCTGACCTGAAAGGGAAAATGACAGTGTTGTACTTTTACCCCAAAGACAACACGCCGGGCTGCACCACCGAATCCCAGAATTTCCGCGATGCCCTGCCCGAATTCGAGGCTGCAGGCGCGCGAATCATTGGCGTTTCGCGCGACTCGCTTGGTTCGCACGAACGTTTTATCGACAAGCAAGCCCTGACTTTCCCTTTGCTTGCCGACACCGAAGAGCGCTTGTGCGAACTGTTTGGGGTCATGAAAATGAAAAACATGTACGGTAAACAGGTACGTGGCATTGAGCGCAGCACCTTTTTGATCGACGCCCAAGGTGTGTTGATTCAAGAATGGCGTGGCCTTAAAGTGCCCGGCCACGTCCAAGCTGTATTGCAGGCTGTCCAGCAAGCCGCCTGAAACCTTACCGTGCCGACCTGCAAGTCGGTACACAACCAGGAGTACGTGTTATATGCCGCTACCAACGTTGCCCACCAAGCTGGGAACCCTGCTTAGCGAAAAAGATGACAGTGTCATCCTTGCCGATCCACCCGTACCACTAGACGAACCCGACACTCCGCCCGCCAGCCCCAAAGCCTCCAGCAGCAAAGCGGCTGTTGTGCCACGCTCCAAAAAGATAGCGCCTGCCAAAACGGCGCCAGCGGCTCCCGCAGCAGCTCCGGCTCCTGCCCCCGCCAGCGTAGCCAAGCCAGCCCCCGTCAGTGCCGCCGCCACTCCGGCCGCCCCCAAACCCGCCGCAAGAGCAGCGAGCAAGCGCACTCGTCTGGCCCCCACTCAGCGCAAGCTGTTTGTGCTGGACACCAACGTCTTGCTGCACGATTCCAATTCGCTGTTCAAATTTGAAGAGCACGATATTTTCCTGCCCATGATGGTGCTGGAAGAGCTGGACCACCAGAAAAAGGGCCTGTCTGAAGTGGCGCGCAATGCGCGTCAAGTCAGCCGCTCCCTGGAAGGCCTGGTGGGCGATCATGGTCTGGACAAGCCCATCAATCTGGATGGCATTGGCAATACCGAAGCTCTGGGTGCCGTCACCTTCCAGACCAGCGCCCTGGACACGAGCCTGCCTATCCAGTTGCCGCTGGGCAAAGCCGATAACGCCATTCTGGCTGTAGTCAATGCTCTGACCCAGAGCCTGCCCAAGCGCGAAGTGGTTCTGGTGTCCAAAGACATCAATATGCGCCTGAAGGCCAAGGCACTGGGCCTGCTGGCGGAAGACTACCGTCACGACCACGTGCTGGATGACTCCGACCTGCTGTATGACGGGGTCATGCCCTTGCCGGACAACTTCTGGACCAAGCACGGCAAGAATATGGAGTCCTGGCAACAGGGCGGCACCACCTTCTACCGCATCAGCGGGCCGCTGTGCAGCCAGTTCATGGTCAACCAGTTTGTCTTCACCGAAGGGGATGATCCCCTGATCGCCCAGGTCCGCGAAACAGCGGGTAACACAGCCGTCCTGGCGACCTTGCGCGATTACAGCCACGGCAAAAACAATGTCTGGGGTATCACTGCTCGCAACCGCGAACAGAACTTTGCCCTGAACTTGCTGATGAATCCCGATTTCGACTTCGTCTCCCTGCTGGGCCACGCCGGTACGGGTAAAACGCTGCTGGCACTGGCCAGTGCGCTGACCCAGACCCTGGAGACCAAGCGCTACAACGAAATCATCATTACCCGTGCCACGGTGCCCGTGGGTGATGACATCGGTTTTCTGCCTGGTACTGAAGAAGAGAAAATGCAGCCCTGGATGGGTGCGCTGGAAGACAACCTGGAAGTGCTGCATTTGGGCACAGGCAAGTCCTCTGGCAACCTGAACAATCCGCAAGGGACCGAAGCGGCTCCCCGCAACTCCACCATGGAACTGGTGCGCTCCAAGATCAAGGTGAAATCCCTGAGCTTCATGCGTGGTCGCACCTTCATGAACAAGTTCCTGATCATCGACGAGGCCCAGAACCTGACGCCCAAGCAAATGAAAACACTGGTGACGCGCGCCGGTCCAGGAACTAAAATTGTCTGCCTGGGCAATATTGCCCAGATTGACACGCCCTATCTGACCGAGGGCAGTTCCGGCTTGACCTACGTGGTAGACCGATTCAAAGGCTGGCCGCATGCAGGCCATATCACCCTGCAACGCGGTGAGCGCTCCCGTCTGGCAGATTACGCCAGCGACGCACTCTAAACCGAATCCCTACTCACTCAAACCGGGTCCTGGACCCGGTTTTTTTTTACCGCCAGGCCGCCCTAAGGTAAAAATGCCCCCTTGAGGGGCAGCAAGCCGAAAGCGCAGCGTGGGGGCTTTTTATTGACCACTATGAAACGTACCGCACAGCCCATCGGGCTCACTATGGGCGATGCCGCGGGCATAGGCCCGGAAATTATTGCCCGCCTGATTGTTGAAGGTTTGCCACACCCGGCCGTCGTCTATGGCGATGCAGGCGCAATGCGCCGTGCTCTGACGCTGATTGGCGCCGATCAAGACTGGCACGTCGAGGAAGTCGAGCAGGCCGTTTGCACGCCCAAGGGTGTGATTGCCGTACTGAATCGCTGGCAAGCCCTGCCCGAAGACCTGCCCTATGGTGAAGTTCACGCCCTGGCCGGACGTGGTGCCTACGAATACCTGTGCCACGCTATCGATGATGCCCAGGCCGGTTCAATCCGTGCCATTGTCACCGCCCCGCTGAACAAGCTGGCTATGCAAAAAGGCGGTATCGATGCTCCCGGCCACACCGAGATTCTGGCCGAGCGCAGCCACACCGAGCACTACGCCATGATGCTGGCCAACGAGCATTTACGCTCCATTCTGGTCACCATTCACGAGCCGCTGGCCCGTGTCCCCTCCCTGATTACCAAAGAGCGCGTCTTGCAAACCATTCGGCTGGCCCAACTGGCCTGCACACAAGCCGGTATTGCCAAACCCCGTGTGGCAGTGGCCGGTCTGAACCCCCATGCGGGTGAAGGCGGAAAGTTCGGCTTGGAAGACATAGAACAGATCACCCCAGCTATTGAACAAGCCTGCGCTGAGGGCATACAAGCCAGCGGCCCCTGGCCCGGCGACACGATTTTCATGCGTGCCCGCCAGGGCGAGTTCGATATTGTGGTGGCCCAATATCACGATCAAGGGCTCATCCCCATCAAACTGTTGGGCCTGGACGAAGGCGTGAATGTGACGGTCGGCCTGCCCTTTATCCGCACCAGTGTGGATCACGGCACGGCCTACGACATTGCCGGACAAGGCAAGGCAGATGCGTCTTCCCTGGGCTATGCCTACCGGATGGCTCTTTCCATGAGCGCTCATCAAGCATGATCAAGCGTTTGCCGATTGACCCGTTTTTACTGAAGCTGTTTGCCACCGTTGCTCTGGCCAGTCTGTTGCCCGCCCAGGGTTGGGGCGTGGCCGTGTTTCAACACACCACGCAGATTGCCATTGCCTTGCTATTTTTCCTGCATGGCGCTCGCCTGTCCCGCGAAGCGATTTGGGGCGGCTTGTCCCACTGGCGCTTGCACCTGTTGATTCTGTCGGTCACCTTCCTGCTTTTCCCGATTCTGGGCAGCGGAGTCGCGGCTGTGTTGCGCCCCTGGCTGACTGACAATCTGTATCTGGGCATCCTGTTTCTGGCTTGCCTACCTAGTACGGTGCAGTCCGCTGTGGCTCTGACGGCTATGGCACGGGGTAATGTGCCGGTTTCGATTTGCAGCGCCTCGGCCTCCACCCTGCTAGGGGTGTTCATCACCCCTCTGCTGGTCGGCATCATGCTGGCAGGAGCGACCAGCGCCCAGGCCACGGTGTCACTAGAAGCCGTCGGGAAAATCATGCTGCAATTGTTTTTCCCCTTTGTCTTCGGGCATTTACTGCGTCCCCTGATCGGGGCCTGGGTCATGAAACGTCAGCAGTTGCTTAAAGTTGTGGATCAGGGGTCGATTCTGCTGGTGGTCTATACGGCCTTTTCAGGCGCCGTGGTGGGCGGTCTGTGGTCCTCCACCCCACTAAGTGCCTTGGGGCTGATTGTGCTGTCCAACGCCGTTCTGCTGACCTTGGCCCAATTGCTGGCCTGGAATCTGGGACGCTGGCTGGGCTTTTCCTTTGAAGACCGTGTCAGCCTGCTGATGTGCGGCTCCAATAAAAGTCTGAGCAGCGGCATCCCGATTGCCAACGTGATTTTTCCCAGCGCCATGGTGGGGCCCATCATCTTGCCGATCATGCTGTTTCACCAATGGCAGCTATTAGTGTGCGCGTGGCTGGCTAAACGACTGGCTGCCCGCAGCGGGGACTGAAAGGGGAGGCATACCCATGTATGCCTCCCCTTTTGTTCTTCACCCTGCTGCCCGTCATGCGCGTATGAACACACATGAACACAGACCTTTAGCCTATTACGTGGGCATGTAATCCAGAAAGCGCGTACTGGCGCCAGCAAAGGTCAGACGTACCGAGCCAATAGGACCGTTACGCTGCTTACCGATAATGATTTCTGCCGTGCCTTTATCCGGTGAGTCGGGGTTATAGACCTCATCACGGTAAATAAACAAGATCAAGTCAGCATCCTGCTCAATAGCGCCCGATTCCCGCAAGTCACTCATCACAGGACGTTTGTTGGGCCGCTGCTCCAGGCTTCGGTTCAACTGCGACAAGGCAATCAAGGGGCAATTCAGCTCTTTGGCCAAACCCTTCAAGGAACGACTGATTTCAGAAATTTCCGTTGCCCGGTTCTCGCCACCGCTTGAGGACATCAACTGCAAATAGTCGATGATGATCAGGCCTAGCTGGCCACACTGCCGGGCCAGTCGTCGAGCCCGTGCCCGTACTTCCATGGAAGACAGGCCTGGAGTTTCATCAATATAAATCTGGGCTTCCTGCACCTGCTGCACGGCGTGCGTCAGACGCGGCCAATCGTCAGCAGTCAGCTTACCGGTACGCATGCGATGCTGGTCCAGCAAACCGACCGAGCCCACCATACGCATGGCCAACTGCACCGCGCCCATTTCCATGGAGAACACGGCAACGGGCAAGCCCTGGGCAATCGCCACGTGTTCGCCAATGTTCATGGAGAACGAGGTTTTACCCATGGAAGGACGCCCCGCCACAATCACCAGGTCACCGGCTTGCAGGCCCGAGGTCATCTTGTCCAGATCGGCAAAGCCGGTAGGCACAC
Organism: Alcaligenes parafaecalis; assembly: GCF_026344135.1. NCBI lineage: Bacteria > Pseudomonadati > Pseudomonadota > Betaproteobacteria > Burkholderiales > Alcaligenaceae > Alcaligenes > Alcaligenes parafaecalis. Next base: position 473,948 of record NZ_JAPKNA010000003.1, on the reverse strand, counting down.
CGGTAACTTCAGAGTCACCTTCACGGTGGTAAAGCTCGTCAATACGTTCGACCACCTGACTGAGCAGAGGCTGAATTTCCAGAAAACCCTGTGAACCACGCGCCCCTTCCTGGGCAATCTGAAACACACGGGTTTCTGCTTCGTCCAGAATCTGGCGGGCTTCCTTGCCCTGCGGGTTGAACGCCGCCGAGGAAATATCATCCGCCACGGTAACCAGCTTGCGCAGCGTGGAGCGCTCGCGCACGATCTCGGCGTAGCGACGGATATTGGCAGCCGAAGGCGTGTTATGGGCCAAGGCGTTCAGATACGCCAGACCACCGACCTCTTCCTGCTTACCTGCTACCGACAAGGACTCAAAGACGGTAACCACGTCAGCGGGACGGGCCAGACCAATCAAGCGGGTAATGTGTTGCCAGATCAGCTTGTGATCAAAACGATAAAAATCCTCGTCGGTGACAATATCGGCCACCCGGTCAAACGCGGCATTATCGAGCAACAAGCCACCGAGCACCGACTGCTCCGCCTCAATGGAATGAGGAGGTATCCGAAGATAGTCCAGCGTTGAATCGGATTTGGCTGACTTGCTTTCCATGCATATACCTTCAAATCAAGGAAAAAAATCGATGCCGCAGCCAACAGAATACGTTGTGCGGTCTTAAACAGTCTGTCTGTGTATCTGGGGTCAGAACAGTCAGGCTCAACAGGAAATTAAGCTGACGGGACCTGAAGCGGCAGCACAAGCACACGGGCAGTGTGCTGGCCCTCTTCGTACAAATGAAGAGAAAACAAAAAAGCCGGCTTGCACCGGCTTTTTTGAGCTTGGCAGATACATCCCAAGAAAGAATGTACCATGCGTCAACGCACTAGTCTTAGGCGACGTCGCCTTGAACCACAACGCTGATTTCAGCGATCACGTCAGGGTGCAGAACAACCTGAACGGGGTACTCGCCGATAGCTTTCAGGTGACCGTCTGGCAGACGAACCTGAGTCTTGACCAGGTCGGCAAAACCAGCATTTTGCAATGCATTGGCGATGTCCATGGTGGTCACGGAACCGAACAAACGGCCGTCCACACCGGCTTTTTGAACCAGAGTGAAAGTTTGACCGTTCAGTTTTTCGTTCTGAGCCTGAGCAGCGGCCAGCTTTTCAGCTTGCAGCTTTTCCAGTTCGGCACGACGTGCTTCGAACTCTTGCAGAGCAGCAGCCGTAGCACGGCGAGCAACTTTGCGTGGCAGCAGGAAATTACGAGCGTAACCATCACGTACGCGCACCACATCACCCAGATTACCCAGGTTGGCGACTTTTTCGAGCAAAATAACTTGCATGACTAAGGTTCCTCTGGATTATTTGTGGTTGTCGGTGTACGGCAACAGAGCCAGGAAACGAGCGCGCTTGACAGCGGTATCCAGCTGACGCTGGTAGTGAGCTTTAGTGCCCGTCAAACGTGCAGGGATGATCTTGCCATTTTCCTGGATGAAATCACGCAGGGTGTCCAGATCTTTGTAATCAATTTCTTCAACGCCAGCGACGGTGAAGCGGCAGAATTTGCGGCGCTTGAACAGTGGGTTCTGTTGTGCAAATTTGCGTTTTTTGTCTTTGCCTCTACGGAAAGCCATTTTGTGCCTCGTTAGTAACCGGGCTATACCCGGAAGAATTCAGTGTGAAGCGAGGTGTTGAACACTTCGCGACGATCGATCCAGACCAGTCAGACCGTAACAGAGCCTTGTCCCGGAAAGTGACGCTGATACTGCTGTACATGCAACACCAGACGCGTCGAGCCTTTACGGGCTGGAGCAATAAAACCTTGTAGCTGCAAACGGGCTCCCAAAGGAGTGTCTGCCAGACCCAGAGCATTATTGCCCAGAGCCACTACCTGCATCGCCAGAGCGATTTGCCGGGAGTGACCGGCTTCCATGACGGAAGATTCGTGTTCCAGTACCAATTCCAGAGCAGGGACACCCGCCGGCGTATAACGCAAGGGCTTGATGTCGATAAGTTGCCCGTCAAGGGTGAACTGGTTCACGCAGTCGGAACTATTACTCTTCAGCTTGAGCTTCAGCCTCGGCTTCAGCGGCCGCAGGGGCGCTGGCTTCGGTGCTTGCTTTACGTGCTTCTTCGCGTTCGACGGACTTCATCATGACCGAAGCGCCTTCAGGGGCTTTCTTCGTGCCAGCGACGAGGTAACGCAAGATAGCGTCGTTGTAGCGGAAGGAATGCTCCAGCTCGTCCAGGATGGACTGACCGCATTCGATGTTCAGGCACACGTAGTGAGCCTTGACCAGTTTCTGGATTGGGTAAGCCAGTTGACGGCGGCCCCAGTCTTCCAGACGGTGAATAGTACCGCCCTCGGAAGTGACAATCGCCGAATAGCGCTCGATCATGGCGGGCACTTGCTCGCTTTGATCGGGATGCACAATGAACACTACTTCGTAGTGACGCATGGAACAACTCCTTGTGGATATCGCCTACTACCCGCCGTAAAAACAGCCAGGCACCAAGCGCGACAGCCCGCCCATTCAATCCGGGTCGAGCAAGAAACCATAGATACTAGCACCAAGAAAGGCTGGCTGACAAGCCAAAAGCCTTAGCCCTGCACGCTTGCGTAGGCAGAGTGATTATGAATCGACTCAAAATTCTCGGCTTCGATGCTATAACGCAACACTCCGGGCAAGCTGCGAACGCTGACGGCCACGTCCCGCACCAGATCTTCAACAAATTTGGGATTGTCGTAAGCGTATTCGGTGACGTATTTTTCGTCCGTGCGCTTGAGCAAACCCCATAGCTGGCAGGACGCCTGCTCTTCGACCGATTTGATCAGCGTAGGCAGGTCCAGCGCAGCCGGATCGGCAAACACGGCCTGAACCGTGACATGCGAGCGCTGATTATGCGCACCGTATTCCGAAATGGCTTTGGAGCAAGGGCACAGACTGGTCACCGGGACCAGCACAGACAGCTCAAACTCCGGCTGGGCGTCCACCGCCACGCGCGCGGTCCAACTGACGGTGTAATCCATCAGGCTGGCCACACCCGACACGGGAGCCACTTTTTCCAGAAAAATGGGGAAGGACGCGGTCATATCGCCCCGTCCGGCATTGAGCAAAGGCAACATGGCCTGGGCCATCTGAACGAAACCGGCAGGCGTCATGGGCTGACGGCGGTATTCCTCAAGCAAGGCCACAAAGCGCGACATATGGGTGCCTTTTTCTTCAGGTGGCAAAGCCACCGTCAACTCCCATTGCGCCACGGTAGGCACGGCCTGCCCTTGCAGGTCCAGCATCATCGGATGCCGCACCCCGCGCACACCCACGCGCTGAATCGCAACATGACGTGTGTCCATGCTGCTTTGCACATCTGGCATGGCCAAAGGCGATTCCGACACTGTATTCATATCCATCAGGTTCAGCCACGACAGAGCCGCAACCGTAAATAAAAACAATAATGAATTATTATCTTACGCTTATCGCAAGCGAGGTTCGATAACCTTAACAACAACACGCATATTGGGGTATTTAATGCCTCAAATACGCCGCAATTGCATCATGCCTCAAGCAAACTTGAGAAACGCTCACGAATGGAGCGCTCAATACCGGCGGCATCCAGCCCCAGATCCTGGGCAATTTTCTTCTGATCGCCGTGATCGATGAACTCGTCAGGGTAGCCCAATTGCAAAACGGGCATGACCAAGGCGTCGCGGCTGACGAACTCCAGCACCGCACTGCCTGCTCCGCCCATCACACAGCCCTCTTCCACCGTCACAAACGCCTGATGACTTTGGGCCAGCTCCTGCAACAGGGCTTCGTCCATGGGTTTGACAAAGCGCATGTCCACCACCGTTGCGTCCAGCACTTCAGCAGCCTTCAAGGCTTCATGCAGGACAGGGCCGAATGCCAGAATGGCCAAGTTCTTGCCTTGTCGACGCAGATTGGCTTTGCCCAGCGGAACAGTATTCAATTCCTGATCGACTGGGGCGCCAATGCCAGCACCACGCGGATAACGTACCGAGCTGGGCCCGGGATGCTGATAACAACAGGTCAGCAACAAGCGGGTTTCGTTTTCGTCCGAAGGCGTCGCCACCACCATATTGGGAATGCAGCGCAGGAAGGCAATATCGTAATTGCCTGCATGGGTTGCCCCATCTGCACCCACGATACCGGCGCGGTCCAGCGCAAAGGTGACATCCAGGTTTTGTAGGGCCACATCGTGAATGAGCTGATCGTAGCCACGCTGCAGAAAGGTGGAGTAAATCGCCACGACCGGCTTTTGTCCCTCACAGGCCAGGCCACCAGCAAAGGTGACAGCGTGCTGTTCGGCAATACCCACATCGAAATAACGACGGGGAAACTGCTGCTCGAACTCCACCATGCCACTACCTTCACGCATGGCAGGCGTAATACCGTACAGACGCGAGTCCTGCTTGGCCATATCGCATAACCACTGACCAAAAATCTGCGTAAAGCTAGGACGGGGTTTGGTCGTCGGCGTCACCAGGCCCACGGAGGGATCGAACTTGCCGGGGCCGTGATACAGCACAGGGTCTGCCTCAGCCAGCTTGTAGCCCTGCCCTTTGCGAGTCACCACATGCAGGAACTGCAAACCACCCAGTTCGCGCAGATTGCTCAAGGTAGAGACCAGCGCGTCCAGGTCGTGGCCGTCGATAGGGCCGACGTAGTTAAAGCCCAGCTCTTCAAACAAGGTCGCGGGAGACAGAATCCCCTTGGCGTGCCCTTCAAATTTACGTGCCAGATCCAGAACGGGAGGAACATGCTGCAACACAGCGCGGCCCACATTCTTGGCAGCGGCGTAGAAGCGACCCGACATCAGACGGGCCAGATAATGATTCAAGGCGCCCACGGGTGGGGAGATCGACATATCGTTGTCGTTCAGCACCACCAGCACATTCACATCAGGTGTGACACCTGCATTGTTCAACGCTTCAAAGGCCATACCGGCTGTCATGGCGCCATCACCGATGACGGCAATGTGCTGACGCTCGATACCCGCATTGCGCGAGGCCACAGCCATGCCCAATACGGCGGAAATGGAAGTCGAGGAATGCGCGGTGCCGAAATCGTCGTATTCGGACTCGGAGCGCTTGGGGAAACCGGAGATACCGTCTTGCTGACGCAAACCACCCATCTGGTCGCGGCGTCCGGTCAGGATTTTGTGCGGATAGGATTGATGACCTACATCCCACACGATACGGTCGTGGGGAGTCTCAAACACATAGTGCAGTGCGGTGGTCAATTCAACCGTGCCCAGATTGGACGACAAATGCCCGCCGGTTTTGGATACGGATTGCAGAACAAACTCGCGCAATTGTCGTGCCAGCTCGGGAAGATCACGTTGATCAAGCTGGCGCAAGTCGGCGGGAGACTGGATCTGCTCTAGGGAAACAGTTGTCATACTAAAAGACGTCTATCCGGGCAAATAAGTGAAACGACCGTCTCAAAGACAATCGCCAATCGGCTATTGTAAAACGCTTCGCGGCCTGTGCCAAAGTGACACGAGCAGCCAGCACCAGCATTGCTACAAAACGACCAGGACCAGCCTGGAAAATAATAAGGCCTATAAGGCTTGAAGCTATAGAGCAAGGGACAGGCCGCCAATCAATATGGCAGCCTCCCTAGCCATCAAGACGTCTGCAGACAAGCAGCGCCTGGCAAGCCCGTCCTGCACACCTTAATGATTTCGACCCACAATATAGTCAGCCAACTGCGTCAAACGCGCGGCGGCAGGCCCCAGGGGACGCAAGGCCAACTGCGCCTGCTCGTTCAGCGCACCCAGCAACTCGCGCGAACCGTCCATTCCCAGGATAGACACATAGGTGGGCTTGTTGTCGGCAGCATCTTTACCCGCCGTCTTGCCCAAGGTGGCCGTATCCGCAGTGACATCCAGAATATCGTCCACAACCTGGAAAGCCAGGCCCACAGCCTGTGCGTACTCTTCCAAACCATTGCGCACGGTTGAGGAGGCCCCTGCCACGATACCGCCCAGCAAGACACTGGCCTGCAACATGGCACCGGTTTTCATGCTGTGCATTTCCTGCAATTGATCACGATCCAGGGCAATGCCCACGCTTTCGCAATCAATTGCCTGACCACCAGCCATACCGGCACTACCCGCAGCCTGAGCCAACTGAGTAATCGCCTGCACAACCAGGGCAGGTGCAATCGGCATTTGTGCCAGCAGCTCGAAAGCCAGGGGCTGCAAGGCGTCACCTGCCAACATGGCGCAGGCTTCATCAAACTGAACATGGGTGGTGGGACGGCCGCGACGCAGCTTGTCATCATCCATGCAGGGCAAATCGTCATGCACCAGCGAGTAGGCGTGAATCAGCTCCACAGCCGCCGCAGCCAGCTCCAGCGCTTTCAATTGCGCAGCGGCCATAGGCTTGCCTTGCAGCGCGGCCTCGCCCGCGGCATACACCAAAGCGGCACGAACGCGCTTGCCACCGCCCAACACGGAATAGCGCATGGCTTCGTGCAAACGACCGGGTTCCTGGCTGACGGGGGGCAATAACTGATCCAGTACGGACTCAGTCTGCTCAACCCGCGCCTGAAGCCAATCAGAAAAACTGGTAGAACTCATCTTAACTATCTCCAACGGCTTCATCCCCGGACAAGGGACGCAGCAAATTGCCTTGCAACACACTGACCTGCTCTTGCGCAAGGTCCAGTTTGCGCTGACACAATTGGGCTAATTCCACGCCCTGCTCATACGCCTGCAAAGCCTGCTCCAGCGGCAATGCTCCGCTTTCCATGCGAGCGACCAGCGCTTCCAGTTGTGCCAGAGCGGACTCGAAATCCTGCTGGGCTGGCGCCTGGGCGCTTGGATTATCTTCGCGAGATTTAACCATAACTATTCCTGATCAATGAGGGCAGTCAGAACGCGCTGCGGCCCAATTGGAAGTGGCATTGTACGGGAGCCTGCGGCTTGCTGCCCTCCCCAATGGGAGCTTTTATCGGGGGCCCCGAGCCTTGGGACAGCCCAACAGTAAAAAAGCCGCTCTGGAGCGGCTTTCTCAGCACCAGAAACTCATACTGTGCGACTAGCTGCGCGCAACAGGTCGGCTGGCGTCGCTAACCCATTCGCTCCAGGAGCCGGGATAAATACTGGAGCCCGACAAACCCGCCAGTTCCATCGCAAAAAGATTGTGACAGGCTGTAATACCCGAGCCGCACTGATGCACCACCATCTCTGCCGAAATCGTACCGAGCACGTCCTGAAACTCCTGACGTAACTGATCGGCGGGTTTGAAGCGCCCTTGCTCGCCCAGATTATTCAGGTGCGAACGGTTCAGTGCATCGGGAATATGACCGGCGACCGGGTCCATCGGTTCCACATCACCGCGATAGCGTTCAGCGGCGCGGGCATCCAGCACAGTAAAGATAGGTTTAGACAGGTTCTTCAGGACCTGTTCGGTTTGCACGGTAGGCATGGCGGCCTGTTCAGGCACACTCAACTGGGCAGACGCGGGGACGGGTTTGGCCGGTCCGCTTTCTTCGGCTCCGCCCAGTTGCTGCCAGGCTTGCCAGCCACCATCCAGAATGGCGACCTGGGGGTGACCCAACCAACGCAACATCCACCACATATGGCTGGCAAACAGAGAGCTTTGGGCGTCATAAACCACCACCTGCATGCCATCACGCAGGCCTTTTTGCTGCAAAAGCTGTGCCAATTCGTGGCGGCCAGGCAAGGGATGACGACCATTCAGGCCCGTCTTGGGCGCAGCCAGATCCACTTCATGATCCAGAAAAACGGCACCCGGAATATGGCCTTGCTCGTAAGCCTGGCGGCCTGCCTGATGGTTAGCCAAATCATGGCGCACATCCAGAATAAGCCAATCTTCATTACCCAGATTGGCCTGGACTTGTTCTGCGCTAATCAACAATTCAAACACGTTCTGCCTCCTTGACGGGCGCCTGCTCTGCCGCCGTGGCCTGACCTCGCAAGATACGATCCTCGCTGTAGGTGCGCCAGGCCGACAACAAACCGGACCCAATAATCAATGCCATGCCAGCCCAGGCTAGCCAATCAGGTACATCGCCCCAGAAAGCAATCCCAATCAGGGCGGCGAAAATAATCGTGGTGTACTGCAGCGCGGCGGTCAACAGGGCCGAGCCCAATCCAAAGGCGCGCGTCATGGTCAATTGCCCGAACAAACCGGACAGACCCACGCCCAACAGAGCCAGCCAGGCGCGCCAGCTCAGCTCTCGCCAACCTTCCCACAGCAAGCCGACCAGGCTGGAGCACACGACAAAACAGGAAAACAGTAACACGGTGCGCCATTCAGGTTCACCTGAACGTCCCAGAGCGCGCACTTGCATCATGGCAACGGCACTGAGGGCTCCCGCACACAGGCCCAACATGGCTGCCCACCACTGGTCAGGCGTAATACTGGGCCGCAACACGCCGACGACCCCCAGGAACCCCAGGAGGACCGCGATCAGGCGCACAGGGTCACGCTGGGTGCCGCCCCAGGCAAGCATCCAGAAAGCAATAAATAAGGGAGCGGTGTAATTGAGGCTGACAGCCGTTGATAAGGGCAGATTTGCCAGAGCCACAAAGCCCAGCCACATGGAGCTGACACCGGAGACATTACGTCGAATATGCAGCTTCCAGCTTTGGGGAGCCAGCCGCAGGCCACGGCTTTTCGCCCAGAACGCCAAGAGCAGTACCGAGGGCACACCCCGGAACAGAACGATTTGCGCCATTGATGCCCCAGCATCGGCGGACACTTTGACACAGGCCCCCATAATGGCAAACATGGCGCAGGCTACCAGCATCCATAATGACTGCATGTGATCAGACCAAATCAGTAATAAGGGAAAGCCATTACTATACTCCCCGCCTTGTAAAAGTGGCCTTGTAACCCCATATCCAGACCACTTACACAACAGCTTGAAACAGAGAGCCAGAAACTATCCGGCTCAAAAGCTGACTAAAAGCTGAATCTTTTGTTTTCACGCCTGGAATCAAGGCTAAAATCCGCGCAGATCATGCTCACACGATCACGATTTTTTCTGTCATACCGGAATCCGCATTCATGAAACGAATTGTCCTTTTCTTAATAACCAACTTGGCCGTCATGCTGGTGCTGAGCGCCTCCATGAATATTTTGGGTGTAGGACGTTACCTGAACGCACAAGGTCTGGATCTGACCCAATTGCTGATTTTCTCGGCACTGGTCGGCTTTACCGGTGCCATCATCTCCTTGCTGATGAGCAAGTGGATGGCCAAGCAAAGCGTGAACGCTCGCGTCATTGACCCGAACGCCCCCGCCAATGCAGAAGAAGCCTGGCTGGTGGACACCGTTCACCAATTGGCTGACCGCGCCGGTATTGGCCGTCCTGAAGTGGCCATTTACGATGGCGAGCCCAATGCCTTTGCTACCGGCGCCTTCAAGAACGACGCCCTGGTTGCCGTATCCACAGGCTTGCTGCGTGGCATGACCGAAGAAGAAGTCATGGCCGTTCTGGGCCACGAGGTCGCTCACATTGCTAACGGCGACATGGTCACCCTGACCTTGATCCAGGGTGTGGTGAACACCTTTGTGATCTTCCTGGCCCGTCTGGCCGGTTACTTTGTAGACCGTGTGCTGCTGCGTAACGAGCGCGACGTGGGCATGGGTTACTACGCCTCGGTCTTTGTGTTTGAGCTGATCTTTGGTGTACTGGCGTCCATCATCGTGGCCTGGTTCTCGCGTCAGCGTGAATACCGTGCCGATGCCGGTTCCGCCCAGTTGCTGGGTTCACGCCAGCCCATGATCCACGCCCTGGCCCGCCTGGGTGGCATGGCTCCCGGCGAATTGCCCAAAAACTTTGAAGCCTCCGGCATTTCGGGTGGCCGTTCGATCAGTGCCATCTTTGCTTCTCACCCACCGATTGCAGCCCGTATCCAGGCCCTGCAAAGCGCTCAGTCGGTTTAAGACCGGAGTCGCTGCCCAAGGCAGCGCCGCTTAAACAAAACACCCCAACAGCCATTGCGCTCTTGGGGTGTTTTTTTATTACTGCCTGCCCTTCATCACGACGACCAAGGGCTGACACAGGCAGAGTTAGCGCACGGGCTGGCGCACGATCATCTTGCGTCGACTCGAAGCCATCTTGCTCCAGTCATCCAGATAGATCTCGTGATATACGCCCAAAGGCTCCAAGCCTTCTTTAGGCAGGTACTCGGTATAGAACTGATGCAATAAAGCAGACAGCTCAGCCTGAGAGCCAACATGCATGACCTGCACGCACTTGCCTTCCGTCACCGCCTCCCAACGGGGAGCGGGCCCATCGCCCAAGGCAGCACGCATTTGTGCAACTGCCTGCTCAAAACAGGCCGCATCTGCCCAGACGGGCAAGGTGATTTGCACACGCCATTGCCAACGATCCCGGGTTCCCATCGCCAGATCGTGCGGATTATCGGACCAATACAGAATCTCGACCGGGGCTTCCATAAAGGCGCGGCCCATACGCTGCCGTGCTTCACGGCGTATAGGCTCAATCGCGGTCGACAGGGCCTGAATCGCCGCTCCTACGCTCGCAGGGTCAGGAGCCCCTTTGCCATCCAGAATGGCAAAGGGCAAGGTCGGCACATCCACCACCCGAAAATGATGCTGCAAAGGGGCATATAGCGTCTTTAACGTCGCCATGTCCTGGCTTAAATCAATCATGTTCTGATAAGGCATAAAGAGGCTCTAACTGACTCCACACTCAGGTCGTAAAGTGATATTCCAGAATATCGTCACCAAATTCATCACGCCGGCCACTTTCGGTCCAACCCAGGTGACGATAAAAACCATAGGAACGCACCTGGGGATCGCTATTGCAGGCCAGAAACAAGCGCGCAAAACCACGTTCGCGCATATCCTGCACCACCCGCTCCAGCAAACGACGCCCCAAACCCAGGCTTTCATAGCCTGGCAACAACGCCAGCACCATGATTTCGCCACTTTCAATATCCGCAAAGCAGTAACCCGCCATCTGCCCGTCCACCAAAGCGACATAACCGGGGCAACTGCCGTCTTCAATGCCCGCCCCCCAGCTTTCTGCCGTAATACCCAATGCCTCCAAATCCTGCTCCGAAAAGGCATTCTCACGGGTCAGGCCACGGATACGCAGGCATTCGCGAGCATCATCTGGCACAGCCGCACGCAAAACTGTCTTGCTCATTCATTACTCCAAAACACACATTCTTTAGTGATGGCCAGGCATGCCAGCCCTGTCACCCAACAAAATTCTTAAGGTTTGGTCTTTTCGGCCTGACTCAACCACCGCGCAATATCAGCCACCACCTGCGGCATCGCCGAGTGGCCATCGGGCTGATTCATGGCATGGTCCAACTCCGGGTAGCTGTTCCATACAAGATGAGGGTTATTCACTTGCGCGAACATCTCCGCCGCCGCTTGCGGGGAAACCGAGGTATCGCGCCCGGACTGAATCAGCAAGGCAGGAATACGGATACCCCGCAACACCGCCGCCTGATCCAGGCTCAGCATTTGCTGCCACCAATCGCCGCCATGATCACTCATCGTGATCTCCATACCTGCACGCGCCTGCTTCAGAAAGCTGCGCAATCCATCCAGCATGACCTCCTTGTCTGCAGCAGGCATCTCTTCGCTGGCGGCGCTGTAAAGCACATCGTCCTCGAACCAGCGTCCGCCCCCGTTAAAGCTGACAACCACATCCAGATGGGAGGTCTGCGCCGCCAGCAAATGAACAATCACCGCCCCCTCGCTGCCGCCCAGGGCAAACACTTTGCCATAAGCCTGTCGAGCCTGAATCTGCGTCAACACGGCATCCAGATCAGCCACACGCTGCCTGGGCTGATCATGGCGGATATAGTCGGCGGGGCAATCTTCGCGTTCGGCCTTGTCACTGACAGGCAAGTCGGCATTCAGGGCGTACTTTTCCACCGCCAGCACATCAGCCTGAGGGCGGGCTTGGGCCAGTGTGTCCCACAGCAAGGATTTGTGCGCCACGCTATTGCAGTCCGAGCCCTGCACAATCAGCAGCAGCTCACGCTCCCCGGCTTGGGGCTGCGCAGCGGGCTGGATGTAATAGCGAATGGCCGTGCCATTGGCGCGGGCCAAATCATGGGCCTGAGGCTGGGCCTGGGCCAAAGAACCCACGCCTAAAAAAATACCAAAGCCCGCCAAGCGGGCCAGTGAATGTAAAAAATCCATGCCCCCACTGTGGCACAGAATGATGAAGATTTGATGGAGAGAATAGCGGACCTGCCGCTAAAAAAGGGACCAGTCAGCAAAGGGCTGACCTGACAGGGGGAAACACTCAGGCCATCATGCGTTGACGAAACAGCCCAGTTTTATCTTTGGCCAGCAAATCATCCCAGCCTGCCCCCAAATCACTTTGATGACATTCCAGCCCGCGGCACGGACGTTGGATTCCAGCTCCTGAATAACTTTGCTATTCCCACATACCGTGCCATCCAGACGCTGCAAGTTGCAATTGACCACAAAGATCAAGTTATCCAGCTTTTACCCGCCACCGACGGCAATGGCAGACAGGGACTCCGTCTCTTGCGGACCCAGGTCCGCCGCAGGCAAAGCGTGATTCATAATAATCTCCAGGTGGATAGCCCGGAACTACCACGCTGTGTCCTCACGGCCTGCACAAGACGCAGGGCAGGACAAACACCTCACCCAAACGATTGCAATTGCAACTACTCTATGAGCGCACCGCATCATTCTTAAAGAAATGGAACGCCGACTGGCCACAGAAAAATTGCCGCCCTATGCCTGGTACGACGTTTGATGGGGGCTGGAAAGCGGACCGGAAGGCACACGCCGCATGCATGAATTGGCCGACCGGCTGGTCATAGAGCGCTATAACCTGACACGGCTGGTCGACCGGCTGGAGGCCCAAGGCCTGGTTCAGCGCAGTCGCTCTTCTGAAGATGGCCGGGCTGCCTTTGCCAGCATCACGGATGAAGGCCGGGCCTTGCGCAAACAGATGTGGCAGATCTACCAGAGCACGGTGCAGGAACTGTTCCTGTCGGCCTTTTCCGATCAGGAACAAACGCAGTTTGCAAAAGGGCTGGATCAGGCTGCCCGACAAACGCGGCAATCTTCCAACACCTAGATGTGTCTAACTGATACCTGAGACTCACGCTTGTAAGATGCGCTGGGCTATTATTTAGTAATGAAAGAAATCTTCGCACTTCTCGATTTCGGGGGTTATATCGCTTTGCTCCTGTGGGGTATCCACATGGTGCAAAGCGGTGTGCAACGCGCCTTTGGTGCCGAGCTAGGCGTCTGGATGGGCCATGCTCTGGGCCGACCCCGGCGCGCCTTTTTTGCTGGCGCCGCCATTACCGCCGCCATCCAAAGCAGTACCGCCACCGGACTGATGATTACCAGCTTTGCCGCCACCGGCATGGTGGCGCTGGTTCCGGCTCTGGCCGCCATGCTGGGCGCCAATGTGGGCACGACCCTGATCGTGCAATTGCTGTCCTTCAAAATGACGGCATTGGCCCCTGCCCTGATTCTGTTGGGTGTCTGGCTGTTCCGCTCGCAGGAACCGGGACGCCGCCGTGACCTGGGCCGTGTCTTTATTGGTCTGGGCCTCTTGCTGCTGTCCTTGCATGAACTGGTGGGCTTGTTCTCGCCCATTCAGGACGCCCCCTTGCTGCAAACCATTCTGGAAGCCTTGGCAGGCAGCCCCATGACCGGCATGTTGCTGGCCGCCTTGCTGACCTGGGCGGCGCACTCCAGCGTGGCCATTGTAGTGCTGATCATTTCCCTGGCCAGCCACCAGCATATGGACCCACAACTGACCTATGCGCTGGTGCTGGGCGCGAACGTGGGTACGGCCATCAACCCGATTCTGGAGGGTGCCGGTGGCACCAAGGACCCAGCCAACAAACGTCTGCCCATAGGTAACCTGGGCACACGTGTGTTTGGCTGCCTGATCGGCATGATCGTGCTGCCCTGGATTCCCGATTTGATGAGCTGGTTTACCGATGACCCGGCCCGTGCCGTCGCCAACTTCCACACCTTCTTCAATCTGGCGGTCGCAGCGCTGTTCCTGCCTTTGCTCAAACCCTATTCGCGTTTGCTCAGCCGTTATCTGCCCCGTCGCACCGACCCGGACGATCCTGGCCTGCCTTTGTATCTGGACCAGTCCGCTCAGGAGGTTCCTGCCGTGGCCTTGGGTAATGCCGCACGGGAAGCTCTGCGTCTGTCCGATATGTTGCAGGAGATTCTGGATACGGCCCGCCAAAACATGCTGAACAATAGCGCCCAAAGCATTAACCATGCTCGCTATATCAGCAATGCGGTCAACCGGCTGGAGCCACTGATCACCACCTATCTGGCCAGCATGGATCAGGAAAATCTGAGCAAGAAAGACACCCGTCGCCTGAACGATATTCTGACTTTCTCCACCAATATCTCGCACGCGGCAACGATCAGCGTGAATGGCTTGCTTAGTCACACGGCCAAGCTGCGTAAACAGGGTTGGACGCTGCAATCGGAAGAGCAGGCAGAAATCGGCAAAGTCATGGACAGACTGATTCGCAACCAACGTCAGGCTGCCGCTCTGTTTGTAGCCGAGGACGTTAAAACCGCCCGCTTCCTGGCCTTTGAAAAAGACTTCTTCCGCGAGCTGGAAGTGGCTGCGGCAGACCGCCATATTCGCAAGATCAAGGCGGGTCAATTGGATTCGGCCGAGCAAGGCTCCTTGTACCTGGAGATTTTGCGCGATGTACGCACAATCAACTCGTATCTGGTCAGCGCGGCGGCTTATCCGATTCTGGCCAAGCACGACGAACTGCTGCCAAATCGGGTACGTACTAACGAGGAGTAAGCAGACTGCAGCCAGGCCGAGAAAACAAAACGCTCTGCTACTTAAAAAAAAGGCGACCATCAGGTCGCCTTTTCCTTGAGCTTGCCAGGAAGCCTTAGTGAGCCTGTTCCCAGTTATCGCCCACGCCGACTTCAGCCACCAGCGGCACATCCAGCTTGGCCACATTGCACATCAGGCCCGGCAGGTTCTCACGCAGAATCTCCAGTTCATCTTCAGGCACATCGAATACCAATTCGTCATGTACCTGCATGACCATTTGCGTGCGCAAACCTTTTTCTTCCAGCCATCGCTGCACCGCAACCATCGCCATCTTGATCAAGTCTGCCGAGGTGCCCTGCATGGGTGCATTAATCGCAGCACGTTCAGCACCAGCCATGCGAGGCCCCTTCGCGCCCTTCAGTTCAGGCAGCCATAGGCGACGACCAAACACGGTTTCCACATAGCCCTGCTCGTGCGCCTGGGCCTTGATGCGCGTCATGTAGCTGGCCACGCCGGGGTAGCGAGCAAAATAACGATCAATATAGGCACGAGCCGCATCGCGAGTAATGCCCAGATTGCTGGCCAGGCCAAACTCGCCCATGCCGTAGATCAGACCAAAGTTAATCGCCTTGGCAGCGCGACGCTGATCAGAGCTGACGTCTTTGGCATCCTCAACACCAAAGATCTCGGCGGCCGTGGCCGTGTGCACGTCACCGCCCTGTTCAAAAACTTGCTGCAAATTGGTATCGCCCGAAACATGGGCCATCACGCGCAATTCGATCTGCGAATAGTCAGCCGACACGATCTTGCCCAGTTCCGACACAAAAGCAGCGCGGACACGGCGGCCTTCTGCGGTACGCACTGGAATATTCTGCAAGTTGGGATCGGACGAAGCCAAACGACCCGTGATAACCGCCGCCTGCGCATAGCGGGTATGCACGCGGCCACTGTCCGGGTTCACCATCTTGGGCAGCTTGTCGGTATAGGTGGACTTGAGCTTGGCCAAACCACGGTATTCCAGCAAGACCTGCGGCAAGGGGTAATCCTGTGCCAGACGGGTCAACACATCTTCGTCAGTAGACGGTGCGCCACTGGCGGTCTTGCGCACCACGGGGATACCCAGCTTGCCGAACAGAATCTCGCCCACTTGTTTGGGGGAATTCATATTGAAGGGCTGGTCGGCCAACTCGTAAGCCTTGTTTTCCAGCTCCAGCATCTTCTGGCCCAGCTCATGGCTTTGGCGTGCCAGCGTGGGCACATCAATCTTGACGCCATTACGCTCCACAATGGTCAGCACATCAGATGCCTGGATTTCCAGCAGATAAATACGTTCCAGCCCCTCTTCCTGAGCCACCTGGGGGCGCAGGCACTGATGCAGACGCAAGGTGTAGTCTGCATCTTCGCAGGCATACTGGGACGCGACCGGAATATCCACCTCGTCAAAACAAATCTGTTTGGCACCCTTGCCGCAAATATCTTCGTAAGACGCCCCTTTCAGACCCAGCCATTGCAAGGCCAGCTCTTCCATGCTGACGCGCTTGTGCGACTGCAGGACATAGGCTTGCAACATGGTGTCCTCGCGTATGCCGCGCAAATGGATCTTCTCATTCAGCAAAACGTGGGTATCGTATTTGGCGTTGTGCAAGACCTTGGCCGCATCCGCGCTTTCCAGCCAGGGGCGCAAGGTATCCAGCACATAGCCTTTATCCAGTTGCTCCACATCCAGCGAACCACGGTGTGCAACGGGTACGTAAAAGGCTTGACCAGGCTTGACTGAAACGGACAAACCCACCAGACGTGCCGTCAGGGGGTCCAGGGATGTAGTTTCAGTGTCCAGCGCCACCAGCTCCGCTTTTTCCAGCTCGGCGAGCAAGGCCTTGAGCTGCTCCTGCGTAGTGACTGTCTGGTAATCCAGCTCCGCGGGGGCGGCAGGTGTTTCAGGCTGCACACGGGCATCCTGGGCCGGTACACGATCGGGATCGTCTGTCAGTTCCCGCAACCAGGTACGGAACCCATAGGTCTCGTAAATGTCCTGCAAGACAGCCTTATCGCGTGGCTCGGGCGTCAGGGCGGCAAAATCACCCGTAAACCCGGGCACTTCGCAATCCAGCTTCACCGTGACCAGCTTGCGCGTCATCTCGAAATTGGAGCTGAAGTCTCGCAGGTTCTGGCCAGCCACACCCTTGATACTGTCGGCATGCTGCAACAGTCCATCCAGGCTGTCGTACTCGCCCAGCCACTTGGCCGCCGTCTTGGGACCGACCTTGGGCACGCCGGGAATATTGTCCGAGGTGTCGCCAATCAGCATCAAATAATCGATAATCTGGTCTGGGCGCACACCGTACTTGGTGGTGACGCCTTCTACATCCAGCTTCTCGTTATTCATGGTGTTGACCAACTGCACATGCTCATTGACGAGCTGGGCCAAGTCCTTGTCCCCAGTGGACACCACGGTGTCGATACCATTTTCTGCCGCCAGACGAGCCAGCGTTCCGATGATGTCATCGGCCTCGACGCCGGGCTGACAAATCAGGTGCCAGCCCATCGCGCGCACGGCTTTATGAATAGGCTCTATTTGCACCGCCATATCTTCGGGCATGGAGGGGCGGTTAGCCTTGTATTGATCGTACAGATCGTCCCGGAAGGTGCGGCCTTTGGCATCGAAAACGCATACCATATAGTCCGCCTGATAATCCTGTAGCAGGCGGCGCAGCATATTGATTACCCCGTACAAGGCGCCTGTAGGCTGGCCTTGCGCGTTTCGCAGATCGGGCATCGCATGGTACGCTCGGTACAGATAGCTGGAACCATCAACGAGCAACAAGGTTTTTTTCATGTCTAACAATAAAATCGTCCGTTTACCGGCCTCTGAGCAGATTCCTACCATCATGAAGGAGCTGCAAACTGCGGTCGATACATTAAAAGAAATGGGTGCTGGCGTTAGCGTTTTTGGCAGCGCTCGCATCAAACCCGGTCATCCTTACTACGAAGTCGCCCAGGAACTGGGCCGTCGTCTGGCCGAAGCGGGCGTCACCCTGATTGCAGGCGGTGGCCCCGGCTTGATGGAAGCCGCCAACAAAGGCGCGTATGAAGCAGGCGGGCAAAGTATCGGCCTGAATATACGCTTGCCTCATGAAACCACCAACAACCCTTACCAGACTCAAAGTCTGCAGTTTGAATACTTCTACTCGCGCAAGGCCACCTTTTTCATGCATAGCTGGGCCTATATTGCCCTGCCCGGCGGCTTCGGTACCCTGGACGAGCTGTTTGAAGTCATGACTTTGGTACAAACTGGCAAAGTCCCACCCGCACCCATTGTACTGATCGGCACTTCCTTTTGGTCCGGCCTGATCGACTGGATTGGTGAGCAATTGATGGAGCTGGGTCTGATTGGCCCCAAAGACCTGAATTTGCTGGTTCTGACCGACGATCTGGACGAGGTGATGAGCTACATCAACCAGTGCTGCGTACTGCCTAGGGCGGAACCCGCATTGCCCCAGTAAGGCGTACGGGTTAAATTTGCAGTCTTTCTTCGGCCCTCCATCAGCAGGGCCGAATTTGTATTGAATGCCACAAGCTAGTCGATATTTGCCGGAGTGACCCATGAACAAAATGCTTGCCCGCCTCCTGATGGTGGCTTTTTGTAGTGCCCTGGTGCCCGCTGCCCATGCAGCCGGGCCGTCCGAAATCCGTTTTGCCACTGAAGCGGGCTACCCCCCATTTGAGTACCTGGACCCTAGCGGCGAGCTACAAGGCTTTGACATCGACATCGGCAACGAGATCTGTAAACGCCTGGAAGCCAAGTGCGTATGGATCGACCAATCGTTTGACAGCTTGATCCCCGGCTTGCAAGCCCGCAAATTTGATCTGGCCAACTCCACCATGACCGCCACAGAGGCGCGCGCCAAGGTCATCGACTTTACCGAACCCCTGTACATCGTGCCGGTTCGTCTGGCCGCCCGCAAAGGCAGTGGCCTGGAACCCACCGTCGAGTCCCTGAAAGGCAAACGTGTGGGCGTGCAGCAAGGCACCACCATGGAAACCTATGCTCGCCAGAACTGGGCCAATAACGGCGTCACGATTGTGGCTTACCCCAGCTACACCGATGCCTTCAACGACCTGGCCGGTGGCCGTGTTGACGCGACCTTCCAGGAAGCCCAGAACGCCATCGAAGGCTTTCTGAGCAAACCTGCCGGTGCCGACTTTGAATTGACCGGCAGCACGGTAGACGACAGCCCCATCCTGAACGAGCCTATTGCCATGGGCCTGCGCAAGGGCAACAAAAAACTCAAGAAAACCGTTGATGAAGTTCTGCGTGAAATGAAAGCCGATGGCACCATGCAGACCTTTGCCGACAAGTACTTCCAAAAAGAAAACATTCGCATCGCGCCCTGACCTGGATATCTGAACCATGTTGCTTTACGGTTATGGGCCGCAGTTGCTGGCGGGCACCTGGGAAACCATCAAACTGGCGGTGCTTTCACTGCTGGTTTCCCTGGTGCTCGGTCTGGTCGCTGCCCTGATGAAACTGTCCCGCACCTCGCTGCTGCGTTGGGTGGGCGGTTTGTACACCACCTTGATCCGGGGCGTCCCGGATCTGGTCTTATTGATGTTGTTCTTTTTCAGCCTGCAAATCTGGCTGAACGAACTGACGGACTGGCTGGAATGGGACATGATCGAGATCGATCCCTTTGGTGCCGGTGTCGTCACCCTGGGCTTTATTTACGGAGCCTACTTTGCCGAGACCTTCCGCGGTGCCTTGATGGCCATCCCCAAAGGGCAGATGGAAGCAGGCAAAGCCTGTGGCTGGAGCGCCTGGCAAGTTCTGCACCGCATTCAGATTCCACAAATGATGCGCTACGCCCTGCCCGGTCTGGGCAATAACTGGCAGATTCTACTCAAATCCACCGCACTGGTATCCCTGATCGGTTTGAGCGATGTGGTCAAGATTGCGCAAAACGCCGGTAACGCGACCTTCAATTCCTTTTTGTTTGTCGGCATCACCGCCCTGATCTATCTGGGCCTGACTGCTGTCAGCAATATCGGGCTGAGCTATCTGGAGCGACGCTATAACATCGGCGTGAAAGGAGCGCAGTTCTAATGGATGTTCTGAACGAATTCTGGCGTGCCTATCTGTACCAAAGCAATGGTCAGCTCTCGGGCCTGGCCATGACGCTGTGGCTTCTGGTGATCTCGGTTGTGATCGGCTTTTTCCTGTCCATTTTCATGGCGATAGGCCGTGTTTCGGGCAAAGCCTGGCTGTCGCGCCCTATCGGTGCCTTTACCTACTTTTTCCGTGGTACGCCCTTGTATGTGCAGATCTTGCTGATCTATACCGCCATGTACAAGCTGGCCATCATCAAATCCGTGCCTGCACTGGAAGCCTTCTTCATGAGCGGCTTTAACTGCATGATTCTGGCACTGACCTTGAATACCGTGGGCTACACCACCGAGATTTTTGCCGGGGCCATCCGCTCCATGCCTCCCGGTGAAGTCGAGTCGGCCCGTGCCTATGGCATGTCCGGCTGGACCCTGTACCGTCGCGTGATTCTGCCGCAAGCCTTGCGTCGCGTGCTGCCTGCGTACAGCAATGAAGTGGTCCTGATGCTGCATGCCACCTCGCTGGCCTTTACCGCCACCGTTCCTGACCTGCTCAAGATCGCGCGTGATGCCAATGCGGCCACTTACCAGACCTTTACCTCCTACGGAATTGCTGCACTGATTTATCTGTGCGTATCTTTCATTCTGGTCGGTGCTTTCCGTATTGTGGAAAAGCGCCAGATGGCATTTTTGAATCACTGAACGCTGAAGTGCTGAACAAAAAATGGGCCGCTTGCAAAAGCGGCCCATTTTTCTTTAGCAATACAGCAACCCTATCAGTCCCCCGTGTGATCCAGGTTCTGATATCGCATCTGCCGACCCATCACACCGGCCATCATCAAGAAGAAGGTCAGGCCGCGACGCACCTCCGGCTCCTTGGCCAGCCGTATCAAACCCATCAGAGTCGGGGTAGTCTCCGTGGCCCGCACTTGATCCGAAGCCATGCGTGCCGCATTTCCAACCGACCAGGCGGCTCCTATGCCCTCCTCAAAGCCCTTCATGAGCTTTTCCAGCATGTAGTCGTCCGTCATGTCCACCAGATCGGCCAACAAAGACACCGCGTCCACCACCCGATTCAGGCGGCCACCGGCCAGCAAGGGCTCGATCTTGCCAATCAATTCGTCCAGGCCCTTGATGCCAGGGTCTTCTCCCAGCAAAGCCTCCAGAGCTGTTGGTTTTTTCTGAGCCGCACCCGCGTCTTCGGGGTTCAAGGATTTATCCGATACCGAATTCATCTGTCTCTCCTGACTTAGACCAAGCCACGGGCCACAGCCCAGTAAATACCCCGATTAAAGCCCTTGCGCAGCAAGCCACCCAGCTTGGTGGGCGGCGTGGGATGCACATCCTCCTTGTAGTCGTACCAGAGCGGCATACCGCCCTCCAGACCCATTTGGGCTACCGCTACCACACGGCCATCGTATTCGTCGCTGGTGCGCCCGAATCGCAGCTCTGAGGCCAGGTTATTGACCACCACGGGCGACTGGTTATGGCAAGAGCCACCCGCCTTGCTGATCGGCAGATCAACGGTGTCACCCAGCACATACACATTGTCCAGACCCAGCACTTTCAGGGTCTGGTGATCGGTAGGCACCCAGCCTTCGTTATCTGCCGCCTGCGAAATGCCGGAATCCCGGACTGCGGCCACAGCCGTAATCGGAGGCGTTGCCATCAGCAAGTCGTAGGGCTCCTCGGCCCCTTCGGCGGAATAGGCAATCTTGCGTTCGGGATCCACGCGGCTCAAGGTAAAACCACGTTGGTGTTTGATATCCCGGTCTTCAAAAATGGGAGGCAAGACCTGGCAAACCTCGTTCTGCATGAACAGGCAATTACGCAAAAGCTGGGAGGTGGTGGGATAGGTATAGGCAATCTCTACCTTGTCGCGCACCCCGCGACGACGCAGATACTCGTCCAGCATCAGGGTCGTTTCCACCGGAGCGATCCCGCACTGGTGCGGCACGTTATGGGTTTTAGGGAACGTCACCGTGACCAGCACACGACCTTTTTCCAGCTTGCTCAGGCGGTCAGCCAGTTGTCGGGCGGGGGCGTGCTGATAGAAATGGTCTCCCCCCTCTTTCAGGCCCTCGATTTTTTCCGGTGAAGGTACGCAGCCTGTGGACAGCACCAGGTAGTCATAATCAATCTTCTTTCCACTGGCGCAGTGCAGGCGGCTGGCCTTGAAGTCAAAACCGCTGACTTCCTCTAGCTGAAAATCGATTTCCGGGCGTAGCAGAGAAATTTGAGGCCGCCGCAATTCATCTCGAAAAAAAGCATCAAAGGCCACGTACATAAAAGCGGGCTTGTAATAATGCCAGGGGGAATTGGACAGCATGGTAATGCGGACTTTGCCAGAGCGAATCTCTGGATATAACTTGGTCACCAGATGATTGGCGGTCATCGTACCGCCAATCCCACCACCTACAATCACAATATGCTGCACCATCAGTATTCTCCTTGAAGGGAAAACTACGCATAGCAACTTGTATCAATAAAAATTTATAAAAAACAAGAAGATACGCAGATATAACTGAGACTTCGCAAAGCGAGCTTGGTAATGCGTCCAGCCAGTCTGGATCGAACAAGTATTAAGCAGAAATTAAAACAGTCGTTTATTTATTGATAAGCTGCTTAATCAATTTTATTTATCTCCCACCCGCTCATGATTTTAAAAATCAAGCTGGAGCGCTTATCAATGCGCCCCAGCTCTCTAATACCTTTTTCAAATCTGGCCTGACCCTGACAATATAGAATAAAAAAAACGCCTGCATCAAGCAGGCGTTTTCTCGTATCGCTAAACCCGAAGGATTAACCTTCGCGTTGGCTGCGACGACGCTCGTGTTCTTTCAGGTAACGCTTGCGCAGGCGAATGGACTTGGGAGTCACTTCAACCAGCTCGTCGTCATCCAGGAAGTCCACAGCGTATTCCAGGCTCATGCGGATAGGTGGAACCAGATCAATGTGCTCGTCCTTACCGGAAGCACGCACGTTGGTCAGTTTCTTTTCCTTGATGGGGTTAACCACCAGGTCGTTGTCACGGCTGTGAATACCGATGATCATGCCTTCGTACAGGGCATCACCGGGGGACACAAACATACGGCCACGATCTTGCAGTTTCCACAGCGCGTAGGCCACGGCATCACCGTCGTCCTGGCTGATCAGCACGCCGTTACGACGCTCGCCAACCGTGCCTTCACGCATGGGGCGGAACTCGTCAAAGGTGTGGCTCATCAGGCCGGTACCGCGTGTCAGGGTCATGAATTCGCCCTGGAAGCCGATCAGGCCACGAGCGGGAATACGGTACTCCAGACGTGTACGACCACGGCCATCAGCAACCATATCCTGCAAGTCACCACGACGGCGACCCAGCTCTTCCATCACGCCACCTTGGTGGCCGTCTTCGACGTCCACGGTCAGTTGCTCGTAGGGCTCCATCTTGACGCCGTTTTCCTCACGAATCAGCACGCGTGGACGCGATACGGCCATTTCGTAGCCTTCACGACGCATGTTTTCGATCAGAATGGTCAAGTGCAACTCACCACGACCGCACACTTCAAACACGGTGTCGTCGTCGGTTTCGTTAACGCGCAGCGCCACGTTGGATTTCAGTTCGCGGTCCAGGCGGTCACGCAACTGACGGCTGGTCACAAACTTGCCTTCACGACCGGCCAAAGGCGAGGTGTTCACCATGAAGTTCATGGTCAGTGTAGGTTCGTCAATGCGCAGCAAAGGCAGTGCTTCAGGCGTAGCAGGATCGGTCACGGTGCAACCAATGCCCAGCTCTTCAATACCGTTGATCAGCACGATGTCGCCGGCTTCGGCTTCATCAACCGACACACGCTCCAGACCCTTGAACTTCAGAACCTGGTTGATACGGCCTTTGATGACTTCGCCATCAGGACCGAATTTGACGATCACGTCCTGGGCAGCGCGCACGCGACCACGGTTCACACGACCTACACCGATCTTGCCCACGTAGGAGCTGTAGTCCAGGGAACAAATCTGCAACTGCAAAGGTGCGTTGACGTCATCTTCACGCTGAGGAACGTGCTGCAAAATAGCGTCAAACAAAGGACGCATATCGCCTTCACGCACGTCTTCGGTCAAACCGGCGTAGCCCGACAGGCCCGATGCGTAAATGATAGGGAAGTCCAACTGCTCATCAGTGGCGCCCAGCTTGTCGAACAAGTCGAACGTGGCGTTGATGGCGAAGTCAGGACGGGCACCAGGACGGTCAACCTTGTTGACCACCACAATCGGGCGCAGACCCAGTTCCAGGGCTTTACGAGTCACAAAACGGGTCTGGGGCATGGGGCCTTCAACCGCGTCCACCAGCAACAGCACGCCGTCAACCATGGACAGCACGCGCTCGACCTCGCCACCGAAGTCAGCGTGACCGGGGGTGTCGATAATGTTGATGTGGGTGCCTTCGTATTCGACGGCACAGTTCTTCGCCAGAATGGTAATACCGCGTTCTTTCTCGATATCGCCCGAGTCCATGACACGTTCGGAGATATGTTCGTTGTCACGGAACGTACCTGCCTGTCTCAACAATTGATCGACCAGGGTGGTCTTCCCGTGGTCAACGTGGGCAATAATGGCCACATTGCGCAATGCGCGTCTCATAACTCATCCTTCTGATTGAAGTTTTTTGGGCAAAATCTCGGTAGGCAAGCTCTCGATGGCCAGCAAGGCCGACATCGGGTCTTCCATCGCCTGCAACCCGTCCAGGGTGTAGGCGTCGTCGATATGAAAAGGTCCTAACTCTGTCCGGCGCAAGGCCGTCAGATGGGCAAAACACCCCAGAGCACGTCCAATGTCTTGCGCCAGGGTCCGGATATAGGTTCCCTTGCTGCAACGTACAAACAAACGCGCCGATTGCGGCGTAAAGTCTTGCACCTGCAAATCGTGAATCACGAGATGTCGTGCCTCACGTTCCAGCTCTATACCCTGACGGGCATATTCATACAGGGGCTTGCCATCGCGCTTGAGCGCGGAATACATGGGCGGCACCTGGGTAATGGGGCCTCGAAAGGCAGGTAATACGGCCTCCAGGGCCTCAAGGGTCACACCGGCAAACTCTGCCGGGGCCTGAGACACCACATTGCCAGTCAAGTCACCTGAATCGGTTTCCTGACCAAACAGCAAGGTAGCTTCGTAGGCTTTGTCCGCTTCCAGCATGGTGGCGGAAATCTTGGTAGCTCGACCAAAACAGCAAACCAGCAGACCCGTTGCAAACGGGTCCAGGGTTCCAGTATGGCCAGCTTTGCGGGCATCCAGAGTGCGGCGCGCACGCTGCAAAGCGTGGTTGCTGGACATTCCGTCGGACTTGTCCAGTAGCAGCACACCATCAATCAACTGCCCGCGTTTTCGCGTAGCCATTGTGTGTCAATCCGTGAAGAAACAACAGCCGCGTCAGGGCTGTTCGTCCGGCTCGTCCGATTTGGAGGCAGAGCCGTTCAATTCGCTATCGGCCTGGTTGGCGCTGTCGATGAGCTTGGAGAGCTCCATGCCGCGTTCCAACTGTCGGTCGTGATGAAAATGCAGAGTCGGAACGGTATGAATGTGCAGCAGCTTGAACAGCAGCGAGTGCAACCAACCGGCCTTCTCGGTCAAAGCCGCCTGGGCAGCTTCGGGTTCGGCGCCCAGCACCGAGTAATACACTTTGGCGTGAGCGTAGTCAGGAGACAGCTCCACACCGGTCAAGGTGATCAGACCAGCGCGGGTCATATCGATCTCGCGCTGGATCAGGACCGCCAGATCCTTCTGGATCTGGTCGGCCAGGCGCAGATTGCGCCCTGGGTTAGGTTTGGACTTGTGTCGTGCCATAAATTACAGTGTCCGGGCGATCTCTTTGATCTCGAAGATCTCAAGCTGGTCGCCCACTTGGATGTCGTTGTTGCCGCGCAGCGTGATACCGCAATCGAAGCCGGAACGCACTTCTTTGGCATCGTCCTTGAAGCGGCGCAGCGATTCCAGGTAGCCACTCCAATGCACGACGTTGTTGCGCAGCAAGCGAACTTGCGAGTCGCGGCGAACCACGCCCTCGGTAACCATACACCCGGCGATGTTACCAATACGTGACACGTTGTAGACTTCGCGAATTTCAACCATACCGATGACTTCTTCGCGTTGCTCTGGAGCCAACATGCCGGACAGAGCTGCTTTGACCTCGTCGACCGCATCGTAAATGATGTTGTAGTAACGCATGTCGATACCGTTGGCTTCGGCCAGTTTCTTGGCGCTTTGCTCGGCACGTACGTTAAAGCCAATAACAACGGCGTTGGAGGCGATAGCCAGGTTGACGTCGCTCTCGGAGATACCACCCACGGCGGCGTGTACAACCACCACGCGCACTTCGTCGGTAGAGAGCTTGACCAGCGACTGAACCAGCGCTTCTTGCGAACCCTGTACGTCGGTCTTGATGATCAGCGACAGAGTCTGTGTACCTTCGCCCAAGTTGTCGAACATGGATTCCAGCTTGGCGGCTTGTTGACGCGACAATTTCACATCGCGGAACTTGCCTTGGCGGAACAGGGCGATTTCACGGGCTTTACGCTCGTCAGCCATCACGACCAGTTCGTCACCGGCGGCAGGCACATCGGTCAGACCCTGGATTTCGACCGGAATCGATGGACCAGCGGAATTGAGCGACTTGCCCGTTTCATTCAACATGGCACGAACGCGACCGAAGGATGCGCCAACCAGCACGCTGTCGCCACGGTTCAGGGTACCGCTCTGAACCAGGATGGTCGCTACAGGACCACGGCCCTTGTCCAGACGGGCTTCAATGACGGTGCCCTTGGCAGGCGCGTCTACCGGGGCCTTCAGCTCCAGCATTTCGGCTTGCAGCAGCACGTTTTCCAGCAGTTCGTCGATGCCCTGGCCGGTTTTGGCCGACACAGGAATAAAGGGCACATCGCCACCGTATTCTTCAGGAACGACTTGCTCGGCAACCAGTTCCTGCTTGACGCGTTCCGGGTTGGCTTCGGGCTTGTCGATCTTGTTGATCGCCACTACCAGAGGCACACCAGCGGCGCGAGCGTGGTGAATAGCTTCACGGGTCTGAGGCATCACGCCGTCATCCGAGGCCACCACCAGAATCACGATGTCCGTTGCCTTGGTACCGCGAGCACGCATGGCCGTAAAGGCTTCGTGACCGGGGGTATCCAGGAAGGTAGCGGTGCCGCGATCTGTTTTTACGTTGTAAGCACCAATGTGCTGCGTAATACCACCGGCTTCGCCCGACGCGATCTTGGCGCGACGGATGTAGTCCAGCAGCGAGGTTTTACCGTGGTCAACGTGACCCATCACGGTTACCACTGGAGCGCGTGGCTTCAGTTCGGCATCGTTCTGAGCATCGGTATCAACCAGGAAGGCTTCCGGATCGTCCAGCTTGGCCGCAATCGCTTTGTGACCCAGCTCTTCGACCAGAATCATGGCCGTTTCCTGATCCAGCACCTGGTTGATGGTGACCATCTGGCCCAGTTTCATCAGGTGCTTGATCACCTCGGCAGCCTTGACGGCCATCCGGTGAGCCAGATCGCTGACCGAAATAGTTTCAGGCACGTGAACTTCACGGGCGATGAATTCTGCCACTTGCGGTTCGCGACGATCAGCCTGAGCGTTACGGCCACCACGGCCACCCTTGCCACGACCGGCCTTGGAATTGGATTTCCAGCCTTCACGACCACCACCGGCACCGGCGGAAGCCACATCAGCCTTGGAGGGCTGCTTCTTGCGGCTTGCATCGCTGGTCCAGCCTGGGGTGCTATCGGTCTTGACCGGTTTGCCTGGAACTTTATCGGTTTTGGAACCTTTGGCGTCTTTCTTCTGAGCGCCCTTGGCGCCTGCCTTGCTGTCAGCCTCGGGCTCGGGAGCACGCAAGACTTTACGAGGACGGTTCAACATATCGCGCAAGGCAGCGGCTTCAGCCTCGGCTGCTTTACGGGCGCGATCACGATCCTGGTCTTGCTCCACATCGGCGGCAACAGGCGGAATCACCGGGCCGCGCACGGCACGACGCTGGCTAGTAGCGGCCATATCCCGAGGTTTTCCAGTCGAGGTGGGCGTTTTAGTCCCTTGAGGGTGCTGATTTTTATTCACAGAGTTAGCTTGACGGGCGTCGTTTACAGATTTAGTAGGTTCCACCGGCTTTTCTTGGGCCGTAGGAGAGGGAGCCGAATCGGCCTTTTCCTGAACAGGCGCTGCAGCGTCGGACGGTGCCGATGCAGCAGGTGCTTGTTCCTGAGGCTGAGGCTCGGGTTTCTTTGTATCTTCCTGGGCAGCCACAACGGGCTCTGCAGGAGCAGCAGGTTCAGGCGCGGGCTCAGCAACAGGAGTCGGTTCTGGGGCGGCGACCACTTCGGGTTCAGGCTCTGGCGCAGGCGCAGGCTTGGACTCGACGGGGGTTTCCACCTTCACAGGAGCCTCAGGGGTCGCTGCAACAGGGGCCACCGGCTCGCTGACAGGCGCGGCAGGCGCCTGTTCAACAGCGGGGCTTTCCTGGCTGGCCGCTTGGGCCTGAGCAGCTTGCTCCTTGGCATTTTCCTGAGCCAATGCCGCATTGGCCTCTGCCACCAGCTCGGACGGATCACGCTTTACAAACACACGTTTTTTGCGTGTTTCCACCTGAATCGTGCGGGAGCGACCCGACCCGTCATCCTGACGAATCTCCGATGTTTGACGGCGAGTCAGGGTGATTTTATTACCCTCCTGACTGCCGTGCGAGCGGCGCAACGATTCAAGCAGCTTCGCCTTATCCGAATCAGTGATGGCGTCATCAACTGATTTGAGCTCAATACCTGCGCTACGCAACTGTTCCATCAGAACATTCGCAGGCATTTTCAGTTCTTGAGCGAACTGGGCGACAGTGTTACTCGACATTCGACTCTCTCTTGCTTTACTACAACTATTCTTAATGAATACAACGCGCGGGACCTAGCTAGACATATCAGGCCTCGTCGTCAAACCAGTGGGCACGGGCACGCATGATCAGTTCGCTGGCTTCTTCTTGTGCCAGGCCGCTCATTTCGGACAGTTCGTCCGTTGCCAGTTCCGCCAGTTCATCCAGCGTTGTAATCTCGTTTTCGGCCAACACGGCGATCAGCTCAGGCGTCATGCCTTCGATTCCAGCCAGTTCCTTGACCGCAGTCTGTACCAATTCTTCTTTGGCAATAGCCTCGCTCAGCAGTGCATTGCGGGCGCGGGCGCGCAGCTCGTTGACGGTTTCTTCGTCAAAGGCTTCGATATCCTGCAGTTCCTGCATAGGCACATAAGCGATTTCTTCCAGACCGGTAAACCCTTCGTCGATCAGAATATCGGCCACGGCTTCGTCCACATCCAGACGGGACATGAAGGTGGCGCGCAATTCTTCGCGCTCTTCGTCCTGACGGTTGCGGCTTTCTTCCGGTGTCATGATGTTGATCTGCCAGCCAGTCAACTCGGAGGCCAGACGCACGTTCTGACCACGCGAACCAATCGCCTTGGGCAGGTTTTCTTCGTCCACCACCACGTCCATGGCGTGCTTGTCTTCATCCACCAAAATGGATTCGACGTGTGCCGGAGCCAGAGCGCCGATCACAAATTCGGCCGGATCATCCGCCCACAACACGATATCGACCTGCTCGCCGCCCAGTTCGTTACGCACCGCAGTGACGCGCGAACCACGCATACCGACGCAAGTACCGATAGGATCGATACGCTTGTCGTAAGCAATAACGGCGATCTTGGCGCGCACACCCGCATCACGGGCGGCTGCCTTGATTTCCAGCAGACCCTGTTCGATTTCAGGTACTTCGTTCTCGAACAGTTCTTTAATAAAGTCAGGGGCCGTACGCGACAAGATGACCTGTTGGCCACGAGCCGCGTAATCCACCTTTTGTACCCAGGCACGCACGCGGTCACCCACGCGGATGTTTTCCTTGGGGATCATTTCCGAGCGTGGCAGACGCGCTTCGATCTTGCCCATTTCGATAATGGCATCGCCCTTATCCATGCGCTTGACCGTACCGGAAACGATGGTTTCACCACGTTCCAGGAAGTCGTTCAGAACCTGTTCGCGCTCGGCGTCACGGATTTTTTGCAGGATGGCCTGTTTGGCCGCCTGGGCACCGATACGACCGAACTCGATAGGCTCGAGCGGTTCTTCGATGTAATCGTCCACTTGCAGCTCGGGATCGATTTCCTGGGCGTCCGACAACATTTCCTGTTTATCGGGCTCTTGCAGGCCGGCCTCGTCGGGCACGACCAGCCAGCGCCGGAACCCTTCATGGGCACCAGTTTCCCGGTCGATTTCCACACGGATATCGACATCTTCCTTGAAGCGCTTTTTCATGGCCGAGGCCAAGGCGCTTTCGAGCGCGGTGAACACGACATCACGCGCTACGGATTTTTCACGCGCCAGCGCATCGACCAGCAATAGAATTTCGCGACTCATCGCTTCTTACCCTTGAAATCAAGAACGGGATCCAATTTGGCACGATCCACCTGGTCATAGGTGAATTCGACCTGCGTCAGCTTGCCCGATGCTTCGTCCAGTTCCAGCCTAAAAACGGTATCCAGCGGAACACTAGCCGGTAGCGCCCCCTCAGGAGCGTGGAGCGTACCCACAAACACTTTCCGATTGTCGACTGCCTCGTGCAGGCGCACTTGCACCCGACTGCCCGCGAAACGCACGTAATCGCCAACGCGCAACAAAGGGCGATCTATCCCCGGCGAGGCGACTTCCATGCGGTTGTATTCCACGTTTTCCACTTCGAAAACGCGCGATAATTGTTTAGACACCCATTCACAGTGTTCGATACGCACCCCTTCCGGGTGATCGATGACGATGCGTAACAAGCCTAGCGGCGCACGCTCCACGTCCACCAGTTCGTACTCGGTACCCGCCAGGGTCTCTTGTGCCAAAGCTAGAATGTCTGCCATAAAATCCAAAAAAAATGGGCTGTACGCCAGCCCATGGTCACCATGCACACTTGAGAGTCAAGCGGGCCCTGGTCTTGCGCATTGCCAACGTCAAATCGGGTAGTTGCAGGCGCAACCGAACCGGATGATCCACGCGGTCTTTGCCTTGAAAGACCGCCCTATTCGCTGGCGCGCAGCATCAAAAAAGACCCAGCCGACACTATCGTCTCTGAGCCAAGTTCTATATTCTACCAGAAAACCGGAAAATACGTGCATTCACACGGCCTTACAGGCCCAAACCGCAGGGTTCGGGCCACAAACTCAAAGTCCGTGCGACTTGGCTTTATCGACGCCCACGCCCCAGATGGGACTCATGAGCGGCCGAGCTGGCTGGCTGCCAGTCATCATCACGTCGATTAACACGACGCACTACTGTTGTTTTCTTCACGTGAGCCTTAGGCCCCTGCCCTGCACCCGCACGGTCTGTTGCACCGCGACGAACCGATGGAGCACGCCCTTCCTGAGCACCACGTGCGTGACCGCCACGAGCCTGATCACCACGACCCTGCTCGCTGCGACCGCCCTGTTCACCACGCGCCGGACGACGGCCATTGTGAACACGCGCACCTTCTTGCGAGCGACCCTCGTGACCACGGCCTTCGTGGCTACGGCCCTCCGAAGAACGTCCCTCTGCCGAGCGACCGCGCTGCTGACCACGAGCACCTTGACCGGCACGTGGCGCACCACGTCCATGACCGCCGTGTTCGCGACGACCACCATCAGGATGGCCATTTGCCAGACCGCCACTGATAAACAGAGCACCGCTGACTGACTCATTCACCCGCACATTATTGGACGAACGACCACGGCCACTGGCGACTCGGCCACCGCGTCCCATACGGGCACCGCTCAGACCATTGTGCTCCAAAGTACCGAAACCGGGAGGCAAGGCGCTGTCATGCGACAAGGGCTGGCGCTCACGGCGCTGATACGAGCCCTCATCGTCCGATTCTTTAACCAGACCCAAACGCAGCATGAAGGCCATTACCAGGTCGGCATCCAGCTCTTCCCAACGACCACGGCGCAGGCTCTTGGGCAGACCCACATCGCCAAAACGTGTACGAATCAAACGGCTAACCGTGACACCCATGGCTTCAAACATACGACGCACTTCACGGTTACGACCTTCGTGAATGGTGACGCGATACCAGCGATTACTGCCTTCACCGCCCAGGAACTCGATCGCACCAAACTTGGCCACACCGTCTTCCAACTGCACGCCATCGCGCAAAGACTGCATTTGCTCTTCGCTCAACTCGCCCAGCACGCGCACGGCGTATTCACGCTCGGCACCGTAGCGAGGATGCATCATGCGATTTGCAATATCGCCGGAGGTTGTGAAAATCAACAGACCTTCGGTATTCAAATCCAGACGACCCACGGAAAGCCACTTGCCTACTTTCAGGGAAGGCAGACGACCAAACACGGTGGCGCGACCTTCAGGGTCATCGTGCGTCACGATCTCGCCAGCCGGTTTGTGATACAGGATCACACGGGGAGGACGCTTGGCATTGGCACGATTGACCAACTGACCATTGATACGCACCTTGTCTTCGGCGCTAACGCGTTGACCGATATGAGCAGGCTCGCCATTCACCGATACGCGACCGGCGACGATCAACTCTTCCATATCGCGGCGCGAACCGATACCCGCCTCAGCCAGCACTTTGTGCAACTTGGGCTGCACCAGCTCGCTGCCCATGTATTTACCCAAACGCTGCGACAGGCGACCTTGCTTGTCCAAGTGGCTAAAGGCGATGTCATCATCACCATCCAGCACCACAACGGGAGCATCATCTGCCGGATTCGTGTAACGAGCCTGCTGCGTCGCTGGGCGCTTGTGGGCACCACCGCGCGTATCCTGGCGACGACCGGCAGGAGCAGGCTTGCGGCGATTTTGTGTTGGACGAGCAGGACGTGCCTTGGCTTCGCTAGGAGCGGCAGCCTGGGCTTCTTCATTCTGGCGGGGTGCAGACTCTTGGGTCGCATCACCACGACGGCGGCGAAACGGGGTACGTAATTTACGTCCCTGGCCTTTTGCGCGTGGATTTTTAGGATCGGCCGCGCCAGAGGCGTCCGACATAGAGGCTGTGTTCGTCTCGTGCGAATCAGTCATTTTTAATCATTTACTCCAGAGTTTTTTATTTCGTCCGGTACCTGTGCTTCTGATAGGCCAGCCGCAGCCTGGGCCTCATCCAATGGGTCCGGTGTCGTATTCACTTCAGCTTGTGGCGGCTCCCCACTAGGAGCCCCCTCGCGAAAACCTTCCTGACTGCCTGGCTCGGAATCCGGTTCAGACTCCAGCTCAAGCTGAGCAACAGAAGCCAGAACCGGCTCCATGCTCAC
Organism: Alcaligenes parafaecalis; assembly: GCF_026344135.1. Classification (NCBI taxonomy): domain Bacteria; kingdom Pseudomonadati; phylum Pseudomonadota; class Betaproteobacteria; order Burkholderiales; family Alcaligenaceae; genus Alcaligenes; species Alcaligenes parafaecalis. The sequence goes on along the minus strand of NZ_JAPKNA010000003.1, from coordinate 440,751 downwards.
TTCCAAAGCAGCGTCTTGCTCTGCTTCTTGTTCTATTTCTTGCCCTGCTTCGGAACCCGTCTGCGGCATGGCCGCAGAGGCAGACTCTTGCTCTACGCCCTGCTCTGCCGCCAGCTCCTGGCTCTGATCCTGATGATCCAGACCCTGCCCTTGATCCTGCTGTTGATCCTGTTGCTGGTCCGGCCCCTGATCAGGCGATGCAGCCGCTTGCCCGTTTGGCAAGGATGCCAGCACATCCAGCGAGTCCAGAGTTTCAACGGAGGGCAACTCATCCAAAGAACGCAGACCCAGATCATTCAGAAACTGACGGGTCGTTCCCAGCAATGCCGGGCGTCCGGGCGCATCACGATAACCCAGCACTTCAATCCAGCCCCGATCCTCCAGGGTACGCACAATCTGGGTCGATACGCTGACCCCACGTATGTCCTCAATATCGCCACGGGTAACGGGTTGCCGCCAGGCAATAATCGCCAAGGTTTCCAGCACGGCCCGCGAGTACTTGGGCGCACGCTCCAGACTGAGGCGAGACAAAAATACCTGCATGGCCGGGCGACTTTGAAAACGCCAACCCGAAGCGACCTGGACTAATTCCAAGCCACGTTCTTTCCAATCCAATTGCAAGATAGCCAGATAACGGCGCAGATCATCCGCACTCAGCGGCGGGGAGACAAACATTTTGCGCAACTCGGCGCTGTTCATGGGCTGCTGCGCACACAGCAAAGCCGTCTCCAGGACTCGGATTATTTCACTTTCAGTCACTGCTGGGAAGCCTCACTGTGTAGCGATACTTGCATAAAGCAAAAATTCCATGTTAATATTTAATTCTTCCGGCGCGGGGTGGAGCAGCATGGTAGCTCGTCGGGCTCATAACCCGAAGGTCGTAGGTTCAAATCCTGCCCCCGCAACCATCACCCGGAACTGCTTAGCAGAATCAAACAAGCCAGCCAATGCGTGCTGGCTTTTTTGTTGCCCGCTGTTTTGATCTTCAATCTTGCGCGCAGCGCAGCCCACAACCAGAGCACGCAGGCTGTCAGCACGACTGAGCGCGCGCGCAGCCCCATCGCCCTGGCTCAAACCAGAAACGGCAGCTTTAAAAACAATTAAAAATGTTGTGTAAGCACACATGCTGATGATGAGTATGTCCGCAAGCCCTATCGGGCCGGATTGGAATTGGCGTTTCAGATTCAAGAACGCGAAAACAGCACAACAACTTTTGGGGCAATAACTGATCGGGGCAATACAGGTCCGGACGGTGACACACCATCATCAAGGCAAACAAAGACCACAGCATGGGCCATCGATTGCCTAAACCTGAAGCAAAGCCAGAAACAGAGAAATTCGTTTTGCCGGGACATCCCGCCTAGTAGGGGAGCCGACTGCTATCAAAGCCAGATACCAGCCAATAAGAACTGGTCGCTATACAGGGAGCCGCTTGCGCGTTTGAGCTTTTAGAAATGCCAGTCTGGCTGAACCTGTAAGCACAGTCCCTATTACACCATTGCGACCAACAAGACGCAAGAAAATTGAAGGGCCGATTTATCCTGCCACCGAGCCCTTCCAAGAGCTGATCGGCAAATATTAATGAAATAAACTCGCCACACTATGTACATAATCAAAAACTATGTTATAGTTACTTTTCTGACGCGGGGTGGAGCAGCATGGTAGCTCGTCGGGCTCATAACCCGAAGGTCGTAGGTTCAAATCCTGCCCCCGCAACCAAATTTAAAAAACCGTCGCTTATGCGGCGGTTTTTTTCGTCCTGCTTCAGGCACCGCTTTATAGACAGCTACTAGCGATGGTCTGAACACCTAACATGGCTCGGATACTCTACGTACCCCGAGCCATACCTGTGAGCCTTGAGTGCCCCGCCTTGCTCATGGCGAAAGCCAGACAAACACCCTACGGCTATAAAAACCTGCAGCGACTGACGCCCATTAATTCGATGCGTCGGCCTTGCCAAGGTCAAACAACTTCAAACCATAACGCAAGCGATCACGCAGCCAGACATAGGCTGAAGGGACTTCTTGCCCTGTATCGAACCTGGCTTTCACTTTCAGGCCGGACATCAATTTACGCATTTGATCTACAGACAGCCCGGACTCCAGGCGAGTCGCAGGCCAAGGCGGGTCCATATTCATCTCCAGCGATAAACGCCCCTCGGGTGCGGGAAGTTGAGCGATGAATGCCAGCAAGGCATTGCGACTGTCCCGATCCGCCACCGAGTCAGGCATCAACTGCACAGACGTGCGGGCTGCCAACAAGGCCTTCTCGACAGCGGGGCGCGGGTCCTCGTACATACTCATGTTCAACACCAATGCAGGCATGATCATGGTCTGGATCAGATTCTGATTATCCAGGTACAGATTCAGACTTTTAAGTTCTGCCTGCTCCAGCTCGTCCGGGCCCAAGGCACGCCCTGCTGCTGATTTGATTCCGAATTGAGCCTGAACACGAACCTCACGCAGGTACTTGCTGCGCAGCCGGAGCTGCTCCAGATCCAATTGCGCCGAGGCCGAGTCCCACTTGTATTTCAGGGAGAAATCCATAGGCTTGGCCTGCAGGCGCATCACATAGTCCTGCCCTGGCAAACGTCCCGTCAGAACATAGATTCCGCCGACTCGTAGATCCATGGCGTCAGGAATGGCTTGCCGCTCGGACAGTTTTTCCAAGCCCTCATCACGCAAGACCAGCTCATCAAAGGCCAGCAACATCGACGAAAAACCGGCCGACCATTGTCCGTTCTGAACCAGACAAGCTCCATCCTGATCCTGCATCTGCAGCTCGTCGCCGGATTGCGACTGCAAAGCGACATGATTACGCAAATACTCACAAGCAGGTCCTGCTTGAGCCGAACTCGCCAGCACCATCGCGGCACCCAGCGTCAAAGCAATTTTCTTCATGGATTCCTCGTATTGAGCCAGCACAGGCAACAATGCCAGGCAGGCCTTCCCTTTGCATGAAACGCTGGCTAGTATACAAAGCCGTCAGGGGCTCTGCCCTACCCCTGTTTCAAAATAGACTTACCGACGCCCCCCTTGCCATGGCCAGCACTGAACCCATCCAGTTTTCACTTTGCACACAACTGAATCAGCTCGATGCGGCAGGCTGGGACGCGCTCTCTGGCGATCGCCTGCTGCTCAGCCATGCTTTTTTGACAGCGCTGGACGCCGTTGGCTGCGCCACTCCACAGACAGGCTGGTCACCCCATTACCTGTTAATGCATCGTGGACAGACGCTGTGTGGTGCCGTACCCCTGTACCTGAAGCATCACTCCCGGGGGGAGTATGTGTTTGACCAAGGCTGGGCCCAGGCCTATCAACGTCACGGTCTGGACTATTACCCCAAGCTCTTGTCTGCCATACCTTTTACGCCTGTCAGTGGCCCCCGCCTGCTGGCCCGCACGCAGGAAGATCGCGTCCTGCTGGCTCAGCAACTGATTGAGCTGGCGCGGAACAATCAACTGTCCTCGGTACATGTCCTGTTCCCGAACGCAGACGACAGGCAGGCCCTGGAGCAAGCAGGCTTCATGATTCGCCATGATGTGCAGTTTCACTGGCAAAACCAGGACTACGCCAGCTACGAGGACTTTCTGGCATCACTGACCCAGCAAAAACGCAAAAAGATGCGACAGGATAGCCGTAAGGTCTACGAGCAGGGCCTGTCCTTTGAGCACAAGCAGGGCCAGGACATTAGCGAGCAGAACCTGGACTATTTTTACCAGTGTTACGCCAACACCTATCAAGAGCGCGGGCAACGCCCTTATCTGAATCGGGATTTCTTTGCGCGCCTGCACGATCAACTACCCGACTCTCTGGTGCTGATTCTGGCCCAGCAAGATGGACAAGACGTGGCCTGCGCCCTGTCACTACGGGACGGGCACACGCTTTATGGACGTTACTGGGGCTGTACTCGTTACGTACCTGGCCTGCATTTCGAGACCTGCTACAACCAGGCGATTCAGTTCTGCATTGCGCAGCAACTGCGTTTTTTTGAAGGCGGCGCTCAAGGGGAACACAAGCTATCACGTGGCTTGCTCCCGACTCCCACCTGCTCGGCGCACTGGATTGCAGACCCTCGCTTTGCCCACGCCATTGAAGAGTTCCTGCATGAAGAAGCGGGCCATGTGGCCCGCTATCAGGACAATTTAAGCAGCCATACCCCGTTTAAAACGCTGGCAGACTAAAAAAAATCAGTCCTTCTTGTCTTTGCCCGGTGGCACAAAGGGAAAGACCGAGAACATTTGCCGGGTTTGATCCTGCATCTGATCCTGCATTTGCACGAACAGATTTTTGCTCTGATCAATATAGCTGTTCATGACGGTCTGCATGACAGGCGCCTGCACACTCATGAACTGCGCCCAGGCTTCAGGACCGAACTGCCCGCCGTACACGCCTTTGGACTGCTCGGTCATGCGTTCCTGGATTTCCATGAAAGCCTGGATGTTCTTTTCCAGATACGAGCCCATCACCCCCTGCATGGCATTGCCATAGAAACGGATGATTTGCATCAGCACCGGGGTCGAGAACATGGGAATTCCCCCGCTTTCTTCCTCAAGAATGATCTGCAACAGAATACTGCGCGTCAGGTCCTCGCCGCTTTTGGCATCGACGACCGCGAACTCCTCTCCTGACAGGACCAACTGCTTGACATCGACCATGGTGATGTAAGCGCTGGCCTGCGTGTCGTACAAGCGACGATTGGGGTATTTCTTGATGAGCCGAGGGGATCCCATGCTGGTGCTTACTTCCTAATCAATAAAACAAAGACAAACGAATTGCACAGTGGCAAGCCTTAGCTCATGTGCAGGCCGCCGTTCAGGGAGAAATCCGCGCCTGTTGCAAAACCTGAGTCCACCGAGGCCAACCAGGCCACCATAGAACCGATTTCATCAGGCGTACCCAAACGGCCTACCGGGATGGTCGCGACGATTTTCTCCAGAACATCGGGACGAATCGCACGCACCATGTCAGTACCAATATAACCGGGGGAAATAGTATTGACCGTCACCCCCTTATTGGCAACCTCTTGCGCCAGCGCCATGGTAAAGCCGTGGATACCGGCTTTGGCGGTGGAGTAGTTGGTCTGGCCGAACTGTCCTTTTTGCCCGTTCACCGAACTGATGTTGACGATACGGCCCCACTGACGCTCCACCATGCCATCAATGACCTGCTTGGTCACGTTAAACAGGCTGTTCAGGTTGGTATCGATCACCATGCGCCAATCTTCCTGGCTCATTTTACGAAACGTACCGTCGCGTGTAATCCCGGCATTATTGACCAGCACATCGACACGACCAAAATCGGCAAAAACCTTTTTAAAGGTTTCAACCGTCGAATCCCAATCTGCGACGTTGCCCACCGACGCATGGAATGTATAGCCTAGCTCGGCCTGCTCGCCCAACCACTTTTGATAGTCACGGTTAGGGCCGCAACCGGCAATAACGGTAAAACCGTCCTTGGCCAGGCGCTGACAAATGACTGTCCCTATCCCTCCCATACCACCAGTTACGTAAGCTACTTTGCTGCTCATATACATCTCCTGAAAGGGGTGACATAGCTCAAATCCCGATGCCGGCCTGGGCAATGTCATCAAACGACATCGGGATAAAGGAAGCGGACGAATCGCCCTGCTCCCGAAACCTGAAAATTGAAGTCTTAACTGGCGCGTACTTTGACGTAGCTGCCTGGTGCCTCTTCCAGCACCGGGTAGCGGGCATGGCCCAGACTACGTTTGGCGCGGCGACGCGAACCGGACAAAGGGGCCAGCCAGGCAATCCAGTCCGACCACCAGCTACCGGGAACAGACTGCGCCCGTTCCATATACTGCTGGGCATCCAGCGAGGCGACCGGCTCCCCATCTTGCAACACCCAATAATTACGGCGCTGCTTGGCAGGCGGATTGATCACACCGGCAATATGGCCCGACGCCCCCAACACAAAACGATGCTGGGCCGCAGGCAAAGCCTGCAAGGAGGCATAGGCCGACTGCCAGGGCACGATATGGTCTTCTTTGGAGCCATACAGGTACACAGGCAAGTCCAATTGGCTCAAATCAGCACGGTGAGCCCCTACTGGCACGCCGCCCTCTTGAACCAGGCGGTTTTCCAGATAGGTATTACGCAAATACCAGGTAAAGAAAGGGCCGGGCAAATGGGTGCCGTCAGAGTTCCAATACAGCAGGTCAAAGGCCGGAGGCTTTTTGCCCTGCAAATAATTGCTGTTGACGTAGTTCCAGACCAGCTCGGCCGGTCTCAAGAAAGAAAACGTGCTGGCCAGCTCGCGAGCATTCAGCAAACCGCCCTGCCCTAACTGCCATTCCCGATACGCCACCTGCGCTTCGTCAATGAACACATTGAGCATGCCCACATCCGTGAAGTCCAGCATGGTGGTCAGCAAGGTCATGGACGCAGCCGGGTCCTGGCCCTTGTCACGCGCCAGCGCCAAGGCACTGGCCAGCAAGGTGCCGCCAATACAAAAACCCAGCGTATTGATTTTTTTCTGGCCAGACAGCTCCTGGCTGACGCGAATGGCCTCCAGCACGCCCTGCTCCAGATAATCCTGCCAACCCAGGGCATGGATATGTGCGGCATCGTCAGGCTGAGGATTGCGCCAGGACATCAGATACACCGTCAGCCCCTGATCCAGGGCGTGACGCACAAAGGAGTTCTCCGGCTGCAAGTCCAGAATATAGAACTTGTTAATGCAGGGAGGCACAATCAGCAAAGGCACCGCATGCACCATCGTCGTGGTGGGCGCGTACTGGATAAGCTGAAAAATATCGTTCTGGAACACCACGGCACCCGAAGTGGTGCCCACGTTTTGCCCCAACTGAAACTGGCTTTCATCCGTTTGCGTCAGACGCCCTTTTTGCCAGTCGTCCACGAAATTGGACATGCCTTCCAGCACAGACTGGCCGCCCGTATCCATCATGGTCTGCAGGGCCTGGGGGTTGAGCATCAGATAATTGCTGGGCGACATGGCTTCGGCCCACTGCATCATGGAAAAGCTCAGGCGTTCGCGCTGCGCCGCTTCCAGATCCATCAGGCCCAGCATATCGTTCATGGCCTGAACGCTAAGCTGCCAGATATGGGCATTGAACAAGGCGGTAGGATTGCTCTGCCAGGCGGCATCGGCAAAACGGCGATCCTGCGGGGGTGGCAAGGCGCCACGTTGAGCCTGGTCCCACAGATCCTGCCACTGCTGTGTGTAACGAGCCTGAAGTTCAGCACAGCGGGTGGCATCCATCGGTTTGCCAAAACCTTGAAAAGCACTGTTGTTACTCGACATCTGCCACCTGTAAACGAATTGCAAATACGCTTAGAGCATGACGTTCGTAACAAAAGCAGTCAATTGGGGTAATTAATTAGGCTGGCACGCCAATAGACAGAATCAAAGATTCCTTATCGTATTTAAAACGATCAAAAAACCGTTAAAGCGGGTTCAAGCGAGCAATGGTGGCCTGTCGGCCCGTCAAGGGCGAACGGCGGTAGGAATAAAACAATTCGTTTTGTTGAAACGTGCACAGGCCACTTAAATGCACGGTCATTTTGCCGGGACACAGTTTTTCCAAACGATGGCGTGCAATACCGGGCAAGTCCGCCTGCCATTTCCCTGGACGCTGACCGGGAATAAAAAAGCGCGCTAATTCAGACTCATTGGAAACATAGGCATCGAAAACCTCCTGTCCCACCTCGAAGTGCTCCTGACTGATGGCAGGCCCAATCCAGGCTTGCCAGGACTGTGCTTGCGGGCAACGGGCCGCCATCGCCTGCCAGGTTCGCTCCAATGCTCCGGCCTGCAGACCGCGCCAACCAGCATGGGCCACGCCCAGCACTTGGCTCTGCTCATCCCAGATCACGACTGGCAAGCAGTCAGCAGTCAAAATCGCTAGCGTACGATCCCGGCGGGTAGTGATCGCCGCATCAAACTCGCGGGGTACAGCAGGCAAGATATCCAGATCTGCATCCAGCACGTCTGTGCCATGCACCTGTGCCAGCCAGACAGGGTCTGCCCCCAAAAACTCTGCTACCCGTTGGCGATTGGCCTGCACCCGTTCCGGGTCGTCGCCCGTGTTGAGTCCCAGGTTCAAGCTGCTACGCTCGTCCTGGCTGACGCCCCCGGCACGGGTCGTACAAAAATAAAGCAGCCCCGCTTGTTCGGGGCCGCTAACAGTAGGAATCAGCTTTGAGTGTGCCATTCAATCGCCTCTACGACAGACTGATAATCAGACGGTGGTGCCGCCGAGAAACGGCGACGCTCGCCCGTATCGGGATCATCAAACTCCAGCACATGGGCATGCAACATTTGGCGCTGGGCCCCGGCAACCACTCGGCCACCATATAAGGTATCGGCCAGCAAGGGATGCTTGATCGAGCTTAGATGCACACGAATCTGGTGGGTACGCCCGGTCTCAAGACGGCACGCCACCTCAGTCACGGACTCTTCGCCTGCATACCCCTGACGCAGCATCTGATAATGCGTGACGGCGGCCTTGGGGGCAACAGAGGGCCCGGTACTCATGCGTACCGGCACACGCAAATCGCGTCCAATAGGCTCATCCACCGAACCCTGACCCGGCAAGACACCATGGACCAACGCCAGATACTGGCGTCCCATGCTACGCTCTTGCAGTTGTCGGACAAAGTGAGTTTGAGCCACTTCCGTGCGGGCCACGACCAGCAAGCCAGACGTATCTTTGTCCAGCCGGTGTACAACACCGGCACGGGGCACCTGACGCAAATTGGGAAAGCGAAACAGCAAACCATTGAGCAAGGTGCCGCGCCAGTTACCCGCACCGGGGTGCGTGACCAGACCCACGGGCTTGTTGACGACCAGCCAGGAATCGCTTTGGGCCACAATCTCAAAGTCTACGTCATCGGGCTCGAAGGCCATGTCTTCGGGGGCTTGCTGCTCCCAGACCAGCACGGTATCACCGGGGTAAACCGTATGCTTGACCTTGACGGCCTGGCCGTTGACAAGAACATGCCCGCTCTCGACCCAGGACTGTAGACGGCTGCGCGAATGCTGTGGCAGTAAACGCGCTAAAGTCTTGTCCAGACGGTCTGGGGACGCAGTGATGGGAAGGATAAAACGCAGTGCGTCGGAAGAAACAACACTATCTTTTTCAGTATCTGTGTCAGGCATGGCGACAAATCATATAATTGAGCAGCAATGCTAACACCAAGGACGCTTTTGTGACTCGCCTGAACCTGAACTTGCCACGTATTCGTGGTACCAAGCTGGCCCAAGTAGCCGCATTAATGCTGGCCGCCACTTTGCTTGCTGGCTGCGGCACTACCAAAAAAGAAGTTGACCCCACCTCGGGTTGGACCGCCGAACGCCTGTATAAAGACGCCCGCGAAGAAATGTCCGCTGGCAACTGGAAAGATGCGCGTGCCCGCCTGGAAGCCGTCGAGTCCCGTTATCCCTTTGGTACCTTCGCACAACAGTCGCTGATCGACCAAGCCTATATCAACTGGAAAGATGACGAGCCTGCCAAAGCCCTGGCCGCTATCGACCGCTTCCAGAAGCAATACCCCAGCCACCCCGGTACCGACTATATGTTGTACCTGAAAGGGCTGATCTCCTTTACGCCTCCTAGCGCTGCCCTGTCCAACATTACCCAACAGGACCCCAGCGAGCGAGACCCCAAAGGCCTGCGCGAATCCTACGAAGCTTTTAACGATCTGCTGCAACGCTACCCGAATAGCCGTTACGCACCGGATGCTGCCAAGCGCTTGACCTGGCTGGTCAGCACCATCGCCCAGAACGAAGTTCACGTGGCCGAGTACTACTACAAACGTGGTGCTTACGTGGCAGCGGTGAACCGTGCACAGACCGTGATTACGGACTTCAAGGGTGTACCTATTGCTGAGCGTGCTCTGTACTTGATGTACCTGTCCTACGACAAGATGGGTCAAACCGAGCTGCGTGACACCACCAAACGCGTGATGGACGACAACTTCCCTGATTCGGTTTACTTCAAGGAAGGCCTGGATACCAAGGTGAACTACTGGAACCCGATTAACTGGTTCTAAGCCTTGAAGCCAAGCAGCGCAAAACACGGACTGCCTTTGTGAAGCGACAATAAAACGTCCCACAGAACGCAGCCCAAAAAAGGGCCGAATCCCATACAGGATTCGGCCCTTTCAGTTTTTCGGCTTCAGAGTGTCCAAACTATCACCCTGCGTTCTTGGCATTGTCCTTTTGCACGCTATACATACGCTCTGCAAACGCCTTGGCCTTGGCGGGGTCCAGAGGCTGGCCGCCCAGAATCTTCATGGTGTCATCCAGGTAGACCATCCGATCCTTCAGGTCCTCCTGAAGACCAATCAGGTAATAACCAATCTGACAAAAGTAGGTTGTCCGGGCTCGGGTCTGCGCTTCTACCTCTTCCAAACCCATACGCTGAAAGAAATTGGCCAAGGCATTCATGCAGGCCTTGTCCGCCCGCGCTACGGCCTGACGCACCCGCTCGGAGCGCCTTGCCCAATCACGCATGGCCATATCCAGGCCGGGTTCAAAACGGGATACGTCCAGCCAGGTGGAGAACAGGGACAACATGCCATCTTGCAGATTGTCCACGTTCTCCAGCGCCAGCATGGTGGAGCGCATGTTCTTTTGCTCCCAGAAACCGACCAGCCCATCGAGCAGATCGTCCCTGTCCTTGAAATGCCAATAAAAGCTGCCCCGCGTGACGGCCATGACCTGGGCCAGACGAGTGATGCGCACCGCCTCCACGCCTTCCTGCATAAACAGGCGAATGGCAGCCTCCAGCCAATCCGCCCGCGTCAAATGCACATTGGGCTCGGTCAGCGCCCCGGCCTGGGCCACGCGTTCAATCAGTTCCTTATCGCTCATATCACCTGCTTGTAGAGTCGCTTTAGTCGCCAAAGTATACCGGCGCTCCTCTTATAACAGGCCCAGCATTCGTGGAAACGCCAAGGAAACAGCGGGCACGAAGGTGGTGATCAATTGAATCGGAATAGCCACAAAAACAATCATGGCAATCGCTGGACCAAAGGAGCGGTGTACCGCCACTTTACTGATGCGGCAGGACATGTACAGCACCGGCGCCATCGGTGGGCTGTTGGAACCCACGATCACGGCGCACGCCACGATTGCTGCAAACTGCACCGGATTTACATCAGCGACACCAACCAGCGGCAGCAGCAAGGGAGCAACCACGACCGTCAGCGATACGTCATCAATAATCATGCCCACTAAAATAAGAAAGACATTGACCATCAAGAGAATGCCGATAGGGCTGTCAACCAGTCCGGTCACAAAGGCCGTCAAATCCTGCGGTACACCCTGGGCAACCAGAATACGGCCGATCAGGAAGGAAAACAGCAAGATCAAAATGACCGTGCCCGTTGTCTCTGCGGTACGCACAAAGCTGTCACGCAGCGTGCGCATCGTCAGCTCGCGGTACACAAAGCAGCCAATACCAATCACCAGCACCACCGCTACGGCGGCCGCTTCGGTAGGAGTGAATACGCCCCCATAGATGCCCCCAAGAATCAGGGCCGGGATGCACAGTGCTGGCACGGCATAGAGCAGCGTTTTCAACGAAGATCGCCGACTTTGCTCATCGACGGGCTGAGCAGGCAACTCCTTGAACCAGCGCCCGGCCACCACGTAGTTGAACAGCGTCAGCCCGATCATCAAAAGCAGACCTGGCCCGATAGTGGCTGCAAAGCAAGCTACCACTGACTGCTGTGTCACCACGGCAAACAGAATCATGGTGATGGATGGCGGGATCAGAATCCCCAACAAGGAAGAAATTCCCAGCAAGGCCGCCGAATATTGACGCGGGTAACCGCGCTGCTCCATGGGATCGACCAGAATGGTGCCAATAGAAGCCACCGCCGCCGAGGCTGTACCTGAAATAGCCCCAAACACACCTGATGCCAGGACCATGCTGGCTCCCATGCCACCCCGGCGATTCTTGACCAGCATCTCGGCAAAGCCCACCAAACGGTGCGCAATCCCGCCTGCCTGCATCAAATAACCCGCCATGATGAACAAGGGCAAAGCCAGCAGAACCAGTGAGTTCAAGGAACGAAAGCCCTGCAGCATCAAGGTGTTCAAGTTGACGTCATACACCAGCGTCAACATCAGCAGCGTACCGGCAAAGGACCAGGCCACCGGCACCCCTATACCCAAGAGCAGCAAGAGCAAGAGAACAGAAAATCCAGCATGCATAATCAATGGCCTCCATGGCGCACGGCCATCAAAGACTGATAAACATCGCGCAAGGCATACAGCAGGCTACCCGCCGCATTCAAGCCAATCGCTGCCTGAGGCACCCAGACGGGAATCCCCAGCTCCGCCATCGTGGTCGAAAAACGGGCACCCCACATGAACATGCGCAAGGTCCAATACGCAAAGGCCGTCACAATGACCAGCACCAGGATCGAGACCAGCAAACGGTGAATGGCGCGGACACGCGGCGTCTTCAAACGATGCGACAAGTAATCCACCACCAGATGCTGGCGCGACTGGCTGGCAATCAGTGCCCCGGTCATGTAGAGCCAAATCGCCGCCACCATGACGATGGTGTGCACTCCGGTTGCCGGCCAGTTCAGGTAATAACGGGCTGCCACCACATAGGCCAGGCCCGCCGCCACCACAATGCTGGACACAATGGCTAGCCACTCCAGGGCGATCAGGGTCGGCCCGCGCTTAATCGGGATGTCCTCACTCACATTCATACCCCCTTGATTCAAGGTGTTCACTGGAGAACCGAGGCGTTTTTCTCGATATGAGACATGATGCTGTCGCCCACTTCAGCGTGCATCGCAGGCCAGACTTTGGCGCGGACATGCGTACCCAGCGCGGCCAGTTGCTCCTTGTCGAGTTCAATATAGTTTTTGCCCAGCGCCTTCCATTTCTCCACAATGTCCGCATCCGCTACCTGAGCCTTGGCAAACTGCTCCTGCATGATGCTGATGGCCGAGGACTGAACCACTTCCTGCTGCTCGGGTTTCAAGGCTTCCCAGGCTTCCAGATTCATGGACAACACGCCGGTAATGAACTGCTGCTTGCTGCGCACGTAGAAATCCAGCGTGTCGCGGAAGTACTCGTAGTCGTAATAAATGACGTTGGCTGCATCGCCATCCACCACGCCAGTTTGAATCGAGGTAAAGACTTCGCCCCAATCAATGGCTGCCGTCTGATAACCCATGGCTTGCACGGACTGCTGCATCATGGAGATAGGCGGCACGCGCACCTTGATGCTCTTGGCATCCTCTACCGTCAAAGCATGCTTGCCTTTGGTCGCCACGCCATTGAACCCTTCAGGCCAGGCACCAAAGAACTTCAGGCCGTTCTCTTTGTAGATACCGTCCAGCGTTTCATTCAACCAGCCACCGGGCTGGTAAGCGGCCAAGGCTTCCTCCCAGGTGGTGAACATATAGGGCGTGTAGATCACCGCAATGCGCTTGTCGTAGGACGTCATGGGCCAGTTCAACATCAACTGCACATCACCGGCCACGTGCTGGTCGAACACCTCTTCCTGACCGCCCAACTGGTTCTGATAAAAAACGCGTGGCGACAAGGAGCCTTGCGTGCCCTCTTTAATCAGCGCAGCCCATTTCTCGATGGCATCACCACTAGGCGAACCCTGCGCGCCCGAGTCCGTGGCAATACGCAAGGTTTGTGCGGACACCGTGGCCGCGCTCAGGCTGAACATCACCGTCAGCAAAGTCTTGCTCAATAGCTTCATAACTCCTCCTGGGTATTTCTTTTAAATTTATTGTTCAAACTTCGGATATCAGGCTTCCGCCCTGTGCCGCCACAACTCCCAGCCCAAACGGGCACGGACGCCAACATCCAGAAACGGACGTGGTGGCAAGGCATCGGGTTGCCCCAAAGCCTGCATGTCGGCAATCAAGGGGTTATCCACACCGCAAGCCAGATCCGCCACCAACATGCCGGAGATCGTGCCCTTGGTCAGCCCCACCCCGTTCTGACACACCGCGGAATATACATGCGGGGCCACCTGACCAAAGCCGGGTGAACCATTACGGGACAGGCAGATAAAGCCCGTCCAGGTGTGCTCCATTTCCACGTTCTTCAGATTCGGGAAACGCTCATCAAACAAGGTTTTGTGCTCGATGCGCACGCGGCGACGGCTCTCGTCATCACTACGCAAATTGGGGGCGTACGTCATGTGCTGACGAATCAGAATGCGCTGGTCATTGGTGCGACGCATGGTGATGCCCACAAAGGCATTAGCGGGCGTCAAACCCCAGCTAGGCAAACCACCCAATTCACGCTGTTCGCTTTCTGTCAGACAACGGGTCAGGCTGGCATGAGCCGCCATCGGCATCAGCTTGCCGCTATAAAACCCGAATTGCTCTGCAAAGACGTTCACGGCCAGAATCATCTTGCCTGCACGAACTTTGCCGCCGGGGGTTTCCAGCGTGACGCCATCACCTTGCTGCACAGACATCACGGGCGTTTTTTCATAAACAGTGACGTTGGCAGGCATATTGTCGGCCAGACCGCGAGACAAACCCGCCGGATTCAGCAACACCGTACCGGGGGTGTAAATACCTGTGCGGAAATGCTTGAACCCCAGCTTGTCGTGCAAGGCCTTGCCGTCCAGCCACTCATGCGGTTCCTTCAAGGATTCCAGCACTTGCAGCGTAGGTTTCAAGGTTGTGCGTACGCCTTCCTCGGAAACGGCAGCGTGGAATTTCCCGATGGGGCTCCAGTCGCACTCAATGCCGTAACGCTCGACCTGGGTTTTCAGATAAGCAATCGCCGTACGCGCCAGGCGCACATGCGAGCGAGCAGCGTCCAGCTCGCCCATGGAACTGCCGACGTTATGAGGGCTATCAATCGCAAAGCCGGAGTTGCGGCCTTGAGCGCCCTCGCCCACCTGATCAGCTTCCAGCACCACGATGCTATCGCCGGGGCGATTCTCTGCCAGTCGACGGGCTGCGGCCAAACCGGCCAGACCACCACCGACGATCACCCAATCAGCCTGTACGTCTTTAGCCAAAGCGGGCTTGGGCGTGCGGGGCGCCAAGAGCCGACTCCACCCATTGGTCTTGTCGTTCTCCGGCAGGCGCGTAATTTTCTTGATGCTCATGCCGCCGTCCGTGCGCTGGCCCAGTTGCTGGGATGCAGGCAGTAGTGGATCAGGGCAGATTCTGCTTCGTAGATCAGGGGAGTGCCTGCTGGCAGCCAAATGCAATCACGTGGACCGGCTTCCAGAATGCCCTGTGGCGTATGAATGCGAATACTGCCCTCGATCACCGTCACGACCTCGTCGTAAAGCACAGTCCATTCGATGCGAGCCTGGTTCAAGCGTGCATACCCCGCCCCCAAGGGCGTCCCGTCTTCCTCACCCACGATTTCCGCCAACTGCGCCATCTCCGGTTTTTCCTGTCTGGGCTGGAAGACCAAATCGTCAAAACGCATTACTCGCGGCAAAGTTTTTTCTGTTGTCATGTGGATCACCAAACACAAGTGGTTTTAGAACATACATAGTTGTATGTTGTGATGGTAATGAGCCGAATTTGACGCGTCAATGCGTTCAGAGATGGGGATTACCCTGCGTTCCGGGCAGGAGAGCTTTACATTTAAATGATTTAATTGGCCTTGTGACAGGCTGTGCGAGCAAGGTTCTTCGCAGCGTTTTTGGCTGTTTTTAGCAGGCTTACTGATAAGAGAAATAGCGCGTGACAGTGGCGACTACTCAACAAGCAATCGCTCGGTCGCACGAATGAAATGGAGTCCTTCAGCCACAGCGAGAAAGCAACAGACTCCATCTGCGCACATTCCTTCGCCTAGCCTCTCTACGCCTGTTTCCTGCGCAGCGCTTCTTCCAGTTTTCCACGCCCCTCTCCCATCAACCATGAGCGCAAGGAGACAAGTCCAGGATTGATCTCGCGCATCAGGTCGAGGTCCACCCGCTCGGCGAGAGGGCCATCTTTCAGGCTTGACGCCATATGTCCCAAATCGGCGTTGGCAGCCAACACTTCGTCAGGGAATCGGGCATAGGTGATGGAACGACCTGCGGCTTCCGAGAATGCGGCCTCCAGCTCCTGGCCGGTCACACGATCGCTAGCGATCTTCAAGCTCATTCCGGCAAACCGTGCTCTGTCCGCGAACAGGGTGGCAACGATTTTCCCTATGTCTTGCACTGCAGTGAGTTGAATCGAATGATCACGGTGTATCAGGGAAAGCAGCCGCCCTTCATCCAGGCCAAAGCCTGGCCGCACAAGCATCTCCATGAAGATCATCGGACGGATGATCGTTGCGGTAATCGGCAGTTCACGGATGTGTGCCTCGATACGAGGCTTGGCATCGAAGCGCGGAACACCTGTCAGTTCTTCACCAGCGCTCGCCCCCGAGGAATAGATAAAATGCTCGACGCCATTCTTTGCCGCCAGATCAGCAACGCGTGTGCCATAACAAACCTCCTCCTCTGCCGACAGATTGGCAGGCATCACGCTGAAAATGCCATATACACCCTTCATGGCCGACGCGATAAGATTGGCATCGTCCAATGAGCCCTGCACGAGCTCAGCGCCTGCCTCCCGCAACGCAATTGAAGCGGGCCCGGATGGGGCTTGTACAAAAGCGCGCACAGGCCAGTGAGCCTCCAGCAGTGCTTTGACTACCGAGCCGCCTTGCCGACCAGTGGCTCCGAAAACCAGAATGGGACGATGTACTTTGTTCATGATTCAGCTCGAAAAAAAGAGAATGTCGTATTCTTTCCTCGATCCCTGAATTGCGGAAGACGGCACTTTCTTGAACCTCAGGCACAAAAATGAAACCCATAGATCCAGCAGAGTCGGATTCTCCCCAAAAAAAGCACGACAGCGATTCATCCTTCCTGCCGATTCCCTTGAATGGAGTCTGCACACGCCTCGGTGACAAATGGACCGTGCAGGTCATCTGGCGCCTTGCCATCGCGGGTGATCGTAGGCTGCGGTTTTCCGAGATCAAGCGTGAGGTGGAAGGAATCACACAACGCATGCTGACGCTGACACTGCGAAACCTGGAACGAGATGGCTTGGTAGAACGCCATTATTTTCCCGAGGTACCTCCACGTGTGGAATATGAACTGACAGAGATGGGAAAAAATATGTTCGATGCACTGAAAGGCGTCAATGTGTGGGTCAGAGAGAATCTTCCGCGTATACAGGCATCACGTCAAACATACGATGCCAAGAAGCCTTGATATAGAGTTACTGAGTCACAAGACCATGAATCACGAACAAGCAGAAACGCTGGTACTGCAAGCCATTCCTGTGCTGGCAAAAGATCAAAGCATCGAGGAGTGCATCGCCCAACTGCAAGCCAGCGGCCTGTCAGAAGTACGAGCAACCAAGCTTTGCGTGATGATTCCCGAGGCTTTCGGGCTAGCACTAGCCTGGCGTCTGGGTGCCGCCTTACCCGACGAAGAGCAGATGTTTGATGTGTACAACCGTGCAGGTGAGACGGTTAAAGTCCCCATGCTGGGCCAGCATGTGTTTTCCGTCGCACTGGCAATGGCAGTGGCGGTACTCAAAAAAGGCTGGTTTGCGCCTATCACTCGGGAAGCATTTGAGGCAGTCAGCAATCGCAGCGCCGTCATGTCCGTTCTTCAGCAGATAGAGGGCAGCCTGGAAGGCGCTGGCACGCCCAGCCTGTTTTTATGGGGTTTGGTGGCAGAGGACATCGTGGCAGACGAGTCCTTGCCCTAGTTTTAATAGACGGAATACGAGGAATATTTTCAAGCCTGCTCCGAGCTGTCATTCAGCTCCACATCGCTTACTTGGGCACTCTGCCGTTTGGCCTTCTGCTCCCGCAGAAACGCCAACGCACGCGCAGGATCACGGGTACGGGCAAAGGGTGGCAAGCCACGCCACAATAATTTCCCATAGGGTTTTTCAACAATACGGGTATCGCCCACCAGCAGCACACCCCAATCGCGTTCAGTACGAATCAGGCGGCCAGCCCCTTGTTTCAAGGCAATTGCAGCCTCTGGCAGTTGGTATTCCATAAAGGGATTACCACCTCGATCCTTGCACTCCTTGATACGCGCTTCCAGCACGGGATCATCCGGTGGCGCAAAGGGCAGCTTGTCGATAGCGACCAGGGTCAAAGCATCCCCAGGCAGGTCAATCCCTTCCCAGAAGCTGGCACTACCCACCAGCACGGCATTGCCGCGCGCACGGAATTCGTCCAGCAGCACTTGCCGTGAACGCTCCCCTTGGCGCAGCACATTACGCTCTATGTCTTCCTGATCAAAACGATCACGCAACATATCCGCAATCCGCTCTACCGAGCGCAAGGTCGTACAGAGCACCAGCACACCGCCCTGCCCGGCTTTGATCAAAGGCATCAGCGCGTCGACAAAGGCCTGGTTGAAATTCGGGTGGCTAGGCAGCGGCAAGGTACTGGGCACATAGAACAGCGCTTGATTGGGGTAATCAAAAGGCGAGGCCCAGGATTCGGTACGGGCGTCAAACAAGCCCAACTGCCGTTTGAAGTGATTGAAGTCACCATGTACAGAAAGCGTGGCCGAAGTCAGCACCCAGGACTGCTCTTTGCCTCTGTAGCGCGAGAAAATCTTGGCCACGGACAAAGGCGCACTATGCAAACGCAGATAGTGCTGGCCGCTTTCTACCCAACGCACAAACTCGTCAGGCTGATCATCGTCTTTTTCGCTTTCAGGCAGATACGCGTGGCGGCCCTGGCGATCTGGCTGACTCCACTGAAACAAGCGTGCCCGCAATTCCAGTGCACTTTTATGCGCAGCCGCCAGATCAGGATGGCGTTCAGCCACCATAGCCAGCATCTTGATGACCTTGTCGAAGGTTTCCAGCAGTTGTTCCAGCGCCTCGTCAAAGCGTTCTGGTTCGGGCAAGGCCTGGAAGGTGGCACGGCCACCCTGCGCGGCCAGCGAGGCGGTACGCAGATGCAAGTCCCGAGCCGCTTGTTCCAGCTTGCGGGCGACCTGACTCCAGTCCACCGTCTCTCGCGCCTGAGCCAGACCCGCCACTTCAATCTGTCGACACAAATCCGTCAATTGATACAAGGACACGCTGCTACCCAGAAAACGGGTGGCCACGTCGGGCAATTGGTGTGCTTCATCAAACACCACCAGATCCACGCTGGGCAGCAAGTCCGTCACCCCCTCTTCGCGCAAGGCCAGATCGGCCATGAACAGGGCGTGGTTCACCACCACCACATCCGCATCCTGGGCATGGCGGCGCGCTTTCATCACAAAGCAGTCGCGCACAAAGGGACAATCCTGACCCAGGCAGTTATCCCGTGTGGAAGTGACTCGGTGCCAAATATCCGCATCCTCGGGGACTTCGGCCAGCTCGCCCTTGTCGCCGCTACGGCTGCGTTCGGTAAAAAGCTGAATGGCACGCAGGTAAGCGATTTCCGCACGGGACTTCAGGGCCCGGTCATCCTGCCCCAGTCGTTCCAGATGGTAATGACAGACGTAATTACTTCTGCCCTTGAGCAAGGCCACATCGACCGGCAAAGCCAGCGCTTTACGCAGATGGGGAATATCCCGACGGAACAATTGATCCTGCAAGGTACGCGTCCCGGTCGAGACCAGCGCTTTACCGCCTTGCATGAACACGGGCACCAGATAGGCCCAGGTCTTGCCCGTTCCTGTGCCCGCCTCGGCGATCAGTACGCCAGACTCGGCGACGGTCTCGCTGATGGCTTGGGCCAGCTCCAACTGAGCCTGCCGCGGACGATAGTGCGGGACAGACTCTGCCAGTGGGCCTTGGGGGGAAAATATATCGGAATAATCCTGCAACAACATGGGGCAAAACCGCTAAGGGAGAGGTGACGAATGACAGAACTGTCTACAATCACAGTGGAATACATACAAGATGATACCTGCCAATTCTGGGTCACTGCCGGTCTTTATGGCAAAATGCGGCGCTTGCAGACCCTTTTACAACGATGGACCCATAACTGAAATGACTGTGGAAACCCTCGCCCAGCAACAGGATCACCAACAGATTCTGGCGCTACTGGCCTCTGAACTGAACATCCGCATCCAACAAGCCGCCTCGACGGTAGAGCTCTTGGACAACGGGGCCACGGTCCCTTTTATCGCCCGTTATCGCAAAGAAGCAACCGGCGGCCTGGACGATAATGTCCTGCGTGACCTGGAAGTGCGCCTGATCTATTTGCGCGATATGCAATCGCGTCGTCATGCCATTCTGGAATCGATCCGCCAGCAAGAAAAACTGACGCCCGAGCTGGAGCAAGCCATTCTGGTGGCCGACACCAAGCAGCGTCTGGAAGACTTGTACGCCCCTTACAAGCCCAAGCGTCGTACCCGTGCCCAGATTGCCCGCGAAGCGGGCCTGGAGCCGCTGGCGGACGCTATCCTGGCACAAGCCAATGCCGACCCGCTGGCGCTGGCCGAAGGCTATCTGAATGCCGAGGCCAAAATCGACACGGCCAAAGCGGCCCTGGACGGTGCCCGCGACATTCTGGCCGAGCGCTTTGCCGAGCAAGCCGATCTGCTGGAAGCCATGCGCGACCATCTGTGGAAGTCTGCCCACCTGTACTCCAAGGTTGCCGAAGGCAAGGAGCAGGACGGTGACAAATTCCGCGACTGGTTCGATTTCAACGAAGCACTGCGTCAACTGCCTTCCCACCGTGTTCTGGCTTTGCTGCGCGGTCGCCAGCAAGGGGCGCTGGACTTGCGCCTGGGCCTGAACCCCGAACAAGATCAACTGCTGCCACACCCTTGTGTGCTGAAAGTGGCCGAGCTGACTGACATCGGTGCAGACTTCTCCGCCGACGCCAGCCCACGCGATCACTGGTTGGCCGAGGTCTGCCGCTGGACCTGGCGCGTCAAACTGCTGACGGCGTTTGAGTCCGAGCTGATTGGCCGCCTGCGTGAAGAAGCCGAGCAAGAGTCTACCCGCGTGTTTGCTGCCAACCTGCGCGATCTGCTGCTGGCCGCCCCCGCTGGCAATAAAGCGGTGCTGGGTCTGGACCCTGGTATTCGTACCGGCGTGAAAGCCGCGGTGATTGATGCAACCGGCAAAGTGCTGGATACCGCCACCGTCTACCCCTTCGAGCCACGCCGTGACCGCGAGGGCTCGATTCGCACTCTGGCCGGTCTGGCAACACGTTATCAGGTTGAACTGGTGGCGATTGGCAATGGCACCGCATCGCGCGAAACCGAGAAACTGGTCGCTGACCTGCAGTCCGCTTTCCCGCAATTGCCGCTGACCCGTGTGGTGGTATCCGAAGCAGGTGCTTCGGTGTACTCCGCTTCCGAGATGGCCGCCCAGGAATTTCCTGATATGGACGTCAGCCTGCGCGGTGCCGTCTCCATTGCACGCCGCCTGCAAGATCCGCTGGCCGAACTGGTCAAAATCGACCCCAAATCCATTGGTGTCGGCCAGTACCAGCACGATGTGAACCAGCGCGAACTGGCTCGCAGCCTGGATGCCGTGGTGGAAGATTGTGTGAACGCGGTAGGTGTGGACGTCAATACAGCTTCGGCTCCCCTGCTGGCCCGTGTTTCCGGCCTGAACAATACGCTGGCCAAGAACATCGTCACCTGGCGTGACGAGAACGGCGCTTTCCAAAGCCGCAAGCAATTGCGTGATGTGCCCCGCTTTGGTGAAAAAGCCTTCGAGCAAGCCGCTGGTTTTTTGCGTATTCCAGGTGCGGCCAATCCCTTGGACGCCTCCTCGGTTCACCCTGAAGCCTACCCCGTGGCGGCCCGTATTCTGGAGCGTCTGCAAACCGAAGCCAGTGAAGTCATGGGCAAGTCCGGCGCACTGAAAGGCCTGTCGCCCTCGGACTTTACCGATGAACGCTTTGGTTTACCGACCGTGCGTGATATTTTTAACGAAATTGAAAAGCCCGGCCGCGATCCTCGCCCTGAGTTCACCACCGCCAAGTTCCAGGAAGGCATCGACTCCCTGAAAGATCTGACGCCCGGCATGATTCTGGAAGGTGTGGTTACCAACGTGGCCAACTTTGGTGCCTTTGTGGATATCGGTGTGCACCAGGACGGTCTGGTCCATATCTCGGCCCTGTCTGAGACCTTTGTGAAAGACCCGCGCGATGTCGTTCGCGTTGGTCAGACGGTTAAGGTTAAAGTTCAGGAAGTGGATATAGCCCGCAAGCGTATTGGTTTGACCATGCGCCTGAACGACGACAGCGCCCCGGTGCGTGGTTCCAGCAGCACAAGCAATGCTCCCCAGCGCCGTTCCGGTAACAATCGCCCCAACCGGCAAGCTGAACCGGCACCGACAGGTGCAATGGCAGCCGCCTTTAGCAAACTTCGGAGATAAGCCATGACTGAGACCGAGCGCCTTTCCCAACTGACGCGTCTGCTCAATCTGCTGACCGGATTTGATCAGAAGGAACAGGATATTGCAGCCATCAGCCAGTCCGTGCTGACAGCCAGCGCCAGCCCGGCAGCGATGGGCGAAGCATATGGCAAGCACGCCCAGAACCTGATGGAGCATGACCCTGATGGCGCTCTGATCCTGGCCATCAGCTACGAACTGGACGACTACCTGGCCCTGGCCGATACCGTGGACGAACTGTGGGAAGAAATCCTGGCCGCGTTTGAAAGCCAGGACCTGCCCGCCTTCCCCTACGAGGACATGCCATTTCAGGATGTGGACGGCTTTTTCCAATGGGCCAACGAGCAATTGAAGGAATTTCATCCTTCCTATTGCCTGCTGGAGTTTGCCCAAAGCTATGACGAGGAATTTCAGCTTATCGTCGTTAAACGCGAGAACCTGGACGAAATTCTGAGCCTGTGTGAAAAACTGGGTATTCCCGCCCAGCCTGCCGAATAAGACAGGTATTCCTGGCCCAAGCCCATCATCAAGCCCTGCATGAATTATTCATGCAGGGCTTGATGCTTTTGGCCTGCCTGAATGCAAAGCGCCTCAAAGCGCATTAGACTAGTCCCGCCATCAGCGTCAACAAAGCGAGCTTCCTACACGCGCCTGACTGCCTGGCCCAAACACGAACATCTCACCTTGCCCTTACTGGCGCAAAGCCAGATCCAGCACAGCAAGGTCCAGAAGGAGAAGCATGGTGCAAAAGCACTGGTCGCAGGTCGAACTCCTGCACGAAACCGTATCCAACCCCAATATCCATGTGCGTGGCACACACAGCTACTACAGCCATGCCTGGACCGGCAGTTTTGAAGAAAGCGTGGTGCGTTACCTGTACGGAGACGAATACAGCCGCAAGGCCTGGACCTCTCAATGGCCGGTAGACCAGCTACATATTGGCGACTACGTATGTATCGGCGCCGAGGCCGTGATTCTGATGGGGGGTAACCATACCCATCGCATGGACTGGTTCAGCCTGTATCCCTTCGTGGACAAGATTACGGATGCCTATGTGGGCAAAGGCGACACCCATATCCATGACGGTGCCTGGATCGGCATGCGGGCCATGATCATGCCCGGTGTAGTGATTGGAGAAGGCGCTGTCGTGGCCTCCGGTGCGATTGTGACCAAGAGCGTGGCACCGTACACGATTGTGGCCGGGAACCCGGCTGTGCCCGTGCGCAAGCGCTTTGCTGAGGCAAGCATTGAACGATTGCTGGGCCTGAAGATATATGAATGGCCGGAAGAGAAATTCACAGCTCTGCGCGACATGATCTGCGCAGAAGATATTGCGGCATTGGAGCTGGCCAGCAAAGACTGGGACCAGAAGTCCACAGTCTAGCTCCTGACTCAAGCTCACTGCATTCAGCGCGGGATTGATCCTCAGTCAAGGATCAATCCTGCAGCAGACACACTACTTAGTCACGCATCGAATCCAAAGCAGCTTCGACTGCATCACGCAGATCTGCCGATACGCGGGCGACTTCTTCACCAGCACAATGGATTTGCAGCTCCTGGCCGTCATGCTTGGACACCTCTGCAAACGCTGCGGTCTGCAATGCCTTGATCGCTACACCAGCCTGTTTAGGGTCAGCGTAGGAGCGGGACAGGAACAGCTCTTGTCCGGCAGCATCTTGCAGGCGGAAACGGAAGGTGCCGTCTTCGTCGCGGAAGTTCACAAAACGGGCTTTACGGGCCTTGGCTTCGGACTTGCTGGCAGCGGTACTCAAAGGATCACGCAGGCCTACAGCAGCCTTCAATTCATGGATGAAGGGGGTTGCGTAAGCTCGTGCCTTGCGCGCACCAACTTGCAGCAGCTCTTCAATGTCTTGAGGACGGGCCATCAAAGCTTCGTAACGGTCGCGCATAGGAGCAATCATGGCTTCCAGCAACTGGTGCAAGGCATCCTTGGCTTCACCCCAGGCCATGCCGTCAATCAACTGCTGACGGAATACTTGGGTCTGCTCAGGTGTTGCAAATGCCTTGTACAAGGCCGTCAGGTGCGAATCGTCAGGGTCTTTGGACTCGCCGGGACCTTTGGAGTCCGTCACGATACGGGCAATGGCCGACTTCAGTGCCTTGGCACCACCCTCAAACAGAGGAATCGTGTTGTCGTAGCTCTTGGACATCTTACGGCCATCCAGACCGGGCAAGAGGGCCACGTCCTCTTCTACCTGCACTTCAGGCAAGACAAACAGCTCCTTGCCACGGCCATACAGGTGGTTGAAGCTCTTGGCGATATCGCGCGCCATTTCCAGATGCTGTACCTGATCGCGGCCCACTGGGACTTTGTGCGCGTTGAACATCAAAATGTCGGCCGCCATCAGCACGGGGTAGCTGAACAAACCCATGGTGACGCCATCATCGGGCTCCATACCAGCAGCTTCATTTTTATCAACAGAAGCTTTATAAGCATGGGCACGGTTCATCAAACCCTTACCGGTCACACAGCCCAGCATCCAGGACAATTCCGGAATTTCTGGGATATCGGATTGACGATAGAACGTAACTTTCTCCACATCCAGGCCGCAGGCCAGCCAGGTAGCAGCAATCGCACGGCGGGAGATCGCAACGCGCTCCGGATCATCACATTTGATCAGGGCGTGGTAGTCGGCCATGAAGAAAAATGCGTCGACATCGGCTTGCTGGCTAGCACGGATAGCCGGACGAATCGCCCCAGCATAGTTGCCCAAGTGTGGAATACCGGTCGTGGTAACGCCGGTCAGTACTCGTGTCGTCATGATAAAAAATACGCTTATAAAACTACGTGTCAGGGTCAGGGATCAGGCGCACTGGCCACCGGCCGCGCCCAAGCCCTACAAAATAACTGCCTGGCGCCGCTCTGACTCCAGGTACTCGCGCGATTGCATTTCCATCAAACGCGAGACAGTACGGTGGAACTCATTGGCCATGGGGCCATCTACATACAACTCTTCCTCGGGCACAGCCGCGGACATAATAAATTTGACTTTGTGATCGTAAAAAACATCCACCAGCCAGGTGAAGCGTCGCGCTGCAGAAGCATCACGGGCCGTCATCCGAGGGACATCGGACAGGATCACAGTCTGGAAACGGTTGGCCAGTTCCAGATAGTCGTTCTGCGAGCGTGCACTAACGCATAGGGTCTCGAAATCAAACCAGACGGCCGAACCTGACAAGGCCACGGCCTTCACCTCACGGTTCTCAATGGTCAGCACAGGTTCCAGTGGAGCCGTATCCGACAAGGAAGAGAACATGGATTGCAGCTCTGCCGTCGTATCAGGGCCCAGCGGAGTCAGATAGGTTTTGACCTGCTCCAGAGCGCGGCGGCGGTAATCTACGCCCGTATCCACGTTCATGATGTCCATATTCTTCTGGATCAGCGCAATCGCGGGCAGAATCCGGTCACGATGTAAACCTTCCGGGTACAGCGTGGATGGCTCGTAGTTGGAGGTCATGACAAAGGACGTGCCGCGCTCGAACAGGCCCAGCAGCAGCTTGTACAGAATCATGGCATCTGCCACATCCGAGACGTGAAACTCGTCAAAACAGATCAGGCGATAACGCTTGGCGATACGTTTGGCGACTTCATCCAGGGGGTCGCTCATGCCTTTGACCTGATTCAGCTCCTTGTGCACGCCACGCATAAACTCGTGGAAGTGAATCCGGGTTTTGCGCTTGAGCGGCACCGTCAGGTAAAACGCGTCCATCAGGAAGCTCTTGCCACGCCCTACGCCCCCCCACAGGTACACGCCACGCGGCACCTCCGGACGGGAAAACATGCGACGCAAGGTGCTGGAGCGCATTTTGCGGTACTCCACCCACTCGTCGTAATAGCGTTGCAGCCGGTCTATAGCTTGCTCCTGTGCCTGGTCGGCACGGTAGCCTTTTTCCGCTAAAGCCTGATGGTAATACTCGCGAACATTCATATCACTGAAAATAAAAGAACCTGTCCAGGACAGGTAGTGGTCTGCCAGTAGACGCCCAGGGTTTCACCAAGCGTCCTGCTGATACAGAATCGGGGCATATTGCGTGGTTAATTATCCCATGCAAGGCAAGCCCTGGAGATTGGCGTAATTAAAGCCAATTCTTTGACGAAAAAAAGGGCGAGCCTGTGCCCGCCCTTTTCCAACAACACCCTGAAAGTCTATCAGAAGTTCAGAGCGCGTTTGTCCACTGCCAAGGCCGCTTCTTTCAGGGCTTCGGACAGGGTTGGGTGAGCATGGCAAATACGGGCGATATCTTCCGACGCGCCACGGAATTCCATGATCGCAACAGCTTCAGCCACCAGCTCAGAAGCCACAGGGCCCACAAAGTGAACGCCCAGAACTTCGTCGGTCTTGGCGTCAGCCAGAACCTTCACAAAGCCGGTGGTATCACCCAGTGCGCGGGCACGGCCGTTAGCCAGGAAGGGGAAGCTGCCAGCGCGGTAAGCACGGCCTTCGGTCTTCAGTTGCTGTTCGGTCTTGCCAACCCAAGCGATTTCAGGGGAGGTGTAGATAACCCAAGGCACAGTGTCGAAGTTGACGTGAGGTTGCTGACCAGCCAGACGCTCGGCCACAGCCACACCTTCCTCTTCGGCTTTGTGAGCCAGCATAGGACCACGAACCACGTCACCCACAGCCCAGATACCTGGCAGGCTGGTGGCGCAATCGTCGTCCACAACCACGAAACCACGCTCGTCCAGCTTCAGGCCAATGGTGTCAGCACCCAGACCGGCAGTGTTAGGAACACGGCCAATGGAGACGATCAGCTTGTCGGCTTCCAGCTTTTGCTCGGCGCCCGAAGCGTCTACGTAGTTGATGGCCACGTGCTTGGCGGTCTTTTTGATCTCGCCAACCTTCACGCCCACATTGATCTTCAGACCTTGCTTGGTGAAAGCTTTCAGGGCTTCCTTGGCAACGTCGCGATCCACGGCGGACAGGAACTCGGGAGCACCTTCCAGAATGGTCACTTCGGCACCCAGACGACGCCACACGCTACCAAGTTCCAGACCAATCACACCGGCACCGATAACGGCCAGTTTCTTGGGAACCTTGGGCAGACGCAATGCGCCGTCGTTGGACAGAATTTGTTCTTCGTCGAACTCGGCACCGGGCAAGGCACGAGCCGAGCTACCGGTAGCGATGATGACGTTCTTGGCAACCAGCTCTTCAGCGTTGGCACCGGCCACGTTCACCGACCAGCCGCCGTCAACCTTGGCGCCAAACGAAGCGGTGCCGTGGAAGAAGTTAACTTTGTTCTTTTTGAACAGGTACAAGATGCCGTCGTTGTTCTGCTTGACGACGACATCTTTACGACCAACCAGCTTGTCCAGATTCAGCGACACGCCCTTGACGTCCACGCCGTGCTCAGCCAGATGCAGATTGGCGTGCTCGAAGTGTTCGGACGATTGCAGCAAGGCCTTGGAAGGAATGCAACCTACGTTGGTGCAAGTACCGCCAGGAGCGGGTTTGCCTTCAGCGGTGGACCAGGCGTCCACGCAAGCGACGCTCATACCCAGTTGAGCAGCACGGATGGCGGCAATGTAGCCACCAGGGCCTGCACCAATCACGACAACATCAAATTGCTTAGCCATAAAAAATCCCATAAATGTGAAAAGGCACACTGGACCGCCCAAGAATCAGACGGGAAACAATCAGGTGGCAACAGCCAACCCCCAGGTCCTTAAACAAAGTCGGCCAAGGCTTAGAAGCAAGCACTTGGCCGTATACAAACTAGACCGAAACTACCGCGTGCTTAGACGTTCAGCAGCAAACGCTGAGGATCTTCCAGCGCTTCTTTCATGGCTACCAGACCCAGAACGGCTTCGCGGCCGTCGATGATGCGGTGGTCGTAGGACATAGCCAGGTAGTTCATGGGGCGAACCACGATCTGACCGTTTTCAACAACAGCGCGGTCCTTGGTGGCGTGAATGCCCAGGATGGCGGACTGAGGTGGGTTGATGATCGGGGTGGACAGCATGGAGCCGAACACACCACCGTTGGAGATCGAGAAGGTACCGCCTGTCATTTCTTCCAGAGTCAGCTTGCCGTCGCGAGCACGGGCACCGAAGTCAGCGATTTGCTTTTCGATGTCAGCAATCGACATTTGATCAGCGTTACGCAGGATAGGCACCACCAGACCACGTGGGCTACCAACAGCCACACCAATGTCGAAGTAACCGTGGTAGATGACGTCTTTGCCATCAACCGAGGCGTTCAGCACGGGGTATTTCTTCAAAGCAGCAACAGCGGCTTTAACGAAGAAGGACATGAAGCCCAGTTTCACACCGTGTTCTTTCTCGAACTGATCTTTGTATTTTTTACGCAGATCCAGCACAGCTTGCATGTTCACTTCGTTGAACGTGGTCAGCATGGCGTTTTCGGATTGCGACTGCAGCAGACGCTCGGCGATACGGGCACGCAGACGGCTCATGGGCACGCGCTGTTCTGGACGACCGTCCAGGGACAGGGTTGGAGGTGCAACAGGAGCGGCAGCAGGCTTGCTGGTGGCAGGAGCGTTAGCTTGCAGTGCGTCACCCTTGGTGATGCGACCACCACGGCCGGAACCTTCCACGGAGCTGGCTTCCACGCCCTTTTCAGCCAGGATCTTGGCAGCGGCAGGCGAAGCAACGGAAGAAGCAGCAGTGCTGGCAGCAGGAGCAGCGGCGGCGGGGGCAGCAGCAGGAGCGGCTTGTTCAGCGGCGGCAGGAGCAGCAGCGGCGGCTTTGCCTTCGGAGTCGATACGAGCCAGCACGTCGCCGGAGGTAACGGTGCTGCCGTTAGCCTTGACGATTTCGCTCAGCACGCCCGAAGCAGGAGCTGGAACTTCCAGCACGACCTTGTCGGTTTCAACTTCGATCAGGATTTCGTCAGCCTGGACCATTTCGCCAGGTTGTTTTTTCCATTCCAGCAAAGTCGCTTCGGAGATGGATTCAGAGAGTTGGGGAACCAGAACGTCGGTAATTGCCATGATTATATTTTCCGTATTTAAAATTTGGGGTGCGTTATTTGGTCAGCATGAAGCCTTTGCGGACGCCGAAAGCCTGCTCCAGCAGCGCCTTGTGTTGTTCCTGGTGCTTGGCCAGGTAACCCACTGCAGGCGAAGCGGACGCGGCACGACCGGCGTAGCCTAGCTTCTGACCTTCGGTCATGTTCTCGTAGATGTGATGCTGAACGTAGAACCATGCACCTTGGTTTTGAGGTTCGTCCTGAACCCAGATAACTTCCTTGGCGTTGCTGTATTTAGCCAGCTCTGCCTGGAAGGCCTTGTGGGCAAACGGATACAACTGCTCCACACGGATAATGGCAATATCGTTGCGCTCCAGCTCTTTACGGTGGTTCACCAGATCGTAGTAAACCTTGCCCGAGCAAGCCAGAACACGTTTGACAGCGGCTGCATCAATTGCCTGATCCGTCTCGCCGATCACGGGCATGAAGTGACCTTCAGCCAGATCGCTCATTGGCGAGGTAGCGTCTTTATTACGCAGCAAGGACTTGGGCGTCATGATGACCAAAGGCTTGCGGAAAGGACGGATCATCTGACGACGCAGAACGTGGAAGATCTGGGCGCCGTTGGTAGGCTGGACAACCTGGATGTTGTTGTCTGCGCACAATTGCAAGAAACGCTCGATACGGGCCGAGGAGTGCTCCGGACCCTGACCTTCGTAGCCGTGTGGCAGCATCAAGGTCAGACCGCAATGACGGCCCCACTTGGCTTCACCCGATGTAATGAACTGGTCAATCACAACCTGAGCACCGTTGGCGAAGTCGCCGAACTGGGCTTCCCAGATAGTCAGGATGTTAGGTTCTGCAGAGGCGTAACCGTATTCAAAGGCCAGCACGGCTTCTTCGGACAGGACCGAGTCGATCACCGTGAAGTTGGCTTGGCCTTCCGACACGTTTTGCAGAGGAATGTAAGCACCATCATTCCAGCGCTCACGTTTTTGATCGTGCAATACAGCGTGACGGTGTGTGAACGTACCACGGCCCGAATCCTGACCGGTAATACGGATGGCGTAGCCATTGTTCACCAGAGTTGCAAAGGCCAAGTGCTCGCCCATGCCCCAGTCCACTTGTGCTTCGCCGCGTGCCATGGCACGACGGTCGTTCAGCATGCGGTTGACCAGAGGGTGAACGGTGAAGTCTTCAGGCACAGTAGTCAGTTTTTCACCGATGCGAGCCAGTTCGGACAGAGGCAAAGCGGTGTCTGCCTGGTCAGTCCATTTGGCGCCCAGGAAAGCGGACCAGTCGGTCGCGTACTTGTTCTTGTAGTCAGTCAGAACAGGTTCAACCGTGCGCTTGCCGTCTTCCATCAGTTGACGGTAGGCCTTGACCAGATCTTCGGGCTCGTTCTCGGCCAGAATGCCTTGAGCAACCAGCTTGTCGGCGTACAGTTTGCGCGTACCGTTGTGCTGACCAATCTTCTTGTACATCAGCGGCTGGGTCATCGAGGGAGTGTCTTGCTCGTTGTGGCCCAGTTTACGGAAGCAAACAATATCAACCACGACGTCGTGCTTGAATTCGCGGCGGAAGTCCAGAGCCAACTGAGTCACGAACACAACAGCTTCGGGATCGTCGCCGTTGACGTGGAACACAGGGGCTTCAATCATCTTGACCACGTCCGTGCAATACAGCGTGGAGCGTGTATCGCGGGGGTCAGAGGTGGTGAAACCGATCTGGTTGTTAATAACGATGTGCAGCGTGCCACCGGTACCGTAGCCACGAGTCTGGGCCAGGTTCAGTGTTTCCATGACCACGCCCTGGCCGGCAAATGCCGCGTCACCGTGTACCAGCACGGGCAACACCTGGCTGCCTTCTTCGTCGTTACGACGATCCTGGCGAGCACGGACCGAACCCTCGACCACTGGGTTCACAATTTCCAGGTGGGATGGGTTAAAGGCCAGGGACAGGTGAACTGGACCGCCACGGGTGGACAGGTCGCTGGAGAAACCGTTGTGGTATTTCACGTCGCCGTCGGTCAGGCCTTCAGCGTGATGACCTTCAAATTCGGCAAACAGGTCACCGGGCATTTTGCCCATGATGTTGACCAGCATGTTCAGACGGCCACGGTGGGCCATACCCACGATGATTTCCTGAACGCCGTTCTCGCCAGCGTGGTTGACGACCTCATCCATACAAGCGATGAAGCTCTCGCCACCTTCCAGGGAGAAGCGTTTCTGACCTACGTATTTGGTGTGCAGGAAGCGCTCCAGGCCTTCGGCCTCGGTCAACTGCTGCAGGATGTTGCGTTTTTGGTCAACGTCGAAAGAACCTGTGCCATGCACCGACTCCAGGCGCTGTTGAATCCAGCGCTTGACGACGGGGTCGGAGATGTACATGAATTCTGCGCCCACCGAACGCGAGTACGTATCACGCAAGGCCTTGAGCATGTCGCGCAGCGTCATGGTGTCGGCTTTGGTGAAGTAGGTGTTGGTGGCGGAGTAGACCTGGTCCAGATCCGCTTCGGTCAAACCGTAGAAAGCGGGGTCCAGTTCAGGGATGCTGGGGCGTTCGGAGCGCTTCAGGGGATCCAGTTCGGCAATGCGGGCACCCAGGGAGCGGTAAGCAGCAATCATGGACTGAATCGACACTTGCTTCATGGCAACTGTCAGGTCCGGAGCTTGCGCGCTGGTCAGGAAGGCATTGGCTTTGGCACGTTGGGCGAAAGACTCGACGATAGGAGCGTGAGCTTGATCGCGGGTGCTGTCGCGGCCGTCAGTAGCAGGCTGATGCTGCAACTGATCGAAGTACTCGCGCCACTGGTCGGCGACGGAGCCTGGATTGTCGAGGTAGGACTCGTAGAGTTCTTCGACGTAAGGAGCATTGCTCCCGAACAAATAAGAGTTACTGAGCAGTTCTTTTTGCGATGACATTATTACGCTTCACCTAGCCGAGTGTTTCACTCGTGTTGAGATGCAGGAAAACCTTCCGCGACACGGACCTCGCCGGTTAGCGGATAGCAGGAGCAGAAGGCAACGTAGGACGCCTTATACAAGCCGTATCGATCTAGTATAACGCCGCACACAAAAGGCGCAATTAATGACATCTAAAATGCTTGGCGACTGCATCAGACCGTTGGCATTAACAAACACATCGATCTATCACAAGGGCGAATTCTTACAAAAGAAGCGCTCCAAATCATGATTGACGCCCCTGTGGCGCCCCACATGAAGGAAAAATTCCGATATGCTAATCGTGTGCAGCAAGTACGCGCTTCGCGGGCCCCTTTTCCACCAAACCGAGCCCAGCCTGCCCTTGGTCACCTTGAGGCAGGCAACAAGCGTTGCCATGACATATGCTGTCTATAACAAATCAGCACCTACCTGGTGACTGTATTTCTTATAAATTAGATTTACTTTTACACATAAAAAATCCTATCAGGAGCTTTACCAAATGGATGCCAACGCCGATCTGGCCAAACTTGCGCTGGACTATCACGCGTATCCCACTCCCGGGAAAATCTCGGTGGTTCCCACCAAGACCCTAGCCAATCAAGATGACCTCTCGCTAGCCTATTCCCCCGGCGTCGCATCTGCTTGCATGGCCATCCACGCCGAAGGCGAAGAAGCCGCCGCCAAGTACACCTCGCGCGCCAACCTGGTGGCTGTGGTCACCAACGGTACCGCTGTGCTGGGTCTGGGCAATATCGGCCCTCTGGCCGCCAAGCCCGTCATGGAAGGCAAAGGCTGCCTGTTCAAGAAATTCGCTGGCATTGATGTGTTCGATATCGAATTGAACGAAACCGATCCGGACAAGCTGGTCGACATCATTGCTGCACTGGAACCCACCCTGGGCGGTGTGAACCTGGAAGACATCAAGGCCCCCGAGTGCTTCTACATCGAGAAGAAGCTGCGCGAGCGCATGAGCATTCCCGTGTTCCACGACGACCAGCACGGTACCGCCATCATCTCGTCCTCCGCAGTTCTGAACGGCCTGAAAGTCGTTAACAAGAACATTGGCGACATCAAACTGGTGTGCTCGGGCGCTGGCGCTGCTGCCATTGCTTGCCTGGACTTGCTGGTTGCCCTGGGCGTGAAGCTGAGCAACATTTTCGTGGCTGACTCGCGTGGCATCATCTGGAAAGGCCGTGACGAGAACATGGAGCCCAACAAGGCTCGCTACGCTCAAGACACCGACGCTCGCACTCTGGCTGATGCCATGGTCGGCGCTGACGTATTCCTGGGTTGTTCGGCTCCTGGCGTTCTGAGTGCCGACATGGTCAAGACCATGGCCGACAAGCCTCTGATTCTGGCCCTGGCTAACCCCGAGCCTGAAATCCGCCCTGAAGTGGCCAAGGCTGCTCGCCCTGACTGCATCATCGCGACCGGCCGTTCGGACTACCCGAACCAGGTCAACAACGTGCTGTGCTTCCCCTTCATTTTCCGTGGTGCCCTGGACGTTGGCGCCAGCGTGATCAACGAAGAAATGAAGCTGGCTTGCGTGAAAGCCATTGCCGAGCTGGCCCAGGTCGAGCAAAGCGACGATATGGCCACCGCTTACGGCGGCGAAGATCTGCGTTTTGGCCCTGAGTACATCATCCCCAAACCATTTGATTCCCGTCTGATCGTTCAGATCGCTCCTGCCGTGGCCCAAGCTGCGATGGACTCCGGCGTTGCCGCCCGTCCTATCGAAGACATGGACGCCTACCGTCAGAAACTGATCGCCATGACCTACCACACCGGCCCGCTGATGCGTCCGTTGTACATGCAGGCCAAGGCCGCGCCCAAGCGCATCATTTACGCTGACGGCGAAGACGAGCGCGTATTGCGTGCCGTGCAAACCGTGGTGGACGAGAAGCTGGCCCAGCCTATCCTGGTCGGTCGTCCCAACGTGATCGAAATGCGCGTCAAGAAAGCCGGTCTGCGTCTGGAAGCGGGCAAGAACGTGCAAATCGTTGACCCCGAAGACGACGACCGCTTTACCGACACCTGGACCTCCTACTACAAGCTCAAAGCACGTGAAGGCGTTACTCCAGACATCGCCAAAGCCATGATCCGCAAGCACAACTCGCTGATCGGCGTGATGCTGCTGCAACGCGGTGACGCGGACGGCATGATCTGCGGTGTGGCCAGCAACTACGACAGCCAACTGCAATACGTTGAGCAAGTCATTGGCCTGAAGAAAGAAGCACAAACCTTCGCCGCCATGAACGTACTGATGCTGCCAACACAAACTCTGTTTGTGTGCGACACGCACGTTAACGAGAACCCCAACGCCGAACAGATCGCCGACATGACGATCCAGGCCGCCGAGGAAGTTCGTCGTTTTGGCGTGGTGCCTCGCGTGGCTCTCTTGTCGCACTCGAACTTTGGCAGCCGCCAGACCGAGTCCTCGCGCAAGATGGCCAAGGCTCGTCAGATCCTGGCAGAACGTGCTCCAGACCTGGAAGTGGACGGCGAAATGCACGCTGACTCCGCCCTGTCCGAGAAGATCCGCCTGAAAGCCTTCCCCGACAGCACGCTGCGCGGTTCGGCCAACCTGCTGATCACTCCTAACCTGGACGCTGGCAACATCACGTACAACATGCTGAAGATGACAGGCAGCAACGGTGTGGCCATGGGCCCTATCCTGCTGGGTGCGGCTCGCCCCATCCACATCCTGACCACCAGCGCTACTGTGCGTCGCATCATCAACATGACAGCCCTGGCTGTTGTGGATGCTCAGCAAGAAGCCCAGCAAAACAGCTAATCCTGTTTAGCTGAATAAAAACCGGATGCCGCTTTACGCCGCATCCGGTTTTTTTTATTTCATGCTGACTCCAGCACCTTGCTTCAATAAACAGATCTGTCGCCTGATCCAACAGAGTATCAATACTCAAGATCAAGCTCATTTACCCCGCAACAGACACAGCACAGGCGCATAGTGACCGATGCCCTTTAGCGAACAGCAGAAGGCAAATAACCAAAACGTGCGCGGAATCGGTCGGAGAAACGAGCACGGGACTGGTATCCACAGGCCTGTGCAATGTGTGGAATGGTCCAGGATGTCGTCTGGAGCAACATCAGGGCATGGTGCATGCGAGTGTCGATCAGCAACTCCTCGAAGCGCACACTTTCACCGGCAAGACGTCGCCGCAAGGTGGCCTCGCTCATCGCCAATGCACGGCCAGCCTCGTGCGCTGTCCAGTTCTGATCCGGCGCCTCACCTATCAAGGTGCGCAAGCGGCCGGCAGTACCGTTCTGTTTGATGCCCTTGAATACATGACCTCGCTCGGCAAGGGCAAAGAGGAAATCCATCAGTCGGCACTGGAGCCTTTCATCGCTCACACGTTTGGCATCCACGCTTTCGAGAACTCGATGGAACGTAGATTCGAGGTCCGCGTCCAGTGATGCCAGCCGATAAGGCATCAGGCTAGCGCGCTCCAATGTTTGAGCGGAGCGATCACGCTGAAAGACGTCCAATAGGTCTGCCGAGAGCGTCAGGAAGATAGAGCGGAAACGCTTCTCGGGGCCATCTGGCGTTTTCAGCAAGTCGACGCAAGTGCCCGGTTCGACGAGCAATAGCGACGTTGGAGTGTCAATCGCAAGCGGGTGGGCATCGTCATTCAAGTCGAGCTGCCCCGTAGCGACAAGCAGCACGGTGGCATCATGGAACAAAAACTGCGGCGTGTACTGCACCTGAGTCAGTACTGGCTGCGCCAAGGCGCACAAGCCACGCCGAAGCACTGGCGTGCCAGATGGCAGCGACCAGTGACGGCCAGGCTCAGATTGTGCAGTTGTCTGGGCGATTGCTTGCTCGCTTTGCCGTGACTCTGCAGTGCCCCACTTGCGCTGGCTCACAAATCAGCCAAGCGACACGGAAGGGTTTAGGCTGTACAAGCCAGTCAGGCTGGCTTGCCCCAGCACCGGAGCAGCAGCCAGTGCCGCGTGCACGTTAACACCTATGAGTGGACCATCCACCGCAAGCGCGGGTGTCGCCAAGGCATAGACCGTGAAGATATAGCGGTGAACCAGTGTGTCATTCCAGGGCGGGCATGGGCCATCATAGCCGTGGTAATCGCCCTTCATTTGCTCGTCACCAGCGAACCAGGCGGTGTAGTCGTTGATACCGTGGCGCAAACCGCCTTCAAGCTCAGGGCCGGGCTTGCCACGCGGCGTGACACTGCTGGAATGCGAGCCTGATGCGATCTGCGTCGTACTGGCAGGAATGTCGAGCAGCAGCCAGTGAAAAAAGTCGACTCGAGGCAGATCAGCAGGCACGTCGCGGCCTTCCTGATTCACATCATCTCCACGACTGGGCACGTCCGGGTCATGACAGACGATGACGAATGATTGAGTGCCTGCGGGAACATCGCTCCAGGCAAGATGCGGATTACGATTCGACGACAGCGCAATGTGTGCGCTGGCATCGGGTACGGCGAAAGCAAATTCGCCTGGAATCGCCTGGCCGTCCTGGAAACTTTGACTGATGAGTTGCATGTGAGTTTTCGTCTGGTGATTGTTGAAAAGCCGCTGTTGTACCGGCCTGCGCACAATAGATGACTATTCTAAGGACGCAGGCACTGTTTCAAAGCATCAAATCCAATCAATTATTTTTCATTTCCAATCAAATTGATCTCTTTTGGACTGTTTGATGAGTTACGGAGCTTAACCTTACAAGGCAGCACACATGGCCTAGGCAAACTCATTTCAAACCAGCTAAACATGCGACACGACTCAAGTGCGACCTGCTTTCACACTCGCCCAGCGCGCACAGACAAAGGCCAATTGATTCGACGGCGCTGATCAGGATCGCCCCACTGTTTACGTAGCTCTGCTTCCACCTCACTCAAGACGCTATTGCCCAGCCCCTTCTCTGCCACTTTCACCGCAGACCAGGTTCTGATGTATCCCAACAACTGCGGCAGATTCCAATCCACTTCTATAGCCAAAGGCGGCAAGCTCAGCTCTTGAAAAGGAAAGTCCAAACTACGATAACCTTCCTCCACATGGTGACGCTCCGGTGGCCAGTAAGCACCGATGGTTTCATAGTAGAAGTGCTGCATCACGCTATCCACCTCGCCCTCCACATGCAGCACGCCGTAGGTGATCAAAGCCAGCACGGCATCCGGTCGGGCAATACGCTGAACCTCGGCGTAGAAAAGCTCCAGGTCCAGCCAATGAGCTGCTTGCGCGACGGTGATCAAATCCACACTACCATCGGCCAAACCGCTGTTTTCAGCCAGGGCGGTACGATAGCTCACACCCTCTTGCGGCTGCGCCTGAGCAATCTGATCGGCGCTGCCATCCGTGGCGATCACTTCCTTGAATCGCTTGGCCAGCAGCACAGAAAGCTGCCCTGTTCCGCAGGCGCAATCCAGTGCTCTATCTTCTGCGGGACTGAGTTCGGCCAATACATCAACCAGCTTTTGTGGATAGCTGGGGCGGTAGCTGGCATAGTCGGCTGCAACCGTAGAAAAGTGATCTTTGAACTTGGACTCTTCCATCACCCCACCTCTGTCGTTTGATTTCAATCCGTATAGTAGTTGGCAAGGCAAAAAAAAACGCACCCCATCAAGGAGTGCGTACTTTTGCCTTCCCCTACTGCTGATGCCGCAGGGGAAAAGCATCAGCGATTAACGCTGAGCAGGTACGTCGCGCTGGACTGGACCCACGTACAACTGACGTGGACGGCCAATCTTGTAATCTGGATCGGACAGCATTTCGTTCCACTGAGCAATCCAGCCTACGGTACGAGCCAAAGCGAAGATCGCTGTGAACAAGGACGTTGGGATGCCGATAGCACGCTGAACGATACCCGAGTAGAAGTCCACGTTGGGGTACAGTTTGCGCTCGACGAAGTATGGATCTTCCAGAGCAATGCGCTCGACTTCCATGGCCAGCTTGAACAGAGGATCGTTCTCCAGGCCCAGGGCTTCCAGAACTTCCTTGCAAGTCTCTTGCATCAGCTTGGCGCGTGGGTCGTAGTTCTTGTAGACACGGTGACCAAAGCCCATCAGGCGAACGCCCGAGTTCTTGTCCTTGACCTTCTCCATGAACTCGCCAACCTTGTCGATGCCGCCGTTGGCTTGCAACTCTTCCAGCATGTTCAGGCAAGCTTCGTTTGCACCACCGTGGGCAGGACCCCACAAGCAAGCAACACCCGCAGCAATCGCAGCGAAAGGATTGGTGCCGGACGAACCGCACAGACGCACGGTGGAGGTCGAGGCGTTTTGCTCGTGATCTGCATGCAGGATGAAGATACGGTCCAGAGCGCGCTCAACCACTTCGTTGACCTTGTAGTCTTCGCAAGGGGTAGCGAACATCATGCGCAAGAAGTTGCCGGTGTAGGACAAATCATTCTTGGGATAGATGAAAGGCTGTCCCAAAGAATACTTGTACGCCATCGCAACCAGAGTAGGTAGCTTGGCGATCAAGCGAATAGCCGACACATGACGGTGATGAGGATTCGTGATGTCCGTGGAATCATGGTAGAACGCCGACAGGGCACCGACCAGGCCAGTCAGTATTGCCATGGGGTGAGCGTCCGGACGGAAGCCACGCAGGAAGTGCTGCATTTGTTCCTGAACCATGGTGTGGTTCGTGACCAGGGAGTCAAATTCCTGCTTCTGATCTGCGTTCGGCAAGTCGCCGTTCAGGATCAGGTAGCACACATCCATGAAATCGCACTTTTGTGCCAACTGGTCGATCGGGTAGCCACGGTACATCAACTGGCCTTTGTCGCCGTCAATGTAGGTGATACCGGATTCGCAAGCCGCCGTCGCCATAAAGCCGGGGTCATAGGTAAACATACCTGTCTGACCGTAGAGCTTACGGATATCGATCACGTCCGGACCTACGGTGCCCTTGTGTACAGGGAACTCAACCGAAGGGCTTCCGTCGGAGAAGGATAGCGTGGCTTTTTTATCTGACAATTCCATCACTTTTTTCCTCAATGGTTATAGCTTTCGCATAATGTCTACTAGTCGCTGAATGTCCGGTGTGGCGTACTGCCCTTCTGGCTCGGAGCGAGCCAGAAGGACATCCAGCAAAACTGTATCGTCCATTTCGAACAAGCGGGTCAGGGCCGACACGTCCTGATCAGTCAGCTCGTTTTCGTATTGATCCAGAAAACGGGTGATCATCAAGTCGTTTTCAAGCAAGCCCCGGCGAGCACGCCAACGCAGACGCGCACGCTCCAATTCCGTCAATGTTCTCATCGGTACATACCCACCTTTTTAGATACTGCGACGCACCAGCATTTCTTTGATCTTGCCGATGGCATGCGACGGGTTCAGTCCTTTTGGACAGACGTCCGTGCAATTCATGATCGTGTGGCAGCGGAACAAGCGGTATGGATCTTCCAGATTATCCAGACGCTCGCCCGTTGCTTCGTCACGCGAGTCAGCAATGAAACGATAGGCTTGCAACAAACCAGCAGGACCGACGAACTTGTCGGGGTTCCACCAGAACGATGGGCAAGAGGTCGAGCAGCAGGCGCACAGAATGCACTCGTACAGACCATCGAGCTCCTCACGGGCTTCAGGCGTTTGCAAACGCTCTTTCTCTGGAGGAGGTGCATCGTTGATCAGGAATGGCTTGACCGAATGGTACTGATCAAAGAAGTGGGTCATGTCCACGATCAGGTCACGGATAACCGGCAGACCTGGCAGTGGGCGCAAGACCACAGGTTCTTTCAAGTCACGCATATTGGTGGTGCAGGCCAGACCGTTCTTGCCATTGATGTTCATGGCATCGGAACCGCACACACCTTCGCGGCAGGAACGACGCAGCGCCAGGCTGTCGTCCATGTCGTTTTTAATGCGCAAAATCGCATCGAGCAGCATCTTGTCGGTTGGTTCCAACTCGACTTCGATTTTCTGCATGTAGGGACG
This sequence comes from Alcaligenes parafaecalis, assembly GCF_026344135.1. NCBI lineage: Bacteria > Pseudomonadati > Pseudomonadota > Betaproteobacteria > Burkholderiales > Alcaligenaceae > Alcaligenes > Alcaligenes parafaecalis. The sequence goes on along the minus strand of NZ_JAPKNA010000003.1, from coordinate 400,616 downwards.
CTCGTCCTTATCAGGATCGTAGCGATAGATTTCAAATTTGACCTTACGTTTTTGGCTCATATCAGTATCCTGCTTAGAAAGTCCGGGCCTTGGGCGGAATCGTTTCGGCTGTCAGAGGCTTCATCTGGACAGGCTTGTACTCCAGACGGCTGCCTTCCGAGAACCACAGGGTGTGACGCAGCCAGTTTTCGTCGTCACGTTCCGGGTGGTCGTTCAGGGCATGAGCACCGCGACTTTCAGTACGATTGGCGGCCGACTTCGTAGTGGCACGAGCCACTTCGATCATGTTGGCCACTTCCAGGGCTTCAATACGGGCGGTATTGAACACCTTGGACTTGTCTTTGAAGTAAATATCCTTGACTTCGGGAACCAGGGAATCGATCTGGTCGACACCCTTGTGCAACAGATCCAGAGTACGGAACACGCCGCAGTGAGCCTGCATGGCGACACGAATCTTGTTGCCCACGTCCTGTGCCTTTTCGCCCGATGTACGGGATTCCAGACGGTTGACGCGGTCCAGCGAGTACTCGATAGAGGACTCGTTGATTTCCTGGTGAGCGTGAGTTTTCTCGGGGTGCGAATCCACGATGTGGTTACCCGCAGCGCGACCAAACACAATCAGGTCCAGCAGGGAGTTCGTACCCAGACGGTTGGCACCGTGCACAGAAGTAGCGGCACATTCACCGATAGCGTACAGACCGTTGACGATCTTGTTCTCGCCGGTTGGCGTTTGGGTCACAACCTGACCGTAGTAGTTCGTGGGGATACCGCCCATCTGGTAGTGGATGGTTGGAACCACGGGGATCGGGTCTTTAATCGGATCCACGTTACCGAACTTGATCGCGATTTCGCGAATCGAGGGCAGACGTTTCTTGATGACGTCAGCGCCCAGGTGATCCAGTTTCAGAACCACGTAGCTGCCATCGCCACAACCGCGACCTTCCTTGATTTCCTGGTCCATGGAACGGGACACGAAGTCACGTGGGGCCAAGTCTTTCAGGGTGGGAGCGTAACGCTCCATGAAGCGCTCGCCGTCTTTGTTCAGCAAGATACCGCCTTCACCGCGCACGCCTTCGGTAATCAGCACGCCAGCACCGGCAACGCCAGTGGGGTGGAATTGCCAGAACTCCATGTCTTGCAAAGGCAGACCAGCACGAGCAGCCATGCCCAGGCCGTCACCGGTGTTGATGAAGGCGTTGGTGGAAGCAGCCCAGATACGGCCAGCACCACCGGTAGCCAGCACCACGCGCTTGCCTTCCAGAACGTAGATTTCGCCGGTTTCCATTTCCAGAGCGGTTACGCCCAGAACGTCGCCAGCTTCGTTACGCAGCAAGTCCAGAGCCATCCATTCCACGAAGAACTGGGTACGGGCAGCCACGTTACGCTGGTACAGCGTATGCAACATGGCGTGGCCAGTACGGTCAGCAGCGGCACAGGCGCGTTGAACCGGTTTTTCGCCAAAGTTGGCGGTGTGACCACCAAATGGACGCTGGTAAATGGTGCCGTCCTGGTTACGGTCAAACGGCATACCGAAGTGCTCGAGCTCGTACACAGCGTGTGGAGCTTCACGGCACATGAATTCGATGGCGTCCTGGTCGCCCAGCCAGTCCGAACCTTTAACGGTGTCGTACATGTGCCAGTACCAGTGGTCCTCGCTCATGTTACCCAAAGAGGCACTGACGCCACCTTGAGCAGCCACGGTGTGGGAGCGGGTTGGGAACACCTTGCTGAGCACGGCCACGGACAAGCCAGCCTGAGCCAATTGCAGGGAACAACGCATACCGGCGCCACCGGCACCGACCACCACTACGTCAAACTGACGGCGGGGCAAAGAGTTTGTGATGGAAGCCACGGTTTAGAGACTCCAGATAATTTTTGCAAAAAAGACGACACTGGCAACCAGCCACAGCAAGGTCAACACCTGCAGCAACAAGCGCAAACCAGCGGGCTTGACGTAGTCCATCCAGATGTCACGCACACCAATCCAGGCGTGCCAGGACAAAGACAGGAAGAACAAGGTTGCCAGCAACTGACCCAAAGGCAGGGAGCCGACCGTGAACGAGAACAGGCCGCGCCAGGTCTCGAAATTCAATTCACTGCTGAACAGGATGCCGCCAACAATGACCAAGGTGTAGATGGCCATGATGACTGCGGTAACGCGTTGTGCCAGAAAGTCCAAGGTACCGTAGTGGGCACCCACTACCAGGCGGTTTGCGCCAATGCGCTCACGATTTGCCATTACCACACCCCAAACAGTTTCAAACCAAACACAACGGTCAGCGCCAAGCTAACCCCGAACACCATACCGGCCGATTTCTTGGCGGACTCTTTGTCGTTACCCAGGTGCAGGTCCAGTGCCAGATAGCGGATACCGGCACAGAAGTGGTGCAGGTAGCCCCAGATCAGGACCAGAAGGATCAGCTTACAGACGGGATTGTCGACGTAGCTGCGCAAGGTCTCGAAGGACTCTGGAGAGCTGACGCTCAAAGAGAACAGTGGCAATAAGACGAGCGGCAGGCAAAGAAACAGCAATGCGCCACTGACGCGATGCAAAATCGACGATTTTGCAGCCAGGGGCAAGCGGTAATTCAATATCTGCGGCACGCTGATATTGCGATACTGCGGGCGCTGCTTGGGTGCGGTATCAGACATGATGGCCTCGAAGTAGATAAAAAAAAGTCATAAAATTTTTAACCTTGGTATTTTCACCTATTTGACACTACGGTGCAGTATCAAATACCGTATGCCGCCGCACTAGCTGAGCGTGTTTCGGTAATGGAAGCGCTCAGTCAGGTACAAGCCCCGGCGCAACTCCATCGGTCGGTCACCATAGGTATAGGACACGCGTTCCACGTGCAGGAGTGGCGATCCAGCCGCCACCTGCAAGACCGCTGCGGCCTCCTCGGTAGCGCTGATTGCGCCAATCTTTTCATCGGCGCGCACCATGCTGACGCCAAACTTGCTCTCGAACCAGGCGTACATCGGACCCTTGTTCTGCTCGACGGCTTCCAGGGTCAAACCCTTGAAGACGGAGCCAGGCAGCCAGATATCGTCATAAATGGTGGGGACCTGATCAAAGGACAGAACCCGACGCAGGTTCACCACCATGTCCGAGGTGCGCAGATCCAGCAGCACGGCCACATCGGTAGGCGCTTTCATGCGGCGCACATCCAGAATGCGGCTTTGGGAGGCGACAGGTTTGCCATCGTCCGGGGCCAGACGCAAAAAACGAAAACGCACACGCGCTTCGTGATGGGTAGCCACAAAGGTGCCTTTACCCTGGCGACGAATCAGGAGATTGTCGGCAGCCAGCTCGTCGATGGCTTTACGTACCGTGCCCTGGCTGACCTGAAAACGGGCGGCCAGTTCCAGTTCGCTGGGGATGGCTTCGCCGGGTTTCCACTCGCCACGATCCAGCCCTTGCAGCAGCAAAGCCTTGATCTGTTGATACAGAGGGCTATAGGCCGCGCTAGGAGCGGATTTTTCGATTTCCTGGGTGCGTAGCGGCGGCACGTTATCAGACATGGGGCTCATAAAAAATGCGCGATCAATACAGCCTGCGGCGCGCATTTGTTCATAAAATAGACAGTGCACTAATTTTCGCATGACCGGCCCCGAATGTCTAACGCTCTTATGTCTTATATAAGATATAAGACGTTTGACGCCGCTATCGTTTTGGTCTAGTCTGCGCAGTGAAAAAAGAGGCTTTTCCTCTTGCGAAAAACCGTTTTCCACGCCAGCCGACCGGTCAGCAAAAGATTTAAACTGTGTTTTTCGTCACCGTCTTCAAACCCAAAAACGGAGTCTTACTCTCATGTCCAAACCCGCAATGCGTGTCGCCGTTACCGGCGCTGCTGGCCAGATTGGTTACGCCCTGCTGTTTCGCATCGCCTCTGGCGAAATGCTGGGCAAAGACCAGCCTGTAATCCTGCAGTTGCTGGAACTCGCCGACGAGAAAGCCCAAAAGGCCCTGAAGGGCGTCATGATGGAACTGGACGACTGCGCCTTCCCGCTGCTGCAAGGTATGTCCGCCCACAGCGACCCTGAAACCGCATTCAAGGATGTTGATATCGCCCTGCTGGTCGGTGCCCGTCCTCGCGGCCCAGGCATGGAGCGTAAAGATCTGCTGGCCTTCAACGCCCAGATCTTCACTGCACAAGGCCGTGCCCTGAACAAAGTGGCCAGCCGTGACGTGAAAGTGCTGGTGGTCGGCAACCCTGCCAACACCAACGCCTACATCGCCATGAAGTCGGCTCCTGATCTGCCAGCAAAGAACTTCACCGCCATGCTGCGTCTGGACCACAACCGCGCTCTGTCGCAGTTGGCCACCAAGTCCGGCAAGGCTGTTGCTGACATCGAGAACCTGATTGTGTGGGGCAACCACTCGCCCACCATGTACCCTGACACCCGTTTCGCTACCGTGAACGGCGAGAAGATCGACGCGATCATCAACGATCAGGCCTGGAACCGCGAAACCTTCATCCCCACCGTGGGCAAACGTGGCGCCGCCATCATCGAAGCCCGTGGCCTGTCCTCGGCTGCTTCGGCTGCCAACGCGGCCATCGACCACGTGCGTGACTGGGTCCTGGGCTCCAACGGCAAATGGGTCACCATGGGTGTTCCTTCGGACGGCTCCTACGGCATTCCTGAAGGCATCATCTACGGCGTGCCTGTGACCACCGAAAACGGTGAGTACAAGCGTGTTGAAGGCTTGGAAATCGACGCCTTCTCGCGTGAGCGCATGGACCACACCCTGAACGAGCTGCTGGAAGAGCGCGACGGTGTGAAAGACCTGCTGGGCTAATTAAGCCGTCAGTGTCTGCAATCCCCGCCTGATCGGCGGGGATTTTTTTTGCCTGATGCCTACCGTCTAATGTGTGATACCTGACGCCTGATCTCTAACGCCTGCTACTCGATGCTTAGTGCTTGATGCTGAATGCTGGAACTCAACACGTAAAACCAGGATCCTGCTATTAACATCAAAGCAGTACTAAGCACTCACCACTTGCGTTCTACAAGCTCTGCACAATACTAGCGTGGACCGCCCCCATCGCCTTGACCTTGCTGCGAAGGCTGCACGTACACCACCATACGCAAATGCCGACTCTCATCAATGATGAGCGAGGTCTGCTCAAACTCGCGCAACTCCCCATCTACCAGCAATGTGCGTAGCGCACCACAAGACGGATGCACATCATGCTGCTCCCACCACATTTTGAATTCCGGTGACACGCGCTTGAGCTCATTAGCCAGTTCATGAATGTCCGTACCGTCTGTGGCCCGAGCAAAGTCTCGACGAAAACTGGACAACATCTCCAGCGCCTGCGATTCCCAGGGCACAAAGCGCATGTGCAAAGCGGGGTTCGTAAACATCTGCCACAGAAAATTGCGCTGCCCATCCGGATACGCCCCCAAGTCCAGCAGATCATCCGCCAAGGCATTAAAGCCCAAGACATCCCAGCGTAAATTCAAGACAAAAGCCGGATGAGGCAAGTCGTGCATCAAGCGTCGCACCAACGGCGGCAAGACACACCAGGTAATTCCTGGCTCGGCAGGCAGGCGCTCATGCGCCAGCAAAAACAAATGCCGCCTCTCGGCCGCATCCAGTTTCAGAACACGCGCCAAATTATCCAGAAAGCTGGCCGACACTCCAATATCACGCCCTTGCTCCAACCAGGTGTACCAGGTCAGCCCCACTCCCGCCAAAGCGGCCACTTCCTCACGGCGCAGCCCCGGCGTACGGCGGCGCCCTCCACTGGGCAAACCCACTTCCTCCGGCAAGAGGCGTTCACGGCATGCACGCAAGAAGGCTGCCAAATCCGGGCGCGTTCGTTCCAGCGTTCTCATGACTCAAGACCCCGTTGCTTTAAGTAATAGCATAAACAGTTAAATTGTAATTGCTTAAAAAGAGTTCAAGAATACACGGGTTTCCACCTCAAACAAGCATCATGAGCTCCAAGCCGTATTCCCCAAACACACATCCAGCCACCCAAAACACCCCGCCCTGGCTGGGCCTGTCCGTGCTACTTCTGGCGGGCTTCGTCACCATTTTTGATCTATTCGTCGTCAATGTCGCTATCCCAAATATTCAGAGCCAACTGGGCGCCAGCTTTAGCCAGATCGGCTTTATCGTGGCGGGCTACGAACTGGCTTTTGGCGTGCTGCTGATTACGGGAGGACGACTGGGCGATTTATTTGGCCGTCGCAAGCTCTTTATCATCGGCATGGCAGGCTTTACGCTGGCCTCTGCCCTATGCGGCCTGGCACCCAATGCTTTTTTGCTGATCATCGCCAGGGTATTGCAGGGCCTGGCTGCCGCCCTGCTCTTTCCCCAAGTCTATGCTTCCATTCGGGTCAACTTTGACGGCGATGACAGCCGTCGCGCCTTCGGCCTGCTGGGCATGACGCTGGGTCTGGCCGCTATTGCGGGACAGATACTGGGAGGCTGGCTGATTCACGCAGATCTGTTTGAGCTGGGTTGGCGCAACATCTTTCTGATCAACATCCCGATTGGTCTACTGGCGATTGCGGAGGCGCGCTATATCCCTGAAACCCGAGGCCCTCAAAACCAGGGACTGGACGGCACGGGTGTCATGCTGATCAGCCTGAGCCTAAGCCTGTTACTGATCCCTATCATCCAAAGCTCGGAGCATGGCTGGCCCCTTTCCAGCCTGACGAGTCTGGTGGCCTCAATTGCCTTGCTGTTTGTTTTTTACCGGCACCAGGAAAGACGCCGACGCACCGGGCATTTGCCCTTGGTCGATATGCAACTGCTGACGCAGCCCCGCTTTGCTCTGGGCGCCCTATTGGTCTTGCTGGTCTACTCCACCGCCAGCTCTTTTTTCCTCTGCTTTGCCTTATTACTGCAAAGCGGCTTTGGCTTAAGTCCTTTCCACGCAGGCAGCATATTTGCACCCGCCAGCGTAGGCTTTATTGCTGCCTCTCTTTACGCGCCACGCCTTGTCACCCGCTACGGCACCCAGGCTATTACGGCGGGAGCGATAGGCTACGCCCTCTCCTTTGCCTGGCTAATCAGCCAAGTGGCTTGGGCAGGCGCACAATTGGAGCCTGCCCACCTGATTCCTGCCTTGATTTTCCTGGGGGCCAGCCAAGGCCTGATCATGACGCCCTTACTGAATCTAATACTGGGCTTTATCGACGAGACTCAAGCTGGCATGGCTTCGGGAGTGATCTCCAGCATTCAGCAAATTGGAGCCGCCCTGGGGGTTGCCGTGGTCGGCTTCCTGTTTAATGCCGGACGAAACACAGGCAGCGCTGCCCTAAGTCAGGCTGAGCACTATGTCTCTGCCTTTGGCATGGGGCTGACGTATAACCTGGTGGCCTCCTTGCTGGTCAGCTTGCTCTTGATAGCTTTAAGCAGAATCAATCGGCACTAAAACCAGTCTTAAAGGAAACGGCGGCGGATGGGCTTTGCTTGCCCCCCAAGAAGTATTGACGAGCCCATCAGCCTTTACGCAACTTCCGCCACAAAGTACTGCGACTAATCCCCAGTTGCTGGGCGGCCAGGGCGCGATTACCCCCACACTCTTCCAGCACCTTGGCCAGATGCTCCTGCTCGCTGCGCTCTTGCTGATCACGCAGCGCAGGCATGGCGGGCTCTGCCACTACCGCCCGCAGCTCCGGCGCAATATCTTCCAGCACCACGGCCTGATCACCTTGCACTGTGCCCAAGACCATCAAGCGTTCGATCAGGTTTTCCAGCTCGCGGATATTGCCGGGCCACGTGTAGTGACGGCCCAGTTCCAGCAGTTCAGCCAGCCAATCGGAATTCAGCGTAACGGCTCCACCCAAACGCTGGGCCACTTTTGCCAAGAGATGCTCCACCAGTTCCGGCAAGTCCTGGGTGCGCAGACGCAAAGGTGGCAAGCGCAGCACCAGAATATTCAGGCGATAAAACAGATCCTGACGGAACACGCCTTCTTTAACTTGCGCGGCCAGATCACGGTGAGTGGCCGCAATCACGCGCACATCGACGGGCGTTGGCTCAATCGCCCCGATGCGCAGGACTTCTTTTTCCTGCAGCACCCGCAGCAAACGGGTTTGCAGTGGCAAGGGCATTTCCCCGATCTCGTCCAGAAACAGGGTGCCGGTGTGAGCCGCTTCCACCAGCCCGACTTTGCCGCCCCGGCTGGAACCTGTAAATGCGCCTTCCACATAACCGAACAACTCGCTTTCCAGCAGGCTGTCGGGGAACGCCGCGCAGTTCACTGCCACAAAAGGTTGTGCACGTCTGGCGCTGGCACTGTGAATTCCTTGGGCCAGCAGTTCCTTGCCTGTACCACTCTCGCCAATGATCAAGGTCGTCGCTGTGCTTTGTGCACAAGCCTGAGCCTGAGCTCGCAGCTTGCGCATGGGCGAGCTCTGCCCCACCAGATCAGACAGCTCGTACCGGGCATGACGCGATGCCGCTTGCTGACTGCGCGAGCGCAAGCTGCGGTCCAGTCGTTGAATCGCTGCCGGGTCCTGACACAGCAACACCGCCCCGCTCAAGCGCCCCTGCTCCAGAATCGGCATGCGGGTAACGATCGCGGTACGGCCGCCCACTTGTTGCACGGTATCCAGTTGCACGTCCAGACTGCGCAGCGTGCCCGCCAGATCCAGCTCGGGATACAAGGAACCCAAGCGGCGGCCAATCATGGCTTGCGCCGGTTGCCCCAACCAGGCCTCCATCGCCGGGTTAACGGTTTCAATACGCTCGTCCCTGTCCACTGACACCACACCGTCACGCAACTGCGCCAGAATCGTATTCAAGCGATCCCGACGAGCCGCTTCGGCGCGAGCAACGCGGGCCAGTTCGATAGCGGATTCCAGTGCCTGCCGCACTGCTCCTTGTGAATACAGCAGCACGCCTTCCATCTGGTTCTCGCGCGCCAAATCCACCACCAAACCGGGTGCCAGCACCCACTCCACACCCAGCTCTTTCAAATCCTGAACACAGCTACGTGCATCGGCTTCACTACGATAGCTGCGTAGCTCCACAGGCAGATCAAAACGCTGCACGAACTCCATCAGTTCCAGCGGCATTTCTCCATAAGTCACTACGGCTTTGCGCTCAGCCTGTGCCGAGGCCAGACTACCCATAATGTCAAAGCCACCGGGGTGCACCAGCACCACCGGCAAGTCCAGATGTTCGCGCAAATAACTGCCGTTGGAACCGGCGGACACCAGAACGTCGATTTCACCTGTTTGTCGCAAAACCTGCACGGCTTCCACGGCCTCGCCATAGGCTTTGTCCACGATCAGGATTTCGGCCTGGGCGCGAAACTGCGGCACCAACTCTTCCAAGAGGGAACGCAGTCCATGCAGACCAAAAGCCACCAGACGCAGACGGGCAGGAGGGGAAGAAGGATAAGGCATGCGGTTTCACCCAAGCATCAACAATGCGACATTGTTTCAAATTACGTTTCAATATTGAAACACAAAACAGAAGAACGCAGTATTCACAGAAAGAAATAACAGCAGCAGACCGCGGAAGAAACCCCGCCTCGTCTGGCTTCAGGTATTTCATCGCCTCCACAACTGAACTTGGCACAGCATTTGCTTTAGTAGAAACAACCCTTCGCAGCATCACGCTGACGACATTTTCTTATCTTGTGATCTGGAGCCCCAAATGAGCCAAAACCAACTGACATCGGCAGGCGCCCGTTTCCGCCAGGCCTTGCGTGAAGAGCAGCCTTTGCAAATCATTGGCGCCATCAACGCCAACCACGCTTTGCTGGCCCAACGCGCCGGCTACCGTGCCATTTACCTGTCGGGCGGCGGTGTGGCTGCTGGCTCTCTGGGTTTGCCCGATCTGGGCATCAACACCCTGGACGACGTGCTGACTGACATTCGTCGCATTACCGATGTGTGCGACCTGCCTTTGATGGTGGACATTGATACCGGCTTTGGTGCCTCGGCCTTCAACATCGCCCGTACCATTAAAAGCCTGATCAAGTTCGGCGCAGCCGCTTGCCACATTGAAGACCAGGTCGGTGCCAAGCGTTGCGGTCACCGCCCCGGTAAAGAGATCGTCAGCACCGGCGAAATGGCCGACCGTGTGAAAGCTGCTGTCGATGCTCGTACCGACCCGGATTTTTTCATCATGGCTCGTACTGATGCGATTGCAGTTGAAGGCGTGGACGCCGCTCTGGAACGTGCCCAGGCTTGCGTGGAAGCAGGTGCAGACGGCATTTTTGCTGAAGCCTGCTACGACCTGGACACCTACCGTCGCTTTACCGAAACTCTGAATGTGCCTGTGCTGGCCAACATTACCGAGTTCGGTCAAACCCCCTTGTTCACCGTGGAAGAACTGGCTTCGGCCAATGTAGCCATGGTGCTCTACCCCCTGTCCGCCTTCCGCGCCATGAACAAGGCCGCCGAAACTGTCTACCAGGCGATCCGTCGTGACGGACATCAAAAAAATGTCATCGATTTGATGCAGACTCGTGAAGAACTGTACGATCGTATCGGCTACCATGCTTACGAGCAAAGCCTCGACAAGCTGTTCCAGAAAAACAAGAAGTCCTGAGCCGCCACAGGCTCCCGCCCGGCCCTTTGACAGGGCCTTCGTGCGGCTAAAACCCCATTCAGCAGCCAGCCTCGTGCTGGCTGCCCAGCAACCAGGAGACCTTTATGAGTAGTACTGAGAACACCCCTAGCACTGGCTTCAAACCCAAGAAATCGGTGGCCCTGTCTGGCGTTGTCGCAGGTAATACCGCCTTGTGCACGGTCGGTCGCAGTGGCAATGACTTGCACTACCGCGGCTACGACATCTTGGATCTGGCCCAGGCTTGCGAATTTGAAGAAGTGGCCCATTTGCTGATTCACGGCAAATTGCCCAACCGCGACGAACTGCGCGCGTACAAGCAAAAACTCAAGCGTCTGCGCGGCCTGCCTCTGGCCCTGCAAACCGCGCTGGAAACCCTGCCTGCCCACAGCCACCCTATGGATGTGATGCGCACTGCCGTGTCGGTTCTGGGTTGCGTGCTGCCTGAAAAAGACGACCACAACCTGCCCGACGCGCGCGACATCGCCGACCGTCTGATGGCTTGCCTGGGTTCGGCCCTGCTGTACTGGTACCACTACAGCCACAACGGCGAAATGATTGATGTGCAGACTGACGATGACAGCATCGGCGCGCACTTCCTGCACCTGCTGCATGGCGAGAAGCCATCGGCCGAGTGGGAGAAAGCCATGCACGTGTCGCTGAACCTGTACGCCGAGCACGAGTTCAACGCCTCCACCTTTACCAGCCGCGTTATCGCCGGTACGGGTTCGGACTTCTACTCCGCCATTGCCGGTGCTATCGGTGCCCTGCGCGGTCCCAAGCACGGCGGTGCCAACGAAGTAGCTTTTGAAATCCAGAAGCGCTACGAGAACCCCGACCAGGCTGAAGAAGACATTCGCAAGCGCGTGGAAAACAAGGAAGTCATTATTGGCTTCGGTCACCCCGTCTACACCATCTCCGACCCACGCAACGAAGTCATCAAATCGGTAGCCAAAGAGCTGGCCGTGGCCGATGGCAACACCCGCATGTTCGACATTGCCGAGCGTCTGGAAAGCGTGATGTGGGAAGTGAAAAAAATGTTCCCCAATCTGGACTGGTTCTCGGCCGTGTCCTACCACACCATGGGCGTGCCTACTGCCATGTTCACGCCTTTGTTCGTGATCGCGCGTACGGCTGGCTGGGCGGCTCACGTGATTGAGCAGCGCGTGGACAACAAGATTATTCGTCCTACCGCCAACTACATTGGCCCTGAAAATCAGAGCTTTGTGCCTCTGGATCAGCGCCCATAAGTCACAGATCCTGGGCTATTATTCGCCTGTGATTTGACTCACGGCCCCGCTGCATTGCGCAGGCGGGGCCGTCTTGCTGGTGACTTCCATGCTCTCTGATTTTGTACGCTATGCCCTGCCCCTGGCCGGAACCCTGATGATCGCCTGTGCCCTGACCAGTCTGGTCTCCGGTGCGTATTTGCTACTTTTTAATCTGCGCCGCAGCAATCAGGTGTTGCGTCACCCTTATCTGGACCAGTATCCCTGGGAAAAACTCAGCTTTTCCCTGAAAGCAGGCGTGCTGCTGGATTATTTTCTGCGCCTGAACTTTCCCAAACGCCAAAGCTCGCTGTTTGGCAATGCCAACCGTCTGCTCAAGCACGTACAGCCCGAAGATGTTCCCATGGGCATCAAATGGCCCCTGATGGGACTGTGGGGCGGCTGCTTTCTGGGCATGATCTGCATGCTGGCTGTTTGGATTCTGATTGCCCTGCACTCCAACCCCACTTGAAGGAGCCTGCCATGACCACCGAGATCCACCACGACCCGCAAGCGCGTCTGTTTTTTTGCGACGTTGAAAACCTGCGCAGTGTCATCGAATACGAACTGGACGATGCCATCATGAGCATCACCCACACCCGCGTGCCGCCCGAGCTGGAAGGCCGCGGCATTGCTGGGCAACTGACCCGCTTTGCGCTGGAAACGGCAAAAAACCAACAGTGGAAAGTACGCCCTGTTTGCAGCTACGCCGTGGTCTATTTCCGCCGCCACCCTGAATACGCCGACTTGCTGGCCTGAACACAGCAACATTCAGTTTCTTGTAAGTCTTATATAAGATATAAGACCATTGCTTCGCTGCCCGCTTCAAATTACAATTGGGGCAACAAGCGATTTATTGCATTTTCATATCAACCATTTACCGATAGGCACCTGCACTATGCTGGACTCTTACCGCGAACATGTTGCCGAGCGCGCCGCTCTGGGCATTCCCCCGCTGCCTTTGTCGGCTCAGCAGACCGCCGAGCTGATCGAGCTCATCAAGAACCCACCTGCCGGTGAAGAAGCCGTCCTGGTCGACCTGCTGACGCACCGCGTCCCCGCCGGTGTGGACGACGCCGCCAAGGTTAAAGCCTCTTACCTGGCCGCCATCGCGCTGGGCACAGAAACCTGTGCCTTGATCAGCCGCGAGCGTGCCACTGAGCTGCTGGGAACCATGCTGGGTGGCTACAACATCAGCCCGCTGATCGAACTGCTGGACAAGCCCGAACTGGGCCAGATCGCCGCCAACGGCCTGAAAAACACCCTGTTGATGTTTGACTCTTTCCACGACGTTCAGGAAAAAGCCGAAAAGGGCAACGTCTTTGCTAAAGAAGTACTGCAAAGCTGGGCCGACGGCGAGTGGTTCACCAGCCGCCCAGAAGTCCCCGAAAGCCTGACCGTGACGGTTTTCAAAGTCACTGGCGAGACCAACACGGACGATCTGTCCCCCGCCCCTGACGCCTGGAGCCGCCCCGACATTCCGCTGCACGCTCTGGCCATGCTGAAAAACCCGCGCCCAGGCATCGAACCTGAAGAGCCCGGCAAACAAGGCCCTGTCAGCTTCATCGAATCCCTGAAAGAAAAGGGCCACCTGGTTGCCTACGTGGGCGACGTGGTCGGTACCGGTTCTTCGCGTAAATCGGCCACCAACTCCGTGTTGTGGTTCACCGGCGAAGACATTCCTTTCGTTCCTAACAAACGCTTCGGTGGCGTGTGTCTGGGTAGCAAGATTGCTCCTATCTTCTACAACACCATGGAAGATGCTGGCGCTCTGCCTATCGAGCTGGACGTTTCCAATATGGAAATGGGCGATGTGGTTGAACTGCGTCCCTACGAAGGCAAAGCCTTCAAGAATGGCGAGCTGATCTCCGAATTCCAGGTCAAGTCCGACGTACTGTTTGACGAAGTGCGTGCCGGTGGCCGTATTCCCCTGATCATTGGCCGTGGCCTGACCACCCGTGCTCGCGAAGCACTGGGTCTGCCCCCAACCACCCTGTTCCGCCTGCCACAAAGCCCTGTTGATTCCGGTAAAGGTTTCTCCCTGGCCCAGAAGATGGTTGGCCGTGCTTGCGGTCTGCCTGAAGGCGAAGGCGTGCGTCCCGGCACCTACTGCGAACCACGCATGACCACCGTTGGCAGCCAGGACACCACTGGCCCAATGACTCGCGACGAACTGAAAGACCTGGCTTGCCTGGGCTTCTCGTCCGATCTGGTGATGCAGTCCTTCTGCCACACCGCCGCTTACCCCAAACCTGTTGACGTTAAAACTCACCACGAACTGCCTGCTTTCATCAGCACACGCGGTGGTGTTTCCCTGCGTCCAGGCGACGGTATCATCCACTCCTGGCTGAACCGCATGTTGTTGCCCGATACCGTTGGTACCGGCGGCGACTCGCACACCCGTTTCCCTATCGGCATCAGCTTCCCCGCTGGTTCCGGTCTGGTGGCCTTTGCTGCTGCTACCGGTGTGATGCCTCTGGACATGCCAGAATCCGTGCTGGTGCGCTTCAAAGGCGAAATGCAGCCCGGCGTCACTCTGCGTGACCTGGTTAACGCCATTCCTCTGTACGCCATCAAGCAAGGTTTGCTGACTGTCGAGAAAGCAGGCAAGAAGAACATCTTCTCCGGCCGCATTCTGGAAATCGAAGGTCTGCCCAACCTGAAGATCGAACAGGCTTTCGAGCTGTCCGACGCTTCCGCCGAGCGTTCCGCTGCCGCATGTACCGTGCGTCTGAGCAAAGAGCCCATCATCGAATACCTGAACAGCAACATCACGCTGCTCAAGTGGATGATTGCCAATGGCTACGAAGACGAGCGCACCATCACCCGTCGTATCAAGGGCATGGAAGCGTGGCTGGCTAATCCAGAGCTGCTGGAACCCGATGCAGACGCTGAATACGCCGCTGTTATCGATATCGATCTGGCTGAAATCCACGAGCCTATCGTCGCTTGCCCGAACGACCCTGACGACGTGAAAACCATGTCCGATGTGTCCGGCACCGTGATCGACGAAGTGTTTATCGGTAGCTGCATGACCAACATCGGTCACTTCCGTGCCGCTTCCAAGCTGCTGGAAGGCAAGCGCGACATCCCAACCCGTCTGTGGGTCGCTCCTCCGACCAAGATGGACCAGCAACAGCTTAGCGAAGAAGGCCACTACGGCGTTCTGGGCGTAGCCGGTGCTCGTATGGAAATGCCCGGTTGCTCGTTGTGCATGGGTAACCAGGCACAGGTTCGCGAAGGCGCCACCGTCATGTCCACCAGCACCCGTAACTTCCCCAACCGTCTGGGCAAGAACACCAACGTGTTCCTGGGTTCGGCTGAACTGGCTGCCATCTGCTCGCGTCTGGGTCGCATCCCAACCCGCGAAGAGTACCTGGCCGACATGGGCGTACTGCAAGCCAATAGCGAAGACATCTATCGCTACATGAACTTCGACCAGATCGAAGAGTTCAAGGAAATTGCTGACTCCGTAGGTCTGTAAGCCCTAGCGCTTGCAAATAACGCCTTCGCCGCTTCATGCGGCGAAGGCGTTTTTCTTTGCCCGTTTGAAATGGCTCTCTCCCAAGGTGCATGCACAAAGCCTCATTTCAGGGGCTACCCGCAGTTCTCAGTGCTCACATCCACGACTACTTGCCCACGGGTATACCCCTATCAACATTGTGGTTACTCCTTATGTACGGCTAGCGTTTGAATCGCCTATAAAGCTGAAAGCAAACTGAAAGAAGACTGAAATAAAGCTGAAAACACCATCAGATTGCTGCAGTTTGCTCTCGAACGCTTACAGCCACTTCGGAGACACACCCCATGAGAAACAGGATCAAAAAAAGCACCGCGCCACACGAACAAACTGGCGCTTCCCGGCGCAAGTTCCTGAGCGGTGCTGCAGCCGGCACCGCGGCTGCAGCAACGATGGGCTTTCCTGCCATCGCTCGCGCGCAGGGTCCCACCAACTTCCGCTTCCAAAGCACCTGGCCCACCGTCGACATCTTCCACGAATTCGCCCTTGATTTCGCCAAGAAAGTCAACGACATGACCGGTGGCGATCTGAAAATCGAAGTTCTGCCCGCAGGGGCCGTCGTACCGGCCTTTGGCCTGCTCGATGCCGTCTCCAAGGGAACGCTGGACGGCGGCCACGGTGTACTGGGCTACAACTACGGCAAACAAAACGCCCTGGCTTTATTTTCGTCGGGTCCGGCCTTCGGCATGGACGCCAATATGGTGCTGGCATGGCACAAATACGGCGGTGGCAAGGAACTGCTGGCCAAGCTTTACGATGCCATCGGTGGCAATGTCGTCTCCTTCCTGACCGGCCCGATGCCCACGCAGCCCTTTGGCTGGTTCAAAAAACCCATCACCAAGACCGAAGACCTCAAGGGCCTGAAGTTCCGCACCAATGGCCTGGCGATCGATCTGTTCACCGAAATGGGCGCTGCGGTCAATGCGCTGCCTGGCGGTGAAATCGTCCCGGCACTAGACCGCGGCCTGCTTGATGGTGCCGAGTTCAACAACGCCGCATCGGATCGCGCCCTGGGCTTCCCTGACGTATCCAAAGTCTGCATGCTGCAAAGCTTCCACCAGGCCTCGGAAACCTTCGAAATCATGTTCAACAAGGACAAGTACAACGCCTTGCCGACCCAATTGAAGGCCATCGTCGACAATGCCGTCGAGGCCTCATCAGCCGACATGTCCTGGAAGGCGGTGGACCGTTACTCGCAGGACTATCAGCGCCTGCAAAAGGAAGACGGCGTCAAATTCTACAAAACGCCCGACACCATCTTGCAACAACAACTGGTCGTGTGGGACCAGATCGTCGCCAAGAAAGCCGAGACCAACCCTCTCTTCAAAGAAATCGACGCTTCTCAACGTGCATTCGCGGCACGCGCCATGGCCTGGGACATGGACACCAACAACAACCGCCGTATGGCCTACAACCACTATTTCGGTCGCAAGGCTGCGCCAGCCAAGAGCTAAGCCTCCATCGGCAATCGCACCGCGTCATCCCATCCACCCGGCTGTGGATGACGCCTCCTTCCCCTTCCCAGGCCGGCCGCGCCCAAAACCGTAGCCGACACACATCAGACCCTTTCCGCGCTAGCAAGGTGAACCTACCATGCAGAAAATCCTGGTCTTTATCGACCGGTTCAATACGTGGATAGGCCAGTTGTTCGGCTGGCTAGTCCTGGCATTGACCCTGTTCGTTTCCTTCGAGGTCTTCTCGCGATACGTGCTGTCCAACCCACACGCCTGGGCCTTTGACATGATGAACATGCTGTACGGCGGCCTGTTCATGATGGCAGGTGCCTACACACTCTCCAAGAACGGCCATGTCCGCGGGGATGTACTGTACGGTTTTTTCCCGCCCCGCCTGCAGGCAGGCCTGGACCTGATCCTTTACATCCTGTTCTTCATTCCCGGTGTGGTCGCCATGTTCTGGGCTGGCTACCACTTCGCCGCCGAGTCCTGGGCCATCACGGAGCACTCGAATATTACGGCCAACGGGCCGCCCATCTACCCGTTCAAGGCCATCATCCCGCTGGCGGGCTTGTGCCTGCTGCTGCAAAGCTTTGTGGAAATGGTGTACTGCGTACGCTGCCTGCGGGACGGGAAATGGCCTTCACGCGACAAGGACGTTGAAGAGGTCGATGTAGACAAGCTCATGGATATGGTGGACGTCAAGAGCGACGACATTGAAAAGCTGGATGCCTTTGTCACCGGTCACGGCAAGAAAGGGAGCCCAACATGAGAAAAGAAATCTGGTTCGGGCTCACCATACTGATCGGCATTGTCCTGAGCATCGCCATCTTCATGCCCGCCCCGGCCGAGATGAGCAACGGCCACCTGGGTCTGCTCATGCTGGCCCTGATCGTCGTCACCATCATGCTGGGCTTTCCCACTGCCTTCACGCTGATGGGGATGGGGGTGATCTTCACCTGGCTTGCCTATAGAGACATGGGCACACAACAAGCCATCCAGCAAACCCTGGACCTGATGGTTCTGCGCACCTACGCCGTCATGACCAACGACGTGCTGATTGCCGTGCCCCTGTTCATTTTCATGGGTTACCTGGTTGAACGCGCCAACCTGATCCAGAGCCTGTTCCAGGGCATGCACCTGGCCATGGCACGAATCCCGGGTTCGCTGGCTGTGGCCACTATTGTCACCTGCGCTATCTTCGCTACGGCCACGGGTATCGTGGGTGCCGTGGTGACACTGATGGGGCTGCTAGCGATGCCCGCCATGCTGCGGGCGGGCTACAGCGTACAACTGACGGCCGGTTCCATCACCGCCGGGGGGTGCCTGGGTATTCTGCTGCCTCCGTCCGTGCTCCTGATCCTGTACGGTGCCGTGGCCGGTGTCTCGGTCGTGAAGCTGTATGCCGGTGCCTTCTTCCCTGGCCTGATGCTGGCTGTGATGTACGTGCTGTATGTGATCATCCTGGCCAAGCTCAGGCCCAGCGTTGCGCCCCCTCTCTCTCCGGAAGACCGGATCGTGCCGCTGCCGGACTTCGCAAAAGTCATCAAGGACACCATCACGGACCGTGCCGTGCCCGGCCTGATCAGCGCGATGAAGGGACCTCGCAACGTCGACGTACCCATGAACCTGCTGCTCAAGAACCTGGCGATAGCCCTGCTGCCTGCCGTGATCTTCTTTAGCGTCATGGGCTTTAGTTATCAATCAGTCACCGCGCCCAAGGCTGTCGAACACTACGAGCTGCAGGAAATGGGTGGCGGTTTCAATAGTTTTGACAAGGACTACAGTGGCGGTGGGCTGGCAGAACCTCCAGGCTCTGGCGGTTTGTCCGAACCTGAAGGCAGTGAACCGCTCACTGCGCTGGGTGCGACCGAACTGGGCGCAGAGGCCCCTGTCGCTGGAGCAGAGACCACCGACGAAGTCACCACGGCAGAGCGCCGAGCAGCGCCCATGACGTTCTGGGTCTTTCTGATCGTTGGCAGTCTGGCATTGCTGAGCTACTACGCCATGCTGAACTTTGCCCGGCTGGAAATCTTCAAGATGCTGCTCAGCTCCTTCTTTCCGCTGACCATCCTGATCCTCGCCGTGTTGGGCAGTATCGTCATCGGCCTGTGCACCCCCACCGAGGCGGCAGCCATGGGTGCCCTGGGCGGCATCCTGCTGGCCTTCGCCTATCGCCGCTTGAATTTCGCCATGGTGCGCGAATCGGTGTACCTCAGCGCCAAGACCAGTGCCATGGTCTGCTGGCTGTTTGTCGGTTCCAGTATTTTCTCGGCTGCCTTTGCCTTGCTGGGCGGCCAGGAGCTGATTAATAACTGGGTGCTGTCAATGGATCTGACGCCTATCGAGTTCATGATTCTGGCGCAGATTGTCATTTTCCTGCTGGGCTGGCCACTGGAATGGACCGAGATCATTATTATCTTCATGCCCATTTTCCTGCCGCTGCTGGCGCACTACCAGATCGATCCGCTGTTCTTCGGCCTGCTGGTGGCTCTGAACCTGCAAACGGCCTTCCTGTCACCGCCGGTTGCCATGTCGGCCTTCTACCTGAAGGGAGTCTCGCCCCCTCATGTCACCCTGAACCAGATTTTCCTGGGCATGATGCCATTTATGGGCATTCAGATTCTGGCGATCATCATCCTGTATCTGTTCCCTGGTATCGGCCTCTGGCTGCCCAGCGTGCTGTACTGATTGCGGCCCGGTAGGAGCAGGCCACAGCATAAGCCGCTGCATTTCCGAATGCCGCGGCTTTTTCGTTTCACGATGGCTCGTCAACAGTCTGTATTTTATTGATACGGGCGTTCTCCCCCTCACGCCTAGGGAGCTTCCCGCATTCACACACCCCGGTCGTGGCAAAGGGTAAACTAGCTTGTCCCTATACCGGTTTTGTATGTCCATGTCGCAACTCAATTCCAAACTGCTCGCCCAACAACCCAAAGAGATCCAGCGTCTGATCAATTACACAGATGCGCTGGTCCGTTCTGGCTCGCAGATCGAAGACCGCTACTGGCAAGGGCTGGCCGCTCAATTGCTGGAAAAGCTCTATAGCGGACGTCGCAATTCAGCCGTTGAACAAACGCTGGAACTGCTGGGCAGCCAACAACAAAACCAGCATTATGAAATTTTGATGGAACTGGCCGAATCCCAGGCCGAATGCCAGCAAATCGAACATGAGGGCGTCTTGTACGATGCCTTGCTGTTCTCGGCCCCGCTGACCGCCTGGACGCGCTATCAATTGCCCCAGGGCACACTCAAGCCACAGCAGCACAAAGAACTGGAAGACGCCTTACGAGCTACCGTTCTGGCCGAAGGCACGATGTGTACCTTGCTGCCCAATCTGGTCAATTACGACGAGATGCCCCAGACCTATCAGCAAGCCTATGAATGGACTCGCAGCCTGACCGCGCAAGCCCTGGGCCGCAGCCAGGAAACCATCCCCCTGAACAAACCCGAAGAGGCCAGCAGCCTGCTGGCCGATGCCCGCTTTCTGATTGGCGTGGTCATGGCCCCCGTCGGCCAGCCACTGTTTCGCTGGCAGCAATCCAGCGATACGCTGCAGGCCGATCACCTGCGTTGTGTAGAACAATGGGTGGAGCGTTACTCCGCCATCGTCACGCCTTTGTTTACTGGCTGCCAGTTGCAGTTTCTGGCTCCCAATGCCTATTACGTGAACAACCGTGAGTCGGACCGTGAAATCCGCCCGCTAGCCTTGACCGCAGGCATCACCTGGTTGCAAACGGCGGTGAAACTGTCGCCCGACCATTTGCGAGCCGTTATTGTGGCCTGCGGCGAAGAGCAGATCGAAGAGTACCGCGTGGGTTTCAGCACCCTTTCCTCGCCCACCGTGATTTACGGCTGTATCTGGCCGGTTCTGAGCCAGGAAGAGGCCGAGTCCTCCTTCCATAGCGATGATCATATCGACATCCCGGACGTGATTGCGGCCCTGCTCAGCACCCTGGGCCTGGTCCAGATTCAACGCCTGCCCGGCCTGCACTCCACCGAGACCTGCGACGATTGCAACGCGCCCTTCTTCCCGGACATTAACGGCGAGATGCAGCATCCGGAACTGCCGGACGAAATCGATCTGGACCCAGTACAACTGCACTAAATTGAATACCGCTTCTATTTCCCAGCCTGTATCCATAGACCTGTTTTGCCGAGTTATCGACAATTTGGGGGATATAGGCGTGTGCTGGCGGCTGGCCCGTCAACTGGCCGCCCGGCCTGAGGTCGCACAACTACGCCTGTGGGTGGATGACCTTCACAGCTTCTCCCGCATCCAGGCAGAGGTGCAAAGTGGACTGCAAAGCCAGCAGTTACAAGGCGTGGATATCGAACATTGGTCTGAAACACGCCAAGACTACCCCACTCCACACCCTTTCGTGATCGAAGCCTTTGCCTGCGAGCCACCCGCAGCCATGACAGGGCAATTGAAAGCCGACAGCCATGTGTGGATCAATCTGGATTACCTGAGCGCCGAACCCTGGGTGCAAGGCTGCCACGGCTTGCCATCCCCGCAAGCAAACGGGGCCAACAAGTATTTCTTTTTCCCCGGCTTTGTCCCACAAACAGGCGGCCTGCTGCGCGAAACGGATCTGCTGGCCCGCCGAGATGCCTTTCAGCAAGACAATGCCGCCTACCAGACCATGCTGAGCCGTCTAGGCGTATCGCAGGAACACATCCAAGCCCTGCTCCAGGGCGAGATGCAGCAAATGTTTCTGTTCTGCTATCCCGATGCGCCCGTGCTGGCTCTGCCTGAGGTCCTGTCCACGCTGGCGCAAAAAACCCTGCTGCTGGTGCCCGAGTCGGTTGCCCAGCGCATCCCGGAATTAGCCAAAGGCCACCTGCTGATCCAACGCATCCCCACTGTGAACCAGGCCGATTTTGACGCTCTGCTCTGGCGCAGCGCACTGAATATAGTGCGTGGCGAAGATTCTCTGGTGCGCGCCATCTGGGCAGGTCAGCCCATGCTGTGGCAGCCTTACGTGCAGGAAGAACAGGCCCATCTGGACAAGCTGCAAGCCTGGCTAGATACCGGCAAATTACCTGAACCCGTTCAAGCCCTGCATCTGGCCTGGAGCAGCAGCGACCAAGCCGGTGCGACCACTGCCTTGCGCCGCTGCCTGGAACCCCAGGTGTTGCGTCTATGGCAACAAGAAGCCCGTGCATATAGTGCAAAACTGGCTGAACAAGCCGATTTGGCCAGCAGTTTGCTGAGTTTTTACACCCAAGTCGCCCGAAAACGCTAAAATAGCGGATTACCTCTTAAAAGCTCCCTGACACTGCGTTTGGCGGAGCCTGTCCCATTCGGAGTTTTTTTAATGAAAACCGCACAAGAACTGCGCGTTGGTAACGTCGCGATGGTCAATGGCGACCCTCTGGTCGTTCAGAAAACGGAATACAACAAATCCGGTCGCAACTCCGCCGTTGTCAAACTGAAGTTCAAGAACCTGCTGACCGGCTCGAACAGCGAAGCCGTGCACAAAGCTGACGAAAAATTTGAAGTTGTCCAGCTTGAAAAGCGCGAATGTACTTACTCCTACTTTGCTGACCCCATGTATGTTTTCATGGACGAAGAGTACAACCAGTACGAAATCGAAGCCGAAAGCATGGGCGACGCCCTGGACTACCTGGAAGAAAACATGACCGTTGAGGCCGTTTTCTACGAAGGTCGTGCTATCTCGGTTGAGCTGCCCACTATCATCGTGCGCGAAATCATCTACACAGAACCTGCTGTGAAAGGCGATACCTCCGGTAAAGTGCTCAAGCCCGCCAAGATCAACACAGGCACCGAAATCAGCGTGCCTCTGTTCTGCAACATCGGCGACAAGATCGAAATCGACACCCGCACTGGCGAATACCGCAGCCGCGTGATGTAAGAAAGACGTCGTGCCGCCCAGTGCGGTACACGCAAAAAAAAGGGGCTGTTTTTACAGCCCCTTTTTCCTGCCTGTCAGATTCACCGCAGTATCCTCAGGCCAGCAAGCCAGTGTTCACAAAGCCACCGTCCACGCTGATGATCTGCCCGGTCATATACGCTGTTTTTTCGCTATCCAGCAAAAAGCAGATTGCCTGCGCCACTTCGCGCGGCGTGCCGTAGCGATGCATGGGCACGGCAGACTTCCAGGTTTCCTGCACCTGCTCCGTATGCACCTGCATGGCCAATGGCGTCATGACGGGACCTGGACACACACAATTCACCCGTATGCCTTCCTGGGCCAGCTCATTGGCCATTACCTGCGTCAGGTTGATCAAACCCGCTTTGGTGATGCCATAGGCGGCACGTCCCCGGTTGCCTACCAGACCGGATACCGAGGAAATATGCACAATCGCGCCCTGCTTGTGCTCTCGCATCAGTAAAGCTGCTTCCCGACTGATACTGAAAGCCGCCAGCACGTTCACCTCGAAAGTGGCACGCAGCAAAGCCGAATCCGTATTCAAAAAAGTAACGTCCCGTCCAAACCCGGCAGAATTCACCAGACCGCCTACAGGACGTTGGGCGTGATAGCTTTGCAGCAAAGGACCAATGCGCGCTTCATCAGTAATATCCAGCAGCTCGGCGGCCAAATGATCACCATAGTGCTTGAACTGCTCAGTCAAAGCCGCCAATTTCTCGGCGTTATTATCCAGAGCCAGAACATATGCGCCTTGCTCCAGCAACAGTTCAACCGTCGCCAGCCCAATGCCCGACGCCGCCCCCGTCACTACCATCCAGGAATGTTGCATCAGGCTGCCTCCAGAACCATTTCAAAGGTGACCAATACCGAGTTCACCTCTGGCTTCAAACGACCACGATGCACGCCATGCTGGTAATCAATAATGATCACATCCAACTGCACCTGCTGCTCGGCGGGCAGGCTCAGATCAATACGGCCTTCCTCGATCAGAACTTCGGTTACGAAGGGTTCAACAACGATTTCTGGCTCCAGAATCGCCCCTACCAAACTCCCGACACCGCCACGAATGAGGGCACGCGTCAGGCCCAGCTCCTGACAAATGTCTCGCAAAACAGCCGAGATATTCTGATTCGGAGCCAAAGTCACAATCCAGCTTTTCGGGCTTTCAGACTGAGCTTGGGCTGACAACAGCTCGGGCCTGGCCACAGGCGTAAACAAACTGAAATTCGTTTCCGGGCAAGGCAGAGTCTCAAAGGCTGCGCCACGCACATACGTCATATCCAGCTCGGGCGAGCCACCCAGAATGGTTTGATCCGGCAGGATATGCCCAGCCTGCAATTGCCCTTGAGCATCACGCCAGGCAGCATGGCAATGCAGCCACAGTTCGCCCTCGCGATTACGCCCCAAGGTCACACTGGCCTGCTCAATCTGAACCGGGCCAGGATGGGTGTAATGCTGGCTGTAATACACCGAATGATCGAGCGAAGAGGACAAGGCGGGCATCACATAATGCAGATCGGCAAACTGCCCACCCTTGAAACGCCCGACAGCGCTGTACAAATCATGGGCCTCCCCCACCAGGCGGAAGGCATCCAGCAAGGAATGCCCAGCCCGCAGGGTCTGCCTATGACTTTCCGTCTGGCAAGCGGCCAGCATATACGGCTGAGCCCGCTGCACTCCGGGATGCTTGACCTCTCTTAACATGGCGCCTCCTGTGCCAATTGGGGCAGGCACTTCATCAGCTCATCTTTCACCATGCGCTTGGGCACTTTGCCGTAACCCGACTTGGGCAGCGAGTCCCAGAACAAAATGTACTTGGGCATCTTGTAGCGGGCGATGCGATCCGTCAGCCAGGTGCGCAGCTCGGTTTCTGTCAGAGCCGCCCCTTCTTTCAGCACACAAACCGCCACCCCGACCTCACCCCACTGCCGATCTGGCACACCCACTACCGCCACTTCAGTAATCGCGCCGTGCAGCAGAATGTATTCCTCGATCTCGCGTGGGTAAATATTGGAGCCGCCGGAGATGTACATGTCCGAGGCGCGCCCCGTCAGGTACACATAGCCACGTTCATCCATATGGCCAATATCGCCCGTGCGGAACCAGCCATTGCGGAAGGACTCGGCATTGGCTTTGGGATTGTTGTAATAGCCCGCGAACACGGCTGGGCCAATTACGCAGACCTCGCCAGTTTCACCGTATTCCACTTCCCGGCCTTGCTCGTCCTGAATGGACACTTGCATACCGGCCCGTTCATAGCCACAACTGGCAGGATGACTGATGCTGCCATCGGCACCCTGATGATCAAAAGGCGGCAGCACGGTGATATTGCCGGTGACTTCACCCAGGCCGTAATACTGCACCAGCACCGGGCCAAACTTTTGCAGCGCTAGGCGCAAGTCCGCCTCGTACATGGGTGCTCCGGCATAAATCACATGGCGCAGGCTGGAGTGATCGTACTGATCAACATGCGGGCATTCGGCCAGCAGCTTCAAAATCGTCGGTACTGTGAACAAGGTGCTGAGCTTGTACTTTTCGATCAAGGCAAAGGCTTGCTCGGTACTGAAACTGTCACCCGGCAAGAGCACGGTTTTTGCACCGCGCAGCACCAGATTCAACTGATGCACGCCAGCCCCGTGCGACAAGGGAGCCAAAACCAGACCGCCGTCTTCACTGCGCGTACCCGGCAAGAGATCGGCCAAGTGATTGGTCAGCACAAACGCCATCTGCCCATGCGTCAACACGGCTGCCTTGGGTTTGCCCGTCGTCCCCGATGTAAACAGCAGCCAGCAAGGGCTATTGGAAAACACATCCTGATTGGGATTGTGAACACCGCTGTGCTGCTCCAACAAATCCCGTACCAGCGGACGTGAATCCTTGGGCTCTGGCGTGCCGCGTAACCACAGCAAATCCATTTCCGGAAAGTGCTTGGTGACGGTTTCCGCATGTTCAGGAAAATCTGTCTGACACAGAAACACCGTGCTGCCGGAGACTTCCACCATATGCAGCAACTCTTCCGGTTTGACGCGGAAGTTGGTCGGCACCCAGATCGCCCCCAGACGGAAGGCGGCGAACATGGAGAGAAACATCTCATTGCTGTTTTTGGAGTGCACCAGAATCGCACTGCCAGCCCGCACGCCACGGGCTTTCAGGCCCGCTGCCAGGGCTGATACCTGAGCATCCAGCTCCTGCCAGTTCCAGCTTTCCTCGCCCCAGATCAGCGCGGGCTGATCCGGCAAGCGGCGAGCATTCTGGGTCAGCAGATGCGACAAATTCATGGCCCGATTCGACATGGGCTGTACCACTGCGTTTGTCATCATTTCAAGCGTTCCAGAATCGAGACATAGTTAGCCACAGCCGCACCACCCATATTGAAGATGCCTGCCAGCTCAGCCTGCGGCAATTGCATGTCACCGGCTTCCTGGGCCAGTTGCATGGCAGCCATGACGTGCATGGAAACACCGGTTGCACCCAGAGGGTGACCGCGTGCCTTCAAACCGCCAGACACGTTCACAGGCAATTGCCCATCTTTATGGGTGCGACCTTCCAGAATCACTTTCCAGCCCTCGCCACGCGGAGCCAGGCCCATGGCTTCGTACTCCAGCATTTCAGCGGTGGTAAAGCAGTCGTGGGTTTCCACCAGATCCAGATCCAGAATACCCACACCGGCTTTGGACAAGGCCTGCTGCCAGGCACGATGCGCCCCTTCAAACGCAATCGGGTCGCGGCGCGACAAAGGCATGAAGTCGTTTACCTGCACACGGGCACGGAAGCGAATCGCGCGGCGCAAGGCGCGGGCGGTTTCTTCATCCGCCAGAATCAGGGCAGCAGCACCATCGGACACCATGGAGCAATCAGTACGACGCAGCGGGCCAGCAACCAAAGGATTCTTTTCCGAAACCTGATCGCAGAACTCCAGACCCAGATCACGGCGCACATGAGCGTAAGGATTGGCCAAGGCATTAATGTGGTTCTTGGCGGCAATCTGCGCCAGGGAATGGCTGTGATCACCATAGCGATCAAAGTACGCCTGGGTGATCTGACCAAAGATCCCCGCAAACCCCAGCGGATTGTCCTCTTCCTTGCGATAGCAACCGGAGCTGAGAATTTCAGGGATACGAGTAGGTGGCACGCCTGTCATTTTTTCTGCCCCGACAGCAATACCAATGCGGGCACGGCCACTTTCAATCGCATCCATCACGCTATGAACAGCGGCACTACCCGTGGCGCAGGCATTTTCCACATGCACGGCAGGCGTGAAACGCAGATCCGGCTGATGCAGGGACAGCAACCCGGCCTCGAAGCCTTGAGGATTCAAACCATTGTTATAGACACCCACAGCCGCAAAATCGATATCGCTGGCTTGTATGCCTGCGTGTGCAATCGAATCCCTGACCACGGCTTGAATCAATTCTTCAATGTCGATGTTATCCAGCTTTCCAAACGGGGTATGTGCCCATCCCACAATACATGCGTGTCCAGACATAGTTTTCCTTGAACGTAAAAATTTGATCAATGAATCACTCACCCCTGAAAAGCCAAAACGGCACATCAAGGGCCAGTAACTTGCTCCCCAATCTTCATGGACTCGATGACGGCTTTCTCTTCCATCAACAGCGCCACCAACTCTTCATGTCGCTTATTGCGTAAACGGCTCTCTACACTGGCAATCGCCAGAGAAGCGGGCATGCCACTGGTGGGATGAGACACACACACCGCCACCCCCCAGGAACCTTCAAAAATAAAACCGCGATTAAAGGCATAGCCTTGCTCGCGAGTCTCGGCCACCAAGCCCCAAAAAATATCGGTGCTCAGTTGCGGGTAATGGCGCAGACGCTCTGCATTCGCCTCCAAGGCCTCGCCAATCTGCTCATCGCTCATGGCAGCCAGAAACGCGATCCCACTGGCCCCGCAGCCCAAAGGGTGACGATCCCCCGGTTGCAGCACGTGAGAGCGCAAGGGGTGATGCCCTTCCTCGCGTGCCAGGCACACGGTTTCATAGTCACGCCGCACGCTTAGCAAGGCACTGTCGCCCGACACCTTGGCAATGCGCGCCAAGCTGCGTTCAGCAATGCGCTGAATACCAAAACGATGCGCTGCCATCAGCCCCAGGGAATAAATCTCCGGGCCGGGGAAATACTTGCGCGATACCGGGTCCTGCTCGATCAAGCCATTCCCCATCAAAGCCAGTAACAGGCGACGGGTGGTGGGCTTGGTCAGCTCGACCTTTTTCACGACATCACTCAAGCCTATGCCCTGATTACGCAGGCCAACGACCACCTGCATGACCTGCACGGCCCTATCCAGGGTTTGACTGGAAGAAATCGACTCTGGGCTCTCTTTGGAATCCATTTTTCACACTCTTGATAATATAGGTCCGTATATTGGACCATTTAGTGATTCAGATTGGAATACGTGAACTGCCCTTTAGCGAAGCATTTTGGGCAGTATATTAAATATTTACGTAAATCCCGTAGGTAAAAATACTAGGTTGTCCTAATTTCAGGCCTGTCTTGTAATGCGGAAGGTCAGCTTACATAAATCTATAGGTCCATTAAATGGACCCCACGGGAGATTAAAAAATGAAGCGTCGCGCATTTCTGAAAACAGTCGCTGCCAGTAGCGCCCTGCCTTGGGCATTGAGCTTTTCCAAATCCGCCCAAGCAGCCGAGTTCGAGTATCGCATTGCCCATAGCGTGCCTACCCATCACCCCCTGCATATCCGCCTGGTTGAAGCCGCAGACCGTATTCGGGAACAAACAAACGGGCGCTTTGACCTGCGCATTTTCCCCTCGGACCAATTGGGCTCGCAGACTGATGTGATGAGCCAGATACGTTCAGGCGCGATTGATTTCCTTTGCCTGTCCGGTGTGGTGCTCTCCACCCTGGTTCCCTCCAGCGCTATCAGTGGTCTGGGTTTTGCATTCAAAGACTACGACCAGGTCTGGAAAGCCATGGACGGCGGCCTGGGCGAATTCATCCGCGCTGAAATTGCTAAAACCCGTTCACTGTTTGCCTTTGAACAAATCTGGGACAACGGCTACCGCCAGATCACCAGTTCGGGCCGCGCCGCTGCCACGCCCGCTGACATCAGCGGCATGAAGATTCGCGTTCCGCCCTCCTCCATGTGGACCTCGCTGTTCAGCTCTCTGGGTGCGGCACCGGCCACCATCAACGCCAACGAGCTGTACTCCTCCTTGCAGACCAAGATTGTCGATGCCCAGGAAAACCCGCTGGCCGTGATTTCCACCCTGAAGCTGTACGAAGTGCAGCAGTACTGCGCCATGACCAACCATATGTGGGATGGTTTCTGGCTGCTGGCTAACCGTCGCAACTTCGACGGTCTGCCCGAAGATATTCAGGAAATCGTGCGCAAGAACCTGAACCAGAGCGCCGTCCAGGAACGCGCCGACCTGTTCAGCCTGTCCGAGCAATTGCAAAGCGATCTGGAAGGCAAAGGCATGCAGTTTGTTCAGGCCGATACCGCCGCCTTCAAGCAGCGTCTGATTGATGCCGGTTTCTATGCCGAATGGAAAAAGAAATTCCCGGCAGCAGGCTGGGAGCAATTGGAATCGGTGGTCGGAAGTTTATAAGTTAGAGGCACAGCACAATGACAAATGACAGTCAGAACCTGCAGATACAGGAACGGCCACCACTGTGGCAGAAATTTGAAACTTGCTTGTTTAAAGCGACGGCCTTTATCAGTGCGATTCTGCTGGCCTTAGTCATTGTTCTTTTGCTCTCGGGCGTGGTGTCGCGCTACGTATTCCACTCCCCACTAACCTGGTCTGACGAGCTGGGCGGCATTCTGTTCCTGTGGCTGACCACCTTTGGGGCTGCCCTGGCGACGTATCGCTTTTCCCATATGCGCATGACCGCCGTGGTCTCGCGCCTGGGTAGCGAATGGGAGCCCTTCTTTACCGCCTTTGCCATCACGGCCACCACGCTGTTCTTCGCCCTGATCCTGTATCCGGCGATTGATTTTGCGATGGAAGAGGCCTTCATCACCACCTCTGCCCTGGAAATTTCCAACGCCTGGCGTGCCTCGGCCTTGCCGGTGGGCTTTGGCCTGGCGCTAATCTTTGGCCTGGGCAAGATGGCTGAAGTCATACGCCAGCCCAAGGCCATTCTGGCGGTATTGAGCGTGCTGGCCTTGACCCTGCTGGTATGGCTGATCAAGCCCTATCTGCAAGGGCTGGGCTATATCAACCTGCTGATTTTCTTTGTGCTAATTGTGGGCGTTAGCGTACTAAGCAGCGTGCCTATCGCCTTCACCTTTGCATTGGCTACATTGGGCTATCTGGCCCTGACCACCCGCGTTCCCGTGATGACCCTGGTTGGTCGCATGGACGAGGGCATGTCGCACCTGATGCTGCTGGCCATCCCCACCTTTATTTTCCTGGGCCTGCTGCTGGAAATGACCGGCATGGCACGCGCCATGGTGCAGTTTCTGGCCAGCCTGCTGGGTCACGTAAAAGGGGGCCTGTCTTATGTGCTGATTGGCGCGATGTATCTGGTGTCCGGCATCTCCGGCTCCAAGGCGGCAGATATGGCCGCCATCGCTCCGGCCCTATTCCCTGAAATGACTAAACGCGGTGCAAAAGAAGGCGAACTGGTCGCCCTGCTTTCAGCAACAGGCGCGCAAACAGAAACCATCCCGCCGTCTATTGTGCTGATCACGATTGGCTCGGTAGCCAGTGTTTCCATCGCGGCCCTGTTCACTGGCGGCATGTTGCCTGCACTGGTGCTGGGTA
Organism: Alcaligenes parafaecalis; assembly: GCF_026344135.1. Classification (NCBI taxonomy): domain Bacteria; kingdom Pseudomonadati; phylum Pseudomonadota; class Betaproteobacteria; order Burkholderiales; family Alcaligenaceae; genus Alcaligenes; species Alcaligenes parafaecalis. The sequence continues at coordinate 370,174 of NZ_JAPKNA010000003.1, read as the reverse complement.
TCGGCTTGTGTGTAGTAGTGGGCTGGCGCAACCGCCACGAGGACCTCTCCAATGTCGTGCGCGTCCCCGCTAAAGAAGCGCTGAAACTGTTCCTGATCGCCCTGCCCGCACTGGCCCTGCCCTTCGTTATCCGCGCCGCCGTCGTCAAAGGCGTGGCCACAGCCACAGAAGTTTCCACCATCGGCATCGTCTACGCCATGATTGCGGGCCTGGTGATCTACCGCCAATTCGACTGGCGCAAGCTCTACCCCATGCTGGTAGATACCGCTGTTCTATCCGGTGCCATCCTGATCATTATCGGAGCCGCTTCCGGTATGGCCTGGGCATTGACGCAATCGGGCTTCTCGCGCGAATTGGCCCAGTTCATGCAGACCCTGCCCGGAGGCCGAACCGGCTTTCTGGTGGTGTCGGTTATCGCGTTCATCATCCTGGGCAGCCTGCTCGAAGGCATCCCCGCCATCGTGCTCTTTGGCCCACTGCTCTTCCCCATAGCCCGAGTCATGGAAGTGCATGACGTGCACTACGCCATGATCGTGATCCTTTCCATGGGCCTGGGCCTGTTCGCACCACCCTTCGGCGTCGGTTACTACACCGCCTGCGCCATCGCCCGCGTCAACCCGGATGAAGGCATACGACCAATCTGGGGCTACATGCTGGCCCTGTTGATTGGCCTGATCTTTGTGGTCGCCTTCCCCTGGATTTCGATTGGTTTTCTGTAAGAGATATGGCTATGACACAGCAACACGACTCCGCCGTTTTCACGCAAAGCTTGCAAGGCAGAACAGTCTTGGTTTTTGGGGCGGGCGCGCCTTTAGAGGATTGGAATAACGGGAAAGCGGCGGCGGTGGCGTATGCCAGGGCTGGAGCACAGGTGGTTTGTTTGGATAAGGATCTGGCAGCGGCTAAACGCAGCGCGGATCATATTCTTGGGAAAGGCGGAGAAGCGCTGGCGTTGGAGGCAGATGTTTGCGATACCGAAACAGTAGAACGAACGGTAGCGTTAGCTATAGAACATTTCGGAAAAATCGACGTCCTGCATAACAACGTAGGCATAGCACCCGCTGGTGGACCATTAGATATAGACGATGCGCTCTTCCAAAAAACCATGGATATTAACGTCGGATCTATTCTGCGAACCACCCGCGCAGTATTACCCCACTTTCTTAAACAAGGCTCGGGGGTGATTACTAATATATCTTCCCTGGCTTCAATCCGTTGGAGTGGCTACTCTTACTTCGCTTATTACGCTTCTAAGGCTGCCCTGAATCAGGCTACTGTTGCTACGGCATTGGAGTTTGCTGATAAAGGAATACGGGCGAATGCCATTTTACCGGGGGTGATTGATACGCCACTGGTTTATCAGCAAATTGCGGCTCAGTACGATTCGATTGAACATATCAAGGAGCAGCGGGCTAATGCGGTGCCAATGAAGAGGACGGGAACACCGTGGGATATAGCGAATGCAGCGGTGTTTTTGGCTTCAGATGCAGCGGGGTTTATTACAGGGGTTTGTCTGCCGGTGGATGGGGGGCATTCTTGTGCTATGCCGGGGATGAGGTGAGTTATTAATCTGATTAATGCGAAAACCTTAAGATCTTCCACGATCCTCTAATAACTGATTTCCCCACTCACACCCCTAAAATGTAAGCTAATTTTATCAGAATTTAATATATATATTCGTTCTCTCTGCCATAGTTCACTTGCCACATCCACTAGAGATTGACAGAAATTAGCCATGAACGATGGCTTTTGACCCAAAGCTGAAGTTCGAAAAATTCAACAGTCGTACGGATTTTAACTACATGACCAAATATAAACCAAAACCCCAATGAGACATAAGGTTGAGAATCTGTCAGACTGCATTTTCAAAAAAACCGCCAACAGGTTTTTCCAATAATGGGACGCGCCGCCTAACAATCTGTTATGCGATAGACACCTTGGTTTTTTATTTTACAGTCTAGCTTTGATTAAATTTAAAAAAAAGGAAATGAAGTGACAATGAATCCTATTGTTAAGGCTCAATTAGGTACATTTATTAAAATGAACCCCAATGAAACCTATAGTGAGTCAGATTTCTTCGAGGTTATGTCAATTTTTTCATTGGAAAATGGCGTTCTCGGAGAAAACATTGATCCCTTTAGAGCTCATTTAAAGGGGGATGAATTTGGCATAGATGGCGTTGCCATTTCCATTCAAGGGACGCTTTGCACTGATGTAGATGAGGCTGAAGACATCCTATCTGTTGGAAAAAATCACACCTCAGAATTCCGTTTTTATCAGTCAAAAACATCGGGAAAATTAGATTATGGTGATATTTCAAAATTTTTGGATGCGGTATATGACTTCTTTACCAGCCAAAAACTTATAATTGGAACACAATTAGAAAACCTAATAGAAGTAAAAGACAAGATATATGAAGTGGCAGCTAAAAACAGCCCCTCACTGAGATGCTTCTATTGCACTACAGGATCCGGGCAAGTTTCTGACGTTATTCAAAAACTTCTTGATGATAACGAAGATCGATTTTCCGAGTTAAATATATTTGAAGAAATCCACATAGAATGCATAGGTGCAAAAATAATTCAGAATGGTTTTAGATCGGCGACCAACTCATCATCTGCAAAAATAAATTTCCCAAAAGCAATAACAATGCCAACTCACGAGAAGGTTGACGAGGCATATATAGGGTATGTTTCTGCATCTGAGATCCTAGAGATATCACTTGGTGACCCTGATCAAGAAGGGGTTCGCCATATAAATAGGTCACTATTCTACGATAACGTTAGGGATTTCAATCCAGATTCTGAAATAAACAAAAGAATTATTGCAGAACTAGAGTCAGGCGATAATGCTTCTTTTGTTTTCAAAAACAATGGGATAACCGTAGTTTCAAAAAGCATAGATCGAAAAAGTGATACCTTTACCATTGAGGATTATCAAATTGTAAATGGATGCCAAACCACAAACATATTGGCTCACATTAGAGAAAAAGCCGAGGGCATCTCAGTTCCATTACGCTTAATCGGCTGTAGTGATATTGACTTTATATCCAGCATCATAGTCGGCACTAATAGACAAAACGAAGTTAAAGAGGATCAGTTTTGGGCGATGCGACCATTTATGAAAGATTTAGAAGAATATTGCGCCTCTCAAGTTAGTGATAGTAGAATATTTATAGAAAGACGCGATAATCAATATCGAGAAATATCAATTGAACGTACGCGCATCTTTAAGCCTTCGGATCTAATGAAGGCTGCTGCAGCAATGTTTTTCCATCAACCGCATCGGGCGGCGCGAGATCACAGGGGGATTCGAAGTGAATTTTCGGATCGAATATTTGCAGAAGGTCATAATGTTGAGCTCTACCATGCGGCTGCTCTAGCTCTATATAAGTTTGACTTCCTGGTACGTACAGCAAAGATAGACAGGTCTCGAGTTATTTATAGGTTCTATGCCTTATATTCTTTATTTCGAATGAATTGGAGAACACCTGATATATTAGATGCAACACCTAAATCACAAAAAAAAGTCCGGGACGCAGTGATCGCTGTTTTGAATGATAATGAAGAGTTTTCGGTGCTAGTCGAAGAGGTTGCTGCCCACCTTGAGAAAATGATATCTGAGGCTGGCATAACTACTCGTGAAAAAATTCGAGACTACTTAAGAGCTGAGAGTGTAGTAGATGAGTTTAGCAGTAGATTTTTCCCAAAAACCTTGTAGTGATTGACTGTATATGAAGTACTGAATTTGTAGTAGCGTATAACTAGGCGCTCTGTCAGGCTACGCTGAATGTCCGCTCTTGGTCAAAATCGGTCATTACTTATCCTACTAGCCTCCTCATCCAACAACCAAAAAGGAAGAGCTTTCAACTCTTCCTCCCTAACGTTACCTCACCCCAAACGCCTCCTCAAAGATCCCCATAATCGTCTTCTTATCCGTCTGAATCGGATTAGTCGCACCGCAGACATCCTTGAGCGCGTTATCTGCCAGAACCGAAAAATCCTCCCGCTTCACACCCAACTCTTCCAGCGACTTCGGAATCCCCACAATATCCGCCAGCTTTTTAATCGCCGCGATAACATCCAGGCCTTTCAGATCGGCATTGTTATCGGATAGCAGCTTGCCGATTTCATTCAAACGTTCCCCCGCCACCTGCATATTGAAAGCTTGCACATGCGGCAGCAGCAGAGCATTACAGACGCCATGCGGCAGGTCGTAGAAACCGCCTAGCTGGTGCGCCATTGCATGCACATAACCCAGCGACGCATTATTGAACGCCATCCCTGCCAGAAACTGCGCATAGGCCATTTGTTCACGAGCTTTCTTGTTATGCGGCTCGCGCACAGCAACAGGCAGGTATTTGGCGACCAGCTCTACCACTTTCACCGCACAGGCGTCGGTGATGGGGGTGGCGATTGTGGACACGTAAGCCTCGACAGCATGGGTCAGTGCATCCATGCCGGTGGCAGCGGTTAAGGATGCGGGCATACCTTCCATCAGGTCGGAATCGTTCACTGACAGGAAGGGTGTGATGTGGCGGTCGATAATTGCCATTTTTACATGACGGGTTTCATCAGTAATGATGGTGAAGCGTGTCATTTCCGACGCGGTGCCTGCGGTGGTGTTGATAGCCAGCAGTGGCAGTTGCGGCTTGGCGGACTTATCTACGCCTTCGTAGTCTGCAATCTTGCCGCCGTTACTGGCGACCAGGGCGACGCCTTTGGCACAGTCATGCGACGAACCGCCGCCCAGGGACACGATCAGGTCTGCGCCATGTGCTTTCAAGGCGTCCAGCCCCGCATTGACGTTACCTACGGTGGGATTGGGCTGCACCTTGTCAAAAATCGCGGTATTGATGCCCTGTGCAGTCAGCTTCTCGGCTACCAATTGGGCCATGCCTAGTTTGGCCAGATCGGCATCGGTAATGATCAAGGCTTTTTTGAAGCCCATTTTCCCGACAATCGGCATGGCCTGGGCCAGTGCGCCGGGGCCAAGAATATTGTGCGAGGGGATAAAGAATTCCGAGACTGTCATGGTGCGTATTCCTTATTGATGATCGAAGAGATTCCTTGCGGCCCTCTGGGATAAACACATCGAAAGCGCGCAAGAAGGGCATCCCCCCATATTGCATGGGGGGAGGTCTGACAACACTACGAATAGATCAAGAGATCAGAAGAAGCCCAGAGCGTTCGGGCTGTAGCTGACCAGCAGGCACTTGGTTTGCTGGTAGTTATTGAGGGCCATCTTGTGGGTTTCGCGGCCGATGCCGGATTGCTTGTAGCCACCGAAAGCGGCGTGAGCGGGATACAGGTGATAGCAGTTGGTCCAGACGCGGCCAGCTTCAACGCCACGGCCTACACGGTAGGCTCGCGAGCCGTCGCGGCTCCAGACGCCAGCACCCAGACCAAACTCGGTATCGTTGGCGATGGCGATGGCTTCTTCTTCGTCCTTGAACGTGGTCACAGCAGCCACCGGTCCGAAGATTTCTTCCTGGAAGGTACGCATGCTGTTTTTACCCAGCAGCATGGTGGGGCTGATGTAGTAGCCATTATCCAGACCCTGGCCCAGACGATTGCGTTCACCACCGGTCAGGGCTTGTGCGCCCTCTTCCCGACCGATATTGATGTAGCCCAGGATGCGCTCCATCTGTTTCTCGGACACCTGCGCACCCACCATCGTCCCGGCGTTGAGCGGATTGCCGGTCTGAATACGTTTGACTCGCTCTACGGCGCGCTCGATAAAGCGTTCGTAGATGGACTCCTGAATCAAAATGCGCGATGGGCATGTGCAAACTTCTCCCTGGTTCAGGGCGAACATGCTCAAGCCTTCCAAGGCTTTGTCCAAGAAAGCATCATCGGCCTGCATAACGTCTTCAAAGAAGATGTTGGGGCTCTTGCCACCCAGCTCGACAGTCGCGGGGATCAGGCGGTCAGCCGCTGCGTGCAGGATTTCTCGGCCGACAGGTGTGGAGCCGGTGAAGGCGATTTTGGCGATACGCTTGGAGTTGGCCAAGGCATGGCCTGCTTCTTTACCGTAGCCGGTGACGACGTTCAGTACGCCAGCAGGCAGCAAGTCACCGATGATTTCCATCAGCAGCAGGATGGAAGCGGGCGTTTGCTCGGCGGGTTTCAGGACGATGGGGCAACCGGCAGCCAGGGCGGGGGCCAGTTTCCAGGCGGCCATCAGCAGTGGGAAGTTCCAGGGGATGATCTGGCCGACGACGCCGATAGGCTCGTGGAAGTGGTAAGCGACCGTGGTGCTGTCCACATCCGAAATGCTGCCTTCTTGTGCGCGCAGGCAACCGGCAAAGTAGCGGAAATGGTCGACCGCCAGGGGCAAGTCAGCCGCACGGGTTTCACGAATGGGTTTACCGTTGTCGATGGTTTCGGCAACTGCCAGGCGTTCCAGATTTTGTTCGATGCGGTCGGCAATGCGCAGCAAGACGGCAGAGCGTTCGGCAGGCGGGGTATTGGCCCACTGGTGTCGCACCTTGTGCGCAGCATCCAGAGCCAGGTCAATATCCGCTGCACCCGAGCGGGCTACCTGGCAAAACACCTGCCCGGTGACGGGCGAGACGTTATCAAAATACTCACCTTCGACCGGCGGCACCCAACGTCCACCAATGTAGTTGTCGTAACGGGACTTGAAGGGGAATTCCAGATCCAGGCCCATGGATTTGAGATCGGACAGATTCATGATGTCTCCTTATTGATTTAGTTCAGTGTCACAAGGCGTGCACCGCAGAGAAAGGTTAGGGGTGCCTTTATCCTGTTTTAACTAAAGCAAATAACGTGCCAAACTAAGTAGCGATTGTCCCGACTCGCTCCTGGGCTTGCCCGCCTCCATAATGGAACGACCTCCAGTCGCAGTCTGCGACAGCTACTGTCGCAAAACGCGAGCACTGTCGCAGAATGCGACACCCCTCCCGGAGCACACTCATGACTTCTCTACCTTCGTTTTGCCCGCAAACCAACGAAACCATGTGGCGTCAGTCCTGGGAGCGCTGTCAGACGATGGAGTCGGAGTTAAGTGCCGCACCCCGCGACATGAGCCAGGGTGCACTGCGACAGTTACTGGAACAGCAGCACCACTTGATGCACCACTCCTCTGCGGCGGTGCAGGATCTGGCGGCGCTGGTACACCCGCATCGCAGTCTGGTTTTACTATGCGACGCACAAGGCACGGTGTTGCAACAGGCGGGCGACCCGCATTTTTTACAGCGGGCTGAGCAGGTAGCCTTACGAGCTGGCGTCAGTTGGGCGGAGAATCATCGCGGTACGAATGCAATTGGTACCGCCCTTGTTTGCGCGCAGCCCATCAAGATTCACGGTAGCCAGCACTATCTGCCAGACAATCGGATTTTGAGCTGCCACGCCGCCCCCATTTATGACCCGTACGGTCAGATTATTGGGGTGCTGGATATTTCCGGGCCGTCGGAACTGGAGCACCACTACGCGCTGGACTTGGCACAGCTATACGCTCGTCAGATCAGCCGTCAGATGCTGGAATCGCTGTGCACACCTACGCGTCGTCTGCTGCATCTGCACACCGACCCCGGCCTGCTCAATAGCGCTTTTAGCGGTCGTCTTGTTCTGGAAGATGACATGATTGTGGCTGCCGATGAGCTGGCAGCCCATTTATTGCGACACGATTGGCAGGAACTACCAGGCCAGGATCTGAATGCAGTATTGGAGCAGGCCAAGAATACGAATAGACCGACAACGCTGCACCTGAGTACGGCAACTAAATCTCAAGGGCCTGCCCGCAGCGTTCAGACTCAAGCGCGAACTCAAACCGAGACTGCGGATACCCCGCAACTCTCGCCTCAACAGGAAAATGTGCTGGAGCCCGCCTTGCGAGCCATGCAAATGGGCTTGTCTATTTTGCTAAGCGGCCCCAGCGGCTCGGGAAAGGAACGTATGGCGCGGGAGCTGCATCGCCGTAACAAGGCCCAGTCCGGCCCTTTTGTGGCCATTAACTGCGCTGCCCTGCCCGAAACATTGATTGAAGCCGAACTATTTGGTTATGAGGCCGGTGCCTTTACCGGGGCCCGTCGTCAGGGCTATGCCGGCAAATTGCGTCAGGCTCATGGTGGTGTGCTATTTCTGGATGAGATTGGCGACATGCCGGTGGGCCTGCAAAGCCGCCTGCTACGAGTTCTGCAGGAGCGCGAGGTTCAAGCGCTGGGCTCGGAGCGTACGCACAGACTGGATTTCCAGCTAATCAGCGCCAGCCATCAACCCTTGGAGACTCTGGTGCGCGATGGGCGTTTCCGCGCCGACCTGTATTTCCGGCTGCAAGATTACATCTGCAAGGTGCCCAGCCTGCGAGAGCGCAGCGATTTGGGCGACTATATTTCCCAAGAGCTGGCAGTGCTGGCTCAGGGTCAGGCCGCTCCTCAATTACACCCGGAGGCTCTGCTCACACTACAGGAGTACGACTGGCCGGGTAACTACCGCCAGCTACGATCAGTGCTGCTGCAAATTATTGTGCAGGACTATCCAGGGAGACTCTGGCTGGCGCAAGACCTGCCTGCCCTGCCATGTTTGGGTGCCGAGCATCCTGCTCCACTACCTGCCCCGGCTCTAGAAGCCAGCAATATCATCGTGAAACAGGCAAGCTTTCCTGCCGCCCCCAAGCCAAAAACTCTAAAAGAACAGGAATATGCGGCCGTACAGCAGGCCCTGGAACAGCATCAAGGGAATATTTCACAAGCGGCGCGTGCCTTGGGGCTGCATCGCAGCACCTTGCATCGGCGGCTAAAAGAAATGACGCAGGCAATTACTGCAGGCGATCATCATCCAGAAAGTCAGGAATCGGCATGGCAATAATGCCGTCGTCGGCCAGTTCCTGATACTCCTGCACCGTGGCCTGACCACGTATGGCACGCGGTTCGATATCGCCTTCGTGCATGCGGCGTGCTTCCTGGGCAAATTGGGTGCCCACATTGTCCGAATTGCGAATGACCGAACGCAGTTCTTGCAATAGCTGGCCTTGAATCGCCCGCATTTGCTCTTCGGTCGGCATGGTTGAAGGCAGGGGCGCTGGCACGGGGGTGCTACTGACCGGTGCACTGATACTTTCTTGCGCACCCACATTGATACGTGGAGCCGACAGCTTGCGTTTGACCTGGTGGCTGTCGCAGACGGGGCAACACAGCAGCCCACGACTTATCTGCTCATCGTAACTTTCGCGTGAGCTAAACCAACCCTCGAACACATGGGCGTGTTCGCATTCCAGATCAAAAACCTTCAGACTCATAATGTGTGTATCAATGGGCGGACAGACAGCCGTATTGTGGCATAGAAGTGCCGGGCGAATTAACGCTACCCCGGCTTGCAGTGGGGCTTAACGAGGAACAGCGGCCAGCAGACGCTGAGTCAACTCTTCCTGGGGATGGAACAAAACCTGCTGCGCACTACCCTGCTCCACAATGCGTCCCTTGGCCATGATAGCAATACGATCGGCCAGATATTCCACCACCCCAAAATTATGAGTAATAAACAAATAAGCCAGACCCAGTTCCATCTGCAGTTCGCGCATCAAATCCAGAATCTGCGCTTGTACGGAAACGTCCAACGCTGAAGTAGGTTCATCACAAATCAGGACAGCAGGTTCTACCGCCAAGGCTCGTGCGATTGCAATGCGCTGACGCTGACCGCCGGAGAACTCGTGTGCATAGCGATCCAGGGAGTTCTTGGGTAGACCAACCTGATCCACTAAAGTTTCAATTCGCTTGCGGCGCGTCTTGGTATCCAGCTCGGGGCGCAGTGCGCTCAGGCCTTCCAGCAGAATGTCCCCCACCATCATGCGCGGGTCCAGCGATCCGTAAGGGTCCTGGAAAATAATCTGCAGTCGCGAACGCAATTGCCGCAGCGCTTTGCCTTTGACTTGCAAGACATTCTGACCCTGCATTTGCACCTGTCCGCTGATCTGCGCCTGATGATCCAGCAAACGCATCAAGGTGCGCGCGACAGTGCTTTTACCGCAGCCAGACTCACCAACCAAAGCCAGGGTTTCGCCCTTGTGCAGTTGCAGGCTCAAATCCTGGACCACAGGGATCACAGGCAAACGTCGCCACCAGGAGCCAGCCTGCTTATAGGCAACGGACAAACTCTGGATATCCAGAACCAATTCTTTGCCGCTATTGCGCGGGGCAACGGCCTCAATCGGTGCGATGGCGCGGGACAAGGGACGTCCACGCTTTTCAAAGGTGGGGATGGCGTCCAGCAACTCGCGGGCGTAGGGATGAGTAGGTCGCAGGAAAAACTGACTTGCCAAGCCCGCTTCCACAATTTGCCCGTGCCGCATCAAAGCCACATAGTCGGCGTACTGTCGCACCAGCAGCAGGTCGTGGGTAATCAGCAAAATAGCCAGGCCCATTTCTTTCTGTATATCGGCCAGCAACTGCAAAATCTGTGCCTGAACCGTTACGTCCAAAGCGGTAGTTGGCTCATCCGCGACCAGCAGATCAGGCTCGGCAGCCAGGGCAATCGCAATCATGATGCGTTGCTTTTGCCCGCCCGAAAACTGAAAGGGAAAGTCGTCGTAACGCTGAGCGGCACCGGGAATACCGACACGCTCCAGCCATTTGATCGCCGTTGCCCGCTCCTGCCCGGCGGGGACAACTTCGTGACGCCGGATCACCTCGCTAATCTGCCGCCCGATGGACATGACCGGGTTCAGACTGGTGGACGGTTCCTGAAAAATCACACTGATGCGCTTGCCGCGTACATCCTGCATTTGCTGCTCGGGTAATGGCGGTAAATCCAGCCCTCCCAAAGCAATGCTGCCGGACTGCATCCAGGCCGCTTCAGGCAGCAGGCGCAAGATTGCCATTGCCGTCATGCTTTTACCGCAGCCAGATTCGCCAACCAAGGCAAAGGTTTCACCTCGCTGGACAGCCAGAGACAAGTTACGCACCACACTCTGGATACCGGCATCGGACTGTACGCGCAGTTCCAGATTCTCGATATGCAAAACAGCAGGCGTGGCTGAAGGCTTCACGGCGGAGACACTGTCAAGCTGGCTCATACCTTGGCTCCTTCTGTACGACGCACTCGCAAAGTCTTGAAACGACGGGTGCGAGGGTCAAAGGCCGTTTGCACCGCGTCAGCAAAGATGTTTGCAGACAGAACCAATCCCAGCATCATGACAAAGGCCCCGGCCAGCCCCCACCAGATGATGGGGTCGCGAGACAGTTCGCTGCGGGCCGCATCAATCATGCGTCCGAAAGATGGCATGCTGGGGTCCACGCCTATGCCCAGATAAGACAGCACGGCCTCGTACAGCACCAGACCGGAGAACTCCAGAATCAGGGTGATCAGCACAATGTGCATCACATTGGGCAGGAGGTGACGGAACATGATGCGCAAATGGCCGACACCAAAGGCCTGAGCGGCCTGCACATAGTCCAGCTCGCGCAGTTTCAGGACCTCGGCACGCAAAAGGCGGCACAGACCAGCCCAGCCAGTCAACCCCAGAATCAGGCACAGCATGAACAGACGCAGGTCGGCACGGGCGGCCACGGTATCAAAGCTATCGGGGTGCGTGTCGATGTAGACCTGCATCATCAGCACACAAGCGGCGATCAGCAAAACACCGGGTATGGACGTCAAGGTGGTGTAGATGTACTGAATGACATCATCCACCCAGCCCCGGAAGTAGCCCGCGGCCAAACCCAGAATAATGGCGGGCGGCAACATGGCAAAGGTGGTCAAGGTGCCGATAACCAGAGCCGTGCGCACGCTTTTCAGGGCCTGCCAGATAATGTCGTTGCCGGTGCGGTCTGTACCCAGTACGTAATAATTCGCGCTCAGGCTCAGGACCAGACACAGCACGATCATCAAGGCGCAAGCGCTGAACCAGACCAGTCTCCAGCTCACCAGACCTTGCCCCTGCCACCAGTAACGCCAGGCGGCTCCCCAGCCTGGCTCCATCGCCTGTTTACGCCCCCAAAGTGTCAGCAAAAGCGCCAGCACAAGACTGGCTGCCAGCCCCCATGCCAGACCCTTGATACTTAAGTGCAGAATGTCCTGTTGATGCTCTGCCGCTGTGTCCATGCCTACCCCGGCATTCACCAAACGCGGGAAGTCCCGCACGGGCTTGCCATCTATCAGCATGCTTTCCTTGGTCAACTGAAAGCGCGCCAAAGGGGCTGAATAGGTTTTTTCAACCTCGGTCAGGCCAGCCATTTTCAACACATCATCCAGTGCCGAACGGGCGACTGGCGCATAGCTGGGCGCACTGGCTTCCTGCCCCGGCGCTGCGGGCAAAATCGGCCGATAGTGAATGGAATCGAGCAGGCCAATCAACAGGAAAAAGATCAGGAATACGGCGGCACACATGGCTGACGGTGTACGCGCCACGCTGGCCCAGGCCGAGCGCAAGGCAGGACGTTTGACGACCCGCCAGGTATAGAGCGCCATCGCCAGAAACAGTGCCAGCACAAAGGTATCGGTCCAGAGAAAGACGAACTGTGGCATGGCGGGCTCAACTGAAACGAATGCGAGGGTCAACCAGGGTGTAGGAGATATCCGCCAGAATCAAACCGGCGATATAAAGCATCGATCCTAAAAACACCATGGCACGCACAATGGAAAAGTCCTGGGCATTGATGGCATCAATGGTGAAGCTGCCCAGACCCGGAATACCAAAAAAAGACTCGGAAATCAGACTACCCATAAACAGCAAGGGCAAGGCTGACACCGTGCCTGTCAGGATGGGCAAAAGCGCATTGGGCAAGACATGACGGAACAGCACGGTAGATTCCGCCAAACCCTTGGAACGTGCGGTACGCACATAGTCGCGGCTGGCCTCTTCCAGAAACAGGCTGCGGTAAAAACGCGACTCGGCCCCGACTCGGGACAGAATCCCGACCAGTACAGGCAAGACCAGGAAGCGCCAGTTATCCATGCCTTCCACCCAACCTGAAAACGGCACCCAGCGCAGCACCCTCGCAAACATCCACTGCCCGGCAATGATGTAGAACAAACCTGAAATGGACATCAGCACCACGCAGAGCACAACGGCAGAAAAATCCAGCCGTGTTCCCCGGAAGAACACCATCAGCAAGGCAAAGCTGATACACACCCATAAGCCTAAAAAGAAAGTAGGCAGGGCTAGCGCCAGACTAGGCCCCATGCGTTGCTTGATTTGATAGGCAATGTCTTGTCCTTGATCGGACAAGCCAAAGTCCAGGCGCAGCAAGGGGACGGAGCGTTCATAGAAAATCGTATCGGTCAGCGTTTTGGAACCTTCAGCCTGAGCGTTATAAAACAGCGGCTTGTTATAACCACGCTCGGCCTTCCAGTTCTCAATCGCGGTTTGGCTGACGCGCTGTCCACCAATAGACAAACGCGCCATATCGTCGGGCGTATTGACCGCAAAGAACAGCACAAAGGTCAGCAGATTGACCCCGATCAGAATCAGCACGCCGTACAGAATGCGCCGCAGCATATAGGAAAACATCAGTCTTTCTCCTTGCGCAGGGCAACTTGTCGGCGGCGGGCCTGCGCTTGCGAGCGCAACACCCAGAACAGGATCAGCACCAGCAGCACCACCGGAATGGCAGGCCACCACACGGGGCGATTCCAGCGGTCAATCTGCTCCACGCGCTGTTCGGGCTCGATGCGGTAATACTGAATGCCATCCCGCACCATCATGGACGGCTTGGCATTGCGCACCCAGCTTTGGTAGGCACCACCCGCATTGGGCACGTAGCCAAACATCCAGGGAGCATCATGTTGCACCAGACGAATCATCTGTTGGACCACAGCTTCTTTGTCGGGACCATCATTCAGAAAGCGCATTTGCTCGTACAAACGGTCAAACTCGGCGCTTTGATAATTGGCCGCATTCTCTCCGCCAAAGTCTTTTTTGGCTTGTGGGCCGTACAGCAAGGTGAAGAAGTTTTCTGCATCCGGGTAGTCCGCCACCCAACCCCAAAGGAATATCTGTGCTGCGCCACGTTTCATCTTGTCCTGAAAGCGGTTGTAGTCGGTCGCACGCACTTCCAATTGCAAACCCACCTGGGCCAATTGACGGCGCATCCAGTCCACGGTGGCGTCCGAACCCATGCCCATCATGGAGTCGTAATACAGAATCAAAGGTTTGCCGCTGCGGCTGTCTCGCCCATCGGGATAACCGGCCTGGCGCAACAAATCGCGGGCCTCGTCCAGGCTACGGCGTTTCACCACGCCATTGTCTTTGGTGTAGACGTAAGGATTAGCCCCTTGAGGCAGGGGCTGATAACCAGGCACACCAGGCGGCAAGGGGCTATGCGCGGCCTGCCCCTGGTCATTCATAAAGATGGAAACGTACTGCTCCCAATCGAACACAATGCTGATCGCCAGACGCAGCTTGCGATTTTGCTCGGCCTGCTCTGGCGTATCGCCTTTGCCGACAACGGGGTCATGCCAGTTAAAGCCCATATAAAACAATTGCGCTTCAGGAGAGGTGCGTAATTGCAAACCTCGCTCCTGGTACAGATTGGCTTTATCCACCGAGTCCTGTGCGGCGACAGTCATGGCGACCCCATACTCACCCCGCTCCACTTGTGGAATGTCGTAATAGCCTTGCAGGAACTTGCCCATTAAAGGCACACCCTCTTTCTCCAAAGAGAACACCACTTTGTCCAGAAAGGGCATGGGTTTACCGCAGTCGGCCAGTAAACCAGCTTCCTGGTCGCCGGGAGCACCTACGCAGGGATAGGGCTCACCCCGATAGTTAGGGTTGCGACTCAAGACATGGCGGCGGTTGGTCAAGGATTCGGTCAGCATGAATGGGCCAGTGCCCACCGGCCAGCTATCCAGCGTCAGATTGTGCTGCGCCATACGGGGCTGGCTGTAAAACCGCTCTGCTTCCCAGGCCATGGGGGCCGTAAAAGTCATGGCCAACCAATACTTGAATTGCGGATATTTGCCGTTTACCTCGATACGCAACGTGTGCTTATCCAGGGCTCTCACGCCCGGCAAGGAATAAGGACGCAAATCCAGCCATTGCGGACGAGGTTCCTGCTTGTCGATCTGCGCCAGCTCTTCGCTGAACTCCTTGAAACCCCGTATATGCTCGGCCATGACGCCCAGAACGGGTGAAGCCAAACGCGGGCTGGCCAGACGTTTGAAGGCATAAACGTAGTCATGGGCCGTCAATTCCCGCGAACCGGTATAGGCAAAGTCCGTAATGCTGAAAGCATCATTCAAGTCGGGAGCCCGCATGGGGTAATAGCGATACTCCCCTTGTTCGTCCTGCGCAAAGGCCGGATGCGGTTGAAAGGCAATGCCTTGCTTGATGGGAATGTCATAACGACTGACCGCCACCTGCTCACCAGGCGCATCTGCAGGCAGTCGATTGCCGTGTTCGTCCAGATACACCGGATCGTCAACCAGCTCGGCAGCCGCTTTGGGAATCAGGCGATACGGCCGATCCAGGTAGTGGTAACCGTATAAAGGCTCGTAAATCGAATAGGTAAACGGCGTCTCGTCCCCTGAATAGGACAAGGCCGGGTCCAGGTGATTAGGCGAACGGGTCGTAAACGCGCTGTACAGCGTATTTTCCGCTGCACTTTCTTCGTGATAAGGGCTGTTAACAGGCTTGGAGCATGCGGCCAGTGCGGTACATATCAGAGCCAGCCCGATCCGCCGCAAGGGGCTTAGCATTGCCCTTGCTGCCAGCAGTCATAGCGCCATTTCCATGGCGGCACAGGATTGGGTTCGGACCAGATGCCAACGCGGTCCTCTTTGGCTTCGCGCTCCAACCCGTCAATGCGAGGATCGCGCAGGAAACGACCACGCTTTTCCCGGTTCGCCATTGCCATACCGGCACGCACCAGTTTCTGATTAGCGGTTTCGCCATCGTCCAAAGGCACATCGCACACGGCACGGCCATGGCGATCACGCTCGTAGCAAGACAAGGTCAGTTGTTTGCCTGATACCAGATCAGACAGAAAGCGCCGGGAGGCCACCGCAAAGGGTTGACCGGGGCGACGGCTGTCCTTGCTGGTTTCAGGCGCATCAATACTGGCCAGACGCACACGCTGCTGCTTGTTGTCACGGCCCAGAATCGTCAACGTATCGCCATCAGCAACCCGCACCACACGCCCTGTCAGCTCAAAGTCCTGCGCCTGAACAGGCAAGGTCCAGGCAGTTATCACCGCCGTCAGACCTGCACAAACGGCTGCGTGCCGAGTCAAAGAAGAAAAGCCGGACAAGGAAAACACAGTCATGATGCGGACAACACTCCAGGCAGGTAGCGGAAAACAGGGCTAACAAATTATAGATACTGCGCACCGCCTGTCCAGAGCAATGTCCCTAGTAGTCGGGCTCTGATCAGGAGGTTTGCAGGCGGGGCCAGGCACGGTGCAGATACCAGTCACTCTGCTCTACGCCTTCCAGCCCGAATACCGCCGACGGGCCCTGTTGCACACGCTGGGCCATAAACAGATCGGCCACGGCATCGGGGGCCAGTTGGCGCATCAAACAGGCCTGGTACAAGACGGCCAGTTTTTGTGTCCAGACCCGGCCTCCAGCCTGGGATACGGTATCCAGCAAGGCTTGAGCCGCCCGGCCCAGCTCGGCATCGTCTCCACAGCGGGCACGCAAATCAGTCTGCAGGGCCTCGAACACACCCTCCTGGCCTAGCGCACGCTGCACATCCAGACACATGACATTGCCTGAACCTTCCCAGATGGAGTTGACGGGGGCTTCCCGCAAAAGACGCGGCATGGGCCCCTCCTCGATATAGCCATTGCCACCCCAGGTTTCCATGGCCTCGGCACATAGGGCTATGGCGCGACGGCAGACCCAGAATTTGGCAGCGGGGGACAGAATACGCAGCACGGCCTGTGCGACGGGATCATCAACACGCTCCTGCAAATCCACCAGAAACAAAGCCAGATGCGTGGCAGCTTCGCTTTCCAGGCTCATATCCAGCAGGACAGCCTGCATCAAGGGCTGGTCGATCAAGGCTTTGCCAAAACAAACCCGATGCTGGCAGTAATGAAGCGACTGCACCAGGGCCTGCCGCATCAAGGCCGCACTGCCCAGCACGCAATCAATACGAGTTCGGGCGGCCATTCCGGCCAGCAAGGCGATGCCGCGACCGGGCTGCCCCACGCGCCAGGCCAGGGCACCGTCAAAATCAATCTCGGCACTGGCATTGGAGCGATTACCCAGCTTGTCTTTCAGCCTGCGTATATAGCGGCGATTCAAGCCATATTCGGTATAGCGAGGCATCAAGAAGCAGGAAAACTGTTCGTGCTCGCGAGCCAGTACCAGATGCCCGTCAGCCTGCGGCACGGAGAAAAACCATTTATGCCCATAAAGACGAAATGCAGCGCCATCAGGGTGGGCTTCGGTGGTACATCCGCGCAGATCAGAGCCACCCTGCATTTCCGTCATGCCCATGCCCAATAGCACGCTCTGTTTTTGGCTCAACACCTGACTGGACGCGTCGTACTGAGTCTGGTCCAGTTGAGCCGCCCACTCCTGAAAGGGGTCCGCCTGCAATAAAGGAGCGGCGGCGCGCGTCATGGTCAGGGGGCAGAGGGTGCCCGCCTCGATCTGACCGTGCATATAAAAACCGATTGCCCGCTCCAGATGCTGACCGGGCTGCGCCTGATGGGGCCAGATATGCAGGCCCTGCTCCATACCCAGACTCATCAAGTGGTGCCAGGAGGGATGAAAATCCACCTGATCAATATGCTGACCTTGCGCCGACCAGCCACGCCATTGCGGTGGCTGTCGATTCGCCAAGGCCCCTTGTTCGCGCCAGTATGCCGAACCCAGCTTGCGACCATAATCGGCCAGACCCGCCTGGGCCTTAGTGGACGCCAGCTTTCTGTACCAGATCTGTAAAACCGGGTCTTCGACAAACAGATCGTCGTCAATCAAATCCGGCACCTGATTCTGTAACTGCTGTTTCAGATCCATCACGCCTCCTTGATAGTGGCCCCGGCTCGGCCTATTGCTGTCCTACGTCAGAGCCATTTGGCCTTCTTGAATTTCCAGTATAAAAAGCCGCAAACGCTCCCCATCAGGCCCAGGGCCAGGGGGTAGCCCATCGTCCACTCCAACTCGGGCATGAACTTGAAGTTCATGCCGTAAATCCCCGCCACCGCTGTCGGCACAGCCAAAATAGCGGCCCAGGCAGCCAGCTTGCGGGTGGTGTCAGTTTGCTGCATCTGCCCTATCATCAAGCCACCTTCAAACGCGAAAGCCAGAGCCTGACGCAAGCTGTTGATGAATTCGGAGGTACGGGCAATGCGGTCTGACACTTCACCAAAATAGGCACGGCTTTCAGCATCCACATAGGCCAGTTCCACCCGCGACAAACGGCGGCTTAACTCTGACAACGGCGACACAGCGTTATACACACGCAGCAAATCGCGTCGCAATCGATAGATGCGCCGAACATCGTTCTCTTTGAAACCACGGATCAAGAACTGCTGCTCAATCGCTTCTACCGCTTTTTCTGTCTGCTCCAAACAAGTCTGATACTGGTCCACAATCAGATCCAGTAATTCGGAGGCTACAAAATCGCTGCCGCGCGCCAACAATTCAGGAGTACTTTCCAGACGGGCACGCAGTTGTAAATAATTACTGTTGGAGCCACGGCGCACAGTCAACAGTAAGCCGTGCGCAATCAGGATCTGGGTCGTACCAAAAACAGGGCGCAACTCTTTCAGCCCCAAGGTTATCGCCACCACGATCAGACAATTGCTGAACTCCAGCAACTTGGGACGACGATGCGGTGCAATCAATTCCTCGATCGCATTTTCCGGCAGGCCTAACTGCCCACCAATCTCGCGCAAACTTGCCTCGCCAGGATCTTTCAGGCCAATCCAGATAAAACCGTCCTGCGCAGGGTTATGACTGGGTAAATGGTGAACATCCAAAGCCTGGGCAGGCTGGCCAGCCTGATAGCGATACGCGGCCACCACTACATCCTGTGCATCTGGGGTGACCGGAGCTATTTCTTCCATGCTGTCTCCTTGCAGACAAAGCAGATTTTTTTGTTCGATAATAGCACTGGCCTCCTTCCGCGCCGCCACTGCGGAGACTTGCAAGGAAAGACATGAATTCACGATCCATCCTGTGCCTGGGCGCACTGATTCTGGCTCTGGGCGTAGGCCTGGGTGCTTTTGGTGCCCACGCGCTACGCTCCATGGTTGATGCGTCTGCACTGGCCACCTGGCATACCGCCGTGTTGTATCAGTTGCTGCATGGCCTGGGCCTGCTATTGATCGTCGCCCTGAGCTCTCAATTGAATTCCGCCTGGCAATCCCGCAGCGCCATTCTGATGCTGGCTGGCGTTCTGATTTTCAGCGGAAGTTTGTACATTCTGGTGCTAAGCGGCGTCAAATGGCTAGGTGCGATTACCCCCATCGGCGGGGTAGCCATGATTCTGGCCTGGCTCTTTCTGGCAATAGGCGCATTGCGCGGCAAGGACGCCTGACCCAAGGCGCCCGCCTCCGTATAATGGGGCGCATATGCTGGCTACCAGGAGCGCCCCGTGTCTGATTCCGCTTTTTCCTTACGCGAATTTACCCGCCAACTGCCCAAGGCCGAACTGCACCTTCATATAGAAGGCACGCTGGAACCGGACTTGATTTTCAAGCTGGCCCAGCGCAATCACATTACGCTGTCCTATCCCGACCAGGCCAGCCTGCACGCCGCCTACCAATTTACCGACCTGCAATCCTTTCTGGATCTGTACTACGCCGGGGCCGGTGTGCTGATTACCGAGCAGGATTTCTTTGACATGACCTGGGCCTACTTTCTGCGCGCCCAGGCCGATGGCATTGTCCATACTGAAATCATGTTTGACCCGCAAACCCACACGGCACGCGGGATTGCCATGGAAACCGTGTTCGCCGGGATCGCCCGTGCCGCCCGCCAGGCCAAGTCCGAGCTGGGGATCAGCAGTTATCTGATCTTGAGCTTCCTGCGCCACCTGAGCGAAGCCGACGCTTTTGCCACCCTGGAAGCCGCCCTGCCCTTACGCAATCAGTATTCCGACCTGTGGATTGCGATTGGCCTGGATTCCTCGGAAAAGGGCAATCCTCCCGCCAAGTTTGAAAAAGTCTATGCTCGCTGCCGTGAGCTGGACTTCCGACTGGTCGCCCACGCCGGTGAAGAAGGCCCGGCCAGCTATGTGCGGGACGCCCTTCAACTTTTGAAAGTAGAGCGTATCGACCACGGCGTACGCAGCCAGGACGACCCGGCCCTGATGCAATATTTGATCGACCACGCCATTTCCCTGACAGTCTGTCCTCTGTCCAATATCAAGCTCAAGGTCTTTGACAGTCTGCACCAGCATAATCTGAAGCACTTGCTGGATCGCGGCCTGAACGTGTGTGTGAACTCGGACGACCCGGCTTATTTTGGTGGTTATCTGCTGGACAACTATATGCAAACCGCCCAGGCCCTGAATTTGCAGGAAGCCGATTTGCGTACTCTGGCAGCCAATAGCCTGCGCTCCTCCTTTTTGCCCAAGGAGCAAAAACAGGCCTGGTTGAACAAGTTGGAGCGGATTCCCGGAAATGACTGAGTCTGCGCTCTACCTGCCACGGACGTTCTTTGCCCGCGATCCGCGTTACGTCGCCTTGGAGTTGCTGGGCAAAACCCTGGTTGTGAATGACGAACGCGGCCAGCGCTGCGCCACCATTGTCGAAACAGAAGCCTATCTGGGGCCGGAAGATCAGGCCGCCCACAGCCGCCGCGGCATTACCGAGCGCACCCGACTGATGTTTGGCCCGGCAGGCTATGCCTATGTCTATCTGATTTATGGCCTGCACCACTGCATGAATATGGTCAGCGGTGTGGAAGGCGACGGCACGGCGGTGCTCTTGCGTGCAGCCCAGTGGGTTTCGCCAGAAGGCGGCCCTTCTTTGTCAGGCCCAGGCCGTCTGTGCAAGGGGCTGGGAATCGACAAAAGCTATAACGGGGCCGATGCTTGCGTCCCCACCTTGCATTGGCTGGACGCACCCGCCCTGCCACTGGATCAAATCCAGATTGGTCCACGCATCGGTGTGGACTATGCAGGAGCCTGGGCCAAGGCCCCCTTGCGCTATTGCATTGCCCAACATCCGGCGGTCTCGGCCAAAACCGGCAAAGCAGCCGCAAAAAGTGCCTTGAACAAGCCTTAAACGCCCCGCCTAGAACAGGTATTATTAATCCTTCAAGCTGAATGCTTCCTAGCTGCTTTTAAGGATTTCTCATGCGACTCTCCGTACTACTCAGCGTCCTTCCCGCCGTTTTGCTGGCCGCTTGCACCGCCACAGGCAATAGCGCCCAAACTGGCTCGACATCTTCGTTCAGCAATTCCTCTGGCGGCGTGTGCAATGCGGACGCCCTGAACCCAGTCGGGCAGACCGCCAGCCAAAGCCAGGTCGAGCGTCTGGTGAAACAAGCCGGTGCCGCCCAAGCCCGCATACTGGCTCCAGATCGCATGTACACCACCGACTACGATCCCACCCGCCTGAGCATTCGGATCGATGAACAAAACCGGATTACCTCGATTTACTGCGGCTGATAGACATGACCCAAGAACAAGCTCAGCACCTGCTCGACACGCTTTTCGCCCCCTGGGTACAAGCCCTGAAGCTGCGCGTAGAGCGTATTGCCGAGGACGGTGTGGTTTTGCGACTACCCTTTTCTGAGCAGCTTACCCATGTAGCGGGTGTGGTTTGCGGCCAGGTCTATATGGCAGCGGCCGATACCGCCATGGTGCTGGCTGTCAGCCAAAGTCTGGGCGAGTTCCGCCCCATGACCACCGTATCGCTGAATACCAGCTTTGTGCGCCCGGTCAGCCAGGGCGATGTGCTGGTCCATGCCCAGGTTCTGAAACGTGGCAAAAGCATGGTGTTCGGTGATATCAAGCTATTGGACGAACAAGACCGTCTGGCGGCCCACGCCACCACGACCTACGCCCTGCTTCCCGCTTGATTCTGCCTGCCGTGGCCTTGCCCACGGCAAGACAGACTCTGACACAAAACAAATCGCCCAACGGTTTGTCATAGCGGGCTTGGCCCGACTATGATCGTTTTAGCAAGCGCGCCCAGGCCAGGTCCTGAGGCCGCTGCCCCGTTCGATTCCTTGTTGATCGCTTTTCTGGAGAAGTTCAAATGGCAAAAGTCCTGGTTCTCTATTACTCCGCCTACGGCCACGTCGAAAAAATGGCTCAAGCGGTTGCCGAAGGCGCGCAAAGCGCTGGCGCGACGGTGGACATCAAGCGTGTCCCTGAACTGGTCCCGGAAGCGGTGGCCCAGAAAGCGAACTTCAAGCTGGATCAAGCCGCCCCCGTCGCCACTATTGCCGACCTGGAAAACTACGACGCCATTATTGTGGGCACCGGCACCCGGTTTGGGCGCATCAGCTCGCAAATGGCCAGCTTCCTGGATCAGGCCGGTGGCCTGTGGGCGCGCGGCGCACTCAATGGCAAAGTGGGTGGGGCCTTTACCTCTACCGCTACCCAACACGGCGGGCAGGAGCTGACGCTGCTGTCCATTATTCATAACTTGATGCACTTTGGCCTGATCGTGGTGGGCCTGCCCTACAGCTTTGCAGGCCAGACCCTGCTCACTGAAGTCACTGGCGGCAGCCCTTACGGTGCGTCCACCATTGCCGGGGGCGACGGTTCACGTCAACCCAGCCAGAACGAGCTGGACGGTGCCCGCTTCCAGGGCCGTCATATCGCTGAAATTGCAATCAAGCTGAAAGGCTAAAACGGAGTACACAGATGGGCATGATGATAGATGGACAATGGCATAGCAAAGAGCCTGTCAGTAGCACAACGTCCGATACGTTTCAACGTGCCCAGTCTGCCTTCCGGGACTGGATTACCGCCGATGGCGGCCCCGGTCCCGATGGTCAGGCAGCCCAGCCCGCCCAGGCCAATCGCTATCACCTGTATGTCTCGCTAGCCTGCCCCTGGGCGCATCGCACCTTGATCATGCGCGAATTGAAAGGGCTGCAAAAACTGATTTCGGTATCGGTGGTCAATCCCATCATGGGCGAGCAAGGCTGGACCTTTGAACCGGCAGAGGGCGTGGTGCCTGACCCGGTGATGGACGCCCAGTTTCTGTATCAGCTCTACGCCAAGGCTGACCCGCAATTTACAGGCCGGATTACGGTTCCTGTGCTATGGGACAAGCTGCGCGGCACGATTATCAATAATGAGTCTGCCGAAATCATCCGTATTTTCAATACGGCGTTTGACAGCCTGGGAGCGCGTGAACTGGATATGGCTCCAGCCGACTTGCTGGCGCAAATTGACCAGATCAACGCCCATGTCTATGACACCGTCAATAACGGTGTGTATAAAGCCGGTTTTGCCCGCTCACAAGCGGCTTATGACACGGCAGTTCACGCTCTGTTCGACAGCCTGGATGGTTTGGAAGCACGGCTGGCCCAACAGCGTTACCTGACCGGTACACGTCTGACAGAAGCCGACTGGCGTCTGTTCACCACCCTGATTCGTTTTGATCCGGTCTATGTCGGCCATTTCAAATGCAATCTGCGCCGTCTGATGGACTACCCGAATCTGTGGAACTACATGCTGGAGCTGTACCAGATGCCCGGTGTGGCCGATACGGTCAGCCTGGATCATATCAAGACTCACTACTACAGCAGCCACCGTCATCTGAACCCGAGCGGGATTGTGCCTGCTGGCCCTGTACTGGATTTGAATGGGCCCCACGGACGCGGTCATTTGCCGGTCCAGCCAGGGCCTTTGCATACCGGTCTTCAATAACCGGGGCGGTCGAAAATATCAGGATTCAACAGGATAGAGCGATCTACCTGATTGATATCGGTACGGCCGCAAAAGGCCATCGACACGTCCAGTTCATTAGCCATCAACTTCAGCAGGCGAGCCACGCCCGCCTGCCCTGCTGTACCCAAGGCGTACAAGAAAGCACGACCAATCATGGCGCCCTGCGCACCCAAGGCACGGGCACGTAATACATCCTGACCGCTACGAACACCGCCATCTACCAGCACTTCAATTTTGTCGCCCACAGCTTTGCCGATTGCAGGCAAGCAAGAGATTGAAGAAGGTGCGCCATCCAACTGACGGCCACCGTGGTTGGACACAATCAGGGCATCCGCCCCGCTATCGACGGCGTAACGGGCATCGTCTGCATCCATAATGCCTTTCACAATCAGCTTGCCGCCCCAGGCATTCTTGATCCACTCAATGTCTTTCCAGTTCAAGGTCGGGTCGAACTGCTCGGCCGTCCAGGTCGACAAGGAGCGCAGATCCGACACACCCTTGGCGTGACCGACGATATTGCCAAAGCTGCGACGGTGCGTGCCTAACATCTTGCGGCACCAGTAGGGCTTGGTCGCCAGATTCAGCAGATTAGGAATGGTCAGACGTGGAGGCGTAGTCAGCCCGTTTTTAATATCCTTGTGACGCTGACCCAGCACTTGCAAATCCAGAGTCAGCACCAGAGCCGAGCAGTTAGCGGCTTTGGCCCGTGCAATCAGGTTTTCGATAAAGCTGCGATCCCGCATCACATAGAGCTGAAACCAGAACGGGGCGCGAGTGGCCTGGGCCACGTCTTCCAGCGAGCACACGCTCATGGTGGACAAGGTGAAAGGAATACCAAAATCCCGAGCCGCCATCGCCGCCAGCATTTCACCGTCGGCGTGCTGCATGCCGGTCAAACCGGTAGGAGCAATGGCCATAGGCATGGCAACATCCTGGCCCAGCAGCTTGGTCCTTAAGCTGCGGTGATCAATATCGACGGCTACGCGCTGTTTGAATTTCAGCTTGTGAAAATCCTGCTCGTTCGCATGGTAAGTGCCCTGCGTCCAGGAGCCGGAGTCGGCATAGTCATAAAACATCTTGGGCACGCGGCGTTTAGCCGCCAGGCGGAAATCTTCAGTGCAGGTAATTTTCGATAGATCCATTACATTGGGCTCCAAAACAATGGCGTAATAATGCGACTTTGTTCCCTGTGGGGCAAGTCATCCCGCATGGACTGTTTGAGGATTCGGCTTTGCACCCGCATTATCGGCCTATGATTCCAGCCTCTGAAAGCCGCCACAACGATAGTCGTACCATCTGCTGAGGAGCCTGGTTCCGGATGCCTGCTGCCCTTCTTGCTCCCGACAAAAGCCATAAAAAAGACTATTTGCGTAAAAATCTTGGATATTGTGGTGACAAGTAAAAATAGCCGTGCTATATTTCTACTTCTTTAGCGGCTGTAGCTCAGTTGGATAGAGTACTTGGCTACGAACCAAGGGGTCGTGGGTTCGAATCCTGCCAGCCGCGCCATATTCAGTAAAAAAGCCATTTCTTCGGAAATGGCTTTTTGCTTTCTACTCTCGGACAACAGACAGAAACAAGACCCACTACCCTGTCAGGTACCGCCCAAGCCCCACCCACAATAACAATACGAGCAGGCTTGAACAAAGAAACAGAATAAGCAGTAGTAGCCCTTTAGGTAGTCAGGAACTACTCCTGCACGGCCTTATCGCCTTTCTGACAACTCAAGACCCTCACCGTCCCCAAAGCCATCGTGCACCCATGCCGTCACGGGAACGGCATAGCTCCATCCACCCGCTTTCCACCAGCATTCTGCAAACCACGCTTTAGTGGTGTTAGCCGCGATGCTCAGGCCATCAAAGTCTTCGTCCAGAAAATAGTCTTCGTGGAAGGCATCCATCTTGTCCAAGCCCAGAGACAGCTCCATGGCTCTACCGGGAAAAATGGAAGGGTCGCTGCTATCAACTTTAT
The DNA here is from genome assembly GCF_026344135.1 of Alcaligenes parafaecalis. NCBI lineage: Bacteria > Pseudomonadati > Pseudomonadota > Betaproteobacteria > Burkholderiales > Alcaligenaceae > Alcaligenes > Alcaligenes parafaecalis. The sequence continues at coordinate 344,428 of NZ_JAPKNA010000003.1, read as the reverse complement.
TATTTTCGCCGCTGTAGTAAATCCACGCCGACGGGATTTCCAGGCCATCCTCACCAAAGAAGATTTGCACCTCGGCATCCACCACACTGTCCGGCACAGGCAAAGTGAACAAGGTACGTAGCTCGGTGATGAAATGCGTTGAAGCTCGTTCCAGGCAGCGCTTATAGCGTAACTGAAACTGTGCTGGACTTAACCCGAATGGAACCATGCCTATCACTCCTGATGCGGACAAATTGCGGCTAATCGACATATCGCAACCGCATCATAACTCTGGACTTTGGCACACTTGCCACGAAAATTCCTGCTTAGGCAAAAGCGGCGCTACTTGGTAGCGCCGCTTTTCTACCGTCCCAACTAAGCGTCCTTAGAAGCGGGCTTGTACATTCACCATGAGGTTACGCGGCTCACCATAAATCAGGCCGTTATAGAAACCGAACTGTCGATAGTATTCCTTATCAAACAGATTATTGACGCGTGCGGTCACGCTCAGGTTTTTGCTTACATCGTAACGAGCCATCACGTGGGCCAGCATATAGCCGGACTGACGGATCGGGCTGTTATCAAAACCCCCACCCGCTAATGGACGACCCGGCATAGGCGTAGACGTGGTGGAGCTGTCGTAGCTGATGCTGGTTCCCAAGGTCAGCTTGTCGGCCAGAATATCCGGGCGATAAGTCGTGCTGACACGGAAGCTGTGACGCGGGTCCTGGCGTGGGCTGCTATTGGGGCTGGAATCGACCACATTCATATAGGTATAGCCTGCATACACGTTCCAGCGGTTCGTCAGCGCCCCCGCCAACTGCAGATCCACACCTGTAGATTTGATACCCGTCGCATTCGCCACATACGCCTGATCGCCTGTATCCAATACGGTGCGATCATCATCGGCCTTGGCGACGTTAGTTTGCTTGGCATGGAACACGGCCACGGTGCTGGACAAACGATCATCCAGCCAACTGCTCTTGATACCCGCCTCGTAGCTGGCACCCGTGATTGGCTTGATGATATTACCCGCCACATCACGCTGGCTTTGCGGTTTGAACACGTCGGTGTAGCTGGTGTAGAGCGTGTGATTCGGCGTGACATCAAAGGTCAGGCCCACATAGGGTGTCCATACCTTCTTGTCCAGTTCGGAGCGACGTGCGCTTTTGACATTGTTCTGGTCGTAATCGTAGGCATAGGTTTTGTAAAAGCTATACCGCGAGCCCAGAATGACTTTCAGATTGTCAGCCAGCTCCAGACGGGTGGCGATATACGGGCCGTAGTTCGTGGTGCGAGTCACACCGCGCGCATCGGTACGGAAGGTTTGCGGTGCGCCATACTCATTGCCATTCCAGCTTTGCCAGTTGGTAGGCAGATCCAGACGGTACTGACACCCACGCGCAGGCACATGGCCATCAATATTGCAGTTTCCGAGTGCGCCGCTGAACTGATAGGAAGTCTCCTCCGAACGCTGGCCATTAAAGCCCAGAATCAGCTCATGCTCACGGCCCAGCAATTTGAATGGCCCCGTGACATTAAGTGAGAAGGCATGCTGATTGCCCTCGCTCTCTGAATGCAGGCTATTCAAGTACGCCAAGCCGGTTTCTTTATTAAAAAAGCCCCAACGCGAACCGGCACTATTGGCTTTCAGCACCCCGAAGTTATTGATGCTTTCCAGGTCGCTATAACTGTAGTTGGCATCGGCATGCCAGCCACCGCCCAGGTTCTGCTCCAGGTTTGCAAACCAGGTGTGATTCTTGCGCTGGGTATAGCTCCAGTCTGCAACCGGGTGATAGCTGCGATCAAAATCCGTACGGGTGCCGTCCGAGAACCAGATAGGTACGTTCGTGCCCCAGGATGTGCCCTTGTGCTTTTTATAGGTGTACTCGTAACCCGCCGTCACGCTGGTATCGGGCGAGAAATCGTAGGTCATGGTGGCCAGCAGGCCAAAGCTCCTGGGGTTTTCATTGTCACGGAAGGTATGGCTGTCATCCCCGCTGAGCACCAGCCGCGCCCGCAAATCCCCATCTTGAGTCAGGGGGGTATTGATATCCCCCATCAGGCGTCGTTTGCGCCAGCTACCCAGCTCGACATTGCCTTGCAAGCCAAACTCCCGGTACGCTTTTTTACGTGACAGAGAAATGCTGGCCGACGGATCACCCGTGCCACCCAGCAAGCCATTGGCCCCACGCAAGACGCTGACGTCTTCGTACAGGTCCATATTCACCGCCCCGCCTATTCCGGAAAAGCCCGACTCGCCATTGAACTCCAGGCCATCAATCTTGTAGTTATTGATGTTGAAGCCACGCGCCCTATAGGTTGTACGCGAACCAATATCCACCTCATTGACGCTAATGCCGGAAACCGAGGTCAAGGCATCATCCAGGGACTGAATGTTTTGATCCTCCATCTGCTGGCGCGTGATGTTGGTAATGGCCTGCGGCGTATCTTTTTCTTCCATGCGCAGCCCGGTCGAGCTTTTGCTGTAAATCTTCTGATAGCTGTCTTCGGGCTCTGCCTGCTCGTGACCCTTGACCGTAATGGGTTTGAGCATGGCGGGTGCGTCTTGCGCCCAGGCAGCCTGCCCGCTCAGGGCAAGAAGGATCAAGGCGGCAAGAGGCTTGAGGGGTGGACGGGATGAAGGGAACGGCAAAACATGACTCCTGTTTAATAATGAGAACAATTCTTGTTCGCCGTAAGATTAGCGTGTATGGTTTCAGGCGATGTTTCGCCTTATGTCCCCGCCCAATCGCAATGTAATGGTATGTAATGACAGGATTAAGCAGCCCCCAACGCCGTGTATTAATCGTCGAAGATGATGTAGAACTGGCCGAGCTGATTGCTCAGGAATTGAGCTTTGGCGGCTTCAAAACGCATATTGCCGAAGGTGGCCAGCAAGCCTTTGAACTACTCAAGCGCTATCCAGTTTCCCTGGTGCTGCTGGACCTGATGCTGCCCGGCGAAGATGGCCTGGAGCTCTGCAAGCAATTGCGCGCTATCGACAATCCTCCGGCCATCATCATGGTGACGGCGCGCAACGAACTGGCCGACAAGGTGGCGGGGCTGGAGTTGGGTGCAGATGACTACGTGGTCAAACCTTTTGAATCGCGGGAACTGCTGGCACGCTGCAAAGCGGTTATCCGACGCCATGCAGCCCCACCAAGCCAGCAGGACACGGTGACAGAGGACACCCCGCCCTCGCGCTATCACTTCCTGGATTGGCAACTGGACCTGAATGCACGTCAGTTGTATTCCCCTCAGGGCGTCACGATCTCCCTGCCTAACTCGGACTTTCATGTGCTGATGGCCTTGCTGGAATCGCCCAACAAGGTTCTATCGCGGGCTTTGCTCTTACGCCGTGCTTTCGGCCGCAACCTGACCTATGAAGACCGGGCCATTGATGTGTGCATCAGCCGCATTCGCCATTACATAGAAAAAGATCGCTCCAAGCCGGAGATTGTGCGCACGGTGCGTAACGAGGGCTACATCCTGTACATAGATCCCCAGTCCCTGCACGCCGAATAAACAATGGGTTTGTCTGACAACAATTCAATAATGAGCAAGCTGCGCCACGCCATCTGGTTTTTTTATCCAGAACGGCTACGCAGCAAAATTACACTAGTCGTCGTCATCGGCCTGCTGATCGCCCAGATTCTGACAGGCACGATGTGGTCACAAATGCGCAGGCAAGTACTGATAGAAACGCCTGCTCGCATTGCTGCGGTGCGCTTTTCAGACTGGTATCTCTATGCCGAGTCCCAACTGGCCCACGGGCTGGAAATAGAGCCCAGCCTCCTATCCGGCGTCACAGCAACTCCTGTTAACGATGAGCTGGCCCTGAACTACCAGTCCAATATGGGCGAAGACTTCGGGCTATTCTTTGAGAAAGTCATTCAAGAACGCACCGGGGCCTGCAAGAACTTTCATCTGATTGCTGTCAACAAGGCCAGGCCGACGGAACAGGCAGGTGGCTTTGCCTTGTTCGATGCCTTTTCCCGCGAACTGAATCTGGTGGATGTGTCTTTTGTGGCCGTCTTCAAACTCTCTGACGGGCAACAGTGGCGGCTGCATGTTGTGGAGAACCAGGGCTGGAGTTCCATCGGCAATCTGCGCTTTACCTACGACTACTTTTTACGCATCTACTTCTTTCGCCTGATTCTGGTGGTCATCGCCCTGACGCTGTGTCTGAACTTCATTTTCAGACCCCTCAAGAAGCTGGAAAAAAGCGTGCTGGAAATTGATGTGAACCGAAACCAGGAGAAAATCCAGCTAGGTGGCTCCAAGGAGTTCAAACGATTGGGTGTGGCATTTAACAATATGGTCGAGCGACTGCAAAAACATATTGAAGAGCGCTCCTACTTTTTCTCGGCCGTGTCCCACGATTTGCGCACCCCCATCACTCGCCTGAAGCTGCGTGTACAAAAAGTACAGGATGAAAATCTAAGAATGAGCCTGAACCGGGACGTAGAGCAGCTCAAGCAACTGGTCAACTCCACCATGGAGCTGATGAGTTTCCAGACCTCTGAGGAAGCCTTTGCAGAAGTGGATATTGCCGCCCTGCTGACCGCCGTCAGCATCAACCGGCAGGACCTGGGGGAAAAGATCAGTCTGGCCGAGCTGGAACCGGCTATTTTGCAAATCCAGATTCAGCGCATTCGCCGCTGTCTGGAGAATTTGATCTCCAATGGCCTGCGTTACGGGCAAGCGGTTTATATTTCCGCCCAGCACAGCGCAGACAAATACATCATCACCGTGGCTGATGATGGCCCCGGCATCCCCATCGAGGAACAGGCCAAGGTCCTGCGCCCTTACTATCGCCTGGAAACATCACGCAATCGTTCTACCGGCGGCTATGGTTTGGGCCTGAGTATCTGCGATGAAGTCACCCGCGCCCATGGTGGCCGACTGGAATTTGCCCGTCAGCAAGAGCGCTTTTGCGTGCGCATCCACTTGCCCTTGGAAGGTCTCAATAAAAACATTACAAAATGCCAGGGTAAATAGGCCATCTGAAGGGCAAGACGGCCTTGCTGGCCCTGTTTTCAGCGTTTTTTCAAAAAAATTCGCATTTATTTTAAGAAAAATGCCTTTTAGACTTGTCATGCTAATAAATAGTCTGCTATAGTTTCACTTCTTTAGCGGCTGTAGCTCAGTTGGATAGAGTACTTGGCTACGAACCAAGGGGTCGTGAGTTCGAATCTTGCCAGCCGCGCCATATTCAAGTTGGTTTCTTTACCGGAATCAGCGACCAGAGTTAGAACTCGTGGGGTCAAACCCAATGGATGAGACTCTGAAAAGATCAGCCCTGATGACATCGTCATCAGGGCTTTTTCTTTGCCTGTCATTCCCTGCTCCGCGCTCTTGCCTCAAGAGGCAAGCAGATCAAAGCCGCCTCACGTAAAGCAGCACATAATAATGCGTGCATCTTCACCCCCATCCCCCTCAACAGCGGGCGGGCAAGCGGTGTAAAGTAGCGACTTTCGCCTGACGGGAAACACACAGGCCTTCAATCACTAGATAGCCTGCACAGTCTGGACGGGCTTTTTCTTAATCGACAGGATTGACCATGTTTGAGCGCACAAAACTTCTTTTGCCTTTAGCGGCCCTTCTCCTGGCCAGCGCCAATAGCTACGCCCAGGACAGCGGCCCTGCCATCCAACTGGCTCAAATGGGTGGTGCCATGCATGCCGCTGCTGAAATTTGCGGTGACTACAGCCAAGATCAACTGCAAGAGATGAAAAAACAGCAAAAGTCGTCCATTCAAAGCATGGGTTTGAGTGACGAGGATTTTGACAAAGCCTTTGACCAAGGTCTGGATCGTGGTCGTCAGGATCTGGAAAAAGCCACTGTCGAGCAACGCAACAAGATGTGCGAACAACTGCGCTCCGGCCCCAAGTTCTAAGACTCTGCACTCAACAAGAAAGCGCTCTGGCCCGCAAGGAACCAGAGCGCTTTTTACTTTCAGCGCAATGACGCGAAGGTCTTACAGCGCTTTGACCATATCCTCGATGGTCTTTTTGGCATCGCCAAACACCATCATGGTCTTGTCCATATAGAACAGCTCGTTATCCAGACCGGCATAACCGGCGGCCATGGAACGCTTGTTCACGATCACGGTTCGGGCCTTGTAGGCTTCCAGAATCGGCATGCCTGCAATCGGCGAAGCTGGATCGTTCTTGGCGGCCGGGTTGACCACGTCATTAGCACCTAGAACCAGCACCACATCGGTCTGAGCAAACTCGCTATTGATGTCGTCCATTTCAAAGACTTGCTCGTAAGGCATTTCGGCCTCAGCCAGCAGGACGTTCATATGGCCAGGCATACGACCGGCGACCGGGTGAATGGCGTAGCGCACATTCACACCCTGGCTGGTCAGCTTGTCCGACAGCTCTTTCAAAGCATGTTGAGCGCGAGCTACGGCTAAACCGTAACCAGGCACAATCACCACGGACTCGGCATTGCTCATCATGAAAGCGGCATCTTCAGCACTACCGGATTTCACTGAACGATTGCCCTGATCCGCGCCCCCCGCAGCCGCTTCCGGATTGGCACCAAAACCGCCCAGAATCACGTTGAAGAAGGCACGGTTCATCGCCTTGCACATGATGTAGGACAGAATCGCACCGGAGGAACCCACCAGCGAACCGGCAATGATCAGCATGGAGTTGTTCAGGGAGAAACCAATCCCCGCTGCCGCCCAGCCCGAATAGCTGTTCAGCATGGACACCACCACAGGCATATCCGCACCACCAATCGGGATGATCAGCATCACGCCCAACAGGAAGGACAGAGCCAGCAGCACACCAAAGGCCCACCATGCCTGAGTCGTCACAAAGATCACACCGCAAGCCAAGGCCAGCAGCCCCAGCAGCAGGTTCAGCATGTGCTGACCCTTAAAGGTGACAGGTGCGCCCTGGAACAGTCGGAACTTGTACTTGCCCGACAGCTTGCCAAACGCGATCACCGAACCAGAGAAGGTAATGGCACCGACCAGCGCGCCCAAAGCCAGCTCCACACGGTTACCCATAGGTAGACCGACCTCGGCAGAACCAATGCCAAAGGCCACGGGCTCCAGCACGACGGCAATCGCAATGGCTACTGCAGCCAGACCAATCATGCTGTGCATGAAGGCTACCAGTTCCGGCATCTTGGTCATCTCGACACGGCGAGCCATGATGGTGCCCAGCAAGCCACCAATCACCAGACCAATCAGAACCCGCAACAGGCCGGAGAGCTCTTTGCCCTCAGGAGCCAGGCTGTAGATCAGCACGGCCGTGGTCGCAATGGCCAGGGCCATCCCCACCATGCCGAACAAGTTGCCGCGACGCGAACTGGCCGGATGAGACAAGCCTTTCAGGGCCTGAATAAAACACACCGAGGCCAGCAAATAGCACAAGGTAACGGTATTCATGGAAATCATGACTGCCCTTCCTTGGGCGTATTTTTAGCGCCCTTCTTTTTGAACATTTCCAACATGCGTCGGGTAACCAGAAAGCCACCAAACACGTTTACCGAGGCCAGCGCGGTGGCAATAATGCCCATCGCCTGTGCCCAGGGGCTTTCGGTCAGCGCCGCTGCCAGCATCCCGCCCACAATAATGATGGCCGAGATGGCATTGGTCACCGCCATCAAAGGCGTATGCAAAGCGGGCGTTACAGTCCAGACCACGTGGTAACCCACGTAGATGGCCAGCACAAAGATGATCAGATTAATGACCAGGGGAGAAATAATATCCATGACTTCAGGCTCCCTGCTGTGGAAAGAGTCGTTTGCCACCCTGTACGACACGGCTGGCATTCACAATGTCGTCGTCCGCAGGGATATGCAGCTCGTCAGACTGATCCTTGAGCATCAGGCCCAGGAACTGTTGAATATTGCGTGCATACAAAGCAGACGCATCCGCCGCCACACGGGCCGGGAAGTTGGTCTCGCCCACCAGGGTCACGCCATGTTTTTCCACAATCTGATCGGCTTCAGTCAGCGCGCAGTTACCGCCACGTGCCGCCGCCAGATCCACAATCACCGAGCCGGAACGCATGGACTGCACCACTTCCTCGGCAATCAGACGCGGAGCGGGACGCCCCGGAATCAAGGCCGTGGTAATGATGACGTCGGCCTGGGCGCAACGTGCCGCCACCACCGCCGCCTGCCGTTGCAACCAGGAAGCAGGCATGGGACGGGCATAACCGCCTACCCCTTGCGCCGCTTCGCGCTCTTCGTCGGTCTCGTAGGGCACGTCAATAAACTTGCCGCCCAGAGACTCGATCTGCTCACGCGCGGCAGGACGCACATCGGAGGCTTCTACTACCGCCCCCAGACGACGTGCCGTCGCAATCGCCTGCAAGCCCGCCACACCCGCGCCCAGCACCACGACACGGGCCGCTTTGACGGTGCCCGCCGCGGTCATCATCATGGGAAAGAATCGGGGATATAAAGTGGCCGCTTTCAGCACCGCGGCATAACCCGCGATATTGGCCTGCGAGGACAGAACGTCCATGCTTTGCGCCCGCGTGGTACGCGGGATCAGCTCCAGGGCGAATGCCTGGCAGCCAGAAGAAGCCAGCTTGTCCAGACCCTCGCTCTCGTACGGGTCCAGCATGCCGACGACCACATGCTCGGCACGCAAACGCGCCGAATCAACATCAGCCGGGCCTACGACCAGCAGCACGGTGGCTTGATAAGGATCTCCTATCGTTGCCCCTGCGGCCTCGTAATCGGCATCCGAGCTGGCAATACCTTGTCCGGCTCCCGCCTCGATAATCACATCATGGCCCGCCTTGCGGTAAGCCTTGATGGTATCGGGCGTGGCCGCTACCCTCTTTTCCCCGGTCCCCCGGGGGCTTAATACACCTAGTCGCATCTTCAATCTCCAGTTAAATAACTAACTTCTATGATCTCTGACGACATGCATTACCCGGATGTGGGTGGATCTCTCAACGAAACAGGCGCCACGCCTTTACTGATGGACTAGCCAGCGGCACCGCTCGGATCTACGCCAACAACCACTCCGGCCCGGTGTGTGTTTCATCACAACACCGGAACACCATCTACAAATTCGGATGCGCAAGTACAGGCGTGTTCCACGCCTGATTAAACAGGATGAAAACCTGCTCTTTTATGTCCCTCTCCCATTCCCGCGCCCTGCAAGAAACTATCATTCTTTTTGGAACTCACTATAAGGGCCTTTATTTGACACAAGAAACCCCGGCCCGCACTAGACCGCTTTAGCGGAAAAAGCAAGACACATTACTACCACCTGATTATCGCAATATGATGCTTGTCCAACGAATTTTTTTTTGCTTGGTCACTGGGCAAGACCGGCCAGATCAGCCTTTGGGCTGGACTTAGACGCCTGATAATTAAAACTACAAGCATTGGCCTGCTGCTAAGATAGCAACTTCCTATAAAACTTGTCATTAACTTGTAATTAATGTTCGTGTTCACGCCACAGTGATGTTTGCGTCACTAATGGCCGCTGAACCACTTCTTTTTAAAGCCTAGGCAACCGCCCCCTTGATGCGCGGTTTACCTGCACTATTCAGTCCCAGGCTGATCTATCCCCATGGCAGAAATCCACATCGATCACGTAGTTAAACGCTACGGCAGCAATACCATCATCAATGAACTGAGCCTGCAAATCCGGCATGGCGAGTTCTTCACTTTATTAGGGCCCAGCGGCTGTGGAAAAACCACCTTGCTGCGCATGATTGCCGGTTTCATCATCCCCGATGAAGGCCGCCTGTTTCTGGACAAGGAAGACATTACCTACCTGCCCGCCCACAAGCGCGAGACCGGCATGGTGTTCCAGGACTACGCCCTGTTCCCCGATAAAACCGTGTTTGACAATGTGGCTTATGGCTTGCGGATTCGCAAGGTCAGCAGCAGCGATATCAAGAAAAAAGTAGCCTACATCCTGGACCGCGTGGAACTGGGCGGCATGGGCGAGCGTTACCCGGCAGAACTGTCCGGCGGCCAGCGCCAGCGTGTGGCCCTGGCCCGCGCCCTGGTTATCGAGCCCCGCGTTCTACTGATGGATGAGCCCCTGTCCAACCTGGATGCCAAGCTGCGTATTCAGATGCGCCAGGTGATTCGTGAGTTGCAACAGGAATCCAACATCACGGCGATTTTTGTGACGCATGACCAGGAAGAAGCCCTGTCCATGTCGGACCGCATTGCTTTGCTGCGTCAGGGCCGTATCGACCAGCTCGATACCCCCGAAGCCATGTACGCCACCCCACGCACCGCCTATGCCGCCGACTTTATTGGTGCTGCCAACCTGATCGACACCCTGGGCGTGCATGTGGAAGCGGGCCACACCACCGTCAGCATTGCGGGCGGACACATTCTGGTGAACAACTTGCCTCCTGCTGGCCAAGTGCTGCTGGCGGCGCGTCCTGAAAACATCACCCTGCATACCGAAGCCCAGGCAGGCAGCATTCCTGCCCAGGTCGTCGCCCGCCAGTACCTGGGTACCAAAACGGCATACAGCCTGAAATTGAACGACGGCAAACAAATCATTGTCGACGTTGCTGCCGCCCAGGACCCGCATCTGTCTGCAGGCAGCTCGGTCAACCTGAGCTTCAGCCCTGAATGTCGTCTGGTCGAGGCGTAAGACCCATGGCTATTGCTGCAAGACCCCTGGCCCTTCGCTCCCCCTGGTTTCTGCCCGCCCTGGTTTGTCTGGTGGTGCTGTTCTTCTGGGTCGTCTGGCCACTCGCCTCTCTGTTCTATCAAAGCATTATCGACCCGGCCTCGGGCCGACCCAGCTTGCACGGCTTTGAAACTTTCTTTAGCGATCCGCGCTACGTAGAAGCCTTCTTCAACACCATCAAGCTGGGGCTGATCTCCACCATCGGGACGCTGTTGCTGGGTGCTCCGCTGGCCTATGTGGTGGCCCGCTACGACTTCCCCGGCAAGGCCATTGTGGCGATTTTGCCGCTGACCACGATTGTGCTGCCGGACATCATCGTCTCGCAGGCCTGGCTGATGTTGCTGGGTAATAACGGCGTGGTACGTCTGGCGCTGGAAAGCATCGGGATTGATCTGCCCAGCTTCTATGGCTGGTTCGGCATGTCCTACGTACTGATCCTGAACGATTACACCTACGTGTATATCGGCATGCTGGCTGCGCTGAAAGCCATTGACGGCACGCTGGAAGAAGCCGCCGTGAACCTGGGTGCCAGCAACTTCAAGCGGGCGCTGAGCGTGACCTTCCCGGTGTTGATGCCTGCCCTGCTGGTCAATGCCATGATTGTGTTCACGCTGGCCGTGGACAACTTCTCCATCCCCATGATTCTGGGCGGTCAGGTTGATGTCCTGTCCTCGCTGACCTACACCACTTTCCTGTCCGAGATGAGCGGCAACCCCACCATGCAAGGTGTGCTGGCCGTGGTGTCCGTGATTCTGGTCGGTGCGGTGCTGTTCATTCAGAAGCGGGTACTGGAGCGCAAGACCTTCCAGATGCAGCAAGGCCGTGCACCACGCCCGGTTCGTGCTCAAGGTCTGGCCGGTATCTTGCTGACCGTGGGTGCCGTTCTGTTTGTGACTTTCTCGCTGATTCCGGCCTTTATCGTGTTGATTGGTGCCTTCACCAAAGCCAGCGGCCCGGTCATGCAATACGGTACCTTCACCTTGGACAATATGGAGCGTGCCCTGCGCTACGCCCCTGAACCCATCCTGAACTCGCTGATGCTGGCCAGTGTGGCCACCATTGCAGGCACCTGCTTTGCGACCGTATGTAGCTACCTGATCGTGAAGAAACGCCTGTTCGTGGTAACAGCCCTGGACTATATGGTGATGCTGCCCCTGGCCATTTCCGGCACGGTGCTGGGTATTGCCCTGATTCAGACCTACAACAGCGGCATGCTGGTGCTGACCGGCACCTGGGTGATCATGGCCGGTGCGTACTTTGTGCGTAAAGTGCCCTTCTCCATCCGCTCGGCTTCGGCCTCGCTCTACAACATTCCCGACTCTATCGAAGAGGCCTCCATCAATCTGGGTGTCAGTCCCTTCCAGAGTTTCTTCAAAGTTGTTCTGCCCTTGATGAAGCCCGCCATTCTGGGCGCGGCCATTCTGATGTGGGTGACTTCGCTGGCTGAAATTTCCGCCACTATCGTGCTGTATTACGGTGGTATGGAGACCATGCCCATCCAGATGTTCCGTCAGATCGACGCTGGCTTTCTGGCCCGCGCGTCGGCTTACGGGGTGATCTTGATGGTCGTGATTCTGGTGCCGATTTATCTGGCTATCCGTTTTCTCAAGCTGGATCTGTTTTCCAGCCGCTAATCTAAAAAGGCTCACTATGCTGACTACACGTTTTCTGAAAACTGGTCTGGCACTCTCCCTCAGTGTCGGCGCCCTGTCTCTGTCCGGTACCGCTCTGGCCGCCAATGCAGTGATGTACACCCCGAACAATGTGCAAACCATTGATACGGCGCTGGAAATCGCTCGCAAGACGGCTTCTGACCTGTCCATTCAACAAGTGACCTCGGGCGCTGGCGCCTTGATGAAGCGTATCGAAGCCGAATCACAAAACCCGCTGGGTGATGTGGTCTGGGGCACTGGCTACGGCACCATGGCCGCTTTCCAGCAGAACTTCGAGGCTTACGAATCGCCCGAGAACAAGGCCATTCCTGAAGCCTTCCACGGCAAGGACAGCCTGTGGACCAGCTCCAATGCCCACGTCATGGTCATCATGGCCAACGACCGCCAACTGAAAGGCCTGGCCGCTCCCAAGACCTGGTCCGACCTGTTTGATCCGCAGTGGAAAGGCAAAGTCATTATTGGTGACCCAGCCTCGTCGGGCAGTGCTTACGACCAGGTTTACGGCATCTACCAACTGTACGGCGCTGAAGGCCTGCAAAAGCTGGCAGCCAACGTGATCGTGTCCAAGAGCTCGGGCCAGGTTTACAAGAGCGTGGCTAACGGTGAATACCCCTTGGGCGTGACCATGGAATACGCGGCTTACGCTTACGTGGCTGGTGGCCAGAAAGGCATTGAGCTGATCTATCCTGAAGACGGTACTTTCATCGCCCCTGAAGGCGTGGCTGTGATCAAGAACCCCAAGAACGGTCAGGAAGCGGCCCGCAAGCTGGTCGACGTTCTACTGTCCAAAGAAGTCCAGGAAGCTGAGCTGGTTGAGAACTTCCGCCGTCCTACCCGCAGCGACATCAATGTGGCCGAGCTGACCAAGTTGCCTAACCTGGATCAGATCAAAGTTGCCAATATTGATCCTTTGAAAGCCGCTGCCGAGTACGAAACCGTGATCGCAGCCTGGAAACAAGCCTTGACTGCGGCTGGCAAATAAGCAGGACAGGTTCGGAGTCGAACAGCAATGTGAGGAGGGCCTATACCGCCCTCCTGCTGATCAGCACTGAATAGAAAAACCCCTTGATGCTGGATTCTCATCCGGCCCTCAAGGGGTTTTTTATTGCCTGGAATACGCGGGCAGAACTTGCGTCTGGCTGCACCTATCAAGCGTATCTCGACCGTCTTCACGACCAAACTGCACTACGCAGACAAGCAGCCTGAAGATAAACAGAGCAGCCTTATTTATCCACCGGATAAATCTGATCTTCACGCAAACGCGGGCGGTCCGCTTCCACTTCCGTCAAAGGCTCCACGCGCTGCATCGTTGCCAGGGAACGCTGAGCCAGACGCTGGTACATGCGCGTACCGAAGAATTTGCCATCAATGGCTTTCTGATCCAGCTCTTTGACAACGGTAGCCGGGGAACCCGCCACCAGACTGCGAGGTGGCACCTGCATGCCTTTCTTCACAAAAGCCATCGCACCGATAATGCTGTCTGCACCAATATCTGCCGCATCCATCACCACGGCATTCATACCCACCAGCACATTACGGCCAATGACGCAGCCGTGCAGCACGGCACCATGTCCAACGTGCCCGTCTTCGTGCACGACGGTGTCCTGATAAGGCGTCCCGTGGATGACACAGGTGTCCTGGATATTAGAACCGGCCTTCATGATGATGCGGCCAAAGTCTCCGCGCAGACTGGCCAGGGGGCCGATATATACACCCTCGCCAATAATGACGTCACCAATCAGTACAGCGGTAGGATGAACATAGGCCGTGGGATGAACCACGGGCACCAGGCCATCAATAGAATAAATATTTTGCATACCTGCCTCGTCCAAAGCCTGCACCCAGCCGACCAACCACCCGGCCAAAAATACGATCATAGCTGCTACAGACCGATATAATGCGCCGTCCCCTTTCTTTTTGCATCCTATGAGCATGTTGTATTACTGGCTGGCTTTTTCCCTGGGCATGGTGTTTTACGCTGCCTACCTGTCCCAGTCCTTTCTGCTGTCGCAAGGCATGATCTACATGAAGGAAAAAGATCAATCGCCGTCTTTGCTCTGGCTGTTCACCCGCCTGATCGGTTTTATCCTGCGCACGATTCCCAGCCTGCTGATGCGGCCTGTGCCCCTGATCCTGTGGGTTGTTGGCCTTGGGCTGACGGTGCAATACAGTTTTTCCCTGCAGCCGGTCTGAGCAAGCAGATACCCTTTAGCAGAACACTCCCCTGAGCCTGGGCCACGTCCCTCTGGCTCCTTTTCTGGCCCCTGCGCTTGCGTCTCTCAGTCAAGCATTCTGCGCCTGCCAGTCAATTCACCAGCAACGCCCCCTCCTACACTGACGCAAACCATCAAGGCCGTGCACCTGATCTGCACGGTCTAGCGATCAGGATCGCGGATACCGCGACACGGAGGATGTATGCAGACAAGAAAAATCGTCAGGGCAGCAGCGGTACAAGCGGCCTCCCCCAACTACGATCTGGCCGTCGGCGTTGACAAGACTATTGAGCTGGCTCGCCAGGCTCGCGATGAAGGCTGCGACCTGATCGTGTTTGGTGAAACCTGGCTGCCTGGCTACCCTTTTCATGTGTGGCTGGGAGCCCCAGCCTGGTCCCTGAAGTACAGCGCACGCTACTTTGCCAACTCGCTGTCGCTAGACAGCGCCGAGTTCCGACGCATTGCAGAAGCTGCACGTAGCCTGGGCATCTTCATTGCCCTGGGCTATAGCGAGCGCAGCGGCGGCAGCCTGTATCTGGGCCAATGCCTGATCGACGACAAGGGCGAAATGCTGTGGTCGCGTCGCAAGCTAAAACCCACGCATGTAGAACGCACCGTCTTCGGTGAGGGCTATGCCCGTGACCTGATTGTGTCCGACACTGAACTAGGCCGAGTCGGCGCCCTGTGCTGCTGGGAGCATTTGTCCCCCTTGAGCAAATACGCGCTGTACTCCCAGCATGAAGCCATTCACCTGGCCGCCTGGCCCTCGTTTTCGCTGTACAGCGATCAGGCCCATGCTCTTAGCGCCAAGGTAAACATGGCTGCCTCGCAAATCTATTCGGTGGAAGGTCAGTGTTTTACCATCGCGGCCAGCAGCGTAGTCACCCAAGAGACGCTGGATATGCTGGAAGTGGGTGAGCACAATGCGGATTTGCTGAAAGTCGGTGGCGGCAGCTCCATGATTTTTGCCCCCGATGGGCGCACGCTGGCTCCCTATCTGCCACATGATGCGGAAGGCTTGATCATTGCCGACCTGAACATGGAAGAAATTGTCTACGCCAAGGCCATTAACGACCCTGTCGGGCACTACTCCAAACCCGAAGCGACTCGACTGATACTGGATTTGGGGCATCGCGAGCCCATGACTCGTATGCATTCAAAAAGCGTACTCAAAGCGGAAACCCCGGATACGCCCATACAGAATGCCAGCGTTCAAATCACAGGCAATCAGCCTCAAGGTATGGACCACATGCTGCTGCAAGAACCGTCTTAAGCTCCAGCACAGCAGGTCCAAACAGACCCACTAACGGCCCTCCTCTTCACGGCGCCTTCCCGACCAGATGCATCAGTCCGATGTCCTGGTCGGAAAATATCGTCACCTGGCGCTCGTTCTGGTCTGGCTCAACCCGCAGATCTTGCCCGATACTTAGTCGGATCGGCTGATGGCAGCCCTTGCCATCAGTCTTGGGATCCAAGACGGAGAGGTCATCAATGGAGCAATGGTCCACCACGGCAGTTCCCGCCATCCGGCGAGCGCCCTACTGGATAGAGGCGGTCAACCAGGCGTATGTGCAACTGGAATGTGCCGTCCCCCACCGCTCCTCAGACCCGTTTTTTGGTGCTATCACACGCCGGGAGCTGGCAGAGGTGAACCTGTCGCACATCACCTCGACCGCCCAAACCGTACTGCGTACCCCGCAGCAAATCTCCAAAGCATCAGAAGATGTTTTTCTGCTCAGTATTCAATTAGCCGGAGCGGGTCAACTGGTTCAGGATCAAAAAATTGCACGCCTGAAGCCCGGCGAGTTGGCCCTGTACGATTCCACACGGCCTTACGAGCTCTTGTTTGACCATCACTTTGAGCAGTACGTGCTCTCTTTGCCCGGCTCACTCTTACGCAAACGATTGCGCAATGCCGAGGACATGACAGCCTGCAAAATCACCACGGCTCAATCGGGGACGGCGCGACTGCTCTCCCGAATGATCACCGAGCTGATGGACAGCCCGCCGGCTGGCGGACCTATTGTGGACATGGCCGTGGCTGATGGTCTGCTCAGCATTCTGGTGGCGACACTAGCCGAGAATATGGGCAGCCTGTCTTTGCAGGACGAAAGTGTTTCGCTACGATGCGACAGGATCAAAGCCTACGTGCTGGAAAACCTGCGCGATCCGGAGTTGAGTATCAGCAAAATCGCCAAGCGTCTGAACCTGACGACCAGCACAGTTCATAGAGCCTGGGAAGGCGAACCGGACACATTGAGCAAGTGGATTTGGTCCATGCGCCTGAAAGGGGCGGAGCAAGATTTGCACCGTCTGGCTTGCTCTGACAAGACCATCACAGAAATTGCGTATCACTGGGGTTTCAGCAGCTCTGCCCATTTCAGCCGGGCATTTCGGCAGCACTTCGGGGTGCCACCTAAAGAGGCCCGCGCAGGACGGCGGGCCCTTTTTCAGGCGGATTCCAAGCCTAGCTAATCAGGCAATAGCCTTACCATCATTCAAGGCCAGCAGGCCTTTGATCAAGCGGTACAAAATCCACACGCCCACAATCGCGATGGTCACAAAACCGACCAGAATTGCCATCAGCAAGAAGGACACAGCAACACCTACAAAGCCCCACCAGAAGGTGCGGATCTGCCAGTCAAAGTGAGACTCCAGAAATGTCCCCCGAACTTCATCGCGCTTGATGTAGTTGATGATGATGGCCACCAAGGCGGTGATGCCGCCAAACATGGACAGAATGTACAGCGCGTAAATGATAAGCGTCAGATTACGCAGGCTGACCATTTGGTTTGTACCCTCGCCTTGTGGAACAGGGTTCATATCCTCATTCATCCGTATTACTCCTTGGAAAACAAACGGTAGCGTTACGTGTGCCATAACGCTACCGAAGAAAACCTGCTCAGGTCAGTGACTGCTTAGAGATTAACGCAGTCCAATAAATGGCATGGCGGAACCGGGAACCAGACTTTCTGGCAACTTGCCGTCCCATTTCTCCACTGCATTCAAATTGACCAGATTGGTGTTCTGGGCCAATGCCTGGGCCTTGGCAGAAATTGCCTTGGCTTCGGCGTCACCGCGCAGGCGAATACCGTCGGCTTCGGCCATGTAGCGTTCGCGCTGAGCACGGGCTTCGGCTTCAGCCTGAACCACCTTGATTTCAGCCTGAATGGAAGCAGTTTCCTTTTGCTGGCGAGTGGTTTCAATTTGAACCTGGGCCAACATACGGTTTTCAATCGACTGCTCGTAAGCCTTGGAAAAAGAGACTTCCTCAACCTGCACGCCCATCATCTGCAAAGGAGCCGACTCCAAGGTTACGCGCATGGCTTCATTGATGTCAGCCCCCAGCTTCTCGCGATTCTGAATGGACTGAGCAGCCGTGTACTTACCGAACACGTTCTTGATCACATCCAGAGCTTTACGCTCCAGCAAACGGGCTTCCAGGGCTTCCAGCGAACCGTACTCGGAGTACAACTGGGCCACATCGGTTTCAGGCACGCGGTACGTTACCGACGCCACCATAGAAGCGGACTGCTGGTCGAAACTATACGCTTCAAGCTGCATGCGAACTGTGTGATCACGTACCGAAATTGTGCGTACTGTATCAAAGAACGGCACTTTAAAGTCCAGGCCAGGTTCCGCCACGCGGACCAATTTACCGTTACGCAGCACAACACCGCGCTCGCCCTGGTCTACCTGCAAGAAAGAGCCCATGGAGGCCACAATCAGGATCAAGAAAATAACAACCGCACTCACCAGGAACGCCAGTCCCTTGGAGTAAGTGCCGCCACCTGCCGGTTTGGACCCAGCGGCCAGTTTCATTAAAGGGTTTTTATCAGTGCTCATCACGGCTTCCTTTACGTGGCTGTTGCGCCCTGTCTTTTTGTTGACGACGCTCAACCATCAGTTGCCGTATGCCTTTGGCAATTAGGTAGGCCAATACCGCAGCCCCTAACAAAATCAAGATGATACGCATGACGCTCCAGTCTTCCCACTAGATTTCAATTAGACGGCAATTATCCCCGATTCCTTCTGTCATGCTCAGAAAAGAAGCGTCAAATTATGACAAATGGACAATATTGCTGGTAACAAAATCTAAACAAGCGCTCTTGCAGCGCCTGATGCTAGTAAACAGCCTGCCTGACTGCCTTATTCAAGGGAGGCCAGAGCTGCATCCAGCTCGGCTAAATGTGCTTGTACGGGAGGCACGTCGCTACGGGTCGCAATCAAGCGCAGGATATGATTCTTGCTGGCCTGAAAGGTGCGCATCAATTGCTCCAGCTCGGCCGTGGAATATTGACGGGCGTTGTCACGCAAGGCCACTTCCAGGGCGTCCAGTTGCTCATAGACCGAGTCCAGATCTTCGCGCTCCTGAATATAGAGACGAGTCAGCCAGATCTGCTGGCCCAGGCTGTTCCATTGATCCAGGCCGGCAAAGCCATGCTTTTGCGTCAGGCTGTTCAATTGGCGGTACAGGTCCGAGCCACGCTCCATCTGAGCCACATCCAGCATGGGCGGCAAACCGTCTGGCAGGCCACCATCCCACACCGGCTCACTACGTTCTACAGTTTGCAGAACGGGCAAGATATCACGCAGGCTTTGCACATAACGAGTTACGACCTGCTCATCTAAGGCCAGCTCAGTCGAAGACGCTAAAAACGGCAGGCCCATCAAGGCGATGCCACAGATACAGAGGACTCGTTTAATCATCGCTCGCCCTAAAAAACAAGACTACAGTCTTGAACGACGCAAAACACATTGTTTGATTGTAAGCACGGGACTCGTTGCTTTTCTTTGCCTGTGCCAAAAACAACACAGCTTTTTCAATCTTCAACAGTCTTGAGTTGAAAAGCCTTGCGCTCTGGAAATTACGTGTCGTTTTAAACGACTGCCATGAAGATTGTGTCGCGCTCAGGCGAGCCTGCGTGGACAGGGATAAAAAAGTAACAAATATTTTTTTTTCTTGTACTTGAAGAGGCCACAACCCTAGCCAAATGGCGCTACATGTTCACTGATGATGCCCATAATTTCAAAACACCGACCGCATGCAAACGGTCCAAGCGACAGCTGACAAAGTAACAGGCAATAAAAAAGCCCTTGAAAACAAGGGCTTAATTATTTTCTAGCTGGCGGAGACGGAGGGATTCGAACCCTCGATACGGGTATAAGCCGTATGCTCCCTTAGCAGGGGAGTACCTTCAACCTCTCGGCCACGTCTCCAGCTCTAGGAAAGAAGCTACTATAGCATTTATAAAAAACCAATGCAAATAGCAAAAGGGATTATTTTTCCTGATCCAGCTCGAAAGTCTTGTGCAGAGCACGTACAGCCAATTCCATGTATTTGTCGGCAATGATGACCGAGGTCTTGATCTCGCTGGTGCTGATCATCTGGATGTTGATGCCCTCTTCGGACAAGGCACGGAACATGGAGCTGGCGATGCCAGCGTGGTTACGCATGCCGATACCGACGATGGACACTTTGCACACGGCTTCGTCAAACACGATTTCGCCAGCGCCCACAGCAGGACCGACCTGGTTCATCAACAATTCCTTGGTGCGCAGCGCGTCATTACGGCTGACGGTAAAGGAAAAGTCTGTAGTGCCTTGAACCGACAGGTTCTGCAAAATCATGTCGACTTCGATGTTGGCCGCTGCGATGGGGCCCAGAATGGAATAGGCCACGCCGGGGGTGTCGGGTACGGCACGCAGGGTGAACTTGGCTTCATCACGGCTGAAGGCGATGCCAGAGACAACGGCAGCTTCCATTTTTTGGTCTTCCTCGAAAGTAATCAGCGTGCCCGAAGACATTTCTTCTTCGAGCGGAATCATGGGGTCGGTCATGGAGGACAAGACGCGCACAGGCACCTTGTACTTGCCAGCAAATTCCACGGACCGGATTTGAAGAACTTTGGAGCCCAAAGAGGCCATTTCCAGCATTTCTTCAAAGGACAGCACTTTCATGCGACGGGCTTCTGGAACCACGCGCGGGTCAGTCGTGTAGACACCATCCACATCGGTATAGATCAGGCATTCGCTGGCCTTCATGGCAGCGGCAACAGCCACCGCGGAAGTGTCCGAACCACCACGACCCAGGGTCGTGATATTACCTTCATCATCCACACCCTGGAAGCCGGTCACAACGACCACACGGCCTGCGTCCAGATCCTGGCGAATGCGGGTGTCATCAATAGAACTAATGCGGGCACGTGTATAGGCATTGTCGGTCTTGACGGGAACTTGCCAACCGGCGTAGCTGCGGGCGGGAACGCCCTGGGCAGCCAAAGCCATGGCCAACAAAGCGCTACTGGCTTGTTCGCCCGTGGCAGCCAGCATATCCAGCTCACGCGGATCAGGCTGAATGCTCAGTTCTTTGGCCAGGCCTAGCAAACGGTTGGTTTCACCGGACATGGCCGAAGGAACCACCACAACTTGGTGCCCGGCGGCATGCCATTTGGCAACCCGACGCGCCACATTCTGGATGCGCTCGATCGAGCCCATCGACGTGCCGCCATATTTATGTACGATCAGGGACATCTTTTACTCTGCATCAAAGGGCTAAGGTCTGGGATAGACACAAAACCCAACTATTCTAACGACTTTCTGTGCCCCAAGCGCAGGCTCTACCACATGCCAGCGCAAAAAAACACATACTTTGTCGACTCAACACCATAGCCCACGCTCCTGCCACAGGCCACCCGAAACTACTTACTTGCTTGATCGGTCTTCAGACCGTCTTTCTGACTGATCGAATCCACCGATTCAATCTGCACCCGACCCCGCACACAGCGGATCAGGTTTTGTCCATGTTTCCAGATCAGATTTCTGTCGTGACCCTGGGCGTGTACGCTGCGCAACTGGCGTAATAATTCCGCCAAACGCGCCTGAGTAGGCAGGCCAGCGCCCTGCTCTTGCAACCAATAACGGATCACCATGCTTTGTCGGGCAGGCTCCAACTGACGCCAGGCGCTCAAGCTGAAGCTGCGTCCGGTCTCATCCGCTTGCAACGTCAGCCAGTCCTGACCAGCCACGCTATCCAATACATCCTGTGTTTCCCGGCTTAGCTGCGCCTGACGTTGCAGACGGCCCTGCCAACCCGGCCAGCGGGCATCCAGCACAGGCGTGAGCAAATCGCGCACTGCGCCACGGGTGTAGTCGGGATTGATATTGGTGGGGTCTTGTACCGCGTGCCAGCCAGTGGCAAGGGCAAAGTCATGGCTGGCTTGAAGAATGCGAGATCGCGGTTGATCCAGCCAAGGTCGCCAGTAATCAAGATGATCGCGCTGCATATGCGGTGCCATCGCACCCAGGCCGGTGATTCCCGTGCCACGCAGCAAACGCATCAAGACAGTTTCGGCCTGATCATCCTGATGATGGGCCAGCAGCACATGCTGCAAACCAGCAAACTGCGCCAGTTCTGCCAAACCTTGATAGCGGGCATCCCGCGCCGCTGATTCCATACCATCGGCACTCAAGCTGCGAGACTGCACCTGCACTCGCAAACTGTGACAGGGCCGCTGCAAGCGGGCCGCCAGGTCATGCACATGCCATTGCCACTGATCGGCAAGGGCCTGCAGGCCATGATGGATATGAAAAAAATGAAGTGTGACTTTGCGGCGGCTGGCCCAGAGATGGGCATGTACCGCCAGCATTGCCGAGTCCGCACCACCACTTAAGGCGACGGCGACGCTATCGCCGTTTTTAAAACTTAGGTGGTGATCAAGCGCCTCCAGCAGCAGGGGTGAGGGGCTAAAGCCCCCCAACTGACTGGAAGGCAGAGGATCAGGCACGAACTTCCTGATAACGACCGTAGGCCAAGAGGCGTTCCATACGCTGCGCCAGCAGTTGTTCGGTAGTCAGGCCCGAGACCTGACGCAGGGCGTCGGCCAGGGCACGGCCCAATTGACGCGCCATCATGGTGGGGTCGCGATGTGCGCCACCGATAGGCTCGTTAATCACGCGATCAACCAGACCCAGTTCTTTCAGACGAGGTGCGGTAATGGCCAGGGCTTCAGCCGCCACAGGCGCCTTGTCCGCGCTGCGCCACAGAATCGAAGCACAACCTTCGGGCGAGATCACGGCGTAGGTGGAGTATTGCAGCATGGAGACCACGTCACCCACGGCAATTGCCAAAGCACCGCCCGAACCGCCTTCACCAATAATGGTGGAGATGATAGGTACACGCAGCTTGGCCATGGCAAACAGGTTGTGGCCAATCGCTTCGGACTGGCCGCGTTCTTCCGCGCCGATACCAGGGTAGGCACCGGGGGTGTCCACAAAGGTGAAAACGGGGATACCGAATTTTTCAGCCAGAGTCATCAGGCGCAGGGCCTTGCGGTAGCCCTCCGGGCGCGGCATGCCGAAGTTGCGACGGGCGCGCTCTTTGGTATCACGGCCTTTCTGGTGACCAATGACCATGCACGGTGTGCCGTTGAAACGGGCCAGACCACCCACAATTGCCAGGTCGTCCGCATACATGCGATCGCCATGCAGCTCGTGGAAGTCCGAGAAGATCTGGTTTACATAGTCCAGTGTGTATGGACGTTGTGGATGGCGAGCAACCAGGGCCGTTTGCCAGGGCGTGAGCTTGGCGTAAATGTTCTTGGCCAACGTCTGGCTTTTCTGCTGCAGACGGCTGAGCTCCTCTGAAATATCCACAGCGGAATCAGATTGCACATAGCGGAGCTCTTCGATTTTGCCTTCGAGCTCGGCCAAAGGCTGCTCAAATTCCAGGAATGTATTTCGCATGTCGGTTCTTAAGGTTTAGGCCTAATTTAGTATCGTACCGCAACTGTGTTCAGACTGCGCCACAGATGCCAGGTAGCCACCGTGCACCACGGTGCCCACGCTTGAGCAACTTCACGCGCCTCGAACCGGGAGACCGGTTCGCCGCTGAAATAGTGCTGAGAGATTGCCTTGAGCAGGCCCGCATCATCCAAAGGGAGAACATCGGGTCTGTGCAAGTTGAAAATCAGAAACATATCTGCCGTCCAGCGACCCACGCCACGAATGGCGCACAGGTCTGCAATGACAGCCTCGTCAGACAGGGATTGCCATGCCTGGGGGTCGATTTTACGAGCATCAAAGTGTGCCGCCAAATCAACAATGTACTCGGCTTTGCGTTTGGGCAGACCAAAGCCATTTAGCGCCTCGTGCCCCAGCTCCAGAATAAGCTCGGGCGACAGGGCTTGCCCGCAGCCGTCCAGCAGCTTGCGCCAAAGCTGGTCCGCCGTACGCGAAGCCAGTTGCTGGCCCACGATGGAGCGCACCAAAGTGGTGAAGGCCGGGGCCTGATGTTGCAGCCAGTAATCGCCGTGCTGGGGAATGAGCTTGCGCAGGATACGGTCGCGCTTCATCAACTGGGCGCACGCGTCGTCCCAGTAATCAGGTTTGCCCACCAAACGAACTTGAGGGCCGGATTGAACGCCGCTTAGGCCCTGCGCCATTGTGTTGCTCCACCTGGCCGGTCTTCCAGCTCAACGCCCTGCTCTTTAAGCTGCTCGCGAATCGCGTCGGCGCGCGCGAAGTCGCGGTTCTGTTTGGCCTGTGCACGCTCGGCCAGCAATTCGTCGATCTGGGTGTCGCTCAAGGAATCAGCACCAGCCACGCTGGCCGCCTGGCCAAAACGTGTGCTGGCGCGCCAGTAGACGGCAGGGTCCACTTGCAGAAGACCAATCACGGCACCCAAGGCACGCATCAAACCGGCAGCCTGCGCATCCTTGTCGCGGTTGGCTTGACCAGCCAGCTCGAACAGAACGGCAACAGCACCAGCGGTATTGAAATCGTCGTTCATGGCTTCGGCAAAAGCCAAAGCAGGGCCTTGAGTCCAATCGATTTGGACTTCGGCGGCAGGAACGTGTTGAAGGGTCTGATATAGACGGTCCAGCGCTTGCTGAGCATCGCGCAGATTGTCTGGCGCGTAGTTCTGCATGCTGCGGTAATGGTTGCGCACAATAAAGAAGCGCAGCATTTCCGCCTCACGCGGATTGGCGGTGTAGTTGCTTTCTTCGTCGACCAGACCATCGGGAGCCACGGTATCGCGAATACGGCGGAAGTTGCCCAGAGACTTGGACATTTTTTCCGAGTCCACCATCAAGGGACCGCAGTGCATCCAGACATTGGCCAACTGACCGCCAAACGCGCCTTCCGTTTGAGCAATTTCGTTTTCGTGATGGGGGAACTTCAAGTCCGGGCCACCACCATGAATATCCAGCGGCAAACCCAGCAGGGCTTTGCTCATGGCCGAACATTCAATATGCCAGCCTGGACGACCCAGACCGTAGGAGGACTCCCATTTGGACTCGGCGGGCTCTTCTTCTTTGGCCGATTTCCACAGCACAAAATCCAGAGGATCGCGCTTGGCCGAATTCAGGGCGACACGCTCACCAGCACGCAAATCGTCCAGAGAACGACCCGACAATTTGCCGTAGCCGGGGAACTGACGCACAGCGTAGTTCACATCACCGTCTTCGGACTGATAGGCCAGGCCGTTTTCTTCCAGCTTGGCAATAATGCCCAGCATATCGGGGACGTGCTGCGTGGCACGCGGCTCTGAATCCGGGCTTTGTACACCCAATGCCTTTTCGTCGGCATGCATGGCATCAATATAGAAGTCCGTGACTTCAGACATGAGCTGCCCGCGCTCGACGGCACGGCGGATGATCTTGTCATCAATATCGGTAATGTTGCGTACATAGGAGACGCGATAGCCGCTCGCTCGCAACCAGCGCTGCACGATGTCAAAGCTGACCAGCATGCGGGCGTGTCCCAGGTGACAGAAGTCGTACACCGTCATGCCACAGACGTACATACGTACGTGGCCCGGTTCAACCGGAGAAAACACCTCTTTAGAGCGTGATAACGAGTTATAAATGCGCAACATGGCCTGTAATCGTCATAAAATCGGAACCTTGTGCCAGAACGATTGCCCTTGGCTTAGGTTCCGTATTTCCCGCCCGGCAAGAGGCAAGGTTAGAATGATGGTCAATAAGTATAGCAAGCAGACCTCGTTAAAGGCAGCAATCTACCAACCTTCCTGGTCTTCAAGCCAGATTTTATAGGCGCCCCCTCTGTGTTCAGTACACCTAGACGGACTCGGTTTCTCGCTCCTTGCACCTTGGCCCTTTTGCTGGCCTTCGGTCACTCCGTGAGTGCTCAGTCCCTGCCCGATTTACCCCCACCCAGTGCGCGGGTAAACGATCCGCTGCTGGATATTGCCCCCGAACCTGAACGTGGCTGGAAAGGTCTGGCCCGTGCGCTGGACGTTCTGGCCCCCAGTGTTGATACTTCTTTGCCGCTCAGCGCAACGGAAGTCAGCCAGCGCATCAGCACCCTGATTGCCCAGGGCCGTCATGCCGACGCCTTGCAGGCCATTGAAAAGCAACTGGATCAGCGCAAGAACCGCGGCGAGCCCGGTGCCAACGTGCAACTGCTGTTCCTGAAAGCACGTGCCCTGTCGGCCAGTGGCGACCACAACGGTGCCATCGGCATTTATCAGGACATGACCACCTATTACCCGGAGCTGCCCGAGCCCTGGAATAATCTGGCGGCTGAATATATTGCGCAAGACAAGCTGGATCTGGCTCTGGAAGCCCTGAAAATGGCCCTGACCGCCGATCCATCCTATGCGCTGGCGCGCGCCAATATGGGTGAAGTGCAACTGATGCTGGCCAATGACACCTACCGTCAGGCTGCCGCCAGTGGTGTGCCCAAAGCCGCCCAGCGTGCACAACAAACGGGCAAAATTCTGCAACAATAAGATTTTTCCTTGACTGGGTTGTCCCTATCTTATGTTTGCAAGCACATTTCAATGGTGTGATCAGGCTCGCGGCTTGCGCACCCTGCTTATTGCTGCCTGTATGGCTATGCCTATGATGAGCAGTCCGGCTATGGCAGCAGATTCTTCCACTTCTTCTGAAGGCACTTCTATGAGCACCTCTCCACGCGTCCAACTGCAGACGAATCAGGGCACTATCCTGATCGAACTGAACGCAGAAAAAGCCCCTAACACCGTAGCCAACTTTGTGGACTACGTGTCCAGCGGCTTTTACGACGGCACCGTGTTTCACCGCGTGATCAACAACTTCATGATCCAGGGCGGCGGTTTTGAGGCCGACATGAAGCAGAAAGCCACCAACGCACCTGTCAAGAACGAAGCCGACAACGGCCTGAAGAACGACAAGTACACCCTGGCCATGGCTCGCACGTCCGACCCACACTCGGCCACAGCTCAGTTCTTCATCAACGTCGCTGACAACGACTTCCTGAACTTCACCGCTCCTACTGCCAATGGCTGGGGCTACGCCGTATTTGGCCGCGTGATCGAAGGCATGGATGTCGTTGATAAGATCCGTACCGTGCGCACCGGCAACAAGGGCTTCCACCAAGACGTGCCTGTTGAAGACGTCGTTCTGGAAAAAGCCACGCTTGTCGAATAAGCTCACGCTTTCGGGCAAGATCTGGATTGCCGCGGACCTGCATTTGGGTCCGGACAATCCAGACACCGTCCAGGATTTCTTGCAGTTTCTGCACTCCGCCCAGCATCAAGCCAATGCCTTGATTCTGGGCGGTGATATTTTCAATGCCTGGATTGGTGACGATCAAATCGCCCACCCTGCTCCCTGGCTGGCTCAAGTCAGTGAGGCGCTGCGTACATTTGCGCAGCAGCACCCGCTTTATCTCATGCGCGGCAATCGCGACTTCTTGCTGGGCCAGACCTACGCCCGCCATGTCCACGCCACGCTATTGCCCGATCAAGTAATCCTGGATACCTCTGCCGGTCTGGTTTTGATGTCGCACGGCGATGAGTATTGCCTGGACGATCTGGCCTATCAACGCTTTCGCTATTGGGTACGCAAACCCTGGCTGCAAAAGCTGTATCTGGCCTGCCCCTTGAGCCTGCGCCAGCGAATTGCCGACTCGGCCCGTGCGGGCAGCCAGCGCGGCAAGCAATACAAGTCCAAAGAGATTATGGATGTGCAGCCAGCGGCTATTGTTGCGGCCTGCCAGGCACATCCTGTGCACGCCATGGTGCATGGCCATACACATAGACCGGCAGTGCATGATATTCCCGGCTTTGAGCCAGTGCGCCGTTGGGTGTTGCCGGATTGGGATGCCGAATCTGACAGTGCCAAACGTGGCGGTTTTATCAGCATCGAAGGTGCACAACTTTGCTTGCACCAATGGGGTAAAGAGGATCAGTGCCAGACGCTGAAACCTCAGCAAGTGTGACTCCGTCTCCAGCCAATTAGGTTCAAGTTCCCTTCAGAACAGCCCAATAAAAAAATCCCCGGAGGCATGTCAACCAAGCGGGGATCTCGAAACCTCTAAAGCGGCAAAGGGCTACGTCATCAGCCACACAAACAGTACTCCGCCCAGCGCAATGCGATACCAGGCAAAGGGACGATAAGTACGGCTGGACACAAAACGCAGCACCGCCTTCACCAGGAACAGCGCGCTAAAGAACGCTGCAACAAAACCCACAATAATCGCGGTGCTTTGATCAGCACTTAAAGACGCACCATTGCGATACAGGTCATACACTGTGGCGGCCAACATGGTGGGCATAGCCAGGAAGAAAGAAAACTCCGTGGCAGTCTTGCGCTGAATACCCGCCAGCATGCCGCCAATAATCGTGGCGCCAGAGCGCGACGTACCGGGCACCATCGCCACACATTGCGCAAAACCTACTACCAAAGCCTGCTTCCAGGTGATTTCTTCTAACGCAAAGGCGGTGGCCTTTTGTGAGGTCGCCGTTTCACCCTGATCCGTCTCGGACGTATTTTTCGCATACTGCGGCTTGCGCTCTACCCACAACATCAGCAGGCCACCCAACACCAGTGTGAATACAAACACAATCTGGTGATGGAACAGCGCTTTTACGTACTGGATCGTCAAAGCACCAATCACTGCCGCGGGCAAAAAGGCAATCAGCAGATTGCGCGTGAACATCATCTCGGTACGGTCACCGCGCAAGGTTCCCATAATCAGTTGAATCAGGCGGGCGCGGAAAATCCAGATCACGGCCAGAATCGAACCGAACTGAATCACGACCTCAAACACCTTGGCATCACCTGAGGAAAAATCAATCCAGGAGCCCAGAATCAGCAAGTGTGCCGTACTGGAGACCGGGATAAATTCCGTAATCCCTTCAATAATCCCCAGAAACAGGGCTTTCAGCAGATAGATAGTTTGCTCAGTCATGTTGCGTGAATCAAAGCCAATAAAAATTAAGATGCCAGGAACGGATCGATTTGTTCATCATCGTAGGGCACACGCTCCAGGCTGACCTGGGAAATACGACGCCCTTCCAGCTCTTCAACCTTGAAGCGATAAACCGCATCGCTCTGTTCAAGAACACACACATCGCCCACCTTGGGCAACTGGCCAAAACGCGTCAGCAGATAGCCCGCCAGGGTGGCATATTCTTCCTCTTCATCGACCAGACCATCTACCCCCAGCATTTGCTCCAGATGATGCAAGTCGGTAGAGCCGTCCAGCAGCCAGTGATCCTGAGACTCCTGGATGATATCGGGGGTTTCATCCTCGCTGGGGAAATCGCCCGCAATTGCCTCGAAGATATCCAGAGGCGTGACCAGCCCTTCAATTGTGCCGAACTCGTCAGTGACCATCACCAACTGCCCACGACTTTGCTTGATGGTTTCCATCAGGTCCAAAATCCCGATGGACTCATACACAAAGACCGGCTGACGTAATTGGTCCACACGGATATGACCATGAATCAGCAGGTCTGCCAGTAACTCTTTGCTTCGACCAATGCCAATAACCTCATCAAGCGAACCGCGACAGACCGGCACCATGCTATGAGGTTCCTGCGTCATTTTTTCGCGCAGGACTTCCGGAGAGTCCTGAATATTGACCCAGGTAATGGCGTTACGCGGCGTCATCACCGAATGCACGGTGCGCTCGGACAAGGTCAGCACGCCGCTGACCATATTGCGTTCTTCCTGACCAAAGACCATTTGCTCGCCACTGCCGGGCAAATCCGGCCCAGTCGTGGCCTCCCCCGAGGCCGGGCGTTTGCCCAACATACGCAAGACAGCCTCAGCCGTCCGTTCACGCATGGGACGACCCGCTTGCAGCAAACGCAACTTGCGCCGCGCCAACTGGTTGAACATTTCGATCAGGATGGAGAAGGAAATGGCCGCGTACAGGTAACCCTTGGGTACATGAACGCCAAAGCCTTCCACCAGCAGGGAAAAGCCGATCATCAACAAAAAGCCCAGGCACAGAATCACCACCGTGGGTCGGCTGTTGATATAAATCGTCAGGGGTTTGGAGGCCACCAGCATGATGCCAATCGCAATAACCACCGCGGCCATCATGATGGGCAGGTGTTCCACCATGCCGACAGCGGTAATCACCGCGTCGATGGAGAACACCGCATCAAGCACCACAATCTGCGCCACGATGACCCAGAAGCTGGCATACATGCGTGAACCGGAGGCATGTGCACTACGGTTTTCAATACGCTCGTGCAGTTCCAGCGTGCCTTTGAACAACAAGAAGAAACCGCCCACGATCATGATCAGATCGCGGCCTGAGAAATCCAGGCCCAGGACAGACACCAAAGGATCGGTCAACTGCACCAGGAAGGACATGACCGTCAGCAGGCCAAGACGCATCAGCAAGGCCAGCGAAAGACCCAGCACACGAGCCCGGTCACGCTGCGCCGGAGGCAGCTTGTCGACCAAAATTGCAATGAACACCAGGTTATCGATGCCCAACACAATTTCCAACACTACCAGTGTGAGTAACCCAACCCAGGCGGTCGGGTCCATCAACCACTCCATCTCAGCTCCTTGGCGCTGTGATTAAAAGAACACCCCGGCAGTGCCGGGGTCTAGGTTCTTAATCTTGCAGGTGCGACAGCATCTGAATAAAGATCTTCGGGCTGGCGGCAATCACGTTGCCGGTTTCTTTCCAGGTTTGCTCGCCTTCAAAGTCGCCCACCAGACCACCGGCTTCAGTCACCAGCAAGGTGCCGGCAGCCAGATCCCAAGGTTTCAGGTTGACGGCGCAAAAGCCATCCAGACGACCGGCAGCCACATAGGCCAGATCCAAAACCGTTGCACCCACGCGACGCACAGCCGCACATTCGGCCAACATATCAGCAAATGGGGAGGTCGATTTCACGCCTGCGCCCGAATCAGGCACGTGTGCACCGATCAAGGCGTCGTGGTAACGAGTCTGGCCCGACACACGAATACGGCGATCGTTCAGGAAAGCACCGCCCCCACGACTGGCAGTAAACAGCTCGTTGCGGGTAGTGTCATAAATAACGGCATGGGCAGCCTGACCACGGTGCATCAATGCAATCGAAATGGCGTAGCAAGGAAAACCGTGGATAAAGTTGGTGGTGCCATCCAGCGGATCAATCACCCACTGGTATTCAGGAGTACCTTCGCCTGCGGGTTCCAGCGGTGGGCGCTCGCCCGTTTCCTCGCCAATGAAACCGTGGTCGGGATAGGCTTCGCTCAACACTTCAATGATGGCTTCCTCTGCTGCGCGATCCACTTCCGTGACATAATCTTTAGGGCCTTTACGCGCAACCGACAGGTGCTGGAGGTCTAGACTGGCGCGAGAGATAATAGTGCCGGCACGGCGAGCCGCCTTGATGGCGGTATTGAGCATCGGGTGCATGGAAATTCCGTTTTTTTAACAATAATTGAGCCTGCCTGGCGTGCCCTGTTGCAGGGCAAAATCGCGTGAGCAGACACAGGAAGCGTAGCTTCAAAGTAGCTATTTTAAATGACTCAGACGCAAGCATCGGCATTTGATGATAATTTTCACCGGGTTCGCTTCATTATGGTGCAACCCAGCCACCCTGGAAACGTGGGCGCAGCAGCGCGAGCGATCAAAACCATGGGCTTTGGCGACTTATGTCTGGTCGACCCGCTGGACCCGGACGTTGCACAAAACCCTCAGGCAATCTCGCTAGCCAGCGGTGCCGTAGACGTTTTGGAGCGGGCAACGATTGTCCCTACCCTGGCACATGCGCTGGAACCCGTCACCCTGGCTTTTGCCCTGACGGCCCGCCCCCGCTACCTGGGGCCACCGGCGGCGGATATCCGGCAGACTGCCGAACTGAGCCGTGAGCACCTGCGCCAACATGCAGGCACGGTCGCGATTGTATTGGGCACCGAGCGTGTTGGCCTGACCAATGATCACATCAGCCAGTGCCAGTATGTGTGCCATATCCCGGCCAACCCTGAATACAGCTCCCTGAATGTCGCCCAGGCTTTGCAACTGGCTGCCTGGGAATTGCGCTATGCCCTGCTGGCCGAAAGCGGTGCCAGCTTGTTGCCTAATACCGACGGTAAAGCAGATCCCGGTAAAGAACTGGCCCCTCAGGCCAAGGTGCAAGCCTTGCTGCAACACTGGGAGCAGGCCATTGAAAGCGTCAAGTTCCTGGACCCCAAACACCCCAAGAAGCTGGTGCCCCGCATGCAGCACCTGTTGGGGCGCGCCCAGCTTAGTTTGGACGAAGTCGATATGTTGCGTGGCCTGTGCACCGCCATGATCAAAACTGCGAAAACAGCGGGCCACCCTATCCCCGAACAGCGCAAAGACGAGTCGGCAGGCCCGGAACACCGCTAAAGTCCATACTCGACGGCTCTGTCCCTCATGCCCGCTTCACCCAGCGGGCATTGTCTTGAATGCGCGATCACACAGTGGACACTTTCTCGGCTGGCGTATATTCTTACTGAGTTACTTTTCGGTAAGCATTAGCTGTTTTCAAGCATGAACACTCCCGAGACCGTAGAACCGCAGGATCAGGCTGGGCCGCGTACCTTGCAACGCGGCCTGCTGGTGCTCAAGACTTTGCAAAATCATCAAGGCAAAGGATTGAGCGTGACTGACCTGTCGCGCGCCACCCAATTGCAGCGCCCCACGATCTATAGACTGCTGGCCGCCCTGATCGATCACGGTCTGGTGCAAAACAGCAGCCATAGCCGCCGTTACAGCGCCACGCGCCAGGATCAGGGCCTGTTTGGACTGGACCCGCGTGTCACCATCATGCAGCCCATCATGCAGGAGCTGGCTCAGCTTACCGGCGATGCGGTCTTTCTGGTGGGACGCGATGGTGATGATTCCATCAGCCTGTGGCGCGAAATCGGCCCCTACCCGGTGCAGATTCTGGCGACCTATGTAGGCAAGCGTCAGCCTTTAGGGGTAGGTTCCGGTGGCATGGCCTATCTGGCGACCTTGGGCGACGAGGCCATCGAACAGATTATCGAGCGCAATGCCAATCAGCTTGACCAGTACGGCGGCATGACTCAACGCGAGATGCGTCAACTGGTCACCAACACCCGTATTCGTGGCTACTCGGTCGTAGGCAACTACGCGGTGCGTGGCGCTTTGGGTGTGGGCTGTGCCCTGTGCGACCACAAAGGCCGCCCGATTCTGGCCATGAGTGTCACCGCCATTACCGAGCGCATGCCAGCACCACGCCAAAAAGAAATTGCCGGTTTACTGCGCGATGCGCTGGATTCAGTGGCCGACAAATTTTAGGTCTGGGCGGATTTCCGTCTCTGAGCGGTGCCGGGACCGTTAAAACCCTCATCAGCACACAGCGCTCCCTGTGTGCTTTTTTACGTTTCAAACCTCGTTCCCTCTACCTGCTTTTCCAATCAACGCAGATGGCTCATCCAAGCTCAGCCTGTCAAGACGAGGGAAACTACGCCGACGATAAGCCTGGCCCCTCCCCAAGCAGCACTCATCCCAAGATGGCTCCTGAAAAAAGCCGCCCAGTTTCAAACAGCGCCCTGCCCCCATTCAAACTGATCCTCTAATCAGTTCGTTTTAGCTAAATATCTCCATCTGCAAGAAAACAGTCCGCTTTATACCCAAAGCCGCCTGTACAAACGCCTGCACACCCTTATCTCCCTAGGGTTAACGCGCCATCGTTTCGCCTCGCGTAAATAAACCGACATTTGCTTTATTGATCCCCTGCCGGGCCTGTCGCTATCTTGTGGGCACAACGATAAGCCCCCTAAGGGACACGCCATAAAAACAAGGAAGGCGAGATACAGGCAACAGTCAACACCGAGGAGTATGCGCTAGCGGGACTGTGTATCCAGCATCCGAATCCAGAAGCCGACCCACTAGCCAGGTCGGGGAGACAAAAACAAGGATAAGTTCATTATGAACACCACTGCTACCATCTCGGCCAAACCCAGGCCAAACTTGCTAACCCGTTTCACCAATATCTGCGTGCGTTACGTAGAAAAATGGATGCCCGACCCGTATTTATTTGCGGTCATCCTGAGTTTGCTGGTTGTTGGATTGATTGCCCTGTTTGTCGATGGCGCCACCCCCGGAGGAATGGTGGATGCCTGGTATCGCGGCGTATGGGGACCCAAAAGCATTTTCACTTTTGCTCTGCAAATGGTGCTGATTCTGGTGACGGGCTACACCCTGGCCGAAGCCCCTCCTTTAAAACGCGCCATCATCTGGCTGGCTTCCCGCGCCCGCACTCAAGTTGAAGGTGCCCTGCTGTGCTTTGCTGTGGGCTCGATCTTTTGCCTGTTGAACTGGGGCCTGGGTCTGGTTGCCGGTGCCCTGGTGGCCCGACAAGTCGCCCGTCGTCTGCCCAATGTGCATTTCGGGTATCTGATTGCCTCGGGCTATATGGGCTATCTGCTCTGGACTCAAGGTTTGTCCAGCTCCATTGCCCTGGCCAATACCGACCCCAGCAGTCCCATCAACGTCATCCATCAACTGACGGGCATGACGGTGCCTTTCAGCCTGACCATCTTCCAGCCCTATAGCTGGATTCCGGTTGTAGCCTTGATCATCCTGCTGTTTCTGACCATCTGGCGCATGGAGCCGGACTACGCCTTGCCGCCCGATCCAGCCGTCTTTGCCGATATTGAAAAAGACCTGCCCAAGGACAAGCCCAAGACCCCCGCTGAAAAGCTGGAAAATCTGTGGATTCTGAATGTGCTGTTCTTTGCCGCGGGTATGTACTACTTCGTGCGCAGCGGCTTTGCGCTGAACATCTCATCCATGATCATGCTGTTCACCGTGACCGGTGCCCTGCTGCACTGGACCCCTATCCGCTTTATCAAAGCGTTTGTCGAGTCCGCCAAGACCGCTGGTCCGCTGATTCTGCAATATCCGCTATACGGCGGCATCATGGGTTTGCTGGCCTACATCCCCATGGATGGCGGCCGTGCGCTGGAAGAGATTCTGTCCTCGGCCCTGGTCACCGGCGCCAATGAATACACCCTGCCCTTTTTGACCTTCATCGCCTCCATCATCATCTCGCTATTTGTCCCTTCGGGTGGCGGACACTGGGGGGTGCAAGGCCCGATTGCCGTGCAGTCCGCTCTGGCGATTGGTCAGGACAGCCCCGCCTATCTGGGCCTGATGTCCATGGCCGTAGCCTTTGGTGAAGCCGTTGCCAATATGATCCAGCCCTTCTGGCTCCTGCCCGTACTGGCCATTGCCCGCCTGAATGTGCGACAAGTGATGGGCTTTACCGTCGTAGCCTTTTTGATTGGCACCGTCATTTTGACGATTGCTATTCTTATTGCTCCTTTCACGCTCTAAGGACCCGCCATGTCTGTGACTGATTTCGCTGCCCGAAACAAGACATCCAGCCAGGAGGCGGCAGAAGCGGCTATTGCCCGCTATGAGCAAACTGAGGATCTGATTCAGGCCTTTGCCCATCTGGACAAGGAGCAGGTACGGCGTGTTGCCCAGGATCAAGCGCAGAGCACCGGCCCCCTGAAGGGGCTGGTGGTCGGCATCAAAGACCTGATCAATACCGCCGATGCTCCAGCCACCTATGGCTCGCCCATTTACCGGGACAACCGCCCCACGCAGGATGCCGCCATTGTGCAGGCATTGCGAGCTGCCGGAGCGGTGCCTTTTGGGAAAACCGTGACCACGGAATTTGCCCTGTTCAGCCCCCCTAAAACCCGCAATCCCTGGAATCTGGAGCACACGCCGGGCGGTTCATCGTCGGGCTCCGCGGCGGCGGTGGCCGCCAATGTAGTGCCCGTCGCTTTGGGCACACAAACGGCCGGCTCAGTCATACGTCCGGCCACGTTCTGCGGTATTTACGGCTTCAAACCCAGCTTTGGAGCCCTACCCAGCAGCGGGCTGAAAACCATCAGCCCCTCTTTGGATACCCTGGGGATTTTGGGCCAGCGTCTGGAGGATGTGCGCCGTGTTTTCAACGCACTGCGCAGTACGCCAGAAGTATCGCAAGTCCTGCTGCAAGCCCCTTTGCGCCTGAGCTTTTTGCACACACCCTGGTGGGAGGATATTGCCGAGGATCTGCGTGATCGACTGGAAGCAAGCGTCGGCCATCTGAAAACGGATGATGGCCAGTTTGAGGTTCAGCTTAGCGACAAGGACAAGCTGTTTGGCGAACTGACCTACGCGCAGCAAGCCGTCATGGGGGCTGAGGTACTGGCCCATTTAAGCCATGAACGCCAGCAGCACCTGGAACTGCTCTCGCCTGCCTTGCAAACCTATCTGGACAAGTGTGCACAGACCCAGCCCGCCGAACTGATCCAGGCCCAAAGCCTGATCAATCAGGTCAAGCGCCATCCCGAGCTGATCTTCGGCGACGCAGACCTGATCCTGTGTGCGGCCGCCTTGGGCGAAGCCCCCACGCGTGAAACCACCGGCGATCCGGTGCTGTGTCGTGCCTGGACGGCACTGGGCATTCCATGCATCAACTTGCCCATCGGCTTTGGCAATCACGGGCTTCCTTTGGGACTGCAAGTGGCCGCCCGCCCCGGGCAGGACGACCTGCTGCTGGAAGCGGCCACCCGCATTGCCCATCGCCTGGGCACATTAACTATCGCGCTGCCTGAACTGCGATCCTGAAGGGTCAGGCAGCTTATTTAACGGATCACATCGACAGAGGTATGACAGGGAAACCCAATGACGGACAGCAACTGGAATCTTAAGAATCAAGCCCGCCAGCAAAGACTGCAACGTGCCAGCCGCGCACTGGGAGACTCTTTGCAAGGCAAAATATGCAGCACGGATAAAGCCAGCGCCTTGCTGGAAGCCGTATTACAAGTAGGAGATCGAGTATGTCTGGAAGGCAATAACCAGAAGCAGGCCGACTTTCTGGCCGACGCACTGGTAGGAGTCGACCCAGCGCAGATTCATGACCTGCACATGGTGCAATCCGTGCTGGCTTTGCCCCAGCATCTGGATGTGTTTGAGAAAGGCATTGCCAACCGCCTGGACTTCAGCTTTTCCGGCCCGCAAGGTGCGCGCCTGGCCAGGCTGGCTTCGGCAGGACGGCTGAACATCGGTGCCATTCATACCTATCTGGAGTTGTTTGCCCGTTACTTTGTAGACTTGACCCCGAATGTCGCGCTCATCGCGGCCCAGGCCGCCGATGAGCACGGCAATCTGTACACCGGCCCCAATACCGAGGACACTCCGGCCATTGTGGAAGCCACCGCATTTTCCGGCGGCATTGTCATCGCCCAGGTCAACGAGCTGGTCGATAGCAAGACCACCCGCCTGCCGCGCGTGGACATTCCCGCCGACTGGGTGAACTTCGTGGTGCCTGCTCCACGCCCGCACTTTATTGAACCGCTGTTTACCCGCGACCCCGCTCAGATCAGCGAAATCCAGGTCTTGATGGCCATGATGGCGATCAAGGGCATCTATGCGGAATACGGCGTACAACGCCTGAACCACGGCATCGGTTTTGATACTGCCGCCATTGAATTGCTGCTACCCACTTACGGTGAATCGCTGGGCCTGAAAGGCAAGATTTGCCAGCACTGGGCCCTGAATCCTCACCCTGCCCTGATCCCGGCCATTGAAGCCGGTTGGGTGCAATCGGTGCACTCCTTCGGCTCCGAGCTGGGCATGGAAAACTATCTGCGCGCCCGTTCCGATGTGTTCTTCACCGGCCCGGATGGCAGCATGCGCAGCAACCGCGCTTTTTGTCAGGCAGCAGGCCACTATGCCTGCGATCTGTTCATCGGCTCCACCTTGCAAATCGACCTGCATGGCAATAGCTCCACCGCCACGCTGGGCCGTATTGCCGGTTTTGGTGGTGCCCCCAATATGGGTGCGGATGCACGCGGTCGTCGCCACGCCAGCCCGGCCTGGTTGAAGGCCGGTCAACAAGCCCGTGCCGGACGTCAAGGTGCAGCCGGTACGCCACGTGGTCAGAAGCTGGTCGTGCAAATTGTGGAAACCTTTCGCGAACACATGACCCCCGCTTTTGTGGACACTCTGGATGCCTGGACTCTGCAAGAACAGACCGGCATGGATCTGCCTCCCATCATGGTGTACGGAGACGATGTCACCCACATCCTGACTGAAGAAGGCATCGCCAATCTGTTGCTGTGCCGTACCGACGAAGAACGCGAGCAAGCCATACGCGGCGTTGCGGGCTACACACAAGTAGGTCTGGGACGCGATGCCCGCATGGTGGAGAACCTGCGCGATCGCGGCATCATCCGCCGCCCTCAGGATCTGGGCATAGACCCACGCCAGGCCACACGCAATCTATTGGCCGCACGCAGCATGCGGGATCTGGTTCAAGCCTCCGGCGGGCTGTATCAACCCCCGGCACGCTTCCGTAACTGGTAATGGTCCGCCACGCTATTTGCATTAGGAGATCACGATGACAAACATTCCTCACGGCCTGGAAACCCTGGCCTACAGTTTCAAGGGACAAGAGCCCATTGGCACCTTCCAGCCTGTGCTGGTTGGCGTCGTCGGTTCGGGCAATCTGGAGGTGCTGGCCGAGCCCAAGGACAGCCCCGAATGCACCATCCACATTCATACCTCGGCACGTGGCTTCTCCACGATCTGGGATGCGGTGGTGCGGGACTTTCACCAGCGCCATCCGCTGGCCGGTATCCACTTTGACATCAACGATATGGGGGCCACCCCTGCCGTCGTCAGCCTGCGCCTGGATCAGGCCGCCAGCGAAGCGCTGGCACGCAGCCAAGCACAAGGAACACAGTCATGAGCAGTTATCTGGAATGTTCTGCCCGCCAGCGCGTCCAGGCTCTGTTTGACGCGAACAGCTTTCACGAATGGCTGCCCCCTGCCCAACGCTTGAGCAGCCCTCACTTGGCGCAGTTGGGTGTGCCCTCTTCCTTTGATGATGGCGTGGCCATCGGCCATGCTTTGCTGGGTGGGCAGACCGTGTATGTGGCGGCACAAGAAGGCGAATTCATGGGCGGCGGTGTGGGTGAAGTCCACGGTGCCAAGCTGGTTGGCCTGCTGCGCCGAGCCATGATCGACCGCCCTGCTGCTGTGGTGCTGCTGCTGGAGTCCGGTGGTGTGCGCTTGCACGAAGCCAATGCCGGGTTGATTGCTGTCTCCGAAGTGATGCGTGCCTTGCTGGATACACGTAATGCGGGTGTGCCGGTGATTGCTTTGGTCGGCGGGCAAAACGGTTGCTTTGGTGGCATGGGTATTGTGGCCCGCTGCACCAACCACCTGATCATGAGTGACGTGGGCCGTCTGGCCATGTCCGGCCCGGAAGTGATTGAAGCCTCCCACGGAGTCGAAGAATACGACTCCAAAGACCGCGCTTTGGTCTGGCAAACCAGTGGCGGGAAACACCGCTGGTTAACGGCGGATTGCGACGATCTGGTGTCCGATACCGTGGCCGCTTTCCGCGCCGCTGCCATACAAGGTTTGCAAAACCCGGCCCGTGGCCCCGTTACCCTGGAAGAGCTGGAACAAGAGCATCAGTTGCTGACACAACGTGCGGCCCTGCTGCCTGTGGAGCAATGGGATCACACCGAGAATCAGGCCCAGACCTTGTGGCAAGCGCTGGGGCTGGAACAAAGCGATCAAGTCGGGCAGATGGACGCTGCAGCCGTCAAAGCATTACGCAGCCAGGAGGCGCTGTCATGAAATGGGAAACACTGGTGCAATCGCTGTTCGATACGCAGCACAGCATTACCGAACAGGATTTGTTCTTGCAGGGCAATGCCGAGTTTGATGGCCAGACCCTGGCCGTTATCGGCACCACCGAACACGCCCCCATCGGCGTCGCCCTGGCACTGACCCAGGCACAGGCCGTGCTGGACACCATCAAGAACCATCCTGGCCGCAGCCTGCTGCTTTTGGTCGATACCCAAGGCCAGCAACTGCGCCGCCGCGATGAACTGCTGGGCATCAATCGCGCCATGGCCCATTTGGGCATGTGTCTGGATCTGGCCCGACGCAAGGGTCACAAGGTTATTGGGCTGGTGTACGACCAGGCCCTGTCCGGTGGTTTCATCACCTCCGGCCTGATTGCTGATGCCTGCTATGCCCTGCCCGAAGCCGAGATTCGCGTCATGCGCATTCCAGCCATGGCCCGCGTCACCAAGCTGCCCGAAGCCATGCTGGAAGAGCTGGCGCAATCCAATCCGGTCTTTGCGCCCGGCGTAGGCAACTA
The DNA here is from genome assembly GCF_026344135.1 of Alcaligenes parafaecalis. NCBI lineage: Bacteria > Pseudomonadati > Pseudomonadota > Betaproteobacteria > Burkholderiales > Alcaligenaceae > Alcaligenes > Alcaligenes parafaecalis. The sequence continues at coordinate 304,495 of NZ_JAPKNA010000003.1, read as the reverse complement.
CGTGGCGATGGGTGGCATTCAATCTGTCTGGGACAGTACCTCCCCCGAACAGTTACGTGCCTCCTTGCGTGCGGCACTGACCCAATCCAATGATCAGGATCACCGCGCCATTGATGGTGCCGAACGCGGTGGCCGCCGTCTGGCTGCCCAGATCATTGAACAGGTCTTGCAGGCATCCTGATGACAGCCCCGCTGCCCGCTCGACGTCACCACTTGATCACCCTGCAAAGCATCGCATGGGAACAAGTGCTGGCTGATCTGGAACCTGCCAGCCATGCCTATCAGTGCTTGCGCCAATGGCAGGCCAGAGGGTGGCCGCTGGTAGTCAGCCGTCAAGCGGGTGAACTGCGCAGCGGGCAACTTCAAGCAGGGATTCCTTTGCCCACGGATTGGGGACGGCAGCGTCTATCCCTGATCGTTCCCCACGCCTTCAGTCTGGCGTGGGGAGGCTTCCCACCTGCCCATGAGGCCCAGACTTTACTGCCCGTTTCCCTGGCGCAAGACTGGCTGAGCTTATGCCAGCAATTGCAGGTACAAGGCTGCATGGCACAGGTCTATGGCAGCTACGGCTGGGAATTGATCACCGGGCAAGGCTATGTACGTGAAGGCTCGGATCTGGATTTGATGCTGCCCGTGCAAAGTGCCACGCAGGCAGATCGTCTGGTCAAGATACTGACAGAAGCCGGTGACATCACAGGTCTGCCCCGTCTGGATGGCGAACTGCTGTTTCCCAACGACGACGCTATTGCCTGGCGCGAGTGGCAACAGTGGCGCAGCGGTGCCAGCAGCAAAGTCCTGATCAAACGCACTCATGGTTTACGCATTCAGGCACACTCGGATTGGCCCGAGCACGCCCCCATTCTGGAGTCTTCCCATGCTGCTTGATGTTATTGAACAGACGGTATTGGCCAAGCGGCCTGCTATCCAAGACTCCAACGATCCATCCCGTTCCTGGAGCTGCGCAGCCATAGGTCGAGCAGCCGTTCTGGCGCTGTATGACGAGCTGATTCTTGCCCCCAAACCGGGGCTGGTTTCCTTGCTCGACAGCGGCAGCCACGACGATATGGATGCCAGCACGTTTTATCGCAGTCTGTTTGCCTTGCGCCACTACTTCACCGACATGGCGGCCCTGGGCCAACAGCGTGTTCCATTCAGCCAACTGCAAACTCGCGGGATTGCAGCGGAAGCTCGCATGCAGGCAGCCACGGGGGGCATCAATACCCACCGTGGAGCTATCTTCATGCTGGGCTTGTTGTGCGCAGCCGCAGGCGCCTGCCTTCCTTTTCGCACCCTGACTCCCGCCACGATTCGGGACCAACTTCACACATTATGGGGGGCGGCTTTACAGGCCCGCAGCCTGCAAGCTTCGTCCGCACTGCCGGGCGGACGGGCGGTACGCCGCTATGGCTTGCAAGGCGCGAACCAGGAAGCAGCCCAGGGCTTTCCCACCTTGTTTGAAACGGCCTGGCCCGCCTGGCAAGTCGCTGTCAAAACTTTGTCTCCGCACAGCACACCAGTGGCAGAACAGCAGTTGCAGACTGTGGGTTTGCATACTCTCTTTTCTGTTATGGCGATCCTGGACGATAGTAATCTGGCCCATCGTGGCGGACTGGAGGGGCTACACTACGCGCGCCGCTGCGCCGCGCAGTATCTGCAGGAAGGCAGTGTTTTTACCCCGGATGCCCTGCAGCGCGCACAAGCTGTGCATCAGGCATTCATGGAACGCCGCTTATCCCCCGGAGGCGCAGCCGATACCTTGTCGGCCTGCTGTTGGCTGGACCGTCTGCAAGCCTATGCACCCGGTTGCGCCAGCCAGCGCCGCCCTACTGGAGCCTGACTATGAAAATCGCCCTGCTGTTTTCCGGGCAAGGCATGCAGCACGCCCAGATGCTGCCCTGGATTAATCCGGCACCCCCTTTGCTGCTGCACATGCAGGAGCAACTGCATGTCCCCGATTGGCGTGCTGCCATGCGCGATGCCCAGTGGGCCAGTACCAACGCTCATGCTCAAGTCGTGCTGACGGCATGCGCACTGGCGGCCTGGCAGGAACTGCAAGAACAGCTTCCTATTCTACAAGCGTCCTCTCAATCCCTGGTGGCGGTAGCAGGCTATAGCATTGGCGAACTGGCTGCCGCTTCAGTGGCGGGCGTTCTATCCGCCAGCGACACCGTCAAACTGGCTGGCCGACGAGCCGCCCTGATGGACCAGGCTGGAGCCGGACAAGACAGTGGCATGCTGGCGATCAGCGGGGTTTCAATTCGGACCATTGAACAATGGTGCGAGACACACGGCGCGGCATTGGCGATACGCAATGGCCCCGATAGTGCCGTATGTGCAGGCCCCCGCAGTCAGCTCGCCGCGCTGGAGAAATTCGCTCAGGAACAAGGGGCTCGTTGCACACCATTGGCCGTGAACATTGCATCCCATACCCATTGGATGAGCAGCGCGGCCCAAGCCTTTCAAGAGCAGCTCAATCAAAGCCAACTGGCTTCCCCAAAGGTGCCGTGGCCGACCAATGCCGGTGTCTGGGTGCATAACGCCGCCACCGCAGCGCAGGCTTTATCGGCGCAGATCATGCAAACCATGCAATGGGATTCCTGCATGGAGCAGATTGAAGAACGACAGCCAAATGTAGTGCTGGAAATTGGACCGGGGCGCAGCCTGGCGACCATGTGGAATCAGCGCTATCCGGAGATTCCGGCGCGTAGTGTGGACGAGTTTCAAACCCTGGACGGGTTGCAGCGCTGGTTATCCAGATGGGCGGGATAGCTCAGGCCGATTTCTGCCCTTCTTTTTCTAGCTGAGTCCGCACGATTCGGCAGGCCCGCAACAGGCTCAAGACATTCGGGCTGCGCTCGCGCGACTTCATGCAAACCAGGCCAATGCGTTGCGAATGTTGATACTGCGGCTCCAGACTTAGCCACTGAATCTTGTCAGAGAAAACTTCTTTGGCACGGGCAGGTAAAAGTGAGCATCCCACCCCTCCGCTAACCAGGCTCATCAAGGAAAAGATGTCTCCGGTGCGCATCACAATATCGGCATCGAACCCGGCTTTGGCCAACATGCGCTGCATGTCCCGACCTGTCGCAAAGTCATCAGTCAACGACACAAAGCGCTCCTTGGAACAGCGCTCCAGATCCACCACGGACGAGTCCGCGCCTTGCCAATCCATAGGAGCCGCAAACATCAGCTCATCATCAAAAATGGGCAGCACTTCCAGATCATCCGGCTGCTCTTGCGGCAGCTCGATCAAGGCCGCGTCGATATGACCACCCCGCAGCTTTTGCAGCAGCTTCTCGTTAGAGTCCAGGACCAGATCAATCTGCAATAAAGGCTTGTGGACCTTCAGCTCCACCAACAGACGTGGCACCAGACGAATCGTTAGCGAATACATCGAGCCAATGCGCAACTGATCCGAGGAATAACCTCCGGCTTCACGGGCAGCATCAATGCCATGCTGCAAGGTGCGTATGGTTTCTTTAGCCGCCTCGGCCAGTTCACGGGCCGACTCCTGTGGCACCAGATTGCGCCCTTCCTGCAAGAACAAGGGGCAGCGCAAGCCTTCTTCCAGGCTTTTCAATGCCCGATGCACACTGACGGCACTGGTGCCCAGTTGCTCGGCGGCGCGCGCAATCGTACCTGCTTCCAAAAAGGCCAGCAGAACTTCCAGGCGTCGTACCGTGATTTTTTCGTCGATCAGAAACATCGTGTGGGCAGCTAGAAAAACAGCGCGAAAGCAAAGAGTACAGTATGGGTGAAACCTGAAACAAACCCAATGCTGACTAACCCGAAAAAATGCCCCAAGCCGCTAAAAGCAAGGCTTGGGGCATTTCTATTTTAGATCAGAATCGCACGGGCCTGAACCCGACAAGATCATGTTCAGGGTCTGGAAATCAGACCCTGAACCCAGGACTTAAGCGGCCTTTTTCTCGCCACTCGTTTGCACGATTTCTCGTACAGGCACTGGAGTCTGCAAACCAGCCTCATTCAATACCTGAACAGCACGGCGGTACAGATCAAAACGGGCATCCCAGAAGTCTGCTGCATTGATCCATGCGCGCAAATTAACCGTGATCACGCTGTCCTTGTACTCCATGACCATAACCAAGGGAGCAGGGTCTTTCAGCACCTTGGGATGTTCATTGAGCAAGCCTTGCAGCAGCTTGATGGCCAGGTCCAGATCATCGCCATAACGCACGCCCACACCAAAGTCCAAACGGCGGGTCGGGTTGCGGCTGTAGTTGATGATGGGATTGCCCCAGATCAGGCTATTGGGCAGGGTGAACTGAATGCCATCCACTTGCTCAAAGCGGGTCAGGAACAAACCCACTTCCAGCACGGTGCCGTCGCCTTTACCGACGACCGACACGAACTCACCGGCACGCAAAGGGCGCAGCATCAAGAGCATGATGCCAGCGGCGATATTTTGCAGCGTGTTCTGCAAAGCCAGACCTACCGCCAAACCGGCAGCACCCAGCACCGCGATAATGCTGGCGGTCTGCACACCGAAACGAGCCAGTACCGCAATCAGCACAAAGATGCGAATCGTCCAGACCGTGACGGACTGAGCCATAGGCACAATGGTCGGGTCCACACGGGGAGAGCGAGCCGCCATTCGCTTGATCGCACGACCAGCGACGGCGGATAGCCACCAGCCAATAATCAGAATCAACAAAGCGATCACGACGTTAAGCGCAATCGCGACCACGGCGGGAAACTCTGTCATCCAGGCTTGCAATTTTTCCACGTTTCAATCTCCTCAATTAAAGGGCAAAGCACCGAAGGGACTGGCCGCTAAGGGTAAACATTGCTAGTGCGCATCATAGCCTTGGGACGGGCCCGAACCCAAGTTGGACAAGCACTCCATCTTATCCCCGAAAACTGTGGATAGCTCATAGGAAAAACTGGGCAAATCAGAAAAACAGGCTGAAGTATCAACCACTTAAAAAGGGCGAATAGAAAACAGCCAAATCGGAAAATAAGCGCCAGCTTATCCCCGTAAAATGTGGACAAGTCACAGGATAAACCGTGAATCACTGCACTTAAGGCAATTGAATCAAGCACTTAAAATAGCTGATCAGAGAATCGACAATTCTTTACCATTTTTTTTCCCCAGGACTCGCCCAGGCGACCGGAAACAGGCTTATCCACAAAAGATGTGCATAAAAATAGGGAAAACCCCTGTATTAACAATAAATCCCTATATAAAACAATCGTCTAAGTACCCAGGTCAGCGATTCACCATTTTGCTCACTCGGGGACCGGTACGCGCCACAAGGAAGCCAGCCAATGTTGCTCTTGCGGCGGCTTGTCAGTCGGACGATAAAAGTGATCAATATAGTCAAAGCCCGCCTGCTCCAGGCGCTGTGACCACTGCTCCCAATTGTAGTAACAGCCATAGCGCTGACCATGCCAACCTTCTTGTCCTTCCCCACGTGGATTCGAGGCAAACAAGACTCCTCCCGGTCGCAGGCTATGCCGCAAAGCAGCCAGCACACCCGGCAGTTCTGCGCTTGGAATATGGAATAAAACAGCATTGGCAAACACGCCATCAAAGGCGGCGGCGGGCAGTTTCAAATCCAGAAAATCCTGGTGCAAAACTGTCAGGCCGGTTTGCTGACGGGCCATTTCCACAAAGGCGGCACAACCATCCAGACCAACAGGGCGATGGCCCATTGCCTGAAACGCCACCAGATCCCGACCCGGTCCACAGCCCAGATCCAGAATATCCACAGGCCCCTGTGCCGCTATGGCGCTCAACAAGGCCTGACGATTCTGGCTGACGTCATGATCCCAGGTGCCGTCCCGATAGGCCAGCGCATGGTCCTGGTAATGATTGACGGTGCGACGACTGGTTTCTTTCATCTGAACATCCTTGCCTATGCTATGGGTTTACTTGACGCTGCCTAACGATGGCTCGACTATATCCCGAGTCCAATTTGAATCTGATGCCATGACGCCAAGCTATCCGCTCTCCGTTCTAGACCTGTCCCCTATTGTTCAGGGTTCCACCCCGGCCCAGTCTTTTCGCTGTTCGGCGGACATTGCCCGTCATGCCGAGCAATGGGGCTATCACCGTTACTGGCTGGCCGAACACCACGGCATGCCCGGTATTGCCAGCGCGGCCACATCGGTGCTGATCGGGCACATTGCCAGCCAGACCAGCCGTATCCGCGTGGGCGCAGGCGGCATCATGTTGCCCAACCATTCGCCGCTAGTTATCGCCGAACAGTTTGGAACACTGGCCTCTCTCTACCCCGGCCGTATCGACCTGGGCTTAGGCCGCGCCCCCGGTTCTGACCCCGAAACCGCCCGTGCCTTGCGCCGCAATCTGAACAGCGACCCCGACCAGTTCCCGCGCGATGTGCTGGAGCTGATGGACTACATGTCCGACGAACCACGCAACCGCATCATGGCCGTGCCAGGCCGAGGCTTGAATGTGCCTGTCTGGATTCTGGGTTCCAGCTTGTTCGGGGCTCAACTGGCGGCCGCTCTGGGTCTGCCCTATGCCTTTGCTTCGCATTTTGCACCTGCTCAGTTGATGGATGCTATTGAGGTTTACCGCCGTCAGTTCCAGCCATCCGTACATCTGGAAAAGCCGTACGTCATGCTGGGCTACAACGTCTTTGCCGCCGACACGGAAGACGAAGCCAAGCTGCTGGCCTCCTCCTGGCAACAGTCCTTTGTAAACCTGCGCAGTGGTCGCCCCGGCCAATTGCCACCGCCCGTACAGGACTATTACGAGCAATGCAGTCCACCGGCGCAACATCTGCTGGATTCCTTGCTGAGCTGTACCGCCATTGGCAAGCCGGAGCAAGTGCTTGAGCAGATGAAGGGTTTCATCCAACTGACGGGCGCAAACGAGCTGATGCTGAACGCCAATATTTTTGACCACAAGAAGCGCCTGCGCTCCTACGAGATTGCCGCCGAGCTGCGCGGCAGTCTGGTATGAACCCACGTCACCTTCAAGAAACGGCACTGCGCTACTTCCAGGAAGTAGCGCGTTGTGGCTCTATTTCGCAGGCAGCCAGCAATTTGCATGTGGCCACGTCTGCCATTAGCCGCCAGATCAGCGGGCTGGAAGAAAACCTGGGCATGGCTCTGTTTGAACGCCATGCCCGTGGCATGAACCTGACCGCGGCAGGTGAACTTTTGCTGGCCCATGCGCGCCGCAGCGCCATGGATGCCGAGCGCACCTTGCACGATATTGCCGCTCTGCAAGGACTGCAAACCGGCTTGATACGTATTGCTTCCTCTGAAGGTCTGGCGGCTCAGTTGCTGCCCCAGTGCATTGCCCAGTTCCGTCAGAAGCATCAGGGCATACGTTTTCAACTGGACGTACTGCCCCCCCACCGCATCACCATGCTGTTATTAAGTGGCCAGATAGATATAGGCATCAAGTTCACCCAAACGGCTGAAAAAGACATCAAGACCTTGTTCCGCCGCGATGCCCCGGTAATGGCTCTGGCTGTTCCCGGTCACCCCGTCACCCGCACCGAACGCATCAGCCTGAAAAGCCTCCTGGCCCACCCATTGGCCTTGCCCGGTCCGGACACCACCGTGCGGCAAATGATGGATGTGGCCTGCAGTGCGCAGAACCTGAGTCTGGACCCGGTGTTCAGCAGCAACCATATGCAGTCCTTGCATCAATTTGCCTTGTCCGGCGCAGGCGTGACTGTCTCGGCCTTGCTGTCCGCCCGCCATCTGATTGAGCAAGGTTTGCTGCAAGCCAGTTTCATCCATGAACGCGGTCTGCTGAACCGCCAAATCGAAGTGCAGGCCCTGGCTGGCCGCCGCTTGCCCTCTATTGTTCGCCGCTTTCTGGACGAGTTGCTGCCACAGCTTGAAGTCGACCCGCTAGCCTTGCCAAAATAGCAACGCTGGCCTGCTTATTTGTTGCTGGTTCGGCATCATCGCCTTTCCTATCATCTCTTGATTGAGGAGATAGCCATGAGCCAAACCAGCATAGCCCTGAACACAGAGCAGCCCCCTTCGACACGCCAGCCCTGGCGTCGTCTTGCCCAAACCTTGTTAGGTGCCGTGCTGGCTGTCAGCAGCGTGGCTGCCCATGCCAGCGATTGGCCGGATCGTCCCATTCGCCTGATTGTGCCGTTCCCCACCGGCGGTGCCACCGACGTCATCAGCCGACTGATCGCCGAAAGCGCCGCCAAAGCGATGAACGCCAACATCATTGTGGACAACCGCACGGGCGCAGGCGGCACAATTGGTTCAGGTGAAGTGGCTCGCAGCAAGCCCGATGGCTACACCCTTCTGTTCACTACCAGCAGCACCCACGCCATTGCCCCGCATCTGTACAAGTCCCTGCCCTACGATGCAGAAAAAGACTTCACCCCCATCGCCCATCTGGGTGATGCCGCCAGCGTCTTGCTGGTGAACCCGAAAGTCCCCGCACAAACGCTACCCGAACTGATTGAATACGCTCGCGCCCACCCCGATGAATTGAACTACGCCAGCAGTGGCAATGGCACCATCGTGCACCTGGGCACCGAGGCCTTTTTGAATCAGGCCAATATCGTCATGTCCCATGTGCCTTACCGTGGAACCGGTCAGGCCATTAACGATATGCTGGGCGGCTCCATCCATGTTTTACTGGACGCCATCCCCACCGGGATGCCGTATGTAAACAGTGGCCAGTTGCGCGCCCTGGCGGTAACCGGCCAACAGCGCTCGCCGCTGGCTCCCGACTTGCCTACCTTTCAAGAGTCCGGCCTGCCGGGCTATGAATCAGTGACCTGGTTTGGTCTGTACGCACCCGCAGGCCTGCCCGACGAAATCCGTGACAAAGCTTATGAGGCTTTTACACATGCCATTCAGGACCCCAAAGTACGCTCGCGCCTGCAAACATTGGGCGTGGACCAACCCCGCAGCACCAGCCGAGAAGAGTTTGTCTCTCTGGTTCGCGAGGACAGCGCACGTTGGCAAGGCCTGATCCAACTGACTGGAATACAGATTCAATGAACAAGACTGACACCTGTATGGACTGGAACAACCCCTACCCGTCCGCCCGCTCTGCGGTACTTGGCCAGAACATGGTCAGCACCTCTCACCCTCTGGCCGCACAAGCGGGCCTGCGTATCTTGCAAGCCGGTGGCAATGCGGTCGATGCCGCTCTGGCGGCCGCCATCGCCCTGACGGTGGTCGAGCCCACGGGTTGCGGCATAGGCAGCGATGCCTTTGCCATCGTCTGGGACGGTAAAGAATTACATGGCTTGAACGCCTCCGGGCGCTCGCCCCGTGGCTGGTCACCGGACCGCTTCAAAGGTCACGCTGCCATCCCCGACAAGGGTTGGGAAAGTGTCTCCGTTCCCGGTGCCGTCTCCGCCTGGGCCGAGCTGTCCAGCAAGCTGGGCCGCCTGAGTCTGGAGCAAGTCGCCGCCCCCGCGATTCATTACGCCCGAGAAGGCTTCCCGGTCTCGCCCGTGATCGCGCGTTTGTGGGAACTGGGTCGCCAGCGCCTGGGCGATCAACCCGGTTTTGCCGAAGCCTTTTTGCGTGATGGCAAAGCCCCCGTAGCCGGTCAGTGGTATCAGAATCAGGATCAGGCCAATACGCTGGAACGTATCGCCGCCACACAAGGTCAGGACTTCTATACGGGCGAACTGGCCAAGCGCATTGCCGACTTTTCTCGCCTGCATGGCGGTGCCATGGACGAGCAGGATCTGGCCGAACACCGCGCGAACTGGTGCGGCACCATCAGCCATCCCTTTGCGCAATCTGTCATCCATGAAATCCCCCCCAATGGTCAGGGTCTGGCCGCCTTGATGGCCTTGGGCATCATGGAACAGGCCGGTATCGGCCAGCAGCCGCTGGATCATATCGACACGGTGCACTTGAGCATTGAAGCGATGAAACTGGCTTTTGCCGATCTGTACGAGCACCACGCAGATCTGGAGCACATGATTCATCAGCCCGAGCATTTGCTGGACCCGGCCTATCTGCGCGAACGCGCTGCCCTGATTCAAATGGACAAGGCGGGCGATCCCAAACATGGCCTGCCTGGCGCCTCCGGCACGGTCTATGTCACCGCCGCCGACTCCAGCGGCATGATGGTTTCCCTGATCCAATCCAACTACATGGGCTTTGGTTCCGGCGTGGTCGTGCCCGGCACCGGCATCAGCATGCAGAACCGTGGTCATGGCTTTACCCTGCGCCCCGGTCATGTGAATGAAGTGGCCGGTGGCAAGCGCCCCTCGCACACCATCATTCCCGCCTTTGCCATGAATGCCGATGGCACGCCTCAAATGTCGTTTGGTGTGATGGGTGGCCCCTTCCAGTCGCAAGGCCATATGCAAATGGCGCTGCGTGTTCTGCTGTACGGCCAGAACCCGCAAGCCGCCGCCGATGCCCCACGCTGGCGCGTGACAGGTGGCCGTGGCGTCGCGGTAGAACCTACTTTCGATCCCGCTCTGGTTCAAGCTTTGCGCGATCGCGGTCATGAAGTCGTCGTTGAACCCGGCAGCGGTGTGTTCGCCTTTGGTGGTGCACAACTGATTCTGCGCCAGGGCAATCATTACGTGGGCGGCTCCGACCCGCGTAAAGACGGTCAGGTGGTGGCTTACTAAGTCTGCTTACCTTCAAGAAGTCACTGCCGTTCTCTGTTTGGGGTCTGGATGTTCTTTTCCAGACCCCAAAAACGTACACCGTGGTCAATATCTGACACTTTCAAGACACAAAGACTGTGTTTTTATCAGGTTTTCTTCAGCGGATCTGGGCGTCTGCGTTACCATCAAAAATTGCTGTTTCCATACCCCAGAAGCAGTTTTCTATCTGTCTAAACGGCCTCTCATCCTTAAGGCCGTCCGCTGGAGCCCATTCGGTGCTGTCATTCTTTGAACGTCGATTAAATCCCTATCCCGAACAACAAGTAGAAACCCCTCCCAAAGGCTTTTTCGCCTTCATCTGGTCCTGCACGAAAAATTCGCGCGGCTGGATTGGCCTGATGACACTGACCTCTATTGGCCTGTCGGCCTACGAGGCCATGCTGTTCGCCCTGCTCAGCTTTATCGTGGACTGGCTGCCCTCGATTGAACCGGCCCAATTCTGGAGTCAGCAAGGCGGCACACTGTTGACCATTGCCGGGGTTCTGCTGGGCAGCGTGGTGCTGATTGGCCTGCATACGCTGGTCATGCACCAGGTGCTGGCCATCAACTTCCCCATGCGCTTGCGCTGGCTGTTTCACAAGTTGATGCTGAACCAGAGCATGTCCTTTTACGCGGACGAGTTCGCCGGTCGCATCACGACCAAGATCATGCAAACCGCTCTGGCGGTGCGTGAAACCCTGTTCATGGCCGTAGAAGTGGTCGTGGGCATGAGCGCTTACCTGATCGGTATCCTGATTCTGGCGGGCAGCTTTGACCTCCTGCTGATCCTGCCCTTCCTGTTCTGGTTGGTGGGCTACGCACTGGCCTGCGTGTACTTTGTGCCCCGTCTGGGTAAAGTCGGTGCAGCCCAGGCTGATGCCCGTGCACTGATGACAGGCCGCATTACCGACGCCTACACCAATATCAATACCGTCAAGCTGTTTGCCCACACGCGTCGTGAAGCAGATCACGCCAAGAATGCAATGCGCCGTTTCCAGGAAACGGGCCACGCCCAGATGCGTTTGATCAGCATGTTTGAAGTGGCCAACCATGTGCTGGCCACGCTCTTGCTGATCAGCTCGGCCGGTCTGGCCTTGTACCTGTGGTCGATTGATCAGTCCACCGCCGGTGTCGTGGCAGCCGTCATTGCCATGGCGCTGCGTCTGTCCGGCCATTCCCATTGGCTGATGTGGGAGCTGACTAATCTGTTCGAGAACGTGGGCACGATTCAGGATGGCATCAACACCTTGACGCAAGAACCTACCGTGGTGGATGCGCCCGATGCCAAGCCCCTGCAGATCGAGCAAGGCCGTATCGAATTCCAGGACGTCAGCTTTGCCTACCGCGACAAAAGCCGTCAGGTTATCGACAAGCTCAATCTGGTGATCAAACCGGGCGAGCGTGTTGGCCTGATCGGACGTTCGGGCGCGGGCAAATCCACGCTGGTCAACTTGCTGCTGCGTTTCCATGATGTGGATAGCGGCACCATCCGCATTGATGGCCAGGACATTGCCCACGTCACCCAAGACAGCTTGCGTGCCGCGATTGGCATGGTGACGCAGGATACCTCCCTGCTGCACCGTTCCATGCGCGACAACATCCTGTATGGTCGCCCCGACGCCAGTGACGAACTGCTGCATATGGCCGTAGATCGTGCTGCCGCTGCTGACTTCATCCCGCAACTGCACGACCGTCAGGGTCGTGAAGGTCTGGATGCCCATGTGGGCGAACGTGGCGTGAAGCTCTCTGGCGGTCAGCGTCAGCGTGTGGCGATTGCCCGCGTGATGCTGAAAGACGCCCCCATCCTGTTACTGGATGAGGCGACCAGCGCACTGGATTCCGAAGTGGAAGCCGCTATTCAGGAAAGTCTGAACACCCTGATGCACGGCAAGACAGTGATCGCCATTGCTCACCGTCTGTCTACCATTGCCGCACTGGACCGCTTGATTGTGCTGGATCAGGGCCGCATCATCGAACAGGGCAGCCACCAGGAACTGCTGGAGCAAGGTGGTCTGTACGCTCGTTTATGGGCACGTCAAAGTGGTGGTTTCCTGGGAGAGACCGGCAAACAAGATGTCTAAAAGGTGTCACTTGCTTGCAAAAAAAAACTGACGTTACGTCTTTGTCCCATTAGAATTTCGGAAGATCAAACTTCGCCGTGCTTGCGGCGAAGTTTTTTTTCAACTTAATCAGCCCATACGAAGAACAAGATTATGTTTTTAGTCTTCCCCGATTCCGCCGCCATTGCAGCCCACCTGAGCGCCCGCCTCCAGGACATTATTCGTCAAAATCCTGAAGCAACGCTGGGTCTGGCAACGGGAGGGACCATGGAACCCGTGTACGCCCGTTTCGTACAGGACGTGCGCGCCAATGGGCTGGATGTCTCCAAGATCAACAGCTTCAATCTGGATGAGTATGTAGGCTTGTCGGCAACGCACGAGCAAAGCTACGCCTGCTACATGCGCCAGCACCTGTTCGGCCTTTTACCCTTTGATACCGCGCGTCTGCACTTGCCTAATGGCCTGACCACAGAGCTGGAGCAACACTGCCAGGATTATTCGGCCGGGATTGCTGCCTGTGGTGGCGTTGCGCTGCAACTGCTGGGCGTAGGCACCAATGGCCACATCGGTTTTAACGAACCCGGTACACCCTTTGACAGCCGCACTCACGTGGTCGCCCTGTCCGAGCGCACTCGCATCGACAACAGCCGCTTTTTTGACTCCATGGATGAAGTGCCTGCATCGGCCATCACCATGGGGATTGCCGATATTCTGAGCGCCCGTGAAATTGCCCTGGTGGTGACGGGCGAGCACAAGGCTCGCACCATGCTGAACTATCAGGAAGGCGGTATCACGCCTGAACTGCCTTTCACAGCACTGAAACAGCACGCCAACACCCACATCCTGCTGGATGAGGCGGCTGCCAGCCTGCTAGACCCCAGCCTCTGCCACCGTCCCCTGATCAGCCAGGCCGCCTGAACCGGCTTGCCAGCCTCCGCCCAGCGCTCGGAAGAGCGCCGCGCGGGACTGCAAACGCGACTGCATCAAGCTGACGCGTACATCCTGAGCGGCGTACAAAGTACGCTGCGCATCCAGTAAAGACAGCAAAGTTTCCGAGCCGGAGCGATAACGTGCTTCGGCCAGTTGAAACGCCAGCCTGGCTTGCTCCCATTCCAGCTCCATCGTCTGCGCCTGGGCATCCAGACTATGCAACTGCGCCAGCACGCCTTCGACATCCATATAGGCCCGCACAATGGTCTGGCGATACTGAGCCAGCCACTCCTGCAAACGGGCGTCACTTAAATCCTTGCCCGCCTCCAGACGGCCTGCATTGAAGATAGGAGCCACCAGCCCGCTGATCAGGCTGTAGACGGGATGGCGCAAACTTTCTTCCCAATGATTACCCGATGCCCCTGCCCGCGCACCCAGAGTCAGACTGGGATACATGGCAGCACGAGCCACATGCACATCCGCATGGGCAGCGGACAACTGGGACTCAATACGCGCAATATCAGGACGCTGCGACAAGAGCTGCGACGGCAATCCCGCATCCAGCACCGGCACCTGCAAAGTGGCAATATCCTCTTGCGGTTCGGGCAGAATCTCGGTGCGACCCAGCAAGCTTGTAAGCTCCACCCGCGTGCGTATGGCCTGCTCTTCCAGCACCAATAATTTACGTTGCTGAGACGCCAGCAACTGACGCTGTTGAGCCAGCTCCAGCGGTGAGGCGGCCCCTGCTTGCAAACGTGCTTCCAGCAAACTCAACAAGCGTTGTGCAACGGCCAGGTTTTGACGGGCAATCGCCACGCGCTGCTTGTCACCCATGGTTTGCAGACTTAAATGCACCACCTGAGCCTGAACGCTGACACGCAGTACATCCAGCTCGTACTCCGCAGCCTGTGCCTGGAACAAGGCGCTATTGGCCTGAGCACTATTGCGTCCCCACAAGTCCAGCTCGTAGCTCATGAACACACCGGCCACATACTGCGAACGGCTGTCACCATGGCTGGAAGAAAACGGCGCATCTCTTTGGGCGGACAGATTTCCCTGCAACTCAGGCAACAAGCTGGCACCAGCAATCCGCGCCTGGGCTTGGGCCTGCAAGATACGGGCCTGCGCCTGACGCAGCACCGCCACGTCATCCAGCGCTTCCTGCATCAGGGTATTAAGGGCCGGACTGTTATAGGCGCGCCACCACTGCGCCTCTACTTTGGCCGTGACCGGACTGGCGGCTGTCTTGCCCTGCTGCTGATACGCCAGCGGCAAGCTGGGTGTGCTCTTTTCCAGATCAGAGGACAGCGATGTACACGCCTGCAACAAGAGGCCGCTGAAGGCTCCCAGAATCCATCGGTAATGAGCCATGCTTACTCCCCCGCCAAGGCCTGAACGGGGTCCAGAGCGGCCGCCGTCCGTGCTGGCATATAGCCAAAAATCATGCCCGTCGCAACGGCGCAGCCGAAGGCGCCCAAGGCAGCCCGCAAGGAAAACACCACATCCACCCCACCAAAAATCAAACCCAGGCCCACCAGAGCACCCACCAATACACCCAGGCAACCACCCGTAATCGTCAACAAGACAGCTTCCGTCAGGAACTGCCGCATGATGTCGCTTTGCCGCGCACCGGTTGCCATGCGTATGCCGATTTCTCGCGTACGTTCACGCACCGTCATCAGCATCACATTCATCACACCAATACCGCCCACCACCAGCGAGACAGCAGCAATCAGGCCCAGCATCATGCTCATGGCCTGACGGGTAGACGCTTCAGCCTGCAAGCGAGCCGCTGCATTACCAATAGAAAAGTCTTCCCGGCCACCGTGACGCTGCGTCAGTAACTGGCGCATGTCTTGTTCTGCCTCCAGAACAGTGGAGCTGTCCTGCGCATCAATGACGACGTAATCCGGTTGTGTCTGGGCCTGATACACACGAGCACGCGCCGCGTGATAGGGCACAAACACCATATCGTCATAGTCCTGTGCGCCCGAGTCGGCACCCCGTTCCTGCATCACCCCGATCACTTCAAAGGGAGAATTGCCGATCAGCAACTGCTGACCCAAGGGCACCTCCATATCCGGGAAGAAATGCTTGGCAGCGCGATAGCCCAAGACAACCAAAGGAGCCAGATCCCGGTCCTCGGCATCGGTGTAATAACGGCCTTGTGCCAGTTGCCAGCGGTGAATGTCCGGCATGGTTTCATTGGCGGCAAACACATAGACTTGCCGGTCCACACTGCCACGCCGCACGGTAATCGGATCCCCAATCACGGGCATGACGCGCCGTATCAGTGGCAGCTCGCCAATCGCCTCCAGATCCTCTTCCGTCAATTGCCCCTTGGCCACCCCGTTGGGCGGTGATGAGCTGCTCAAATAAATAATCGTGGTACCCATCGTGCCCATCTGATCCATGACCCGTTGGCGGGCACCTTCGCCCACCGCCAGCATCACGATGACCGAGGCCACCCCGATAATCACGCCTAACAAGGTCAAGGCCGTGCGATGACGGTTGATGAACATGCTGCGCAAGGCGCTGCGGGCGGCATCCTTGATTTCTGAAAACCAGGGCGAGCGTCGATGCTCGGGCTGCGGCAAGGGCTGCTTGGGTTGACTCTCCTGGTCCCCTTCAGGACGACTATCCGAGAGGATGCAACCGTCACGGATTTCAATGATCCGGTCTGCCATCGCAGCGACGTCATGGTCGTGCGTAATCAGAATAATGGTGTGCCCGGAGTCTGACAGCTTGCGCAGCAGGGCCATCACCTCTGCACCACTACGCGAATCCAGTGCCCCTGTCGGCTCGTCGGCCAGAATGACACGGCCACCATTCATCAGAGCGCGAGCAATGGACACCCGCTGCTGCTGGCCACCGGACAACTGATTCGGCCGATTATCCAGCTTGTCCGCCAGTCCCAGACTGCTGAGTAATTCTGCAGCCCGTGCTGCACGTGCGTCCTCATCCATACCCGCATAAATGGCGGGCATCTGGACATTTTCACTGGCGCTTTCTGTGGGAATCAGGTGATAGCCCTGAAACACAAAACCGAAGGTTTCCCGACGTAGCTGGGCCAGCTCGTCCGGGCTTAAATCCGCAACATTCCGGCCCTGAAACAGATAACTGCCACTGCTGGGTTTATCCAGACAACCCAGCAGATTCATCAGCGTCGATTTACCCGAGCCCGAGGCCCCCACAATCGCTACAAACTCACCCGGCTCAATACACAGGCTGACATCGAACAGAACTTGCACAGCAGGCTTGGTGCTGGGCGGACCGCCATAGATACGGTTAATGTCGCGCAGCTCAATCAAAGGAGGCGCAGACCCTACCATTGCAACCACCGCCAGCCACGCTCAGGTGTGATCACTGCCAGAACAACCTGCTCTCCTTTAGCCAGCCCCTCCACGACTTGCACCTGATGGCGATTGCGCACCCCCAGGTCAACCGGCTTTTCCTGCAGCTTGCCACGCTCCAGCACTGGCACCGTAAAAGCGTCAGGACCGCGAGCAGGATCGGGGCGCAACGCCACCAAAGGCACCAGCAAGGCCTGATCGGCACGATCAATTTCAAACAACACCTGAGCCGTCATCTGCGGCATCAACTCGCCATCTTCATTGTCCACATCAAACAGCACCGTATACATGATGGCCTGCGTGGCCGTCGGTGCCGCTGCCGTGCTTTCATCCTGAGTGCTGCCTTCGGGCGCAGGCATGATTTGACGAGCCTTGGCCTGCCATTGACGCGCCTGAGTTTCGCCCTGCTCACCCAAGGTTGTGAAGGTAACCGTCATACCGGGCTTGATACGACGAATATCGGCTTCGGACACGCTGGTCCACACCGTCATGGTGCTCAAGTCTGCAATGCGCAGAATATTGGGGGTTTGGTACGTGGCATTCAGCGTCTGGCCTTCACGGGCCTGTACGCCAATGACCGTGCCACTCATGGGTGCATAAATGCGCGTGTAGCCCAAGCGCGCCTCATCAGCTTTCAGCGTGGCCTGGGTCTGCTCCATCTGCGCTTGCACATGCGCTACCCGAGCCTGCGACGTTGCCAGATTGGCTTGAGCAATCTGAATATCTTCCTGACGGCTGGCTTGCTGGCGCTCCAATTGACGCTGACGAGTCAACTGCTGACGCGCCAGTAAAAGCTGCGCCTGCTGCTCGGCCAACTGGGCACGGAACGCGGCCAAAGAAGCTCGGCCTGCATCCACTGTGGCTTGTTGCACACTGGGATCAATTTCCACCAGCAACTGGCCCTGCTCAACCTGATCGCCCGGCGCAACTGGCAAAGCCGTAATCTGTCCCGACACTTGCGCGCCCACATCCACATAGCGGCTGGGTTTCAAAGTGCCTACTGCTGCAACGGTGGTGCGTATATCGCTTTGCTCCACCGATACCGTCTCAAACTGCTCGGACGAACGCCCGGCCTGCGCGGCCAGCGCCCCCAGTACCAGCACCGCCACAATGGCCAACGCCCAGCGGCGCTTTACTGCTTTGGACTTCATAAATAATCCCGTTAAAACCGTAGATCTACACCCGCCGGATCATGCATGACAGGTGATCAAAAAAGTAATAGTGGTCAAGAAGGCAACGGCTTGCTCACACCGAAACTGGCGTCGTGCTGCTTAACAGACAGCGAGGCCCATCACCCAAACGGTGCAGTCAAGCGGACAGGGCAAGAGGTCCTTTTTCAGGCCTTCCTTATAAAGACGTTTGAGAGCCCACTTTCCGGACATTTATTTTGTAAAAGTTATAGCGATGGGCTGGAAAAAGGACGACAAGGTCGAACCAGATGCCTTAAATGAGAATGAATTCTATTATTGATTATAAACAAAAAGGCAAATATTACCCGCAGTAGACACTTAATGATGTGAAAACATTGTTAGGCTGCCTATGCGGCAGCAAACGACAATATTCAAAGCGAACTTGACGAACTGAATTTCTAAGCTGCCTATGCGGCAGCAAACATGTGGGCTGGGGTGCTTTCCATCGCACTGCTTTTCTAAGCTGCCTATGCGGCAGCAAACCATGCGGCCTCCGACAACGCAGCGCGGGCCATTTTCTAAGCTGCCTATGCGGCAGCAAACGGCCGGCCCTTGGTAGTGCTCTCCAATAACGATTTTCTAAGCTGCCTATGCGGCAGCAAACACGGAGTGAATGGCATGAGCAAGGAACATTTATTTCTAAGCTGCCTATGCGGCAGCAAACTAACCCGATCACGCTCATAGGGAGGCCCGCATTTTCTAAGCTGCCTATGCGGCAGCAAACGCGTTGCTGCAGATTCATCATCTGCTCCACCTTTTCTAAGCTGCCTATGCGGCAGCAAACATCGCGAGGTGTGATATGCAGCGGTATGAAATTTTCTAAGCTGCCTATGCGGCAGCAAACATGGACGAAAAACAATTACAGCCGATGGGAAATTTCTAAGCTGCCTATGCGGCAGCAAACATGGGGTGGTGCTGTAGTCGTGATGCTTCATATTTCTAAGCTGCCTATGCGGCAGCAAACCATACGCACCGCCGTTCATCCGAGCGCAGCGGTTTCTAAGCTGCCTATGCGGCAGCAAACTGAAAGGAAGCGCCGCGGTTCAGTTCCTTAAATTTCTAAGCTGCCTATGCGGCAGCAAACTGTGTCCGCGCCGCTATCGACGCAGCCCGTAATTTCTAAGCTGCCTATGCGGCAGCAAACGACGTTTGCGACTTGGCGTGTCGATGAAGACATTTCTAAGCTGCCTATGCGGCAGCAAACATACGCGTATCCGGTCTTTGTCGCCAGATCCATTTCTAAGCTGCCTATGCGGCAGCAAACACGGCACTGTAGAGCGCGTCTCGCCAGTTCAATTTCTAAGCTGCCTATGCGGCAGCAAACGCCGAAGAGGCCGAGCAGCGCCGCCGCGAAGATTTCTAAGCTGCCTATGCGGCAGCAAACTTTGCGTGCCAAGCTGGATGAGGAGGTGGGCTTTTCTAAGCTGCCTATGCGGCAGCAAACTGACTGGCACCGAGCGCGGTACTGGTGGGTTTTTTCTAAGCTGCCTATGCGGCAGCAAACCATATGGTCGGGATTCCCACGGGGTCCGCATATTTCTAAGCTGCCTATGCGGCAGCAAACAAATCATGGGCTGGACCGGCATTAAAACGCACTTTCTAAGCTGCCTATGCGGCAGCAAACATTATAAGGGCAAAGAAAAACCCGCCGAAGCGTTTCTAAGCTGCCTATGCGGCAGCAAACATCACGAGGGCAAAGATCGGGGTTGCTGAAGTTTTCTAAGCTGCCTATGCGGCAGCAAACTTAAACGATACAACCAGCGTGGAAACGATTAATTTCTAAGCTGCCTATGCGGCAGCAAACTGTAGATGTCGCCCACCTGGGCGTCCGGGTGTTTTCTAAGCTGCCTATGCGGCAGCAAACGACGTCACACAGCAAACGCTCGATGATGTGATTTTCTAAGCTGCCTATGCGGCAGCAAACATGTGGTTTAAAAACCTGCGCATCTTCCGCCTTTTCTAAGCTGCCTATGCGGCAGCAAACGACAATAATGGAGTGAAGCGGCAAGCCCTAGATTTCTAAGCTGCCTATGCGGCAGCAAACATCTCGCGGGCGGCCTGTCTTTGTTGTGGGCATTTCTAAGCTGCCTATGCGGCAGCAAACTTCTGGTTATGGCGACCGCCAACACACCACTTTTTCTAAGCTGCCTATGCGGCAGCAAACTTAAGCGTATCGGCAAGCCTGCCGCGATTGCTTTTCTAAGCTGCCTATGCGGCAGCAAACGCATGGGGGCTGGTGCATGAAGCTCTAAGCATTTTCTAAGCTGCCTATGCGGCAGAAAACGCCAAAAACAACTTTGAACAACCCCCCTAAGATTTCTAAGCTGCCTATGCGGCAGCAAACTTGTTCGGCTGCGGCTTTTGCGCCCAGGTCTATTTCTAAGCTGCCTATGCGGCAGCAAACGCCAATATGCAAGGATGCTAGGTGGTCGAGATTTTCTAAGCTGCCTATGCGGCAGCAAACGTTAATGACATGAATATTGGCGACAAAGTGAATTTCTAAGCTGCCTATGCGGCAGCAAACGATTCGATGGACGAGGATACTGGCGAGATCCTTTTCTAAGCTGCCTATGCGGCAGCAAACTTGGCCTTGGATTGTAGGCGTGTGCTTGATGATTTCTAAGCTGCCTATGCGGCAGCAAACGGCCAGACTCTTGGCATCTTTGGGGCCATAGATTTCTAAGCTGCCTATGCGGCAGAAAACAGGGTATTGGTATTGCTCAGACCGTCCCAGTCTTTCTAAGCTGCCTATGCGGCAGCAAACTGCCGGTCTCGCAAGTTGTTCCACTGATCAACTTTCTAAGCTGCCTATGCGGCAGCAAACGGTACAAGACGCTTGCTGCTGGTGCTGTCAATTTTCTAAGCTGCCTATGCGGCAGCAAACACTGCATCGCCGGTGATCTTTGGCTTGTTCATTTTCTAAGCTGCCTATGCGGCAGCAAACTGCATCATCCCAACGGTGATTACTCCTGACATTTTCTAAGCTGCCTATGCGGCAGCAAACAATTGTCGGTGTATGCTTGATCAGGTCATCCATTTCTAAGCTGCCTATGCGGCAGCAAACGTAGCAGTAAAGATCAAACGGCGACACGGGATTTTCTAAGCTGCCTATGCGGCAGCAAACCAGAACATTGGTCAGCAGAACCGGGCGATTGATTTCTAAGCTGCCTATGCGGCAGCAAACCAGGAGATCGGCATGTCCGCTTTCTGTGTATTTTTCTAAGCTGCCTATGCGGCAGCAAACGTCCCGGCCTTCGACAATGCCGTACCAGCGAATTTCTAAGCTGCCTATGCGGCAGCAAACCAGCGCATCGCAGTAGTTGAATCTGTGGTGGTTTTCTAAGCTGCCTATGCGGCAGCAAACCAGCCACTCTACGCCGCCCCCGTTGCCGCCCATTTCTAAGCTGCCTATGCGGCAGCAAACTATCAGCCTCATACTGCATGATCGCCCACTCTTTTCTAAGCTGCCTATGCGGCAGCAAACTACGCACCACCAAAAGAGCGAACGCGCAATATTTTCTAAGCTGCCTATGCGGCAGCAAACTAGAGTCAAAACGCCGAAAGTGCTGAATCCTCAGCGCTCTCCAGCTTTTGCACCTCCAAAACCCTTTTTTTAGACAAAACCCCAAACTATTGATTTTTAAAGATAATTATTTTCAATGAAAATTAGGGTCAAAACCATGGGACGCTCGCCTCCGAACTTAGCCCATAAGCATTAAACCTCCCAGCCGCAGGAACTCCATGCTCCGGTCCTATTTCCAGGAAAAGACAAAATGGTTGTGCAGTGCTTTGGCTACGCAACTGTATAAAAGGCAAATCTGGCTGTTGTTGAACACGATCTGGAATAGCTGCCGCAGCTTGCTCCGCTGTTTCACCATGCCGCTTCATACGCCTACGTCGCAAACGATCAACATTCGTTTTAAATTGACGACGATAAACGGTTCGGTATTTCACTCCTTCCGGCACAGGGCACACTTCCTTCAGCTTTATATGATCACGCATGCCACTTAACCACTGGGTTTGCTCCAAACGCTGCAACTCTGGCAAGCCTCCATGAATCCGCATCACCTGCCCTAACCCACGCGGCTTTAAGGAATAATCCGGGAAGCTGACTCCCAAGCCCTGAGTTCTCATTTGTACTAAAGCGCGATGCAGCTTGGCATATAAGGCGCCCATCAAATGAGCCGCACTGAACTCTGGATCAGGCAAAATGCGAATTTCGATGTAGTGCGTACTCATCGGACTAATTCCCGGCATCGCCAAAGACACCTCCACGAATCAATACGGCAATGACAAAGTGTTGATGGTCCAAAGCTGGAACTTTGTCTTTCAGCACCCAGTTATCCAGCAGTGTATAGAAGTCCAGATTCTCTTTAGGCTGACGATACGCCTTACCCTGAGTCGTCACCGAGCCATACGGCTCCACCGCAATAGGCCCCAACTCCTGCGAACCGGGATACCAATCATCGATGGTACGAATCGCATTGCCAATTTTTTGTGAATGCATCGCCGCCACATTATTGACTTGATAAAGCGTCCGGCTTTTATCGCCTTTACCTCGTTCCAAAATCAGCTCCTGAGAAGGGAAAACCTCCTGCCCTTCTCCCATACGCGCATAAGCACGAATACGCAGCAAAACGTGGCGTACCCCAGCCAAACCTTGGGCAATCACTTGCGTCAACGCCTCCAGCTCTGGGGGTTGTCCCTTTGTATCAAACTGACGCAGGCTCAACTGCAGCGCATCAAACAACCAGCTTTGACTGGCCTGGCCCTGCTCCAGTAAATCGATGACGACTTGGACCTGCTCAGCCCCAATTCGATTGCGCCACAAAAACCGGCCATTAGCCAAATTATGAGCATAACGACGTGCCAGCTCCTCAAAGCCATTGCTCTGTATATAACCCTGCACCACCTGTTGAAGCTTGGCCTGATACTCAACGTTATTACAGGCTGACGGCAATCCCGCGCCAGACAAAATACGTAAAGTAAAACTGACCTGCAAAGTATCGCTGTCTGGTGGTAAAGCAGCGACATCTACCGTTTGCAAATTAGGCTTTTCAATAGCCGCATCCAGCTTGGCTGGATCTTGATCTTTTGTTTTAAGTCGGTTGGAGATCGTACCGCGGACGGACTTCTGGCTTATAGCAAGCGTTTGCCAAGTCACCTGCTGACTCTGATCTTGCCAATTTCCTGCATAAAACAAAGCATCAGACGGGTCTATTTTGCGCTCGAATGCTAATACGGATGCGGTCTTCAAAGACATAAAAACTACTCCAGAATAATTCGTAATCAGATTGAATGGAGGCCAAAAAGAACGCGAAAAACACATTCACTTTTATGGCCTTCCAAGACACTTATCGCCTTATTTACAAACTGCCAGCCCAAGCTGGAATTCACACAAAACTGCTTGCAAGACTTACGAGGCCCAATCAAAGGCCGAGTCATCCAGAACAGACAGACTTGACTCAGGTTCCAACTGCGGAGCCTGATACGTATTGCAGCAAAGATAACTTCCCACAGACTCTTGATGTTGGGCGTACCAGAGCAAATCATCAGGGTGATTTAAATGATGAGGGCCGAGCCACTGTCCAATCGAATAAACACTTTCTACAAATCGGAAAGGCGTGGACGTGTCACGGGCATTCTGAACAGCCCCCGACTCATGCAACGGGCCTAGTGCACGATAACCAACGGGAATAGGCACAATCCAACCAGTACGATCGTGCTGCCACTTGACCGACCCATCCTCCATTTCCTGGCTACGGTAATTGAACCGTGATAGATCTAGCCAAGCATCCAGCAGGCTCGTTTCCGGTACTTCGTCTTTTAGTGTCGCCCAGTGCGACTGCAACAAGTCTTCCCGACTCACCAAGGCAAAACCGGGCAAACAACGGCGCCGCAACATCCGAAACACATCTTTCTGCTCCCACTCATCTGAGGGCCAAAGAATCATGGATGGACTTCGCTCCACGCCCTGGTGCCCCAGCACACTACCACCAGCCACACGCATGGTCGCCAAACACTCATCGACCTGTTTCGCCCAGTCCTGAAGTTGAGCTTGCTCTTGACTGGCCAAGCTCAGGGGCTGAGCGCTGTCAGCTCGCCCTCTTGCCTGAAAAATAAGGCTGAGCTCCATGTGCATACGCCCCTCTTCGACAATCGCGACTGTGTCGCCTTTCTTGTCGACTGGATTACGAGTCAGGTTAAAGGTGCTGACAAAACCCGTATCCACCTGCTCCTGATGCGAGTGGCATACAACACCCACCTTTTCCAACACGATAGGGACACCTGCTTTTTCCAGCTTACGATTCAATGCCCACATCAAACCCAGAAAAGCGCTCATGGCTGGGAAGCCATGGGTTAAGGGGCTGGAGATCGCATTGGCGTTTTGAACACGCAA
The DNA here is from genome assembly GCF_026344135.1 of Alcaligenes parafaecalis. Classification (NCBI taxonomy): domain Bacteria; kingdom Pseudomonadati; phylum Pseudomonadota; class Betaproteobacteria; order Burkholderiales; family Alcaligenaceae; genus Alcaligenes; species Alcaligenes parafaecalis. Next base: position 279,961 of record NZ_JAPKNA010000003.1, on the reverse strand, counting down.
GCGGGGGATCAGTAGCAAGGCCTCAATACTTGAACTCATGCCTCCTCCCCCATATCCGTTTTTGATAAGAACACTTTTCGCTGTAAGGTCTGCAATTGATCTACCCAATAAGTCTGGTCAATTAACAGCTCTTTCTTCCAGTGACGATACTCAACATCGCCTACAGGTAAATAAGCATCCAAACGCCCATTAATCCAACGAGCAAAACGCTCGCCAATTTGATCAGGCCAGTCCATCCAGTACCATTCGGCTCGAAACTCCTGATCTGCCTCCGTACTAAAAACCTCTTCCTGACGAACTCGTTCAATATCCAACCAAAGCTGCTCTTCACGAGCAAGCTGACAACGACTATCCGCAGTCCAACCAGCAGGCCAAACCATACGTAACTCAGCAGCAAACGACACCAGCTCATCAATCAAACGAGCTAGATAATCGTCAACGCGGTCCCGGGTTTCTTTAATAGACTTAGGCTGACTTTGCAAAAACCGTCGCAAACCACCTACTTGTTGGCGCACTTCCCGACGCTGTATCAATAAGGAGTCAAAAATAGACTCGACCCCCCAGGGGCTAGGAGAGGATCGGGAGGTCCAGCTAGGAGGCAAAGAGCTCAACAAATAATTAACTCCGCCCCGCTCGCTATTTAACTGAGAAATATTCTGCGGCTTAGTGCCTCCCAACTTGCGCACGGCCAAATCCGGATACCAACGCACCGCATGTTCATGCATCACTTTGTCGCGCTGTGCCTGTCGAGCTTGCTTCATCTGCTCGCCAAACCGGTCCTTTTGAAGCACAGCATGAACAGCATGCACCAACGAAGTAGGAAACAAAGGAGCAAGCAAATGATATTGGGCGTCATCCTGACAATCTTCACCCACCAACCAATACAGTTGCTTAGCCAAGGCGTGGCTGGATATGGATTGCCCATTGTCCTGACGCAAGCCTAAAAAGGCATCACGCCACTCACGAGCCTGTTCAACATCTGAGCCTAAAGCCGCCAGCACCGCTGGATCATCAGCCTGCAAGCGATCCAAAATACTGATCCCATCCAACGCCAAGCGGAGAAACTTGTAAACATCAAGCGCCGCGGCATTACCGACCACATCACTGGCAAAGTTTTCATCTAACACGTGGCTTCCAAGCTGAGCTAATGCAGATAATGCCGTCGGATCCACATACAGATTAGTGCCACGCGCATCAGGGTGAATGGGTTTTAGCGCATGCGTTACAGCCTGAATCTGCTTAACCCGCCGAGCCGCATCCGCCAACCAGGTCTCGACTTGATACTGAGCGATCAAATCAGGGCGCTTCGGGTCACCCTCGGCCATTTTTTCTAACTTGGCCTCTAAACGGGCCTGGATAAAGTCATGGATCAAGCTTTTCAGTTTTTCCACATTCTTCGTAAAACCAGTCAAAACGTACCTCTACGAAAAACTATCGTGAAAGGCAAGCGAGGTGCCTTGGAAGAACACCGCGCTTAACGTAAAATCCCTATGCAACACAAAAAGTATCGCCTAGGGAAGTAGCGTTTTTAAGGGCAGCAACGCCCTAACTTCTTCTGATCGGATGAGGGTCAATCATCTCTCCTCCTTTCTACCCTTAGGTAGGTCAAAATGGCCGGCAGCCATGTTGCATCACCTGTTACAGCAGGTGGTTTTTAAAAAAATAAACCACTATATTTTGACTTGCATAGCAATTTAAAAAACACATATGGAAGCACTGTATACTTTTTCACTCAAAACCGCAACTGCTGGAAAAGCAGCTTAGAAAACTATGTTTTGACTCGCTTAGCAAACCTTCGCTGCCGCATAGGTAGTTTTGTAAGCAAGCTCAACAATTACACCCCGATGCCTTGAAATAGGCATCGGTTTTTTTAAACCCTCCGAAAACCTAAGGCTTCATCCCAAAACCACCCACTTTCACTAGCTCCCACAGACGCCAGTCCAAACTTGTAGGCAAACGCCTCTAAGGACAACCCCATCTCCTCAGCTTGCCTGTGCATCATTTCATCCAAACCCTCCATCCGCCATCTACAAGTGCCTTTATCCTCTGGCAAAAACACGGCGTGTCTCAGGCTTTCATTGACGGATACATACAGCTTTCCACCACGCCACTCCTGGTCCTTCACTTTATGCAGTGACAGCACTCCATCCCCGTCCGGTAAAAAGACAAGCTCCACTTGTTGAATGGTTTGTTCCCTGAAGGGTTGCATTTGCTGTACAAAGCCCAACAAATGCGCTTTGGGATCAGCCCAAAAACTGGAAGCATTCAATAAAGATGCCGCAGTAGGCGCTGCGTTATTCGCATCACTAGGCAACATCCACTTCTCCAGCCGTGTGTGCTCCAGATCGATCAGGCTTTTGCGAGGCTCTCGTTGCGGCAGAACACGCGGCAATATTCGCGGGCGGGCATCCACAGGAAACTGATGCTTCTCATCCAACAAAGGCTTGAGCACATCTTCCAATACATGACTTTCCAAGAGATACGAGCCGTCCGCCTCAAACCCAGGTCGACAAAACGCGGGCTTGCCCTTGCCTGCGTCGAAGTGCAATAAATTAGCGTTGCACAGCAAAATATTGGGTTCACCAGCGTGTAGATCACGTCGATGCCGGAGAACCCGCCCCGCTAGCTGAATAATGGATCGCATGGACGACGGTTCAACCAAAGCCCAGTCATAATCGTGATCTCGACCTACTTCTGTAACCGGCGAACCCAACACAACAAATAAATGATCCTGAGCGCTGGAATGATCCAGTGCATGTCGAACAACGGGATGATCAAAAACAGCCTCTGCTTGCCGTCTATTCAAAACCTGATCCAGCATATGCTCGATCGCTGAACGCATTGCTTGTGGATACTGAGAGTGATACACACACAAGTGCAATTGGACACCACTAGGCATCCCGATTTGATGCAAAGCCACCGCCACATCGAACAAAGGGTTGATGTTCGCCATACGCACCAGACCAAAGCTAATTCGCTTGCCACTTTTGGGATCTTGGCAATGATGTGCTTTATGCAGCTTAAACATCCCGCGCCGTGCCACCTCCGCAAACTGCGTACGCCGCTCTTGTTTGGAGAGACTGGCCATATTTTTAGGCAAAGCCAATAACTCGGCCTGGCGCCTTACGGCTTGGCGATTTAGCTCTTGCACCCGCTTCTGTACAAACATCTGATGTTGATCTGCAAATTCTTGACCCTGCCAACACGGTGCATACGACTGATGAAATTCGTCTATCCACAGACACGGAATAGGCCCAGACATCACGGGATTCTGCCCCCTATTTCGCTCAAACCAATGACGTCCCGCCGCATAAGCTAAATAAAGCCCTTGAACCAAAGCCGGAGGCAGGGTCGCGGAGGACAAAAGAACGCGAGCCCCTAACAAACCAGCCCAATGCACCAAACGCGTTAATGCGGGCAGATCAGCCAAATCAAAATCATCCGGCTCATCCAGGACCAGATCTCCCGTCAATAAACGCAACATAGGCGCAATCTGTCGCCCACCACGTAAGCTCTCTGTTGCCGGAGTCAAATGATCTATGGTGCATACCAACAAAGGCGCAATTAATAATTTTTGGGCCCCAGGTTCGTGCGCCAACTGCTTTAAGGCCGGATGATCGGTATTGCTTTCATAAATGACATGGCTACTTTCATCAATCAGACTTTGCCGAGATGCAGAACCGCTACGCTCTGCCAGTTGTTCGTAATATTCAAACAAGGCTTTCTGGCTGGAGCCCCCCACTTGAATAGCCAAGGCATCCTCATCCAAACCTAAATCTGTCTGAAAGCTGCGCCCGGTCTGCAGAGTTAACGTACGCAAACCAATTGCAAATGCACAACGTAGTCCCAAAGCCGGATCAGCCAGGGCATTCATAATGCGAGCATTGGCCAAGGTTTTACCGCAACCCGTCGAAGCCATGTTGACAATAAAAGCGCCACGATCCTTGGAGTCTTGCCGTATCGCCACCGCCAAGTCTGCGGCCTTATCCTGCCAGCGAAACCGAGCATCAGCGCTACGTTGTTTCAATTTTCGATGAGCAATCAAATGGGGCAATTGCCCTTTTAAAGACGGCAAGCTATACACCAGCTTTCCTGCCTGATGCTCCACCCCCAACAAGTGCTCGTCTAGGGGCTGTAATAGTTGACCAGTCGCTCGATCTGTATTGGCGTATAGGGGAAAGCTTTTCTCACCCTGAAGTCGATGCTCCTCTTTTTTCAGACCAGAGTAATAATGATCCGCCAGCATCAAAGACAAGCGCGATAGGTGCATTACATAGGGGTCATACAGCATGTCTTGCCCATTCAAAACATGCTGCCGCAAGGCCTTCGCAAAACGAGCTGCCCGCTGCCTCCACTGCAAAGTGCGCACAGGCAAGCCGTAAGGGAAATGCCAATAAGGCTGGCAGCGCTCAACGGCTTGGGTATCCGCACTTTCAGGCCAAGGCTCATTCCAATCAGCATCCACCCTATCCAGCAAACTCTCTATTCGCAGCGCACTGCCGCTATAAGGCTTTTTCCCATGCCAATGACTACGCTCTGGATCCGGATTCAAATCGTCGGGGCAAGCAGGTAAACGGTGATGCGTTAAGACCAGCCAGGCAATAGCTTGTGCCAAAGGGGGCAAGCCGGAACCATCTTGCGTAAAAGGTCGATGTTGTTTTGCATTTTTATCTAGGCCATCTTTAAACAAAACATGGTCTGAGTCACCCAGCCATATTTGCTCAAATTCCTGAGCATCAGCCTGTTTTTGCCCAGCCTGTATCAAACGAGTCAGCCAAGCTTGATCGTCATCCTTACCCACAAATGCCTGAAACAGACGCACCGACACCCACTCATGTCGATAACGATTCTTTTCCGGTAAAGAACCAGGTCTTAAGCGATCCTGAAACGACTGGCAAGACTTACCCAAATCGTGCAGCAAGGCCGCCAATCCAGACAGCAAATTGATAAGCGACAGATTATGCCAGTTGTTCTCATCAGCTTGCCGCAACACATCCCGGGCCGTGGAATGCGTAGGCACCGCACCATACTCATTAAATTGGCTACGATTGCCCACAACCCACAATAATTCGGTGTGATCCTTGGCGCGTATCCAGTGGCACGCAACGGCTGTATTCTTTCTTGCCGTTTGCCGCAACAGTTTGCGTAAGGTTTCTAAACCAGCCTGAGTAATTGCCGTTTGCCAGGTACGCTCCCCTCTACGCTCTGCAAACTGATCCAGAATACGGCGTGTTTGTGCCAAGGCTTGTTTTGTACATTGCGACACCAGCAAAATATTCATGCCTGCCGCCCTACGAATCTACAACAGCGGCTGAAACACTCATCGCAATATCTTTCAGGCTCTCAATCATAAAGTCTAGCGATTCACTGCGTGTCAGCGCCTCAATGCACTGTCGCCGAAACTCCTGCTCCTGATCGCCACGCATCGCAGATAAAAACGCTTGCGGCAGGATAATGGCATCCTTAACCAAATCAGCCGCATCAAATACCAGGCCACCTCGACGCGTTTTGCCATGCAATACTGCCAAACCATGAGGTAAGCCCAGCACCCAACACGCAGTGGCACCTAGGCCATAAGCCAGATAATTACCATGATCCAAAAAACGATTGGCAGGGTCCAAACCCTGCCCTTTTTTGACTCGGGAAAACTCGCCATATTGCACCGCGTTTGCAGCTATACGAAACAGCGCTTTACTAAGCCGTGCCTCCTCAGTCAAAACATGTGTGACATCGGGAGCATAAAGCAACGAGGATTCACTTTTCTCCAATAAAGCATCGAGCTCGGACAAAGGCGGCTGAAAGCCTATCTCCTGCATCTCCCTACGCCCCCACTGAGAGCGCAAGAATTTCAATCGCAAGCTCTGCAATTTCAAGGCAGCCTGCAAGCGTAAATCCTCTTTGAACCAAAACCGCACCCAAGCCTGCAGGTACTCGGTCGGTCGATATTCGCTTTGAGGATTAAGCCATGCCACCTCTACATCCATGGGAGTACCTGCAAATAAAGGAGTCCCTCCTCCACCGCAAAACCCTACAAGCACTCCTGCCTTAGCCAGCTCCCGCATAGCTGCCTGAGTCAAAGAAGTGCCGGTTCCTAACAAAATGCAGGTGGTATTAGCAATGGGAATATTCCAATACAAAGCCTTTTTTCCTGCGTCGGTTACGTACTCGACCCGTCCACCATTAAGCAATACGCGGCAATGCTCCAAATAATAAATATTTGCACGTTTGGAATGCAAAATAGTTTTCAGATCAGAGGCAGCAATAGGTTCCATAAATCAGCTTGTAACATTTTCTTCTTTATTTTTCTATTGGATAAATCAGCCGCCTGATTGGTTAACTACCTTATTACTTAAGACGCAAATAACTGACGACTAGTTGCTACAAGGTCAACGTATAAAGACTGCCAGGAAATATCGACGCTAGAGAAAACTGTCACAGCTAGGCCCCAGCACTTGACTGCCCTCGCTACAATATCGACTCAGCCGCCTCTTGGGCGGCCTTGTTGTTGAATTCCCTGACTTGTACTGCGCCATGACTTCTGCTGCCGATCTGTCCGCCCACACGCCCATGATGCGTCAATACCTTCAGCTCAAGGCTGAAGCTGGCTCGCATCTGCTGTTCTATCGGATGGGAGACTTCTATGAAATGTTCTACGCCGACGCCGAGCGCGGTGCGCGCCTGCTGAACCTGACGCTGACCAAGCGCGGTTCTTCCAATGGCGAGCCCATCCCTATGGCAGGTGTACCTTTTCATGCTATGGAAGGCTATCTAGCGCGTCTAGTGGCCTTGGGCGAATCCGTCGCTATCTGCGAGCAAATCGGTGATCCCGCCACCAGCAAAGGCCCGGTCGAGCGCAAGATCATGCGCGTGGTCACTCCCGGTACGCTGACTGACGACGCCTTGCTGCCTCCCAAGGCAGACCGTCTGATCGCTGCTTGCACCCTGATTAAAGTTCAGCGCCAGGAAATGATAGGGCTGGCCTGGATGAATCTGGCCAGTGGCGAATTTCTGGTCAGCCAGTGCGAGCCAGACATGCTGGACACGGAATTGAACCGCATCGGGCCGGTAGAACTGGTCTACCCCGAATCCCTGCGCCCGGCCCCTGAATTGCCGCAAGCAAGCTGCCATACCTTGCCAGACTGGCACTTCGCCCAGGACGGTTCGCGCGAAACCTTGCTGGACCATTTCGATCTGGACTCCCTGGCCAGCTTTGGCCTGGACGACTTGCCCGCCGCCACCGCGGCCGCCGGTGCCTTGCTGCGCTATGTAGGCAGCACACAATCCCAGTCGCTGGTTCACATCACGGCCATTCGCGTTCAGCACAGCTCGGACTTTCTGGTGCTGGATGCCGTCACCCGCAAGAATCTGGAAATCACGGAAACCATTAGCGGTGAAACCAGCCCAACGCTGTTCTCCACCCTGGATCATTGCCAGACCCCGATGGGCAGCCGTTTGCTGCGCCGCTGGCTACACCATCCGCTGCGCTTGAACCAAGCCGTTCAGCAACGCCAGGATATCGTGTCACTGTTCTTTCAGACTCAGCAAACAGCCAGTTTGAATGCGGGCGACCCCTTAGGCGTGCTGCGTCAGGCCTTGCGCCGCTTCCCCGATCTGGAACGTATTGCAACACGTATTTCGCTGCGTAGTGTCCGTCCTCGGGAACTGGCCAGCTTGCGTGATGCCTTGGCTACCCTGCCCGAATTGCGTCAGGAGTTGGAGCAGAACTTTGGGCAGTCTGAACACCTGTATGCCCATTTATTGAATCTGGCCCTGGACCCTGAGCTGGCCACCTTGCTGCACACTGCCATCGCCCCCGAACCCGCTTTGCTGATCCGTGACGGTGGTGTCATTGCCGACGGCTACGACGCCGATCTGGACGAGTTGCGCAGCCTGGCCAGCGACAGCGGCGATGTCTTGGTCAAGATCGAAGCCCGCGAACGCGAGCGCACCGGCATTGCTACCCTGCGTGTCGAATACAACCGTGTGCATGGCTTCTTTATTGAAGTCAGCCGCGGTCAGGCCGATAAGGTGCCCGATGATTACCGTCGCCGCCAGACCTTGAAAAATGCCGAGCGCTTCATCACGCCCGAACTGAAAGAGTGGGAAGACAAGGTGCTGTCCGCCAAGGACCGCAGCTTGAGCCGCGAGAAGTTCCTGTTCGACGAACTGCTGGACAAGCTGCAAAGCTATGCGGGCCCCTTGGCCCTGTGCTCCAGTGCGCTGGCCGAACTGGATACCCTGTCCTCCCTGGCCCTGCATGCCCTGGACAACAACTGGATCGCCCCGGAACTGACAGAACAGGCAGGCATCTGGATTGAAGCCGGTCGCCACCCTGTGGTGGAACACAGCATCGAACGCTTCACACCCAACCATTGCGAAATGCATACCCAGCGCCGCATGTTGCTGATTACCGGCCCGAACATGGGTGGTAAGTCCACCTATATGCGTCAGGTGGCCCTGATTGCCTTGCTGGCCCGCATCGGCAGTTTTGTACCGGCAAGCAGCGCCCGCATTGGGCAGATTGACCGTATCTTCACCCGTATCGGGGCTGCCGACGATCTGGCCGGTGGCCGTTCCACCTTCATGATGGAAATGACCGAAGCCGCTGCCATTCTGGCAGGTGCCACCCCTTACAGCCTGGTGCTGATGGATGAAATCGGCCGGGGCACCTCCACCTATGATGGCCTGGCCCTGGCCTGGTCTATTGCACATCGCCTGCTCAGCCACAATCAGGCACTGACCCTGTTTGCAACGCACTACTTCGAGATCACCCGTTTGCCCAACGAGTTGCCTGCAGCCGCCAACGTGCATTTGGCCGCGGCTGAATCGGCTTCAGGCATTGTGTTCCTGCATGAAGTTCAGGAAGGCCCGGCCAGCCGCAGTTACGGGATTCAGGTGGCACAACGTGCCGGTATTCCCTCTGCGGTCATTCGTCAGGCCAGCCGTGAACTGAGCCGCCTGGAAGCGCAGAATGATCCTAGTGCACAACTGGACTTGTTCAATGCGGGCAGTGCGCCTGAAACCTCGGTTGCAGAGCCTGATCCTACGACCGATCAAGCATTGGAACTGCTGGATCAGTTCAGGCAGCTAGATGTGGATGAGCTAAGCGCACGGGATGCACTGGACCTGCTGTATCGCTGGAAAAAGGATATGAAGGCGGCTGGTTAAACAGTCCGGAAGGGAGCCCAAGAGGCTCCCTTTTTTATGCAGTTTGCCGAGGGCCGTTGATAAGCAGATAGACAATCAATCATTCTCAGCCTGTCCACCGTGAATCAATCACTCTATTTCGTGAATATTTCTCTGGATTCTTTGCGCTGGATACGCCTGATACGCAGGCTAGCCATACACCGGGGCAGGCCGGATCAGTTAAGCTACGGGCTAATTTAATTCTTGTTCGGGCAGTCCATGAATATCGACCAGCCATTGACCCTTTTGGGCGGCATCAGCGCGCATGAGTTCATGCAAACCTACTGGCAACGCAAACCTTTATTGATACGCGGCGCCATCCCTAATTTCAAGCACTCGCTGAGCATAGATAATATCCGCGAGCTGGTAACGCGTGAAGAGGTCGAGTCGCGCCTGATCATTCATGACGGCGAAGACTGGGAAATGGAAACCGGGCCTTTTGACGAGCTGCCGCCCGCCTCGCAGCCCAACTGGACCGCTCTGGCACAAAGTGTGGATCTGCACGACGACAATACCGCTGCCCTGATGCGTCAATTCCGCTTCATTGGCGATGCCCGTCTGGACGATGCCATGATCAGCATCGCTTCTGACGGCGGTGGTGTAGGCCCGCATTTCGACAGCTACGATGTATTCCTGCTGCAAGCCCACGGCAAGCGTCACTGGCGCATCAGCCAGCAAAAAGACCTGAGCCTGGTGCCTGACCTTCCCTTGAAGATTTTGCGCAATTTCCAGGTAGAAGAAGAGTTCACCCTGGAACCCGGCGACATGCTGTATCTGCCCCCCCATGTCGCGCATGACGGCATTGCGATTGGCGACTGCATGACGATTTCCATCGGCTTTCGCTCACCCACCCAGGCAACGCTGGCGCGTGGCTTGATGGATGCCGCGTCGGATCAATTGGCTGCTGCCAGTAGTGAAGGCTTTGGCCTGTATGCAGACCCACCCATCGACATGCCTGCGTCCCTGCAAAACCGCTACACCGACCCGGATGCTCTGGCCAGCAGCACACCCGCCGCCCTGCCAGAAAATCTGATTCAGAAGTCGCTGGATGCCTTGAACGCCATTCGTTTTGATGAGGCACTGGCCTCTCGTTTTTTGGGTGTCTGGCTGACCGAATTGCCCAGCAATAGCTGGTTCGACATCGCGGAAGATCCGGTTGATTTACATGACCCTGATCTGCCCGAAGGTCGTCTGGTGCTGGACCGCTGCTCACGCATGATGTATCGCGGCGATGAGCTGTACATCAACGGTGAAGTGGCCCCCTGCCCGGCCAGCCCGGCACTGAAATTGTTGGCTGATCAACGCGAGCTCCCCACTCCTGGCGACGCATTTGCAAAACTGGATGAGGACGACCTGGAAATGCTGAATGCCTGGCTGGATGACGGCTGGCTGCAGTTCAAGGAAAACTGAGCACTAAGCCACTAGCTCTGGCGAGATCAGAAAAAAAGCGGGGCAGCTTGCAGGCTGCCCCGCTTTTTTATTTCTGACACCTCAGGAATCGAAAGCCTGATACATCCGCTGACTGCGGCTGGGGCAGTAGCTGTGGCTGTGGCTGTGGCTGTGGCTGTGGCTGTGGCAACATTATTCACGCCATACAGCAGAAAAAAGTACTATCATGAAAAATGCGATTCACAAGACGAGCAACTCGTCATAAAGCCACCATTGGTGGCTTTGCAGCCCCGCTTCAATCCAGCTCGGGCCACACTCAAAAATCACGTAACCCACCCCACTCCCTGTAGTCAGGCACCTGCCGAATTCAAAAGTGGTCTGCCCTACACCCTGAAAGCGTCCTATCAGGCCAGTCCATTTAATCGCTATAAATAGTGCTCGTTTGTCATCTCTCCTTTTGGAAAGCGCTGAGCACTATGTCTACCTCTCGATCGTCCTCATCCTATTTAATCAGTGATCTGATCCCGCCTATCGTGGCTGGTCTGATCTCGGTCATCGTTAATTACGGCGGCACCTTTATTCTGGTTTTCCAGGCCGCCAAAGTCGCCGGGCTCAGCCCGGAACTGACCGCATCTTGGGTCTGGTCGATTTCGATTGGTGTCGGTGTGACCGGCCTGCTTTTAAGCTGGGTTTCGCGTGAACCTATCATCACGGCATGGTCTACCCCTGCGGCCGCTTTCCTGGTGACCGCCCTGGCTAGTACGCCATACGAAGAGGCCATCGGAGCCTATCTGATATCAGCGGCGGCCTTTGTCGTGCTGGGCCTGTCATCCTACTTCGAGCGCCTGATTCGTCTGATTCCCAACGGGATTGCTGCAGGCTTGCTGGCCGGGATTCTGCTGCAATTCGGGATTGGGGCCTTTGGCAGCATGACGCTGGACCCGAAACTGGCTGGTTTGCTGATTCTGGCCTACCTGATCATCAAACGCTTTTCTGCACGCTATGCCGTGGTGGGGATTCTGATCCTGGGTCTGGCCTTTCTCCTGCTGGAGCATCGTGTCGACCTGAGCGGCCTGAAGCTGGAGCTGGCAGCCCCTGTATTCACCATGCCGGTCTTCACGCTGAATGCCTTGCTGAGCGTGGCCTTGCCCTTGTTTCTGATCACTCTGACTGGCCAATATATGCCCGGCATGCTGGTTCTGCGTAACGATGGTTTTCGCACCAGTGCCAACCCGATTGTGTGGGTGACTGGCCTGGGCTCACTGATCATGGCGCCCTTTGGTTCTCATGCCATGAACGTCGCCGCCATTACCGCCGCCATCTGTACAGGACCGGAAGCACATCAGGATCCCTCCAAACGCTGGATCGCCGGGATTGCTGCAGGTATTTTTTATATTCTGGTCGGTATCTTTGGATTGACCTTGGCCGCCGTATTCATGGCCTTCCCCGCAACATTCATCACCACTCTGGCTGGTTTGGCTCTGCTGGGTACGATTGGCGGCAGTTTGGCTGGCGCAATGGCCGAACCCAAATCGCGTGAAGCGGCGCTGATTACCTTTCTGGCCTCGGCCGCGAATATCACCCTGTTCGGGATTGGCGGGGCATTCTGGGGGCTGGTGATTGGTCTGTTGGCGTACTTCATTTTGAACGGGAAGCTGCCACAACGGAAACCAGCAAAGCTGGGAAATGAAGCCCTTCCTACCGCTTCGGATGCCCGTTGATGGATAACTAAGCACTCGAATCCATACGCTTGAAATCAAGAGCCGTGGCTTTCACAGAAACAATACTGGCTGCTATACAGCGCGGCACCTGACCTGTTCTATCATCAGGCTGTCTATCAAGCAGCAGTCCTGGAAGCAGCAAAAAAGCCCGGCCTTGAGCCGGGCTTTTCTATTTCTCCGGGCAGAACAAGACCTTGAAACCAGGGCTCCACCATTTCAAATTATTGTAAAAAATAGTTACTCAACTTCCACCTATAGACACCACAAGACATCAAGTTCGACCTAAATCCGGCAAAACACACTGAAAGAATTAATAGACACAATCTCCTGACTGCCTCTTTCCAGATCGAGTGCTAGCCTGCGCTGGCTTTGATCTTCAGGAAACGGTGTCATGTTTGGCGATTTCAATCTTGCGTCCCCCTATGCGGCTTATGCCCGCCTCCATCAGGGGCCGCCTTTGGTGTGGGATGCGGATTTCTGTGGTGGGGCCTGGCTGGTTCACAGACATAAGGATGTACAAACCGCCCTGCGCCATCCCGATTTAAGTGTGCGACGTGTGGGAGGATGGGTGTCTCAAGCCGGTGCCGCTCCCTCCCCTCGCCTGCAAGCTTTCAAAGGCCTGATGGCCAGAACGCTGGTTTTTCTGGATCGCCCCCGCCACACCCGCGTGCGACGCGTAGTCAATGCTGCCTTTAGCCCCAAAGCACTGGAATCCCTGCATGGCACGATTGATAGCCGCGTCACGCAGATCCTTCTGAATCTGGAAGAAAAGCTGCAGCATGGTCCTGCGGATCTGGTTGATGAAATCTGCCGCCCCTTGCCCGCTTTGGTCATGATGGATGTACTCGGATTGAAGACATTACCCTTGTCCATGTTCCAGGACTGGTCCGAGCAACTGGCGCGATTTATAGGGCAAGCAACCCCTGATCTCCCCTTGTTGATGGACACCCAGGACGCCTTGCTGGATATGGCTGATTTTTTGAGCACCACGTCCAATCTGTGCGAAGGCGGTCTGGCTTGGCGGCTGTTGCAGGAGGAGCAATTGTCCCTGCACGGCAGGCGCGAACGTCTGGCGCAGTCCTGTATGTTGCTCTTCGCAGGCTATGAAACCTCTCGGCATCTGCTTAGCACGCTCTTTCAGACTCTACTTGGCGACACACGCAAGCTGCGGCACCTGCAGGCACAGCCTGAAAACATCCCCGCAGCCATTAAAGAGGTCTTGCGTCACGACAGCCCGATTCAATACACGGCCAGACGTCTGATGCGTGACCAGCATTGGCACGGTCAGCACTTGCGCAAGGGGCAGTTGCTGCTTCTGCTCTTAGGTGCCGCCAACCGGGACCCCGAAGTTTTTACTGACCCGGACGAGCTGGATTTCAGCCGCGACAACCAGGCCGAACTATCAATGGGCCACGGCATTCATCATTGCTTGGGAGCAGGCCTGGTGCATCTGGAAGCCCGCCTCACCCTGCAACGAACTCTCCCCCTGCTGTCCCGCCTTCAACCAGGCCAGGGACAACGTATTCAGTTGCCTGCCTATCGTGGCTGGAACAGCCTGCCGGTCCAATTACGGGCGTCGCACTCATGAGCGCTTTTCTTGCCCATGTGGACCAGCAAATAGCGGCTTTAAAAGCCAAGCAACTCTGGCGTCAGCGCGCTATTAGCCGCCCCTTGCCCAACGCGCAGATTGAGCGCAATGGCCAGGTCCTGCTGAACTTTGCTGGTAATGATTACCTGGGTCTTAGCCAGCACCCGCAACTCAAACAGCTAGAGGTCCAAAGCGTCGCCGGAGCCACAGCCTCCCCCTTGATTTGCGGACATCACCCGCTTGCCCAGACGCTGGAACAAGAGTTGGCAGCATGGAGTGGCTTTGAAAGCAGCCGCCTGTTTGTCAGTGGTTATCAAGCCAGCCTGGGGGTAATTCCTGCTCTAGTAGGAGCTAGCGACACTATTTTTTGTGACCGGCTCAATCACGCCAGCCTGATTGATGCCAGCCGTCTGTCTGGTGCCCGTTTACGTGTTTATCCTCACCGCGACATGGAGCGCCTGGACGATTTACTAGGTCGTCCAGGCACGGGCTTCAAACTGGTGATTTCAGACAGCCTGTTCAGCATGGATGGCACCATCGCGCCCCTTGATACGCTACTTGATCTGTGTGAACGCCATGACGCCCTGCTGTATCTGGACGACGCACACGGCCTGGGCATTCTGGGGGAGAACGGACGCGGGGCAGCTGAGCATTTCCTGCTTCGCCCCGAACAACGCCGACGCCTGATTTATCTGGGCACATTTGGCAAGGCTGCCGGACAAGGCGGGGCCTTTATTGCCTGCTCCAACTCACTGGCAGACTGGTTTACCCAATCTGCACGCAGCTATGTATACAGCACGGGCCTGGCCCCAGCCCATTGCGCATCTTTGCTGGCATGCCTGCAACTGATCAAGCAAGCCCAGCCGCAACGCGCCTGTCTAAAGGCGCACATTCAAAACCTGCAAACCTTAAGCCGGGACTTGCCCTGGCATCTGGCCCCTTCGGACACGCCAGTGCAAAGCCTATTGATTGGAGAGGTCGAGCCTGCTGTGCAGCTATCTGAAATTTTGCTGCAAAAAGACATTTGGGCTCCCGCTATACGGCCGCCCACCGTACCTCGTCACCAAGCCCGCTTACGCATTTCTCTGTCTGCCGCCCACAGCCAACAGGACATTGAAAAACTGGTCCAGGCTCTGCATGAAGCCGCCCATTTTTTACGGTGATTTGCCATGAATACGAACTCCATCTCCCCTCTAGCCCAACGCAGCCTGAAGGCCGTCTGGCATCCCTGCACGCAAATGCAGCATCACGATCAGGGTGTGCCGCTACTGGCTATCAAGCGTGCTCAGGGTGCCTGGCTTTACGATGCTGATGGCAATCGCTATCTGGACGCGATCAGCTCCTGGTGGGTGAATCTGTTTGGACATAGCCACCCGCATCTGGTGCAGGCTATTCGCGATCAGGCGCAACAATTGGATCACGTCATGCTCTGCGGTCTGACGCATGAGCCAGTCGTGCAGTTGTCCGAGCAGTTAGCGGCCTTGAGCGACCATCATTTAGGCCATGCCTTTTATGCCAGTGATGGTGCCTCCGCCGTGGAGATCGCACTCAAGCTAAGTCTGCATTACTGGCGCAACCATGGCCAGGAGTACAAGCAGCGTTTTGTGGGCATTGAGCAGGGCTATCACGGTGAAACCATGGGAGCTTTAGCCGTAACGGATGTGCCTTTGTTCCGTGAAAATTATGGTGCTCAACTCAGCGCCCAATACACGGCCGCCAGCCCGGATCTGCGCCAAGCCACAAGTCCGGAAGAACAGACGCTGGTCACCGAAAAAGCCCTGCTATCGCTGCAGCAAATTCTGGATACGCATCAGGACATTGCCGCCGTGATTCTGGAGCCACTAGTGCAATGCGCCGCCGGGATGAGAATGCATTCCCCCAACTATTTACGCGGCGTGCGCAGCCTGTGTGATCGCTATCAAGTGCATTTGATCCTGGATGAGATTGCCGTAGGGTGCGGACGCACCGGTACTTTTTTTGCTTGTGAACAAGCAGGTATCTGGCCGGATTTGCTCTGCCTGTCCAAAGGGATTAGTGGTGGTGCCCTGCCCCTGTCAGTCGTGCTGTCTACCCCTGCCATCTACCAAGGTTTTTACGACCAGGACCTGCGCCGTGGATTTCTGCACTCACACTCCTACACCGGAAATCCACTAGCCTGCCGCGCGGCTCTGGCTACCTTGGAACTGTTCCGTCAGTACCCCGTGTATGAGCTGCAAAACACGCTGGGACAACACATTGATGAAGGTTTGCAAGCACTGGCGCAGCGTCATCCCAAAATGCAGCATCTACGACGTTGTGGCGTGATCTGGGCCTTTGAACTGGACGCAGGTCCGGCCCGCTACGATCACCAGGGCTTTGCACGACGCTTTTACCGCTCGGCTCTGCAACAGGGGCTGATGCTGCGCCCCATTGGCAATACGGTTTACCTGATGCCCGGCTATCTATGGACTGAAACAGAGGTCCAACACTTGCTGGGTGGTTTGACTCATCTAATGAAGGAATACGCATGAGGGCCTGCTTTGTCACGGGAACAGACACCGAAATCGGCAAAACACTGGTCAGCTCGGCCCTCCTTCAGCTCTTGGGTCGGGAAGGCGCACATACGCTAGGCGTCAAACCGATTGCATCGGGTGCAGCGGAAAGGAATGGTTGTCTGCACAACGAAGATGTGGACGCACTGGCAAGACACTCCAGCATCCAAGTGGATCAAGAGAAACTGACACCATATCTGTTTCGCGAGGCAGCGGCACCTCACGTACTTGCTGAAAAAACAGGCATCTCATTAGACCTCACACTGATTCAGCAAAACATCCAGAAACTGAACGGACAGGCCGACTACATGATCGTCGAAGGCGTAGGAGGCTTCATGCTGCCGCTGGGGCAAGGGCGAACGGGAGAGGATCTGGCACAGGCTTTGCAATTGCCTGTGGTGCTGGTCATCGGTTTGCGTTTGGGAGCCTTGAATCACGCTTTGCTGACAGTCCAGGCCATACGCGCAAGCGGTTTAGCTTTGCTGGGCTGGGTCGCCAATTGCGTCGATCCAGAGATGGCTTATATCGAGGAGAATTTGCAGACTCTGCATGACTATATGCCTGGCCCTTGCCTGGGGGTGATTCCCCGGCTGGCTTCTCCCGATCTGGATGAGCGTATTCATCAAGCCGCGCAGTATCTACGCTCGCCTTGGGCCGATCTGGATAAAGGCCAAGACCTCAGAGCCTGACCCTACAAAAAATAACTGCCAACACTGCCTAGAACCGCCACTCCCAAAAGCAGGCACACCGCACCGCTCAAGGCAAAGCGCAAGGCCGGGTTGGCAGACCAGGCGTCCACGCACGCATTCATCAGTCGTTGACGCCAGCCGCCTTGCTCTGTCAATACACCACTTTGCTGAGAGTCGGCACGCAAGCGATTCAGGTTCTCAGCGCTGATTCCGTCCATCGCTTCCCACGCCAGCTTCCAGCGCAAAAAAGCAGCCTGATGCTCGGGATCAATGGACAGCCAGGCACGAAACGCAGACTGACTGCGAGCATCACCCTGATGTTTGGGATCGTGCTGTTTGAGCAGCCAACTCAAGGCCTGCTCATCAATATGCTGCATGTGCTCGTCCTTAGACATACGAGCCAGCCGGGCGCGGCACTGCCCCGTCCACCCGATTGACCGGCGCTGGGTTATGACGGCAAGCCAGCATGGCCATGCGGATATAGTGTTCTACCACACGCGGGCTGGTGCCCATACGTGCCGCAATTTCTTTGTAGTTCAGGCCCTCGAAGCGATGCAGCACAAAGGCTTCGCGACGGCGGCGCGGCAAGGCCTCGATCATGGCCAGCATGCGTGCGCCGGGTTCAGAAGGAGCGTGAGCAGAGGCTTGTGTACCACGCAGCATACGCAGGCAAAAACTTGAACCGTTACGGTAAAACGATTTCAGCATGGGCCACTCCCTAAAAGAGATTAAATGATAATGGTTCCTATTATCTTTACTGTTTTACAGAAAGTCCAGCCCTGTTCGATAAAGATTAACTCTGCTCACAAAAATAAATAGAAAGCGGCAAGGCTTGGCGCCAAACCATATCAGGGCGAATTTCGGGCATAAAAAAAGCCCTGGCATGAAACCAGGGCTTTTTCCAGACGGCCCGAGGGCCAAATCAAAACAATCAGTTGCCGGGGCGCAGATTGGTGGACAGCACATTGATGATGCGCTTGGCTGTCGCCGTAGTCTGTTCCTGACCTTGCTGATCCAGCACGGAGACACGTGTGCCCGCACCTTGAGCGCTCAGCTTGATGCGGAACGGTGTAGCTTCAGCGGTGTTACGGCTACCGAAGATACGGCCAATGATGTTTTGCTGTTCGATCTTCTCGCCCGTATCCGAATCCAGATAACGGATGAAGAATTCGCCAGCGGAACGGTCACGATCTTCCACCGAGAAGCCAGCGGAGTCGATGGCTACGCCAACACGACGCCATGCACGGTCAAAGGATTCGTTCAGCACCAGTTCGGCCTGGTCGCCCTTGTCCGAAGCCTGGACTTGAACGCCAGCAGGATCCTTGGAGGCGTTAGCCACTTGTTCACGTGCTGTTTCAATGTCGGAGCCCAGGAAGACCATCATGCGAGCCAGCATGGCTGCATTCAGGCCTGGATCTTCTTTAGCGAACACCCACTTAAAGGCGGAACCGTCTGCCGTCGGTGTTTCTTCCATGTGCTGGTGGGACACATAGATTTCGGTCTTGTTGCCAACGCGCTCAAAGCGGGTGCGGAAGCGATCACGTTCGCCGCTGTCAAAGACCTGGTCAATGATGGAGCCCAAGGCACTGCGAATCCAGCTTTCTGGAATCTTGGCGCGGTTTTCAGCCCAGTCGGTCTGGATCAGGCCAGCACGAGGGTCCTGGGACTGAATGGTGAAACCATGATCACCCCAGAAATCGATGATGCGGGGGAACAGATCTTCAACAGGGCGGTCCACCACCAACCAGCGCAAATCGCCGTCACGCATCACTTTGATGGCATCGGACTGAGGCAGAACCTTGTCTGCTCCGCCGGTGGCCTGCTGCGCGTTTTGACCTTGTGCGTAGACCGAGTAGGACGTGGCACCTTCTGGAGCGCGGTAATGCGCATCGCGGTTAGCCTGGGTCAGATCCGGGGGAATGCTCAGGGGATCGCCTGCAACCGTACTCTTGTAATTTACCGATTCGCCCTGGCCCATTATCTGGTCCATCGTCGAGCAGCCCGACAGCACCAACAGGCTCAGGGACAGCCCGATCAGGCTTTTATTAACTGGCTTAGCAATCATGGAAGAAGATCCGCAAGTTTCAAAGATTGACGCAGCAATTCGTGATGCTGTGCATTTAACGGCGTCAATGGTAAACGATATCCCAACTGAGTAAGGCCCATTTCTGCAACGGCCCATTTCACGGGAATGGGGTTAGCCTCAACAAACAGGTTCTTGTTCAGACCTGCCAAATGGGCATTCAAACGACGTACCGTGGGTACGTCCATATCCAGGGCGGCCTGGCACAACTGGCTCATCAAGCGTGGAGCCACGTTGGCTGTCACGGAGATATTGCCTTTGGCGCCCAGCAAAATATAGGAAGCCGCAGTAGGATCATCACCGCTAACAACGATGAAATCTTCAGGCGCATCACGCAGCAGCAGGCCACCGCGCGCCAGATCACCCGTTGCATCCTTGATACCAATGATGTTGGGGATTTGGGCCAGACGCAGCACGGTGTCGTTCTGCAGGTCGGCAACGGTACGGCCAGGTACGTTGTACAGGAACTGGGGCAGATCCACCGCTTCGGCAATCGCACGGAAGTGCTGATACATGCCTTCCTGAGTAGGACGGTTGTAGTAAGGCACCACCGACAAACCGGCATCAGCACCCACTTCCTGGGCGTGACGCGACAGCTCGATCGCCTCGCGCGTGGAGTTGCCACCCACACCGGCAATCACGGGAACACGCCCAGCGGCATGCTCAACCGCGATCTTGATCAGTTCAGCGTGCTCATCAACCGACACCGTAGGCGATTCGCCCGAGGTTCCAACGACCACCAGCACACGGGTTCCTTCTTGTATGTGCCAGTCGATCAGCTTTCGGTAAGCGGCAAAATCCAGACCCCCATTGGGATCCATGGGTGTAACAAGGGCAACCATGCTGCCCTGAAAATTGGAAATAGCAGAGTCCGAACTTGCCATGATGAGATGAATCTCCGGGTTTAAGGCCCTACAGCCCAAAAAAATAATGACTCACAAGTTTAACGGATAAGCCGTTAAATCATAAGAACCATTTCAACACGCCTTCACCCAGCGCAATCAAAGGCCTCATCAGGGTCCAAAGTGCGCCGGTAAACATCAGCAGGATCAAAATGACCATGCCGTAAGGCTCGATACGAGAATAATGATAGGCCAAACGATTAGGCAATAGACTAAATACAATGCGCCCGCCGTCCAGAGGCGGCAAAGGCAAGAGATTCAGTGCCATCAAGACCAGGTTGACCTGTACACCGGCAATGGCCATACCCATCCAGAAACGGCTATCGCCCTGCCCCAGCTTGACCATCAAATGGGCATACAGAACCCACAAGATAGCCATCACCATATTAGAGGCAGGTCCGGCCAGGGCCACCCAAAGCATATCGCGCTTGGGATTGCGCAACCGGCCCCAATCAACAGGCACGGGTTTGGCCCAGCCAAACAAAATGCCACCCATCCCCATCATGGCGCTGGACAGCAGCAGAACGGCGGGCACCACAATCGTGCCGATAGGATCGATATGCCGCAGTGGGTTCAGGCTGATGCGACCGGCCAGCATGGCCGTGGGATCGCCAAACATGCGTGCCACATAGCCGTGAGCGGCTTCATGCAGCGTAATACCGAAAATGACTGGCAAAGCATAGACCGTCAAGGTCTGTATAAAAGAGTCCATGGTGATCCTTGGTCCGGGCCGGGGACTTATCCTCTCGCCATTCAAGGGGATAAGTCACCTGCACAATCAGCCCGTCTGATTGGGACAGCGAGTGCTGCCCCAAGGTTCAGAATTGAAACACGGATACGCACCTGGACGCGAATTTTGTGCAAGCCAGGGGATCAGGACAAGCCCAAGGTGGCAGGATCACCCGAACCACGACGCAGCACTTCGGGCGTGGGGCCCGTCAAATCGATCACCGTAGTGGCTTGCAAGGGGCAAGGACCACCATCGACCACCGCGGCCAATTGGTGCGCAAAACGCTCCAGAATTTCCTGGGCATCGTTCAAGGGTTCGTCTTCGCCCTCAGGAATCAGCGTGGTGGAAATCAGTGGGCTGCCCACTTGTTCCATCAAGGCCAGGGCTACTTTCTGATCCGGAACCCGAATGCCAATCGTTTTACGCGACGGGTGCGACACGCGACGTGGCACTTCTTTGGTGGCTTCCAGAATAAAAGTCCAAGGACCGGGGGTCGCCATTTTCAACAAGCGATACTGCGGATTGTCCACTTTGGCAAAGTGGCTGATCTCGGCCAGATCACGACACAGCAAGGTCAGATGATGACGATCATCCAGGCCACGCAAACGACGCAAGCTATCTGCCGCGGACTTATCGTCCAGACGGGCAACAACGGCGTAACTGGAATCGGTAGGAATGGCTAACAGCCCTCCTTTAGCCAATAGTTCGGCCGCTTGAGCCAATGCGCGGGGTTGGGGGTTTTCGGGATGAACGACGAATAATTGAGACATTTCGCGCTTCCTTGCTATTACGAGGGGAAATCATTAAACCTGAGTCACACCACGACCGGCAAGACCGGGGCAAGACTGAGGGTCGAGGCATTCTTGCATGACTGTTGCATTATTTAAAATATTCATGCTAGAATACATTTTTTACTTCGCAGCCCACCCTAAAGTCGGTTGGAAGCAAAAAAGCAGTAAACAGTGGTGACCGTAGCTCAGTTGGTAGAGTCCCGGATTGTGATTCCGGTTGTCGTGGGTTCGAGCCCCATCGGTCACCCCAGAAATTTACCGCTTCCAAGGTTTTGCAGTTCTCCTTAATCGGTGACAGAACCAGGAAATGGAAAAGAACATACTTGAAAGCCCGCCACGTAGCGGGCTTTTTTGCGTTTGTTCATCGTAGCAAGTTTGGCACCTTCGCACACCCCCGCACAAGTCCAGGCTGGACAATAAACTGTGTTTGATTGTGAACCCCAGGCGCAGCAAGCCTTGACGCAATGGCTAGCTACCTTCCAGTTCATGCACGCAGGCCTCAACGCATTCCGCCGCCCTGTCCGCAAGCTTTTCAGCCCGCCATCTCAGTAATAGAAACTGGCACAAAAGCACGCTTTCTTATACTCTAATCTGTCCCATTTTCTGGAAGTTTGCTGATGACACTCGGTTTTCCCTGCTGGGATCAGGCTCCTGCCCATTGGGACTGGCTCGCGCAAGACGAAGACGGTCAGTGGTTCTGGTATGGCGTCCAGCCCTCCCCCGGCATTGGTGGTGGCGTATGGCGCTCCCCCTCGCGCATGCAGCAGCTTGCGGCCAAGGGCGAACCCAACCCGGCCTGGATGCACAGCCTTTATCAACGTCCGGACCTGCCCGACAAGAACCGTAGCACCTGACCCCATGCAAGAGCATCTGATACATCTGCGCTCCCTGCTGCACGATTACTGGCCGCATCTGGCCCTGGCACTCAGCGTGATACTGGGCGCGTCGGCGGCGATTCATGCCGCCATGACCAAGAATGATGTCCGTGCCGCCATCAGTTGGGTAGGCGTCATCATCATGTCGCCGCTCCTGGGGCCGTTTCTTTATTTGATCGCAGGCATCAACCGCGTACGCAGGCAAAGCCGCCTGGAACACAGCGCAGACGTGTTCTATGAGCAGGTTACCTATCTGCATCCCCCCGTCTCGGATATTGGCGCCCTGGTCGGCGCGCCGTTCCGTTCCTTGCAGATTCTGGGTGACCGGGTCAGCCGCAGCCAGTTGCGCAACGGCAATAATGTGCGCCTGCTGGTGGGGGGCGATCAGGCTTACCCCGCCATGCTGGAAGCCATTGAGCAAGCCCATAGCACCATCGCTCTGCAAAGCTATATCTTTGATAGCGACCGCCTGGGGCGCGAATTCGTCAGTGCCCTGTCCCGCGCGCACCAGCGTGGTGTGCAGATTCGCGTTCTGGTCGATGCCATCGGCGCAAAATACTCACGCACACCCATTGTGCGGGCCCTGCGTCGTGAAGGTATACGCTGCGCCTTGTTCATGACCAATCCCCTGGGCTTTTTACGCATGCCCTACGCCAACCTGCGCAGTCACCGCAAACTGCTGATTGTGGATGGCACGGTAGGCTTTACAGGCGGCATGAATCTGCGCGAATCCTTTATGGCGCAATACAGCGACGGCAAACCATCCCAGGACACGCATTTCCGCCTGGAAGGCCCCGCCGTCATGCAGTTGCTGGCCTCTTTCCGCCACGACTGGCAATTTACGACCCGCGAGGATCTCTCCCCTGCCTATTGGCATGCCAGCTCCTCGCCCGCCCCCCGGCCCCACGTACCGGCACGCTGCATTGCGTCTGGCCCAGACCGCTTCATGGCCAGCACGCACCATATGCTGCAAGGTGCATTTGCCATTGCTCAACGCCATATCCGCATCCAGTCCCCCTACTTTCTGCCCGACCAGATTCTGCTGGGCGCCTTGAATACGGCTGCCCGCCGTGGCATCCAGGTAGATATCGTGATTCCAGGGCAAAACAATCTGCGTCTGGTCAACTACGCCATGACAGCCCAGCTAGACCAGGTTCTGCGCGCAGGCTGTCGAGTCTGGCGCGCTTCCGGCCCCTTCAACCATTCCAAACTCATGACGATTGATGGCGTCTGGTCCTATATTGGTTCGTCCAATCTGGACCCACGCAGCTTGCGTCTGAACTTCGAGCTGGATGTGGAGATCTACAGCCGCGACACCGCCCGCCAAATCCAAAACCTGATTGATCTGGAAATTGAGGAAGCCGAAGCGGTCACCCTGGAATCCTTAAGTTCGATTGGCTTTGGCAAGCGCTTGCGCAACCGCCTGATCTGGCTGGCCAGCCCTTATTTGTAGTGTCGGTGCGTATAAAACTCCTGCAAGCTTCAAGAAAGCCCCTAGCTTGCACAATCTTTCAATCCGCTTGCGCACCCACCCTTTATAATCAAGCGCTTGAACGGTCTACACAGATAGGCGTGCCGTCCCTATACAGCCTTGAGCGCCTTTAAAAAAACAATGTCCGAGCTCTCTTATTCCGACCTGGCCCACTGGGCCGCCCACCATCTGGAAAATCGCCCTCCCCGTGCCAAGTCCCTGGTCATGACCTTGTTTGGCGACGTCATTCGCCCACATGGCGGCAAACTTTGGCTGGGTAGCTTGATCCAGTTGCTGGCCCCTTTCGGGATCAGCGACCGACTGGTGCGCACCAGTGTGTACAGGCTGGCCGAAGAAGGCTGGCTCAGCGCACAGCGCGAAGGGCGACGCAGCCAGTACACCTTGCGCCCCGAAGCCAGCCAGCGCTTTGAGCATGCGTATCAGCGCATCTATACCCCGACCTATCTGGCCTGGGACGGGCAATGGACACTGATTTTCAGCATGCCCAGCCTGATGATGAACTCCAAACAACGGGCCGATTTGCGTAAAGAACTGCTGTGGGAAGGGTTTTGTGCCTTGTCACCCACCGCGTTCCTGCACCCGAACCCAGATCACACGATTCTGGATTACATCCTGCAGGCCACGCAGGCCCAGTCTCAGGTGTATGTCGGCAAACTGGAGCCGTCCCAATTGCCCCAGACCCGCCCCCTGTCCCAATTGATCCAGGACAGTTGGGACTTGGCTCAGGTTGCCAACGGCTATGGGCAGTTCATCCAACGCTTTGCGCCAGCACTGGCGATGTTAAATGCGGGCCAGTCTTACAACGACGAACTGGCCTTCGTGATTCGCACCTTGCTGATCCACGAGTTCCGCCGTATTCAGTTGCACGACCCTCAATTGCCTATTGAATTGCTGCCAGCAGGCTGGGCAGGCAAGCAGGCATACGAGCTGTGCCGAGATGTCTATCGACAAGTCTGCGGCAAAGCCGAGCGCTATATCCTGTCCACCTTGCGGGCGGAAGACGAGCAGGCCCCGGAAGCAGCAGCCTATTTTTACGAGCGCTTTGATGGCCTGCCCCAAGCAACAGCCCCTGATCAGGCATAACGCCATCCAATAGACGGCATAGCCGTTAGGACTGCCATAAAAAAACCCGGTGTGATTGAAATCACACCGGGTTTTTTGTGCCCTTTCACTATCAGGGCCAGGCACGGGCGATCAAGCCCGGCCTGTCAGCATGTATTAGTGCGAAGACGCGGCTTCAGCACCCACACCCGTTTCGGAACGTACCGACTGAGCTTCAAAACCAGCACGGTCAATCTCGGCACGTGGACTTCTATCGGTGATCGAGAAGAACCAGATCGCGATAAAGGCCAAAGGCATGGAGAACAAGGCAGCCGAAGCATAAGGGAACGGAGCCGAACCAGCAGGATTACCCAGCGTGGCTTCCCACACTGATGGCGAGAGCAAGGTCAGCAGCAAGGCAACGATCAGGCCCAGGAAACCGCCAATCGTGGCACCGCGTGTCGTGCAACCTTTCCACAGAATGGACAGGAACAGGACCGGGAAGTTAGCCGAAGCGGCAATCGCGAAGGCCAGGGACACCATGAAAGCGATGTTCTGCTTCTCGAAGATAATGCCCAGCAGCACGGCAATGACACCCAGAATCAAGGTGGTGGTACGCGATACACGCATCACTTCCTCGTTCGTGGCTTCACCTTTCTTGATCAGCGTGGAGTACAGGTCATGCGACACAGCGGAGGTGCCCGACAGGGTCAAACCCGCCACCACAGCCAGAATCGTGGCAAACGCCACTGCCGACATGAAGCCCAGGAACACGTCACCACCCACAGCATCCGCCAAGTGCACGGCAGCCATATTGGAGCCGCCAATCAGGTCGCCGCCAATTTCCAGGAAGCGGGGATTGGTAGACACCAGCACGATAGCGCCAAAGCCAATGATGAAAGTCAGGATGTAGAAGTAGCCAATCCAGGTCGTTGCCCAGAACACGGATTTACGTGCTTCTTTTGCATCAGGCACGGTGAAAAAGCGCATCAGGATGTGTGGCAGACCAGCCGTACCAAACATCAGAGCCATACCGAAGGAAATCGCGCTGATGGGATCCTTGATGAAGTTGCCGGGGCCCATGATGGCCTGACCAATCGTGGAGGCCTGAACCGCATCTTTACCCGCAGCAATAGCGGCATCGGTCTTGACCTGCACGGCAGCGGCAAACAGTTTTTCAGGGGAAAAACCGTACTGCGCCAATACCATGATGGCCATGAAGGAAGCACCGAACAACAACAGGCCCGCTTTGATGATCTGCACCCAGGTCGTGGCTGTCATACCGCCAAACAATACGTAGACCATCATCAACACACCGACCAGCACCACGGCAACCCAGTACTCCAGGCCAAACAGCAGCTTGATCAACTGGCCTGCACCGACCATCTGTGCAATCAGGTAGAACAGAACCACAACCAGCGTGCCCGAAGCCGCAAAGGCGCGAATCGGACCTTGGCGGAAGCGGTAAGCCGCCACATCGGCAAAAGTGAATTTACCCAGGTTGCGCAGTTTTTCTGCCAACAGGAAAGTAATGATGGGCCAGCCGACCAAAAAGCCGATGGAGTAGATCAGGCCGTCATAGCCGTTGATCATCACCGCAGCCGAAATACCCAAAAAGGAAGCCGCAGACATATAGTCACCGGCAATGGCCAGGCCGTTTTGAAAGCCTGTAATACCGCCACCTGCCGTGTAGAAGTCAGAGACCGACTTGGTGCGGGCAGCCGCCCATTTGGTAATCCACAAGGTCGCCAGCACAAAGACTGCGAACATGCCAATGGCAGTCCAGTTGGTCGGCTGCTTTTGCAGCTCGCCCAGGTCGCCACCCGCCGCCAGCAAGGCGGGGCTAGCCAACATCAGACCCAGAGCCAGGCCGGAACGAAGATAGGAATGCTTCATTTACGCACCTCCTCAAGGACTTCCTTGGCCATCTGGTCAAACTTGGTATTGGCGCGCCAGACATAAATGCCGGTAATGACAACCGCCAAAACAATGACACCAAAACCAATAGGAATACCCAGCGTCATCACGCCATCACCCAGACGCTCTGCAAACAATTCCTTGTCGAAAGCAATAATGCCGATATAGCTGTAGTAAGCCACCAGCATGACGATGGTGAGTATCCAGCCCAACCGCAGCCGGGTCTTGACCAGATTCTGATAGCGAGGATTGGCCGAAATTCGACCTACAAGGGGGTCTTGCATAGTTTGTCTCCGCATTGTTCTGAACGCCTTATTTTGCTGGCGTATCTTATTGAACCGGCCCAGCCCGAAAAGGCTGAAAACGGCGCTATGAAGACGCCTGCCGACGTCTATGCGGTGAACATTAGAGCCCGACACTTACACCATACTTACTAACAGCACCGCCTCAGG
This sequence comes from Alcaligenes parafaecalis, assembly GCF_026344135.1. Taxonomy (NCBI): domain Bacteria; kingdom Pseudomonadati; phylum Pseudomonadota; class Betaproteobacteria; order Burkholderiales; family Alcaligenaceae; genus Alcaligenes; species Alcaligenes parafaecalis. The sequence continues at coordinate 252,574 of NZ_JAPKNA010000003.1, read as the reverse complement.
GTTATGCCTAGGACGGGCAATATACAGCCTTCCCGCAGGCAGCAAAGACCTTTGCCGCGACAATGAATTTCGCTGTAAAAACAGATAGTTAAATGGTAATCAACAAGAGAAACGGAGCGCACAAAAACGCTACTGCGATCCTGACAGACCAGGCGCAAACCGCGTAAGAAAAGGAATAAGATTGGCGCGGGTGGAGGGGTTCGAACCCCCGGCCCCAGGCTTAGAAGGCCTGTGCTCTATCCAACTGAGCTACACCCGCCGGTTCTGATGGCATCGCCAGAGAAAACTGGGCAATGCAAGGTCCTGAAAATCAAGATCCTGTATAAACAAGGACTTAATCCATGGCCGAATTTTGGAGGAAAATAAGGGCCAAAAAGGACAATCGAATATTCTAGCCTGAAAAGCCGTTTTAGATAAGCAGCAAGCCATTCAGAGTGTCAATACTGTAAGAAAAATAATTATAAGTAGTATTTTTAGTCGCAAATGGTACAGTCGTGTACGGATTAACTCGTTTTTCTGGATCTCTTTTTCATGCCGACAGCAAAGAAATTAAGTAAGCACTCTTTAATCTTATCGGCCCCCTTTCTACTCTTGAGCGCCATCCTGAATACCGCACAAGCCGGTATCACGTATCAGTTGCGCCAAGTACAGGCCAGTTCAGGCGAAAGCGTCAATATTGATGCCATCGTCTACAACGATACGGGCAGCTTGATGAGCTGGACCGCCCCGCAAAATCTGGTGTTGCAGTGGCGTGACAATGACGGCAACGTCATCCGAAGTCTGGCTGAACTGGTTACCCCCCGACCGCGAGCGTCCATCCCCACCAACAACTTCACTGCCTATAGCTGGCGGGCTGTGGTCCCCAATGGGTTGACCGGCCTGCAAGCCGTCAATATTGAAGGCGAGCGGGTCATGTTGGCGCTGGATACCAACTCGCAAGGCCAAAGCCCGATTACGTCACGCCCCGCCACCGCGCCGGTAATTAATGCGGGCGCAGGTGGCGATCCTCGGGTCATTGATCCTGAATTGCCCTACGCACAGGCTGTTGCTGCCGGAGCACAAGCTGAAGGTCCCGCCATTAATAGCGGCGAGGGTTTGCGCCCAGCGAACTCCAGTTTCGAGAACTTCAGCAACGCGATCTCGGCCCACGACCCGACCTACTTTATTGGTGGCAATAAAGGCGGCACGAATGCTCGCTTCCAGTTGAGCTTCAAGTACCGCCTGCACTCGCCTGACGATCCTAGCAATCCGAAGTTCTACGACCACTTCTATATTGGCTATACGCAAACAGCCCTGTGGGATCTGCACGCCGACTCCAAACCGTTTGTGGACACCACGTACCGCCCCAGCTTCTTCTGGCGCAAGGACTCCATCTGGGAATCCGAGCAGAAACGTCTGTTCATGGGCCTGGCAACCGGTTATGAACACGCTTCCAACGGCAAGGCAGGCGACGACTCCCGTTCCATGAACGAAGTCTTCATCCAGCCCGAGTTCAATTACCGCTTTGATCACGGTGCCACGCTGACATTTGCCCCACGTATCAAACACTATGTGTTTATGGGCGAAAACGCCGACTGGGCGCACTACCGTGGCCGTTACGACTGGAAGCTGCGTTACGCCCAGGACAACGGGCTGGTCCTGTCCGGTATGTATAACAAAGCTGCAGGTAGCCGCAACACACACGAGTTCTCGATTGCCTGGCCGCTGAAGCGCACGCCTTTGAACATGAATGGCTATCTCTATGGCCAGTACTTCTCGGGCTATGCCGAAACCATGCTGGGCTACCGTGATCGTTCTTCGCAATTCCGTATTGGTCTGGCCCTGGTGCCTTGAGCCGAGTTAAGCCGAACTCAAAGCAGTCCCCCACCGCGTCGGCTACCCATGCCGGCGCGGGCCATATCATGATCACAGGCCTGGATCAAAAAGCGCTGGAACAAGGCCACCAAACCTTGTGGTTCCCGCCCTTTCGGCCATAACAAGCCCACCTCTACCGACTCCACCGGGTCACTAATCCCGATGGCATGGATGCGCTTGCCTTCCAGGGACCAGGGGCGGTAAACCATATCGGACAAAATCGTCACCCCAAAGCCATAAGCCACCAGACCTCGCACGGCTTCCAGTGAACGCGTCCGCATTGCCACTCGCTCTGGAAAGCCAGGCAGTCCCCAATGCCGCCTGGCGGCCGTGTCGGCGTCATCCACCGTCAGAAAGATAAAGGGATAGTTATTGACCTGCCCCAGTGAAACACTGGATTCATTGGCCAGAGCATGTTGATCCGACACCCATAAACGACGGCGCGAGCTGCTTAAGCGATGATGACCATACATGGCCAGATCGGTGATATTCGACAAAATAGCAACACCCAGATCGATACGCTCGCTTTGCAGGGCCGCTTCCATTTCAGGGCGTTCCATATCCACCAGCTCGATATCAATATTGGGGTAACTGTGCTTGAAACGGCTGATCAGGTCGGGTAGAAAATACCCTAGCACTGTGTAGCCCGCTGCTACCCGAATCTGCCCCTCGATATTCTGACGGCGCAAATCCGCATGATTCAGCGCATCACTGACGGCATCAATAACGTGGTGAGCATGATGGAAAAACGCCTGCCCCTGTGGCGTTAATTCCACGCCATGCGGCAAGCGCTCGAACAGCGCCACATTTAGCTGACGCTCCAAACTTTGCACTGCATTGCTGATTGCCGACTGCGATACGTTCTCCGCCTGAGCCGCCGCCGAGAACTGCCCACTAACGGCCGCAGCGATGAAATAGCGGAACTGTCTCAAGGTCACTTCGTGTTTCATAGCCATCCGTTTTTCAGATATCAGGTACACGTAAATTTGATTTTACGATAACAAAAAGCTGCCCTAGACTAAAGAACAAACTACAACAACTTGCACGAAAACCATCCTTCTTGCAGGAGACAAACTCATGAATGCCCCACTCAACAAACCTTACAAGGCCATGTTGGAATCCGTGTCCCTGGACGACAAATACACTGTCACCAAGGGCCGCGCCTATATGAGCGGCACACAGGCGCTGGTGCGCTTGCCCATGCTGCAAAAGGAACGCGACCAGCGCGCTGGTCTGAATACCGCCGGCTTTATCTCTGGCTACCGGGGTTCCCCATTAGGGAGCGTAGACCAGGCTCTGTGGCAAGCCAGCAAACACCTGAAAGAACACGACATCGTCTTCAAGCCCGGGCTGAACGAAGACCTGGCCGCTACCGCCGTTTGGGGTAGCCAGCAAACCAATCTTTACCCCAATGCCCGTTTCGACGGCACCTTTGCCATGTGGTACGGCAAAGGCCCCGGCGTGGATCGCTCCATGGACGTGCTCAAGCACGCCAACTCGGCCGGTAGTGCCCGTCATGGTGGCGTGCTGGTTCTGGCGGGCGATGACCACGGCGCCAAATCCTCCACCGTCGCCCACCAGTCCGATCACGTTTTTGCCGCCGCCGGTATCCCCGTGCTGTATCCGGCCAACGTGCAGGAGTACCTGGACTTCGGCCAGCATGGTTGGGCCATGAGCCGATTCTCCGGTCTGTGGGTGGCCTTGAAGTGCGTCACCGAAGTGGTGGAATCGAACGCCTCGGTCGACCTGGACCCGGACAATCTGAAAATCGTCCTGCCCGAAATCGAGGACATGCCGGCTGACGGCCTGAATATTCGCTGGCCTGATCCTCCGCTGGCTCAGGAAGCCCGCATGATGAACCACAAGTGGTACGCCGCTTTGGCTTATGTGCGTGCCAACAAATTGAACCGTGTCGAAATTGATTCGCCCGACGCCCGCTTTGGCATCATGACGGCCGGTAAGGCCTATCTGGATACTCGCCAGGCCTTGGCCGATCTGGGCCTGTCCGACGAGCTCTGTGCCGAGCTAGGCATCCGACTATTTAAAGTGGGCTGTATCTGGCCTCTGGACGGGCAGGACGCCCGCCAGTTCGCCACAGGCCTGTCCGAAATTCTGGTGGTGGAAGAAAAGCGCCAGATTCTGGAATACGCCCTGAAAGAAGAGCTGTACAACTGGCGCGACGATGTACGCCCCAAGGTCTACGGCAAATTCGATGAAACCGAACACGGCGGTGGCGAATGGTCTCTGTCGCGCTCCCCCTGGCTGTTGCCTCCGCAAGGTGAACTATCGCCCGCCATTATTGCGCGCGCGATTGCCCGCCGCTTGGGCACCATGGGCCTGCCTGAGGAGCTGCAAGCCCGCATCCAGGCCCGTCTGGCTATTCTGGACGCCAAGGATCGTGAAGCCCGCATGCCGCGCGTCAGCGTAGAGCGTAAACCCTGGTTCTGTTCGGGCTGTCCGCACAATACCTCTACCCGCGTGCCTGAAGGTTCGCGCGCCATGGCCGGGATTGGCTGTCACTACATGACGGTCTGGATGGATCGCAACACGTCCACCTTCAGCCATATGGGTGGCGAAGGGGTCGCCTGGATTGGCCAGCAACCCTTTACCGATGAAAAGCACGTCTTTGCCAACCTGGGCGATGGCACTTACTTCCACTCGGGTGTACTGGCGATTCGTGCGTCGATTGCTGCCAACTCCAATATCACTTACAAGATTCTGTATAACGATGCCGTCGCCATGACAGGCGGCCAGCCCGTAGACGGGATTTTGAAAGTCACCGATGTGATTGCCCAGGTGCATGCGGAAGGCGCCCGCAAGATCGTGGTCGTGACCGACGAGCCCGAAAAATTCAAGGGTCTGACCCTGGCGGGCAATCCTCCTATCTATCACCGTGATGAGCTGGACCGCGTACAGCGCGAGCTGCGTGAAATACCCGGCACCACCATCCTGGTCTATGACCAGACCTGCGCCACAGAGAAACGTCGCCGTCGCAAAAAGGGCACGTATCCTGACCCTGCCCTGCGCGCCTTTATCAATGACACGGTCTGTGAAGGCTGCGGGGATTGCTCGGTCAAGTCCAACTGCTTGTCCGTAGAACCCTTGGACACCCCTATGGGTTCCAAGCGTCGTATCAACCAGTCCTCCTGTAATAAGGACTTCTCCTGCGTTAACGGTTTCTGCCCCAGTTTTGTCACCCTGAAAGGGGCGCAAGTACGCAAGCCGGAAGCGCAAGGTCGCTCGCTGGAATCCTTCAATCTGGCCGAATTGCCTTTGCCCAAGCTACCTAGCCTGGACAAGACCTACGGCATTTTGATCGCGGGTATTGGTGGAACTGGTGTGGTCACGGTGGGCGGCCTGCTAGGCATGGCGGCTCATATTGAACAGAAAGGCGTCAGCGTACTGGACATGGCCGGTCTGGCACAAAAAGGCGGTGCCGTGCTGAGCCACGTGCAAATTGCTCGCCAGCCCGACTTGCTGCATGCCACACGCGTTCCTACCGGCGAGGCTTCTTTGCTGATTGGTAGCGATGCACTGGTTAGCGCCTCCACCGATGTACTGAGCCGCGTCAGTCGCGACCGCACGCACACCATTATCAATACGGCAGCCAGCCCCACCTCGGATCTGATTGGCAACGCGCACTGGCAATTCCCACTGCAAACCGCCTGCACAGATATTGAAAGCGCTGTGGGCCAGGATATCCGCTATCTGGATGCCAACGCCCTGGCCGTACACGTCATGGGCGATGCTCTCTATGCCAACCCCATCTTGCTGGGCTATGCCTTCCAGCGTGGTTGGATTCCTCTGCACATGGACAGCCTGCTGCGCGCCATTGAGCTGAACGGCGTGTCCGTTGAAGCCAACCGCAAAGCCTTCCAGTGGGGCCGCCTGGCGGCGGAGAAAGGGATTGAAGCCTTGATGGAAGGTGCTACACCCAAGGCTCGCGCCGTTGCCTTCCCTGAAAGCGTGCAATCCCTGATCAAGCGCATGGAAGAACACCTGAGCGCCTATCAGAATCCGGCCTGGGCCAAGCGCTACCGTGATGCCATCACCTCCGTCATGGAACGTGAGTCCCGCCTGGATCAGGACAAGGCTTTACCTTTGACCCGTATCGCTGCCACGCAACTGGCCAAGCTGATGAGCTACAAGGACGAGTACGAAGTCGCCCGTCTTTATACCGACCCGGCTTTCCTGGATAAGCTGCGTGCCCAGTTTGCGGGTGAGCCTGGCAAGGACTACCAGATTCAATACCATCTGGCTCCACCCCTGCTAGGTCGCAAGAACAGCCAGGGCCAGCCTATCAAGAGCAAGTTCGGCCCCTCGACCCGTAGCCTGTTCAAGATTCTGGCCGGTCTGCGTGGTTTGCGTGGCTCAGCGCTGGATATCTTTGGCTACACCCAGGAACGTCGTCAGGAACGTCAGAACATTGAAGACTATCTGGCCGACCTGAACGAAGTCAGCGCACACCTGGATGCAGACAATCTGGAAGTGGCGCAGCGTTGGCTGAACTACCCGGATCTGATCCGTGGCTATGGCCATGTCAAAGATGCCGGTCACCTCAAAGCCTACGCCCAGCGCGAACAGCAACGTAGCCAATTCCGTTCTCGCACGGAACCCAGCCAACGCGTTGCCTAAGCCTGCCCCCAGCCCTGAGCTCAGGGCTGGGCCCCTTTAGCTCCTCCTTAATAGCAGGCTGTCTTAGCAAGCAGCCTGCTCTTTTTTTGCTCTTGAACGCTACCTGGCCCCTGGAACGCTTCCCCCGTTCAGACCCTGTCCGTTTAACGACATAGTTTGCTTATTAAACTGACATACAATCGTGCAATTCGATGCCAGTGCCACCGTCCGTGGCGTATGGGTCGGCCCAGGACCACATTCTTATGCGCCATCTTGTTTACGTCTTTATTCCCTCTGCCCTGATCTTGCTGACTGCGTTCAGGCTGGCCTTTGCCTTCTGGCAGTGGCCACGTGTGCGTCAGGCGGGAGGACTGCTGCCGATTCTGATAGGTGGCTTGCGTATTGACGCCCTGATGATTGCCGCCTTAAGTGCTCCTGTTGTGCTGCTGGCCCCTTGGGTGGGACATTTCCCCGTGATGACCACGGTAGCGGCTCTCTGGTTTACCTTCGCCTGGTTCCTGCTGACCTTGCTGGAAGTGTCCACGCCCCAATTCATTATTGAATACGACACCCGTCCAAACCGCCTGTATGTGGATTACCTGAAGCACCCTCAAGAAGTCATGGGCATGCTCTGGAAAGGCTACAAGCTGATGATTGGTATCGCCCTGATCGGATTGGGACTGATTGTCTATTCAGGCTGGTCTATTTTTGGGCATATTGCCCCCGATCCGGTCATGAGCTGGTGGCTGCGTCCTATCTGGATGCTGGTCGGCGCCGCCTTGTGCGCCCTGGCGATACGCGGCACCTTGGCGCACCGCCCCATCAACCCCTCATCGGTGGCCTGGAGCAGCGACAGCATGCTCAACACCCTGCCCTTGAACTCGCTGTACAACGTGGCCTACGCCATTTACAGCATGAAAAACGAGCGCTCTGCTGAAGACATTTACGGCGGCATGGATGCAGCGGAAATGAACCAGATTGTGCGCGATGCCGCGTCCCTGCCCGCCGGGCCGGATAATCTGCCCACTCTGCACCGCCAAACACCCGCCCAGAAAGGTACACGCAAGCCCAATCTGGTCCTGATTGTGGAAGAAAGCCTGGGCGCACAATACGTCAGCAATCTGGGCGGCGCAAACCTGACCCCAGAACTGGACAAGCTGGCTCAAACGGGCTGGAACTTCCGTCGTGCCTACGCAACGGGCACCCGTTCTGTGCGCGGTCTGGAAGCCGTTTCCGCCGGTTTCCCGCCCACCGTAGCCGATGCCGTGCTGCGGCTGCCTGGCTCCCAAACCCGCTTTTTCACCCTGGCCCAGTTGCTCAAGGAACAAGGCTACCGCTCGCGCTTTATTTATGGCGGTGAAGCCCACTTTGACAATATGAAGAGCTTTTTCCTGGGTAATGGCTTTGATGAGCTGCATGAGCAGTCCAGCTTTGAATCCCCCGAGTTTGTCGGCACCTGGGGTGCCAGCGACGAGGACATGTTCAACAAGCTGCACCAACTGCTTAGTCAGGACACTGAACACCCCACGCTGACACTGGCTTTTTCCGTCAGCAATCACTCGCCTTGGGAGTATCCTGCTGGCCGTATTCAGATTGACGGCGATCCTGCGACGGTCGAGAACACCGTGCGTTATGCCGACTGGGCCATTGGCGACTTTTTCAAGAAAGCCCGTGAATCTGAGTACTGGGACAACACCGTATTCCTGATTGTGGCCGATCACGATTCCCGTGTTGGAGGTGCCAATCTGGTACCCCTGCGCCACTTCCATATCCCTGCCCTGATTCTGGGGGCAGGCGTGCCCAGCCGCCAGGACGACCGCATTGTCAGCCAGATCGATATGGCCCCCACTTTGCTGTCCCTGATGGGTATTGAAAGCGAACACCCCATGATTGGGCGTGATCTGACCCAGCAAGACAGCGACCGGGCCATGATGCAGTACTTTGAGAACTACGGTTATCTGAAAGGCGACATCCTGACTGTGCTGATGCCCCACCTGCCGCCTTGCCAGTACCGCTATACCGCTCCAGACAAGTACGAAGCGCTGGAGCAAATTGACGAAGCACTGGCTAAAGAAGCCTTGGCCCATGTGCTCTGGCCTAGCTGGGCCTACCATGAGCAGGCTTACACCCTGCCGCACCTGCAAAAGCGTTAAATCAGGACGTGCAGCGCTTGACGAAGTGCTGAATCCGTTCTATTATGCTTGTCTTTAGTCGGGGCGTAGCGCAGCCTGGTAGCGCATCTGGTTTGGGACCAGAGGGTCGTAGGTTCGAATCCTATCGCCCCGACCATTAAAGAATTAAAGGCTTAGTTCATTACACAGTGAACTAAGCCTTTTTCTTTGCCCGCTTCTCGGGCAACGCTTGCTTTCCTGCCGGACTCACTTCAGCTCGCCCGCGAGCACGATTCAATTAGCCTGCTTTGCCAGGCAACACGTGTACCTGCCCCCACCAGCAACATCAGTTTGTAGCCTCAAGTACGTTATGCTTTAAGCGAAAAACATGGTCAGGAGTCCGAAATGAGCGACTCAAAAATTATAGGTTTGAGCAGTCTTGCCTTGCTGCTGTGCCTGCTGACTGTGCCCATCCTATTCCTGCTTCTGCCCGTCTTTCTGTTTCCGCTGTGCGCTTGCCTGATCGGCATCCATGTCTACAGGCGCGGCCTGCGTGGGCAAGCAAGCCGTTTGGGTATTCAGCTTTTTGCCCTGCTGCCTATCCCGGCGGCAATATTTACTTTCCTGTTTTGCATGCAGTGGATTCAGCAGGGCTATCGGGCCTGGAGCCCCACAGCCCTGACTCTCCATGCTCCCTATCAGTTCAGATCAACATACTGATGGTCTTTGGGCCGTTGCGCCGCTACATCCTTGGCTGTGACCTTGTCACTGAACTCATTGCCAAAATGCGAGCGTACATAATTAACCACCTCGGCAATTTGCTCGTCATTCATCAAACCACCTAAACCCGGCATGGCCCGATTGCCCTGGGTCACCATGAACACAGCGTAGGCCGGTGCTCCCAGCTTGGGATTTTTGGACAGGGAAGGATAGGTCCCCGCCCCTGTCGCCCCTTTGGCATCAAGCATGTGGCAGGAGGCACAGACCTGTTCATACAACTCCTTGCCCGTTTTCTGGGTAAAGACCTGAGTGTCGCCTCCCACCACCGCCGTATCGGCATAGCTGACAGTCAGAAAGCCAGAAGCCAGCAGTATCGCTAAAGATCGCATCATCATGACTGGGCTCCTTTGGAATCGGCTTGCTGATTACCCACGACCTGACTGTGCAAGCGGCTAATGGCGTTCAGGGAAGACAGAATCGCCCCCTCCTGCCAGGCGTTGATATAAGAAGCATGCTCACCGGCCAGCACCAGATGCCCGTCTATCTGACACAGGTTGTTGTAATGCGCCTTGCGGGTCTGATCCGTCCATAAACCGTAGCAACCCAAGGTCCACGGCACGCGGTGCCAAGCCACGGCCACCCCGCTTTCAAACTCGTCCTTGTATTGAGGGTGAATCTGCGCGCCATACTCCAGCGCATGCTTGACACGATCCTCAGGACTGAGCGAGGACCACTCTGTCGCACTAGGCCCAAACATATAGCCCCCCAGCAACACGCCCTTGCCCCCGGCATTCATCCCGCCACTGGGGTAAGAAATCTGGGTAATGGGCAGATCCGTATAGCTGATGCCACCGTAAATGGCCTCATCGTCCTCCCAAAAGCGTCGCTTGAATTGCAAGCCGATCTTGACCGATGGCGCATACGGCACGGCATCAATAGCTGCCCGCATTTCCTTGCTGGAGTCGACTTCGATCTGGCTCAACACGGACAGCGGAATGGTGCAGACACACCAGTCTGCCGTTTCCTTATGTTCCTGGCTCTTGGTCTGATCGGTATACGTGACCGTGACTTTGCCATCGCTTTGCTTGATGGCCGTGACCTTGGCATTAAAGGTAAATAGCCCTTCCAGCTCTTTGCCAAACGCCACCCCGATCTGATCCATACCACCTACAGGCTGGAACATGGTTTGCTGGAACTCATACAGATCGTGAATGCCCATATTGTGCCAAACGCTGGAACGCACAATATCGGCCAGAGCCAGAGGCTCGGAAAAAACGGGCTCGGCGTTCAAGCCACCGCCAGGGTCCCGCTCAAAGCCACGCACATCAGAGCTGGCATGACCTTTAACGTAAGCCATGTTCTTGTCCAGCGCCCCCAGCTACGCAGGGCCTCCAGCAGCTTTTCCTGATCTTCTTTGGACATGGGCGCATCCAGCGCCTGGGTATTGATGACCTTGGACAGCAGCTCGGCCACCTGTCCCTGAAAGTCCGCGTGAATATGGCGAAAGCGCTGCGGCTTGCCATCAAAATGTTTACTGCTGTGCAAGTAAGCGTTGTAGTTGTACTGGACAAAGGGCTCCAGCCGGACTTTGAGTCGTTTGCAGTAATCAATCAAGGCTCTGTGATGAAAGGGAATCCGCCACGGACCGGGATTAATGTACTGATCCTTGTCGAACTTCACCTCCTGCTTGGCTCCACCCAGCTCGGTAAAACTGTCTCCGCCGTGCAAAGACCAATTTCGCCCGCCTACTTTCTCCCGAAACTCCAGGATCTTGACCTTGTAGCCTGCATTGCGCAGCTCCAAAGCGGCCACCATACCCGCCAGACCGGCCCCCAGAATGACGACAGAAGTCCCAGGCTTGGGTTTGCCTTCCAGGCGGATAGGGCCGTCGTAACTCCCTTCGGCCGCATGGCCCAGCCGCATCATGGCCTGATACATGGCCGCACCACCTGCGGCATACCCGACCATTGTCAGAAAGTGCCGCCGTGTCAGTATGCCACCCTGTAAAACTTGGCTCATCGTGCTTTCTCCTTTTTGGAAAACTGATGAGCAGCATTCGCCCCCAACGTCTTTGCCAACCCCCGGTGCATAAATGCTACTCGTGTGGAAAACAACAAAGAACACATGCTTTGTTATCGGCTTGCCACTTAACTATAAGCACCTAAAATATTTAAGCCAAAGATAAAAACATATCTTTACAGCGCTGAAAACTAGCTGACTCCAGATAAATACCTTCAAGCCCCTTTTTGTCGTGGGCATTTGCTTGCCAAGTTCATCGCCACGAGATATAATTTTTTTCTTAGTCGGGGCGTAGCGCAGCCTGGTAGCGCATCTGGTTTGGGACCAGAGGGTCGTAGGTTCGAATCCTATCGCCCCGACCAAAAAATTCGAAGGCCTTGCAGAGCAATCTGCAAGGCCTTTTTGTTTTGCTGAATCAATGAGCTGGCTGCGACGATACAAGTCCGGGCAGCCACTTGGCCTCCGCCGCTTAGGCCTGGCTAGAACTGATCCCGACCGAATTGGGCAAGCCAAAAATAGAATCAAACGCCCAGTTGTAAATGAACGCAAAGATGGGAAAGAAAGCCAACAGCACCGCTTCCATCAGAAATGCCTTCCACAGGCTGACATCCAGCCACCACGCGATCAGCGGAATCAGCAAGGACACCAGCACGATCTGAAATCCGGCCACATGCAGCACCCGATGCCAGAAGGTGCGCGCCTGAATCTGGCGACGACGCTCCCAAGCCTCAAACAGCATGTTGTAGAACAGGTTCACCGATACCGCGCACGTGCTGATCATAAAAGACAGCACACCGCTTTCCATCGCCCCCGCCCCGCTCAAATGTCCTAGCACGACAGCCGCCACCATCATGCCCAACAGCTCGAACATACCCACATAGACCACTCTTCTTTTCCATCCCTGCACGATAAATATCCTTGATCAAAATGTTCAAAAGGATGATTATCCGGGGTACAGCTTTTAGAAAAAGTCAGATTCCATCAGTTTTACTTATGGTTTAGCCATGCTTACCAGTGATCATCTTGAACTGCTGCTCGCCGTGGTCGAACACGGTTCCTTCTCCGCTGCTGCACGCGCCTTACGCCGCACCCAGTCCGCCGTCAGCATGGCGGTAGCCAATCTGGAGGCCGAACTGGACCTGCCCCTGTTTGATCGCAGCCGCCGTGAACCCGTCCCAACGGCAGAACTACTGGCCATGCTGCCCGATGCCAAACTGATCAGCAGTCGCTTGCAAAGTCTGCGCCTGCATTTGCAGGAATTATCGGGTGGACTGGAAAGCCATTTGCGTCTTGGCATCGTGTGTGACGTGAATCCCGAGCCTGCCTTGATTGCCCTGCAAGCCCTGGAGCAACGCTATCCCGGCCTGGACATAGAGCTGCGGACTGCGCCGCAGGACACCTTGGTCAAGGCCCTGAAAAAGCGCGAACTGGACCTGTGCCTTGCCTATGGAGGACTGGAGCTGGAAAGCGTGGGGATTGTGCAATCGCTATGGACAGAAACCATTAGCGCCGTCGCCGCGCCCGGCCACCCTTTGCTGCAGAATAACCCCCGGCCATTGGAGGATTTGAAGGCCTACAGGCAGATTGTGATCACCAGCCCCGACGACGATATAGGCAAAGACCGATCCATGCTCAGTCTGCGCCAATGGAAGACAGATAACCTCTCCCTGACGCTAGAACTGGTGGAGCGGGGACTGGGTTGGGCGAACCTGCCCTTGTCATGCCTGGGCCCCTCACTGGAGTCGGGGCGCTTGAGCCGCATCCAGTTCGCGACTGGCAGCAATGGCCTGGACTTGCCAATTTATCTGCTGCAGTCCAAAGGACAGGAGGTAGGCAAGGCACAGGCCCTGTTCAGACAGGCTCTGCAAGACGAGCTGAATACGCGTCTTCAGCCTATTCCGGCACCGTGACATTGGCCTGGCCGCTATCGGCCAGAAACTGCGCCACCATCCCTTCTTTTTTCTGTCGGGCAATAAACGCCTCGATCCAGGCATGGGCCAGGGTCCGTTCCGACGGCACGGCCATCGCCTGACGAATCACAGTGAAACTATCCGGCAAAACACGCAGACCACTGCGTGAACTGGCATAGCGTTCCAGAGGCTGGCGCACACCGGCAGCGGCATCCAGTTCCTGCTCTACAAACAGATCAATGGCCGCAGCCGAGGTCGTAGCGCGCACCAAATCGGCATGCTTCAGGTTACGGCTCAAAAACAGGTCATAAGCCGCCCCTTTCCCCACTGCAATGCAGACCCCATGCCTATCCAGTTGATCCGTCGCCTGGAAGATCGAATCGGCACGCACCAGATAGGTGCCTTCGATATGCACATAGGCTTCTGTAAAACGGATCTTTTCAGCACGCTTGGGATCAATCGCCAAAAAGGCCAAATCCCACTCATCCTTGTACACAGCTTCCACCACCGCCTGGGCGGCGTCATAGCCATGAAAGTGCACACTCAAACCCAGCTCTTGCGCCACGCTGCGGGCCAGATCTGCCGACACCCCTTTGGGTGACTGATCAGTGGCACCGCGTTGGGCCAGGACGGGGTTGCCGTAATTCATGGCAACACGCAAAACCCCGCTGGGGGCCAGTTCTGCTGCGACAGCCTGCTTTTGTGTCATGTAAATGCTCCGTCATACTTTTAAGAACCCGGTCTTCTACAATAACGCACCTTCCTGTCCCACTACATAATGGAGCGTCTGTATGTCTCGTGATGATCTTGGAAAACTCTTGCTGCGTGTCACGGTCGGTATCTTGATCCTGCTGCACGGCATCGCCAAGATACGTTATGGCATTGGTGGCATCGAAAGAATGCTGATCGCCAATAATATGCCTGGCTTTCTGGCCTGGGGCGTATACATAGGCGAAGTGATCGCTCCCGTCCTGATGATTCTGGGTTTCTACGCCCGCGCAGGTGGTTTGATTGTAGCCATGAACATGGTCATCGCCCTGTTACTGGCCCATAGCAACCAGATTGGCAGTTTTAATGCCCAGGGTATTTGGGCTCTGGAGCTTCAGGGCATGTTCCTGATTGGTGCTCTAACGGTAGGTTTGATTGGTGCCGGTCGCTACAGTCTGGGCGGTGACGGCGGCCCCTGGAACTAGTCTGCCTCTTTCCACAGACCACACAGCCAAAAAAGCGCCCGCTCTGCCGGGCGTTTTAACTGGCCAAGGTCAAATCCAGACGCAAGCCACCTTTTTCCGAGGCACTGGCCTGCACTTGTCCCTGATAACTACGCGCCAGTTCGCGCACAATATCCAAGCCCAAACCAAAGCCCGGATGACGTTCATCGGCCCGCTGACCACGGCCAAACACACGCTCCAACTGCTCTGGGTCCAGACCGGGGCCATCATCTTCCACCACCAGATGCAGCACATTGTCCTGCTGCCATACCTGACACCAGACATGCTGGCTCGCCCATTTGCAGGCATTATCCAGCAAGTTACCGGCCATCTCCTGCAGGTCCTGCTCTTCACCCTTAAAGACCAAGGTTTGATCCGCTACGTCCAGATGGATCTGTTTTTCACTATGCAAACGCCCCATCACCCGGCATAAAGATTGCAGGCAGGCAGACACATCAGTACGCACCCCGATGGCCCGTACCGCCATCGCCCGTGCACGTGACAGATGATGATCCACCTGCCGCTGAGCCAAGGCTACCTGTTCGCTTACCAGGCCCGCCAGATGCGGGTCTTGTGCCTCTGCGGCATTGCCCATGATCGTCAGCGGTGTTTTAACCGCATGGGCCAGGTTTCCGGCCTGCGCACGCGCCCTGTCCACCATGCCTGCATTGGCACTGAGCACAGCATTGAAGTCGTCCACCAAAGGCTGAATTTCACTAGGAAAGCTGCCACCTACCTGCGGTTCTCGTCCTTCCTGCACATCCAGTAAACGGCGGCGCAGTAATTGCAGGGGATACAAAGCCAGCACCACTTGCAACACGGCGGCCAGAATCAGCCCCAGTGCCAAGCCACCCAAGGATAGAAACAGAATCCGCTCAAAGCGGGCCAGAGGTTCGGCCAACAATTCCCGATTACCGCCCACCATGATCTGCAAGCTTTGGCCTTTCTCGTTGACCTCGTCCAGCTCCTGACGCAGCACCACCAGACGCTGCTTTTCGGGGCCTGTCAGCGACAAGACGCCATTGGGCGTATCAGGCGCATTCACATCCAGGGCTTCATCCCACAGGGAGGTCGAGCGCAAGGCCACTGCCCACTGATTACTGCCCTCTTCCTGACGTGCAATCTGCCAGTACATGCCCGAATAGGGTTGCTCAAACAAGGGGTCACTCAGGCGCGATTGCAACGTTACGCCATCGCTGCTGTCCAGATTTACGTCCGCCATGATCTGATCCAGATGCGTTTGCAAACGCTGCTCAAACTGGCGGTAAACATGGTCTTGAAACAAGCGGTTCAAACCAAAACCGGCCAAGACAATGCTGAGCAAAATCCAGGCCAAGGTCCCCAACAGCAATCGACTGCGCAAGGAACCCAGGGCGGTACGACCGCGAAGCGCAATCATGCTTGCGGGTCCACCAGGCGATACCCCATTCCGCGCACCGTTTCGATATAGCCCGGTGGCAATTTCTTGCGCAAACGACCAATGAAAACCTCGATAGTATTGGAGTCGCGCTCAAAGTCCTGAGAGTAAATATGTTCGGTCAATTGCGTACGTGACAGTACCTGACCGGGGTGATGCATCATGAACGCCAGCAAGCGATATTCATGGCTGGTCAAGGCCAGGACCATACCCGCACAACTGATCGAGGACGAGCGCGCATCCAGCTCCAGCTCACCCAATTGCAAACGCGGATTCGCCTGCCCCGCCGCACGACGCAGCAAGGCACGCATACGGGCCAGCAGCTCTTCCATGTGAAAAGGCTTGGCTACATAATCATCCGCCCCCGCATCCATGCCTTCTACCTTGTCGTGCCAGTCATTACGGGCGGTCAGAATCAGCACCGGCATATTGATGTCCGATGCACGCCAGCGCCTCAGTACCGATACGCCATCCATCCCCGGCAAACCCAGATCCAGCACAACCGCATCGAAAGCCTCGACTTCACCCTGGTAGTGGCCTTGTTCACCATCATGGACCACCTGAACGGCATAACCGGCCCGCTCCAGGGCCTGCTGCAATTGTGCCGCCAGAGTGGGTTCGTCCTCGACAACCAGTATCCGCATATCAATGTCCTTTGGAATGCGGACGCTTAACGCCACGCACAAGCAGCACTTCGGCGCTCAAGGCATCTACTTTCAGTCGCAGGAGACGGTTGTCGTCAAACAGCATGCGGATGTCGTACACCCAAAGCTCAAAGTGATCATCATATTCAAACTGCACTCGCAGCACCCGGCCAGGATAATCACCGCGGACACGCCGCAGCACTTCCCTCAAGGGCAAGGCCTCACCCCGGCGTACAGCCTCACGGGCCTGATCATGGCCTCGATACGCCGGTCCGGGGGGCCAATCAGGGTTAGGCCCAAAACGATCTCTAGGCGGAGGTGGTGGTGGCGGGCGGCGTTCACAGTCCTCGTCCTGCCAATACTCATGCCCTGACCAGTCCGGGCGCTCTTGCGTCTCCCAGGACGAATCGCCCCGCCGATGTGTATCACAGGCGGGGGCATCATCATGAGAGCGGGCTCCTACCTGTGGCATCAGGGCGGTCAGAACCGCGGCCAGACACACAAGCAGTGCAGATCGTTTCAAGGACATCATGGGAACCGGTACGTGCAGAAAAAAAAGAGGGATCAAAAGATCACGCCCCCCTTATATAGCAAGCTGCGGATGAACATAACATGAACAGCGACTTCAGTTTAGATTCAGAGCCGCTTGCTCATAATGGGCACCAGGCTGACAGGACAAACAAACCTTCCCCACTCAAAAGGAAGCTACCCAGGAATCTGACAGCACTACTTTTCGATTACATGAAGGAGCTACACATGAAACGCACTTCCCTTTTCTCCGCCTTGTTGTTGAGCGCCAGCCTGTTGGGCGGCACCGCTGCCATTGCCCAGGAAGCGACCCCCGCGGCCCAAACACAAACCGCCCAGAAACAAACACGTCAGGCCCGCGACCACAAACCCCTGACCGCGGATGAAGTCAAAGACATTGGTCCTGCCTACCAGCGCCTGAAAGACGCGGGCTACACCAAGGTAGGTAGCTTGCACCAGCGTGGTGATCACATCATGGCCATGGTCGTGGATAAAGACGGCAAAGTCGTCCGCGTCCGCTCCGAAGGTGAAAACGGCGACTTTACCGTGGTGGAACGCAAGACCGATGGCCAGCATCGTCGTGGTCACCGTGAAGGACACGAGCAACATCGTGATGCCGCCACGAAGGAAGCCAAGTAATCCTTGGACCTGAGGGCATCTCTATCACTTTTCCCTGAGCAGTCGCTGTTCGCAACAGTAGTTAGTCGTTTGAAGTGACAACATGCAGTTCTTTTAGCAGTAAAAGTCGGTAGTTGTAGTAAAGCAGGACGAAAAACGGCGCACCCCCAGCGCCGTTTTTCTTGCCTGTCACTTTCAGCGTCCAGTCGGCGTCGCCTTCTTTCCATCTCCCTACTCGCCTCTCTACTGACTAGCCCGGATAGGGGCATCCCGCCATAAGCGTTAGGATGGAGGTCTGTTTTACCTTTGGAAAAAGTGCCTCCCATGCTGTCTGCTGATTCTGTTTACTCACAAAGCTACTCGGAATTTCACTGGTCCATCCCCGAGCACTACAACATTGCCCAAGACGCCTGCGACAAATGGGCCGATGGTTCCGGACGTCTGGCCCTGATCCAGCAACTGCCCGATGGTCAGGTCAAACGCTACACCTTCGATCAACTCAAGAGCTGGTCCGATTCGCTGGCCGCCGCCTGGCAAGCTCAAGGCATACAGGCGGGCGACCGTATCGCCATTTTTCTGGCTCAAGGTCTGGAAACTGCCCTGGCGCATTTGGCGACCTACAAGATCGGCGCCATTGCCATGCCTTTATTCACCCTGTTTGGCACGGATGCCCTGCGCTATCGCCTGAATGACTCCGGTGCCAGCACAATCGTTACCGATCAAACGGGGCTGAATACGGTATTACCTTTGCGGGAACACCTGCCGCAACTCAAGCACCTTTATCAAAGTGATAGCCGACACGATCAAGGCCCAGCGCTGTCCCTATGGCAAGCCATCCAGGCGCACCCCAACCCTGCCCCCTCTACGCTGAATACCCGTGCTGACGACCCTGCCTTGCTGATCTATACCTCCGGCACCACGGGCTCAGCCAAAGGTGCCTTGCATGCGCATCGCGTTCTACTTGGCCATCTACCCGGCGTGGAAATGTCGCACAACTTTCTGCCCGCAGGCCAAGGTCTGATGTGGACGCCCGCTGACTGGGCCTGGATTGGCGGCTTGCTGGATGTGCTGTTACCCGCCTGGCATCACGGCATACCCGTTCTGGCCTACCGCTTCCCCAAATTCGACGCCGAAGCCACCTGGAAGCTGATGTCCGAACACGGCGTCACGCATACCTTCCTGCCACCCACTGCCTTGAAGATGCTGCGTCGTAGTGAATGGTCGCGTGAGCAATGGCCTCTGAAACTGCGCTCCATTGCCAGCGGTGGGGAGTCACTGGGCGCACAACTGCTGGATTGGGCGAAACAGGAACTGGGCATCACCATCAACGAGTTCTACGGACAAACCGAGTGCAATATGATCGTGTCCTCCTGCTCGGCCTGGTTTCCCGGTCAGGCAGGCAAGATCGGCAAGGCGGTGCCTGGGCACAAGGTCGCGATTGTGGATGATCAGGGGCAAATTCAGAAAGCCGGGGTCGAAGGCCATATTGCCGTGCAAGCTCCCGATCCGGTGATGTTTCTGGGCTACTGGCAAAGACCTGAGGCGACTCGTGAGAAATTCGTGGGCAATTGGCTGCTGACGGGCGACAAAGGCATACAGGACGAGGACAGCTATATCCAGTTCGTAGGCCGGGATGATGATGTAATCACTAGTTCCGGCTACCGCATTGGCCCAGGCCCGATTGAAGATGGCCTGATGGGGCATCCTTCTGTCGCGATGGCCGCCGTCATTGGCGTACCCGACCCAGAGCGCACTGAAGTGGTGAAAGCCTTTATTGTGCTGAAAGAGGATGTCGAACCATCACAAGCGCTGGTCAAGGAGATTCAGGAGCACATCAAGCGCCGGGTGGCTGCACATGAGTACCCACGATTGATTGAGTTTGTAGATGCCCTGCCCATGACCACGACAGGCAAAGTCATACGTCATGCTTTACGCAAGTTGAGCCAGTAAGCGAACAGTCTACGGGTGATTGCTGGCTGCTGGCTGCCGGCTGCTGGCTGCTGGCTGCTGGCTGCTGGCTGCTGGCTGCTGGCTGTCAATTGTCGCTCGCCTGAATCAGGTCACGTCTACAAGCTGCACGACTCAAGACCGTCGCTACTCCCATTACCGGAGCCAACTCCGCATCACCGCGCCAAGGGATAAAAAAACACCCCAATCATTGGACATAAATCCAGCGATTGGGGTGTTTGCCACAGAGGAACGACTGCCCCGATGTGGAAGTATGGCTCTCATCAAACTCCAGACGAAGCGCCGCGAGGCAGTTTTGCCTGCATCCGTCTGATTAACCGAAACGACCAGTAATGTAGTCTTCAGTCTCTTTACGAGCAGGCTTCACGAAGATCTGGTCGGTTTCACCAAATTCCATCAACTCGCCCAGGTACATATACGCGGTGTAGTCCGAGCAACGAGCAGCTTGCTGCATGTTGTGGGTCACGATCACCACGGTGTAGTCCGTTTTCAGTTCCGCAATCAGCTCTTCGATCTTGGCCGTAGAAATCGGGTCCAGTGCCGAACAAGGTTCGTCCAGCAGCAGAACTTCAGGTTTGATCGCCACACCACGGGCAATACACAGACGCTGCTGCTGACCACCAGACAGGCCGTTACCGCTTTGGTGCAGCTTGTCTTTCACTTCATTCCACAGTGCGGCTTTGGACAAGGCCCATTCCACACGTTCGTCCATTTCACCTTTGCTCAGGCGCTCGAACAAACGCACGCCAAAGGCCACGTTGTCGTAAATGCTCATGGGGAACGGCGTGGGCTTCTGGAACACCATGCCCACTTTGGCGCGGATCAGGGAAATGTCCTGCTTGGAAGTCAGCAGGTTTTCATTGTCCAGCAGGATTTCGCCTTCAGCACGTTGGCCGGGGTACAGCTCGTACATGCGGTTCAGCGTGCGCAGCAAGGTGGATTTACCGCAACCCGAAGGTCCGATAAAAGCCGTGACTTTCTTTTCCTTGATGGACATGTTCACGTTGCGCAGGGCATGGAACTTGCCATAGTAGAAATTCAAGTCTTTGATTTCAATCTTGATCGATTCGGCGGGGGTAATAATTTGACTCATAGCGATAGCCGACAAGGGCGCTCCGTGAAAATGTTATTTTTGGCGGAAAAGGCTGCGGGCCAGGATATTGATACCCAACACCAGCAAGGTGATTAGAACTGCACCCGCCCAGGCCAGTCGGTTCCAGTCCTCGAAAGGGCTGGCAGCGTATTGGAAAATAACCACTGGCAAGTTAGCCAGAGGTGCGTTCATGTTCAAGGACATGAACTGGTTGTTCAGGGCTGTAAACAACAGCGGTGCGGTTTCACCGGCAATACGAGCCACGGCCAGCAAAACGCCAGTCACGATACCAGGCAAGGCTGCGCGGTAAGAGATGGCCATCACCACTTTCCACTTGGGGCAGCCCAAAGCCGAAGCCGCTTCACGCAGACCGTTGGGAACCAGCATCAGCATATTGTCGGTAGAACGCACCACCACGGGGATCACCAGAATAGCCAGTGCCAAGGCACCCGCCCAACCCGAATAGTGTCCCACCTGGGCCACGTATACGGCGTAGATGAACAGACCAATAATGATGGACGGAGCCGACAGCAGCACGTCGTTCAAAAAGCGGGTTGCCGGAGCCAGCCAGCCACGCTGACCATATTCAGCCAGGTAAGTACCCGCCAGAATACCGATAGGCGTACCGATCAGAGTGCCCACGCCAGCCATCATGACACTACCGACGATGGCATTGAGCAGACCGCCCTCACCACCGGGAGGCGGTGTGCTCTCCAGCAGCAGGGACCAGGCCATGGCGCTGCTGCCCTTTTCAATCAGGGTCCAGATGATCCAGAACAGCCAGAACAGGCCAAAGATCAAAGCAGCAAAAGACACACCCAGCATCAGGCGGTTAAACACCTGCCTGCGTTTGTAGATCGGGTTGCTCAGACTAATTGCGGATTTTTTATCAAACATGGTAGGTGATCCTTAGCGCGACGTGCCTTCGTTCTTGGCCAGACGCAACAAGAGCAACTTGGAGATCGCCAATACAACCGTGGTGATCAGGAACAGGATCAGACCCAGCTCCAGCAAGGCAGACTTCTGCATGCCACCGGCTTCGTTAAACTCGTTGGCCAGTGCCGACGCAATCGAGTTCGACGGCGAAAACAGCGAACTGGGCAAGTTAAAGGAGTTACCAATCACAAAGGTAACGGCCATGGTTTCACCCAGAGCACGCCCCAGGCCCAGCATGATGCCGCCAATCACCCCGTTCTTGGTGAAGGGCAAAACCACACGCCACATCACTTCCCAGGTCGTGCTGCCCAGACCGTAAGCAGATTCTTTGAGCATGGGAGGAACCAGCTCGAAGACGTCACGCATCACCGCGGTAATGAAGGGGATCACCATGATGGACAGAATCAGACCGGCGGTGAACACACCAATCCCGAAGGGCGGGCCCGCAAAGATCTGACCCAGCAAAGGCACCCCGTCAAACAGGGAGATCAGGCTGGGCTGCACATAGCGCTGGAACAGGGGCACAAAAACAAACAGGCCCCACATGCCATAAATGATGGAAGGGATGGCGGCCAGCATTTCAATAGCCGTTCCCAAAGGACGACGCAGCCAAGCTGGCGAGAGTTCCGTCAGGAACATCGCAATCCCGAAAGAGACCGGCACCGCAATACAGAGTGCGATCAGGGAAGTGAGCAAGGTACCGGCAATGGGCACCAGTGCGCCATATTCGTTATTGACCGGATCCCAGTTATTCGTCCAGAGAAAAGAGAAACCGTATTCGGCAATGGATTCCCGGCTTCCATAGATCAGGGAAATAGAGATGGCAGCCAGCAATATGAACACGAGGAACGCAAACGAGCGCGTCATGTTCTTGAAAATGCCGTCCATAAAGGCGTTCTGATTTGATTTCATGTAGACAGATGAAGGGTCAGGCCGGAATGGGACAAACGCACTGCAACCGATTTACGGATTCTGTAACAGCCAAGGCTGCTTGAGTCCGAAAAAACGATCAGGTCACGCGCCGTGCGTCCAAGACAAAACCGTAATTTTTACATAATAAAGACGGCACCACCTAGTGGTGGGCCGTCTCACAAGATCAATTTACAACTGACCTGTATTTGAACACGAATCTTACTTCCAGACCGCTGCGCCGTCTTTGGACTTGATTTCCGCAGCCCAGGCCGCTTTGATCTTGTCGGTCACGTCTTTAGGCAGTGCAACGTAGTCCAGATCGGCAGCGGCTTGAGCGCCGTTCTCAAAGGCCCAGTTAAAGAAGCTCAACACTTCTTTACCGCTTTCAGGCTTGTCTTGCACCTTGTGCATCAAGATGAAGGTAGCCGAAGTGATAGGCCAGGATTGTGCACCAGGCTCTTCGGTCAGAATCACACCCATGCCAGGTGTACCGGCCCAGTCTGCATTCGCAGCGGCGGCAGCAAAGCTTTCCTGACCAGGCTGGACGAACTGGCCGTCCTTGTTCTGCAACTGGGTCCAGGACAGTTTGTTTTGCTTGGCGTAAGCGTATTCAACGTAGCCGATCGAGTTCTGCAACTGACGCACGTAAGCGGCCACGCCTTCGTTACCCTTGCCACCCTGACCGGTAGGCCACTTCACAGCCTTGCCTTCACCAACCTGGGATTTCCAGTCTGGGGACACTTTGGACAGGTAGTTGGTCCAGCCAAAGGTGGTGCCCGAACCGTCGGAGCGGTGAACCACAACGATGTCTTTGTTAGGCAGAGTCAAGTCGGGGTTCAGTGCCTTGATGGCAGCGTCGTCCCACTTGGTGATCTTGGCCAGGTAGATGTCACCCAGCACTTTGCCGGACAGTTTCAGTTGACCAGGTTCGATGCCGTCGACGTTGATCACAGGAACCACACCACCAATCACGGCGGGGAACTGCAACAGGTTTTCTTTTTCCAGCGTCTCGACCTTCATTGGGTCATCCGAAGCGCCGAAATCGACCGTCTTGGCAATAATCTGCTGCTGACCACCACCCGAACCAATCGACTGGTAGTTAACGCGGTTATTGGTTTGCTTGGCGTATTCAGCCGCCCACTTGGCATAAATTGGGTAAGGGAACGACGCACCGGCACCGGTTACGTCTGCTGCTGTGGCAGTAGCCGCAAAAGCGCTGAACGCCAGAGCAATACTTACCTTGTTGAATACACGTTTTAACATCGAGAAATCCTCTTGATGATAGTCAGATCACAGGCCCACCCTGTATGTGTCGTCATAGTAAACAGGCTATGTGACACGTTCATGACAGTCTGTATTTCACACACCGCCCAGACGCTGCATCATATTCAAATGCAGGTTGAACGGTGCCCCACGACTACGGATACGGTTATAAGTGCCATCCGGGTTGGCTTTCCAGGACAGTTGGTTGTCACGCAAGGCGTAGGTAAAGGCTTCGGCAATAACCCGTTTTCTCAGGCTGCGATCCAGTACCGGCACGCCCAGCTCCACCCGGCGGAAGAAATTGCGATCCATCCAGTCTGCGGAGGAAATAAAGACTTCTTCCTGGCCGCCATTGTAGAAATAGAACACACGCGAGTGCTCCAAAAAGCGGCCGATAATCGAACGCACCTGGATATTTTCCGACAAACCCTTCACCCCAGGCCGCAAGGCGCAAGCACCACGCACAATCAGGTCTACCTTGACCCCGGCCTGGCTGGCGTCATAAAGCGCCTGAATGATTTTGGGTTCCAGCAAGGAATTCATCTTGGCCATGATGCGTGCTTTCTTGCCCGCCAAGGCTCGTTCCGTTTCTGCCTGAATCCGGTCCATCATGCTGTCATGCAAGGTGAAAGGCGATTGCAGCAACTGCTTCAATGGCCGCCAGGCCCCCAGCCCCGTCAACATGGAAAACACTTTATCCATGTCTTCACATACTTCCTGGTTGGCCGTAATCAAACCAAAGTCCGTGTACAGGCGAGCGGTACGCGGGTGATAGTTCCCCGTCCCCAAGTGGCCATAACGACGAATCAAGCCACCTTCACGGCGTAGCACCAAGGCCATCTTGGCGTGGGTCTTGTGCCCCACCACCCCATAACTGACGTGTGCCCCTACTTCTTCCAGCTTGGCGGCCCAGTTGATATTGGTCTGCTCGTCAAAGCGCGCCATCAACTCCACCACCACCGTCACTTCTTTACCTGCGCGTGCGGCTGACAGCAGAATATTCATCAGCTCCGAGTCTTCACCCGTACGGTAGATGGTCTGCTTGATGCCCACGACAGCCGGGTCGGCCGCGGCGGCACGCAAAAAGCTCAGGACAGGCTGAAAGGACTGGTAAGGGTGATGCAGCAACTGGTCTTTGCGGGCAATGGCCTCAAAGAACTGTGCGGGGGACTCAAAAGAAGAATCAAAGGGCGCGGGAATCGGCGCGCGGTAATCCGGGAACAGCAAGTCCGGGCGATCCGGCACATTGCACAACTGCATCAGGCGCGTCAGATTGACCGGGCCACTGACACGGTAGGTATCGGGCACATCCAGCGAAAACTCGCTTTGCAGAAAGCGCTCCAGGCGCTCGGGCATGGAGCGATCGATTTCCAGACGCACAGCCGCACCGAAGTTACGTTGCGACAGCTCGCCCTGCAAGGCGGCGCGCAAGTTGGTGACTTCTTCCTCGTCCACAAACAGATCGCTGTTGCGGGTCACACGCCACTGATAGCAGCCCTTTACATCCATGCCGGGGAACAACTCGCCCACGAACACGCTGATCAGGGAAGTCAGCAGCATATAGCCCTGTGGAATGCCGGCAATATCGTCTGGTACGCGGATCACACGAGGCAAGGCGCGCGGCGCCTGCACAATCGCAATCGTGCCGGTACGGGCAAACGCATCCTCTCCGCTCAGCTCGACAATGTAATTCAGGCTTTTGTTGTAAACACGGGGAAATGGGTGCGCCGGGTCCAGACCGATAGGCGTGAGCAAAGGCATGACATCACGCAAAAAGGTTTGATAGGCCCACTCGCGCTGGGCCGGTGTCCATAACGCGGTCAGCAACAGGCCAATGCCTTCATCCATCAAGGTAGGCAAAACCTCATCCATCAGAAGGTCGTTCTGTTTCTCGACCAGTTGGTGGGCGGCAGCCTGCACCTTGTCAAAGGCCTGTTGAGGCAAAAATCCATCATCC
Source organism: Alcaligenes parafaecalis (assembly GCF_026344135.1). Lineage (NCBI taxonomy): Bacteria > Pseudomonadati > Pseudomonadota > Betaproteobacteria > Burkholderiales > Alcaligenaceae > Alcaligenes > Alcaligenes parafaecalis. The sequence goes on along the minus strand of NZ_JAPKNA010000003.1, from coordinate 226,799 downwards.
CCCACTTGATGAGGATTTTGCAAAATCTGTTCTTTAAGGCTGGAGATACGAATTTCAAAAAACTCGTCCAGGTTGGAACTGACAATACAGATGTAGCGCAAGCGCTCCAGCAAAGGCGTGGTCGAATTTTCGGCCATGGCCAGCACTCGCTCATTGAACTTGAGCAAGGACAACTCACGGTTTAGCAAGGTTGAATCTGGAGAAGGCAGCATGGTGAGGTCGTTAAAAAGCCAAAGAAGATGGGATCGTGAGACTTTTACTACATGAATGTTACAGCTCTATGACCCAGGGTCAATTCAAGTCTAAATCACCACCTCAGAAGCTGCCTTCAAATACCACATCGCCTTTCTAAAGATGCTTTCGTCTAACTTTTCTTAATTTTCCGGTTCGTGTAACAAAACCCATGATTAATGTCCTTATAATCGCACAGTAATCATCCCGAGCGATGCCTCATGGAACAACTTCTTGCCGCTGTGGACCTGGGCTCCAACAGCTTTCGTTTATCCATTGGACGAGTGGTTCAGCACAACGGTCATGCCCAGATCTACACCATTGACCGGCTAAATGAATCCGTCCGACTCGCCGCTGGCATGGGCCCCGACAAGTACATCAGCCCCGATGCCATCGAACGCGCGGTCGTCATCCTGAAACGCTTTAACGAACGTCTGGCTGGATTTCACCCCAATCGTGTTCGCGCCGTGGCCACCAACACCTTTCGGGTGGCCCGCAATTTAAGCGAAGTACTGCCTGCGGCCGAAGCAGCTTTTGGCTTTCCTATCGAGGTCATTTCCGGCCACGAAGAAGCCCGCCTGATTTTCTCCGGTATCAGCAACGAACTGCCCCCCTCCCCCAATCGCCGTCTGATGATTGATATTGGCGGTGGTTCGACTGAAGTCATTATTGGCAAAGGCCTCAAGCCCTTGCTGCTGTCTTCCCTGTACATGGGCTGTGTCAGCTATACCGACAAATTCTTCTCCGATGGCGTGATCACCGAAGAGCGCATGAGCAATGCCATTCTGACGGCCCGCCGCGAGCTGGAAGGCATTACGCGTCAGTATCGCAAGACAGGCTGGCAGGAAGCCTATGGCTCCTCCGGCACCGCGAAAGGCCTGATCGCCATCCTGCAAGAAAATGGCATGTCCAAAAAGGGCATTACGCTGGAAGGCATGGAGCTGCTGCGCAAACGTCTGGTGCACGACGGCAAGGTGGACATGCGCAATCTCAGCGGCATCAAGCCGCACCGTGCGCCCGTGCTGGCGGCAGGTCTGGCCATCATGATGGCAGCCTTCCAGGAACTGAAGATTCGCCAGATGCTGCCTGGTGAGGGCGCGCTGCGTGTTGGGGTGCTCTACGACATGCTGGGCCGCGAATCGGAACACGATCAGCGCGACCAGACGGTTCAGCAGATGATGAAGCGTTATCAGATCGACACGCGCCAATCCCATCGTGTACACGATGCCGCCATGCAGTTTTTTGCGCAGTTGAAGCTGCCTGAATCGCCAGAAGTGCAAGAGCTGCAACGCCAATTGGGCTGGGCCGCTGATCTGCACGAAGTGGGCCTGAGCATTGCACATGCGGACTATCACAAGCACACGGCGTACGTGCTGGAACATGCTGATATGCCCGGTTTTTCCAACGACGACCAGATGCTGCTCAGTTTCCTGAGTCTGGGTCACCAGGGCAAGCTGGGCAAGCTCAAGCGCTTTGAAAGCAATAACGCCTGGTGGCTGACCTTGTTAAGCCTGCGCCTGGCCGTCATGCTGATGCGCCGTCGTGAAGACAGGGATACCTTGCCACTGAGCCTGCAAATGCGCGGCAAAACCGTCCAGATCCATCTGGATCATGAGTGGATGGCTAGCCATCCACTGTCCCAGGCGTCCTTGCTGGCCGAAGTACAGGCCTGGCAAACCGAGCTGAACGAGTTCAGCCTGGAACTGGTTTAAGCCCCTGCCCTGTATAGCCTAAGAATGCCGAGCCAGACTCGGCTTCTTAAGCTTGTTCGGGATGCGTAATGCGGCTCAGGCACAGGAAACCCAAGGATGCTGCTGCTCTCGCGATCCGGTCCCATTGGAATCGCCAAGGTTTGCTTACTAACTTGCTGACTTGCTGCCCATCAAACCATAAAAAACCCCCGAAAGTTGGATAGCTATCCAACTTTCGGGGGTTCTTTTTTAATCTGAGGGCCTTGTTTCAGCCCACACCCTTGGCACTACGCCACTGGCAATCAGACCAGGCCGAAGTGACGCTTGTAGCGCTCGTCCATGGCTTCCAGATCCAGCAAGACCGGGAAGTCTGCTGTATTGAAATCCGGGTCCCAGGCAGGCGCACCGCAAATCGTGGCTCCCAACTTCAGGTAGCCTTTGATCAACGGTGGAATACGCGCTGGCAAATCACTATTCAGGCGTTCGACCGGGTAGCGATTCAAAGGCTGCACATGCGGGATGTGCTTATTGTCCTGCATGGACTTTTGAGCCACACGCCACACTTCAGCGGCAGTGACCCCATCGTCACGCAGGCTGACGCTGGCGCAGCCAAGCAGGTAGCGATAGCCACCCACACGCGTCAGGGCGGCAATTCCACCCCACAGCATCATGATGGCCGAGCCATTACGGTAATCGGGATGGATGCAGGAGCGCCCCACCTCAACCAGGCTGGGCCGCAATGCAGCCAGGGCGCTGATATCAAACTCGGACTCTGAGTAATAGCCGCCCGCCTTATTGGCATTTTCAGGGGTCAGCAAGCGGTAGGTTCCAACAACCCGGTTTTCCTCGGGCTCGGTAACCATGAAATGCTCGCACCAGGGATCAAAGCGATCAATATCCAGACCATTATGCTGGTCTGGAAAGACGGCGTTCATTTCCTGGGTGAAAACCTGAAAACGCAAGCGCTGAAGGCATTCAAGTTCTGTCTGGGTACGAGCCAGACGCAAGGCCAAGCCTCCAACGGTATGACCTGCCCAAGTATTTCCCCAATCCACTTCAGTACGTTCGCGCTCAAGATTTAGCATCGTGATGACTCCAAACACTTTCGTGCATGATGCACAAACAATGTTTCAGGTATTTGATAGCCACATTACTATTTCATTAAATCCACTGCAAGCAAGGTATCGATACCTGCTTGAGCCAGATCCGCCTCTTCCGCTTCCACCATCAGCCGCAGCTTAGGCTCCGTGCCCGATGCGCGAATAAGGACTCGACCACGGTCGCCCAACATTTGCTCCACTTCCTGGGTAGCCTGTTGCAAACCTGCATGATTTTTCCAATCCTGGCCCGGCTGCAAAGGCACGTTGACCATGATTTGCGGGTACATCTTCAAACCATCCATCAATTCGGGCAGGCTCTTGCCGCTATGGCACAGCGCAGTCAAGACCTGCAAGGCGGCCACAATGCCATCGCCTGTGGTGTGCCATTCCAGACACAACAAGTGTCCCGAGCTTTCACCACCGAAGACCCAGCCTTTTTGCTGCATCAATTCCAGCACATAGCGGTCACCCACTTTCGCGCGGGCAAATTCCACGCCCAATTCCTGCATTTTCTTCTCGAAACCCAGGTTGGTCATGAGCGTGCCAACCACGCCTTTTACGGGCTGAGTCTGCAGGCGATCAGCAACAATTAGATACAATAGTTCATCGCCATTGTAGATACGACCCTGCGCATCCACCATTTGCAGACGGTCTGCATCACCATCCAGAGCGATGCCCAGATCAGCACTGTGCTTGCGTACTTCTTCAGCCAGCTTCTCGGGATAGGTGGCACCGACTTCCTGATTGATGTTGAAACCATCAGGCTGAACACCCACGGCAATAACTTCTGCACCCAGCTCGCGGAACACGTGTGGAGCGATGTTGTAAGCCGCGCCATGAGCGGCATCTACCACGATCTTGAGCCCGTTCAGGTTCAAATCGTTCGGGAAGGCGCTCTTGCAAAATTCGATATAACGACCTGCCGAGTCAGCCAGACGACGCGCGCGGCCCAGGGACTCGGACTTCACCCAATGCATGGGCTGGTCAATGGCTCGTTCAATTTTCAGCTCGATCTCGTCAGGCAACTTGGTGCCTTGAGCCGAGAAGAACTTGATACCGTTGTCGTAATACGGGTTGTGCGAGGCGGAAATCACAATACCGGCCGTCAGGCGCAGGGTACGCGTCAAATAAGCCACAGCGGGCGTAGGCACAGGGCCAGCCAGCAAAACATCGATCCCGGCGGCCGACAAACCCGCTTCCAGCGCCGATTCCAGCATGTAGCCGGAAATACGCGTGTCCTTGCCAATCACCACGGTGGGGCGACCTGTCCCTTCATACTGGGCAGCCAGAACCTGCCCGGCCGCGTAACCCAAACGCAGGGCGAATTCGGGGTTAATGGTTGGACCACCCACTTCACCGCGGACACCATCGGTGCCGAAATACTTACGATCGCTCATTCAGAGACTCCACATTCAACCGCGTTCCACACATCCAGCGCTTCGCGCGTGGCGGCTACATCATGGACACGGACAATTTTTGCGCCCCGTGCCACACAGGCAAGGGCTGCCGATAGACTGCCAATCAAACGCTCACTGGCGGGTTTCCCCGTGACATGGCCAATCATGGATTTGCGTGACAAGCCGATTAGCCAGGGGTAACCAGGCACTGCCGCCTGCTGCAAATCCCGTAGCAACTGATAATTATGTGCCGCTGTTTTACCGAAGCCAAAGCCGGGATCCAGCATGATACGCTCGGATTGAATCCCTGCGCTCACTATGGCGTCACATCGTTGTTGCAAAAAATGACGTACATCAACGACAACATCATCGTAGTGAACCTGCTCTTGCATGGTGCGAGGCTCGCCTTGCATGTGCATGATGCACAGACCGCAATTGGAGTCCTTGACGACCTCGATGGCACCGGGCATGCGCAAGGCGTAGATGTCATTAATCATGTCCGCACCGGCGGCAAGGCTGGCACGCATGACATCAGGTTTAAAGGTATCGACCGACAAGGCCACACCGCTATCACGCAAACCCTCGATCAGAGGGATGACACGCTCAAGCTCTTGTTCCAGAGAAACGGGCTCGGCACCGGGGCGAGTCGATTCGCCACCAATATCCAGAATGTCTGCGCCTTCGGCGATTAATTGACGGGCGTGGTCCAGCGCCCGAGGCAAATCATTGTGTGTATTGCCGTCATAAAAGGAGTCTGGGGTGACATTCACAATCCCCATAACCAAAGGGCGCTCCAGCCCAAACTGGAAGCGCCCACAAGACCACTCAGGGTAATTCATGAAATAGGCGTGGCCTATGTTGTAAGTTAAGCAACCGGCGTTGTCGCCGCGGCACCCTTGTCATCGGCTGGGCTAGGACCAGCGGCTGGTGGCGTAGAGCCATCGGAGGGTGTGTTGTCATTGCTGTTGGGCACGTGTGGAGCCCGTGGTGGCAAACCTTTCATGATGTCGTCGATCTGGTCGGCATCAATGGTTTCCCACTCCAGCAAGGCCTTGGCCATGGCATGCATCTTGTCCATATTATCTTCGATCAGCTTGCGAGCAACCGCGTACTGTTCGTCGATAATCTTGCGAATCTCGGAGTCCACTTTTTGCATGGTGGCCTCGGACACGTGCGTCGTTTTAGTGACGCTGCGGCCCAGAAACACTTCGCCTTCGTTCTCGGCGTAGACAACAGGACCCAAGGAGTCCGTCATGCCGTAGCGAGTCACGATGTCGCGGGCAATCTGCGTGGCACGCTCAAAGTCGTTCGATGCGCCCGTGGTCATTTGATTCATGAACACTTCTTCAGCGATACGGCCACCGAACAGCACGGCAATCATGTTCAACAGGCGCTCTTTGTCCATGCTGTAGCGATCGCCTTCCGGCAATTGCATGGTTACACCCAAAGCACGACCACGAGGAATGATGGTGACTTTGTGAACCGGGTCAGTCTTGGGCAGCATGCAAGCCACCAGAGCGTGACCGGCTTCGTGGTAAGCGGTGTTGCGACGCTCTTCCTCGGGCATGATCATGGTGCGGCGTTCTGCACCCATGATGATCTTGTCCTTGGCGCGTTCAAAGTCCTGCATATCCACAGTGCGGCCGTTACGGCGCGCAGCGAACAAGGCCGCTTCGTTAACCAGGTTGGCCAGATCAGCACCGGAGAAACCGGGCGTACCACGAGCCAGCACCACGGCGTCCACGTTGGGAGCCAAAGGTACTTTGCGCATGTGTACTTTCAGAATCTGCTCGCGACCACGGATATCAGGCAGGCCGACAACCACTTGACGGTCAAAACGACCAGGACGCAGCAAAGCGGGGTCCAGAACGTCAGGACGGTTGGTAGCAGCAATGACCAGTACGCCTTGGCCGGTTTCAAAACCGTCCATCTCAACCAGCAACTGGTTCAGAGTCTGTTCGCGTTCGTCGTTACCGCCGCCCAGACCAGCACCACGCTGACGGCCTACGGCGTCAATTTCGTCGATAAAGATGATGCAAGGCGATTGCTTCTTGGCGGTCTCGAACATGTCGCGAACACGGGAAGCACCCACACCTACAAACATTTCAACGAAGTCGGAACCGGAAATGCTGAAGAAAGGTACTTTGGCTTCGCCAGCAATAGCACGAGCCAGCAAGGTTTTACCAGTACCGGGCGAGCCGACCATCAGGATACCGCGGGGGATACGGCCACCCAGACGCTGGAAGCGAGTCGGGTCACGCAGGAAATCCACCAGTTCCTGTACGTCTTCCTTGGCTTCGTCGCAACCGGCAACGTCGGCAAAGGTAACTGGGTTAGTGTTCTCGTCCAGCAAACGCGCACGCGATTTACCGAAGCTGAATGCCCCACCCTTGCCACCACCTTGCATCTGGCGCATGAAAAACACCCACACGCCAATCAAGAGCAGCATGGGGAACCAGGAGATGAACAGGCTGGTCAGAAAGGAAGGCTCTTCGCGGGCTTTGCCCGATACCTGCACACCGGATTTCACCAGTTCAGGCACCATCCACAGGTCACCGGGGGACGTCAGCGAGTAGCTGCGGCCAGAATCCGGCGTGACATGCAGGGTATCGCCCTGAATATCTACCTTGCTGATGCGGCCGGAGCGGGCATCATTCATGAATTGTGTGTAAGTGACGCCATCAGTGGCTGGTGGCCGGCCGTCAAACTGCTTGAAAACAGTAAACAGCACCAGCGCAATAACCATCCAGATCGCGACTTTGGAAAACGAATTGTTCAAAGCCAATCTCCTGCGATTGCGATAACTTGCCCACTATGCTTACACATAGCTGAACAAGCGCCATACATAGTTCATTCTACCCGATTCGAAGACCGGCAAGTCATAAATTACCTGCCCTTCAAGCCTCGGGCAACAAGAAAGGTCTCGGCGGATTTATCGCGCGAAGCCTTGGGTTTACGCTCGACGACTCTGACAAAATTCTGCTTGAACGATTCCACGATCTGGGAAAACCCGCTTCCATGGAAGGCTTTGACGATCAGCACACCTTCATCGGTCAGATGCTGCAGGGCAAATTCCTGTGCCAGCTCGCATAAATGCTGGATACGGGCGGAATCAGCCGATGCCACACCAGACAAGTTGGGGGCCATATCCGAAATCACAAGGTCTACGGCTGCACCTTTTAGGGATTCTTGCAATTGCTCCAGGACGGAGTCCTCGCGAAAGTCGCCCTGCATGAATTCCACACCGGCAATGGGTTCCATTTCTAGGATATCCAGTGCGATAATGCGGCCATTGAGCACGCCGCCGGGACCGACCATGCGTTCCCGAATTAACTGCGACCAGCTACCCGGCGTAGACCCCAGGTCCACCACCACCTTGCCCTGAACCTGAATCTTCTCCAGATCCAATATTTCACTGAGTTTGAAGGCCGCACGCGCGCGATACCCTTTTTGTTGCGCCAATTTGACGTAAGGGTCATTTATATGCTGCTGAACCCACTCTTTAGAGAATTTTTTCTTGGCCATTCCCGTACAATCTCTTTATGCCAAAACTCAACCTTACACCTCATGAGCGCAGCGACCTTCGTGCTGCTGCTCACGCTCTGCGCCCAGTTGTCCTGATTGGAGACAATGGCCTGACCGAGGCGGTGCTCAAAGAAATCACCGTCCACCTGCAGGCTCACCAGCTCATCAAGATCCGTGTGGCCGGTGATGACCGTCAGGCCCGTCTGACCATGTTAGAACAAATCTGCGATGCGCTCGATGCTGCCCCTATTCATCATCTGGGCAAAATCCTGACCATCTACAGACCCAATATTGAACGCCCCCCAGTCTTGATGGGAGCGCCTGAAAAACCTACCCGTGCCGTGCGTAAGGCCTCGGAGCCCTACACACCCAAAAAACTGGCTGCCTCTGGTGTCCAGCGTACTCGCAGCACAGAACGTGCCCGCCGTGCGGAAATGAAAGCAGAACGCACTAGCACCCAAGAGAAAAAAGCGTCGGCCGCTCCACGCAGCCTTCAGAAATTCTCGTCGGTCAAACCGGCTGCTGCTCCACGTAGCAACACCAACCGTCCTGGCAGCGCCATGTCCTTGCGGGCCGGTGCTCGTCGCGGACTGGGCGGTTCGGGCAAACGCTAAACTGCCGTAAATTATAAGGCCCCGGCACAATGTACAGGGGCCTTTCTTTTGCGCGCTTGCATCAACAGCAGGCCAGGCCTGCTGTTTGAGGCGGCATCAAACGTAGTTGATGGTCAGGATTTCGTATTCACGAATACCGGCCGGTGCCTTCACCTCGACCACATCACCAGCGCTCTTGCCAATCAGGGCACGAGCAACAGGGCTGGAAATAGAGATCTTGTTGGCACGAATGTCGGCTTCAACATCACCCACGATCTGGTAAGTCACGGTGTTACCGGACTCCAGGTCCTCGATCTCGACCGTGGCACCAAACACGATACGGCCTTCGGCATCCAGCGTTGCGGGTTCGATGATCTGGGCATTGGACAAAGTGCCTTCCAGTTCGCTGATCCGGCCTTCAATAAAGCCCTGGCGCTCGCGCGCGGCATCATATTCCGCATTCTCGGACAAATCGCCCTGGGCACGCGCTTCGGCGATGGCGTTAATCACATCCGGGCGTTCCACCGTCTTGAGGCGGTGTAATTCGACTTGCAAACGTTGTGCGCCCTGCGCAGTCAATGGGATCGCAGACATAGTATTCCTGCTCAACAAGTAAAAGACGCTCCGTAGCAGGAGCGCCTGGAAAATAGGGGGATAACGATGATGGGGCAAACAATCAAACAGGTTGAATCGGCCGACTTGAAAGTCTTGCTGACCCTACAGCGTACATTCAAACACACTGCTCAAGCCAAACCTGCCGGCTGCCCCAATATGGCTTTTCTGATACAGAAGAATTCTGCTGCAGAAAAAAACCCCGCGAAGAACCGGGGTGTGAGATCTATTGTCGGCAAACTGCCTGAAAATAGCAAGCCCCTAAAACCCCTGTACAAAAAGACAGAAACCTGCCAGATAGGCCGTCTGTCACAAGCAGTCATGCGGATACTGGCTGGGCCTTTATAGCCCAGGCCAGTATTGATCAGCCTTGAGCGAATCAGGCCCGGCTTTGGCCCCGACCTCGCAACAAGGCGTGCAGCAAGATGGCACCAAAGGTGGCACAACCGATACCATCCAGACGGATCACGCCAAACTGCAAGGAGAAGTTACCTGCCCCCAGAATCAAGGTCACGGCAGCCACCAGCAGATTACGGTTATCGCTGAAATCCACCTGGTTGACCACCCAGATACGGGCACCAGCAATGGCGATCAGACCAAACACCACAATAGACATGCCACCCAGCACCGGGCCGGGAATGGACTGGATGACGGCGCCAAACTTGGGCGAGAAGCCCAGGAAAATCGCAATCACGGCAGCAAAGGCAAACACCAGCGTCGAATAGATACGGGTTGCCGCCATCACGCCGATATTTTCAGCGTAGGTTGTCACACCTGTACCACCTACCGAGCCGGACAACATGGTGGCGACACCGTCACCCACAAAGGCGCGCCCCAGGTAACCGTCCAGATCCTGCCCGGTCATCGCACTAACCGCTTTGATGTGGCCCAGATTCTCGGCCACCAGAATGATGGCCACCGGCACGATCACCGTCATGGCGTGAGCCTGGAACACAGGCGTGGCAAAGCTGGGCAGACCCAGCCAGTCCGCCGCCGCCACGGGAGCGAAATTGATCGGAGTGCCGTAGCCCATGACGTTAGTAAAGACCCAGTACAGCACGCAGGCCAGAGCCAGACCCACCAGAATCAGCAAGCGCTGGGCCACCCCACGGGTGTAGACCGCAATACCGCCCACACACAGCACGGTCATCAAAGCCATCATGGAATCGAAGGTGCCGCTACCCATGGCGCCTTTGGCTGCAATCGGTGCCAGATTCAGGCCGATCACGGCCACAATCGAACCGGTAACGACTGGAGGCATCCACTGGTTGATCAGACGCGCCGCACCGCCCTGAGTACGGGCATTGAACACCCAGACCAGCACACCAATCAGTGTATAGACCAGACCGCAGACAATAATGGCTCCCAGAGCCACGCCGATATTGGGATTGGGCCCGCTACCGGCATAACCGGTTACGGCGATCACACCACCGATAAAGGCAAAGCTGGAACCCAGATAGCTGGGAACACGGCCACCCACAAAAACGAAGAAAATCAGCGTACCAATACCGGACATCAAAATGGCCAGATTGGGATCAAAACCCATCAACAAGGGAGCCAGAATGGTGGAGCCAAACATGGCCACCACGTGCTGCGCGCCCATCGCAATGTTTTGCGGCGTGGCCAGACACTCGTCGGGCTGCACAACCGCATCGGGTTCGCTGCCGGATACACGGCGCCAACGCGGAAAGTAAGACTGAGACATAGGGGGTTCCAGAAAAGGAATAAAGAAATACAGCTGAATTCGATATACGGCAGCGCAGCAGGCAATAGTTCACTGGCTGATTCGTTGAGGCATGATTTTAAACGTGAAAGACTCAACAAGGCACCTGAAAATAAGGCAGTACGCGGTAAACCCCAACACAGCTCTAAGCAATAGTGGTTTCAAACTGCCTTTTGGCGTCGATGCTCGCGCTATATGCGGTATATACCCACTCTATCTGCCTGCTCTTGACTGGCCCATTACAATAGACAATCAGCCTGCCTTTGGCAGTCCGATCCCTTACCTGAATGATGGTTGCGAGCATGAGTACGTCTATTTGTCTGATCCGTCACGGTGAAACCGCCTGGAATGCCGTACGCCGTTTACAAGGCTGGCAGGATATAGAACTGAACGAGACCGGCCGCGAGCAGGCCCGTGCCCTGCAAAGCTATTTAAGCTCCCCGGCATTTCACATGCCTGTGAACGCCGTCATCAGCAGTGATCTGCAACGCGCCTCGGAAACGGCAGCAATAGCCTGTCAGCACTGGGATATTGAGATTCAGCAAACCCGGGGACTGCGTGAGCGCGGCTTTGGAACACTGGAAGGCCAGGCATGGGATGCAGCCGGTCGCCACGGCCCGGACCAGCCAGATGACACCGTGGATATCGACTACGCAGTAGAAGGTGGTGAGTCGCTACGCCAGTTCCAGACGCGGATACTGAGCTGCTTTGAGGAACTGTCCCAGCAGAATGCTGGCAAGAACCTGCTGGTTTTTGCACACGGTGGCGTTATTGATATGGTCTGGCGCAAACTGAATCAGCAGCCGCTGAATGCGAAACGCACTCACGCAATTCTGAATACCAGCCTGAACTTCTTCAGCATTGATGCAGCCTTGAACTGGACCTGTACGCAGTGGGGGCAGTTACCACATCTGAATACGGCGCTGGACGAGCAACGCTAAACGGCTTGTCTCCAGGCAAGCTCAGGAGTCTTTCTTCAGGCGCGGCTTGCGCGGTGCCCCACGGGCCAGGCGGTCGTAGAGCCAATTGGGGAGCAGACGCATCAGACGGGACACAATACCCATCGGCCAAGGAATCACCCGGTAGGAAATGCCCTGCTCTATCGTCTTGCGGGCTTTGCGGGCAAAGTCCTCGGCAGGCATCAGGAACGGCATGGAGTATGGGTTATGCGCCGTCATGGCCGTGCGGATATAGCCGGGGGTAATGGTGACAACGGATACGCCGTGCAGCGATAGCTCCAGACGCAGGCTCTCGCAATACGCAATTACTGCTGCCTTGGAGCTGCTGTAAGCACCCGCACCGGGCAAGCCACGAATACCAGCCACACTGGCAATGCCCACCAAAGTGCCCTCGCCTGCCGCTTTCATGGTGCCGATAAAGGGCTCGAAGGTCGCCACCATAGCCAGCAGATTCGTATCCACAATGGCTTTGAAGACAGCGAAGTCTTCGGTTTCTTCCGTCAAGGTGCCAGCGCTGATGCCTGCACTGGCAATAACCACATCAATCTTTTGCCCCGTGAACTGTAAAAAGTCCTGGGCAGCTTGATGCAAAGCGTCTCTGTCACGCACATCTGCAACGTAAATACGATGCTCGCCGGGCAGGCTGTCGGCCAGTGCCTGGAGCTCTTCCTGACGCCGTCCCAGCAAACCCAGGCTGGCCCCTTGAGCCGCATATTCCTGGGCCAGGGCTTTACCCAAACCGCTGCTGGCACCGGTGATAAAGACGGTTTGCATTGTCAGCCGCGCTTTACAGGAAGATCAAGGCAGCGATACCCAATACCAAAATCCATTTGAGGATGTAGTACAGGGTTTCGTTCTTTTTCTTGATCGCCTTGCCGAAGCGGCGCACGGCGTAAACCGTACCGAAAATACGATTGATACCGCCCGTGCGGTCGCCTTCCTGGTTGGGAGCGGCTGCCGCACGCAACAAGAATCCACCCACCGCATGGTTGATAGCCTGCGCCCAGCGGTAACGCATGGGGCGCTCTACGTCGGCAAACAGGATGATACGGTTTTGATCGGTCTTGTTTTCAGCGTAGTGAATAAAGGTCTCATCAAACACCACGGCTTCACCGTCGCGCCAGTAGTAGGTCTGGCCGTCTACGTCGATGTAGCAATCCGGGCTGTTTGGCGTCATCAAGCCCATGTGAAAACGCAGCGAACCGGCATAAGGGTCGCGGTGACGCGGCAAACGGGCACCCGGCGGCAAGGAGGTAAACATGGCCGCCTTGATGGACGGAATATCCTTGAGCAGATTGGTCGTCACCGGGCACAGCTCGCGGGCTGAGGGGTGGTCGGCGTCATACCACTTCAGGTAAAAACGCGTCCAGCCGGTTTTGAAGAAGGAGTTGAAGCCCGCATCGTTGTACTTGTCGGAAGCCTTGATATGTCCTTCGCCAAACAGTTGCTCGGCCTCGGCACGGATTTCGTCACAGTGCTCCAGCAGCTTGTTCAGCTCGGGAAAGTGCTTCAGATCCAGATACGGCTCGTTCGGTACTGCCGAAAAACCGTACATGAAGACGTTCAGAGGTGCCGTGAAGGTGGAATGGTCCAGCAACTGGCGGGAAAACCGGTGCCTGACTCGACCCCTGAAGTGCACCACAATCGTGCACACAATGAATAAGGCAAGAATGAACCATTTCACGACATGATCTCCAAAGAAGAAAACTTCTACGCCTGACAGGCTGTAGCCTGCATGCTGCCCCAATACGACGGCTTGGTCTTGTTGATGCAAGAACAAAAAAAGGCGCACCACTTAGGTGCGCCTTTCTGGCATGGTACGACTTAGTGTTTCGCGAGCAGAGCGTGCAGCTCTTGAACCGCGTAAACCTTCAAGCCATCGCCATGACGCAGATACTGTAGGCCTTGAACAGCCGCTACCGCACCGGCAATGGTGGTGTAGTAGGCCAGGTTGGCAGCCAGCGCATGTGTACGGATTGTACGCGAATCAACGATAGCGTTGCGACGCTCTTCAACCGTATTGATGACCAGGGAAACTTCGCCGTTCTTGATCATGTCCACAATGTGCGGACGACCTTCGGTAACCTTGTTCACCACTTGAACAGCCAGACCAGCCTGTTCGATAGCGGCGGCGGTACCGCGGGTAGCCACAACCTTGAAGCCCAGCGAGATCAGGCCACGAGCCACTTCAACTGCTTGTGGTTTGTCCTGGCCACGCACGCTGATGAAGGCCAGACCGCCTGTAGGCAGGGTTACGCTGGCAGCCATCTGCGACTTCACGAAGGCTTCGGCAAACGAGGTGCCCACGCCCATGACTTCACCGGTGGACTTCATTTCAGGTCCCAGAATGGTGTCTACACCAGGGAACTTCACGAAGGGGAACACGGCTTCTTTCACGCTGTAGTAAGGCGGCGTGATTTCTTCGGTAATACCTTGTTCGGTCAGAGTTTGACCGGCCATGGCACGAGCCGCAATCTTGGCCAACTGCAAACCAGTCGCCTTGGAGACGAAAGGCACCGTACGCGAAGCACGTGGGTTCACTTCCAGCACGTAAACATCACCGTCCTGAATGGCGAACTGTACGTTCATCAAGCCCTTCACGTTCAAGGCCTTGGCCATGAGTGCGGTCTGGCGCTTGATTTCAGCTACGGTTTCGTCGCTGAGCGAGTAAGGAGGCAAGCTGCAAGCGGAGTCACCGGAGTGAACACCTGCCTGCTCGATGTGTTGCATCACACCGCCCACAAAGACGCGCTCGCCATCGGCCAGGCAATCCACGTCGACTTCAGTGGCGTTGTTCAGGAAGTGATCCAGCAGCACAGGCGAGTCATTGCTGACTTTGACCGCTTCGCGCATGTAGCGCTCCAGGTCTTGCTGTTCATGCACGATTTCCATGGCACGGCCACCCAGCACGTAGCTTGGGCGCACCACCAGTGGGTAACCGATTTCGGCAGCCAGAGAAATGGCTTCGCCTTCGGTACGGGCGGTACGGTTTGGCGGCTGACGCAGACCCAGCTTGGTCAGCAGCTTCTGGAAGCGCTCACGGTCTTCGGCCACGTCAATGGATTCCGGGCTGGTACCGATGATAGGTACACCGTTGGCTTCCAGAGCACGTGCCAATTTCAAAGGAGTCTGGCCACCGTACTGAACGATGGTGCCCACTGGTTTTTCGATGTGGACGATTTCCAGCACGTCTTCCAGAGTCAGAGGCTCGAAGTACAGACGATCGGAAGTGTCATAGTCGGTAGAAACCGTTTCGGGGTTGCAGTTGACCATGATGGTTTCGTAACCATCTTCGCGCAATGCCAGCGCAGCGTGCACGCAGCAGTAGTCAAACTCGATACCCTGACCAATACGGTTAGGACCACCACCCAGAACAATGATCTTCTTCTTGTCCGTAGGGTTGGATTCGCACTCTTCCTCGTAGGTCGAGTACATGTAGGCCGTATCGGTGGAGAACTCGGCCGCGCAGGTGTCCACACGCTTGTAGACAGGACGCACGTTCAGTTGGTGACGCAGTTTGCGCACTTCCGATTCCACGGTATCCAGCAAGAAAGCCAGACGGCGGTCGGAGAAACCACGACGCTTCAGACCGAACAAGGTGTCGCGGTCCAGATCGGCCAGCGTCTTTTGTTCCAGAGCCAGCTCGATGTCCACGATCTCTTTGATCTGGGCCAGGAACCAGGGGTCGATCTTGGTCAGGTTGTGAACTTCGTCCAGAGTCAGACCTTGAGCGAAGGCATCGCCCACGTACCAGATACGCTCTGGACCGGGTTCGCCCAGCTCGACCTGCAGTTTTTCGCGGTCGGTAGTTTTCTGGTTCAGGCCATCTACACCCACTTCCAGGCCGCGCAGGGCTTTCTGGAAGGATTCCTGGAAAGTGCGGCCAATGGCCATCACTTCACCCACGGATTTCATCTGGGTGGTCAGACGCGAGTCGGCCTGAGGGAACTTCTCGAAGGCGAAACGTGGCACTTTGGTGACCACGTAATCGATGGTGGGCTCGAACGAAGCGGGGGTAGCACCACCGGTAATTTCGTTCAGCAGCTCGTCCAGGGTGTAACCCACGGCCAGACGCGCAGCGATCTTGGCGATAGGAAAACCCGTTGCCTTGGAAGCCAGGGCCGAGGAGCGGGACACACGTGGGTTCATTTCGATAACGATCATGCGGCCGTTATCGGGGTTCACCGCAAACTGTACGTTCGAGCCACCAGTATCCACACCGATTTCGCGCAGTACGGCGATCGATGCATTACGCATGATCTGGTATTCGCGGTCAGTCAGGGTTTGGGCAGGAGCCACGGTGATGGAGTCACCGGTGTGCACACCCATGGGGTCCAGGTTTTCAATGGAGCACACAATAATGCAGTTGTCGGCGCGGTCGCGCACGACTTCCATTTCAAACTCTTTCCAACCCAGCAGCGATTCTTCAATCAGCAGCTCTTTGGTCGGCGATGCTTCCAGACCACGGCGGCAGATGGTTTCAAATTCTTCCGGGTTGTAGGCGATACCACCGCCTGTACCACCCAGCGTGAAGCTGGGGCGGATAACCACGGGGAAACCGGCTGTGCCGATGTCTTCCGCAATACGCTTTTGAACCGCCCAGGCTTCGTCCATGGAGTGGGCCACACCGGACTTGGCGGACTCCAGACCAATGGACGTCATGGCGTCTTTGAACTTCAGGCGGTCTTCCGCTTTTTCAATGGCGGCTGCATTGGCACCGATCAGCTCGACACCGTATTTTTCCAGCACGCCATGCTTGGCCAGATCCAGTGCGCAGTTCAGCGCAGTTTGGCCGCCCATGGTGGGCAAGAGCGCATCGGGACGCTCTTTTTCAATGATTTTCTCGACCGCTTGCCAGGTAATGGGCTCGATGTAGGTCACATCGGCTGTATCCGGGTCAGTCATGATGGTGGCCGGGTTGCTGTTGACCAGCACAGTCCGGTAACCCTCGGCCTTCAGGGCCTTACACGCCTGAGCTCCCGAGTAGTCGAATTCACAAGCCTGACCAATGATGATCGGGCCTGCGCCAATGATAAGAATGCTTTTTAAGTCTGAACGCTTTGGCATAGTGCGATTTATTTATTGGCCTGGTGAGCAGCCATCAGGCTGATGAATTTGTCGAACAGCGAGGCAATATCGCGCGGGCCGGGAGTGGCTTCGGGGTGACCCTGGAAGCAAAACGCGGGGCGATCTGTCAACTCGAAGCCTTGCAGGCTCTGGTCGAACAAAGAGATGTGCGTAACCTTGGCATTGGCTGGCAGGGTTGTGGCATCCACCGCAAAGCCATGATTCTGGCTGGTGATGAACACACGGCCACTGGCCAGTTCTTGCACAGGGTGGTTGGCACCGTGATGGCCATTCTTCATTTTCAAGGTCTTGGCACCGACGGCCAGGCCCAGAATCTGATGACCCAGACAAATACCAAACACAGGCAGCTTGCGCTCCAGCAAGCCCTTGCAGGCTTCGATGGCGTAATCGCAAGGCTCCGGGTCGCCAGGGCCGTTGGACAGGAACACACCATCTGGCTCGTAAGCCAGCACATCCGCCAAAGGTGTCTGCGCAGGCACGACGGTAACTTTGCAGCCACGGTCTGCCATCAAACGCAAGATGTTGGCTTTGACACCAAAGTCGTAGGCCACCACGTGGAAGCGGTCTGTTGCAGGCTTACCGAAGCCTTGGCCCAATTCCCAGGAACCTTCGGACCAGTCGTAGGATTTGTCGGTGGTGACCACTTTGGCCAGATCCTGACCTTTCAGGCCAGGGAAAGAACGAGCCAGTTCCAGCGCACGCTCGGCATCGTCACCCACGAAAATGCAGGCGCCCATGGAGCCTTTTTCGCGCAGGATGCGGGTCAGTTTGCGTGTATCGATACCCGAGATAGCCACAACGCCCTGAGCTTTCAGGTAGTCAGGCAAAGACTGGGTGGAGCGGAAGTTGGACAGGCGAGCGGGACAGTCGCGAATAACAAGCCCGGCAGCATGGGCTTTGGTGGATTCGGAGTCCTCTGGATTGACACCGGTATTACCGATGTGCGGATAGGTAAGCGTAACAATTTGACCGCTGTAGCTTGGGTCTGTCAGGATTTCCTGATAGCCCGTCATGGCTGTATTGAAAACGATCTCAGCAACACAGTGCCCCTCGGCACCGATTGATACCCCTTTGAATAGGGTTCCATCCGCCAGGGCTAGGATAGCACTAGTGATAGTGCGGGACTCCTCAGGAAATAAAGACGGCAGCACGTTAAAAACCCCGGTTCTGAAATTAATATTAAACCTTCTGATTATATGCTCAAACAGCCATCTTCCGGTAGTTTCTCGGTAATAACACTGAAATCAGGCGCGAAACCATGGGAAATCGACTACAGTAATCGATTGGTTTGATGGCTTTGCGATGGACTAGTAACAGACATGACTACTCAGCTTGACTCTCTGCGCCAGTGCACAACCGTAGTGGCCGACACGGGCGATTTTGAAGCGATGCGCGCGTATCGCCCTACCGATGCAACAACCAATCCTTCCCTGATTCTGAAGGCTGTCCAGCAGGCGGCCTATCGCCCCTTGCTCGATCGCGTCATCGCCGACCACCCCAACGCCAGCCTGGCTGAAACCAGCGATTTGCTGCTGGTTGCCTTTGGCCGCCAGATTCTGGACATTGTGCCCGGCCGCGTCTCCACCGAAGTAGATGCCCGCCTGTCCTTTGACACCCTGGCCAGCGTCGAGCGCGCCCGCCACATCATCCAGCATTACGAAAAAGCCGGTATCGCCCGCGAACGCGTGCTGATCAAACTGGCCAGCACCTGGGAAGGCATTCAGGCCGCCCGGACGCTGCAAGCGGAAGGCATCAACTGCAACCTGACCCTTCTGTTCTGTCTGCCGCAAGCCATTGCCTGCGCCCAGGCCAAAGTCACCCTGATCTCGCCCTTTGTGGGCCGTATCTACGACTGGTTCAAGAAAACTGCCGGTCAGGACTGGGACGAAAGCGCCAATCAGGGCGAGAACGACCCCGGCGTGCGCTCGGTACGCAGCATTTACGAATACTACAAAACCTATGACATCCCTACGGAGATCATGGGCGCCAGCTTCCGTAACATCGGCCAGATCAAGGCCCTGGCCGGTTGCGATCTGTTGACCATCAGCCCCGAGCTGCTGGGCCAGTTGGATGCAGCCCAGGGTGAAGTCCCTGCCATGCTGGATGTAGCCCGCGCCAAGGCCGTTGCGCCGGAATGGCGTGCCAGCAATGAAATCACCTTCCGTACGGATTTGAACCAGGATGCGATGGCGACGGAGAAGCTGGCCGAAGGCATACGCCAGTTCACCGCTGACGGTATCAAACTGGATGCCCTGATTCAGCAGGCACGCCAGCAGGCTTGAGTCCCGGGCCATAGCGATATAGAAAGGGGCTTTGCACCATGCAAAGCCCCAAAAAACGCCCTCTTCCTGAAAAGTGATCTACACCCTGCTCGGGTTTCGCTTATCACCTCTTCTAAAACAGCATTTACATCCTCTCTCAGCGCCCACACAACAAGCTGATTTGTGGACAGTTCAATCCATAGTTATCCCAGAAACCGGGCGGATAGGCATCCAGTGCCTGCCGGGTAACAAGCGGCGCTTGCCAGCGAAAAGATCGAAAGCCTGCTTTTTTCAAAGCAGCTTCATAGTGCTGCTTGCCCCAGCGATGGTAAGTAAACTGGATCGGTGGCCCCACATTGAAATGGGCGGTATGCCGAAAACCCTCGTGGTACGGTTCCTCGGTCAGCACTTTCAAACCGTACTTGGCCACATCCTCTTTTCCCAATTGAAAGTCCGGGTTCACGGTGTAAGCCACCAAACGGCCATCGGGTTTGAGGTTATCCGCCACCGCCTGAAACATCTGCTCCAGCTCCTGCACCGAGCGTGCGTAATTGAACAGAAAAGCCGCAATGGCCCGGTCAAACTGCCCGATCACACCCATTTCCAATACATCTCCCACCCGGAACTCGATATCTTCGTTTTGTTGTCGGGAAATATCCTTGGCCTGATTAATCATGCTCTCCGAGATATCCACCCCCACCACCCTGTCTGCGCCCTGCTCATAAGCAGCACGCCCAAAGAAGCCATAGCCACAGGCCAGGTCCAGCACAGACTTGCCGTTCACGTCTCCCAGCAATTGCTCCACAGTGGCCACCTCCGCCAAGCGGGCGGGTGAGGTTCGGTTGAACTCCTCGTATATGCTGCCGATTGCGTTGTAATCATGCTTTTTTTCCATGTTCAAATCTCCATCTCCGTTTGTCTGAAAACAAAACTACGATGTCTTGAGACTGCTTGAACCCACCGATCACGCGGTACGGCCTTTTTCTATAGCATTTTGTCGGCGCTACCATCGCAGGGAAAAAACATGCCCCTGCATTCCCGGATCTTTTTCTATCTATTTAAGTGCCTAACTGTTTCCTTGCTCCTACCACGAGGGGCAAGCATAAAAAAACCGGCTCCTGAAACAGGAGCCGGTTTTCAACGCATAGCCAAGTTAGCCGATGACTTGCTCAGGCATACGATCAGAGCTTTTCTGTACCGCCACCCTGAGGCCGCCAGGCCAGCAGGCGATCTTCAAACACACTGACCAGACCATCCAGAATCAGCGCAAATACCGTGAGCACCACAATACCGGCGAACACCGTATTCACATCCAGCGTGCCCTCTGCCTGCAGGATCAGATAACCGACGCCACTGGCTGAACCCAGGTACTCGCCCACCACAGCCCCCACAAAGGCCAGACCGACCGATGTGTGCAAGCTGGAAAACACCCAGCTCGTAGCCGAAGGAATGTAGACATGGCGCAGCAACTGACGACGGCTGGCACCCAACATGCGGGCGTTATCCAGCAGCGTGGAGCTGACTTCACGCACACCCTGGTACACGTTGAAGAACACGATAAAGAACACCAGCGTCACCGCCAGAGCAACCTTGGACCAGATACCCAGGCCGAACCACATGCCGAAGATAGGCGCCAGAATCACGCGAGGCATGGAGTTGGCCGCCGTCAGGTACGGGTCCAGCAAGGCCGCCGCACGGGGAGAAAGCCCCAGCCACAGGCCACAAGCCAGACCGGCAATCGTACCAATGGCAAAGGCCAGCAGGGTTTCGCTCAAGGTCACGCCCAGGTGCAGGTAAATATCACCATTGGTGACGAACCAGGCCCAGATCACCTTGACCACTTCCAGTGGCTGTCCAAAGAAAAAGGCCACTTTGGGGTCCAGCGTGAAGAAATGCCAGGCAGCCAGAATGACGATGAGCAGCGAGATTTGCCAGCCGCGCAGGGCCAGCTTGGATCGAGTAATAGATTTAGACATATCAGGCACGCTTTTGCTGGGCATAACCCTTCAGAACTTCATCACGCAAGACGGCCCAGATTGCCGCATGCAATTCGACAAAGCGGGGGTCATTGCGTACTTCGGCCACGTCGCGAGGGCGTGGAAGATCGACATGAAATTCGCCGATGGGATGAGTGCCCGGCCCGGCCGACAGAACCACCACCCGATCGCTCATGGCAATGGCCTCGTCCAGGTCGTGCGTAATGAACAGCACGGCTTTACGCTGCGCCATCCAGATCTCCAGCACTTCGTTTTCCATCAATTGACGGGTCTGAATGTCCAGCGCCGAGAATGGCTCGTCCATCAGAATGATGTCGGGATCACGAATCAGGGTCTGAGCCAGCATGACGCGTTTGCGCATGCCGCCAGACATTTGATGCGGGTAACGATCCCCGAAGCCACCCAGGCCAACTCGCTTGAGCCAGTCCTGCGCACGTGCTCGGGCTTCGTCCTGCGGGACACCGGCAAACTCCAGACCGGCCATCACGTTGGACTCGGCACTGCGCCAGGGCATCAGTGCTTCGCCCTGGAACATGTAGCCAGCGCGCTCGTTCACCCCTTCCAGGGGTTTGCCAAACACGCGCACTTCACCTGACGAAGGGGTCAGCAAGCCTGCCCCTACGTTCAGGAGCGTGGACTTGCCGCAGCCTGTTGGCCCTACAACCGATACAAACTCGCCTGGCGCGATATTCAGGCTGGCATCACGGACGGCGGTGTAAGTACCCTTGCCATCACGCGATGCGAACACACAACTGATGTTGTCTAATGAAAGTGCTGCCTCAGACATTGGGGTACTTCTTGTTGGCATTGTCGACAAATTCGTTGGTAAAGATCTTGCTGGTATCGATCTTGGATGCGTCCAGATTCGGCACAAAAGCGGCCAGTGCATTCAAGGCGGTAGCGGGGCCATCTGCATCTACGCGGCCATCGGGCGAGAGCGCTTCTTTATTGGCGTCCAGACATTGCTTGTAAAGCTCTACGTCACCCAGCAGGTAGGTAGCAGGCACGGTCTTGGCAATGGTTTCGGCATCATTGGCCTGAATCCATTTGTCGGCACGCACGATGGCATTGGCCAAAGCCTGAGCCGTATTCGGGTTCTTGGTGATGAATTCTTCAGACGCGTACAAGCAGGCCGAAGGCATATTGCCGCCAAAAATGGTCTTGGTGTCGGCAACGGTACGCGTGTCAGCAATAACGCGGACTTCGTTTTCTTTCAGCAAGGTGCCAATAACCGGGTCCAGGTTGGCCATGGCATCGATCTGACCCGTACGCATGGCGGTCACGGCACCGGCGCCAGCGCCTACACCGATAAAGGCCACGTCCGACGGTTTCAGACCGTTCTGTTCCAGATAGAAGTTGACCATCATATTGGTCGAGGAACCCGGTGCAGTCACACCGATTTTCTTGCCTTTCAGGTCGGCTGGCGACTTATAGTCAGGCATCGTCTTGTTGGACACAGCCAGAACAATGGCTGGTGCACGCCCCTGCTGCACAAAGGCGCGGTACATCTGCCCCTTGGACTGCAAGTTGATAGTGTGTTCAAACGCACCCGATACCACATCGGCGCTACCGCCCACGACGGCTTGCAGGGCTTTGGAGCCACCGGCAAAGTCCGCCACCTTGACTTTGAGACCTTCGTCATCAAAGTAGCCATTGATCTCGGCAATGGACAAAGGCAGGTAATAGATCAGCGCTTTGCCACCGACGGCAATCGTGATGTTCTTTTTTTCGATTTCTTGCGCACGGGCCAGAGTTGGCAAGGACAGCGCCAGTCCCGATGCTCCAACCAGTTTGAGTGCATGACGACGTGTCAGTTTCATGGCAATCCCCTTCTTGTTGTTGGTCATTAACTTTTTAGGTTTAATACTTATACTAAAAACAAAAGGGGGTGTCCCCCCCTTGTCCACTAAGCGGTCAAACCTGATTAGGTGGCGCGACGCTCCATTAGCGCCCAGGCAATGGTACTGGGGTCTACATACTCCAGTTCGCTTCCCGCTGGCACACCGCGGGCCAGACGAGTCACTTTCAAACCTTGGCTACTGAGCATCTCCGCCAGATGATGGGCGGTGGTTTCGCCCTCTGCGGTGAAATTGGTCGCTAGTATCACTTCCTGCACTTGGCCATCACCAGCTCGCTCTAGCAAGCGGTCAAATTGCAAGGCATCCGGGCCTATGCCTTCCAGCGGCGTCAAACGCCCCATCAGCACATAGTAAAGGCCTCGATAGCCATGCGTGGCCTCGATCATGTTTTGATCAGCAGGCGTCTCCACCACACACAACAACGCCGGATCACGGCGGGGATTGGCACAGGTTTCACAGATAGGTTGAACAGTGAAACCATTGCAGCGCTGACAGTGCTGCAATGCCGTAGTGGCATGTTCAAGAGCGCGGCTCAATTGGTCGGCGCCTACCAGATCGTGTTGCAACAAGTGGTAGGCCATGCGGCGAGCACTACGCTCGCCCACACCGGGTAGCCGACGCAGAGCCTGGATCAGAGCCCGAAGCGGTTCGGGCTCAGCGATCTGCGGTTCGTTCATTAGAACGGCAGCTTCATACCGGGTGGCAGTGGCAGGCCAGCGGTCACACCCGCCATTTTTTCCTGCGAAGTTGCCTCGGCTTTGCGCTGTGCATCGTTAAAGGCAGCAGCAATCAAATCTTCCAGCATCTCTTTTTCGTCTTCCAGCAGGCTGGGGTCGATAGAGACGCGGCGCACATCATGGCGGCAGTTCATGGTGACCTTGACCAGACCACCACCGGAAACGCCTTCGACCTCGATATCGGCCAAGGCTTCCTGGGCCTTTTTCATGTTTTCCTGCATTTGCTGCGCCTGGCGCATCAAGCCGGCAATCTGACCTTTCATCATGGTTTGGTTTTCCTGATTGATTTAAATTGACAAGGGGCCATTTCAGGCGGCCCGAACCAAAGGAGTTGCCTTGATCGACCCTGCTTTGACGCTACCGTCAAAATCCTGGATCAGGCTCAAGACAAAGGGATCCCGGGTAACTTGCTCTTCAGCCTGCCGTTGGCGTTCGGCCAGCTTGGCCTGCTCCACGGCATGCGCGGTGGCATCACCGGTATCCCCGTATTCGATCACCAACTGAATGGACTGGGCAAAGTATTCCGACAAGACGGTGCGCAAGCGCGCTTTGCCCTGGCTGCCTTCAGTGGCCTTGATTTTGGCACGCAGGTGAATTTCCTGCCCTTTCACACCCAGCCATTCGCTTTGACGAGCCAGTTCAGCGGCCCAGCCACTTAATGGCAGACTGGTGGCGACATCGGGCCAGGTCTCTGCTTTCATCCCACCCAGACGCACCACACGGGGGCTGTCCGAGCCGCTTTGCGGTACGGGCAAACCCAGTTCGGTGTCGGGCATGAAACGATCAGACATGGACACGGAGGGCACATCGCCCTCTTCTTCGGCCAGGGCCGCGTCCATATCCAGGGGTTGATAATTCTCGAACTCTTCGTCCATGCCCTCGGACACCCAGGCGGGCTCTTGCTGGCCATCCTGAATCGCTACCGCAGCGGAAGCGTCCTCTGCCACGGGCTCCACACGAGTGGCAGCCTGGGCCTGGGAAGACATCAGGGGTTGAGCGCTACTCTTGCCCTGAGCTTTGGAAGGTTCTGCGGCAGGGTCGGCAGAGGAGTCTACCTGGCCTGCGGAGGTGGACTCTGCGGCTGGCTGGGCTGACGGAGCGGAAGGCGTTGATAGCGCTTGGGCGGCTTCAACAGCGCTGTTGTCAGCAACTGCGGTCGCAGCTTCTTGAGGCTGACTGGTCGCGGACCGGGCGTCAAAATTTGCATCCGCTGGGGCAGACTCTGAAGAGTCATAGCTGACCCCTGCACCGGCAGGCTCAGGGGCATCTTCCCAGGCAGGGACAAAATCGTCGTCCGCAGGAATGGATTCTTCGACAGGCGCTGCTTGGGCTGCATGAGCACTAGCAGCGTCAGCGGCCGGAGCGTCTGCAGGGGCAGAGGCTTGTGCCTGCTGAGACGCAGCCTGTGGATCAGACACAGGCGGAGTTGTTTGCACTGCATGTGCCGTTTGCGTGCTCGGCTCTGTTTGGGCACCCTGCGCAGCTTTCTGTACAGGCGCGGCAGAAGCAGCGGCATCAACAGGGACTGCAGAAGCAGCCACTGAAGCAACTGGAGCTGTCGCAGGAGCGGGAGCAGCCTGAGCCGCACCAGCACCAGCACCAGCAGTATCAGCCCCCGAAGGCCCTGCTGGCGGTGGCACATAGGCCGAGACGGGCTCGGGCAACAAGGCCAGCATACGCAAGCACGCCATCACAAAACCGGCGTACTCATCAGGCGCCAAAGACAGCTCCTGGCGGCTATGCACGGCTACCGAATAAAACAACTGCACATGATCAGGCGAGAGTGTAGGCGCCAATTGCCGCACCGCCGCTGCCAGGGGATCATCATCAGAAATCGTGCCGGGAATGCGTTGCTCGATGGCGATACGGGACAGCAAAGTTGCCAGATCAGCCAGAGCGCCCGAGTAAGACAGACCACGCAAGGCCAGATCATCGGCCACACCCATAATGGCCTGCGCATCGTAAGCGACCAGCGCTTGCAGCAATTGCGCCAGGTGGCGTTGATCAATCGTGCCCAACATGGCTTGCACGGCCTGAGCGCTAAGATCGCCAGCACTATAAGCAATGGCCTGATCGCTAAGCGACAAGGCATCCCGCATGGAGCCATCAGCCGCCTGCGCCAGCAAACGCAAGGCGGGCAGCTCGAACTGCATTTCTTCCTGGGTCAGAATGTCTTGCAGGTGGCCCACAATCGCAGGCACCGTCATCTGCTTCAAATTGAATTGCAGACAGCGCGACAAGACCGTCACGGGGATTTTTTGCGGGTCCGTGGTCGCCAGAATGAATTTGACGTGCGCTGGCGGTTCTTCCAGCGTCTTGAGCATGGCGTTAAAGGCGTGCCCGGTCAGCATGTGAACTTCGTCAATCATGTAGACCTTGTAACGACCCGAGCTGGGGGCGTAGACCGCCTGCTCCAGCAACTGGGTCATTTCCTCCACCCCCCGGTTGGAGGCGGCGTCCAGCTCTACATAATCAATAAAACGGCCAGCATCAATCTCAGTACAAGCGCGGCAAACGCCACAGGGCTTGGAGGTGATGCCGGTTTCGCAGTTCAGCGACTTGGCCAGAATACGCGACAAGGTGGTCTTGCCCACGCCGCGTGTGCCCGTAAACAGCCAGGCATGGTGCAGGCGTTGGGTATCCAGAGCGTGCGTCAGTGCGCGCACCACGTGGTCCTGACCAACCAGGGTGTCAAAGGAGCGAGGGCGCCACTTGCGGGCCAGAACGAGATAGGTCATGCGAATTCCGGACGGCGTGAACCATCAATACAAATAAGCGAAAGGAAAAGTGTACCGGATTCGGTGCTGAAGGGAAGCAGATAGACCGGGCGCGCATAACCCGATAAGCAAATGAAGTGGCGAGCCTGACTCCGGCACTGATTCTGCACGGCTGTGGCTGCTTCGTTCCCGACCTGACCAGATTCACCGCCGAACCATGCGGAGGGGCCCGCCGACCAGTAGTGTAGCATTAATACGGCAGCCAAAGATCGGCCCTCGGGAAATAAAGCGCAGCCTGCGCGGGGCGTCCATCCAGAGCCTGCACCTGCTCACAATAACGCTGTAATTGCGGCGCATAACGCAGCAGCATGCGCGCCGCAAAATCGTCCTTGCTTTCATGTTCGGCAGGCCGTCCGGTCTTGTAATCCACAACCAGCCAGTGATCCTCCTGGGAAATCGCCAAGTCAATAATCGACACCCGACCGCTGACGTCCAGCAAAGACCATTCGCGGTACGCACGGGTAACACCCAGCAACCAGCGGCCCCGTTCGGTCTGTACGGTTGCGGCAATCGCCTCAAACAAGGATTGGGCCGCTTCATCCAGATAGGTGGCAGGCACCCCGGCTCGCAACAATTGACGGCGCATCACGCTACGACCTTGCTGCAAGCGCTCTACCGGCCATTGCTCCAGTCCTTCACGCCCCAGCTTTTCCAGCCAGTCGTGGGCAACGGTCCCAATGGCTTTTTCGTGGGTCGTGTCCAAAGACCACTGCCAGCTTTGATATTGCGAAGAGGCCGCCTGCAACTGCTCGGGAGGCGCAGCAGGCAGGCTGACAACACGCTGCAACAAGGCGGCAGAGCTCTGCCCTGCATTTTCTTGCAGCACGCCTTGCTCGGCTTGCCAGACGGGAGCTTCCGGCTGAACCAGCACCGGCCAGACACGGCTTAACAAAGAGCGACCATCCGGGTCACGCAGGCCTTTATCCTGGGTGATGCTCAGCTCTGCAAACAAATGCAGTTCCTGACGAGCGCGGGTTAAGGCCACATACAAGAGACGGTGGCTTTCCTGCTCCGCCCGTATGCGCTCCCGTGCAGCCAGAAACTGCGAGACCGGGTCACGCTGCTCACTGCCTTTATGACTGATCGGTCCCAGAATCAGGCGCTCGGCGCTATGCTCCAGGCGGATCAAGGGCTCGGAGTCCGCAGCAGACTGCTTATGCAAACCAAACAAGATAACGGTTTCAAACTCCAGGCCTTTGGATTTGTGAATCGTCATCACCTCCACGGCCTTGCCCGTGCCTTGCGGCGTGGCGTACAGGGATTCCACGCGGGCCTGCAACTGCTGCTGGTCGGGCGGCCCGTAGGGGCACAGCTCTTCCAGCAGCCGCAAGACTTGTTCCGCATCGGCCTGATCGGCCAGGCTTGGGTACACCTGCGGCCCGCCCAAACGTGTCCAGCATTCCTGCACCCAGCCCGCAAAAGGCATCAAACCGCTGCGATTACCCCGGTCCAGCAGAATCTGGCAGGCAAACAAAAGACGGGCACGCTCATTCGGCTCCCAGTCTTCAAAATCCTGATTGTGTGTCAGCTCGGCCAGGGTCTGAGTCGGATGCAAGGCACACAGGCGATGCAGGCTGTCCAAGCGCAAGCCGATCAAGGGAGAACGCAACACAGACAGCCAGGCCAGACGATCGGCCGGATGCGCCAGCGCACGCACTAGCTGCACCAAATCCGCCACCACAGGACGCTGCTGCAAAGGCTCCAGCTCTACCGCTCGACACGGTATGCCCTGCTCGCCCAGTTTGCGCACCAGACCATGCAAGTGCGAGCGTGCCCGCACCAGGATGGCTACCGGATGTTCGCTCTCCTGATAACGCTCCAACGCCTGCGCCGCACATTGCACTGCTTCCTCAACAGCCCGCTCCTGCGCTGCTTGCTGTGAAGGCACCGCATCCTCACCACGCGCAACCCGGAAATGCCAGGAAGGATGGAACTGCACTGCCCATTCAGGAATATCGGGTTTGAAAGCCGTGGAATGCTCATACGTCACCATGCCCAGGTCGGGGTCAGGCTGAGCCGGGAACAGTTGCGCCCCCACCTTGTTCACCCACTCCACCAAACGCGGGTGCGAGCGGAAGTTATTGCTCAGGTTCAGCGGCTCCAGCTCTACCTCACCCAGACGTCTGGCTTGCCAGACCTGCAAAAACAAGCCCACTTCGGCTTTGCGGAAACGGTAAATGGACTGCATGGGGTCGCCCACCAAAAACAGGCTACGTCCGTCATTCGGCTCCCAACCACTGGTCAAGCGCTCCAGCAATTGCACTTGAGACTGGCTAGTGTCCTGGAATTCGTCCACCAGCAAATGGCGTATGGATCTGTCCATGCGCAGCAGCAATTCGCCCGGCTCGTCAGCATCACCCAAAGCCTGCAGCGCACGCTGGGCGATCTCGGTGAAGTCGACTTCGGCCTTCTCGGCAAAGCGCAGCTTCAGTTGCGCCGCAGCCAGCCACAAGACCTGAATCAGATTAGAGAGCACCTCTTGCTGCTGTTCGGAATACTGGGCAGGCAACAAGCGAGCACTAGCCAGGCGCGAAATCCAGGGCTCCATTCCCAGGCAATTGCCCAACCATTCGGTCAGCGTTTCTTTTTGAGCGGTTTTAGGTGGGAAACCATTACGCACCGTCAGGCTTTTACGTAGGTCGCCCTTATCGGTCAGCAACAAGGCGGCCAAACCGCGCCAGCGCGGCAAATCGTCCATGACTGGGGCCAGCTTATCGCCTTGCCAATCCGCCAGGGCCAACACATCACCGCTTTCCAGATTCGATGCCGCAAAGCAGGCCAAGGGCGCCAGGGTTTGCGCCCAGCCGGGGGGAAGGGAGTCACTTAATTGTTGTAACTGCTGCTCTACCACCTCGCGCAAACTGTCTTGCAAAAGCGCAACATCACCGCCCTGACCTACCGCGGACAACCACTGATCCCGGCTGGCCAGCATACCGGCCAACAGTGCCTGTGCCTGGAGCAAGTTGACATCCATATGCTCCAGAAAACGCGCGACACTGGGTACGCTTTCAGCCATTTCCAACGTGGCCCAAGCGGCGGCTTCGTAGTGTTCCTGAGCCTTGTCGGTAATGGCTGGCACACCGCCCAAGCCGGTAATCCAGGGCATGGCACGCACCAGGTGCGCACATAAGGAGTCGATCGTACGGATACTTAGACGAGCCGGGTAAGCCAGCAAATCCCAATGCTGCTCTTGATTGCGCTGCATGGCGGCACGTGCCAACTCCCAGCTACGCACCCGGTACGGTTCGGCCGGGCGCTCCTGATCCGCCGCGGCCAGTTTTTCCAGTACACGAGCGTGCATTTCAGCCGCCGCCTTGCGGGTAAAGGTGATGGCCACAATTTCCTCTGGCCGCTGAACACGAGCCAGCAAAGCCAGAATGCGGTCAGTCAGTAATTCCGTCTTGCCCGAGCCTGCGGGTGCCTGCACCAGAAAAGAGGACTCGGGGTCCAGCGCCCGTGCACGGGCTGGGCTATCGCTAGGGGCTGTCAGCATTACACCTCTCCTCCATTGTCCTGGAGGTCTTCCTGGAATAAACGTAAAAAGGGCAAAACATCGCAATACAGCAAATCGTTGCGGTTCCAGATCTGATTGGCTGCCTGCCCTTGCAGGAACTCATCAGCCAGACCTTCCACCGCCTGCTTCCACTGGGCAATTTGTGCAGTCCACTGCTGCGCACTTTCCAATTCGGTCAGACCTTCAATCTCCATGCCGGGAGCAGCCAAACCGCTTAAACCTACTTGACGGGCATGCAAGCGCACAAAGGCCAAACCACTGACGGTTCTGCCCTCGTCTTGTAAGGCGGCCGCATAAAACGGCAGTTGCAGATTTACGGGTCTAGGCCGCAACCAGTCTTTATCAGGTCGCAGCTCGCCTATGCCGGTTTTGTAATCCATCAGCAATTGTTCGCCATCGGCCAGATCATCCAGGCGATCCAGACGCAGATTCAAGCGCAGCAGACCACGGTTCCAGCTCAATTCGTGCTCCGTCGCCCCCAATGCGAATGGGGGGCGCTGGGCTTCTTGATGGGTGTACTCACTTAACACCGCCAGACCACGCTCCATCTCCAGACTGCGCAGCACCGGGCCATAATCTGCCAACTCTTCCTGAGCCGCCTGATCGACGCAGGCTTGCACCACATCCTGCAAGGAGCCCTCGCCGATCAACTCATGCAAGCTGTCCTGATCCTTCACTCGCAGCCAGAACAATTCGACAGCACGGTGCAAGAACATGCCACGCGTATTCATGTCACCCACACGGGCGTAATCCGGCAAAGCCTGTCCGTGCAAACGGAATTTCACAAAAGCCCACAAGGGATTACGGGCCTGTGTATCCAGCACACTGATCCCGCCACGTATGCGCTCTTCCATGCGCAAACCGGGGCCTTGCTCATCCAATAAAGCCTCTTGCGCAACGGCCTGTTCAGCCTGCACCGCCCACGGCGTATCCAGCACTGGCCAATGAGCAATCAAGGGGCTGGGCCTGAGCTCTTGCTCCCCCTGATGCAAAGGTGCGCTCAGCAAAACCTGATTTCCACAGCGCAGCAAAGCGGCGAGCATCCAGCGCGCCCATTCCAGCTCTCGTTCCGGTGTACTGCGAGGAGCCTGCACCCGACGCAACACCTGGGCTGGAATCAAGGGATTCGGTTTGACAGCCGCAGGCAAAATATCGTCCGTCAGACCCAGAACCCAGACGGCATCCCAGCGCCCGCCTTCAGCCTCCAGAAAACCCAGCACATCCAGACGCGACTGAGGATCACGCTGCGGCTGGAACAGGTTTTCACGGGCCATGCGAGCCAAGGCACTTTGCGCTTTCAAAGCACTGATACGACCCAAGACAGGCGCTTGCTGTGCCAGTTGCAGCAGCAGGGCTTCCAAGGCCTCCAGGGTTTGAAACTGGGCACTGTCCAGACTACTGGAGCCCGGAAAGCCCAAGGCTTCCAGACACTGCCGCATGACCGAGGCCCAGGTATCCACACCTTGAGCACCGGCTGACACAGACTCGAAACGCTCCATCGCCTTGCCCCAGGCCAAGGCCAGTTCGGGCGTGTGGTGGCTGAGCATATCGGCAAATTCTTTACGGCTCACTTGCGTGATGCGATTGTCGCGCCAGGCCTTATCAATACGAGCACGGCCTCCGGCCTCGGACTGCTCGGCCTGACACGCCCCCAGACGCAAAGCCTCGCCCAGCATGGCCGGTTCTGCCTGCGCCTTGGTCGCCAACGTAAACAGGGCTTTCAACCAGGCCAGGGCCGCTTCGACGACCGGCCACTCTGCCAGGGATCGGGCAGCGGCCACGTTATAAGGCAAAGCACCGTGATCGGTTTGCATGGCCTGCCGCAACAAGCGGTGCACCAGCGGCAATTGTGTTTCCAACTGCGCGGCCACAATGGCGACCGTACGCTTCGGGTCCTCATCCACTTGACGACGAGCCCACTGCACGGCCAAACGCCATTCGGTATCGGCATCTTGCGCCTGCACCCGGTGTACCTGATTTGCCGGAGCCTCTTCATGCTCCAGACGCAAAATCTCTACCCCCATTTCCTGCAAGCCACTTAATAAGGCCTGCAAGCGCGGCGAGTACTCGTGGAAACCATGCAGCACCATATGACGATGACGTATGTGCAAGGCTCCGGCCCTGACCGCGTTCAGCACACGCCCGGCAGCCAGATTCGCGTCATCCAGATCCGCCTGTTCCAGACTTTGTCGGTAATGCGCACGCCACTGCAAAAAACGCTCGAAGTCCACGCTGGCTTCGCCGGGATTTAATTCAATATTCCATTCATCCAGCAAGGCATCGGCTTCGCAGGCCAGACGCGCCGCCTGCCCAACGTCCAGGAAATAGCCCTCTTCCTCGCACTGCTCAATACTGTGTTCCCAGCGCTGCAAGGCGGCAAAGCGATCCATCTGATGCGCAGCCGGTTGCCATTGTTCGGAAAAACAAAGCTGGTCGCTGGCCTGCCCCAGCCAAGCCCCCAAGGGCACAATTTCTGGAACTGCTACCGTCCCCCCTGCTCCGGCAAGGCGGGCCGACAAATGGCCCAGCAAACGGCGGGCATAGCGCTTGTTCACGGTCAGGACGACCGTCTCGGCACTATTGAGCTCCTGCAATTGAGCCATGGAAACAGTGGGGGTGTCGTACATAGAAAAAACCAGTTAAGGTTGCAAGAAAACAGAACGGCCAGCAGCGCTGATCCGGCCATTGTACCGGCGCTCTATCCCTAGCTCGCTCTCGCCCTTACACTTATCACCATGTCTAGTTCACACACTCCCAATACCGAATTAACCGGCAGCCTGTCGCTGCGCACGGGCGACCATACCTGGGGCAGCGCCCGTCGTATGGCTTTGCTGGCCGCCATTGCCGAGCTGGGCTCGATCTCTGCCGCTGCCCGCCATATTGGCATCAGCTACAAAGCGGCCTGGGACGCCATCGACATCATGAACAATATGGCGGGCGAGCCACTGGTGCTGCGCAGTACTGGCGGCCACCGTGGCGGTGGCGCCACCTTGACGCCCAAGGCTGTTGAATTGCTGGAGCTGTACCAAACCTACGACCGGCTGCATCAGCGTTTCATGAGCCGTATCGGTCGCTTAATGCCTTCAGTGGCCACTCAGATGGAGTTACTCCAAACCATGATCATGCAAACTTCTGCTCGCAACCAACTGCCCGGTGTTGTTACCACGATCAAAACGGGTGCCGTCAACGACGAAATTCATGTAGATATTGGCCAGGGCCAAACTGTCGTGGCGTCCATCACACGAGAAAGCACGGAAAACCTGGGCCTGCGCGAAGGACAGAAAGTACTGGCTTTCCTGAAAGCGTCCTCGATCATGATTGGTACTGGCGATACGCGCGACTCGCTGTCCGCCCGCAACCAGTTGCCCGGCAAGATTACCGATGTCATCGCCGGTGCAGTAAATGCGGAAGTGCGTCTGGAACTGCCTCAAGGGCTGACCGTGACGGCCAGCATCACCCTGGACAGCACACAGCGTTTGCACCTGGAAGCAGGCCAATCCGCCTATGCGCTGTTCAAAGCCTCCAGCGTGATGATCGCTACGCTGTAGCCAGTTCCAGATCAGCGCTGGTACAGCGCTCTATGATGCGTCCATCGCGAATGCGGTAGACCTCTTGGGCCAAGGCCCTGGCATCTTCAGGATCATGCGTGATCAAAATGGTGGGAATATCGATCTGGCTTTGCAACTGAGCCAGTTCGGCCCGCAAACGGGCACGCAAATCCTGATCCAGGGCCGCCAAAGGCTCATCCAGCAACAGCAATTGTGGCTTGATTGCCAAGGCTCGTGCCAGAGCACAACGCTGCTTTTGCCCGCCCGATAGCTGGGCAGGATAGCTGTTCAGCACAGACTCCAACTGAAACGCCTCTACCCAACGCTGGGCAGCGGCAGGCATGTCCCGCACCGAGCGGTTGAACAAGCCCGTGTTCAGGCCAAAGCAGATATTCTGCGCCGCTGTCAGATGCGGGAACAGGCCGTAATCCTGAAACAGATAGGCCACCCGACGCTCGCGCGGTTTCAGATTGATGCCTTTTTCAGAATCAAAATAAACCTGATCGCCAATCTGGATGCGGCCATGGTCGGGGCGCAACAAACCAGCCACGCTTTGCACCGTCAAGGATTTACCCGAGCCCGACGGCCCGTACAAGGCAATATGCCGGGCCTCGGTTTGAATCTGTATATTCAGCTCGAAACGACGGGCCTCGCTGAGCACGGTGCGTTGAATCTGTACATTCAGGCTCATTACATCCCTCTTTTACGACGTACATGGCGCGGTGACAAAGCACTGGTGCTCCACAGAACCAGCACGCAGGTAATCGAAATGATAGCGACCAGCACCAAGGCTTGCTGATCCTCGCCCGCCTGCACCGCTTCATAAATGGCAATCGACATAGTCTGGGTACGCCCAGGTATGCTGCCTGCAATCATCAGGGTGGCACCGAACTCGCCCAATGCACGGGCAAAGGCCAACAAGACACCCGCCATAATGCCACGCGCCGCCAAAGGCAGGCTGACACGGAAAAAAATGGCCAGGGGTTTCAGGCCCAAGACGCTGGCTGCATTTTCCAGTCGCGGGTCCACGTCTTCAAAAGCTGCACGAGCCGCTTTCAAAATCATGGGAAAGGCGACGACTGTTGCGGCAATGACGGCGCCCTGCCAGGTAAAGACCAGCTCAATCCCCATGCTGGAGAGCCACTGCCCTACAGCGCTTCGTCGCCCCAACAAGACCAGAAGGTAATAGCCGATCACGGTGGGCGGCAAAACCATGGGCAAGGTCAGAATGGAGTCGAGCAGGTCACACCAGCGCGACTGCCAGCGCGACAAGGCATAGGCAATGCCTATGCCCAGCACGCAGGCGAACAAGGTCGCCCAACCGGCGACCTTGAGCGATAACCACAAGGGAATCCAAAGTGAAGTCATCCTGCTATCAAAATCCTATCTATCAAGGCTTGGCAAAACCGTATTTTGCCAGCACTTGTTGACCGGACTCGGACATGACGAAATCCTGGAAAGCCTGGGCCTTGTCGTTACGGCCGTCACGCTGAACCAAAGCGATCGGGTAAGTAACAGGCTCGGTGGTCTTGAGCACTTCCAGCACTTCCACTTTGTCTTTCATGATGGCTGCGTCGGTTGCGAACACGAAACCGGCTTCCACTTCACCACGGGCCACGTAATCCAGCACCTGACGCACGTTTTGGCCCAGGATTTCGCGCTGTTTGACCGCATCCCACTGACCGGCTTTTTCCAGAGCAGCTTGGGTGTAGCGGCCAACAGGCACCACAGCAGGATTACCCAGAGCAACACGTTTGACTTCTGGCTTGCCCAGATCGCCAGCGTTAGTCACTTTAGCGGGGTTGTCGCTAGGCACAATCAGCACAACCTGATTCTGCACAAAATTCTTGCGAGTAGCGGGATCAACGGCTTTGGCTTCCTCGGCCTTGTTCATGGCTTTCTGGTCTGCCGACGCAAACACATCCACGGGAGCGCCATTGACGATCTGCTGCAACAAGACATCCGATGCGGCAAAGCTGGTCAGCACTTTAGTGCCGGGGTGCTCTGCTTCAAACTGACCGGCCAGTTCCTTGAAGGCGTTGGTCAGGCTGGCAGCAGCGGCCACCACCAACTCATCGGCTTGGGCGGTGCCTTGCAGGAACAGGGATAAGGCGGCTACCGATACGACACGTTTAAACATTGTTTTCTCCTCCAGGACGGGTGTAACGAATTAGTATAATCAGGAAATATATATAGGTATATAGCGCAGGACACCCTATCTACTGAATGAAGATCATCATGCTGGAGTGATAGCATGATGACTTTCTCGCCCTGTTTCCCTGTACTAAAGCTCTCTGAAACCCGGCTTTATGACGCCTCCATTCCCATGACGCAAGCCAGTCTGATTTCCGATTTCATCACCATGCTCTGGTTGCAGGATGGCCTGGCTGCCAACACGCAGCAAGCGTATCGGCAGGACTTGGAGCGCCTGGAAGAATGGGCTCAGCAAAAGCGCGGGGGAAAGCCGCTGGAGCAGCTGGAAGCGATTGATTTACGAGAGTGGATGGCCAGCCAGTCCGGGCACAGCAAAGCCAGCACCGCCAACCGCAGACTAGCGACTTTGCGCCGCTTTTACGATTGGACAGTACAGGAAGGCATGCGTCAGGATGACCCTTGCCTGGAACTGAGCAGTGCCCGTCAGGCCCCGCGCGTCCCGCACACCTTGTCCGAAGAGCAGGTAGAGCGCCTGCTGGCAGCACCAGACATTCATAATCCCTTGGGGCTGCGTGATCGCTGCATGCTGGAAACCTTGTATGCCAGCGGTTTGCGCGTCACTGAACTGACTGAGCTCCCCCTGCAAAACCTGAGCCTGAGCGACGGTGTGCTACGCATTGATCAGGGCAAAGGCGGCAAGGACAGACTGGTTCCCTTGGGCCAAGAAGCCATGCACTGGATCGAGCGGTATATGCAGGAGTCCCGCCCGGCTTTGCTGGGCCAGCGACGCAGCGACTTTGTTTTTATTACCGGACGCGGCACCTGCATGAGCCGCCAATCCTTCTGGCTGATCGTCAAAAAGTACGCTGTCCAGGCCGGGATTTTGGCCCCCTTGTCCCCGCACGTTCTGCGTCATGCTTTTGCAACTCATTTGCTGAATCACGGTGCCGACTTGCGCGTCGTGCAGATGCTCTTGGGGCACGCCGACATTTCCACGACCCAGATTTATACTCATGTGGCACGTGAGCGCTTGAAAGCCTTGCACGCAGCCCATCACCCACGCGCCTGAGCGCCCTACCCAGATATGGCTAAAGAAAAACACGTTAGCGAAACACCCGCCACGCAATGGCTACGTAAAAATGGCATTTCCTTTACCGAGCATAGCTACGACTATGTCGATCACGGCGGAGCCATGGAAGCAGCAGCCCAGCTAGGTCTGGACCTGCACCGGGTGGCCAAGACCCTGATCATGGAAGATGAAAGCGCCAAGCCGTTGATTATCGTGATGCAC
The DNA here is from genome assembly GCF_026344135.1 of Alcaligenes parafaecalis. Taxonomy (NCBI): domain Bacteria; kingdom Pseudomonadati; phylum Pseudomonadota; class Betaproteobacteria; order Burkholderiales; family Alcaligenaceae; genus Alcaligenes; species Alcaligenes parafaecalis. Next base: position 189,742 of record NZ_JAPKNA010000003.1, on the reverse strand, counting down.
GGTGACCGTGAAGTCTCCACCAAGAATCTGGCCCGTCAGACGGGCGCGAAAAAGATCGCCCCCTGCAAGCCAGATGTAGCCCAGCGCCACTCTGGCTATATGGTTGGCGGCACCTCGCCCTTTGCCACCCGCAAGGCCATGCCTGTGTGGCTGGAAGAAGAACTGCTGGAGTTCGACACCATTTACATTAACGGCGGCCGACGCGGCTATTTGCTGGGTATCAACCCTCAGGTTCTGATCGACAAGCTGGGAGCACGACCAGTACAAGCGGGTCTGGAAAAAGGTTGAGCTCAAAAAAGCTGATCTTATTGAGCAACAAGTACAAAAAAGACGGAGCTATTAGCCCGTCTTTTTTTATGTCCCTCGCTCGCTTGAACCATCAAACGCCGCAGTAAACAGCCTGGTTCTGCGCCCTACACTTCCTGCCACGCACAGCCCACAACAACAACAACAACAACAACAACAACAACAACAACAACAACAACAACAACAACAACAACAACAACAACAACAACAACCTCCCGCAGCTGGAACTGGATCACGGCGCCCTACAACACTGTCCACCCAATCGCTTTTCACAAGACAAGGTGATTGCACCTCTTTGGCATTTCGCCAGATAATTCAAACCTGAATAATAAGAGGGGACCCCATGTTTCAATCCTTGCGCCAGCCCGCCGTCATGACGGTGACTTTGGCTGCTGCTGGCATCCTGATGGTCACCATGGGGATACGCCAATCCTTCGGTCTATTCGTCGGCCCCATTGATAAAGCAACCGGCATGGGCATTATGTCCATCAGCTTTGCAATGGCCGTCGGCCAACTGGCCTGGGGTGCCATTCAGCCCATTGCCGGTGCCTGCTCGGATCGTTGGGGGCCAGACCGTGTACTGATTGCAGGCCTCCTGATTCTGGCTCTGGGCTGCGCCGTCACTCCGTTTATTGGCTCAGGCCTGGGCCTGACCTTGACGCTGGGCCTGCTGGCCAACCTCGGCTCGGGAGCAGCCAGCTTTTCCACCTTGATTGGTGCCGCCGCCCAGCGCATTCCCGACCACGCACGCGGCCAGGCCTCAGGCCTGATCAATGCAGGCGGCTCCTTCGGGCAGTTTGTCTTTGCCCCCGTTGTACAAAAACTGATCGGCTGGGTGGGTTGGATGTCCACCTTCTGGGTCCTGGCCCTGACCGCCCTGCTGACCCTGCCCCTGATCCGCAAACTAAGCCCCGGCGGCAAGACTAACAAAGCGGCGGCTGCCCCAAGCCCCGCTCCCCTTCCCAGCGGCCCTGGCCTGGCCGAGACAGTCAAAAGCGCCATGAAAGATCGCAGCTATTTGCTGTTGAGCCTAGGCTTTTTCACCTGCGGTTTTCATATTGCGTTTCTGGTCACCCACCTGCCGGGGGAGATTGACCTGTGCGGACTGCCGCCTTCGGTGGCAAGCTGGTCACTAGCCTTGATCGGTCTGGCCAATATCTTCGGTAGTATTGCCGCTGGCTCCTGCATTGCCCGCTGGCGCAGCAAGTACGTACTGGCGCTGATGTATGCTTCTCGCGCCGTGCTGATCCTGTGGTATTTGATGATGCCTAAAACCGATCTGGTGTTTTATATCTTCGCCATCGGATTGGGACTGACCTGGCTGGCCACCGTACCCCCAACGGCCAATATCGTTGCCAAGCTGTTTGGCACGCGCTATCTGGCTACCCTGTTCGGTCTGGCCCTTTTCTCGCATCAGATCGGCGGCTTTCTAGGTGCTTGGCTGGGTGGCATTGCCCTGACTCGTTTTGGCGACTATAGCTGGATGTGGTGGGCTGATATTGTGTTGGCCGTACTGGCTGCCATCGTCAACCTGCCGATCCGCGAAGCCAAGATCAAGATGCAGACGGCTTAGGCGACTCGGGATTAAAACCCTGCTAAAACACAGCAAAAACGCTTGCCCAAAAAAGAACGCTGTTTAACGGCCCCCTTCATCAAAAAGACCCGCCAGTGATGGCGGGTCTTTTATCTGGCGTACACATAAGTCCTCTTTGCACTGGGGCAGCGCATCACCCCAAACTAGCGACCTTAGAACATGGTATTGCTATTGGCAGCCTGCTCCGGCACGGCCTGAATCACATCCCAGTGCTCCACAATCTTGCCGTCTTGCACCCGGAAAATATCAATCACCGCCTGTCCGCGATCTGCCTTGCCATTGGTCGAGTGCACATGCAGATAGACCAGATCACCATCTGCGGCACTACGCACAATCCGCGCACGAGACTCCGGGTTTTCTTTGAAGTAGCCACCAAAATAACCCACAAAAGGCGCCTTTCCGTCCGGCACTTCCGGGTTGTGCTGGATGTAGTCCTCGGCCACCACGGCTGCCGCTTCCTGCACCTGATGCTTGTTGAAGAAGCTCTCGTAAAAATCGACCACTAGCTTGCGATTGCTTTCTTCCTGAGCCACATCACGAGTCGGCGAATTGGCAGCCAACACTGCATTTGTGCTCAACAAGAAAGAGCCCGCTAATAACACTGGAGATACCCATCGGATTAAACCTTTCATCAGTCCCACTCCTTGTTCAATAACCTACGGTGAATCGCTGGCGCGAATGGGCTGGACGTTCAATCTCGTCCACCAAAGCGATGGCGTAATCCTCATAAGAAATCTTGCTGCCCTGGTCCGAGACCAAAAGGCTGTCTTTGCCGACACGGAACTTGCCTGTGCGCTGACCTGGGCCGAATTCAGCCGATGGGGACAGGAAAGTCCAATCCAGCTCTTTTTCCTGACGCAACTGATCCAGGAAAGCAATGCCACCCAAGGCCTCGGTACGGTACGCGTCCGGGAAAGCAGGCTGATCAATCAATCGCTGACCGGGAGCCACTTCCAGACTGGCAGCACCACCCACAACCAGATAGCGCTTCACACCGGCAGCACGAACCGCCGTGATCAGTTTGGAAGGGTCTGAAGACGCAAAGCGAACTGCACTAATCGCCACATCGTGACCTTGCAGTAGCGCGATCAAACCGTCCAGATCATTCACATCACCCTGAACAGCCGTGACATTGGGCAGACTGGCAATTTTTTCAGTATGGCGAGCAATCGCTGTCACCGTATGGCCGCGATCCGAGAGTTCTTTCAAAAGGCGCGAACCAACTTCGCCAGAAGCACCTATCAATGCAATACGAGACATAACAGCTCCTTGTGTGCTCAAATTAAGACTTGGTCTATAAAGTAGACCATTAAGTGTGATGCTAGACAGTTTTTTGACAGTCCACAAGAAGTCACGCAAGCCATACCAGGTCACATGGAAGTGACTATTGAACCCCAGAAGGCGATGACACATGTCCTCATCAAGCGCAGCAGTACTGGCTTCCAGCCCAATACAGGAAGAATTTGAACAACCCTGTCCCATACGGGATGTACTGGATCGAATTGGCGACCAATGGAGCCTGCTGATCCTGGAATCCCTGGCACCGGGCACCCTGCGCTTTAACGAGCTGGGCCGAGAAATCGGCGATATTTCCCGCCAAATGCTCTCACGCACCCTCAAGCGTCTGGAAACTGATGGTTTTGTACAACGGACCTTGTACGCAGAAGTACCGCCACGCGTGGAGTACACGCTGACCGAATTGGGGCAATCCTTTCTGGTGCCCATGCGAGAGCTGGTGAAGTGGGCAGATGTGCATCATGGACGCATCTGCCAGGCGCGTCGGGACGCTCAGGCGGAGTGACTATAGAAAACAAAAAAGCCGCATTACGCGGCTTTTTTATTGAGCGATGGGCTTCAAGCCGCGCTGGCTGGCAAGCCAAACACTCGATCAAAGGTCCAGCTAAAGATAAACGAGTAGATCAGGAAGAACACCAGAATGGCGACTTCCATACGCAGCGCTTCCATCAAGCCAACCTGATACCACCACATATACAAAGGCACGATGGCAATCACCAAGCCAGCCTCAAAGCTGATGGCATGCACGCTACGGCGCAACAGGCTGCGGCCTTTAATGGCCTGGCGGGATTCCCAATGCTCGAACGCCGTGTTGAACACGTAGTTCCAGATAATCGCGATCACGGAAATAGCCACTGCAATCGGTGCAGATTCAGAAGCCTCGCCCCCGGCAAAATACGCCAGCAAGAACGAAGAAAAAACAATAGCGAAAAATTCAAACAAACCCACGTAAAAAGCGCGGCGTTTCCAACCTTGAAGTGTCATGACTAAGCTGCTTATGCGCACGCCCCGCGGCCCCAGGATCAAGGGGCCAAGAGAACAGTGCGATTAAAAATACGATGGCGGGCCCAGCAGGAATCGAACCTGCAATCTTCCCTTAGGAGGGGAAAGTTATATCCATTTAACTATGGGCCCGGTGGGCTTTCTGTGGAGTGGGCCCAAGCGGGCCAGACGCCACATACACCGCAGGAATTCAGGCTTTACAGCACATGAAGGCAGATTGACTGCCTTGTTCTGTGCGTAAAAAAACAAGCCTTTTCCTGGCAAGTGCAGCCGGAAGTGCTACAGCAAAGGGCCTGTTCAACAAGCCAATCCCGCTACTGCGCGCTTCTCAGAAAAGCAGCCGCAAAGTGTACCAGCTAGACCGCAGGCGCGAAAGGATTCCAAGGGCCGCATGAAGCGCCTCAAGCAGCTTCAAAAAAACACAAAGAGAGCTATACCAGTACTGCTTCAGCCCTCTTTGCGAAACCTGAAACCACATCCAGAAACAGGCATCAAAAAGGCAACGCCATCCCCTGCCAAGGCCTGAAAAAAACTCCAAGCCAGTCCATAAGCCATCTACGGCCCCTTCTAGGACAAACCCCAATCTAAATATGTTGTTAATATATTTATAAAATATTAAGATGATTTCCATGCTCTCGCCCTAGCCACAGGCCTATGACAGAGCTGGACTATAAAAAAACCACCGGAGACAAATATGAAATCCAAACTTGGTGCTTCACGAATTGCTGGTTTGTTTTTGTTGTGCGGTATGGCCTCGGTACAGGCTGCTGACATCAGTTGGCGCGTTCCCACTTCCGTACCGGAAGGATCCCCCTTCTATCAGAACTTCCTGGAGCGTTTCGCAAAGAATGTGAAGCTCATGACAGGTGACCGGGTTGAAATCCAGCCCTTTGGAGCGGGGGTCATTGTTCCTGCCCTCAAGGTGTTTGAAGCCGTCGAAACCGGCGTCGTGGAAGCTGGGCACTCCACCTCCAGTTACCTGGTCAATCAGGATCCAGCCAATGCGATTTTTGCGGGCTATCCGGGCGGCATGGGGCCTGATGCCTATCGTGTCTGGCTGTATGAAGGTGGTGGCAAGGAAAAGCTGCAGGAGCTGCGCTCCAAAAACGGCCTCAAAACCATGATTGTCGGCCTGGGTTCGACCGAGGTGCTGGCCCACTCCAACACCCCTATTCGGAATGCAGAGGACTTGAAAGGGCTGAAATACCGCACTTCCGGCGCCTGGGCCGACGTGATGAAAGATTATTTCGGTGCCGTTCCCACCGTGGTTCCTCCTGGCGACACCTACACCCTGCTGCAACGCAAAGGGGTCGATGCAGTGGAATGGGCCACCCCCTCCTCCAACACCCCCGAAGGCTTTCATCAGGCTGCCAAATACATTGTGGTGCCTGGCGTACATCAACCCACCTTTATGTGGGAAGTCGTCCTTAAGCAGGAAACCTGGGACAAGGTACCGGCCGATTTGCAAAAACTGATCGAGGCCGCTGCCGAACTGACCACCCACCAATCTCTGGATTACTTCTACAACGCCGATATCAAAGCCATGGAAAAGTATCGCCAAGGGCGCAATGAAGTGATCACCCTGGATCCGGCCTTCATCAAACAATTGGCTGATGCCGGTAATGACTGGGTACACAAGAAAGCCGATGCGCAAGCCCAGTCCGGCAACGACTACATGAAGAACTTGCTGACTGATTACGATGACTTCCTGAACCGTTGGCGCAGCGAAAGCAATTACCTGATCCGAGACTAAGTCCCACTTTCTGAAGGAGAGCTGCCATGCTGCAGCCTATTTCAAAACTGATCGACTTTATCGCCCTTGCAAGCTCTCGGCTGGCTGAAATGGCAGCGGCAATCCTGGTCGCTGCCATGGTGTGGGAAGTCTTTGCCCGCTATGTCCTTCATGCTCCTACCGTCTGGGCCTTTGATGTGGCCTACATGATGAATGGTGCTATTTTTCTGCTGGGCATGGCCTGGGTGATGCGTCAGAACGAACACATCAGCATTGATGTGGTTCGCAAGCACTTGCCCAGGTCCTTTGCTCACATTTCAGACCTGGTCCTGTATTTGCTGGTGCTGTTTCCCCTCTTTGCCGTTTTAAGCAAAGTCAGCATTCACAAAGCCTGGATGGCCTGGAAGCTGAACGAGGTCGAAATGGTCAGCCCCTGGGCGCCGGTCATGTGGCCCTTCTACGCCTGCATTGCGATTGGTCTGGTTGCCTTTACCTTGCAATTGCTTGCCCATGGCCTGCGCTGTGCAGTCAAAGAACAAAGCCCTGCTGACGTCGAGGTGAACCCATGAATTTATGGATCGCCGGACTGATGTTCCCTGCGCTGTTCCTGCTGATTTTTCAGGGCATGCCCGTGGCTTTTGCGTTGATCCTGCCCGCCTTTCTGGCCGGTTGGTACGCCTTTGGCCCAATGGTCTTTGACCAGATGTATGGCGCTTTGTACGGCGCGGCCACCAACCATATCCTGTCAGCGATTCCCATGTTCGTCCTGATGGGGGCCCTGCTGGAGCGGTCAGGCATTGCTGCACGCCTGTTTCGCACCATGCAGCTCTGGCTGGGCGGACTGCCGGGCGGGCTGGCCATTGCCACGATCGCCATGGCAGCCACCTTTGCTGCTGCGGCAGGTGTGGTTGGAGCGGTAGAAATCATGGTGGGGCTGATGGCCATCCCGGCCATGAAGCGCTTTCGCTACAACAACTCGCTGATCGCGGGAACGATCTGCGCCGGGGGCTCCCTGGGCACCATGATTCCCCCCTCGGTGGTTGCGGTGGTCTACGCTTCCCTGGCCCAGGTTCCGGTTGGCGAGCTGTTTGCTGCCATGCTCTTTCCGGGCTTGTTGATGACCACGCTCTTTGTGGCTTACATCCTGATCGCCACTACGCTCAAACCTGAGTTGGGGCCTCGCGCCGATGACGAGGATATGCGCAGACCCCTGGGTGAAAAAATCAGTATTACGATGCGTGGTCTGGTTCCCATGATGCTGCTGATCATCGCCGTTCTGGGCTCGTTGATGAAAGGGATAGCCTCCCCCACCGAAGCCGCTGCCTTGGGTGCTGCTGCCGCCGCTGTTCTGTGTATTTTCTACCGTCAGTTCAACTGGGAAGTCTTCAGTGGAGCCTTGCGGATCACGGTGCGCATTACGGCAATGATCATGCTGATTGTGGCCGGAGGTACCATGTTTACCGGTGCCTTTGCCGCCAACGGTGGTGCCAAGCTGGTGCAAATGCTCACCAGCGATCTGGGGCTGGGCAGCACAGGTACGATCATCCTGTTTCTGGGCATCGTATTTCTGTTGGGCTTTGTACTGGACTGGACAGCGAACGTGCTCATTTGCGTTCCGCTTTTCCTGCCCTTTATTGTGGCGACCGGGCTAGACCCCTTGTGGTTTGGCGTCATGGTGATTGTTGTCATTCAAACCAGTTATCTGACACCGCCCCTGGCTTCATCTATTTTCTACCTCCTGTCCATTGCCCCGAAAGACATGACATACGGACAAGTTTGTCGAGGTGTAGTGCCGTTTATTCTTGCCCAGTTGCTGACCTTGTTGATCGTCGCCCTGTTCCCCGCGATTGCAACCTGGCTGCCTCAGCAAGTATCCGGCTTTTAACGCCATTTTTATATTGGAGTCTCTGTGAGTAGCGCCCCCACCCCTTCTTCTCGTGCCGCTGAAACCGCCTATCAAGCGATTGAGCAGTTAATTGCCACTCTCAAACTGGAGCCTGGTCAGGCCATTGTGGAAAGTGATCTGGTGGAAATGACAGGTTTGGGACGCACCCCCTTACGTGAAGCCCTGATGCGTATGGTGGCCCTGGGATTGATCGAGCAGCAGCCACGCCGTGGTCTGCGTGTCAGTGAAATCCGTGTGGCTGAACACCTGACTCTGATTGAAACGCGACGGGTTCTGGAGCGCTTGATTGTGCAAGGGGCCGCCCGATGGGCGACCCCAGCCCAGCGCAGCACCTTGCTCGGCCACGCCCAGGCCATGGTCGATGCCGCCAATGCCAAAGATATAGACGCCTATATGTTGGCCGACCAGCATCTGGACGAAGTCATCCACCAGGCCTGTCGCAACACCTTCGCTGTGCAGGCGGTCACCCCCATGATCGTTCAGTGCAGACGATTCTGGTACGCCTACCAATATGAAGGTGACCTGGAAGCCGGGGCTCAAGCCCACTTGACCCTGGCTGAAGGAATCCAGGACGGAAATCCCGACATGGCCTTGCAGGGATCTGAAACGCTGATGGCTTACCTCAGCGCCTTCACCCGCAAAGTCATTGAATAAACCGATAGATCAACTATTAATAATCTGGAGACATCATGAATCTGAACGGCATTCTCGTTCCTATCGTTACCCCGTTTGACGCCAACAACCAGTTAAATGAAGCCGCTCTGAAGCGTCTGGTCGAGTGTTTTATTGAAGCTGGCGTAGGAGGAATTGTGGCCTGCGGAACCACAGGCGAATACTACGCGCTGAGCGCACAGGAGCGTCGCCGCGTACTGGAGATTGTTGCCAAAACCGGCCGTGGTCGCACCACACTGATTGCCGGCGTGAACTCCATGTCACCTGCCGAAGCCATCAGCCGGATTCGTGAAGCCGAAGAATTGGGTTACGAAGCCCTGATGCTGTCCCCTACACCCTACAGTTTGCCGGGTCAAAATGAGGTGGTGGCTTATTTCAAGGAAGTGGCGGCAGCCACCACGCTGCCCATCGTCATGTACAACTTCCCGGCACGCATCGGCATACAAATTGAGCTGGAATCCGTCTACGAACTGGCCAAGGTCAAAAACATTGTGGGCATCAAGGAAAGCAGCGGCAACTTCAGCCGAGTGGTGGCCATGGTCAATGCCAATCTGCCAGATTTCCAGGTTGTTTGCGGCTGCGATGACCAAGCGGCCGACTTCCTGTTCTGGGGCGTGCGCAGCTGGATCAGCGGCGGGGCCAATGTGTTTCCTGCCGAGCAGGTTCAAATGCTCAAGGCAGCCGAGCAAGAGGACTGGGACAGCGTACGTCGCATGATGGCAGCCATGCTGCCCGCCATTGCCGCCATGGAGTCCGGCAACTACAACCAGAAAGCCAAACTGGGCTGCGTGCGCCACGGCATTGATGTCGGTTCGGTGCGCTTGCCCCTGCTGCCGGTCGAAGCGCAGGAACGCGACGACTTCCTGGCCCAGATCAACGCTTACCAAGTAGAACAGGAGGCTTGAATGCCCACGCAGAAAGAGACTGTCTTTGAATTGGCCCGCGCCGGAAAGCTGCACGCTTCCCATTTGATTCCGGGCCATCAAACCACGGCTTCGGCCCTGCTCGATAACATCAGCCCTATCGACCTGGCCGTGATTGGCAAAATCGCTGCTGGCCAAGCCTCTGATGTACAAGCGGCTGTCGCTGCCGCACGCACAAGCTTTGAGTCCGGTGAGTGGTCTGAGTTGTCTCCGGCAGAACGTAAAAAGATCATGCTCAAGTGGGTGGCCTTGCTGGAGCAACATGCCGAGGAACTGGCCGCACTCGATTGCGTGGATGCAGGCAAACCCATCACCGAATGCCTGAACACCGACATGCCCGCCACCATCGATACCTTCAGCTGGTATGCGGAAACGGCTGATAAATGCTTTGGCCGCATTTCCCCAACCGGCTCAGACGCGTTGGGCTTGATCACAAAAGAACCCATTGGGGTGGTGGCTGCCGTCCTGCCCTGGAACTTCCCGGCCCAGATGTACGCCTGGAAAGTGGCTCCTGCTCTGGTGTGCGGCAACTCGGTCATTGTGAAACCGTCCGAGCTGACCAGTCTTAGCGCCTACCGCATGACACAGCTGGCACATCAGGCAGGCATCCCCGCAGGGGCACTGATCCTGATCACCGGCACAGGCGAGGAAGTCGGGGAGCCTTTGGGACGGCACGAGGACGTGGACATTGTGTCGTTCACCGGCTCCACCGAAGTGGGTCGCCTGTTCCTGAAATACTCCGCAGAAAGCAACCTGAAGGAAGTCGTGCTGGAATGCGGTGGAAAAAGCCCGCAGGTCGTTTTTGAAGATGCCCTGCTGGACGAAGCGGTCCCCTCCATCCTGGCGGCCGCATTCTGGAACATGAGCGAAAACTGCAGTTGCGGCTCCCGCCTGATCGTACACAGCAGCCTGAAAGACACACTGCTGCAAAAACTCAAACAGGGGCTAGGCTCCTGGAAAGTGGGCTTGCCTACGGACCCGGATGTGTCTATCGGACCGATGGTAGAAAAAGCGCACTTTGAAAAAGTGGCCAGCTTTCTGGAAAACCCCGGAAAAAATGCCAAGCTGGTTCATGGCGGGCGTATTCATAGTGACTTGGGCAGTGGCTGGTATATCGAACCCACTATCTTCGATCACATTACCCCGGAAGACCGCCTGTTCCAGGAAGAAGTGTTCGGCCCCGTTCTGGCCGTCACTACCTTCGAGACAGAAGAGCAAGCGATCACCTTGGCAAACGATACCCAATACGGCCTGGCCGCCTCCATCTACACCCTTGATGTGCGCCGAGCACAACGTGTCTCGCGCAAGATCAAAGCGGGCACAGTCTCGGTGAATGGCTTTTCAGAAGGCGACATCACCGCTCCTTTTGGCGGCTTCAAACTGTCCGGTTTTGGCGGCAAAGACAAGGGAATGGAGGCGCTGGATCAGTACCAGCAAACCAAGGCGATCTGGTATGTCAATCAGTAAGCCGCTGCTTGCATAGCCCAGGCATCAATAAGCAGGCTGCTGTACACCGCCCCCTCCCAGACTCCTGGACATCAAAACGGGGGGCGGTTCTTGCCATTGAGCTGCTTCGGTTTCCTGGGCAGGTATGACATCCTGCTTCGAGATCTCGTCCGGCTCCCTCGGCATGGGGCATTCACGATGTGACACTAGTAATTAGCCCGCAACAGACAGAACGATACTAGTAGAAAAAAGCCCCCCGCTCCAAGGGCACCGTCTTGTCCGTACACACCCGTTTCAGCTCCTGGGCAAACAGCTTATCCACCGGTCGCTGCGGGCCAGCCTCACGCGTAAACAAGGCGATGGGCGACAAGCCCCACTCGAAGGAATACGGCACGATTGCCACCCCGGACACGCGCACCAGCTCCTCGGCAATTTCGGTCGGCACCACAGACACCGCACGAGGGTGGTTCACGATCAGCTCACCGATCAGCTTGGGAGACGAGGTCTCCACGCTGGGCACTGGCTCCAGCAAACCTGCCCGTAAAAACAAGTTCGCCACCTGCCGCCGCATCGGCGTATTGCGCGGCCCTAAAATCCAGTCCAGATCCTGCAGTTGTGACCAGTCCAGCTTGCGCCGCCCAAGTCGACCTGCCAGTTCTCGACTGGCAATCAGGCGCGGTTGCTGCGCGTATAGCGCCTCATGACGCAGGCCTTTCATATTCAATTCGGGGGAACTGCGGGCCACTACGGCATCCAGGGCGTGATCGCGCAGTTGTTCCAGCAGGGTCTCTGTCAGTCCTTCGGTAATGCTGACAGACACGACCTGCCCTTGGGGGCGAGTGGCTCTCAAGGCGGTGGAAACCAGCTTGCCGGACACCAGAGGAATGACGCCCAAACGCAAATGGGCTTGCCGCCCCATGCTGTGCGCCTGCAAGTCCAGGCTCAACAACTCCATATCCTGCACCATGGCCCGAGCGCGTGAAATCACGATCTGCCCCTGCGGTGTTGCCTCCATGCCACGGGAGGATCGCAGAAACAGCGGAGTGCCAAAGACCTGCTCGACCTCGGCCAGTGCCTGGGTGACGGCAGGCTGGCTCATCGCCATCAAATCCGCCACTTTGGTGAGCGAACCCAGGCGATCAATCTCGATCAGCAATGCCAGGTGACGCAGCTTCAGCCGTTGCACCAACCTATGGGCGATATCGTTTGTTTCCAAGCCTTTGCCTCTAGCTATAAGCATCTACTAATGGGGTAATAATAAGCCCTAATACCCTGGCCTGTTTAATTATCTACACTTGTTGAAAAGCGGCGCTGGTGCCTACTTCCCACGCCATTCCCAGATTCCACCAAACACCTGTTTGACGCCTGAGCAAGAGGAAACTATGAGTTCACCCGTAGATCGACAAGCTGCACTGGATTATCACGAGTTCCCGATTCCCGGCAAAGTGACGATTGCCGCCACCAAACCCCTGGTCAGCCAACGCGATCTGGGCCTGGCTTATTCGCCCGGTGTAGCCGCCGCTTGTGAAGAAATTGTTATCGACCCGCAAAATGCCTTCCGCTACACCGGCCGTGGCAATCTGGTGGGTGTGATCTCCAACGGTACGGCAGTGCTGGGTCTGGGCAATATTGGCGCGCTGGCCTCCAAACCCGTGATGGAAGGCAAGGCCGTTCTGTTCAAGAAGTTTGCTGGTCTGGACGTGTTCGACATCGAGATCAACGAAACCGACCCTGACAAGCTGGTCGACATCATTGCCGGTCTGGAGCCGACTTTTGGTGGCATCAACCTGGAAGACATCAAGGCACCCGAGTGTTTTGAAGTTGAGCGCAAGCTGCGCGCACGCATGAATATCCCCGTCTTCCACGACGATCAGCACGGTACCGCCATTTGTGTGACGGCTGCCTTCCTGAACGGCCTGAAAGTCGTCGGCAAAGACATCAAGAAGATCAAGGTTGTGACCTCCGGTGCCGGTGCAGCCGCTTTGGCTTGCCTGGACTTGATGGTGGACATGGGTCTGCCTGAAGAAAACGTCTGGGTCACCGACATTGATGGCGTGGTCTACAAAGGTCGCCCCGGCCATCAAGTGCCTGAACTGGCCCGTTTCGCCAAAGAAACCGAAGCCCGCAAGCTGGCTGATGTGATCGAAAATGCCGACGTGTTCGTGGGTCTGTCCGCCGGTGGCGTGCTGAAAGCTGAAATGCTGCAAAAAATGGCAGACCGTCCTTTTGTGATGGCACTGGCCAACCCCACCCCCGAAATTCTGCCTGAAGTGGCCAAGGCCGCTCGCGATGACGTCATCATGGCAACTGGCCGTTCGGACTTCCCGAACCAGGTCAATAACGTGCTGTGCTTCCCTTACATCTTCCGCGGTGCGCTGGATGTGGGTGCGACCACCATTACCCGTGGCATGGAAAAAGCGGCTGCACGCGCCATTGCCGCCCTGGCTGAAGAAGAGCAAGACGAAGCCGTGGCCGCTGCCTACGGTGGGTACGGTCTGAGCTTTGGCCCCGACTACCTGATTCCCAAGCCATTCGATCCACGCCTGATCGTGCGTATCGCCCCTGCCGTGGCCCAGGCCGCCATGGAAGAAGGTGTGGCTACCCGCCCTATCGCTGACCTGGAAGGCTACATCGCCAAGTTGCAGCAGTTCGTCTACCACTCCGGCGCGTTCATGAAGCCCGTGTTTGCGGTGGCCAAGCAATTGGTACGCGAAGGCGGCAAGGCTCGCATCGTCTTTACCGAAGGTGAAGAAGAACGCGTTCTGCGTGCCGTGCAAGTGATTGTGGACGAGAAGCTGGCTCACCCGATTCTGGTTGGCCGCCCTGCCGTGCTGCTGTCCCGCATCAAGAAATTTGGTCTGCGCCTGCGTCTGGGCGTGGATGTGGAAGTGACCAACCCCGAGTCCGACGACCGTTTCCACCAGTACTGGACAACGTACTGGGAAAAAATGTGCCGTCGCGGTATCAGCAAGGAAATGGCTCGCGTGGAAATGCGCCGTCGCCTGACTCTGATTGGCTCGACCATGGTGCACCTGGGCGATGCCGATGGCATGATCTGCGGCACGATCGGCTCCTACCACAACCACCTGCGTTACATCGACGAGATGATCGGCCGCAAGCCCAACTCCAGCGTGTACGCCGCCATGAACATCCTGCTCTTGGGCGAGCGCACGGTTGCCTTGACGGATACCCACGTCAACGACGACCCGAACGCACAGGAAATTGCCGAATACACGATTGAAGCGGCCCGCATGTTGAGCACACTGAGCCTGGAGCCTAAGGTTGCCTTGCTGTCGCGCTCCAACTTCGGTTCGGACTCAGCGGCTTCCGGCCCCAAGATGCGCGAAGCCCTGAAGCTGATTCAGGAACAGGCACCCGACCTGCAAGTAGACGGCGAAATGCACGCCGACTGCGCGCTGGACGAATCCCTGCGCAGCCGTACTTTGCCTAACTCGTCCCTGAAAGGCTCGGCCAATCTGCTGGTCTGCCCGAACGTGGATGCAGGCAATATCAGCTACAACCTGCTGAAAACCGCCGCAGGCAGCAACGTGGCTATTGGTCCTTTCCTGATGGGTGCTAATGCTCCGGTGCACATCCTGACTTACAGCTCTACCGTGCGTCGCATTATCAATATGACTGCACTGACCGTACTGCAAGCCAATCGCGGCTAAGCCTTAGTTGCAGAAACAAAAAACCGGCCTTTAAAAAGGCCGGTTTTTTTATGGGTGACGCTAAACGCCAAAAGCTTATTCCAGCTTGATATTGCCTTTCTTGACCACGTCGTGAGCCCAGTCGTACTGCTCTTTGATTTCCTTGGCGAACTCTTCAGGCGAATTCCCAGAGGGTGTTGCACCCTGCTTTTCCAAAGCCGAAATGATTTCGGGCTTTTTCAAGGCCTCTGCAGCGGCTGCATGCAGTTTGGCGACGACTTCAGGAGGCGTACCTTTAGGAGCCAGCAAACCGTACCAGGCCGGGCTGTTCAGTTGTGGGTAACCCTCTTCCGCCAAGGTAGGCACGTCTTTCAGAGCAGGCAGACGCTCGGGCCAGGCAATCGCCAGGGCTCGCAAATTACCCGCCTGAATCTGTGCCATGGAGGATGGCAAGTTATCAAACATGGCATTGATCTGACCGCCCACCGCATCTGTCACAGCCGGGCCTGCGCCACGGTACGGAACGTGCACGATATCGGTGCCCGTTTCCAGCTTGAAGGCTTCACCAAACAAGTGCAGCACCGAGCACGTGCCCGAGCTACCGTAGGAGTATTTGCCGGGATTGTCTTTCAGTTGTTGCACAAACTCTTTGAAGTTTTGTGCCGGGAATTTGGGATTGACCTCGATCACGTTGGGCAGGTTCGCAAAGTTGCTGACCGGCACAAAGTCTTTCAAAGGATCGTAAGGCAAATCATTAGGACGGCAAGCGGGGTTCACTGCCAGAGTCGAGATAGTGGCAATCGACAAGGTATAGCCATCGGGTTTAGCGCGAGCCGCTTCTGCCGCTCCAATCGCACCACCAGCACCACCTTTATTTTCCACAACCATGGTCTGGCCCAGGACCTCGCTCATCCCCTTAGTGACGATACGCGCCACAATATCCGTGGAGCCACCAGGAGCAAAAGGAACAATGACGCGAATAGCTTGATTAGGATAATCAGCTTGAGCATGGGCAACGGTAGCTGTACCAATTACCGACAAACTTGCACAAAGGGATAGCAGCGCAAATTTCTTGGGAAACTTCTCTATCATGGGAACATCTCCTCTTTAGTCTTTTTGTAGATCCATCCCCTGGGTAAGGGGAACTCACCAATAATAGCGCAGCTAATCCCCAACAATTGTTAATTATGAAAGCAGAGACCCACAGGGGATATACCTATATCTGCTTCTATTTACCGTCATCATGGCCACAATATTCCCGCTGATCCTGCCCGATTTTCTGTTGATTGCCTTGGGTGCTTTACTGCTTCATCGCTTCCATTTCAGCCGGGAGTTTTTCCAGGGTGCCGAAAAGCTGGTCTATTACGTGCTGTTTCCAGCCCTGCTGTTTGATTCCATTACTCGCATCCCGCTGAACCTGGGTGATACCTGGCCGCTATTAGTCGCGGCAGCCGCCCTGATAGCGGTCGGCACGGCATTAGCCTGGCTGGCCTTGCCCATTCTGAAACCCGAACCCTTGCAGCACGCTGCCCTGACCCAGTGCGCGTTCCGCTTCAATACCTATTTAGGCATGTCCCTGGCCAGCGCCATTGCCGGGCCATCAGGCGTGGCCGTCATGGCCTTGCTGGTTGGTTTTTCTGTGCCTATGGCCAATATGGTGGCGGTAACCGTGCTCGCACGGGGGCAACAAGGCCGTATTGCCATTGAGCTGCTTAAAAACCCATTGATTTTGTCTACGGTGGCGGCCCTGGCCTGGAATCTGGCCGGTTTCTCTGTCCCCGCCCCCCTTCAATTGGCATTTAGCCGACTGGGTGCTTGTGCCCTGGGCATCGGTTTGTTGTGTGTAGGCGCCACTTTATCCTTGCAAGGGTCACGTCAGGCAGGTGCCTTGATCAGTTGGATTACGGCCATCAAGCTGCTGGCGCTACCAGTTGCCGCACTGGCTATTGCCTGGGTGTTGGATATGAGCGCACTGGAGCGCCAGATGTTACTGGTATTTGCCGCTCTGCCCACGGCCTCTTCTGCCCACGTACTGGCTGCCCGCATGGGAGCCGATAGCCGTCTGGTCGCGCTGACCATGTCGATCGGCACTATACTAGCGGGCTTGACCATTCCACTGTGGTTATCCCTCGCTACCTGATCCAAGCCTATGAATCCGCAAGCTTTAACCCTGTCCTTGCCTGACGAGGACGCCACCACGGCCTTGGCCGAGCGCCTTGCCCCGCTACTGAGCGGCCAGGTGTCCGGAGTGCCGACGGGTGGCCGAATTCATCTTCATGGTGACCTGGGCGCCGGTAAAACCCACTTCGTTCGAGCCCTGTTGCGGGCTTGCGGCGTTACCGGTCGTATCAAAAGTCCTAGCTACGCTTTACTTGAAAGTTATAAAGTTTCTAGCTTATACTTCTATCACCTTGATTTTTATAGATTTAGCGATCCACGAGAATGGGTCGACGCAGGTTTTCGCGATATTTTGCAAGACAATGCTGTTGTGCTGATCGAATGGCCCGAAAAAGCAGGGGATTTATTGCCCGAGCCCGATCTGGATTTACACCTGGATTATTGTGGTGACGGTCGTTTGGCCACCCTGGATGCACGCAGCGCCAAAGGAACGCTATGGATTACGACACTCGCCCCCAGCCAGCAGAAGTAGCCCCAGCCGGCCAGGCCCGTCGCCGATTCGTCGCCACGGCCACTACCCTGTTCCTGCTCCCTGTCATCCCACGCCTGGCGCACGCCAGCACGATTGTGGCTGTCCGCACCTGGCCAGCAGACGAATACACACGCGTCACCCTGGAGATGGATAGCGAACTCAAGGCCGAGCACTTCACGCTGGAGAATCCGCACCGCATGGTGGTGGATATCCAGGGCCTGACCATGAACCGCACCATCGAAGAGCTGGTTTCCAAGGTCCGTCCTAACGATCCCTATATCCGTTCCGTTCGCGTGGGCCAGAACCGCCCCGACGTTGTGCGCATGGTGCTGGATCTGAAGCAACCCGTCGCCCCCCAGATCTTTACGCTAAAGCCCGTGGGTGAATACAAGTACCGTCTGGTACTGGACTTGTACCCTCGCGTGGCCCAAGACCCGCTGCTGGCCTTGCAAATTCAGGACGACAACGATCCCCTAGCATCCGTACTGGAAAGCCTGGCTCAGAACTCGCCCGACGCTCCTGTGCCTACGGTACAAGGGCAGACTTTGCCGCCCGTCGCTCGAACACCCCCGCCTGTTACCACCCCACCGCGCTCTCCTTCGCCTGCGGCCACGCCCGGCACGCCCAATCGCCCCTTGCTGATTGCACTTGACCCCGGTCATGGTGGTGAAGATCCCGGTGCGATCGGCCCCGGCGGTACACGTGAAAAAGACGTGGTGCTGAATATCGCCCGACGCTTGAAGCGCCTGATCGATGCCCAGCCCAATATGCGTACCTATCTCACGCGCGACTCGGACTTCTTCGTGCCGCTGCAAGTGCGTGTACAAAAAGCGCGCCGAGTAAAAGCGGATCTGTTCATCAGTATTCACGCTGACGCCTGGATCAAACCCAGTGCGCGTGGTTCGTCTATCTACGCCTTGTCCCAAAACGGTGCAACCAGCTCGGCGGCCCGTTGGCTGGCCAAGAAAGAGAACGATGCCGACTTGATCGGTGGCCTGAACCTGGGCTCCCATAACCGTCAGGTTGCGCAAATTCTGCTGGACCTGTCTACAGCCGCGCAGATTAACGATTCCGTCAAAGTGGGTGCTCACCTGCTAGGCGAAATCGGCAAGATCAACCGCTTGCACAAACGCAGTGTTGAGCGGGCCGGTTTTGCTGTGCTCAAGGCTCCGGACATTCCGTCCATCCTGATCGAAACCGCCTTTATCAGTAATCCGGAAGAAGAGCGTCTGCTGCGCAGTTCCTCGCATCAGGACAAGATCGCACAAGCCATCCTGACAGGGATTCGCGGATACTTTGCTGAATTTCCGGCACTGGCTAGCCGTAGTTAAATATCAGCCTGGTGGCTCTTTAAGAAAGCGCAGCAACTTTTTGCTGCGCTTTTTTTCGTTTGTAGCCTCTGGGGATACCCTGAGAGAGCAGCGCTCTGTTTGAGCGCTAACTGGTGTGGCTTTTTCTTGAGGGGGAGCAGCTAGTCGGAAGGCGAGTTAGGAGTCTGGCCGCAGGCTCTTGAGCTATCCAGGATGCAAGCCCCGTGCTGTTTGAGCGCGACGCTTATAGCTCGTCCGGGGGACGAGCTATCGCGCGAGTTCACGGGGCGCCTGGATAGCTCAAGAGACAAGGGAACCCGTGCGCAGCACGGGCCAGAGTCCCGCCTGCAGACTAGCTGCTCCCCCTCAAGAAAACTGAGGCATTCTTTGTAATGTGCTCAAGCAGGGGCGGCGACTCCAGGAATGCGACGAGCACCAATGGATTACCTTAAACACTTGAACCCAGACTTTGCGGCAGCCTTTACTCCCACTAACAAGCACTTCACCTAACAGATACTCGAAAAAAAGGACGCCTTCTAGCGTCCTCTTCCTGGCCTTTAACAGCCAAGCGATGCAGCCTCAAAGCCTACAAAGCCGCATCACCCTTGCTTTTACGTTTGAAGATCTTCCACAAGGCCCCAGCTACAACAGGCACCGCAGCAGCCGCAATACCAATCAGCACGATGGTATTCAAATGCGCCTTGATGAAAGGCACGTTACCAAAGAAGTAGCCCAGGGTAATCAAGCTGCAAATCCACAGTACCGCACCGGTAATGTTGTACATCTGAAAGCGCATGGCATTCATATGGCCCACACCGGCCACAAAGGGCGCGAAGGTACGGAACAAGGGCAGGAAGCGGGAAATGACGATGGTCTTGCCGCCATGCTTCTCATAGAACGCATGGGTTTTGACCAAAGCACGGCGATCCAGGAATCGGGATTCCTGGGTAAAGACTTTCGGGCCTATATACCGCCCTACGTGATAGTTCACGGTATTGCCCAGCACGGCTGCCACGATCAGCAAGCCACCCAGCATCACCGGGTCCAGCATGCCCGACGCCCCGAAGGCTCCGGCAATAAACAGCAAGGAATCACCTGGCAGGAATGGCAAAACCACAAGCCCGGTCTCGCCAAATATAATCAAGAACAGAACAAGGTAAATCCAGGCTCCATACTGCTCGACCCACACACCCAGGTATTGGTCAATATGAAGGATCATGCTGAGTAAATCGGGCATAGTTCCACACCAAAATAACAAACCCGCCAGTCCGGTACTGGCCAGACCGACACCATAGAGCAAGCGGTTAAAATAAGCCGCTACCGTTTGAAACCCGTTGAACCTGCTGCGTTCAACCCTGAATACACACAAGGCCAGTCGCCCTATGTCATCAAGACGCCGTATTATCCCACTCCCAGACCTGCTTGTAAGCCAAATTGCAGCCGGAGAAGTTATCGAGCGCCCGGCCTCTGTCCTGAAGGAATTGCTGGAAAACGCGATTGATGCCGGAGCCAGTGCCATCGAGATTCGTCTGGACGGCGGCGGCATACGCCGTATCTCTGTCAGCGACGATGGCCACGGCATCACGCAGGAAGAATTACCCCTGGCGCTGCTGCAACATGCCACCAGCAAGATTCGTTCACTGGAAGAGCTGGAGTCTGTGGCCTCCATGGGCTTTCGGGGAGAGGCTCTACCCTCGATTGCCTCCGTCGCTCGCTTGACGATCAACTCGCGCACGCAAGACGATTCCCACGCCTGGGAATATTCGCTGGGCCAAGGCGAACCGCAACCTGCTTCCGGGCAGATTGGCACGCATGTTGATGTGCGCCAGCTCTTTGATGAAATCCCCGCCCGTCGCAAGTTCCTGCGCACCGAAGGCACCGAGTACGGCCACTGCGTTACTGCGCTGGAGCGCATCGCCCTGGCACAGCCGCACATTGCCTTTCGTCTGTTCCATAACGACAAGCCCCAACGCCATTGGCGCAGCGGCACGCTGGAACAGCGCCTGCTGGATATTTTGGGTAAAGAGTTTATTGAGCAAAGCCTGCCCGTTGCTCAGGAGCAAGGTCTGATCAGCTTGCGAGGCTTGGTGATTCACCCCGCTCACGCTCGCCCCAGCGGAGACAAGCAATTCCTGTTTGTGAATGGCCGCTTCGTGCGTGACCGCACCGTGTCGCACGCCATACGCAGTGCTTATGCTGATGTTCTGCATGGTGACCGCCAACCTGCCTATGCTCTGTTTCTGGACATCGCCCCGTCCACTCTGGACGTGAACGTGCACCCAGCCAAACACGAAGTGCGCTTCCGTGACAGCGGTGCAGTGTATCGTTTTGTGCTGCAATCCGTGGGACAAACCTTGGCGCAAGGCATTATGGCCGGAGAGACTCCCGTCGCCGCCATGCCGTTGCCCGAAAGTGCCACTCAGCCACCAATGCCGGGAGCCCCCTACCCTTCGCAGGCTCCGGGCTCTGCCAACAGTCCTTACACCAGCAGTGAACCTGCCATGCCTTACAGCCACCCGGCTCGACAAGGCTGGCAATCCAGCTTCAGCATGCGTGAGCCCTCCGGTGGTGGTGCAGACTGGAAAAGCATGTATCGGCCGATTGAGCCTGTTTCTAGCAACACCCCCGTCACCAGCTATCAAAGTGACACGGATAGCGCGACCGACGAATTTCCCCTGGGCATGGCACTGGGCCAATTGCACGGCATCTACATTCTGTCGGAAACCCGCCAGGGCATGATTCTGGTGGACATGCACGCCGCTCACGAACGTGTGGTCTATGAGCAATTAAAACAGGCGCTGGATGGTCGTGAGCTGCCTCGCCAAGACTTGCTGGTCCCCGTAGTCTTTAGCTGCTCGGAAAGCGATATCGCCCTGCTGGATGAACATCAGGAAACCCTGGCCGACCTGGGCCTGAGCCTGAACCCGGCAGGTCCCACCACAATGGCCGTGCGTGCCGTCCCTGCCCTCCTGGCTCAAGGCGATATCGAATCCCTGGCCCGTGCCGTGCTGCGCGATCTGGCCCAGGTAGGCTCATCACGCCATCTGGACGAACAACGCAATGAACTGCTCTCCACCATGGCCTGCCACGGTGCCGTGCGCGCCAACCGCCGCCTGAGCATCCCCGAGATGAACGCTCTGCTTCGCAAGATGGAACAGACTGACCGGGCCGACCTGTGCAATCACGGCCGCCCCACCTGGTTCCAATGGAAGCTCAGCGAGCTGGACAAACTTTTTATGCGTGGACAATGAACGATTTACCCATTCTGTGCCTGGCTGGACCAACCGCCAGCGGCAAAAGCGCGACCACGCACACCTTGGCCCAACATTGGCCGATTGAAGTGATTGTGATGGACTCGGCCACGATTTACCGTGACATGGACATTGGCACCGCCAAGCCCAGCGCCGAGGAACAAGCCGCTATCCCCCACCACTTGCTGGATATTCGCGACCCGGTAGAAAGCTATTCGGCGGCGGAGTTCGCCACCGACGCCACCCGACTGATTCAGGAGATTCAGGCACGCGGGCATTACCCCGTGCTGTGCGGCGGCACCATGCTGTATTACAAAGCCTTGCGTGAAGGCTTGAACGACTTGCCGCAGGCCGACCCTGCCATTCGCCAGCAACTGGATGAACGGGCTCAGGAGATCGGCTGGCCGGGCATGCATGAAGAGCTGACTCGCATTGACCCTGTGACCGCGGCCCGCCTGGCACCCCGTGATAGCCAACGCATCCAACGTGCACTGGAGATTTTCCATATCAGCGGCAAGACCATGAGCGATTGGCTCAAGGACAAAGCCCAGCCGCAAGAAGAGAGCCATCAATACATCACCATGAGCCTGGAGCCAGAAGACAGGTCCTGGCTGCATAAACGTATCGCGGTTCGCTATCACGACATGATCGGGCAAGGGCTGCTGCAGGAAGTGGAGAAGCTCTACCAGCGCCCTGATTTGCATCCCGGTCTGCCCTCCATCCGCTGTGTGGGCTATCGGCAACTGTGGTCATATCTGGACGGCGAAGTCAGCCTGGACTTGGCTATCGAACAGGCTATTGCTGCGACCCGCCAGTTGGCCAAGCGTCAATTGACCTGGCTGCGCTCCGAGCCCGAGCGTCTGCAATTCAATTGCCAGAACCCGCAAGCCGCCGAGCAGATTGTGCAAGCGGCACGCCAGATCTGGCCAGCCTGATACACAAGTAAAAGACTCGTTTGTGGAAATGGCCCCTTGACGGTCGGATCGTATCCGACTGCCAAGGGGCCGCTCGAAGAGACAGTTTTTGACCTGAACGACGGTTTTTATACCGAAGCGCTGCTCAGCTTGGGCAAGACTTTGCTGCGCATGGCCAGGTATTGAAATACGCCGCCCAATAAAGCGCCGATCAGCCAGCCGTAACCCGCCAAATTCGCCAGCGCGGGCACCCACACGGTAGCCACGGAAAACACCGCGGCCAGAAAGAATGCCGCCATCGCACGTTTGTTCCAGCCGTTCTGGAAGTAGTAAGTACCGCTTTCTTCCAGGCTGAACAGGTCCGACACCACTACACGCTGTTTACGAATCAGGTAGAAGTCCACAATCATGATGCCGTACAAGGGAGCCAGCAAGGCACCCAAGGTGTCCACAAAGCCGGTAATCCCGATGGCGCTGATCAAAGGCAGCCACAAGGCACCAATAAAGAAGGCAATCACGGCGGTCAAAATGCCGCCCATCTTGGCAGAGATCAGCTCGGGCTTCAGGTTAGCCAAGTCAAATGCCGGTGGAATGAAGTTAGCCACCAGATTGATCCCCACGGTTGCGGCAAAGAAGGTCAAGGCCGCGATCACCGTCAACGCCAGGCTATCGACACGATCCACAATATCAGTGGGGTTGGTCAGGGTTTCGCCAAACAGCACAGCCGTACCTGCAGTAATGAACAAGGCCAGGAAAGAGAACACGGCCAAGCTGACAGGCAAGCCCATGAAGTTACCGATACGCATGCTGCGCTCATCTTTCACAAAGCGCGAGAAGTCGCCGTAGTTGATCACGACGGCGGCAAAGTACGCCACCATGGTGCCTACAACTGCGCCAAAAGCCATCAAGGGGCCGCCTTCGTAAGAACCTTTACCGGCAAAGATCTCGCCCACTTTATCAAGCAGACCACTGCCCGCCTTGTACCAAATCACGGCCAGCAAGGCGAACATCACCAAATACACCAAAGGGCCTGCCCAGTTCAGGAAGCGCGTAATCCACTTCATGCCCATCAGGAAAATGCCCAACTGCAGAATGCAGACCACGACATAAGACAGCCAGCCCACCCAATCCAGGCCCAAGAACAAGGCACCGCCGGGGTGTTCCAGCAAGGCGTTGAACAACAGAGCCAGGGCCGTTGAGGCAAAGTAGGTCTGCACGCCGTACCAGAAGATGGCCACAATCCCGCGCACCAGGGCAGGAAACTTCGCGCCCTTCACACCCATGCTGATACGGGCAATCACGGGATAGGGAACGCCATACAGCACGCTGGGTTTACCACTCAGGTTCACCAGCCCCATCACAATAAAACCGGCCAGCAAAATGCCAGCAAACACGGCCCAACCATTCAGGCCATAAGAAATAAACAAAGTGGCGGCCAAGGTATAGCCAAACAGACTTTGAATATCGTTAGACCACACGTTGAAAATCTCGAACCAGCCCCACAAACGCTTTTGTCGCGGTAAAGGCGCCAGATCCTCGTTGTGCAAGGCAGGATGCGGATCTTTCAAGGATAAATCGACATGCTCCATTTTCTTCCCCTCAGAAATTGCTTCTAACATTTCAGCTAAAATTTCTACGTTCTTGTCGCTACTGTAGGAGCCTTGCTGCTCGGGGAACATTATGGAATGTACGAGTAATACTTAAATTCGGATTAGCTCGAAAAACGACATAATCAAATCCATATAATATTTATTTGAAAATCAAATACATCAGATTCGATGCGGTAATACAGGGCAATTCAAAGCAGGTCACAGGAATAAAAAAAGCCAGCTCAATGAGCTGGCTTTTTTACTGACGGAAAGATCCGGGGTTTTTAAACCACTTCGGTCTGTGCCTGACCTTCCTGACGCTCAACGATTTCGCCCAGTTGGTAGACGGTTTCGCCTTGCTCTGACAAGGTTGCGCTGATGGCTTCAGCCTTGTCTGCAGGAACAATAATGATCATGCCAATACCGCAGTTGAACACGCGGTACATTTCTTCGTCAGCCACGTTACCGTTGGTTTGCAACCACTGGAACAAGGCAGGCATGGTCCAGGAATCACGCTTCAGGCGGGCAGTCAGGTGCTTTTGCAGAATGCGTGGCACGTTTTCCAGCAAACCGCCGCCAGTGATGTGAGCCAGGCCCTTGATGTCCGCACCGTGGGCAGCCAAGGCAGCCAGCACGGATTTCACGTAAATGCGGGTGGGTTCCATGACCACGTCAGCCAAAGGACGGCCATCCAGCTCGTCGGTAGGCTTGGCGTTGGCGTGCTTCAGAATCTTGCGAATCAGGGAGTAGCCGTTGGAGTGAGCGCCGCTGGAAGCCAGGCCCAGAACCACGTCACCGGGAACAATGGACTTGCCGTCGATAATGCGCGATTTTTCCACCGCACCCACCGCAAAACCGGCCAGGTCGTATTCGCCTTCGGGGTACATGCCGGGCATCTCTGCCGTTTCACCACCGATCAGGGCGCAAGCGGAAAGCTCACAGCCCTTGGCAATGCCGCCAACCACTTGAGCAGCGGTGTCGACTGACAGCTTGCCGCAGGCAAAGTAATCCAGAAAGTACAAGGGTTCTGCGCCCTGGACTAGAATGTCGTTGACACTCATGGCCACCAAGTCTATACCCACAGTGTCGTGGCGCTGCCAGTCAAATGCCAGGCGTAGTTTGGTACCAACACCGTCGGTGCCGGACACCAGAACGGGCTCTTTAAGGTGGGTAGGCACTTCAAACAAAGCGCCAAAGCCTCCGATTCCAGCCATGACGCCTGCACGCATGGTTTTGGCAGCCAGTGGTTTAATACGATCGACCAGGGCATCGCCCGCGTCGATATCCACGCCTGCATCGCGGTAGGTCAAGGAAACAGAAGTAGTGTTTTTCATGGGAAAAGCCGTGGGATATGTGAAAATTGCGAGTTGGACGAAATTGTACGACACATGACCGAGCAACTGATTCTGGATATATCTCCAGCACCGCCTGCCTCTTTGGACAACTTTGTTGCCGGAGCGAATCAGGCTGCGTTGCAGGCTCTGCGTCAGTGCAGTCCAGGACGCGCGGTTTACCTGTGGGGACCGCCCGGCGCAGGTCGAACACATCTGCTGCGGGCGATGGCCAGTCAAGACGACAGCCGCTATTTTAGTTCAGATACTCCCTCCCAGCCCATCTTTGACATCGCCACGGATGACAAAGCTCCTCCCAGCCTCTTGGCCATCGACGATATCGAGCGTTTTGACGAGCACGGACAGGCTGCCGTATTTGCACTGTACAATCGCTGGCGCGAGTCGGCCACCCGGCCCGACGCCTTCACGCTGCTGGTCTCCGGCGACCGGGCTCCCAAAACCATGTCAGTACGCGAGGACTTGCGCACACGACTGGGCTGGGACCTGGTGTTCAGACTGGAATACCTGTCGGACGCCCACCGGGCCGAAGCCATGCAACAGCGGGCTGCGGCCCGTGGCCTGCAACTGCAAGCGGAAGTGCTGAGCTGGATACTGACTCACTACAATCGCGATATGAACCGCCTGAGTGCATTGATCGATGCGCTGGACAACTATTCACTGGTAAAGAAACGCCCGATCACTTTACCCCTGCTCAAAGAACTTCTGGCCAATAGCCAGACCCAATCTTCTAGTTGAGTCATGACTGCTTCTTCTTTTATTGCCCTGTTTGATCTGGACCACACCCTGCTTCCTTTGGATAGCGATTACCAGTGGGCTGACTTTCTGGCCCGTACTGGCCGCGTCGGTGACCCCGCTGAAGCCATCCGTCTGAATGAAGACCTGATGGATCGCTATAACCAAGGATTGTTGACGGCCGAGGAATCGGCCGAATTCATGTTGGGCCTCTTGACCAACGCCAGCCAGGAAGAGCTGCTGGCCTGGCAGGACGAGTTCATGCAGGCCGTGATCCTGCCCTCGATCAGCCCGGCTGCCCGCGAACTGCTGGCCAAGCACCAGGAACAAGGCCATCTGGTCGCCATTGTGACCGCCACCAACGAATTTGTGACCCGCCCCATTGCCGCCGCGCTGGGTGTGGACCACTTGATCGCCACCACCCCAGAAATGAAAGATGGCCGCTACACCGGCAAGATCAGCGGTGTGCCCAGCTTCCAGGCCGGCAAGATCACCCGTGTGGAGCAATGGCTGCAAACCATGGGCAAATCCCTGGCCGACTTTGAACGTAGCTGGTTCTACAGCGATTCGCCCAACGATCTGCCCCTGATGGAAGTGGTGACGGACCCCGTAGCCACCAACCCCAGCGACAAGCTGCGTGCCGTGGCTACCGAGCGTAATTGGGTCGTCATCGATTTGTTCGCTGACATGATGGACAGCAAATCGTAAAATCAGACGCATGCTCAAGCGAACAATAAAAACATTTGTCGACCGGCTGCTCAAACCAGCCAAAAGCGCGCGTCCCAAAGGGCCACGCCGCTACACACGGGAAGAACATGGCATAGACCGACGTCTGGTCTCGCGCCATGCCATCAAAGTGTGCGAGGTCCTGAACCACGAAGGCTATCAAGCCTATGTCGTGGGCGGCGCAGTGCGCGATTTGCTGGTGGGCCTGGAGCCCAAGGACTTTGACGTGGCGACCAACGCCACGCCCGAGCAAATCCGCCCCCTGTTCCGTCGTGCCCGCATCATTGGCCGCCGCTTCCGCCTGGTTCACGTGGTGTTTGGCCAGGAAATCATCGAAACCTCGACTTTCCGGGCCGACGACAGCGGCAAGCAAACCGACGAACATGGCCGCATCCTGCGCGACAACGAGTACGGCACCATCGAAGACGATGCTGCCCGTCGTGACTTCACGCTGAATGCGCTCTACTACGATCCCCTGACCGAAACCGTCATCGACTACCACAACGGTGTTGCTGACCTGAAAGACCGTCAGGTGCGCATTATTGGTGATGCAGAAACCCGCTATCGCGAAGACCCGGTCCGCATGCTGCGCGCCGTGCGCTTTGCCTCCAAGCTGGATGCCACCATCGAGCCCGCGACTGACGCGCCGATTCGTTCCTTGTCGCGCCTGATCGAGAACGTGCCCGAGTCCCGTCTGGCTGACGAAACGCTCAAACTGCTGAACTGCGGCCACGCCATGGACTGCATCCAGCGTCTGCAAGCGCTGGGTCTGCACAGCAAGCTCTTGCCTATGGTGGAACCGGTTCAACGTCTGCCCGGTGGCGCTGAATTTCTGGATATGGCTCTGGCCCGTACCGATAGCCGTGTACGTTCCGGCAAGTCGGTCAGCCCCAGTTTTATCTATGCCTGCCTGCTCTGGAAGCTGGTCAAGCAAGAGTGGGAACGACGCAGTGCTCAGGACATGCATCCCCAGCAAGCCTTGCTGGAAGCTGCAGACCTGGTCCTGGAAAAGCAAAGCCGCATCATGCCAATTCAAAAGCGCTTCCAGTCAGATATGCGCGAAATCTGGTTCATGCAGCCCCGTTTTGAACGCATCGCCAACCGCGCCATCTGGCGCATGACGGAACAACCTCGTTTCCGCGCTGCTGTGGACTTTTTACAACTACGCGCCGAAGCCAAAGAGGTGGATAGCGTGCAAGCACAGTGGTGGATGGATCTGGCCGATGCAGGCGATGAAGAACGCAGCACTATGATTGCCGTGCGTAAACCCGCTGGCACCACTGCCACCGGCTCACGCAGCGGTCAGCGTCGTACCCGTCGCCGTCGCTCTAATGCGAAGCGCAGTAATGCAGCAGGTGGAAGCGAATCGTGATTCCAGGCAGTACCACCGTTTATATCGCGATGGGCGCAAATCTGGGCGAAGCACGACAGACACTGGAAACAGCAGCGGCTGAACTGGCCGCTACTGCTGGCATCCAGGATCTGACGCTGGCCCATTTCTACAGCACGGCTCCCGTCGATTCCAGTGGTCCGGATTACGTCAATACAGTCGTCCGCTTCACCTGCACTCTGGCTCCCGAAAATTTGCTGGACCGTCTGCAACACATCGAACAAGAGCACGGCCGCACGCGCCTGTACCGTAATGCACCCCGTACCCTGGATCTGGACTTGCTGCTGTACGGACAAGAACAGATCAATACGGAACGGCTGATCGTGCCACATCCCCGCATGCACGAGCGTGCCTTTGTACTGGTTCCGCTGGCCGATCTGGCCCCTGAACTTGAGCTGGCCCAAGGCAGCTTGAAGGAATTACTGAGCACAGTGCAAGACCAGGAGATCCGGCGGCTGCCCTAGGGTCCGCTTTCAAACGCCACCCGCCGTAACTTCAGTCGCCAGCTGCCACCCCATTTGCAAGGCCTGGGCAATGCCACTGACTATTTCTTCCTGCCGGGCGGCATTCTCTACGCGCAAGGCATAGGAAGGATGCCAGGTCGCCATAATCCACGTCTGGCCCCACAAAAAGGGTTTGGACAGGAAATCAGCCAGTCGCGCCTGCGGGCCCAGCAAGGCCGTCAGGGCAGTTGCTCCCAGGGTGACGATGACGGCAGGCTCAAGCTGCGCCAGCTCTTCCCGCAACCAATGTCCGCATGCCTGCACTTCAGCCGAGGACGGACGGACATGCAAACGCTGCCTGCCACGCCCTTGCCATTTGAAGTGTTTAACGGCGTTACTTACATACAACTGGTCGCGGTCAAGTCCTGCACGTTGCAAGGCCTGACCCAGAACCTGCCCGGCTGGCCCGACAAAAACACGGCCAGCCAAATCCTCATGGTCACCCGGCTGCTCGCCCAGCAACATCATGCGGGCTGTTTTCGGGCCTTCTCCCGGCACGGCCTGCGTCGCGTTTTCCCATAGACCACATCGCCGGCAACGCTCCAGCACAGACAATTCACCACGGACGGGCTGGGCAGAATCAGCCGTCACCGCTACCGACTTGCCCGCCATCCGAGCAACAAGACCAGACTGTCCGACTCGCCGCGCCCCGGTACGCGCTTCACTGACCATGGCGGGAATCAGGCTTGCTTCAGGCAAACCTTTCCAGAATCGCACGGGCATGCTCTGCTGCAAGGCCGTTTCATTCAGACGTGCAGGATTAAAAATGCTTCGGTAATAACGTAACCACAAGGCTTCCACCTGATCGTCCGACGGACCGGTGCGTAATTGATCCACATTGTCAGGCGCATCACGCAGCTGCAAGTTTTCACCATCCCACAGCGCCACACGCTGTGGCGTCGCGATGCACCAGGAGGTGCTCCCCATACGTTTGGAGAAATAGTCGGCAATCCACTCCAGCACCTCGTGCTCGGGCTCGAACCAGGCCCAATACTCCGGCCGCTTGCCCTGCCCGCAATGGCGAAACCGTACGTACGCCATCATGTCGTGCTTTTCCTTGCGCACGGCTTTCGCCATTTCATATAAGCGGGCCCCATCCTCGTCAGCCACAGACGCCACACTGCGCTCACCATGATGCCAACGCCACAACACGCGATAGAGCAAGGCCCAGCGCTCCGGCGTACGGCACAAGGCGGCATCCTGCAGCAAGGCGCTCAGCCCTTTCGAAATGCGAACGGCAAACCCGGCGCTCGGCTCACAGACCTGCGGCTCCCGCAAGGACATAGAGGACACAGGAGGAGACAGCTCGTAATCCAAGCCCATTTGCTGGCTGGCCGCACCCGCCTCCTGGCTTTTTTCAGTCCAGCAAAGCTGCTCTGGTGACCAGCCTGCCGCCAGAGCGCGCAAGGCTTGCTCACGCCA
The DNA here is from genome assembly GCF_026344135.1 of Alcaligenes parafaecalis. Classification (NCBI taxonomy): domain Bacteria; kingdom Pseudomonadati; phylum Pseudomonadota; class Betaproteobacteria; order Burkholderiales; family Alcaligenaceae; genus Alcaligenes; species Alcaligenes parafaecalis. The sequence goes on along the minus strand of NZ_JAPKNA010000003.1, from coordinate 159,376 downwards.
GGCGCTATAGCCGCCGTCAACCTGCAAGCTCACCATGCTCGCCCCCCATCGTCAGGAAAAAACCCGGCCGGCGAACAGAGCGTGCTCATAAGAGACTCAATTGCTGCGGATTGGTCGACAGCATGCGCCGCAATTTGTCGGACGTCGCGTCGGCAAGACCAGGACGGTAATCCTGTACCACGACAAAGGGCTGCAATGTTTTGATGGAGCAACGTAAACGGATCAAATCCTGATACCGGATAGCCCGCATCTGACGCAACTCGACCAAACGCTTGGCATTACGGACACCAATGCCGGGCACACGAGCAATCAGGCGCTCCGGCGCCCGGTTCAGATCCACCGGAAATACGGCCCGGTTGGACAAGGCCCATGACAATTTGGGATCAATATCCAAGGGCAAATCGCCCTTGTCCTGAAACAGCTCCTCAGCCCGAAAACCGTAGCTACGCAGCAAGAAATCGGCCTGATACAGCCGATGCTCTCGCAGAAGCGGTGGCGGCTGTGCGGGAAGCGCCGACGAACTATCCGGAATAGGACTGAACGCAGAGTAATACACCCGCTTGAGCTTGTAGGCACCGTACAGATTCTGCGCCGTTTGCAAGATATTGCGGTCATCCGCCGCATCCGCACCCACAATCATTTGCGTGCTTTGCCCGGCGGGTACCTTGGGAAGTTTTTCTTCCTGCGCTTGCTCCTGGGCAAGACGGATCACCCCCATCGCCCGCTTGATCGTGTGGCCACTTTTCTCGGGTGCCAGGCGATGCAGGCCCGCATCTGTAGGAAGTTCGATATTGACGCTGAGTCGGTCTGCATAATGACCAGCCAGCGTGATCAGATGCGGATCGGCATCCGGAATGGTTTTAAGGTGGATGTAGCCACGAAAATGGTGATCTTCGCGCAGGGAGCGCGCCACCTCGACCAGGCTCTCCATGGTGTAGTCCGAGCTTCGTATGATGCCCGAGCTCAGAAACAGACCATCTATATAGTTGCGCCGATAAAAATCCAGCGTCAGATCCACCACTTCCGCAGGCCGGAAACGCGCGCGTGGCACGTTGCTGGAGCGCCGGTTCACGCAATATAGGCAGTCATACTGGCAAAAATTGGTCAGCAGTATTTTGAGCAGCGACACGCAGCGCCCGTCCGGCGTAAAACTATGGCAAATACCGGCACCGGTACTGGCACCCAAGCCCGTACGCCCACGGGAATCCCGTTTGGGCGCGGCACTGCTGGCGCAAGAGGCATCGTACTTTGCCGCATCGGCCAGAATTTCGAGTTTGCGCGATAGCTCCATGATCGAAACACTGTATATAAAAACAGCATTATACAGTTTTCAGTCCAGGCGTCACGGACCCGGCGCGTTTTCAAAGAGGGCAAGCGGCCGGGCTTGCCCGGCGAGGGACAAGCCAGCCAAGCCAGCTCAAACTAAGGGATCAAGCATCCAGAAGCTTGATCAAGGCCTCTTGATGATTGGATCGGGCTTCCAGCAATTGCCGCCCTTCTTCGGTCAACATGGCGATCAGGGGAGCAGGAAAGGGAGAAGGAGTTTGCGTCGTTTGCGGGATGGCTTGGACTAATCCCAGCGACTGTAATTGTTCAAAAACGGCTTGTTTCTTGTGCCAGGGAGTTTGGCGTAAGCGCACGAGCTCAAGAGTGTTCCAAATTGTGGGGTTGAGCTGCGGAATAGTTATGGAGCGCTGAAGTTGCGTCATACAAGGCCCTTAATTAAGACCACCCATACCGACGTTGTGTGCCCATAAGGGGAGGTCAGCCAGAAAGCATCCCTATACCGTACAACATAACGATGTACAGAATATTTCAAGGAGTTCTGACAGACATCGTCGCAGCGCTCCTTCAAGACTCCAATAAGCAATAACCCGCGCTTGCGCCCTGGCTAATCCGGAAAAATCAGCCCGGGCTCGATTTTTCTGCTCAATTTTTTCGCTGCAAAATTGTTCCGAAAAGCAGCAAAAACACAACAAACGAGCCCGCTCCAGCCAGCCCCAAATTCGCGCTTAAACCATAAGCATCCACCGTCTGCCCGCCCAGCCAGGAGCCAAGCGCTATGCCGATATTGAAGACAGCAACGTACAAAGCGGTGGCCACTTCAAGCGCGTTGGCAGCGGCCTTCATCATCCAGCTCATCAGCCCGACCGACACCCCGCCATAAGCCAGCCCCCAAAGCAGCAAAATTGCACCCCCGCCCAGCGGTGAAGCCCCCACTGTCAAGAAAAGCAAAGCAGTGATGCTTAGACCCAACGCAATCGCCATCAAGCTGGCTTCAGTATGTTGGGCGGCCGAAATCCCGATCAGGAAATTGCCTGCAATCCCGGCCACTCCATAAGCAAACAACAAGGCTCCTATCCATTCAGATCCTATGCCGGAAACGGACAGCAAAAGAGGACGCACAAAGGTAAATGCGCTGAAATGCCCCGCGACCAGAATCAAGGTCAGCAGTAAACCGAACCATAACTGCCGATTGCCAAATTGCTCTGTGAACTGACGCCATGTGGTCGAACGTGTCACCGACAGAGGAGGAATCACGGCCAGATGGAAGATCAACACCAAAGCGCTGAGCACCGCCATGCCGCCAAAAGCCCAGCGCCATCCAGCCAGCTCGCCCATCAAGGCGCCTAGCGGCACGCCCAGGACAGAAGCCGCAGCTACCCCACCGAAGATGATCGAAGTTGCCAAACCCACAGACTGAGCCGGAACCAGACGAGAGGCCAAGCCGCCCGCAATGGCCCAGATCCCTCCCATGCAAAAGCCGACCAGAACACGGGCTCCCAGCATCCAGGCGATGCTGGGAGCCAGGGCAGACGCAATATTGGCCATCACCAACAAGGCCAGCAAGCCACACAAGATGCGGCGCCTGTCCACACCGCCGGAAGCCAGCACCACCAACGGCGCAAACAAGGCGGCCAATAAGGCAGGCAAGGAAATCAGCAAACCTGCCGTCCCCGTCGAGGTCTGCAAGCTGTCTGCAATGGAAGTCAACAAACCTACGGGCAGCATTTCCGTGGTGACAACTGAAAAGGTGGCCAAGCCAACAGCGCTAACCGCCAACCAGGACTGCCGTTTGCCAGGCTGCCCGGCCATGGATAGAGAAGAAGTAGCCATCGCTAAATACTCAAGGAAAGAAGGCTAAACAGCACAGGAACGAGCCGTTACAGGCCTGCGCAAACTTTGATGGCTGCACAAGGCAAGCAAGACGATCAGGGCAGCGGCATAAAGCGCGACCATAAAGCCGGAACTGGCTCCGCCCTGATCCACCATCTGTCCCGAAGCGGCGGCACCCATGGCCACACCGATATTCAGACCAGCCAGCAGCCAGGTCATGCCCTCGGTTAATTGCTGCTCGGGCACCACACGCTCGACCAGCGACATGGCCACAATCATGGTGGGAGCAAAGAACAGACCGGCCAGCAAGACCGCCCCTGCCAACTGCGTCACGCTGGTCACCAGCCATAAAGGCAGAGTCGTGGCGGCGGTGGCCAAACCGCCCAACAGCAACAGGCGATGCAAAGGAATATTCAGCTTCAAACCACCAAACACCAGACCCGCTACGCAAGAACCCAGGGCATAAGCCGATAGCACCAGACTGGCTGCCCCCGGCTGCCCCATCTGCTCGGCAAAGGCCACGCTGACAATATCCACGGTGCCCACAATTACACCCATGGCAAGCATCAACAAGGCCAACAGGCGCACACTATTCAGACGCAGGACCGAAGGGCGACTGCCCTGCTCCTGCACTTGAATCGGTGGCTCAGTCCCCTTCTGGAGCAGCAGAGCCAACACACCCGCAATCAGCAATAGCGCAGCAACCAGCACACCCGCTTGCGGAAACACCAGAACCGCCAAACCTACCGACAAAGGCGGCCCGGCAATAAAGGTGACTTCATCCAGCACGGTTTCCAGCGAATAAGCTGTTTGCAAACGACTCTGACCACGATAAATCGCCGTCCAGCGTGCACGTACCATGGCCGACATGCTGGGCATGAAGCCGGCCAGCACCGCGCCCGCAAACAAGGTCCAGTCAGGTGCGTGCCACCAGCTCGCCCCCAGCAAGAGCAACAGACCAAACACACTAATGGCCGTTGCCAGCGGCAGGACACGGCTTTGCCCACGCAGGTCCACCCAACGGGACACTTGCGGAGATAGCAGCGCATAGCTCAATACAAAAGAGGCGGACACCGCCCCCGCCAAGGCATAGCTGCCGCGCAGTTGCGACAGCATGGTGATGATTCCTATCCCTATCATGGGCAGCGGAATCCGGGCCAGCAGCCCGGCCAGGGCAAAACCCCGTGTGCCAGGCGCGGCAAAAAGTTCTCGATAAGGCTGAGCCATTACATTCTCCGTGAACGCCCGCTTGCCACGACACGGTGATGCATCGACAATACATACAAGGCGTATGTTTAAATAATATATACATACGCCATGCATGTAAATATACATTCAGCCCGTATGTAAGGAGAAACTATGGCACGCCGTACCCGCGCCGAGATGGAAGAAACCCGCGCCACCCTGCTCGCCACCGCCCGCACTTTCTTTGCAGAACGTGGTTATGCCGACACATCCATGGACGAATTGACAGCTCAGGCGGGCCTGACACGCGGCGCGCTCTACCACCACTTTGGTGACAAAAAAGGTTTGCTGGCCGCGGTAGTCGATCAGATTGATGCGGAAATGGATGAACGTCTGCAGGCTATTTCAAACAATGCAGACGATGCCTGGGAAGGGTTTGTGCGCCGCTGCCATGCCTATCTGGAAATGGCACTGGAGCCGGAAATGCAGCGCATTGTCTTGTGTGATGCGAAGGCCGTACTGGGGGGCGCCTCACCCGAATCTCATCAGTATTGTGTGAGCTCCATGGAAGGCCTGATTCAGACGCTGATGGATCAAGGACGCATTGAACAGGCAGACCCCCACGCCCTGGCTTCCCTGATTTACGGCAGTCTGGCCGAAGCCGCCTTCTGGATTGCCCAGGGAGAGGATGGCGATGCCCGCTTGGTAAAAGGGCTGGCAGCACTGGATTTGCTGCTGCGCGGCTTGCTGAGCAAGTCCTGAACAGGCGACACCAGACACAAAAAAACCCGCATTGAATGTTGTGCTGACGCTGCTTTTACAAGCAGTCCAGAAACACTCATGCGGGTTTTTATCGACAAAGCCGGGAAGCCTGGGCCTCCCGCCTCACGTCTTACACAGCGACCAAAGAGATCTCTGCAATACGCTTGCGCCACTCGGCAGGGCCAGTGTTGTGAACCGACACGCCTTGCGAGTCTACAGCCACCGTCACAGGCATATCCTGGACATCAAACTCGTAAATGGCTTCCATACCCAAGTCTTCAAAGGCCACCACTTTCGCATTGCGAATGGCCTTGGATACCAGGTAGGCGGAACCACCCACGGCCATCAGGTAAGCCGACTTGTGAGCACGGATGGCTTCAATCGCGGTTGGACCCCGCTCGGCCTTGCCGATCATGGAGATCAGGCCAGTTTTAGCCAGCATCATCTCGGTGAACTTGTCCATGCGAGTGGCTGTGGTTGGGCCTGCTGGGCCAACGGCTTCATCACGCACAGGATCAACCGGGCCCACGTAGTAAATCACGCGGTTGGTGAAGTCCACTGGCAGGGACTCGCCCTTTTCCAGCATGTCCTGAATACGCTTGTGAGCGGCGTCACGGCCAGTCAACATCTTGCCCGACAGCAGCAAAGTCTGACCTGGCGTCCAGGAAGCCACTTCTTCAGGAGTCAATTCATTCAGGTTCACCTGGCGGGACTTGTTGTAATCCGGTGCCCAGTGAATATCAGGCCAGGCCGACAGCGGTGGGGGTGTCAGCTCGGCTGGGCCATTGCCGTCCAGCGAGAAATGCACGTGACGGGTCGCTGCACAGTTGGGGATCATGGCCACTGGCTTGGAAGCGGCATGGGTTGGGAAGGTGTTGATCTTCACATCCAGCACAGTCGTCAAACCGCCCAGACCTTGAGCGCCAATACCCAGGGCATTGACCTTCTCGTACAACTCGATACGCAGCTCTTCCAGCTTGCTTTGCGGGCCGCGTTGCAGCAGCTCGTACATATCGATGTCTTCCATCAGGGCTTCTTTGGCCATCAGCATGGCTTTTTCGGCAGTGCCGCCCACACCAATACCCAGCATGCCCGGAGGACACCAGCCAGCGCCCATCGTAGGAACGGTCTTGAGTACCCAATCAACCAGAGAATCGCTGGGGTTGAGCATCACGAACTTGCTCTTGTTTTCCGAACCACCACCCTTGGCTGCGACTTGAATGTCGACCTGATCCCCAGCGATCAGTTCGACATTCACAATACAGGGCGTGTTATCGCGCGTGTTCTTGCGCGTGAACAAGGGGTCGTTCAGGATGGAGGCCCGCAGCGGGTTATCCGGGTTCAGATAACCGCGACGTACCCCCTCGTCACAGAGCTCCTGCAAGGAGCGCGTGGTATCAAAGCGCACACCCATGCCCACTTTCAGGAATACGTTGACCACCCCGGTGTCCTGACAGATGGGGCGGTGCCCCTCGGCACACATGCGCGAGTTGGTCAGGATCTGGGCAATGGCATCTTTCGCCGCCGGGTTCTGCTCGCGCTCGTAGGCGCGAGCCAGATGCACCAGATAGTCGGTGGGATGGTAGTAACTGATGAACTGCACCGCATCAGCGATGGACTGAATCAGATCGTCTTCTTTGATCGTGGTCATGGTGGCGTCTATATAAAAAACGGGATGAACAAGGGGAAACTATTTGCCCTGCCAGACAGGCTCGCGCTTTTCAGCGAAGGCCGTCGCGCCTTCCTTGGCGTCTGCAGAGGTGAAAATGCCAGCGATACGAGGGCGTTGCAGATCAAACAAATCCGACTGACGCCAGTCGCGCGACTGGGAAATAATGCTCTTGGCGGTTTGCACGGCCAAAGGACCGTTGGCGGCGATCTGCTCGGCCAGTGCCAGAGCCTGCTCGGTCGCTTTGCCGGGCTCGGCCAGACGACTGACCAGACCCAGTTCTGCCATGCGGGCTGCGGGGTACATACCGCCGGTCAGCACCATTTCCATGGCCATGTGATAAGGCACACGGCTGGGCAAACGCACCATGCCGCCCGATCCGGGGACAATGCCGCGTTTGACTTCAGGCAAACCAAAGTTGGCGCTATTGGCGGCAACAATCAGGTCGCAGGACAGGGCAATTTCAAAACCACCAGCCAGGCAGTAGCCTTCCACGGCGGCAATCAGAGGTTTGGCAGGTGGACGCTCGCAAATACCGGCAAAGCCGCGGTCGCCTACATAGGGGCGCTGGCCTGTCTTGGCAAAGGCTTTCAGATCCATACCGGCGCAGAACGTATTATTCGCACCCGTCAGCACGCCCACGGCAATGCTGGGGTCGGCATCGAACTCATCCAGAGCCTGGGCCAGCGCCTGCGCGGTTTCCAGGTTGATGGCATTGCGTGCCTCAGGACGGTTCAAGGTAATCAACATTACCTTGCCGATACGTTCAATCGTGACAAGTTCACTCATGGACCTAGCCTCCTTTAGACTGCTGCCCGAGATTCTGTTTCAAGATCAGGTCAGCAAATAAGCAGTATTTGGACAAACGCATATGATACGTCTAAAAACAACTTGACCGCCCGGTACACAGCGGCCCTGCCCATGGCCCGGACGGCCAAAATAGCCCATTGCGGGTGCTTTTCTGCTGCAAGGGCGCAGTTCACGCTAAAATAGAAAAATTTTGCAGATTCTCGCTTTACTGGCCATTGCTCATGCTCACCTTTCAGCAAATCATACTTACGCTCCAGCAATACTGGGACAAGCACGGATGCGCTCTGCTTCAGCCCTACGATATGGAAGTCGGTGCCGGAACCTCTCATACGGCAACCTTTTTGCGGGCCATCGGCCCCGAACCCTGGCGCGCTGCCTATGTGCAGCCTTCGCGCCGCCCCAAAGACGGGCGTTACGGGGACAACCCCAACCGCCTGCAACACTATTACCAGTTTCAGGTCGTGCTCAAGCCCGCACCTGAAAACATTCTGGACTTGTATATCGGCTCGCTGGAAGCCTTGGGCATCAACCCCAAAGCGCACGACATCCGTTTTGTTGAAGACGACTGGGAAAACCCGACACTGGGTGCCTGGGGTCTGGGCTGGGAAGTCTGGCTTAACGGTATGGAAGTCACCCAGTTCACCTACTTCCAGCAAGTAGGTGGCCTGGATTGCACGCCGACCACGGGCGAAATCACCTATGGTCTGGAACGTCTGGCCATGTACTTGCAAGGCGTGGAAAGCGTCTACGATCTGGTCTGGACCGAAGGTCACAACGGCCAGCGCATTTACTATCGCGACGTGTTTCACCAGAACGAAGTGGAGCAATCCACCTACAACTTCGAGCACGCCAGCACCGAAATGCTGTTTGCGCATTTCAACGACTACGAAGCCGAAGCCAAGCGCATCATTGAAGTGCCGCTGGCCCTGCCCGCTTACGAGCAGACGCTAAAAGCTGCCCATACCTTCAATATGCTGGATGCCCGCGGCGCCATCAGTGTGACTGAGCGTGCTGCCTATATTGGCCGTATCCGCAATCTGTCCCGCGCGGTCGCACAGGCCTACTACGACTCCCGCGAACGCCTAGGTTTCCCCATGCTGAGCAACACATCCTCGGAGGCCAAGTAATGAACGCCTCCACCACACAGCCTTTGCTGATTGAACTGTTCACTGAAGAACTGCCCCCCAAAGCACTGCAACAACTGGGGCAGGCCTTTAGCGAAGGTCTGCAAAAAGTATTGAGCGAACAGGCCCTGCTGGCCCCGAACTGCGAAGTGCGCGCTTACGCGACGCCACGCCGCCTGGCGGCCTGGTTCAGCGCGGCCTACCAGCAAGCCGAAGATCAGCCTTACACCGAAAAACTGATGCCCGCCCATATTGGCCTGGATGCCAACGGCGAGATCGCTCCGGCTCTGGCCAAGCGTTTGGCCGCCAAAGGTCTGGAGCATCTGAAAGCCAGCGACCTGCTGCGCGAATCCGATGGCAAGCAGGATTACCTGTACGCTAGCGGTATTGCGACCGGTGCGGCTCTGAAAAACGGCCTGCAAGAAGCCCTGGAATGGTCGATTACCCACCTGCCCATCCCTAAAGTGATGCGCTACCAATTGGCTGACGGCGTCAGCAGCGTGCGCTTTGTGCGCCCTGCGCATGGCCTGATCGCCCTGTGGGGTTCGGAAATCGTGCCGATCAGCGCCCTGGGCCTGCAAGCCGGTCGTCAGACACACGGCCACCGCTTCATGTGTGATGCCCCCTTCGACATCCGTGATGCCGATAGCTGGGCCGCACAAGTCCAGGAGCAAGGTTGGGTGGTTCCTTCCTTCGAGGTTCGTCGTGAACAGATCCGCACAGACCTGGAAGCCGAAGCCAAACGCCTGAACTCCACCTTGGGCGACGATCCCGAAGTGGAAGCGCTGCTGAACGAAGTTACTGCTCTGGTTGAATACCCCACCGTGTACGTGGGCCAGTTCGACGAGCAATTCCTGCAAGTGCCTTCCGAATGTCTGATTCTGACCATGCGTCTGAATCAAAAATACTTCCCGCTGTTTGACCCCGCCACACAAAAGCTGACCAATCGCTTCCTGATTGTCAGCAATATGAAGGTGGACGATCCCAGCAATATCATCGAAGGTAACGAGCGCGTGGTTCGCCCCCGTTTGGCGGACGCCCAGTTCTTCTTTGAAACTGATCGCAAACAAACCCTGGCCGAGCGTGTTTCCACCTTGGCTGGCAGCGTGTACCACAACAAGCTGGGTTCGCAGTTGGACCGTATCGAGCGCCTGCAATCCGTGGCTGGCTACATTGCCAAGCAACTGGGTGCCAATGAAGAGCACGCCCGTCGTGCCGCGCTTCTGGCCAAGGCAGACCTGAACTCCAATATGGTGGGCGAGTTCCCCGAGCTGCAAGGCGTGATGGGTGCGTACTACGCCCAAGGCGATGGCGAGCCCGAGGACATCGTGCTGGCGATTCGCGAGCAATACCGTCACCGTCTGGACCAGTCCGTTACAGCCGCCAGCCTGACCCAAGCCATTCTGTTCCTGGCCGAGCGCGCCGAGGTTCTGGTTGGTATCTGGGGCATTGGCCTGGCTCCTACTGGCGAACGCGATCCTTACGCCCTGCGCCGTGCTGCTCTGGGCCTGATCAGCGCCTACGAACAACTGCAAGCCGGAGCCCAACTAAAGGCCAATAGCCTGAATCTGGATACCCTGCTGAACACCACTGCGTCCTTCTTCAAGGATGGCGTGTTGGCTGAGGACACCGTAGATGCAGTACAGACCTTCATTTACGAGCGCTACCGCAACCAGTTGAGCAACGATTACGAGCGCAGCGTGGTAGATGCTGTGCTGGCCCTGCGTCCACCGCTGGAACAGGTTCATGCCCGTATCCAGGCTTGCGCCTCCTTTGCCCAACGTCCTGAAGCCGAGAGCCTGGCTGCTGCCAACAAGCGCGTCAGCAATCTGCTCAAGAAAGCCGAAGGCGAACTGGCAACGCTGGACGACAAGCTGCTGGTCGAACCTGCCGAACGCGAACTGGCCGCCAAGATTCAGGAATTGCAACCCGTAGCCCAGGCCCAGTTTGAAGCCGGTGAATTTGACGCTTCCCTGGCCACCTTGGCCCAGGCCCGTGGTGCCGTGGACAACTTCTTCCAGGACGTCATGGTCATGGCCGAAGATCCTGCCATCCGTGCCAACCGCCTGGCCTTGCTGGCCAAGCTGCATGCACTGATGAACCAGGTTGCAGATCTTTCCAGGCTGGCTAACTAGTGAAACTTGCCATTATTGATCGGGACGGTGTCATCAACCATGACAGCGATGCCTTTATCAAAAGCCCACAGGAGTGGGAGGCCATTCCAGGCAGTCTGGAGGCCTTGGCCCGTCTGACCGAAAACGGCTGGAAGGTGGTGATTGCCACTAACCAGTCCGGTCTGGCGCGTGGTTTGTTTTCCATGACCACGCTGAACGCCATCCACGCCAAGATGCGTCGTGAACTGGCCTTGCTGGGTGGCTTTATCGACGCCATCTTTATTTGCCCGCACGGCCCGGATGATGGCTGCACCTGTCGCAAACCGGCCCCCGGCATGTTTCGCGACATTGGGCATCGCTATGAAGTGAATCTGCAAACCGTACCCTCGGTAGGCGATTCCTTGCGCGATCTGCAGGCCGCCGCCGAAGCAGGTTGTGCGCCTTGGCTGGTGCAAACCGGCAAAGGCATGCGGACACTGGAAAAAGGCGGTTTGCCCGACGGCACACGCGTCGAGGCCGATCTGGCTGCTGTTGTCGACAAATGGCTACACGGAAACTGATATGGGCATTATTCGCGCTTCACTCTATCAACTCTTTTTGTTGATTACCGTTATCCCCTACGCCTTTATCTGCGTGCTGATTGCGCCGCTGCCATTGGATATGCGATATCGCTTCACCACTGGCTGGCCGCGTCTGGCTGTCTGGGGTGCGCGCACGATCCTGGGCATACGCTGGCAGACCAAGGGCTGGGAAAACCTGCCCGATGGTAAAGCCATTATCCTTTCCAAGCACCAGTCAGCCTGGGAAACGCTGTTCTTTCCCTCCTACATGCCGCGTCAGGTCTGCTTTGTGTACAAGCGCGAACTGCACAAAGTCCCTTTCTTCGGTTGGGGTCTGGCCTTGCTGCGCATGATTCCTATTGATCGCGCCAAGGGCCGGGATGCCTTTGAGCAGGTCATCAAAGTTGGGCAGCAACGCATTGACGAAGGCCGCTGGCCCTTGCTGTTCCCGGAAGGTACTCGTACCGCTCCTGGCTCTACCGGCCGCTACAAGATGGGGGGTGCTTTACTAGCTAGTCGTACCGGCACACCGATTATTCCCGTGGCGCACAATGCGGGCGAATGCTGGCGTCGCAATGCCTTTATCAAGACGCCGGGCTTGGTTACTATCTCCTTTGGTCCTCCCATTGATCCCACCGGGCTGACCCCTGAAGAAGTCAACCAACGCGTACAGACATGGATTGAAACCGAAATGCGCGTCTTGAATCCGGAACGCTATGACGGTCCCCCCGCAACTGGCTCTGTTTCCTGACACGGCCTTTCCCCATCCGGCGCAGCGGCAAGAAAAGCCGCCCGCCGGTTCTGCTCTGCCCCCCAAAAGCGCCTTGACCGTCCGGCCCGAGACCTTGCCGGAGGGCGTGCAGTGGCAACACGTTGAGCTGGATGGTCACACCATTGGGTATCAGCTCAAACGCTCCCGCCGCAGGACTCTGGGGTTGACCATCAACGACAGTGGCCTGACGGTCGCTCTCCCCTCCTGGGTGAAGCTGAGCCAGGCCGAGCAAGTACTGCACACCAAAAGCGCCTGGATACTGCGCAAGCTGCATGAATATCAGCAACGCCGCGAGCAGCTTGCCTTGCAAAGCCTGCAGTGGGTGGACGGCGATACATTGCCCTTTATGGGCGTGCCTATCCGCCTGAGTCTGAACCCGCAAATTCAGCAGACTCACTTTGAGGGTCTGCCCGGTCAAGCCGAGCAGGATCAACGTCTAAGCCTGCCCTTGCCTCTAGGTGCCGAGCCGCAGCGCGTACAGGAACTGACCCAGGCCTGGCTGCAGAAGCAGGCCAAACTCTGGTTTGAACAGCGCCTGAATCACTATCTGAATCTATCGGGTCTGAGTGCCCGCAAACTGCGTCTGGCTGCCCCGGCCAAACGCTGGGGTTCCTGCAATAGTGACGGCACCATTATGCTGAACTGGCGCCTGATACACTTTCACCCATCCATTATTGATTACGTCGTCGCTCACGAAGTCGCGCATCTGCAAGAGATGAATCACGGCCCCCAGTTCTGGGCTTTGGTCGAGACCCTCTACCCTGATTTTGTCAATGCGCGCAATCAGCTACGACAATATGATCCAGGCACCCTGCCCCTGCTTTAAGGCAGGTTGAACTCTAGGAGCTCTACCTTATGCGTATCCTGCACACCATGCTGCGTGTCGGCAATCTGGACCGTTCTCTGGCCTTTTACACCGAAGTGCTGGGCATGAAACTGCTGCGTCGGTCCGATTACCCGGACGGCCGCTTCACCCTGGCCTTTGTGGGTTATCAGGACGAATCCGAAGCCGCCGCATTGGAGCTGACCCACAACTGGGACACCCCCTCTTATGATTTGGGTGATGCCTACGGCCACATCGCGCTGGAAGTGCCTGATGCTTACAAAGCCTGTGAGGACATCAAGGCTCGCGGCGGCAAGGTCGTACGCGAAGCTGGTCCCATGAAACACGGCACCACCGTGATTGCGTTTGTGGAAGATCCGGACGGCTACAAGATTGAACTGATCCAGTCCAAAGGACGCGTGGATTAAAGCAGACAGAACCGGCCTTAGCAGGCCGGTTTTTTTTATAGCTTCCCAACTTAGCACGAACCTGCCCAAATCCTGCTTTGCGACTATTTGTGCCGCCACCCTTACATACCGTAGCCGTTAAAACCCGCCTGTATTCTGCGACAATCTAGCTTGGCTTTTCCCTGCCCTGTTTACTGCCAACACTATGCTCAATACTCTTTGGCTGTTTTTCTTCCTGATTGCCGCTGTCAGCGGCTTTTACCAGTGGCTGGTAGGGGGAAATAGCGAAATTTTTGCGCAGATGGTGCGCAGCCTGTTCGATATGGCTGCTCTGTCCGTGCAACTGATGCTGCTGCTTTTCGGCACGCTCACCCTGTGGCTGGGTTTTCTGAAGATCGCCGAAAAAGCCGGGCTGATCGATACCCTGGCCCGTTTACTAGGGCCGCTATTCAGCCGCCTGATGCCTGGTGTCCCAGCAGGACACCCTGCCCTGGGCTTGATCACGCTGAACTTCGCCGCGAATGGCCTGGGCCTGGACAATGCCGCCACGCCTATCGGTTTGCGGGCTATGAAGTCCTTGCAGACACTGAACCCGCATCCGGACACCGCCACCAACGCCCAGATTCTGTTTCTGGTGCTGAATGCCTCATCGCTGACGCTGATCCCTATCAGTATCTTCATGTACCGAGCCCAACAAGGTGCGCCGGACCCCACGATGGTGTTCCTGCCCATTCTGCTGGCCACCACCGCGTCCTCGCTAGCTGGACTGCTCAGTGTGGCCCTGGTGCAGCGTCTGCGTTTATTCGATCCCGTGCTGATGCTCTGGTTTGGAGTGTTTGCGCTGATTCTGGGCTCTTTCATGGCCTTGCTGGCTACGCTGGGCGCGGCAGCTATCCAGTCCCTCTCCTCCTTGATGGGCAATCTGACGTTACTGTCGATTATCTGGCTGTTCCTGCTGATGGGCTGGCGACGCAAGATCCCGCTGTACGAAACCTTTGTAGAAGGGGCCAAGGAAGGCTTTGTTGTCGCTCGGGATCTGCTGCCCTACCTGGTTGCCATGTTGTGCGCGGTAGGCGTGCTACGCAGCTCTGGCGCGCTGGATATCGTACTGGACATGATCCGCTGGCTGGTGAATCTGACAGGCCTGGATACACGCTTTATTGACGCCTTGCCCACCGCCCTGGTCAAACCCTTTTCCGCGGGTGCGGCTCGCGCTCTGCTGATTGAGACCATGCAGCACCATGGTGTAGACAGCTTCCCGGCACTCTTGGGTGCCACCGTGCAAGGCAGTACAGAAACGACCTTCTACGTCCTGGCGGTGTATTTTGGTGCAGTAGGGATACAACGCGCCCGCCATGCGGTTTCCTGCGCCTTGATTGCTGATCTGGCGGGCGTACTGGCCTCGATTGCGGTCTGCTATTGGTTCTTTGGCTAGGAGCCTTGAACGCAGCATGAGCGCACGGAGCTTTTCCCCAGCAAACTAGGTCAAGAGTAACTGAGCATTTCAGCGATGCATGGCCTGAAGATGGGCCACCATGAAAAACACCCCAAAACGGAATCAATATCCGATTTTGGGGTGTTTTTTATTAGCGAATTTTGTCTATCAGGCGGCTTGTATGACGCCCTTATCCATCAGGTGATCAGCCAAGGCAATGTACTTTTCCAAGGACAAATCCGCCGGACGGCTGGTAGGTGCAATGTCCAGCGCCTCCCAGTCAATATGAGCTGCCCAGTCACCCAGACCACCCCGCAACATCTTGCGCTTTTGCGAGAAGGCCCGAGCCACAACCTGGCTGAACACACGCGCATCACGCGCCTGGGGACGATCTGCCGCCAAGGGCACCATGCGCACGACCGCAGACACAACACGCGGTGGTGGGTTGAATGCCTCGGGAGGCACTTCAAACAACTTCACCATGCGATAGCGCGACTGCAACATCACCGACAAGCGGCTGTAATCTGAGGAACCGGGTTTGGCGACCATACGGTCGATAACCTCACGCTGCAACATGAAATGCTGATCAACAACGGCTTCCGCGTGATCCAACAGATGAAAGAGCAAAGGGCTGGAAATGTTGTAGGGCAGGTTCCCTACAATACGCAGGTCCGGGCCCAAAGCTCCGAAGTCTACTTTGAGCGCATCTGCCTCAATGATTTCCAACTTGCTGGGCGAGTAATTGTTCCGTAGCCGGGAGGCCAGATCGCGGTCAATCTCAACTACGCGCAAGCGCTCCAGCGCCTGAGTCAGTGGTCGGGTCAGGGCCGAGAGGCCCGGACCGATTTCCACCATATTATCGACAGGCCGGGGGCCAATCGCACGGATAATCTGGTCGATGATGGCCTCATCTTCCAGAAAGTTCTGTCCAAAGCGCTTGCGCGCCTGATGCTGGGCCATACCTATCCTTAGCGACGGCGGGTGCTGGACTCAGGGTCCAAACGGTTATCGATATACGCACGACCACGCAGACTATTCAGCCAGTCTTCAAAGGCAGGTTCAGCACGTTGCTGGAACAAAGCCTGACGGGCCTGCATGCGCTTGTACTCGCCTTCCATATTGCGAGTGCGGCGCTCGATCACCTGAATCAGGTGCCAGCCAAACTGGGATTCCACCACAGCGGTATCGTTACCGGGCTGCAACTTGTCCATGGCTTGCTCGAACGGAGGCACGGTCTCGCCAGGCGAGAGCCAACCCAGATCGCCACCTTGTGGAGCATTGCTGTCTTCCGAGTAGCGCTTGGCCAGATCCTGGAAGGACTCGCCATTACGCAAACGCACTTGCAATTGCTCAATGCGCTGGCGTGCCTGCTCGGAGGTCATGACTTTGGAGAGCTTGACAAGAATATGGCGGGCATGAGTCTGAGTCACCATCATGGGACCCGATTGAGCCGATGCCGCACTGGCTACAGGCGAGGTATTGCTTGGCGCAGCACCACCACGCTCCAGCACCTTCAGAATATGGAAACCTTGACCACTACGGATCAGGTTGGAGACTTGACCGGGGGCCAATTGATGAACGGCCTGGGCGAACAGATCAGGCCAGTCCGACAAAGGACGGGTACCCATCACACCGCCACTCAGCGCTTCCTGACCATCCGAGCTGGAAGCAGCCAAACCGGCAAAGTCCGCGCCCGAACGAGCCTGGGCCAACAGGCCTTCAGCTTTGGTACGCAAACGGGCTTCTTCACTGGAGTTCGCACCTTCAGGCACACGCACCAGAATCTGCGCCAGGCTTACAGGTGTATCCTGGCTTTGTGCCGCGGACTGCCCCAGATTGCCCAGACCTGCACCGCCTTGCGAGCGCAAGTAAATATCAATGTCGGCATCGGTAATATTGATGCTGCTGTCGACCGCACGCATACGCAACTGATCCAGCAGGATTTCCTGCTTCAGATTGTCACGGTACTGTGCCCAGCTAATGCCATTTTTCTCGATCTCGGCACGCAATTGAGCTTCGCTCATGCCGTTACGCGAAGAGATCATGCGCACGCCTTCGTCCACTTGCTGCGGGCCTACCGAAATGCCCATGGCACGCGCTTCTTGCTGTTCCAGACGTTCGTTGATCAGGCGCTGCAAGACCTGCTTGCGCAATACTTCCTGATCAGGCGCAGGGATTTTCTGATGTTTTAACTGCTCCAGCACCTGGGCCGCTTCCTGATCCACCTGGCGCAAAGTAATGACCTCGTCATTGACCACGGCAGCAATCCCATCCACAAACTGCGGGGAGGCTGCGGCGGCGGGAGCAGCGGCCTTGACCGCTTTAGTGCTGCTAGCGGGCTTGGACTGCGCCTGAGCCATTTGGGCCGTGCCCAGACCCATTACGGCCATCAAGGCCAATGACAGGGTACGGTTTTTCAAGCTGAAACGCATATTATTCATACCTCTCATGAATCATTTTTTCCTGTACGGGGTCCGAGACGGGTTCATAGCCAATCACGCGATCACGCAGCATTTTGATAGGGTCGTTACCAATCCCGCCCAGACCGGAAAGCTCCAACTGGAAGTAGATGGCTTTATTGGTTTCCCGAGCCGAAACAGCATAGCGTTGCATGACCACACGCGCTGCCCAGCAACAGTCCCCTTTGTATTCCAGCCCCATCACAGTTTGCGTACCACGGCTTTCCTGGATGGAGTAATCGTAACGTCCCACGGCATACAGCTTGTTGCTCAAGGGCCATTGGCCCGTCATGGAAACGTATTCTTTACCGCGATGATCCTCTTCCAGTGGCGTGAAGGTAGGATCGACAACCTGACGCGGGTCACGCTCATAACGATAGTTCACACCCAGTGTTGCCAGGCGTTTAGGACGCCAACGAATACCGGAAGCCAAACGGTTACGGCGTCTTTCATCCGGGTTGAACTGAGCATCAAAGTTCACCGAGAACGTGTTGGTCAAGGCGGCACTGGCACCGACCAGGTAGTCGGAACGGGTACTGGTGCGCGCTTTTTCATCGCTCAAAGTAACGGTTTGCTTATCAAAATACAAACGCTGGGCCGCTTGCAGCACCAGACGCTCATAGCCCGTATCGGCATCCAGCCAACGCGAGGTCAAACCTACCGTTACCTGGTTAGCATTGGAAATACGGTCCCAACCACCGGAGAAGATGTTCTCGCTGAACGCCTGGGCGAAGTTGAAACTGGCCAGACTGGTGTCGTACAAGGGCAGCGTAGACTGATCCCGGTAAGGAACATACAGATAGTAAACGCGTGGCTCCAGAGTCTGGATGGATTCGTTGCCGAACAAAGTGGTATCGCGCTCGAAGGTCATGCCCGAATCGACGGACAAAATCGGCAACACACGGCTTTGCGTACGTGCACGGTCAGCAAACCGGGCCATATTAGGATCACCCACATACCAGTCTGTCTGGTATTGGCTCATGTGCAAGCCAGCTTTAGGGGTGATGTACCAACCGGGACGAATGACAGGATAGGCCACCGTCGTGTAAGACGAAAAACGCGTGCCGTCTGGGGCCAGACGCGTGCTGCGCATACTATCGAATTCACTCAAATTACCGCTGTAAAACGGCAAGCGGAAGCGGGTCGCGTAGTTATCACTGACCACATCAAAACCACCCCAGTTATAACGGGATGCGCCCAAATACCATTCTGGCAATTTGTCGTATTGCGGCTGGCGATAGTTGGTACTGGAGTCCTGCAAAGTCTGATAGCGTGTGGCGCTAACGTGAGAGCGGAAATACTTGGAGCCGCCCCAGCCCAAAGTTAGGGTACTGGCCAAATCCTGAATCGTGGAATCATTCAGGCCGAAGCTGCTGAAATCGCGGAAATAGTCATCGTCCGAGACACGACGAATGTCTGCATTCAGATAGAAATTAGCGGGCAAGTTTTGGCGATACTGCCCCATGAACAACCAACGCTTATAGCCCAGTTCCTTGTCATCAGGCAGGTAATTACCCGTCAACTCGCCCGAGAAACCATCACCCAGGTAACGGAATTCTCCACCCAGCATGGCACCCCGTTTGCTCATGAAGCGCGGTGTCAGCGTGGCATCGTAATTGGGGGCCAGATTCAGGTAGTACGGTACGCTCAGGTCCAAACCACCGCGGGTCGTCATGCCATAGGTAGGCAACAAGAAGCCGGACTTGCGCTCTTTACGCAGCGGAAAGGTCAAGTAGGGGGAATACAACAGGGGCACACCCTTGAAGTACAAGACGCCATTACGCGCCACCCCTTCATTTTCCTTGGAATACAAATCCACCTTGGGTGACTGGATGTACCAGGCCGGCTCGGGACACGGGCAACCCGAATAATTCACATCGGATAGACGCATATGGTTGGAGCTGAGAATATCAGCCTGCGTCGCTGTTCCGCTGCCGCCGGTGGCACCCAGCCAGAACTCCGGGGACGACATGCGCCCCGTATCAGCATCCAGGTTGTAATCAAACTCCGGGCTGCGTACCAAAGCGCCATCGCGCATGATCAGACCATTGCCACGCACTTCAACCAGGCCGGTTTTTTCCTGATAGTCGATCCGGTCGCCTTTGACGACGGAATCAATACGCCGTACCTGGGCGCCACCTTCCAGACGCAAGGTGCCGTCTTCCAGCGTTTTCATCTGGTCGCCTATCAAGTAGACGGCCATATCCTCTTCCTGGAGTTTGCGCACTTGCAAACCGGGGGACGTCTTTAAAGACGGACGCACGGACGACTGAGCCTGGGCAATCCCCATGCCTGTCATCATCAACACGATGTACCACGCCGCAACTCGCACTAAGACTGCGCCTCCAGTTGTGTCCTGCATTTGCTCGTACCAGGTGAAAAACCCTGGCGACCCGGTATTATAGTTAAGCCTGCCGTTTAGCGGCACTGCTAAACACTAATCCGTTACGATCTTCTGCTTCCCTCTATTTATGTCTGCTTCTATTTCTGCCGCTACCGACCCTCGTTTGCAGCAAGCCATCACTTGGCTAAACACCCTGAAAGCCCAATTCGGGCTGGATCTGGATAGCCTGCACGCAGCGTCCAGCGATGCCAGTTTTCGCCGCTATTTTCGTCTGCAGGCCCAGGATCGCACCGTCGTGTTGATGGATGCTCCCCCGGTAACTGAAGACTGCAAACCCTTTGTGCATGTCACCGAACTGCTGGCACCGACTGGCATTCATGTCCCCGAAATTCTGGCGGCCGACACCGAACAAGGATTTTTACTGCTCAGCGACCTGGGCCAGGACAATTTTCAGAACGCGCTGCAAAACCCCATGCCGCAAAGCGAACTGGACAAACTGTACCGCAGTACCTTGCTGACCTTGGTGAAATTGCAACAGGCCGACACCACCGGTTTGCCTCCTTACAACGAACAGCGCCTGCTGGAAGAGCTGCAAGTGTTCCCGGAGTGGTACATACAAAAGCATCGCCAGTTTGAGCTGAGCGAGAAAGATCAGGAAATGCTGTGCAAAACCTTTGCCGAGCTGGTTCAGGCCAATGTGCAAAGCGCTACTGTACTCGTGCATCGGGATTTCCACAGCCCTAATTTGATGATGCCCCTGCCCGGCCAGACCGAGCCCGGCGTCATTGACTATCAGGACGCCCTGGCTGGCCCGATCACGTATGACATCGCTTCCCTGGTCATGGACGCCCGCGTCACCTGGACCGAAGAGCAGCAACTGGACTGGGCGATTCGCTACTGGCAGGCCGCCATGGAAGCCGGTCTGGACGTACCCGCCGACTTTGCGGTGTTCCATCAGCAGTACGAATGGATGGGCCTGCAGCGCAACCTGCGTATTCTGGGTGTGTTTGCCCGCTTGTCGCTACGCGACGGCAAGCACCACTATCTGGACCACATGCCACGCCTGCTGGGCTATGTGCATCAAGTCGCCAGCCGCTACGAGTGTTTCAACGGCTTGCTGCGCCTGCTCAATCGCCTTGAAGGTCGCCAAACTGTTTTGGGCATGACGGTCTGATGCGCGCCATGATTCTGGCGGCCGGTCGAGGCGAGCGCATGCGTCCCTTGACCGACACCTGCCCCAAACCTCTGATTCCCGCCGGTGGTCAGCCTTTGATCGTCTGGCACTTGCGAGCACTGGCCAAGGCAGGCTTTCGTGAAGTCATCATCAACCACGCCTGGTTGGGTGAGCAGATCGAATCCACGCTGGGTGACGGCAGCCAATGGGGGCTGCGTCTGAGCTACTCGCCAGAATCATCGGCACTGGAAACTGCTGGTGGCATTGCCAAGGCACTGGATTTTTTCCAGGACCAGCCTTTCTTGTTGATGAATGGTGATATCTGGTCCGACTGGGACCCAGCCCAGGCCTTTGCCATGGCTGAGCGCTTGCGGGAAGGCCCTGAGCAAGCCTGGCTCATCCTGACCCCCAATCCGCCCCACCACCCTGAAGGCGACTTCGGGATGCAGGATGGACAATTGCATCTGTGCGCAAAAACCGCTGCCGGTGCCCGCAGTGCCACCCTGAGCGGTATCGGTGTCTACAAACCCGAGCTGTTTGCACATCTGGCCAAAGACCAGCCTGCCAAAGCGGCTCCTTTGCTCTACGCCGCGATTGATCGTCACCAGGTGCTGGGCACCTTGCATCAAGGCTTCTGGATGGATGTTGGCACCCCCGAGCGTTTGGCCCAGTTAAACCAACACTTGGAATCGTTAGCACCCTCACAGTAAACTGATATTTTCCCGGCTAGCTGGCAGACGTTTCCAAGCACAACAAAGGGCAACAAAGCCAGCTATCCCGCCTCCGTAGCCCCAATGACGTCTATGCTAATGGGTTTTGTAATCAGGACTTGGTTTGCCTGAGTCCCTTGTCTGACAGGAACGTCTGTTCTCATGCTTGGTTCCTCCAAACGCACCGTGTTCAAACCCACCGCCTACGGCTCCAGCCGCCGAAAACGCCGCATTCCACGCTGGTTTGTGTTGCTGTTGACCGGTATTGCACTAGGAGCAGGCGGCTTGCTGTTCTTGCAGCAAAGCTATGGCCCCACCCGTCTGACCGTCGAGCAGTCGGAACAACTGCACTACGACCTGAACAGCGCCAATGCTGACAAGCAGCGCCTGCAAGGCCAATTGAGCCAAACCAGCCGCGACCTGGAAGAAGTCAGCCTGAAAGAAGGCAAGCTGGACAAACAGACTGGCGATCTGCAAGCCATGGTCACCAAGCTGGAAAAAGACATCGCGCTGTTTGCCGATGCCATGCCTCCTGACCCACGCGGAACCTCGCCCGGTATTCGTGCCGCCGAATTCAGCATTAGCGACGGTCAGTTGAACCATTTTGTGCTGCTGATGCAGGACAAGGGCAAAGAGGCTGAATTCAGCGGCACCATGGAATTTGTAGCGGCCGGTCGTTACACCAATGGTCGTTCCGGTAATGTGGATCTGCCCAGCCAGGCTGTCAGCGTGGGCCGTTATGCCTATATCAACGGTTCCGCAGAGCTGCCTGCAGGCTTTACGCCACGCCAGGTCACCATTCGCATCAAACCCGATGGCGCCAACCGCGTAGTCGCTACCCGTACTATCTACGTAACACCCGCTAGATAAAACCAGCCCGCCGCCTGTCAGACTGCGGCGAGCAGGCTCAAAAAAAGCCCTTCAGGGATTTGGCTGTTTGGCCAAGAACCTGAAGGGCTTTTTTATTATCTTGCTCTGCCTGCCTCAGAACCTTTACCGTCGTCCTAGGCAACGTGCTGCAAAAAGTCTTTCAGACGCTGGCTGGGCGGATTGCTCAGCAGCTCGGCAGGCGGGCCATCATGCGCAATGCGACCCTGATCAATAAAGATCAGGCGACTGCCCACACGGCGTGCGAAATCCATTTCGTGCGTCACCACCACCATCGTCATGCCCTCCTCTGCCAGCAATTGCATGACCTTCAGGACCTCCTGACGCAGCTCCGGGTCCAGAGCCGAGGTAGGCTCATCAAACAACATCAGCTTGGGCTTGATGGCCAAGGCTCGCGCAATTGCCACCCGCTGCTGCTGCCCACCGGACAGCTCGTTAGGGTAATGATTCACACGCTCGGCCAGCCCGACTTTGGCCAGCAGATCCAAGGCCTCCTCACGGGCCTGAGCACGTCCTGTGCCACGCGTATGGACAGGGCCGAACATGACGTTCTCCAGAGCACTCATCTGCGGAAACAGATTGAACTGCTGAAACACCATGCCCGCTTCCCGGCGCAGCTCGCGCACCTGGGCTGGCGTACCGTTGACGCTCAAGCCATTGACCACAATATCGCCTGCCTGAATGTCTTCGAGCTTATTGATGCAGCGTAAAAAAGTAGATTTCCCCGAACCGGATGGACCTACCACCACAACCACTTCGCCCTTATCAATATTCAGACTGATATCGTCGAGCACGATATTGTCCCCAAAGCGCTTGCTGACCTTCTTGAACTCGACAATACTCATACAATCCTCATGCGGTGTTCAATCAACTTCAGAGTCAGGGCAATCAGGCCGGTCAGGATCAGATAGATCACTGCCACCGCTCCCCAAATCTCCACCGAACGAAAGTTATTGGCAATAATTTCCTGGCCCTGGCGGGTCAGCTCAGCCACACCAATCACAATAAACAGCGAAGAATCCTTCAAGCTGATAATGCATTGGTTACCCATAGCCGGAATCATGCGGCGAAACGCCACCGGCCCGATGATGTGCCGCAAAATCTTGTGAAACGGCAGGCCCATGGCCTCCCCGGCTTCCTTCAGGCCCTTGGGCACCGATTGCAAGGCACCCCGCACAATCTCGGAGATATAGGCCCCGGAGTTGATCATCAAGGTGAAGATCGCCGCCGTCAGTCCGTCAATGCGGATATTAGCCAGCATGGGCAGCGCAAAGTAGATGAACATCACCTGCACCACAATAGGCGTTCCGCGTATGAACAGCACATAGAGCTGACACAGGAAAGAGATCACATACAGCAGATAGCGCCTGAAAAAGCCCAGCAAAGACAGAACAATCAGCGCTTGTATGGAGCTCCAGATCCAGGCTGGCACAAAGCTCAGCCAGTTGCCCATCAGCCAGGACAAGCCCTTGAGCAAAAAGCCCAGTGCGAACACGCCCAACACGAACAGGGCAGCTCGGCGCCAGGTGACCGGCACCCGGATATAGGTGGTAATCACCCCAGTCAGAAAACCTAATGCAGCGCCACCCACCAAACCCAAAAGGGTAATGAGCAGCGTCATTTTTGTACCTTCCAGAAGGCTAGGCATAGCCCCCCAGATAGCGTCCCATTCAAAAGTCACAGTGCTACCTTTGTCTTTGAATAAACGCCCACAACAGAGCGTCAAAAAATAAAAGCGGTGATCCGTTACGACACGCGATCACCGCTTGGCATGCGCTTAGCTCAAAACCTGTTTAATCAGGCTGCTTGCCAAACCATTTCTGGTAGATTTTGTCGTAAGTGCCATCGGCACGGATGTCTTTCAAAGCCTGGTTCACGACAGGAACCAGTTCGCTGTCTTTGGGGAAAGCAATACCGTAGAAGTCGCCGCTCTTGACCGCGCCCGTAACCTTCACACGATCTTTGCCACCCGTCTGGGCGTAGTACTGCACGTTAGGTGTGTCGTGCACCACAGCATCCACACGGCCCGTCGCAAGTTCCAGGAAAGCGTTGTCGATGTTGGGGAACAGCTTGAGCTTGGCGGTCGGCACCGAGCGCTGCATGAAGTCCACAGTTGCTGTACCAATCTTCACAGCCACTGTTTTGCCTTCCAGATCGGAAGCGGCCTTGATGGCAGAGTTGTCAGTATTGACCAGGATGGCCAGACCGCTTTCATAGTAGGGGTCGGAGAAATCGATGACTTGTTTACGATCGTCCCGGATGGTGATCCCTGCCAGCGCAGCATCCAGATTGCGTGTTTGCAGACCTGGAATAATGCCGTTGAAATCCATAGGCTGGAAACGGTAATTCAGATTGGCCTTTTTCGCGACGGCATCCCACAAGTCGATATCAAAGCCGGTGTACTTGCCATTTTGCTTGAACTCAAAAGGCACAAACGCCGTATCCGTTGCGACCACCAGCTCTTTGCCTTGTTGTGCCAGTGCCTGCCCAGCGGGCAAAGCCAAGGCCAAGGTCAGGCCAGCCATCAGGGTTTTCATTTTCTTATTGAACATCCGTCACTCCTCTGTAGGGACTGGCCTGAAACCAGCCAGTTCGATGTTTTTCCCAAGTCAGCGCAGGCTCATGACCTGCCCTAGCATTGATCTATCCTACCCGAAGCAAGCCAACTCTTTGTATTTAATAGTTTTAAAAAAAGAAAAACCTCGGGAAATCCCGAGGTTTCTCCTCTACGCAAGCGTATCAAAACTTGATTCAGAACGCTGGAACAATCGAGCCTTTGTATTTGTCAGCGATGAATTTCTTCACATCTTCGCTATGCAAAGCCTGGATCAGTTTGGCAACGCGTGGATCATCTTTGGACTTGGCGGCTACCGCGATCAAGTTGGCGTAAGGAGAGTCTGCACCTTCAATCGCCAAAGCGTCTTTGGTGGGGTTCAGACCGGCTTCCAGCGCGTAGTTGGTGTTGATCAGGGCGATATCCACATCCGCCAGAACGCGTGGCAAGGTGGCGGCTTCCAGTTCCTTGAACTTCAGCTTCTTGGGGTTCTGGTCCACATCGCGCGAGGTTGCCAGGATGTTGGAAGGATCTTTCAGCGTCAGAACACCGGCCTTTTGCAAAAGCAACAAAGCACGTGCGCCATTGGATGGGTCATTAGGAATAGCGACCAGAGCACCCTCTTTCAGCTCGTCCAGGCTCTTGATCTTGGTGGAGTAAGCACCAAAGGGCTCAACGTGAACCACGGCCACCGACACCAGATCAGTTTTGTGTTCTTTGTTGAAGGTATCCAGGTAAGGCTTGTGCTGGAAGAAGTTGGCATCAATGTGGCCGTCAGCAACTTGCTGGTTAGGCTGCACGTAGTCGGTGAACACCTTGATATCCAGGTTCACGCCTTCTTTAGCCAAGGCAGGCTTCACAAACTCCAGCAGCTCGGCGTGAGGCACGGGGGTAGCAGCAATCGACAAGGTCTCGGCAGCTTGAGCAGCGCTGGCCAGCAGAGCCGACACGGACAAGGCGAGAACAGGAACAAATTTCTTCAAAGACATGAGCGACTCCAGTTTCAGAAAGGCAAGGCTATGAACATAGCTGCCGGGACTTATTTACGGCTCAAACGAGCCACCATGGCGTCTCCAAACACCTGCAGGAGTTGCACCAGCACCACCAGGATAGTCACGGTAACCACCATGACATCCGTTTGATATCGTTGATAGCCAAAGCGCAGGGCCAGGTCACCCAGGCCACCACCGCCGATCACACCGGACATGGCCGAATACCCCACCAGAGCAATGGCCGTGACAATCAGGGCCGCCACAATTCCTGTGGTCGCTTCGGGCAATAAAGCCAGCAACACGGTCTGACGGGAATTGGCCCCCATGGCACGGCAGGCTTCATTCACACCGGGGTCCAGTTCGCGCAGCACGTTTTCCACCAAACGGGCAAAAAACGGCGCAGCGCTCAAGACCAAAGGCGGAATCGCACCTTGTACTCCCAGGGAGGTCCCGGCCAGGATTCGCGTCAACGGAATAATGACAATCAATAAAATCAGAAATGGCACGGAACGCAAAATGTTCACGACCAAGGATAAGGACTGGTAAATCCAGGCGTTATCCAGCATCTGCTTGCGGCTGGTCAGAAACAGCAGCACACCCAAAGGCAAACCAATAATGGCAGTAAAAACCAGCGAGATTCCTGTCATCAACAAGGTATCAACCGTGGCCTCTCCAATTAGCGCCCAATCCAAATTGCTAAAGTTCATGGCCGCAATACCTCAAATTGGACATTCAATTCAGTCAGCAAGGCATCCAGCCCCGCTTTAGCCTGCGCATCGCCTTCCACCGCTACAACCAGTTGCCCGTAAGGCTCGGTTTTGATGCGGCCAATGGCGCCCTGCAGGATGCTGACATTCAGACCCAGTTGGCTGGTAATACGGCTGATCAAAGGCTCGGTCGTCGCCACACCACGCACACTCAAGCGCATCACGCTGCCCGAGACACCTTCAGCCAGGGCATGCCAGTCATCAGCATTCACGCCGCTTTCGCTCAGCAAGGACTGCGTGGTGGGGTGATGGGGATGCAAGAACACATCCAGCACTTCACCACATTCCACAATCTTGCCCGCATCAATCACGGCAACGCGATCACAGACGGAACGAATCACGTCCATGCCGTGGGTAATCAGCACAATGGTCAGGCCCAGTTCCTGATTAATCTCGCGCAATAAACGCAAAATGGACTGCGTGGTTTCCGGGTCTAGCGCGGAAGTGGCTTCGTCACACAATAAAAGCTGTGGCCGATTTGCCAAGGCGCGGGCGATACCGACGCGCTGCTGTTGCCCACCGGACAACTGACGGGGATATTTGTTGGCATGGTCCTTCAGGCCCACCAGCTCCAGCACTTCCAAAGCGCGAGCGTGACGTTGGGCACGATCTACCCCCGCCAAGCGCAAAGGAAAGCAGACGTTATCCAGAACCGTACGGGAATGAAGCAGATTGAAATGCTGGAACACCATGCCCACGCCCTGACGGAAAGCGCGCAACTGCGCACCCGAAAAGCGTGTGATGTCCTGGTCCTGCACCCAAACCTGGCCCGAACTGGGTTGTTCAAGCAGATTGAGCATGCGGATCAGCGTACTTTTTCCAGCACCCGAGCGACCAATAATACCGAAGACCTCTCCTTGATGAATCTGCAAGGAAATGTCGTTCAATGCATGAACGGTCTTGCCTGCCAAAGAGTAGGTTTTTGAGATGTGTTCAAGACGAATCAAAATGAACTCAGCCTAGTTAGTCAGTCGAGTTATAAAAGCCTGAGCTGTAAGCGAAATTTACCATAAAGCAAATTTGACTATGACCAGATAGATATAACCCAAGGAAATATTGAAACCATACTGAGGGCTGCACTGTATAGCAAGATTTCCGACCGGCCAATGCGCGGATGTGACCTTGGCTGTGCAAGGCAAGCGCCCAAAGAAAAAGGCCGCTAAGCGCGGCCTTGTTTCTACGTTTTCAGTTTAGTGGTGGGTCGTGCGCGACTCGAACGCGCGACCAACGGATTAAAAGTCCGCTGCTCTACCGACTGAGCTAACGACCCCCGACTGAAAGATGAAATTATGGCCTGATTCCAAGGACTCGTCAAGCCCTAAATGCAAAATAATAGGAGAAAACGCATTTTTTCTTGAAAAGCCTGGAAATAACAGCGCTGGCAGGTCTTGCCTCTCTCTTTTTTCCGGTTTCAGAAACAAAATCTGAACATCTGCATCCTGGCTTATCGAGCCATAAATAGAAAATGCCTCCCGATACTGGAGTCAGACTCCAATGCCGGGAGGCATTCAAAGACGATCAGACTCGTCTACGGCTTAACGGGCGCGCGAAATACGAACCTCGGCACCGCGACGTTTAACCTCTAGCCCTTCGGACGGCAGAATCTTCAAGCCTTCCAGACCCTTGATGTAGCTGGAACCCTGCATCTGCATGACGCGAATCTTGTTGCGCATCACCACCGGGCTGTGTTCGGGCATGCCAAACATCCAGACTTCATCCAGCAAACGGGCCGAGTTGAACTCGGACGTATGCTTGACCACAGGCCCCAGACACAACATATGCCCTTCACGGCCAAAGACTGGCAAACGATCCAGACCCACGGTCATGGTCAAGGTGGTGCCGCCTTCGTAGCGCCAACCCGTGCTCAAATCCCACCAGGCATCGCCCTCAGGCAAGTAGACTTCGATCTCTTGACCGGGCTGCAAGACTGGCGCCACCAACAAAGCCGGGCCCAAAAGATATTGGGTATCCCACAAGCGAGCCTGGCTATCACCAGGAAAACTCTGCGCCATGGAGCGCTGTACCGGCAAACCGGTACGGACAGCGTCTTCAATAATGCCCAAAACATAAGGCACCAGACGGAAACGCCATTCCAGCCAATGGTTCACATGCGCTTGTGTTTCTTCGTCGAAGGCATCAGGACGCAGGGCAGGAATACCTTGCAAGCTGAAGTTGGCCGAGAACACCGACATCGCCAGCCAACGCAGGTACAGCTCGGGTGTCATTTCACTAGTTGATGCGGCGGCATTGCCCAGGCCATGCACTTGGATAGGCACACCGCTATTGCCCGTTGCCAAAGCCGACTTCAAGGACTGTGTCAGACCCGCCCAGGTATTTTCAACCTGTGGGCCCAACTGCCAGGCAAAGCGCTGAGACGAGGGGCTCAAGTCGCGACTGGCCACAACGCCTTCTTGCGGCGTCTTGTGACCGGCCACGGCATCAAACAAAGCCTGACGCGCCAGCACGGGGTAAATCGCACGCAACAAAGCGCCAGACTCGCCACCACGACTGGTAATGGCATCGGGAATATCAAAACGGGCATTGCACAGCACCGCGCCCAGGCCGTCGTCGACCATCTGGCGTTGGCGTTCTGTCCACATGCGGAATACGTCTTTGTGGGTCAGATCCAGCAAACCGTAGTCACGGCCACCGCTTAGCTCATCACCGGGGAAGACATAGGCGCAGCCGTCATCATCATTGATGAGCAACCAGCCGCGATCTTCCCATTCTTCAAACAGACTGGTGCCCGCCAGCACACAAGGACGTGTCCAGGCGGCCAGTTGCAACTGATCGTTCTGCAAAGCGGAGAAAGCATCACGCGGATCCGCCATGCGAGCCGGGTTCCACTCCAGAGCAGGTTTGTCTTGCTGGAAATCGTAGGGCTCGGGCGCAGGCAATACGGCCACATCCAGAGCAATACCCTGTTCGCGACACTGGTTGGCCAGATCACGCAGGGACTGTACGTCCTGCGCTTGGGCCGCATCCAGCCACAAGCCCATGGGCGAGACACCCGGTTGCCCAGCACGACCCGTCAAGGCGGAGTACTGGTTGATGATCTCGCTGGGGTCGCCCAGGAACAGGAAGAAATCCAGCTCGGCCGCATGAACACTGGCGCGGTAGCAATCCAGGTCTTGCTGACCCAGATCGTGCTCGACCCGTTCAAAGGTATTGATGTACAGGCCCCACCCTTGCGTACTCCAGAGCAGAGGCAAGCTGCGGTCTTCCGGGCGGTCGCTATCCAGGGTTTCTTCGCGGCGGTCCAACTCGCCCAGGGTTTCACCCAAACCAAACAGAGCGTCTTCCTCGGCCAGAGCCAGATCCAGTTGCCAGCAGGCAGCGGGTTCCTGGACAAGCGTCAAAGGCTGCTCGGCACTGCTCAAAAGCAGTTGCTCGCCACGGCGGATTTCGAAGCGCCAGGGATTGGCCTGGATGTGCAAGGCGAGCTCGCCCTGCTCAATCCGCCAGCCAGAGTCGGCCGCTTCCAGTTGGAATTCGCTGACCGCCTCATGGCGGGCCAGCAGCATGTCGCTCAAAGCTTTAGCACGGGGACTGATTTTTTCATTATCCAGCCGGGCAAGCGGCATACAGCGGAAACGAAAAACACCCGGCGCATGGGCTTCGATGCGCAGCGCAAAATCGGTTTCGACAAAAGCGAAATCGGCCAGGGCCGGTTTCGTCGTCAACAAACTCAGATGATTAAACAATTGTGTCACGTCGTCAGAGTGGAGCGAACGGCACGATGCTGATCGCAGGGTCACGCTCAAGATTACTTAACAAGGCCACTATTTTGACGTATTTGCGCTACAAAGGAAAATGTTGCTTCAAATTTCGCCGAAATAAATCGAAAAACTGGCCTTAGCGGGGTATTAAGGCTTGCTCCAGACGCCGCTCCAAAGGAACTGGTTCCTCCAGACAATAAGCAGCAAACAAGCTGGCTGCCAGCAAGCTCCAACTCAATCCTCGTGAGCCGTAAGCCGCAGCCATAAACAATCCGGGCTGGCCCGGCACAAAACCCATCACGGGCAAATGATCACTCAAGGCACAACGCCAACCGGCCCAGCCGTGTTCAGGTATATCCACATCGGTGGGCTCAGCCAGCATGGCCGAGACTTTTTGAATATTTTGCTGATGTCCCTGGGCGCTGACCTGGGCAAATTCACCAAAACGTTCATAGGTGCTACCGATAACTTGTCCGTAAGGGCCAACAGGCAGGATATAGCCCTGACCGCTTAAAGTCACTTCACCATTACTCAATGCTTGCCCGGCAGGCAGATATGTAACCTGTCCGGCCAGACGCTGCATCGCTGCCAGCCGTGGCATAGGATATGCGGCCACGACCTCCTCGGGCAGCACGCTCACACTGTCAGCGGCGGCGGCAATCACAATTCGATTGCTGCGCTCCAGCGTTTCTCCTGTGGATTTACAAACATCCCATACCCCCGGTTCTGGCGTCGTCTGCAGAAATACCTTTTCGGGCAGGCATTGAATCAAGGGATGATCCAGCAAATGTGCAACCAGGGCACTGGGGTCGACCACCATCCCTTGCGGGAAAAACAGACCTCCGCCTTGCAGGGGCACGCCAGCCAGAGCGGAACCTTGTTCACGATCCTGCCACTGCACCCAGTCCGTGTCCAAGGCCAGATGCTCCAACGCCTGCTGAATATCGGCATCGCTATTACCTGCCTGTCCAAAAACCAGCGTGCCTACTCGACGCGGACGGGCCGCCTCCGGCAGGCTCTTCCAGCCCTGCCAGGCATGCAGCACAGCATTTCGGCTTAGACGAGCCAAGGGAGCGTCATCCAGCGCAAAAACGGGGGAGATCGCGGCCAGACGATGGCCTTGATGAGTCGCATCCAGGCCTTTACTCAAGACGGGATCACAAACAAGAACGGGCACACCTTTGCGAGCCAACTCCCAGGCGCAGGCCGCACCGGCCAAACCGGCCCCAATCACGACTACCCGGCCCTGCTGCTCCGGCAAATTGCCACGCCGTCCAAGATGAGCTCGCAAACGGGCGCGTATGGTGCACCATTTGCCACCTGCTCCCGGCACTTTCTCGACTTCAAAGCCTACCGAGGTCAAATCACGCCGTACCTGCCCGGCACAACACCAGGAAGCCGCTGTCGCCCCCGGCGCCGCCAAACGCACCAACTGCCCCAACACAGAGCGCGACCACATCGAGGGATTCCCCCGGGGCGCAAAGCCATCCAGATAAAACGCGTCAGCATGGCACTGCAGCTCACGCATCATGGTTTCGGCTTGTCCAAAGGCCAAGGTCAGTGTGACGCGGCCCTCATTCAGCTCCAGCCTGTGTATACCTGGCACCAGCGTAGGCCAGGCTGCCAATAATTCCTGGGCTTGCTCCTGCAACTCCTCCGGTAAGCGCGCGTACAAGATCACCAAATCGCTCTGACGGAAGGGATGGGCCTCTACCGATACAAAGTGCAGACGATCACTGCGCTCCGGGTCCTGACGCCAGGCCTGCCAGGTCGCCAGGAAACTGGCCCCTAAACCAAAGCCGGTTTCACAAATCGTGAATTGACGCCGCCCCCGCCATCGCTCGGGCAAGCCATTACCATGCAGAAAAACCCGCTGGGCCTGGCCCAAGGGGCCATCGGCGGGATGGTAGCTATCTTGATAGATCGCACTGACGGGCACGCCGTGATCGTTGAACTCCAGAACGGCGGGCACCAAGGGCTCAGAAGCAGCAGCGACCATTAATTTTCCTGCCCAAAACAACCATCACACACGCTTGAACCCCTTAAACTGGCCTTAATCAAACTGACACCAACAAACACGTACAATAAAAAGTCCCTGTTCCAGACTTTTCTTTTTTCAAAACCGGATTGCCATGCCATTGTCACGTTTACCGCTCAGCGCCTGCCTGGACGCTGCTGTTACTGCAGCCCATGCCGCCGCCGCTATTTTACAAGCCTATGCGTCGGACCGTAGCTCTCTGGTGATCAGCAACAAAATGCACAACGACCTGGTGTCGCAAGCCGATCACGAAGCCGAGCAGGCCTGCATCAGTGTGTTGATGGAACGCACCCCCGAGATTGATATCGTGGCCGAGGAAAGCGGTGGCGTGAATACAGGCCGTCCCACCTGGTATATAGACCCGCTGGATGGCACCACCAACTTCCTGCATGGCATCCCCCATTACGCGGTTTCGGTCGCCCTGATCGCTCCGGCAGGCACCCAGATGGATAACGGCGTGCTGGCCCAGGACACCCCCGTCATTGCGGTGGTTTACGACCCGTGCCGCGAAGAAATGTTTACAGCCATGTACGGTGTAGGTAGCTGGTTAAATGGCAGCCGTATTCAAACCTCCTCATCCAAAAAACTGGCGGATTCGGTCCTGGCCACCGGCTTTCCATTCCGCGACTTTTCCTTTTCCGACCAGTACATGCCCAGCCTGAACGCCGCCATTACCGGCAGCCGTGGCGTACGCCGCATGGGCGCGGCGGCACTGGATCTGGCCTGGGTAGCTTGCGGCCGTTACGACGGTTATTGGGAAATGGGTCTGGCCCCCTGGGACGTTGCCGCTGGCACCTTGCTGGTGCGTGAAGCCAAGGGTGTGTGCCAGGACTTGTATCAGGAAGAGCCTTGGCCCGTCAGTGGCCACGTCTACGCAGGAAATGCCCACATTGCCGATGAGTTACTGGGCATGGTGCGTCCTTCGCTGACACAGCGTCCGACCAAACCCAAGCCTTAACGCTATATATCCGGGGCTAGTTACCAGACCTTCTGGTCCGATCTCCATCACCCGATAAAAAAGCGAGCCGTTTTAAATGGCTCGCTTTTTTTAAGCAGGTCGGGTTCCAGGCCAAGTTTGGCGATTAGCTGAGCAATCGCCCCCTTCCCCGACCCGCCAAATCACGCCTGCGCTTTGGGCTTGGCGGCCTCATCCCGCAGAACTCGACGCAAAATCTTGCCTACGTTGCTCTTGGGCAGTTCATCCCGGAACTCGATAACGCGTGGCCGCTTGTAAGCCGTCAGACGCTCTTTGCACCACTGTTTGATATCCGCTTCCGTCAAGGATGGATTGCGCTTCACCACAAACAGCTTGATGCTTTCCCCGCTATGCTCGCTGGGCACACCGACTGCCGCCACTTCCAGCACATCCGGGTGAGCCGCGACCACATCTTCAATTTCGTTCGGATAGACGTTGAAGCCCGACACCAGAATCATGTCCTTCTTGCGATCCACAAGACGAATTCGCCCCTGCTGATCCATGACACCAATATCGCCCGTCTTCAAGAAACCATTAGGAGTAAAGACGTTCGCCGTTTCCTCTGGCTGATTCCAGTAAGCCGACATAACCTGTGGCCCTTTAACGGCCAACTCGCCCTGCTCACCCATGGCAACGGGCTGACCTTGCTCATCCAGCAAGAGCACATCGGTAGACGGCAAAGGGAAACCAATCGTGCCGCTGTACTCCCGTGAGTCCGTGGAGTTCACCGCCACAACCGGCGAGGTTTCCGACAAGCCGTAACCCTCAATCAAGGGGCAGCCTGTCACAGCCAGCCAACGCTCGGCCACGGCTTTTTGCAAAGCCGCCCCACCCGCCAAGCACAATTTGAGCTGAGCAAAAGGCAAGGTACGGAATTTTTCATGGTTGGCCAGGGCATTGAACAAGGTGTTCACCGCAGGCACCACTTCAGGCGGATTGCGCTTCCAGGCTTTATGAACCGAATTCAGATCGCGCGGATTCATGACCAGCACCATATGCATACCAGCATACATGGCAAACAAGCCGCAGACGGTCAAAGCGAAGATGTGATACAGCGGCAAAGCCACCATCATGGTGTAGGCCGGGCCTTTGAAGTCACCCAAAGCGGGGAAACCAACCGCCTCGACCTGCAAGACGTTAGCCATCAGATTACGTTGGCTGAGCATCGCCCCCTTGGGGCGCCCCGTTGTCCCGCCGGTATATTGCAAGAGCGCCAGATCATCAGGCTTGGCCTGCTGACGCTTCACACTTGATTTGCTGCCTTGGGCCAGCACAGTTTCCAAACGCTGCGCACCGGGCAAGGAGTAAGACGGCACCATACGTTTCAAGTAACGCACGGCAAAGTTCACGACACTGCCCTTGAAACCCATCAGATCACCCACGGTGCTCAACACCACATGGGCCGGTTTGACGGCGGCTGGCACTTGTTCCAGCACATGCGCAAAGGTTTCCAGAATCACGATGACCTGCGCCTGGCTATCGGCCAGTTGAAACTCCAGTTCGCGTTCTGTGTATTGGGGGTTGGTGTTGACGCCCACCATGCCTGCCCGCATCGTGCCCAACAGGCAAATCAGGAACGGCAAACCATTAGGCAGCATCAACATGACACGGCTGCCACGCTCCAGACCCTGTGCCTGCAACCAGGCGGCAAACGCATCGGCGCTGCGGTCCAGATGAGCATAGGAAATGTCATACCCCATAAAGGTCAGCGCGGTCCTGTCTTTATGCTTTTTGATCGCCGCATCCAGACAGTCAATCAAGGTCTGCTCGGCTCCTAGCTGGATGTCATGGGGCACGGATGCGGGATAATGCTCGAGCCAAGGTTTTTGCTGAGTATCCAAGGGCTTGTCACCTAATACGTGTTTATTTATGGTTAACTCTACTCTACTTTATTGTTCAAGCCCAAGGACAAGCCCGCATCATGAAGCTGTTTGAACCCATTTCCGCCTGGTCCCATGAAATTGCGGCCATCCGGCGTGATCTCCACACTTATCCCGAACTGGCTTTCGAGGAAACCCGGACAGCCGATCAAGTCGCGTCCTGGCTGGAGAAATGGGACATCCCTGTACACCGTGGCCTGGGCGTCACGGGTGTCGTAGGCATTTTGAAGGGTACAGGCGGCGAAGGACCATCAGTAGGACTGCGCGCCGATATGGACGCCCTGCCCATGCAGGAACTGAACGAGTTTGAACACAAAAGCCGTCATGACGGCAAGATGCATGCCTGTGGGCATGATGGCCATACGGCCATGCTGCTGGGCGCAGCACGCTATCTGGCTGAAAACCGCAACTTTGCAGGCACCATCTATCTGATTTTCCAGCCTGCCGAAGAAGGGTTTGGCGGCGCACGCGAAATGATCAAGGACGGCTTGTTCACGCTGTTCCCGATGCAGGCGGTTTTTGGTCTGCATAACTGGCCCGGCATGCCAGCAGGCACCTTTGGCGTCCTGCCCGGTGCCATGATGGCCTCCAGCAATACCTTTGAAATCCGCATTGAAGGCAAAGGCGCACATGGCGGCATGCCACATCTGGGTGCCGATCCCATCATGGCAGCCGTGCAACTGGCACAAAGCCTGCAAACCATTGTCAGCCGCAATGTGGACCCGCTGGAACCTGTGGTCCTGAGCATTACCCAGATTCATGCCGGTTCGGCTGACAACGTCATCCCCAACGAAGCCGTCATGCGCGGCACGGTACGCACCTTCTCCACCGAAGCGCTGGATCTGGTCGAAACCCGCATGCGCGAGCTCAGCGAACAAAGCTGTGCCGCCTTGGGCTGTACCGCCCAGTTCGACTTTGACCGTCGTTATCCCCCCACCATCAACCATCCTGAGCAAGCGGCCTTTTGCGCCCAGGTCATTCAGGAACTGGTCGGCCCCGACAAGCTGCGCCAGGATATCCGCCCCTCTATGGGCGCCGAAGACTTCTCCTTCATGTTGCAGGAAGTGCCCGGCTGCTATGTCTGGCTGGGCAATGGGGATGGCGACCATCGCAGTCAGGGCCACGGCATGGGCCCGTGCATGCTGCACAACGGCAGCTACGACTTCAACGACACCCTGATTCCCATTGGTGCCAGTTACTGGGCCAAGCTGGCGCTGGATTGGCTGGCACAACACCGTTGACGCTTTAACAAATGTTTCATAGCGGGCCCAAAGCTTGCCGTTACAATGGCAGGTTCTATTTCTGACGGCGTGCGTCGTACGCTGCAGACAGCGGCCCCACAGCCCCTTCTTCCAATACGGGAGTATTTGTGACTACCTCAAGCAATCTTTCTTCGCTGCCGGACGGAGCACCCACCCTGCGCGTCATGCCCATGCCTACAGACGCCAATATTCACGGTGACGTGTTCGGCGGCTGGATCATGTCCCAGGTGGACATTGCCGGGGCCATTCCCGCAACCCGACGCGCCCAAGGCCGTGTGGCGACCATTTCCGTCAATGCCTTCACGTTCAAGCAGCCGGTCTTTGTCGGTGACTTGCTGAGCTTCTACACAGAAATCGTCAAAACCGGCCGCACCTCCATTACGGTGTCGGTGGAAGTGTATGCAGAACGCAAACGCCTGCAACTGGAAACGGTCAAGGTAACGGAAGCCACACTGACCTATGTGGCCACCGATGACGAGCGCCGCAGCCGCCCGCTGCCCCCTCTCTAAGTATTCGTGACAGGCAGGCCTATGCAGGAAAACCTGGTACCCCCTACTTCGCCCAGCGACACTCCCAAGCCGCGCCGCCTGGAGCCCGAGGATGCGCAACAGGCACTCTATCGCCTGAAGAACATCCTTAAACGCCAGGAAGTGGTCGAGTCGCTGGCCCAGCGTCAGTTCGAGGACGACGACCGCTCCAACCTGCTTGAAGGTCTGATTCATCGCCAGCATGAAAGCGAAATCAAGACCATCCTGAACGATCTGCATCCAGCCGACATTGCCTTCATTCTGGAGTCCTTGCCCGAGCTGGAACGCCAGGCTATCTGGCAACTGGTCGATGCCGAGCACGATGCCGACGTGCTGCTGGAAGTGGCCGACTGGGCACGTGAATCCCTGATCCGCTCCATGGACGCGGCAGACCTGATCGCCGCCGCCGGCAATATGGATGCCGACGAGATTGCCGATCTGGTGCCAGACTTGCCGCCCGATGTGGTGGCCGCCGTGCAACGTGGCTTGACGGACGAAGAGCGTGCGCAACTGATCGAAGCCATGGGCTACCCCGAAGACACCGTGGGCGCCATCATGGACTTTGACATGGTGCGCGTACGTGAGGACGTCACCCTGGAAGTGGTCTTGCGTTATCTGCGCCGCTTGCAGGAACTGCCCGACCACACGGACCAGATCTTCGTGGTAGACCGCGCCGACAAACTGCAAGGCACCCTGTCCCTGACCCGCATGCTGGTCAGCGAACCTGAAACCCTGGTATCAACGGTTATGTCCACGGACTATCTGGCGCTGAACCCGCTGGATTCGGACTCGGACGCCGCTGGGGCGTTTGAGCGATATGACTTGGTGTCCGCCCCTGTAGTGGACGATATAGGCCGCCTGATTGGCCGCGTCACCATTGACGAAGTGGTGGACGTGCTGCAAGAGGACTCGGAAGAACAGGCCCTGTCCCGCGCCGGTCTGCAAGAGGACGACATTTTCTCGCCCATCCGTACGGCTATCCGTAACCGGGCACCGTGGTTGCTGATCAACCTCTGTACCGCCGCGACGGCTTCCTTTATTGCCTCACGCTTTGAGGACACCGTCAGCCATATCGTGATTCTGGCCTTCCTGATGTCGATTGTGGCCGGTATTGGTGGCAACTCCGGCAACCAGACCATGACCATGATTATTCGTGCCATTGCCACGGGTCGTGTCACAGGCTCCAACGTCATCCCACTGATCAAGCGTGAACTGCTGGTGACCTTTCTGGTCGGCGTCTGTGGCAGTGCCGTGACGGCATTCTTTGCCTGGTTCATCTCCGGCTCGATTGCCATTGCTGCTGTGATGATGGCTGCCATGATAGGCAATATGCTGATTGGCGCCGCGCTGGGCGTGATGATCCCGATTCTGCGCGATCGCTTTGGCAATGACCCGGCTGTGGGTTCCTCGGTGCTGCTGACTTTTGCGACGGACTCGCTGGGCTTCCTGCTGTTCCTGGGACTGGCGACGGTGTTCTTGCTGTAAATCGCCAGCAGTCATGATTAAAAAAACCGGCTCCTGGCCGGTTTTTTTTTATATCTACGTCAAAGGGACTAGATCACGTCTTTTAATTTTCTGGTCCCGATAAGCCCGAACACTGGAACACCCAAGTGTCGGGGGGCTCGTTGGTTTTCAGCATGATTGCTTCATCTGATTAAGCACAAGCTCTCTCCCCTTCCCGGGAGAAAAACTTAATAGCCAATCCCACAAGCTGGCTCAAGCTCAGACGCGAAGCATCTGACGGGAGTGCCAAACTGTCCTTCCAAGCAATTAAGACCGGGAGGACGACAGCCGGGCCTCTTCCAAAAACACCTCCAGACTCTCCTGCGTCCCAACGGCCTGACTTCTTTGGAGTGACTCGGTCTGCGCCGTGTGCTCAAAGAAATCCAGCACGCCATTGGTCACCCTTGGCTCAATCCCAGCCAATTCCAATTGACGGCGCACTTGCAGAACCTCGTCACGACGGCGCACGCCATGTACCAGATGGCTGCGCAAGCAGGACTCCATGAAGTCCTGCAAGCCCCGCTGGTTCAAATCCTCCAGCACTTCATACAGCTCTGCCCTCAAGCCCATACGTTCGGCCAGCATCAGGTTTTCAATCCCTAATGCCTCCAAGCCCTTGGTCATCAGGCTGCGCAACAACTTCAAACGCATCGCATCCCCGGCCTGTCCGGGCAGGATGCGCACAGGAGCGCCCTGAGCCTGCCAGAACGCGGCTGCCCTGCCTGCCCCCTGCCCGGCTGCCAGCAAAGCCGTCTGAGCGCCTGTAGACGGCACAGAGCCCATGATGGCCAGGTCCGCCAGCTCCACGCCGTGCTGGTGAGCCAAAACATCCATCGCCTCCATGTCTTGCGGCTCGGCTGTGCACAAATCCATATACAGCGTTCCCGCCGTCAAATGCGGCATGACGGCACGCGCCACCGTAGCCGCCTGCGTCCCCGTCACGGCAGACAGGACGCCATCCAGCTCTTGCCACTGCGCATCCGCCTGCATGCAAAGCTGAGCCTCTAGCTGATCGGCCAAGTCCTGGGCGGCAGGACTAACACGTCGCACCAACAGGAATGGAATCTGTACACCGGCTGATTTCAGGGCGGCACCGTAAGCTCGGGCTACCTCACCGGCACCAACGAGGGCTACGCGCTGCAATAAAGGAAACGTCGTCATAAGAGAAAAACAGAAGGAAAGCTAAAAATCTGCGCCTGATAGTGCCGCCGTGTTTGAACAGGAGAAATCTGAAACAAGGTGCTCACAAAAACCAGCAAAAAGCTTGGTAGCGGAAGTCATAAGCCACGAGCAAAAGATCGGAAACCGAAAGATAACAGAGCAGGGCCGAACCAAAAACCAAGCAGTCCCAAACAGAAGCACAGGATCAGGAAGCAAGGGCAAAAAAAGCTTAAGGGAGAGAAACAAGCCCAATGTTTACAAACTAGCCTCCCTACCGCCAAGAAAAAACCCCATGAGCCAAGACTCATGAGGTTTTTAACTAGCTGCCTTCAGACTGGATGACCCCGATCAGGATCAGGCCAAACGTCCATGACACTGTTTGTACTTCTTGCCGCTACCGCATGGGCAAGGGTCGTTACGGCCCACGCGTGGCACATCACCGCTGGCCATTTCATCCAGACCAGGATCTTCGCCGCTCAGAGCAGCATCGTAATCCGAGTGATGGAAACGGACATTGGAGTTGGCAGGAACTTCAACAGCGGCTTCTTCGACCTGCTCCGGTGTCTGGATGCGCACGGTCATCAATACTTTGACCACTTCGTCACGCACACGGTCCAGCATGTCGGAGAACAGCTCGAAAGCTTCACGCTTGTATTCCTGCTTGGGGTCTTTCTGGGCGTAACCGCGCAGATGAATACCCTGACGCAGGTGATCCAGAGCCTGCAAATGGCCACGCCACTGCGTATCAATGGATTGCAAGAGCACGGAACGCTCGAAGTTGCCCCAGTTAGGCTGACCCACTTGATCAACTTTGGCTTGCAACAAGCGCTGGGATTCTTCAATAACGCGATCATGCAAATCGTCGTCGGTCAGATTGGATTCTTTCTCCAGCATTTCAGCCAGGGGCAGATCAATCTGGAAGGTGCTTTGCAAAGCGGTGGTCAGACCAGGAACGTCCCATTGCTCTTCCATCGTGTCTTGCGGCACGTATTCACGGAACAGACGGCTGACAGCGGCTTCGCGCAGGCTGCTGATGGTTTCGGTAATATCGGCCGATTCCAGCACTTCGTTACGCTGGGCATAGATCACCTTGCGCTGATCGTTAGCCACGTCGTCATACTGCAGCAGTTGTTTACGAATATCGAAGTTGCGGGCCTCAACCTTGCGCTGGGCAGACTCGATGGAACGAGTCACCATGCGGGCTTCGATAGGCTCGCCTTCTGGCAAGCGCAGGCGCTCCATAATGGCGCGCACGCGGTCACCGGCAAAGATGCGCATCAGCGAATCTTCCAGCGACAGGTAGAAGCGCGAGGAACCTGGGTCACCCTGACGACCTGCACGACCACGCAACTGGTTGTCGATACGGCGAGATTCGTGACGTTCGGTACCGATAATGCGCAAACCACCGGCTTGTTTGACCTGCTGGTTCAGCGGCTCCCAGGCAGCACGAATAGCCTGAATCTGGGCTTCTTTCTGCTCGGCGCTCAGGGACTCGTTTTCACGAACCTGCGCAATCGGACGCTCGATGCTGCCGCCCAACACAATGTCGGTACCACGACCGGCCATATTGGTGGCGATGGTCACGTGACCAGGCATACCGGCTTCAGCCACAATATCGGCTTCACGGGCGTGTTGCTTTGCGTTCAGCACCTCGTGCTTGACGCCAGCAGCGTTCAGGCGTGTGGAGATCAGCTCGGAGTTTTCAATGCTGGTGGTACCCACCAGAACAGGCTGACCACGTTCGTGGCAGTCCTGGATGTCTTTCAGAATGGCATTGAATTTTTCGTCATCCGTTTTGAAAACCTGGTCGTTCTGGTCCTTACGGGCCAGCGGACGATTCGGTGGAATGATGACGGTTTCAAGGCTGTAGATTTCCTGGAACTCGTAGGCTTCGGTATCGGCCGTACCCGTCATGCCCGACAGCTTGTCGTACATACGGAAGTAGTTCTGGAAGGTAATCGAAGCCAGGGTCTGGTTTTCGTTCTGAATGCGAACGCCTTCCTTGGCTTCCACGGCTTGGTGCAAGCCATCGGACCAACGGCGACCTGCCATCAAGCGGCCGGTAAATTCATCCACGATTACCACTTCGCCATCCTGGACCACGTATTGCTGGTCGCGGAAGAACAGATTGTGGGCGCGCAGGGCGACCATCAGGTGGTGCATCAGGGAAATGTGGCGTGGCTCGTACAGCGATTCGCCTTCAGGCAGCAAACCGATTTCGGTCAGGATCTGCTCGGCGCGCTCGTGACCAGCTTCGGAAATATGAACCTGCTGGCCCTTTTCGTCGACCCAGAAGTCGCCTTCGGGCTCGGGCTCGTGTGGACGAGGCTCTTGCGTCATGCGGGTCAGCATGGGCGGAACCACGTTCATGCGCACGTACAGCTCGGTATTGTCTTCGGCCTGGCCGGAGATAATCAGCGGAGTACGGGCTTCGTCGATCAGGATGGAGTCAACTTCGTCGACAATCGCGTAGGACAAACCGCGCTGGCGGCGATCCTCGGCGCGGTATTCCATATTGTCGCGCAGGTAGTCGAAACCAAATTCGTTATTGGTGCCGTAGGTAATGTCGGCCTGGTAGGCGGCAATCTTCTCGGCATTGTCTTGCTGGGGAACCACCACACCCACGCTCAGACCCAGGAAGTTGTACAGACGGCCCATCCAGGCGGCATCGCGTCGTGCCAGGTAATCGTTAACCGTCACTACGTGCACGCCCTTGCCGGACAGTGCATTCAGGTACACAGCCAGGGTAGCGGTCAGGGTTTTACCCTCACCCGTACGCATTTCGGAAATCTTGCCGTTGTGCAAGGCAATCGCGCCCAGCATCTGCACGTCAAAGTGGCGCATGCCAAATACACGGATACCCGCTTCGCGCACGATGGCAAAAGCTTCGGGCAAGAGCGAGTTAAGCGAGGCGCCATCCTGAACACGTTGGCGCAGCTCCTGCGTCTTGGCAGCCAAGGCCTCGTCGCTCAGGCCCTGAATAGAAGGCTCAAGAGCATTAATCTGGGCGACCTGCTTACGGTACTGTTTGAGCAGTCGGTCGTTACGACTGCCAATAAGCTTTTTCAGCAATGAAACCATTCTTGTGTCGTCAATGTAGGCGAGGCCGCAAGGGCTTGAATCTGTGCCTCGAGCCTATCTCTGGTTAAAAGGAATGCGCAAGCAAACAATCAGTTTAACGCACATGCTGCGAGACGGAACTACTTGTCCGAATCCAATTGCGCGATCTGCTGTTCTACGTACTCACGCGCAGGCAGAAAAAGCTTAGGGTCCAGGGCCTGTCCCGCCATGCGCACCTCAAAATGCAGGTGCGAGCCAGTGGACTGTCCCGTAGACCCGACTCGAGCGATCAACTGCCCTTTCTCTACTACGTCGCCTAATTTAACAACGATCGAGGACGCATGGGCGTATCGGGTGCTCATGCCATTGCCATGATTGATTTCCACCAGCTTGCCGTAACCCGTCATGTAACGGGCTTCAGACACTACGCCGCCGGAAGCCGCATAAATCGGCGTTCCCTTGGGAGCCGGGAAGTCCAGACCTTCGTGCAAGGCATGGCGACCCGAAATCGGGTGACGACGCCAGCCGAAGGAGGAAGCAACCTCGTCATAATCGACGGGACGGTAATTGGGCAGACGCGCTTCGTTGCCGGAGCGCTCGGTCAGCACGGTGTCCAGCATCTGGAACCAGTCCTGCTGCTCGGACATCTGTTTGGCCAGATTATCCAACTGCTCACCCAGGCGATCCGCGTTCCAGACCAGATCAGCGCCATCCATGCTGTCCATGACTTCCAGATCCTGGACGGGCATGGCACCAGCCAGCTCCGGATCGGTGTATTCGATTCCGGCTGCTTTGGCCACGCGCTTGGTAACGCCGTCCATCTCAATCAGTTTGGCCTGCAAACCGCCCACTTTTTCAGCCAGACGGGTCACGTTATCCTGCATGGCGGCGGCCTGGCTTTGAGCCATACCCGCATCCAGCAAGACGCCACCGCGATCACCCCAGTGCGACTGCACCAAAGCGCCTGCGCCAGCGGAAACGCCCAGCGATACCAGAGCCACCAGGGCGATCACCGTACGGCGCACCCCTTTGGCTTTAGCATCTAAGGACGTATAGTCTTTATGTTGATCCACTCTCGTATAACCTCGAACATGACCTGGAAGCCCCCTTTTACCTCAGCCGCGAAAAAACGCAGTAGCGGGCAAAGCCACGCTTTGGGTTGGCTGGCCAACGACCAGCAGGGTTCCCAGGTACTGGAAATGGCCCGGCAG
This sequence comes from Alcaligenes parafaecalis, assembly GCF_026344135.1. NCBI lineage: Bacteria > Pseudomonadati > Pseudomonadota > Betaproteobacteria > Burkholderiales > Alcaligenaceae > Alcaligenes > Alcaligenes parafaecalis. The sequence goes on along the minus strand of NZ_JAPKNA010000003.1, from coordinate 115,373 downwards.
CTAATGGCGGCACAGACCCATGTCAATAAAGCCTTGCCACCTGCTTTGGGCAAGGCTTGTAAAGTTGCTCGTATAGACAGACAGCAATTGACGCTGGCAGTTCCCAGCGCGGCGCATGCGGCCAAGCTGCGTCAGCTTTTGCCTACTGTGACGCGACATATGAATGCCGCTGGCTGGAACATTAGCGAGGCGCTGGTCCACGTGCAAGCCCATTTGTTTGCAAGCGTGACAGAAAAGCCCGCACGCCAGGTACAAGTCCTGGACGAGCGGGCCTTGGAATCATTTGAAAAGCTGCATGACTCATTGCCGCAAGGTCCCTTGGCTGAAGCCATCGAACGCTTGTTGCGTCATCATCGCGGCTAAACAAAACACCAAGATCGGGACCCTAAGCGCGTATCAAGCGAATTTCCACTCGCTGGAAAAAGCATGGGGCGCACTGGCGGCGGACTCGAAAGTCACCAGTTCCCAACTATCCTGGGCGGCGAGCAAGGCGCGCGCCAACTGGTTGTTCAAACCATGCCCGGATTTGCACGCCACATAGCGCGCAATCAGAGGCTTGCCAATCAGGTACAAGTCGCCAATCGCATCCAGAATCTTGTGCTTGACGAACTCGTCCTCGTAACGCAGACCGTCGCTATTCAGGACACGGTACTCGTCCATGACGATGGCATTGTCCAAACTGCCGCCACGGGCCAGACCGGCCGCACGCAAAGCTTCCACTTCACTGGCGAACCCGAAGGTACGCGCACGCGAAATAGTCTTCACATACGAGTCATGCGCAAAATCCACCTCGGCAAAATTGGCGGTTGCATCAATAGCCGGGTGGTGAAAATCAATAGAAAATTGAAGGGCAAAGCCTTCATAGGGCTCCAGACGAGCCCACTTAATGTCCTGACCCTCGCCTTCGGAGACTTCAATGGGTTTGAGGACACGCAAAAATTTCTTGGCAGCTTCCTGCTCTTGCAAGCCTGCCGAACGCAACAAATACACAAACGTGCCTGCGCTGCCATCCATGATGGGCACTTCTTCAGCCGTCAGGTCCACATGCAGGTTATCAATGCCCAGGCCAGCAATGGCGGACATCAGATGCTCTACAGTTGAAACCCGGACATTGTCCTTGATCAGCACCGACGCCATACGCGTGCCACCGACCTTATCGGCTTGCGCAGGCAAATCCACGATTTCCGGCAAGTCAATACGGTGAAACACAATACCCGTGTCAGGCGCAGCGGGACGCAGTGTCAGCTCGACACGACGACCGGAGTGCAGGCCGACCCCTTTGGTACTGATGACATTTTTGATGGTGCGCTGACGAAGCATGGCTGTTCTTGTATTTGTAAAGTATTGTTCGCAAAGACTATTGTAACCGTAATGCGGGTTATCCACTATACGCTTTTTATAGACCTGCGCGATTGTCAAACGTCAAACACCCCGACACAACAAAGCACTTACACCCCCTGAACGCGGACGCTCAGGGGGAGTCGTGGGAGAAATCAAATTGGCGACTCGGGTAATCGCCGAACTTGATTTTTAATCAGCCTGCTTGCGCAAGAACGCCGGAATATCGAAGTGATCCATACCGGCTGTCTCCAAAGCACGCACCTGGGCCGAGGCTTGGCTACGTGGGTTACGGATGACCGCTGGCACGTCGGCGTTGGCGTAATCCACACCGATGACAGGCATGTTGTCCGTACCTGTACGTAACACTTCTTCGTTGTTTTGTACCAACTGTGGACGCGCTTGCTTGCGACCCAGACCGGTAGCCACAACGGTAACACGCAGGCTGTCGCCCATGGATTCGTCGTAAGCCGTACCGAAAATAACCGTGGCGTCTTCAGCAGCGTAACCACGGATGGTGTCCATGATTTCGCGGGTTTCGCGCATTTTCAGGGATGCCGAAGAAGTGATGTTCACCAGCATACCGCGGGCACCGTGCAGGTCCACACCTTCCAGCAATGGGCAGGCAATGGCACGCTCGGCCGCTTCACGAGCACGGTTCGAGCCAGAAGCCACAGCCGTACCCATCATGGCTTGGCCTTGCTCGCCCATGATGGTTTTCACGTCTTCAAAGTCGACGTTCACGTTACCTTCAACATTGATGATCTCGGCAATACCGGCGCAGGCATTGTGCAAGACATCGTCAGCCGCCTTGAAGCAGTCGGACTGAGTTGCGTCCTCGTCCATCAAGTCGTACAGGTTTTCGTTCAATACAACGATCAGGGAGTGAACGTGCTTGCTCAGCTCCTCGATCCCTTCTTCGGCCATGCGCAAACGGCGGTTGCCTTCAAAGGAGAAAGGTTTGGTGACCACACCCACGGTCAAAATGCCCAGTTCCTTGGCTACTTCAGCCACGACGGGGCTGGCGCCTGTACCGGTGCCACCGCCCATACCGGCCGTGATAAACACCATATTGGCACCGTTCAAGGCAGCACGGATTTCTTCGCGAGCAGTTTCTGCTGCTGCACGACCTTGGTCAGGCTTGGCACCGGCACCCAGGCCGCTGCGACCCAGACGGATCTGAATCGGTGCGTCGCTGCTGGCCAGGGCCTGCGAATCGGTATTGGCGCAAATGAAATCAACACCCTGAACACCCGAGTGAATCATATGCGTCACAGCATTGCCGCCTGCGCCACCCACGCCCACGACCTTAATGACCGTGCCGCTACCGCTGGTATCTAACATTTCAAAGTTCATCATGATTGACTCCCACTCAAACACTTAATTAGTCAAGTTTCTACGTACTTCCCCGATACAACTGAAATTTGGAATCAGCTCAAAACATCTGCCAACCTGGGGGCTCGCAACCGGTTTGAACTGCCTCCTGGACCGCCCTTGCGGACTGCCCGACCTGAGCGTCTTGCAACGCCCTTAATTCATGAACCATTCCTTCATGCGCGCCATCAAACCTTTGACGCTGCCTTTTTGCTGGGCCACTTTGCGGCCACGAGCGCTTTGCAGACGTGCTTCGGTCAACAGGCCCATAACAGTCGAAAAACGTGGGTTGCGCATGACATCAGCCAGGCTGCCTTCGTAGCTAGGCACGGCAATACGCACGGGTTTCAGGAAGACGTCCTCGGCCAACTCCACGATGCCCGGCAACATGGCCGTACCACCGGTCAGCACGATGCCAGAGGACAGCAAGTCTTCGTAGCCCGATTCGCGCAGACTTTGCTGCACAAAGGTAAACAGCTCTTCCACACGCGGCTCGATCACTGCACCCAAAGCCTGGCGCTTGACCTGGCGGTTGGGACGATCACCCAGACCGGGCACTTCGATCATTTCTTCCGGATGGGCCAGCGACTGCTTGGCCACCCCAAAACGCAGCTTGATTTCTTCCGCATCCGGCGTCGGCGTGCGCAGCATGGCAGCGATATCGCTGGTGATCTGGTCGCCCGCGATAGGAATCACGTCGGTATGACGGATCGCGCCACCGGTGTAGATGGCGATGTCGGTTGTACCGCCACCAATATCTACCAGCACCACACCCAATTCTTTTTCGTCGGCGGTCAGGCAGGACAAGCTGGAAGCCAGAGGCTGCAAAATCAGGTCCTGCACTTCCAGACCGCAACGACGCACGCACTTGACGATGTTCTGCGCTGCACTGACGGCACCGGTCACAATGTGAACCCGCACTTCCAGACGCAAACCGCTCATGCCGATAGGCTCGCGGATGTCTTCTTGCGAATCCACAATGAATTCCTGCGTCAGCACGTGCAGCACTTGCTGGTCCGTCGGGATATTCACGGCCTTGGCCGTTTCAATCACCCGCGCCACATCAGTTGCCGTCACTTCCTTGTCTTTCACCGCCACCATGCCGCTGGAGTTGAAGCTGGTGATGTGGCTGCCTGCAATTCCGGTGTAAACCTCACGGATCTTGCAATCGGCCATCAGCTCCGCCTCTTCCAGAGCGCGCTGGATGGAATTGACCGTCGTCTCGATATTGACGACTACCCCTTTGCGCATGCCCTGGGATTCATGCTGGCCCAGACCAAGCACTTCAAACCGGCCTTCCGGCAGCACTTCGGCCACCACCGCAACCACTTTGCTGGTGCCGATGTCCAATGCAACGATCAGGTCTTTGATGTCACGAGTCATATGTTCTTTACTTCACAGGGGTAGATGAAACCGGAGCCAGCGTTATCGCAAAGCCATTCGGGTAACGTAAATCGGCACTTTGCAAAGCACGGTCGCCAAGCCGCTGCATCATGGCAGGCCATGCCTGCACAAATCGTTCAATCCGCACCGCAAAGGGCAACGCCCCTTTACGGCCGTGCGGGTCTGCAATGTCAGCCGCCGGGTCACGGCCCAGGCTCAACTGCATCCCGTTCGACAAAACCACATCCCAGGCGTAGCGCGGGCTCAAGGTCACTTCACTGACCTGCACCTCCAGGGGGCCAAACCAGCGTGCCAGCTCGGCATACCGTTGCACCACCAGACGCTCCGAATTGGGAGGGCCGCTTAACTGGGGCAAATCCACTTCATCAGGAACCACGGCTTTATTGGCCGAAAATGACTCACCCCAGGTGTTGATCATTTCGTCTTCGTTCCAGTAAGCCAGCGGTTGCTGCTCTTCAATGCGTACCGACAGGCTGTTGGGCCAAACGCGTCGGATTTGTGCGCGTCGTACCCAGGGAGCCGTTTCAATCAAGGCGCGCGACTTGTCCAGATCCACCGTGAAGAAGTTGCCTTCCAGACGGCCTGCAATCGTGGCCTTCACCCCTTCCGGAGTCACATAAGCCAGAGGCTCACCCTGCGAGGATTCGATCTGGATGCGCTCAATATTGAAATAGGGACGACGCACTGCCCAAACCACAACACCGATCACCAATGCCGATACCGCTAGCAAAGCCAGCGTATTGGCGATCAGGTTGGTCAGACGGGCATCGGAAAACATGAACCAGGCTCCACGTTCTATAGGCTGCGAGCAATGGCCTGCACTTTGCAGCGGGCCGTTGCCAAAATATTCACGCACAACTGGGCGTAGCTTGTGCCTTCCGCTTTGGCTGCCATCGGCACCAAAGAATGGCTGGTCATGCCCGGAGAGGTGTTCATCTCCAGCAACCAGGGGCGATTTTGTTCATCCAGCATGAAGTCGGCGCGACCCCAGCCCTCACAACCCAGAGCGTTAAATGCACGCACGGACAAGTCCTGGATGTGGGCGGTCAGCTCGGGCGACAAATCGGCTGGACAGAAGTATTGGGTCTCGTTCGAGTAGTACTTGTGCTCGAAGTCGTAATTGCCCTGTGGCGCAACAATGTCGATCACCGGCAAGGCACGCGCCTGGGCACCCACACCAACAACGGGCACGGTCAATTCGCGACCACGAATGAATTGCTCGGCCAGCACGACCGTGTCGTAGTGCATGGCGGTTTCAAAGGCGGCAACGGCTTCTTCGGCGCGATCCACACGAACCACACCCACAGTCGAACCTTCGTGGGGCGGCTTCATGATCAGGGGTACACCCAGCCGTTCCACCGCGGCGGCAACCTGGCTGACATGATCCAGTTGCGCAAAGCCAGGCGTTGGCAGGCCCAGGTGCTGCCAGACGTGCTTGGTCATGATCTTGTCCATGGCCAGGCCGGAGGCCATCACACCGCTGCCGGTGTAGGGGATGCCCATCCATTCCAGCGCACCCTGCAAGGTGCCGTCTTCGCCGTAACGACCATGCAAAGCAATAAACACGCGGTCAAAACCGGCCTGAGCCAGTTCGGTCAGTCCCTTCTCGCCCATATCGAACAAATGCGCGTCCACACCCATGCTGCACAGGGCTTCATGCACGCCTGCGCCAGACATCAAGGACACTTCACGTTCGGCGGACTTGCCGCCGTACAACACGCCGACTCGACCAAAATCCGCTGTCATGCCATTTCTCCCAATTGAGCAGGGATCCGGCTGATGGACCCTGCACCCATTACCAACACCACATCACCATCACGGACAAAGTCCAGGACGGCTTGTGCCATATCGCTGATTTCGGCCACGAAAATGGGTTCGACCTTGCCGAGCACACGCACTGCGCGACTCAAGGCACGGCCATCGGCGGCCACAAGAGGAGCCTCGCCAGCGGGGTAGACCTCTCCAAGGAGGACCGCATCGGCCTGGCTAAGTACCTGCACGAAATCTTCAAAGCAATCACGGGTGCGTGTGTAGCGGTGTGGCTGGAACGCCAACACGATGCGACGCTCAGGCCAAGCACCACGTGCGGCCGCCAAGGTAGCAGCCATTTCGACAGGATGGTGACCGTAATCGTCAACAACGGTAAACGTGCCGCCACCATGCTCCTGGGAAACCGGGAAGTCACCCACCATGGAGAAGCGGCGACCAACACCGGTGAACTCGCTCAGGCCACGGGCAATTACTTCGTCACTGACACCCAGTTCCGTGGCGACAGCAATAGCGGCCAAGGCATTGAGTACATTGTGTTTTCCGGGCAGATTCAGACACACGGACAGCAGGGGAAGATCACCTGTTGCCCCTTTGCGCTGCACGTCAAAACACATGGTGGTGCCACGGCTTTCGATGTTGATGGCACGGACTTGTGCATCGGTATCAATGCCATAAGTCGTGACAGGACGCGATACAAAAGGAATGATTTCGCGCACATTCGCATCGTCGTTACACACGATGGCGCTGCCGTAAAACGGCAGGCGATGGGTGAAGTCGATAAAGGCGCTTTTCAGTCGGGCAACGTCATGACCATAGGTGTCCATATGGTCTACGTCGATGTTGGTGATGATGGCCATCACCGGCAACAGATTCAGGAAGGACGCATCAGACTCGTCCGCTTCCACGACGATGTAATCGCCCTGCCCCAGACGGGCATTGGCACCGGCCGAATTCAGTCGACCACCGATCACAAAGGTCGGGTCCAGATCGGCCGCGCCCAACAGGCTGGCTACCAGGCTGGTGGTAGTGGTCTTTCCATGCGTACCGGCCACAGCGATACCGCGCTTCAGGCGCATCAGCTCGGCCAGCATCAGAGCACGAGGCACCACTGGAATGCGGGCTGCACGAGCGGCCAACACTTCAGGGTTATCGCCCGCAATAGCGGTCGAGGTGACAATCGCGCCCATTCCGGCCACGTTTTCAGCGTGATGACCGATAACAATGCGGGCACCCAATTGTTCCAGACGACGGGTCACCGCCGTTTCCTGAATATCGGAGCCACTGATGGCAAAGCCCAGGTTCAGCATGACTTCGGCAATACCGCTCATGCCCGAGCCGCCTATCCCTACAAAATGAATACGTTGAATGCGGTGTTTCATCCCACCCTCCTTGCCGCCTGCTGACATGCTTCGGCAATCTGCTGCGTGGCATTCAACTGTGCATGTTCTTGCGCGTGGCTAGCCACACGACTTAATTCTTCACGGTCCAGGTCTTGCAACCACTGCGCAAGCCACTGAGCCGTCAACTCCGATTGTTTCTTGAGCCACGCGCCCGAGCATTCGCTCAGGTAGCGGGCATTCGCTGTCTGGTGATCGTCTATGGCATGTGGCAGGGGCACAAACAGGGCCGCTACGCCAATCGCTGCAACTTCGGCTACCGTCATGGCACCGGCGCGGCAAATCAGCACATCAGCCTCTTTCATGGCCTGTGCCATATCGCCAATAAAGGCCTTGCAGTCAGCCTGTACCTGATTGTCTGCATAGCTTTGCTGCAAACTTTCCAGATGCTGCTGACCAGACTGGTGCGTCACATGCGGACGCTGTTCAGCAGGGATCAGCGCCATGGCTTCAGGCACCACTTTATTCAGTGCGGCCGCACCCAAGCTGCCACCCACCACCAGAATGCGCAGTGGCCCAGTGCGTTTGGCATAGCGTTCCGCTGCGGGGCCTTGGCCTACGAAAGCATCGCGCACAGGATTGCCAACCGTCACAGCACCGGGCAAGGCACCGGGGAAACCAGTCAGCACGCTGGTCGCCATTTTGGCCAAGTAGCGGTTGGCTGTTCCGGCCACCGCATTTTGTTCGTGCACGACCAAAGGACGGCGCGACACAAAAGACATCAGGCCACCGGGGAAAGCCACATAGCCGCCCATCCCCAGAACCACATCCGGCTTGGCTTCTTGCAAGCAGCGATGCGCCTGCCAGCAGGCACTGATCAAGGTAAAGGGTAAGGAGAGCAAGGCCTTCACGCCTTTGCCTCGTAATCCGGAAAATCGCAGAGGCAGCATTTTAATCCCATGCTGAGGGACCAAGCTACCTTCCATGCGCTCGGGATGACCTAACCACAACACGTTCCAGCCGCGCTGTTGCATGGCTTCGGCCACGGCCAGTCCGGGCATGATGTGCCCGCCTGTACCGCCAGCCATGATCAGGATGGTTGGAGTGCTCATGTGCGTTTACCTCGCATCATTTGCCGGTTCTCAAAATCAACCCGCAGTAACAAGGCAAACGCCACCAGATTCATCACAATGCCCGAACCACCGTAACTGACCAAGGGCAAGGTCAGACCTTTGGTAGGCAAGAGACCCAGCACCACACCGATATTGATAAAGGCCTGCACACCAAACCACAGCGCCACGCCTTGCGCCACGATGCCGCTGAACAAGCGATCCATCGCGCTGGCCTGACGACCAATATTGAAGCTGCGCCACACCACAAAGCCGAAAGTCAGGATCAGGGCGGATACGCCTACAAAACCCAGCTCCTCGCCAATCACCGCCACAATAAAGTCGGTATGGGCTTCAGGCAGGTAGTGCAGTTTTTCTACGCTGGAACCCAGGCCCACGCCAAACCACTCGCCACGACCCAGAGCAATCAGTGAGTGCGAGAGCTGATACGCACTGCCATAAGCGTTGTCAGGGTTCCAGGGGTCCAGATAAACGAACAGACGCTCCCGACGCCAAGGCGAGAGCCAGATCAGCAAAAGAAAGCTGCTGACCATAATGCCCAGCAAAGCAGAGAACAACTTGCCGTTGATCCCGCCAATAAACAGAATGCCGACAGCAATCGCCACGATCACCATGAAGGCGCCCAGGTCAGGCTCCATCAAGAGCAAGACACCGACCAGGCCCAAAGCCACGGCCATCGGCAAAAAGCCGCGTATAAACGTATGCAGATGCTGCTGCTTGCGCACGGTGTAGTCGGCCGCATACAGCACCATGGCCAGCTTCATCAGCTCCGAAGGCTGGAAGTTGATGATGCCCAAAGGCAACCAGCGACGGGCGCCGTTCACTTCCCGGCCTATACCGGGGACCAGCACGACAAGCAGCAAGAAAATAGCCAGCACAAACAAAGGCACGGCCAGTTTCTGCCACACGCGCAAGGGCACGGTTGCGGTAAACATGGCCATGACCACACCCACCACGATGAACAGGGCGTGGCGAATCACAAAGTAATAGCGACCGTAGCTTTCATAGCGCGGTCCGTCTGCCAAAGCGATCGAGGCCGAATACACCATCAGCAGACCAAACAAGGTCAGCATCAGCGTGGCGGCCAACAAGGGGCGATCAAACGCAGGCAATGCCGTACGTCCTGGACGCACTGCATTGACACCCGAGGTCAGCTCAGCAAACAGACTCATGCCAGCTCTCCTCTATCCAGGGCCATTTCAGTCACCGCAGCCACAAAGCACATGCCGCGGTGGTGATAGCTTTTGAACATATCCATGCTGGCGCAGGCTGGGGACAGCAAGACCACATCGCCCGAACGCGCCTGCTCGGCAGCGGCCTGCACAGCGGCTTCCAGACCATCGCAGAAACGGTGGCGGACATCGTGTGCTTCCAGGACGGCAGCAATCTGCTGGGCGTCCTGACCAATCAGAAAAACTTCGGCCACGTTCTGGGCAGCGGCAGCCGCCAAAGGCTCAAAATCCTGGCCCTTGCCCAACCCACCGGCAATCAGCCACACGCGCTGGTCAAAGCCGCGCAAGGCCGCTACTGTCGCGCCCACATTGGTGCCTTTGCTATCGTCCAGATACTGAACGCCATCCAGCACACGAATCAACTCGACACGGTGCGGTTCGCCCTGGTAGGTACGCAGACCATTCAACAGCTCGGCCCAACCCAGACCCAGGCAACGAGCCAGCATCAGGGCTGCCTGTGCATTCAAGGCGTTGTGACGACCTTTGATCTGCAAAGCTTCAACCGGCATCAGGCGTTTCAAACCACCGGCAGCACGTACCGCAGGTGCAGCAGGCACATTACGTTTTTTCAGACCGGTAGCTGGTATTTCAAAATCAGTAGGCTCGTTCGCTACCAGCCACTGCATGCCACCATCCGTCAGCAAGCCCATATCGCCCAGTAAAGCGGGCTTGTCCAGACCAAAGCTGCGCACCGACTCCTGGCTGGCATCGGGAACCATCGCCATCACCGCAGGATCATCGCGATTGACCAGAGCCACATCGCACATGCCGTACATACGTTGCTTGGACTCGACATAGGCGTCCATGCCGCCGTGCCAGTCCAGATGATCCTGAGAAATATTCAGTACAACACCAGCGTCAGCCTGCAAGGTAAAGGTGCTGTCCAATTGGAAGCTGGACAGCTCCAGCACCCAGACCTGGGGCAAGGCATTGCTTTCGAGCGCATCGCACAAAGCGGTCAGCGCAGCAGGACTGATATTGCCTACAGCCAACGCGGACACACCAGCTTGCTCCAGCAAGTGACGAGTCAGGGCTGTAACCGTAGTCTTGCCATTGGTACCTGTAATAGCGAGCACACGGCTTTCCTGGCCTTGAGCAGCCAAATCCTTCAAGGCACGGGCAAAGAGTTCGATCTCGCCGATGACTTCAATACTGCGTTCGCGAGCCAAGGCCAAAAAGGCACTAAGTTCGGGATCCAGGGGTGACAGACCGGGGCTGATCACTAGGGTGTGCACATCAAGCAGACTGTCCGCTTGCAAAGCGTTCTGGCCCTGTCGTACGTCCAAAGGGGTGCTGCTCAAGGCCTGAATCTTGTCCAGACCCTGCACGCTCTCGCGCGTATCGGCCAAACGAATGCTGGCCCCCTGGGCCAAAGACCAGCGAGCCGCAGCAAAGCCTGTCTCGCCTAACCCTAGGATAAGCATGAGACCGTCTTTACGGATCGAAGGAAAACTCAAAGCATTCATCGCAGTTTCAATGTAGACAAGCCAACCATGACCAGCATCATCGTGATGATCCAGAAGCGAACCACCACCTGTGTTTCTTTCCAGCCGCTGACTTCAAAGTGATGGTGCAGCGGCGCCATGCGAAATATTCGTCTTCCCTGGCCGTAGCGTTTCTTGGTGTATTTGAACCAGGTCACCTGCAACATCACCGACAAGGTTTCCACCACAAACACGCCGCCCATAATGAACAGCACAATTTCCTGGCGAACGATCACGGCGATTGTGCCCAGTGCACCGCCCAGAGCCAGAGCACCCACATCACCCATGAACACTTGGGCGGGGTAAGCGTTGAACCACAAGAAGGCCAGACCCGCACCGGCAATGGCGGCACAGATCACCATCAGCTCGCCCGCACCGGGGATATAAGGGAACAAGAGGTATTTGGAGTAGTCGACGCGGCCAACCACATAGGCAAAAATGCCCAGGGCAGCACCTACCAGCACGGTAGGCATGATGGCCAGACCGTCCAGACCGTCTGTCAGATTGACGGCGTTACTGGAACCCACAATGACCGCCCAGGTCAGCACTACAAAGCCCAACACGCCCAGCGGGTAGCTGACGGACTTGAAGAAAGGCACGATCAGGTCAGCCTGGGTAGGCAGGGGCATGGTGAAGCCGCTCAAGACCCATTCTTTGAACAAAGGCCACAGTTCAGTATTGGCAGGCACCGACACGGCAAAGCTCAGATAAACCGCGGCGACCATACCGATCAAGGCTTGCCAGAAAAACTTCTGACGCGAGGACATGCCTTCGGGATCACGATTGACGACTTTCTTGTAATCGTCTGCCCAGCCAATCCAGCCAAAACCGAAAGTCACCAGCAGAACGACCCACACAAAGCGGTTAGTCCAGTCTGCCCACAACAAGGTGCTGATACCGATGGAGATCAGGATCAGCACACCGCCCATGGTGGGCGTGCCGTTTTTTTGCAAATGCGATTCTGGGCCGTAAGCGCGTACAGCCTGACCAATCTTCAGTTCGGTCAACTTGCGAATAACCCAGGGACCTGCCAACAAGCCAATCGCCAGCGCGGTGGCGCTGGCCAAAATAGCACGCAGGGTGATGTACTCAAACACCCCAAAGGCGCGAATATGATCGTCCGATAACCAGCGCGCCAGTTCAAGAAGCATGAGTGGCCCCTTCGTTATGGGAGAAGTGGTTTTCCAGGGCAGCGACAACGCGTTCCATACGGGCGCTGCGCGAACCTTTGATCAGCACATGGGACGGCTCCAGAGCCAGCAGGTAGGAAACCATGTCTTCCAGGGTCTCGAACTGATGTGCACGCGCACCAAAAGCCTGAGCAGCATGGCTGGCATCACCACCCAAGGTCAGCAATTCATCCATGCCACGCTCTTTGGCGTAAGCACCGACTTCGGCGTGCAATTCGGAGCTGTTGTCACCGATCTCGGCCATATTGCCCAGCACCAGAACCTTGCGCCCCTTCAGTTGTGCCAGCACATCAATGGCGGCACGGACCGAATCCGGGTTGGCGTTGTAGGTGTCGTCAATCAGTTGGTAACCGGAAGACAGTTGCTTGGGCTGCATACGGCCCGTCACAGGGCGGAAACTTTCCAGACCTTGCACAATGGCGTTCAAGGGAGCACCCGCAGCATGGGCGCAAGCAGCAGCGGCCAGGGCATTGCGCAGGTTATGAATACCAGGGCTGCTCAAGGTCAGCGCGGCAGACTGTCCGGCCACGTGCAAGACAAAGCGAGTCTGTGCAGGCTCAACAAACATATCAGCCGCAAACACCGTTTCCTGACCACTCAGACCAAAACGCAGCACGGAACGCTGGCCTGCCTGTTCGGCCCACATGGCGCTGAATGCATCATCATCAGGAATGACCAGTGCGCCGTCCTGAGGCAAGGCATCAATCACCGCGCCGTTTTCACGCGCCACGGCTTCCACGCTGTGCATGAATTCCTGATGTTCGCGTTGGGCGTTATTGATCAGGGCAATGGTGGGGCGAGCCATGGCCGCCAGCACCGCGATTTCGCCAGGGTGATTCATGCCCATTTCCAGCACGGCCGCTTTGTGCTCGGAGCTCAAGCGCAGGATGGACAGCGGTACGCCCAGATCGTTATTCAGATTACCGCGTGTTGCCAGGCTTTCTGCGTCGCCCAACCAGGCGCGCAAGATCGCGGCAATCATTTCTTTGGTTGTGGTCTTGCCATTGCTGCCAGTCACACCGATGACGGGGATATCAAAGCGCGAGCGCCATTCAGTGGCCAGCGTCATCAATGCGCGACGGGTATCGCCCAGCACAATTTGCGGCAGATCCACTTGAGGATCACGCTGCGCAACAATCGCGGCATGCGCGCCCTGCTCTTTCGCTTTTTCCAGGTAGCGATGGCCGTCAAACTGCTCGCCGCTCAAGGCCAGGAACAAATCACCTTTGGTGAGGCTGCGGGAATCAGTGCTCAAACGCACGCCACGCAACCACAACAAGGCTGCTTTAGCCCAGTCCGAATCATCAAACACAGAGCGCTCGCCCTGCACTTCCTGGTAAGTTTCGTGACCTTTACCGGCCAGCAACACAATATCTTCAGGGTTTGCGGCCCAGACAGAAGACAGAATGGCGCGAGCGCGATCCATTTGCACGGCTGGCGCTTCGGGCATGCCAGCCACAATTTGACGAATGATGTCAGCGGGATCTTCAAAACGGGGGTTGTCCGTCGTGACCAACACATTGTCGGCCAGACGGGCTGCCACTTCGCCCATGACGGGACGCTTGGCGGTATCGCGGTTGCCACCGCAACCGAATACACAAGTCAGTTTGCCGCCACGCACCGTAGCGACTTCACGCAAGGCCTGCAAAGCACGCTCCAACGCATCAGCGGTGTGTGCGTAGTCCACAACCACCAAAGGCAGAGGCTGCTGACGACCAGCGGTGCTGTTGGGGGTGACGATTTGCAGGCGGCCGGGCACGGATTCCAGCTTGTCCATAATGCGGGCAATTTTGGAAACGGGCCAACCTACCTCTTGCAGAACACCGGCCACCAACAAGAGATTGGCCACGTTATGTTCACCCAGCAGGTGGGTCAAAATTTGAGCCGTACCGTGTGCAGTGACCAGGTTGAACACCTGACCGTCAGCACCCGTATGTACGTCCTGAGCCAGCAAGTCCACCTCGGGCTGGCTCATGGAATAGGAGATCACGCGTGCGGCCAAACCGGCCTGCATCAACTCGCGGCCAGTTGCATCGTCAGCATTGAGCACGACGCTACGCAAACCAGGCCAGCTAAACAGGCGCAGCTTGGCCTGTTTGTATTGTTCCATGCTGTGGTGGTAATCCAGATGGTCATGCGTCAAGTTGGTGAAGCCCGCAATATCAATGCGGACGCCGTCCAGACGACCTTGCTCCAGACCAATCGAAGAGGCTTCCAGCGCCACCGCGTTACCGCCTTGGGCACGAATCGCGGCCAGACTGCGGTGTACGGTCAGCACGTCAGGTGTCGTCAGAACACCACCCAGATTGGAGCCGTCGGGCAAAGTGACACCCAAGGTTCCAATGGTGCCGCAAGGCACTTGGGAGTGATTCAATGCCGAAGCCACCCACTGCACAGTCGACGTTTTGCCATTGGTGCCGGTGACGGCCACAACGGTCATTTCCTCGGAAGGACGACCCCACCACTGATGGGCAACTTCACCCAGCAAGGCACTCAGGTTAGCGACCTGCAAAACGGGCACACCAGGATCAACCGCCTGATCGCCCTGCTCGCGCACAATCGCAACTGCACCTTGCTGCACCGCCTGAACTTCGTACTCACGACCATCACCCTGATGGCCGCGGCAGGCAAAAAACGCGTCACCCGCCTTGATCTGGCGGGAATCCAAACACAGATTAGCCGTGGGCGCGACATGCTGCGCCAGCCACTCCAATATTGCTGCGGCGTTCATCGTACTCTCTCCGCACCGGGGCCAACGGCCACCAGCGAATCTATGGGCGCATCAGGCTGGACGCCTAGGCGTCGCAAGCTCCGGGCCACAATTTCTGAAAAAATCGGCGCGGCAATACGCCCACCGTAATAATTGGAGCTATGTGGTTCGTCAATCGTGACGGCCACCACAATGCGAGGATCGGAGACGGGGGCAAAGCCGACAAAAGAGCCGCGATACAGGGATTTGCTGTAACGGCCATCCACAATCTTGCGGGCCGTACCGCTCTTGCCTGCGACGCGATAACCTTGCACCTGAGCCAGACGAGCACCGGCAGGACCGGCAGCCGCTTCCAGCATGGCGCGCACTTCTGCGGCCACTTTGGGGGTGTAAACCTGAACGCTGGCAGGCTTGCCTTCGCGCTTGAGCAAGGTCATGGAGACCATATCGCCATTGCGCGCAAACGCCGTATAGGCGTGAGCAATTTGCAGCAGGGAAACCGACAGACCGTAGCCATAGGACATGGTGGCGCGCTCGATAGGACGCCACCGCTCCCAGGGACGCAGTCGCCCACTGGCAATACCGGGGAAGTCCGCCTGGGGGGAACGCCCAAAACCCAGCTCGGTAAATTTGTTCCACATTTCCTGCGAGGTCAGACGCTCGGAAATCATGGTCATGCCAATATTGCTGGAGCGACGCAAAATACCGGCGGCATCCAGAAAACCGTTATTACGGCTCACGTCGGTGATCACACTACCTTGGTAGCGATACTGGCCATTACCCGTATTGAACTGAGTCGCGGTGGTAATGCGGTTGATATCCAGTGCCAAACCGACCGTGAAAGGCTTCATGATAGAGCCGGGTTCAAAGGTGTCGGTCAAGGCACGGTTACGCAGGGCCGGACCCTTGCGGTCGTCCCTGTCGTTGGGGTTGTAGGTAGGCAAGTTCACCAGGGCCAGAATCTCCCCGGTTTTCACGTCCATCACCACAGCCGCAGCGGCATTGGCCTTGACGTCTTCCATGCCTTTCTTCAAGGCGGTGTAGGCGTCAAACTGCAAGCCTGCGTCAATGGACAAGTGCAAGTCCTGGCCGTGGGTAGGCGGAACAATAGCGCGTACATCTTCCACTACACGGCCCAGGCGATCGCGAATGACGCGACGCGATCCGGGTGTACCAGACAGGGCCGAGTTAAAAGCCAACTCAATCCCCTCGATCCCCTGGTCTTCAATATTAGTAAAACCCACAATGTGCGCCATCACATCCCCTTCGGGATAGAAACGGCGCATTTCTTCTTGCTGGTGAATACCGGGAATTTTCAGTTCAGCGATCTGCGCGGCGACATCCACATCCACCTGACGCTTGATGTAGACGAAGTTGCGGTCCTCGACGGACAGGCGGCGATCAATATCAGCCGCACCCATGCCCAGGAGCTTGGCCAGTTGGCTAATTTGCTCGGGCTTGGCATTACGGGCGTCATCAGGAATAGCCCAGATAGCCTTGACGGGCACGCTGGAAGCCAGCACCACAGAACCACTGCGATCAAAAACCTTGCCACGCATGGGCGGCAGCACCTGGGTGCGCTCATAACGGCGCTCGCCCTGCTGCTGCAAGAATTCGGTAGACAGGCCTTGCAGATACAAAGCCTTGACGATCAAGGCGCCAAAGCCCAGGAACAAAAGCACCAGGACCAAACGCGAACGCCAGAATGGAATCTGGACGCTTAAAACAGGATTATCGTGATAGCCGAATCGTCTCATGGCCGCCCTCCGGGCTGAGCCTGGTTTGAGCTCAATTCACCGCCTTGCAAATAAAGAGTGCGATCTGGAGAGCTGAGCACCAGGCCCAATTCGTTGCGGCCAATATCATCCACCCGGGCATTACGAGCCAGTTCGGCCCGCTCCAGTTGCAGACGACGCCAGTCCGTATCCAGTTCACCTGCTTTGGTGACCAGACGATCGGTTTGCACAAACAGCTCGCGCGCCTGATAGCGCGCCGTCACCAAAGAGATGGCCGAAAGCATCAACACCAAAGAAAGGGTGATGACCAGGCGCATCATCGGCGGCCTCGCTTGCCAGCAGGCTGGCGGCTATAGGCGGCCTGTTGCAGCAGACGCTCGCTGGCGCTGCGCATCCAGTCCTGGGGGATAGGGGTTTCGGTGCGTTGCACCACACGTAATACCGCCGAGCGGGCTCGGGGGTTGTCGCTGGACTCCTCGTCAGTAGGCAAGATTCTGCCCAAAGACTGCACCAGAGGCTGGGGCAAGTCTTTTTCAAGAATAGGTAGACGTGACTGTTCCTGCGCGGGACGCGCAGCCGCGTTCATGAACTGTTTGACCATACGGTCCTCCAGCGAATGAAATGCAATCACCGCAAGCCTGCCCTGAGTCGCCAATCGACTCAGAATTGACGGAAGCGCGTGCGCGAGCTCTTCGAGCTCACGATTGAGGTAAATCCGTATAGCCTGGAAGGTCCTGGTTGCCGGATGTTGACCCTTTTCGCGCGTGCGGACGACACCGGCGACGAGCTCGGCGAGATCACGCGTTGTATGTAGCGGGCGGGATTGGCGGCGATCAACAATCGCCTTTGCAATCTGGAAAGCAAACCGTTCTTCGCCATATTCTGCAATGACCTCCTTTAAAACATCTACGCTGACCTCGGCCAGCCACTGTTCAGCGGTCAAGCCACCGCTGGTATCCATGCGCATGTCCAGAGGACCTTCGCGCATAAAAGAGAAACCTCGTTCTGCGTCGTCGATTTGTGGCGAGGAAATGCCCAAATCCATCATGACGCCTTGCAACGGCCCCACATCCAGCTCGTCCAGAGCCTGGGCCAGATCACCAAAGCCACTGTGTACAACCGTGACGCGGCTATCTTGTGCAGCCAATTCCTGAGCCACGGCAATGGCCTGCGGGTCCTTGTCGATCACAATCAAGCGCCCCTGGGGGCTCAAGTGCGACAAGAGCAAGCGGCTGTGGCCGCCACGACCGAAGGTGCAATCGACGTACACGCCGTCGGCCAAACCCTTGATTTCAGGATTTTGAGCCCAACGCCGGGCCTCAAAGGACGGATCCACGAGGGCCGCCACCGTAGGCTCCAGCAGCACGGATCGATGTACCAGCGTCATGACTTACTCAGAAAGAAAAAGTGTCGAATACGTCTGTGGAGCTTTCTGCCAGATCCTGGGCCTGACGGCGTTCCAGTTCCTGCGCATTCCACAACTCAAAATGGGTGGCCATACCCAGCAGCATGGCGTCGCGCTCCAGGCCAACTGCGGCGCGCAGTTCGGGAGCGATCAATATCCGACCAGCGGAGTCCAGATCAACGTCCTGAGCACTGCCCAGCAGGAGGCGTTGCAAGAAGCGGGCACTCATGGGAAAGCGGGCAATTTGTTCGCGCTTTTCTTCCCACACACTGCGCGGATACACCAGCAAACAGCCGTCGGGATGGCGAGTGAGGGTCAAGCGGCCTTGTTCCTGCTGCAAAAGCGCGTCACGGTGCCGAGTCGGAATGGACATCCGACCCTTAGCATCCAGTGTGAGTGCGCTGCTGCCTTGGAACACTTTTTTCCCCCACTTTTTTACACTATTTCCTACTTTTCCCCACTCTACGGGGGAAAGCCTTTGCGGTCAAGGCAGTGGTTGCAATTTTTTCAATCACAACAAGCACTTAGCGCACTATCCTAGAAGTGGCTAAAAAAAAATACCGTGTGAAATCAAGAAATTGCAGGGCGCATTAAAAGTGAATTGTTATAAAAACGCGCACAAGCGACTCTTGCCAAGGATTCAACATCCTTAACAATTGCTTTCAAATGTACGAAATCGGTGCAATTGGTGGCGAATGCCAGGAGAAGTGTGAGACAGGCCTATAGGCCGGATTCTGTATGCCAGCGGGAACCCGCTGACCGGCAATCATTCCTCTGGACCGACCATTACTGGCCGGTTCTAGCTACCTACCCGCATACTAAGACGAGCCGCCTATCGGCTAAAAAGCCTGCGTATGCCTATTTGGTATTGCTCCGGGTAGAGGTTACCGCGTTTCACCCCACAGCACTTTGCACCGAAGTGCAAGAAAACACGGAAGTGGCCGTATCTGTGCCTGCTTGCGCAAGCCCTTGCTGTGGTCTCGTCTCTGTGGCCCTAGTCCTCGGCTTATCTGACGTGATGCCAGCCTTGCCGGACGGCTGTTAGCCGCTACCCTGCTCTATGGAGTCCGGACCTTCCTCGATACTTGCGTACCGCGACTGCCCAGCCTGCCTCACAGATGCATTGTAACCTGCGACAATAGAGAAATTCGCAGGACGCGCTGTTTTATCTGGAGTCTTATGTCCAATAATCTGATTTCCCTGACCGATGTCCAATTGGCATTCGGCCACCATCCCTTGCTGGACCATGCCGATCTGGTCATACAAAGAAACGAACGCATCGGTCTGATCGGGCGCAATGGTGCTGGTAAATCATCACTTTTGAAAATTTTGGATCAACGCCAGGCTCCCGACGACGGCCAGGTCAAACGACTGGGTGGGCTGAAAATTGCCACCGTCGAGCAAGAACCCGAGCTGGATCCCGAAGTCAGCATTTACGATTTTCTGTGTGGCGATTTCACTGAAACCGAAGATTGGCAACGCCCTGCCCGCGTCAATGCCTTGATGGACAAGCTGGGGCTGGACCCCGACGCCCTGACCGGCAGCCTGTCTGGCGGCCAGCGCAAACGCGTGGCCCTGGCCAATGCGCTGGTGGAAGAACCCGATCTGCTCTTGCTGGACGAGCCCACCAACCACCTGGACTTTGATGGCATTCTTTGGCTGGAACAACTGCTGCTGGATTTTCGCGGCAGTGCCGTCATCATTACCCACGACCGCCGATTTCTGGATGTAGTGACCACCCGCATCATCGAACTGGATCGCGGGAAACTCTTCAGCTTTCCCGGCAACTTCAGCCAATGGCAGGAACGCAAAGCCGAGTTCCTGGAGGCTGAAAAGCAACAAAACGCCAAGTTTGATAAATTTCTGGCCCAGGAAGAAGTCTGGATTCGCAAAGGCGTACAAGCACGCCGCACTCGCGACGAGGGCCGCGTACGTCGCCTGGAGCAATTGCGCCGTGACCGTGCCGAGCGTCGCGAGCGTTCGGGCGACGTCAAATTCGCCATTTCTGAAGGCCAGCGCTCCGGCAAGCTGGTCGCCGAATTGCAGGATGTCAGCCACGGCTACGATGGCCGCATACTGATCAAGGATTTCTCGACCGTGCTGATGCGTGGCGACCGTATTGGCCTAATCGGGCACAACGGCGCAGGCAAAACCACCTTGCTGCGCATCATGCTGGGCTTGCAAGAGCCCAATTCCGGCGTTGTGCGCCACGGCACCAAACTCAATATTGGCTACTTTGACCAGATGCGCAGCCGTCTGGATGAAAACGCCACGCTGGCCGACACCATCAGCCCCGGTAGCGAATGGGTAGAAATCGGCAATCAGCGCAAACACATCATGAGCTACCTGGAAGACTTCCTGTTTCCAGCCGCCCGCGCCCACTCTCCCGTACGCAGCCTGTCCGGTGGCGAGCGAGCTCGACTGGCGCTAGCACGCATGTTTGCTCAACCCACTAATGTATTAGTACTGGATGAGCCGACCAACGACCTGGACATTGAAACCCTGGAACTGCTGGAAGACCTGATTCAGGACTACACCGGCACCGTACTGCTGGTCAGCCACGACCGAACCTTCCTGGACAATGTGGTCACTCAGGTCATTGCCGCTGAAGGCCAAGGCCTTTGGGGCGAATATGTCGGTGGCTACGACGAATGGCTGGCGCAACGCCCCCAGGCCAACGCAGCGACGCAGGCATCAGCCAGCAATGCAGCACCCACTCCTGCCGCCGCCAAACCGGCAGCCGAGCGCGGTGGCAAAGCAGCCAAGGTAAGCCGTCTGGCGTCATGGGAAGAAAAGGAACTGGACGCGCTGCCCGAGAAAATTGCAGCCATAGAAAGCCAGCAGGCCGAATTGGCAGAACAACTGAGCGCACCGGATCTGTACAAAGACGGTTCCACTCGAGCTGACGAGATCAACCAACAACTGGATCAGCTCAACAGTGACCTGGAGCAGTTATTTGAGCGTTGGGAAAAGTTGGAAGAAAAACGCTTGGCCAGCTAAAGAAAGACAAAGGAATCAGGGGTTCAGCCCGGTAAAGCCGAACTGATCCTCTGGTTCCTCCTGAATCCGGGCAACGCGCTGACAATCGACCATGATCGGCTCGATTACCGTGCAACAACACGGTAGAACCTCGCCTGGGCCGACATACGCCAAGGGCTGCTCTTTATAAGCAACCTTTCCATAAACTAGAGGAATACGGCAGGAGCCGCAATAGCCGCTCCTGCATTGATACTCAACCTGATGGCCGGTTCTCTCCAAACCTTCCAACAAGGTTTCGCCGTCCCGCAACTGAAAGTGATCATCAGTTGTCCGGACTAGACTCATAGTTCAATACCGTCGAAGTCGCCGGCCGACACGGCCGAATCGATCTGGCCGACCAGGTAAGAGCTCAGTTCCACCTCTTGGGGTGCCACCTGCACGGTGTCCGAGGACAGCCAGGTATTGATCCAGGGAATGGGGTTGTGTTTGACGGACTCAAACGCGGGCTTCAGGCCCACTGCACCCATACGGATATTGGTGATGTATTCCACGTACTGACCCAGAATGTCTTTATTCAGACCAATCATGGAACCGTCACGGAACAGGTAATCCGCCCACTGCTTCTCTTGCTCGGCGGCATGTTTGAACATTTCAAAGCAGACGGGTTCCAGCTCGCGGGCAATCTGGGCGAACTCGGGATCATCACTGCCCGAACGCATGATATTGATGATGTGCTGTGTGCCAGTCAGGTGCAGCGCTTCATCACGCGCAATCAGACGAATGATCTTGGCGTTACCTTCCATCAGCTTGCGCTCGGCAAAGGCGAAGGAGCAGGCAAAGCTGACGTAAAAGCGGATGGCCTCAAGAATATTGACGCTCATCATGCAGAGATACAGCTTTTTCTTCAGCTCGTAGACGCTGAGCGTACGGGTTTCACCGTTGATCTCGTGCTTGCCCTCGCCCAACTGGGCGTACAGCATGGTGTCGGTGATCAGTTCGTCGTAGTACGAGGAAATGTCAGCGGCACGCAACTGGATGTTCTCGTTGCGCACGATATCGTCAAAAATGACAGACGGATCATTGGCAATATTGCGAATGATGTGCGTGTACGAGCGCGAGTGAATCGTCTCGGAAAAAGCCCAGGTTTCAATCCAGGTTTCCAGCTCTGGAATCGAAACCAGAGGCAGGAAGGCCACGTTGGGGCTGCGACCCTGAATGGAATCCAGCAAGGTCTGATACTTCAGATTGCTGATGAAAATATGCTTTTCGTGGTCAGGCAGGTTCTGGTAGTCGATCCGGTCCTGGGTGATGTCCACTTCTTCCGGACGCCAGAAGAAGGACAACTGCTTTTCAATCAGCTTTTCAAAAATCGGATACTTTTGCTGGTCGTAGCGAGCCACGTTAACCGGCTGCCCAAAGAACATGGGTTCTTTGAGCTGGTCGTTATCCGTTTTAGAAAAAGTACTATAGGTAGTCATGATGCTCTTTACCCTTGCTTAGATCTTGCACGCGCCACCTGCGCAACCGTCGTCTTCGACTTCGCCATGCGAGTCGTCGGCACCGTCGCGGGTGTTGTGGTAGTACAAGGTCTTCACGCCATATTTGTAGGCCAGCAGCAGGTCCTTGAGCAGTTGCTTCATCGGAACGCGTCCACCCTCGAACCGCTGTGGGTCATAGTTGGTGTTCGCAGAGATCGACTGGTCGACAAACTTCTGCATCACGCCAACCAACTTCAGGTAGTCGTCGTTACCGGGCATTTGCCACAGCAATTCGTACTGATCCTTATATTTTTCAAATTCAGGCACCACCTGACGCAAGATACCGTCCTTGGATTGCTTGACGGACACCAGACCACGCGGAGGCTCAATACCGTTGGTGGCATTGGCGATCTGGCTGGACGTTTCCGAAGGCATCAAGGCGGTCAGGGTGGAGTTGCGCAGGCCGTGCTTGACGATATCAGCACGCAAGGCTTCCCAATCCAGGTGCAGGGGCTCGTTGCAGATACCATCCACATCTTTCTTGTAAGTGTCGGTAGGCAGCAGGCCCTTAGCGTACGTGGTTTCGTCGAAAGCCGCGCAAGGACCGTACTCACGCGACAACTGCACCGATGCCTTCAACAGGTAGTACTGGATGGCTTCAAACGTGCGGTGGGTCAGGCCCAGGGCAGCAGGGTCGGAGTAACGGGTGCCGTTCTTGGCCAGATAGTAGGCGTAGTTAATAACGCCAACACCCAGGGAGCGACGCTTGTTGGTGGCGTTCAAGGCGGCCTTGACCGGGTAATCCTGGTAGTCCAGCAGCGCATCCAGAGCACGCACAATCAGTTCGGACAGGCTGTCCAGCTCGTCCAGGGACTCCAAAGCACCCAGGTTGAAAGCCGACAGCGTGCACAGGGCGATTTCGCCTTCGGCATCGTTCAGATCGTTCAGGGGCTTGGTGGGCAGCGCAATTTCCATGCACAGATTGGACTGACGCACAGGAGCGCGGTCGGCCTGGAAGGGGCTATGCGTATTGCAGTGGTCCACGTTCTGAATGTAGATACGGCCCGTGCTGGCGCGCTCTTGCATCAACAGGGAGAACAATTCCACGGCAGGCAGGCTGCGCTTGCGAATGGCGGGATCTTGTTCGTACTTTTCGTACAGACGCTCGAACTCGTCCTGGTCTGCAAAGAAAGCGTCGTACAGGCCGGGTACGTCATGCGGCGAGAACAGCGTGATATGGCTGCCCTTGATCAGACGTTGGTACAGCAGGCGGTTGATCTGAACGCCGTAGTCCAGGTGACGGATACGGTTTTCTTCCACACCACGGTTGTTCTTCAGAACCAGCAGTGTTTCCACTTCCAGGTGCCACATGGGGTAGAACAGGGTCGCTGCACCACCACGCACGCCGCCCTGCGAGCAAGACTTCACAGCGGCCTGGAACATCTTGAAGAAAGGCAGGCAACCGGTGTGCTGGGCTTCACCACCACGAATTTCGCTGCCTACGGCGCGAATACGACCACCGTTAATGCCGATACCGGCTCGCTGGGACACGTAGCGAACGATGGCGCTGGTCGTGGCATTGATGCTGTCCAGACTGTCGTCACATTCGATCAGCACGCAAGAGCTGAACTGACGGGTAGGTGTGCGCACGCCAGCCATGATGGGCGTGGGCAGGGAAATCTTGAATTGCGATACCGCGTCATAGAAGCGCTTGATAAAGCTCAGACGGGTTTCAGCAGGGTAACGAGCGAACAGGCACATGGCCACCAGCATGTACAAGAACTGGGGGCTTTCGTAGATGCGCTTGGTCACGCGGTTTTGGATCAGGTACTTGCCTTCCAACTGCTTGACCGCACCGTACGAGAAGTTCATGTCACGCCAGTGATCCAGGTGAGCATCCAGCTCATCGAACTCGGCGCGTGTGTAATCCTGCAGCAGATGGGGATCGTAGCGACCTTCTTTGGTTTGAAGCGTCACGTGATCAAACAGGGTCGGTGGCTCAAACTGACCAAAAGCGATTTTGCGCAGATGGAAAATCGCCAGGCGAGCCGCCAGATATTGGTAGTCGGGCGTATCTTCGGAGATCAGATCCGCTGCCGACTTGATGATAGTTTCGTGGATGTCGCTGGTGCGAATACCGTTATAGAACTGAATGTGAGAGCGCAGCTCTACTTGAGAGACAGACACATTACTCAGACCTTCAGCGGCCCAATCAACCACTCGGTGAATCTTGTCGAGGTTAATAGGTTCTGTACGGCCATCTCGTTTAGTGACCATTAACTGTTCGGTTGATTGCATTTCAGTCTCGGAATCGATAAAGATTGACGGAAGAAGCGGCTTTCGCAGCCGCCGACGTCATTTGGTGCACACCATATGTAGTGTGGAATAGGCATCATTCTACTACATATAGCGGATTCGGCATTTTAAAATGCAACCAATCTTTGCGCTGTTAACAATTTTTATTGTGTTTGGAACTCTTGAACGCAGCGCAGCAAAGCCTCGCCATAGGCCTCCCGTTTACGTACCCCAATGCCTGTAATCGGCTCCAGATCAGCCTCTGAGTTGGGGCAGCGGATGGCCACTTCGCGCAAAGTCGCGTCATGGAAAATGACATAGGCAGGGACGCCATGTTCGCGTGCGGTAGCAGCCCGCCAGGCACGCAAAGCCTCGAAGCGTCTTTGCTGATCGGGCTCCAGCGCGGGGCCTACCGGTGCCTGACCTTTGACACGATGCGCAGCCGGTCCGCGTGTTACGGTTTCGCGGCGCAACATCAAGGTGCGTTCCCCTTTGAGAACTTCGCGACTGGCGTCGGTCAGTAACAAGGTGCCATAGCCTTCCGGGTCGACAGTCACCAAACTATGTGCCAGCAATTGGCGCAACACACCACGCCATGCCTGGTCGGACAATTCCTTGCCCACACCAAAGACCGTCAGCTTGTCGTGTTCGTGCTCTTTGACCCGCTCGGTGGTTTTGCCCAGCAGGATATCGATCAGATGCCCTGCCCCGAACCGTTGGCCACGCTCGCGCCACAACCTATAGATCGTGGACAGCATTTTCTGGGCGGCCACCGTGCCATCCCAGGCCTCCGGGGCTTCCAGGCAGGTATCGCAGTTACCGCAGGGCTCAATCTGCTGATCAAAATAGGCCAGCAAGCGCTGTCGGCGGCAGGAAATGGTTTCGCACAGGCCCAACATGGCATCCAGCGCCTGACCTTGCTGACGCCGGTGCGCCGCATCGCCTTGCGACTGGTTAATCATGCGGTACAACTGCACCACGTCCTGCAAACCATAAGCCAGCCAGGCCGTGGCAACCTCGCCATCGCGGCCAGCACGCCCCGTTTCCTGGTAATACCCTTCTACGGATTTGGGCAGGTCAATATGGGCGACAAAGCGCACATCCGGTTTATTGACGCCCATGCCAAAGGCAATGGTCGCCACCATCACCACACCTTCTTCGCGCAGAAAGCGAGCCTGATTGATGGCACGTTGCTGCGCCTCCAGACCGGCATGGTAGGGCAAAGCGTGAATTCCGTTCTTGCACAGAAACTCGGCAGTGTCTTCTACCCGAGAGCGGGACAGGCAATACACAATCCCGGCATGCCCGGCATGCTCTTCCTGAATGAAGCTCAGCAACTGTTTGCGTACTTCATTCTTTTCAATAATGCGGTAGCAAATATTGGGGCGGTCAAAACTGGCCACAAAATGACGGGCTTCTTCCAGCTTCAGGCGCTGCGCAATTTCTACCCGCGTCAACTGAGTGGCGGTAGCCGTCAGGGCAACCCGTGGCACACCCGGCCAACGCTCTGCCAACAAATCCAGGCCCAGATATTCCGGGCGGAAGTCGTGCCCCCATTGCGATACGCAGTGAGCTTCGTCAATGGCGAACAGGGAAATCTGGCCGCGGGCCAACAAATCCAGGCAGCGGTCCGTCAGCAAGCGCTCGGGAGCGACATACAACAGATCCAACTGCCCTGTCAGGAATTCACGCTCGACCTCGCGGGCCGTTTGCCAATCCTGGGTGGAATTCAGATAAGCGGCGTTAACGCCCAGTTCATTGAGCGCGTCTACCTGATCTTGCATCAGGGCAATCAGGGGAGAGACAACGACGCCGGTGCCGGGGCGCACCAATGCAGGAATCTGGTAACAGAGCGACTTGCCGCCGCCCGTAGGCATCAAGACCAGGGCGTCACCGCCTTGGATCAGGGTCTCGATAATCTCGTGCTGAGAACCACGAAAACTGTCATAACCAAAAACTTCCTGAAGAACCTCAAGTGCTGACTGGGCCATGCCGCCTGCTTAAAAAATCGGAATAGAAAAACGCAGCGCGATGTTCGACTGACGACTTTCCAGATGACGGCGAGCTTGCAAACCCACCCTAAGGTGGGGACTGTACCAGAACTGCTGCGTGACCCCAAGGTAGCGGTTCTCCCCACCGGCAACTACCTGCTGTACCTCGTACTGGGTCTGCACTTCCCCCCAGCGGCGCAAAGGAACAGACAGGCCCACGACCTGTCGGCTGCTGGCCGCGTCTACCTTCATGCCCTGATAACGGCTTAAATCCAGGAAATTGTCCTCGTAGCGTTCGCCCTGCCATTGCAGGTGCAAATCATCCAGCACGTCCAGACCATAGGCCGCCTGATAGCGCCAGCCCTGCCCGACTGCATGGGAGGCTCGGGCCACACTGGCTTGCCAGACCCCAAAGTCCGGGGAACGATAAGTGGCTCCCAAACCAGTCAAGCCAAAGTCGCGCGCACTTTCCACTTGGGTATCAATACTGGTCCGGCTAGTGACATCCGTGCTGAGCATCAGACTGCTGGCAGAAGACCCATACACCAGATCCCCATTATCTTGCTTGCCCGTCATATCCAACGCCCCCACCGCCAAGGCATAACGCCACGGTCCGGTCGGACCCTGCTCGAACTGCTGGGTAAGATTAATACCGCCGAGCGCCACAGGCCGCGCCCAATCCGGTGCGGTCACAGTGTCATTCCCCAGGGTTAGCTCAAGGCCATCGCCATTAACGTAGCGCCAATTGCGCTCACCGAACTGCCAAACCTGATCAGGTGCACTGCTTAACCAGCGTGCACTCCAGATAGGCGAAGACTGCTGACTATATTGAATAGAGCGAGCCAGGCTGGCGGTACTGGAACCATTCAGACTGAAATCAGAAAAAGAGAAATCCATGGACGCAGCAGGGCTGGGCAAATCCTGATCACCCTGGCGATGCCATTGTGAAGCATCAAAAAACGGCTCCACAGGCGGGAGCTCCTGGGCTGGAATCGCCTGAGCCTCATCGACGCCGTACACACGGGTCGCAGACAGGTTTTCCAAGCCAATACGATTTTGGGCCGTAGCCAATGGAACAGCGAACAGCATGGCAAGACCGACAATCAGCCCGCCTGCCAAGCCTCGCTGGCAAGCTTTTGTACGCATGATTTATGTCACAAAAAGAGTTTAGCGCCGGGCATCCAGCATCACTTCGCCGCTCGCATCCAGGGAGCGTTTGATGGCGGAGTATTTTTCCAGCACAGCAGACTTATAGACTACACCAATCAAGCGACCCGAGCCGTCACCATTCAATACGGGCAGGCGCTCTCCGGCGAAGTTTACAAAGTGCTCCTGGGCCTCGTCCAGACTCATGTTCGGGTAGAGCGTCTTGACGAAATCCATACGCAGAATATCCCCCACCACGCGCTCCTGGGCCGCGTTGTCGTCCAGCAACATACGCGTCAGATCAGGTTGAGCAATCACCCCTTGATAAACCTGCTCCTCGTTCACCACGTACAAATAGCGCACGGGATAATCCAGGAACATTTGCAGGGCTTCGCGCATTTGGGTGGTCGTGCTGACCACGGTATCCGCCGGGCGCACCAGTTCAGCCAAGGTCGTGTGACGCAACTTGTGGCGCAGCAAGGCGTCGCGCTCGCGCACCAAGGTGACTTCATACATGGCCACTTCAGCCACACCGCGCGACACGAAATAGGCCATGACACAGGCAACAATCAAAGGCAGCACTAACTGATAGCTGAGCGTCATTTCAAACAGCATCAAAATAGCCATGAACGGCGCACTGGTCGCCGCCCCCAGAAACGCCCCCATGCCCACCAGAGTGAACAAATACAAGGGCAAGTCCAGACCAGGCAGGATCAGCAAGGTCAACTGACCAAACAGGGTGCCAAAGGCCGCGCCCACAAAGATGGCGGGAGTAAACACACCACCGACAGCGCCCGAACCTACGGTCAGCCCGGTCGCCAGCACCTTGAATACCAGGATAAGCAGGACGCTATACCAGGCCCAATCGCTGTGCAACATGGACGACACCACACTGAAGCCATTACCCGCCACGCGCGGCATGACAATCAGCAAGCATCCCAGCAACACCCCCCCCAGCGCCAGACGCAGGGGCAAACCTAGCCCCGTGCGCTTGAAGAGCGTGCGAAACAGATTCAGCAATTTCAGGAAAGCTGGAGCGGCCAAGCCGATCAGCACACCCAGCACCAGAAAGGGCAAGATGTCCCAGCCAGCAACGGCCTGAACATTCGTCATTTCATAGGGAGCGTGATAGCCACCCAGCATGCGCATGGTCAGGTGAGCACTGACAGCCGCCATCAACAAGGGGCCGAAGCTGCTCATGGTCATGGTGCCCAGCACGATCTCGGCCACAAACACGGCACCGGCAATCGGGGCGCCATACGCAGCCGCCACCCCGGCTGCTGCGCCACAGGCCACCAGCAAGCGCAGGCGAGCTTCACCAAACAGAGTGAAACGGCCAATTGCGGAAGCGGACAAGGAGGCCAGATGCACCATCGCCCCTTCCCGACCAATCGAGCCGCCCGAGGCCACCGTCATCAGGGAGGACAAGGATCGCAACAAGCCCTGGCGGATGGACAGACGACCATCACCAATGGCCACAGCTTCCATATAGTCTGAATTACTTCCCGAAGGCAGACGCCCCGCCAGCCACAACAAGATACCGGCGCACAGACCACCCAAGGTGGGAAACAATAGGCGCATGTACCAGGACAGGCCTTCCGTTACCGCGACAATACCGCCGTGCTGTCCCGTGACCACTTGCTGCACCAGGCGCATACCCTGATGAAAGGCCAGCGTCGCCAAAGCCCCCAGGATACCGGCCAAGACCGCCCAGGCCAGCATGGCGGGCATATCAGACAACCACTTGAAACCCTGAAGACGCTTGCGCATCGACAGTACGGAATGGGCAATCATAGAAAAGGTCAGCCTTTAAAGCTGGGCGGCAAAGGTGGGCGGGACAAACCAAACATGCGCCAATACACCCACACGTTGAAAATCAGCACGATGGGCAAGGCAATCACAATGGCCGACAGGATCAGACTTAACGCAGGCACTCCAGCGGCAGCGTCCCAGATCGTCATCTCGTCCAGAATCAGATAGGGGAAGAAACTGAACGCCAGCCCTGCCATGACGGACACCATCACAAACAAGGTCAGCAAAAAGGGCAAGGTGGTGGTGCGATAGCTGCTATTGATCATGCGCTGCAGGCTCATTTCAATCGACACAAAGCAGCTTAGTATCAGGGCCCACAGGAACAGTACCAGCCCCCAATACGGGCCATCACTCCACTTGAGCAACACACCCGCATTCACAAAAGCCAACACCACCGAAACACCGACGGCCCCTGCCGCAAACCAGCGCACCGAACGGCGTCCCCAGTTCACCGCACGGGCACGCAGCTCGCCCGCCTCGCGCATGATCAGCCAACTGGCCCCCAGCAAGCAGTAGGCCGCGATGGCGCAAAAGCCCATGAAGATGGAAAACCAGATGTAGCCTGAATCGCTTTGAAAGCCCACCACGACTTGAGCCAACAATACGCCATGGGAAAAAGCCGTCAACCAGGAGCCCAGGGCAAAGCCCATCTGCCAGCGGGACTGACGCTCTACCGGCGCACGCAGGCGGAACTCAAAGGACACGGAGCGGGCGAAAACGCCCACACCCAAAGCACATAAAGGCCCATACAAGCCGCCCATCACCGCCCCCCAGGCTTTGGGGAAGGCGCAGACAAACAGGCCCAGACCGAGAAACAGCCAGAACTCGTTGGCATCCCGCCAGGGACTCAACAAAGACAGCATGCGGGGACGCAGAGAATCCGGCGCCAACAAGGACAAGCAGCCCACACCAATATCAAAACCGTCCAGAACGGTGCCAGCCACAATGATCAAAAAGAACAGAGCCAGAAACGCCAGCGGCATCCAGAACGCCGGATCATGGGCACCCAGCCCCAGCGCATTCGCAAAAGAATCAATCATGCC
Organism: Alcaligenes parafaecalis; assembly: GCF_026344135.1. Taxonomy (NCBI): domain Bacteria; kingdom Pseudomonadati; phylum Pseudomonadota; class Betaproteobacteria; order Burkholderiales; family Alcaligenaceae; genus Alcaligenes; species Alcaligenes parafaecalis. The sequence continues at coordinate 84,519 of NZ_JAPKNA010000003.1, read as the reverse complement.
CGCCCCCGATGACGCGCGATCGGCACCACACCGAAACGTACTGCATGCCGCAGCTTCTGGAAAAAGCCAATCATGCACAAGACGTACACCAGGCCATAAGAAAGCACACCCAGCCCGACAGTAAAGACGCTTTCCTTGCTCTGTACCTGCACGGCCTGAATATCGTTACCCACTAGATAGGGCAGAAAACCCAGCAATACGTAGGCGGCCCCGGCCAGCAACATAATCCAGCCCAGCACCGATGCGGCCACCATTAACTGACGCTCTCTATAAGAGAGAGAGTGCGGATCCAAGCCATAACGGCGCGTACGCAACAGCACCCAGAGCAGCAGAAACAGCATCACAGCACCCGCCAGCACAGCCACGCGGAAGGACCAGAACGTCAGAGTTACAGGTGGCATGGCCTCGGAGAACTGATCCAGGCCCATCAGAATGCCGCTGTCATTACGACCCAACCAGCGCCCACCTGCATGCGACCAGCGCAGCACACCCAGGACACTGTCTTGCATGGCCGATGGGGCGGCCACCAGAATCAAGTCCGGTTGTGAACCACTTTCCCAATAGGCAGCAGCGGCCGCCGCCTTGGCAGGCTGATGCTCGGCAGTCATGAATCCATTACCCACCACCACAAACACCAGGGCAACCCAGGCCACCACACCTAAAAACAAGGCACTACGAAACGCCAGACGTTCCTGATCCGTGACCGGTCTTTGCATCGTCTGGGCGCAAGTCACACCCAACATGAAAAAGGCCACCGTCAGCAAACTGCCCACCAGCAAAAGACCCGCGTACCAGGGCAAGGCAGGCGTGCTCAACACATCCAGCCAGTCCATGACGACGTAATGACCTTCAATAACATCCACCCCGGTCGGCACTTGCATCCAGGCCACAATCGCGACCAGCCAGAAAGCGGTGACGGTAACGCCCAAGGCCACCATCAACACCACCAGGGTATGAACCAGATTGGAGAGCATGCGCTGGGCAAACAGCATCACGCCCAAAAAGCAGGATTTGAAGATGAACAGAGACAGCATGGAGGCGGCCAGCATGGGGCCGATGACATCGCCTACCTGTTCCATCAGGCCCGGCCAGACACTGCCGAACTGGATCAGCACGGGCGTGGAAGCGGCAAAGCTTAAAATAAAGGCCAGCGCAAACAAACGCACCCAGAAACGGTACGCCCCCATCCAGGCGGCGGCATTGTTGCCAAAGGTTCTGGTCTTGAAATACAGCAGCACCCAGGCCAGTCCCAGCTCCAGAGCCAGAAACAGCAGCATGAAGCCCAGGCTAAGGAAAAACTGGGCATGGGACAGAGAAAGGGCGGAGTGCGTCATAATGAGCGCTAGTGTAGGGTGAATTGGCCTGCAAACGCCACCATACTACCCCAAGTTCTTCCCCGATTTTTTAGAACCCGTTCATGGGGTAAATACCCCTCTAAAACAAGAACGTGGCAAAATGGCCGATTAGTCTGTCGGCTTCTTTATTTCAAACTGTATGACCTCTGACACCACTCCTGCTCCCGTATCTAATTTTCTGCGCACGATCATCGACCAGGATCTGAGCGCTGGCCGTTACGCACAAAAATCCTGGGCCGGTCAGCCAGGCCCGGCCAGTACCCAGCAAGGGGCGGCTGTTGATGCCGCGCGTATCCGTACGCGCTTCCCCCCCGAACCCAATGGTTACCTGCATATTGGGCACGCTAAAAGTATCTGTTTGAACTTCGGACTGGCCAGCGACTACCAAGGCGCCTGCCACCTGCGTTTTGACGACACCAATCCTGAGAAAGAAGAACAGGAGTACGTGGACGCCATTATCGACATGGTCAAATGGCTGGGCTTTGACTGGACCTTCAAGAACGAAGACAACCTGTACTTTGCCAGCGACTATTTCGACCATATGTACCAGTTCGCAGAAGCGCTGGTAAATGCAGGCCATGCCTATGTCGATGAACAAAGCGCCGAAGAGATGCGCACCAACCGTGGCACGCTGACTGAAAAAGGCGTGAACTCACCCTGGCGCGACCGCCCTGCCGAAGAATCGATCAAGCTGCTGCGCGAAATGCGCGACGGCCATCACCCTGATGGCAGCATGGCCCTGCGCGCCAAAATTGATATGGGCTCGCCCAATATCAATATGCGCGACCCGGTCATGTACCGCATCCGCCATGCTGAACACCATCGCACCGGCAACAAATGGTGTATCTACCCCATGTATAGCTGGGCTCACCCTGTGGAAGACGCGCTGGAGCGCATTACCCACAGCCTGTGCACCCTGGAATTTGAAGACCAGCGTCCTTTCTATAACTGGATTCTGGAGCGCCTGGTTGAGCTAGGCCAATTGGCCGACCCGCTGCCTAAACAGTACGAGTTCTCCCGTCTGAACCTGTCCTACGTGGTTACCAGCAAGCGCAAGCTGCGTCAGTTGGTTCAAGAAAACCACGTCTCCGGTTGGGACGATCCGCGCATGCCTACCCTGGCCGGTTTGCGCCGCCGTGGTTACAGCGCCGGTGCCATCCGTCTGTTCACGGACCGCTTGGGTGTCTCCAAAGCGGCCCAGCACGTGGACTACAGCCTGCTGGAACAAGCCCTGCGCGATGATCTGGACCCAGTGGCTGACCGCAGCGTCGCCATTCTGGACCCGATCGAACTGATCATCACCAACTACCCCGAAGGCAAAAGCGAGCTGTGCCACGCACCGCGCAATCCGCACAATCCGGAAGCCGGTCAACGCGAGTTCCCTTTCTCCGGTCGCCTGTACATTGAGCGCGAGGACTTCAAGGAAGAGCCACCTAAAAAGTACTTCCGCCTGTTCCCCGGCAATACCGTACGTCTGAAATATGGCTATGTTGTGCGCTGCACCGGCTGCGTCAAAGACGAGCAAGGCAATGTCACTCAGGTTCTGGCTGAATACCTGCCCGACACCAAGAGCGGCACACCCGGTGCGGACTCGGTCAAGGTCAAAGGCAATATCACCTGGATCAGCGCTGAACACGCTATTGCAGCCGAGATCCGTCTGTACGACCGTCTCTTTGCCCATCCTCAGCCCGATGCGGCCGACCAGGACTTCCTGGAGCACATCAACCCGAACTCGCTGCGCGTGATTCAAGGTTGGCTGGAACCCGGCACCAAGGCTACGCCCGATGCCCGCTGGCAGTTTGAACGCCTGGGCTACTTTGTGGCGGACCGTGTGGACTCCACTCCCGAGAAACCCGTTCTTAACCGCACCACGACTCTGAAAGACACTTGGGTCTAAGGCTATTAACGTGAACGATCAGACTCATGCCAAAGGGCCCCAGGCCCTGGATTTCAAAAGCGCCACGCTGTACGCCGTACGCGTGGTGCTGCGCTCGGCCGACACGGCCGAGCAGTTAGCCGCACTGGCGCAACGCATGAAAGACGCAGGCTCCTTCTTTGAGGACGAGCCTGTTGTCATCGACGCCAGCGCCATCGATGCTTCCGTGGACTGGACGGCGCTGGTCGCCGCCCTGCGCCAGCACAAGCTGCATCCTGTGGGCATCATCGCCCACCCGGATCATGCCGATAACGCTATCGACAGCGGCTTGCCGCACGTTGAGCTGTCCAACCCGCCTGCCCGCCCCCAAGCTCAGGCAGCACCGGACAAGGAAGTGCCGGTCCTGTCGCAGTCGGCCCAGCCAGAAGCCCCTGCGGCGGCCGCCCCGCCACCGCCCGCTATTGCTCCGGCAGCGCTCATCATCAACCGTCAACTGCGTTCGGGCCAGCGTATCTACGCCCGTCACACCGACCTGATTGTGGTGGGTGCGGTCAGCCAGGGAGCCGAAGTGGTCGCCGATGGCAATATCCACGTTTATGGTCCACTACGCGGCAAAGCGATGGCCGGTGCCCGCGGTGATACCAAGGCACGCATCTTCACCACCGAGCTGGACCCGGAACTGATCGCCATTGCGGGCGTGTACCGCATTATTGAAACGCGACTGGATGCGCAACTGCGCAATAAACCGGCCGTCGTCACGCTGGAAGACGATACGCTCAGATTTGATCCCCTGAGCTCCTAGCAATACAAGGCGCCGGCTTTTGCCGGCGCTTTTTATAGTGGCTTGCACCAAACACCTGCCATGCAGGCAAGCAAGTGCAAGCGCAACCGTGTAAGCTGACACCGAACAAAGCAATTGATATGTTTTGTTTCTAAGCAGTAGGCTAAGTGGCAGAACGGATGTCAAAATTAGGCCCGTTATGCTTTACGATTATGTGACTTGAAAAACAAAGGAATCCGATTGTCATGGCGCGTATAGTTGTAGTGACCTCCGGCAAGGGTGGCGTGGGCAAAACCACCACCAGTGCCAGTTTTGCATCTGGCCTTGCGATGCGCGGTCACAAGACCGTGGTCATCGACTTTGACGTCGGTTTGCGCAACCTGGATCTGATCATGGGTTGCGAACGCCGTGTGGTGTATGACTTCGTCAATGTAATCCAAGGCGAAGCCACCCTGAACCAGGCCCTGATCCGTGACAAGCAGATCGAAAACCTGTTCATCCTGCCCGCTTCCCAAACACGTGATAAAGACGCGCTGACCCGTGAAGGGGTGGAAAAGGTTCTGGAAGAACTCAAAGGCATGGGCTTTGAATACATTGTGTGCGATTCGCCCGCCGGTATTGAAACCGGCGCCTTGATGGCGTCTTATTTTGCGGACGATGCACTGGTTGTGACCAACCCCGAGGTGTCTTCGGTTCGTGACTCGGACCGCATCCTGGGCATTCTGGCCGCCAAATCGCGACGCGGTGAACAGGGCAAAGAGCCCATCAAAGAATATTTGCTGCTGACTCGTTACAGCCCCAAACGTGTGTCGGACGGTGAGATGCTGTCCTTGCAGGACGTTGAAGATATCTTGCGCATCAAACTGATTGGGGTCACCCCCGAGTCGGAAACCGTGCTGCAGGCATCCAACCAAGGAGTACCCGTTATCCATATCAAGGAAAGTGATGTGTCCCAGGCCTATCAGGACATCGTAGATCGTTACCTGGGTGGCGAAAAACCGTTGCGTTTTGTGGATTACGAAAAACCAGGCCTGTTCAAGCGCCTGTTCGGAGGAAAGTAATATGTCTTTCCTGTCCTTCCTGCTCGGTCACAAGAAAACGTCGGCAACGGTCGCCAAAGACCGTCTGCAACTGATCCTCATTAACGAACGTGGCCAGGGCGGCGTCGCCCCGGACTACTTGCCCCGCTTGCAAAAAGAGCTGGTCGAAGTGATCTCGCGCTACGTGAAGATTAATCCCGATGACATCAAGGTGAACCTTGATCGCCAGGACTCGCTGGAAGTGCTGGAAGTCAAAATCGAAATGCCGCAAATCGATGCCAGTGCTCTGGAAAACAAGTAAAGCGCACTGACCGGCACGCCGGGTTTTGTTGAAATGGCCATCCTTTCCGGATGGCCATTTTCTTTGCGGCATCGGATGATGCCAAACATCAACAGTAGTGCCCTAGGCCTTGGCCACAGCTTGTGTGGTGCAAGCAGATAGCAAGGCCAGGACCTGCCATCCGATGGAGAGGAGCAGGCATGAAAAAGCCTCAAAGCCGGGACTCCTGTCCCAAGCTTTGAGGCTTTATTCCGATGAGCGTTTCAGCTCACGCAGAAAATTTGAATTTAGCGGTTCTTGCCGACCTGATCGCCGATTACGCCACCAATCGCAGCACCACCGACCGTACCCAGAATGCCGCCATCAGTAATCACTGCACCGGCAACACCACCCAGACCCGCGCCAGTTACGGCACCCTTTTGACGTTTGCTCATGCCATCCCAGGAAGAGCAGCCCGCCATCACGACGGCCAGAACCGTGGCCATACCCACTTTAGTGATAGTCGTCATTTTCATCCGTAAACCTCCGTGAAGTATCCGTGCTTAACACGGCATTAAAGTCTATCTTCACCCTCTGGAGCCGATTAGTCCAGACCCTATTGTTAGGCAACGCAACAGATGTAATTCAGCTTTCGTTCAGTTTATTTAATCAAGGCCAGAACCTGCTTGAATGCAGGGTTGGCCGGGGTTTCCAACCACTCGAACATGGCCATTTCGGCGCTAACGCGCTCCAGGCCATGCATTGCCCAGCGATCCCAGGCCGCCTGACGAGACTCGGGCTGGCGTGAGCCAACACAGTCTCCTACCAGCACTGGATCATAGCCATGCTCTTTCAAACCCAGGCCAGTTTGTAACACGCACACGTGAGACTCTGTACCCAGTAACAACACGCGTGTGCGGCCAACAGGCAAAGCAGGGAAAAAGTCGGACTCGCGCGTGGCATCAAAATGCGTTTTATGCAGCACTTTATCGACGTGCGGCAGCAAGGCGGAATCCGTTGGGCCGATTTTTTCGGCCCAGTGCTCGGTCGCCAGAACCGGCACCCCTAACAGGCGCGCCGCCTGTGCCAACTTCCCGGCTCGTTCGACCAAGGCTTGGTGGTCTGCAATAGCGGGCAATAGCCCCGTTTGCATATCAACAATCAAGACGAAAGACTGATGGGCATTGAGCACAGGCATGACACGTTCCTTATTTCAGGGATTTGTAGCGGATACGACGAGGTTTGGCAGCATCTTCACCCAGACGTTGCTTCTTGTCTGCTTCGTATTCCTGATAGTTGCCATCAAAGAATACGGCTTGCGAATCACCCTCGAAAGCCAGGATGTGGGTAGCGATACGGTCCAGGAACCACCGATCGTGACTGATCACCAGCACCGAGCCTGCAAACTCCAGCAAGGCATCTTCCAGCGCACGCAGGGTTTCCACGTCCAGATCGTTGGACGGCTCGTCCAGCAGCAAGACGTTGCCACCCGCAATCAGGGTCTTGGCCAGGTGCAAACGACCACGTTCACCACCGGACAGATTGCCCACGATCTTGTTCTGATCCGCACCCTTGAAGTTGAAGCGGCCCAGGTACGCACGCGAAGGCATTTCAAAACGGCCTACGGTCAGCAGGTCCGCGCCATCAGCAATGGCGTCAAACACGGTTTTTTCGTTGGCCAGGGCATCACGCGACTGGTCGACATACGCCAGCTTGACGGTCTGACCCAGTTTAACTGTGCCCGAATCCGGCTGCTCTTTACCGGCCAGCATGCGGAACAAGGTGGACTTACCGGCACCGTTAGGGCCAATAATCCCGACGATGGCCCCTGGGGGCACCTTGAAGCTCAGGTTATCGATCAGGAGGCGATCGCCATAGCCTTTGCTGACGTTCTCGAATTCGATGACTTCATTACCCAGACGCTCGGCCACAGGAATAAAGATTTCCTGAGTTTCGTTGCGCTTCTGGTACTCGTGCGAGGACAGTTCCTCAAAGCGAGCCAGACGGGCTTTAGCCTTGGCCTGACGACCCTTGGGGTTCTGACGCACCCACTCCAGCTCTTTCTTGATGGTGCGTTGACGTGCGCTTTCCGAAGCCTCTTCCTGCTTAAGACGGTCGTCTTTCTGTTCCAGCCAGGAGCTGTAATTGCCCTTCCAAGGGATACCGTGGCCACGATCCAGTTCCAGAATCCACTCGGCGGCGTTATCCAGGAAGTAACGATCGTGAGTAACCGCCACCACAGTGCCAGGGAATTGGCGCAGGAACACTTCCAGCCAGTCCACACTTTCAGCATCCAGGTGGTTAGTCGGCTCGTCCAGCAGCAACATATCGGGCTTGGACAACAGCAACTGACACAAGGCCACACGGCGTTTTTCACCACCGGACAGATTGGCGATGGACGCATCCCAAGGTGGCAGACGCAGTGCATCGGCTGCGATTTCCATCTGGGTTTCGATATCGTCGGCACCGCTGGTCGCAGCGGCCGCAATAATGGACTCCAGCTCAGCCTGCTCGGCAGCCAGAGCGTCAAAGTCCGCATCAGGCTCGGCGTACTCGGCATAGACCTGTTCCAGACGCTGACGGGCCTCAAACACAGCCCCCAGGCCTGCCTGAACGGCTTCGCGCACCGTATGTTCAGGGTTCAGCTGGGGCTCTTGAGGCAGATAACCAATTTTGAGCCCCGCCATGGGGATGGCTTCGCCCTCGATCTCGGTATCTACCCCGGCCATGATCTTGAGCAAGGTGGATTTACCGGAGCCGTTCAGGCCCAGCACACCAATCTTGGCACCCGGAAAGAAAGACAAAGAGATATTGCGCAGAATCTGCCGCTTGGGCGGCACAATTTTGCCCACGCGGTTCATCGAATAAACGTATTGAGCCATATAAACCTAAAAAGGAAAAACAGGTCGTGTTCGGAAAACTGGGATTGTAGGCGTTTGACGCCCAAAAGGCGCGCTTCCGTCCCGTAAAGCGAGCGACGCCCGGCCTGAGTGCAGGCCTGTCTCAGGTAATATACTCACTTTATGCTGACAAACCAAAAACACCATGTCCACACCTGATGCCCCTGAACTTGTATTTACCACCGAAGAGCTTGAAACCCTGGGCCGCACCGCTGATGCGTTGAGCGCCTATTTGGGCCGTGCCGTACTGGCTGAGATCGTGGGCGCAGAAGAAACCGGGTTTGAATGGGTCATCTTTGCCATGCCCCTGGACAAAAACGAGGACGAAAGCGAATTTACCGTTGTTCAGGTTGGTGGCGACCAGGCGCGTATCGTGGGTAACCGCGGCGGTCTGGACCCCAAAGATAACGCTGTCTACGCCTGCCGCTATTTGTGGGCGATCCAGCTCAGCGATGCGGAGCCAGTACGCTTCATCAAGGTGGACGAGGAAGGCGAGGAAGTGGCCTGGACCGAGACGCTGGAAGAGCTGCTGCCCTTTGCCTTGAGCGAAGATGCCTTTGCGCCTGAAGATGATACAAATGACGAGGACGACGACGAGGATGATGACAGCCCGGAACCGGGCCTGCAGGGTCATACTCTGCACTGATCACCCTGCCGTGTGAGGATGCGGGCAGGCTAGGCCCGCATCCGGTCTCGCAGATACAGAGCCATACCCACGGGCCACATCAGCCCCACCAAACCGTACGAAGCCAGGCCCTTGAGCCCATAACCCGCCGGTGGCTTACGCCCGCTAGCACGTAAATGCAGGCCAAAACGCGTATAACGCGCCGCCGCCATCAAAAAAGCCTTGGGCTCATAGCGAAACCAGGGCAGACACTTCACTACCGTATCTTCAGCCAGCAGCCACAAACCTAAAGCATGCTGCTGACTGGTCTTGCCCTGTACGGACAAGGAATCGGGACTGTCGTGATAGACCCGAAACACGGTATTCACAAAACGGTTTTTGTAACCCGCACGGGCAATGGCACGCCACACCAGGCTTTCAGGTACAAAGCCCTCGACCTGATCGGGAAAGGGAAATTTGCGCAGTACCGCTGTACTCAGACAGCCAAACTTCTCCCCGCGCACATGGTAGCGAAAGCTCATATCCAGCGAGCTGGCGTCAAAAACATCCTTGGGGAACATATCGCCCACCACCTTGCCATCGGGGCGTACACACAGGCCCGTAATCCCCGCGTAGCCTGCTCGCTCGGACAAGGGAATATCAGCCCAGATCTGCGCCATGTCGTAGAGGGCGTTGACCAGCAAGGTATCGTCGCTGTCCAACGCCACCACCAGTTCACCTTGCGCCAGGGCCACGCCGTGATTAAAAGCGGCTTTCTTGTGCCGGTTTTCCTGCCAGGCGTAATGAATCGGAAAAGAGGCTTGCTGTTGCCAGCCCTGCACCAGTTCTCGTGTGCCGTCGGTGGAGCCATCGTCAACCACCACCCACTCAAAATCCTGGCAGGTCTGCTCACACAAGGAACGGTAAACGCGCTCCAAGGTATGAGCGCGGTTATAGCTCGGTGTCAGGACGGTGAACAAATGGCGCCATTCCATACACGGTGTCCCCATAAACCACTGTTTTGATTATTGTTACGGGCAGCAACTTACATCTGCATCAGGATGACACCATCATAAGGCAAGCACAGCACTGTGCAGCGCACTATCTGCAGGGTTCCTGGCAAACCCGAAGCAAAATCAAACGCGCACAAAAAAACCACAGGCAAGCCTGTGGTTTTTTTGCTGCTAGGGGTGGTCTCAAGCTGGAAAATCAGATTCCTGCCTGTGCACCGCTCAAGCCAAGCACTTAGACGCGCTTAACTTTTTCCAGCATTTTGAAAACGCCCTTGGGTGCGCGCACAAACAGACGTTTGAATGCTTTACCCAGGCAACGACGCTCCAGCGTGTTGCGGCGAGTGCGTTTGATTTCCGCCATGGTGATCTCCGATCTTAATGTAAGCCCTGCCGGATGATCCCGACAAAAGCGCAATAGCTAACCAGAAATTCTACCGTAATCCGCGTTAAGATACAAAGGCTAGAGTGTGCATCCCTGGCAACACCTTGCTGGCATGTACCGCTCTCACTGGCGCATGGGGCCTGTTTGACAGGCCTTTTCGCTGCCGCCTCCCCATCCTGCCCTCTCCAGAAAGCCGACCTTGCCATGAGCTCAGAAATTCGCATTTTTGGCGCCCGCCAGAACACTCTGAAAAACCTGAATGTACGTATCAAAACGGGCGAGTTACTGGTTATTACCGGCGTTTCCGGCTCAGGCAAAAGTTCGCTGGCCTTTGACACCCTGTATGCAGAAGGCCAGCGGCGCTATGTAGAAACCTTCTCCCCCTATGCGCGCCAGTTCCTGGACCGCATGGACAAGCCCCAGGTTGATCGCATCGAAGGCATCCTGCCTGCCATTGCCATTGACCAGGTGAACCCGGTGCGCAACTCGCGCAGTACCGTGGGCACCATGACGGAGCTGAACGATTACATCAAGCTGCTGTACGCCCGTCTGGGTGAGCTGTATTGCCGCCAGTGCGCCCAGCCGGTGCGCCGCGACAATGCCAACAGCATTGCCAAACAGATTCGCAAACTGGCGCAGGACCACGACGATCCCCGTCTGGTCCTGACCTTTGCCGTCAAAGTTCCGGCCAACTTCACGCAGCAAGAAATTGAAACCTTGCTGCATCAGCAGGGCTACACCCGCCTGCACCACGAAGAAACCCATACGATTACGGCCAGCAGCATCAGCAGTAAAAAAAGCAAAAGCAGCAAGACCGCCAAAGCAGCTCCAACAGAACAAAAACTGCTTTACGTGATTCAGGACCGCTTCCGCGCCAGCACGGTCGAGCCGGAACGTTTCATGGAAGCCATCGAAGCGGCTTTGCGCCACGGCCAGGGCAAACTGACGGTCTATGCCTCGGCCAGTGCCGACGGCCCGGAAACCGCCTGGCGTTTCAGCCAGGGCCTGCACTGTGCCCAGTGCGATATTGAATACAGCACGCCCGTTGCCAGCACCTTCTCCTTCAACTCGCCTTTGGGCGCATGTGAGTCCTGCCGCGGCTTTGGCCGGGTGATGGGGATTGATTACGGTCTGGTCGTTCCCGACCCCAGCAAAAGCCTGCTGGAAGGCGCAATTCGCCCTTGGCAGACGGCCAGCTACAAAGAATGTCAGGTCGAGATGGAGCGCTACGCCCCGGCGGCCGGTGTGCGCTTGGCAGTGCCCTGGAAAGACTTGAGCCAGGAAGAGCGCGACTGGGTGATTAATGGCACCCCGGACTGGAAAGGCGGCAATCAGGCCTGGAAAACCCAGTGGTACGGCGCCCAGCGCTTTTTCGATTGGCTGGAATCGCGCGCCTACAAGATGCACGTGCGTGTGCTGCTGTCCAAGTACCGCAGCTACAACACCTGCCCCTCTTGTGCTGGTTCGCGTCTGAAACCCGAAGCCAGTTTGTGGCGCGTCGGCGATCAGGCTGCACCTGCCGATTCCCGCTATCCACGCTTCATGCCTGTGCATTCGCAATGGCTGCGCGAACAACTGGATGCCATGCCCGGCCTGAGCGTCCCGGACCTGATGCGTCTGCCTATTGAGCATGTACGTACCTTCTTCCGTGGCCTGCACTTTGGTGACGCACGCGATGCGGCTATCGATCTGCTCCTGAAAGAAACGCTCTCCCGCCTGGATTATCTGTGTGATGTGGGCCTGTCCTATTTGTCGCTGGACCGCCAAAGCCGCACCCTGTCTGGCGGTGAAGTACAGCGTATCAACCTGACCACGGCGCTGGGCACCTCGCTGGTGAACACCTTGTTCGTGCTGGACGAGCCCTCGATTGGTCTGCACCCACGCGACATGCACCGCATTATTGAAGTGATGCACCGTCTACGCGGCAATGGCAACACGTTGGTCGTGGTCGAGCATGACCCACAAGTGATGGTGGCAGCCGACCGTATTCTGGACATGGGCCCCGGCCCGGGCGAGCGCGGTGGCCAGATTCTGTTTGATGGCTCCCCCCAAGCCTTGCGCGGTGCGGAAACACTGACAGGCCGCTACCTGAGTGGCGAGCTGAGCATTGAATCGCCCCGCCCTATGCCGGTAGCCGAAAACACGCCCCGCCTGCTGCTTGAAGACGTCAGCGCACACAATCTGCGCCATATCTCCGTGTCCATTCCGCTAGGCCGTCTGGTTTGCGTAACGGGCGTCTCCGGTTCGGGTAAGTCCACCCTGATTCAGGACGTGCTCTACCCGGCCATCCTGAAACAGCAAGGCAAACCGACCGAAGCCCCAGGCCCTTACGGTGCCCTGCTGGGTGCCGAGCAAATTGCCGAAGTGGTCATGGTGGACCAGACCCCTATCGGCAAGACGGCCCGCTCCAACCCGGCCAGCTATGTCGGCGCCTTTGACCCTATCCGCAAGCTGTTTGCCCAGGCCCCGCTGTCCAAAGAACGCAGCTACACGCCCGGCACCTTCAGCTTCAATAGTGGCGATGGACGCTGCCCAACTTGCGGCGGCACGGGTTTTGAACATATCGAAATGCAGTTCCTGTCCGATGTGTACCTGCGCTGCCCCGATTGCGATGGCAAGCGATTCCGCCCCGAAGTGCTGGAAGTGCGTATCGAACACTTTGGTCGCAGCGCCTCGATTGACGAGGTGCTGGATATGACCGTGCATCAGGCCATGGAGTTTTTCGAGGGCCTGCGCGATGTGCAAACCGGTCTGGCTCCGCTGGCCGATGTGGGTCTGGACTACCTGAAACTGGGTCAGCCTGTGCCCACGCTCTCGGGCGGTGAGGCGCAACGTCTGAAGCTGGCGGCTTATCTGGCCCAGGCTTCACGCACCCGTCTGAGCCAGGTGAAGGTTGCCAAGAAAGGCAATCTGTTCCTGTTCGACGAGCCCACCACCGGCCTGCACTTTGACGATATTGCCCGCCTGATGCGCGCCTTCCGCAAACTGCTGGCCGCCGGTCACAGCCTGCTGATTATTGAGCACAATCTGGACCTGATCCGCGCGGCAGACTGGATTATTGATCTGGGCCCCGAGGGTGGCGAACATGGTGGTCAATTGTTGGGTGCTGGAACACCGGCAGATATCATGGCCCTGGAACAGTCCCACACCGGCCATGCCCTGAAAGAGTACGAACAAGCCACGATCGGCAAAGGCTCGGCCCTGTTCCAGGAACCTGCGGTGGACTACAAGGCCAGCTCCGGCGGCAGCAACGATGGCCAGATCGCCATTCTGAATGCGCGCGAGCACAACCTGAAAAACATCTCGGTCCATATCCCGCACAACACCTTCACGGTGGTGACAGGGGTATCAGGCTCAGGCAAATCCACTCTGGCCTTCGATATTCTGTTTAACGAAGGTCAGCGCCGCTATCTGGAATCCCTGAACGCCTATGCACGCGCCATTGTGCAGCCTGCCGGTCAGCCCGATGTGGACGCGATTTACGGCATTCCGCCTACCGTTGCCATTGAGCAGCGCACCAGCCGCGGCGGACGTAAATCCACCGTGGCGACCATGACGGAGATCCATCACTTCCTGCGTCTGCTGTACGTGAAGCTGGCTACGCAATACTGCCCGGATTGCCATGTGCCTGTCGCACCGCAGACCGCCGAGCAGATTGCCGCTCAACTACTGCGCGATCATAAAGGCGAGCATATTGGTTTGCTGGCTCCCCTGGTTACGGCCCGCAAAGGCTATTACACCGACCTGGCCAAATGGGCTCAGGGCAAGGGCTATACCCATTTGCGAGTGGATGGCGAGTTCATTCCCGTCAACCCTTGGCCGCGTCTGGATCGCTATAGCGAACACACGCTGGAACTGCCGGTGGCCGATCTGATTATTGACCCACGCAATGAACTGCAATTGCGTCAGGCCATCCGCGAGGCGCTGGAACTGGGCCACGGTTCCTTTAGCGTGCTGGCTCCCTTGACGCCGTCGGGTGCCATGTCTCTGGACGAGCGCCGACAAGGTAAACCGCTGTCCAACGCCAGCCAACAGCACTTCTCGGTGAAACGCGCCTGCCCTTGCTGCGGCACCAGCTTCCCCGAGCCAGACCCACGCATGTTCTCCTACAACTCCAAGCACGGCTGGTGCAAGGACTGCTTTGGTACGGGCTTGAAGCTGACCGGCTTCGACCAGGAGCAGACTGGCGAGGAAAATAGCTGGAACAACGGCTATGAAGGCGAAGCAGTGGAATGCCCAAGCTGCCACGGACAACGCTTGAATCCCGTGTCTCTGGCCTTTGAATGGCGCGACCAATCCATTGCCAAGCTGGCTGGTCTGCCCGTGGATGAAGCACAAACCTTTTTTGGCAGCCTGAACATGAGTGGCCGCGAGGCCGACATTGCGCGCGACATTCTGAATGAAATTCGCAGCCGTCTGGACTTCATGCACGAAGTGGGTCTGGGCTATCTGGCACTGGATCGTGCCGCCCCCACCCTATCGGGTGGCGAGGCACAGCGTATCCGTCTGGCAGCCCAGTTAGGCTCGAACCTGCAGGGCGTCTGCTATGTGCTGGACGAACCCACCATTGGCTTGCACCCCCGCGACAACCAGATTCTGCTCAAAGCCATGGCGCGTCTGGAAGGCAATGGCAACACGCTCGTGGTCGTTGAGCACGACGAAGACACCATACGCCGTGCTCAGCACATTATTGATATGGGCCCCGGTGCCGGGAAGCGCGGTGGCGAAGTCATCGCCCAGGGCACGCTGGCAGAAATCGAGGCCAACCCCAATTCGCTGACTGGTCGCTATCTGCGCGAACCACTCAAACACCCCATGCAGGCACGCCGTCCCGTACAAGCCGACGCGCCCATGCTGACGGTACACGATGCCAGCCTGCACAACCTGAACAAGGTCCAGGCGGGTATCCCACTGGGCAAACTCAGTCTGGTGACGGGCGTGTCGGGTTCCGGAAAATCCACCTTTGCCCGAGACGTATTGCTGGATAACTTGCAGCGAGTGGTCGGCAGCAAAGAAACCCCTGTGTGGCAAGGTTGCTCCAGCATCAGCGGCTGGGAAAGTCTGGACCGCGTGCTGGAAGTAGACCAGACCCCCATTGGTAAAACACCGCGCTCCTGCCCTGCCACCTACATCGGCTTCTGGGACGAGGTGCGCAAACTGTTTGCCAACACCAACGATGCCCGCCTGCGCGGCTGGAGCGCGTCACGTTTTTCCTTCAATACCGGCGATGGTCGCTGCCCCTTGTGCGAAGGCCAAGGCATGCGCACGCTGGAAATGAGCTTCCTGCCGGATGTGAAGGTGCCTTGCGATGCCTGCCACGGCAAGCGTTTCAACCCGGAAACCCTGGCCGTCACCTGGCGAGACGTATCCGCCGGTCAGCTTTTGCAAATGGATGTGGATGAGGCGGTTGAGTACTTTGCCGCACATCCTAAAATATTGCGCCCCCTGCAGCTCATGCAAAGCGTGGGCCTGGGTTATCTGACCTTGGGCCAACCCTCCCCCACCCTGTCCGGTGGCGAGGCGCAGCGCGTCAAGTTGGTCAGCGAGCTGGTCAAAGCCCGTCTGGATGAAGGTCTGACCCGTACGGGCCGTGCCTACAAGGCTCCGCACACCCTGTACGTGCTGGACGAGCCTAGCGTGGGCCTGTCCATGGCGGATGTGGAAAAGCTGATTGTGGTCTTGCACCGTTTGGTCGACGCGGGCCATACCGTGCTGGTGATTGAACATAATCTGGATTTGATTGCCGAAGCAGATTGGATCGTGGATCTGGGCCCTGAAGGCGGCTCGGGCGGCGGCAGACTGGTGGTGCAGGGCACCCCGGATCAGGTACAAGCCAACCGAGCCTCGCATACCGGCATGGCTTTGGCGGAATTTTTAAAGGAACACGGCGCATGTATGGCCGATTTGAAGACAGACTAAAAGGCTATGCGCTGGAAATGCAGGGCTACCTGGGCCGTATCCAGGCCCGTAGCCCTGAGGACTTAAGTACTGCTTTTGAAAAGATCGAACAGGCCAGTCAGGCAGGTCACTGGGTAGCGCTGGCGCTGGACTATGAACTGGCCGAGCTGTTTGAACCCCGTCTGCCCGCCCGCGAAGCGGCCCTGCACGCGCCCCTGAACGCCTTGGTGTTTGAAGATGCGCAAGAAGTCGCCTTATGGGACAGCCAGGCGGCTCCGGAGCTGAAGGTCAGCCAACAGATCAGTCAGCAAGAATACAAAGAGGCCCTGGCACAGGTTCAAGCTGGACTGCAAGCCGGAGATTTCTACCAGATCAACTACACCATGCCCCTGCGTATTCAATCGGGCATGGCACCGCATGATCTCTATACCGCCTTGGCCAGCCGCCATCCCGTGGCCTACGGCGCCTATCTGGATTTGGGTGATCGCCATATTCTGTCGCTTTCACCCGAGCTCTTCCTGGAAAAGCGTGGCAATTGTGTGCGGACCCGCCCCATGAAAGGCACGCGCCCACGAGACACCGACCCTGTTCAAGATCAGAAAAACGCTCAGGAACTGCAAAGCAGCCTGAAAGACCGGGCCGAGAACCTGATGATTGTGGACTTGCTGCGCAACGATCTGGGTCAGGTCGCCCGCACCGGCAGCGTGCACACCACCAGCCTGTTCGATGTCGAGCAATATGCCTCTGTCTGGACCATGACTTCCAGCATTCAGGCCGAAGTAGACCCGAATTGCGGTCTGGAGACCCTGCTGCGCGCGCTGTTTCCCTGTGGCTCCATTACCGGCGCCCCCAAGCTGGCCGCCATGCAGTGCATACGCAAGCTGGAAAAACAGCGACGTGGCATTTACTGTGGCTCGGTCGGCTACCTTAGCCCCCAAGGCGACTTGTCCCTGAACGTCAGCATCCGCAGTCTGGAGCTGGATAATCACGGCCAAGGCACCTTTGGTGTGGGCGGAGGCATTGTGCTGGATTCCGACCCGGACCAGGAATGGCTGGAGTGCCTGTGGAAAGCCCGCGTGCTGCAAGCCCCTGTAACACTGACTTAAAGGCCGCATCATGAGCCAAAGCAAACCTGAATTGATAGAAACCTTGCGGGTAGACGCCGATGGCCAGATTCCCTTGCTGGAGCTGCATCTGGAACGCGTAGCGCGTAGCTGCGCGGAACTGGGCTACGACTGGGATGCCCAGACCTGGTTACAGGCCATGCATACCGCGCTGGGCCAAGCCCCCGTCAACACGCCTTTGCGGCTGCGTATTCTGTGGAATGCAAAAGCCAGTGCAAAAGCCGAGGCGCAGGCCCTGCCCGCTCTGGAAGGGCCTTTACAACTGTGCCTGTCCAAGATACCTCTGTCTGCCCAGGACCGCCTGCTCTCGCACAAGACCACGCATCGCCCCTGGTATCAGGAAGCCGCTGCCCTGCTGGAAAAGCATCCCCAACTCTTTGATGTGATTTTTCTGGATACGCAAAACCGTGTTTGCGAAGGCAGCCGCAGCAATATCTATATCCAGGATGAGCAGGGCCATTGGTGGACGCCACCCGCACAAGGCTGGCTCCTGCCTGGTGTACAACGACAGGCACTCCTGAATAGCGGTCTGGCCCGTGAAACAGAGCTTTTTCTGGAAGACTTGCAGCATGCACGGGCGATTCGTGTGTCGAATGCCCTGCGTGGCTGGCAAAACGCCTTACTGGTTCAGTATCCGGTTTAAGGCGTAATCAGCGGCCTGCATTCCCATGCTGGCCGTTATCGTGACCCCGGAGCCATAGCCTGCACAGGCCAGGCCTTGCAAAGCACCATCTTCGGACTGGGTCCAGTTTTGCGGCAGGCGGGTTTCCTGCTCAAACCACAAGCAATCCACGCCCATGCGAGGCACGCGCTTCAAGGCACGGCCTTGGGCATCACTGCCACGCGCAAAACCATGTTGTTTGCGCAGAATCTGACGCAGCTTGCCTAACAAGGCGTCATGCCGTGCCACCGACAGGTCCCCCCGACGCAAGCTCAACGGGTCGGTTTTTCCGCCTGCACCGCCACAACTCAATAAGGGGACGTTCAGACGCCTGGCCTGCAAGATCAGGGCGATCTTGGCGCTGGCCTGGTCGGTGCAATCCAGGAATACGTCGGGACGCTGCTCCAGCAGACTGGCTGCATTGTCCTCGGTGACGAAATCTTCTATCAATTGCAATTGACATTGAGGATTGATTTGAGCAATGCGCTGAGCCATCGCTTCAATCTTGGCCATACCCAAGGTACTGTCCAGCGCGGGCAATTGGCGGTTGATATTTGATTCCGCAATATTGTCCAGATCAATCAGGGTGATCCGGCCCACAGCGGAACGGGCCAGGGCCTCCACAGCCCAGGTGCCAACACCACCAATACCGGCCACCATCACATGGGCGGCAGCCAGACGCTCGCGCGCTCCGGCTCCATACAAACGGTCCAAACCACCGAAACGGCGTTCGGCATCCATGTTGTGCTGCTCTGTCATCAATCTGTCCATCACCGGCCCCTGCGGCCAAACCCGTCAATTCTACGTCTAATTTCGCCTCTCCAGCCCGCGAAACGGTGCTTATGCCCTGGCGGCTTGACTCTGCTCGGCCAAATAGCAACACTCATATAAGCAAATTAGTATTTTTCCTTAGTTATCAGCAAGAAAGCCCGCTACAGTGGACTGTCATTGCTCTACAATTGTCATAGGTTTCAAGCATCTGTGATTTTGGCTTACCACCCCTTTTTGCCGTGAACATCGATTCTATTTCCGCCTCGCCTTCCGCCGTACCCACACCGTGCAGCTTTCGTGTCCTGACTGACGAAGAGCGCAATGCCTCTTTGCGTCAATCCCTGGAAGAGGCGCAATGGTGTGAAAAACAGGACCTGTGGGTCTATGGCTACGGCTCCCTGATCTGGCGTCCCGATTTTGAATTTGCCGAGCAGCGCCAAGCCTTGCTGCGCGGTTATCACCGGGCGCTGTGCTTATGGTCACGTATCAACCGCGGCACGCCCGAGCAGCCCGGCTTGGTCTTTGGGCTGGATGTGGGTGGCTCCTGCCGCGGTATGGCTTTCCGTATTCCTGCTGACAGCGTTCCCAAGGTCTTCGATGCCCTGTGGCTGCGCGAGATGCCCAGCGGTGCCTATATTCCCCGCTGGTTGCGCTGCCGCACCAGCCAGGGCGATATTCGCGCACTGGTCTTTACCATGAACCGCAAAACCGACGCCTACGTACCGCGTATGCCCGATGAGCAGTTGCGGCAAGTGGTGTACTCGGCCCAGGGAACCAACGGTCCTTGCATTGAATACGTCATGGAAACCGCCTCGGCGCTGCAACGCTCTAAAATTCTGGATAAACGCCTGCAATCAGTGGTTCAATTACTACAGAGCCAGACTGCACTGCTTAATCCTCAACAAGCCTAAGAGCGCCCCATGTCCCTTGCTGATTTTCGTAATGAATACGAACGTTTTTCCCTGAGCGAAAACGAACTTTGCGCCGACCCTCGCGAGCAATTTCAACGCTGGATGGATCAGGCCATTGAACTGAAGGAAGTCGAGCCCACGGCGATGACGCTGGCCACCGTGAACCCGGACGGCCGCCCATCGGCGCGCGTTGTCCTGCTCAAGGGTTACGACGAACAAGGCCTGGTGTTCTTTACGAACTACCAGTCTCGCAAAGGCACGGACCTGGATCACAACCCGTGGGCCAGCCTGTCCTTTTTCTGGTCTTCCATGCAGCGCCAGGTGCGCTTTGAGGGCCGCATCAGCCGCATTAGCGCAGCCGAATCCGACGAATACTTTCACAGCCGCCCTCTGGGCTCGCGTATTGGTGCCTGGGCCTCGCCGCAAAGCCAACCCATCAGCCGCGCAGAGCTGGATGCCCGTGCCAAGCAGTACACTGACAGCTTAGGTGAACATCCCGCCCGCCCTGAACACTGGGGTGGCTTCCGACTGACTCCAGACCACGTCGAATTCTGGCAAGGCCGTGCCTCGCGCCTGCACGACAGGCTGGTGTTCGACCGCAAGGACCAATCTGATTGGCAGGTGAGCCGACTGGCTCCTTAAGACGTTCCTTGGGGGACGCCTGCCCTCAGACTCGATGCAATGACTGTTTTTTCTTCTACCTTCGATAGCGACTTCTTTCGTTCGGCACTGGGCCGTTTCGCCACCGGCGTGACGGTCGTGACCGGTGCCAACAAAGACCACCCCGATCAGGCCATTGGCCTGACCGTCAGTTCCTTTAACTCTGTGTCTCTTGACCCACCTCTGGTGCTGTGGTCGCTGGCCAAGCGTTCCCAGTCCCTGCCGCATTTTGTGGACGGTGAAGGTTATGTGATTCACGTTTTGGGCGCCAGTCAGCTATCGCTGGCCAAGCGCTTTGCCTGGGGTGAGCAGGCCGAGCGTTTTCGCGATCACCCCCTGAAACGCTCCCCGCACGGCTTGCCCATGCTGGATGACGAGCGTTGCAGTGCCTGGTTCGAGTGCAAGCCTTATGCCGTGCATGAGGCAGGCGACCACCTGATTTTTATCGGTGAAGTCACCCACTGCGAACGCAGCGCCCATCAGCCCCTGATCTACCATGCGGGCGACTTTGATCTGACGCCTTCCCTGGTGTGAAAGGGTGTTTCAATACGCCCCTGACGAGGGCTGCATGGCGGGAGTACACTACGCCTTTTGCTCCAACGCGCCCATAAGGTTCTGATCATGGCAAACGATGTCGATTGCATAGTGCTGGGAGCCGGGGTCGTAGGTTTGGCCTGCGCCCGACAAATGGCCCAGCAAGGCATGGAGGCTCTGCTGATTGAGCAAACCGCCAGCATCGGCAATGGCGTCAGCTCGCGTAACTCGGAAGTCATACACGCCGGTATTTACTACACACCCGGCAGCCTGAAGGCCCGTCTGTGTGTAGCAGGCAAAGCCATGCTGTATGACTACTGCCAAGAGCACCATATCGACCACAAGCGTTGCGGCAAACTGATTGTGGCGACAGGGCCCGAGCAGGAAGCGGGACTGCAACAACTGCAAGCCCAAGCGCTTGCCTGTGGAGTCGACGATTTGCAGTGGCTGGACGCCGCTCAGGCCAAAGCACTGGAACCGGCATTGAATTGCAGCGCAGCTTTACTGTCGCCCTCTACCGGCATCGTGGACACGCATGCCCTGATGCTGGCTCTGCAAGGCGATGCTGAAAACCATGGCGCGCAACTGGTCTTCAATACACCCTTTGTCAGTGCGCGTGTCCTGCCCGAGCAAGGTTTTGAGGTGCACGTGGGTGGCGCAGAACCCTTCAGCCTGACCACCACACACCTGATCAATGCCGCTGGCCTGGGTGCGGTGGACGCCGCACGTCACATCCAGGGGCTGGATGCCAGCCATATCCCGAACGCCTATCTGTGCAAGGGCAGCTATTTCTCTTTGGCAGGCCGCTCGCCTTTCAAGCACCTGATCTACCCCATGCCCAATAAAGCCGGTCTGGGTGTCCATCTGACACTGGATCTGGCTGGCCAGGCCCGCTTTGGCCCGGACACAGAATGGGTGCAGGACGAAAACTACGATATGGACCCACAGCGGGGCCAGTCCTTTTACGCCGCCGTACGCGAGTACTGGCCTGCCCTGCCCGATCACAGTCTGAACCCGGCCTACAGCGGTATCCGGCCTAAAATTGTGCCCGCAGGCCATGCGGCCGCCGACTTCGTTTTTTCCGGGCCTGCCGACCACGGCATCCCCGGACTACTGAATCTGTTCGGCATCGAATCCCCCGGCCTGACCGCGTGTTTAGCGATTGCACAACACAGCCAGGAAACTCTGGCCCAGGCAGCTTAAAAACTTTTCTGAAATCTTTACAATACTGTCGATGAACGATTACATCTTGACCCTATCCTGCCCGGATCGCACCGGCATTGTCCACAGCGTATCGGGCTGGCTGCTTGAGCAGAACGGCAACATTCTTGAGGCACAGCAGTTTGGCGACGCCGCCACCAACCGCTTTTTCCTGCGCATCCAGTTTTCCCTGCCTGAAAAGCAGGACGTCAACGCGCTGCAAGCCAGCTTCGCCCCGATTGCAGAAAAATTTGGCATGGCTGCCAATATTTATGACGCCCAGCGCAAAGCCCGCTTGCTGATTCTGGTCAGCCGCCAAGGCCACTGCCTGAACGATCTGCTGTTCCGCGCCCATAGCGGCCAACTGCCTGTTGAAATTGCAGCCGTGGCCTCCAACCATACCGACCACGCCGGTCTGGCTTCCTCTTATGGCATTCCTTTCCATCACCTGCCCGTGACACCGGAAACCCGCCCCGAGCAAGAACAACAAATCATCGACCTGGCTAGCGAGCTGAAGATTGATCTGGTTGTGCTGGCCCGCTACATGCAGATTCTGTCGACCAATCTGTGCCAGTCCCTGTCCGGCCGTGCCATCAATATTCACCACAGCTTCCTGCCCAGCTTCAAGGGCGCCCGCCCCTACCACCAGGCACATGCTCGCGGCGTGAAGATTATTGGCGCCACCGCTCACTACGTGACGGCTGATCTGGACGAAGGCCCGATCATCGAGCAGGACGTTGAGCACGTTACCCATGCTGTCAGCCCAACAGAGCTGACACAGATCGGTAGTGATGTGGAGTCGCTGGTTCTGGCCCGTGCAGTACGCGCCCACGTTGAGCACCGTATTTTGCTGAACGATCAGCGCACCGTGGTGTTCCGCTAAGTAGCAAGATCAGGGTTACCTTAAGCCTGAAAACAAAGCCCCCAATGCTGTGGATATAAATCCACGCATTGAGGGCTTTTTTATTGGCTACCCAATACACCTGTCTACTGTCCTAAGGCCAACCCTTCCCGCCGTGGGTCTACCCCGGCCTCCAACCCTTCTTTGGTCCAGCGAATCACATGCGTACCGCTGGGAAAAGGCTGCTCTCGAACCTCGTGTCCCATCGCCCTCAAGGCCTGGGCCTGCTCTGTCACAGCGGTTCCTGCTTCCAGCTCTGTCGCCCAATTGCGGCTACCGTAATGCGGCAGGCTGACGGCTTCTTGTGCATCCATATCCCACATCAACATGCCGGTCAGGGCCTGAGCCACGTAAGGAATGATGGCACTGCCTCCAGGTGAGCCTACGGCAATCACAGGGCGCCCCTCCTGCATCACTATCATCGGCGCCATGGAACTACGCGGACGTTTACCTGGCTCCACTCGATTCACGGACAGACGTCCCATCTCGTCTTTGGGGCTCAAGGCAAAGTCCGTCAACTGATTGTTCAACAAGAAGCCCTGAACCATGATTTTGCTGCCAAAGGCCGATTCCACCGATGTAGTCATGGACACCACCTGCCCTTGGGCATCGGCCACGGACAGATGAGTAGTCGATGGCAGCTCTGGCGTGTTGTCGCTGGCAGCTTGTGAGTCGACCAAAGGTTTGCCCGGTTGAGCGTGCCCCATGGATCGATCTGGCTGAATCAAGGCGGCACGCGATTTCAGATAATCCGGTGCCAGCAAAGCCTGCTGTGGCACCGACACAAACGCGGGGTCAGCAACCCAGGCATCCCGATCGGCAAAGGCCAGGCGCCCTGCCTCGGAAAAATAATGAATCGCTTCGGCTGATTGAGGTTTTGCAGAAGCAATTGGCGTGTGCTGCAAGATGCCCAGCATCTGCATCACGCTGATGGCCCCCGAGCTGGGCGGCGCCATGCCGCACAGCGCCACTTGCTGCCAGTCCATACAGAGAGGCTCACGACGCAGCGCACGGTACTGCTGCAAGTCTGATTCTGTCAGATCACCCGCAATAGGATCACCTGTGACGGCAGCCACCATGTCCCGAGCAAGTTCACCTTGATAAAAAGCCTGTGCGCCTTGTCTGGCTAACAGACGCAGCACCTGCGCATAGGCCTTGTTCTGCAAGCAATGACCTACCGGCCAGGGCTTGCCCTGCTCGTCCAGAAAATAAGTACGTGTAGCAGTCTTGTCAGCCAGTTCGGGATTATCCGAAATCAAGGTGTGCAAACGGGGGCTGACTTCAAAACCCATCTCCGCCAGCTCAATCGCCGGGTCAAACAGATTGGCCCACGGCAGTACGCCGCCATCCTTATGCATGAGTTCCAGTGCACGCAGCAAGCCCGGCACCCCCACAGAGCGACCACTATTGACCGCCTGCTTGAAGGACATGGTTTTACCGTCCAGTTCAAAACGATCCAAGCTACTGGCCGCAGGCACGGTTTCACGCCCGTCATAGCTCATCAGGCCAGTCTTGGGCTGGAACATCAGCAAAAAGCCGCCCCCGCCAATCCCGGAGGATTGGGGTTCCACCAGCCCCAACACCAACTGAGCTGCAATAGCCGCATCAACCGCGCTGCCACCCTGATCCAGAATGCGTAAACCGGCCTGAGTGGCTAAAGGATGAGCCGTCACCACCATGCTTTTCTGGGTGACGAGTTTGTCACGCTGCATGACACTGCTGGCGGCTTCCGGATTCAAATGCTGCGTCGCCAATTCCCGGGCTTGCGCAGGCAGCGCCAAAGCCAGGGCCAATGCGGTCGATAGCAGCGCCGGTTTCCAGGGCAATCTCATGGGTTCTCCTTTTCATGCTCAAGCAGCCATTGCTCCAGTAGAAGTACCGCCTCACTGGGCTCATTGGCCGTGGGATAACTAAAAAAATACGCTTCGCTGACGGGCATGGCATGTTCTTGCGGCATGATCAGTTCGCCCCGCTCCAGCGCTTGGCTAACCAGAAAACGCGGCATCAGGGCCAGGCCCATATCCGCATGCAAGGCCGCCATTACCAGGCTGAACAACTCATAGCGAGGGCCGGAACTGACACGCAGATCAGGCTCCAGACCGGCGGATCGATACCAGTCCGACCAGCTATCAGGGCGTGTGGACATATGCAGGTGAACCAGTTTTTGCCAGTCACCACTGGCCGCCAGCCTGGGGGAGCACACGGGCACCAGCTCGCCCTCATCAAACAGCTTGATGCCTTCGGTTTGCGGCCATAACTGCCGCCCATGATAAATGGCTGCATCAAAGGGATGGTCACCAAACTGAAACGGAGTAGTACGTACGGACAGGCTGACGGTGATATCGGGATAGCGCTGGGAGAAACTGGCCAGACGCGGCATCAGCCACACCGTGGACAAGGTAGGCAGCACCGCCAGATGAATGCTGCGGCCCACACCGGCACGCGCAATCAGGCTGAAAGTGTCTTTGCCAATCTGCTCCAGATGGTGGCGGATACGGGCGGCATAATCGCGCCCCGCCGGAGTCAGCACCAAACGCCGCCTCACCCGTGTCAGCAAGGTCACGCCCAGGCGTTGCTCCAGGCCGCTGACCTGCCGATACACCGCACTATGCGTCAATGAAAGCTCCTCGGCCGCACGGGAAAAAGTCCCCAAGCGGGCCGTGGCCTCAAAGGCCTGTAATGCGCCCAAACTGGGCACGCCTTGTCTCATAGGTCTCCCTCTTAATCCTGCCGCCCCAGCCCTGTCCATTCAGCACAGGGCCAGATCGTTACGTCAGCACACGAAATTGTGCAATTTTATCAATTGCTTTGTGCGCTTTATGCACACTATGCTGGGACTTTAGCCTGATATCGCCTGCCCGATGATGCACAAGGCCTCACACAACTGCCGACGGCCACCGCGCTCAGCGATACTTGAGCTGCTCTTTCCCTGTTTCCAGACCGATGGTGCCCTTGCTGGCTCCACCTGATTGACCGTCTTTGATCTTCCCGGAGTACCTCTATGTCTGACAATCCCTCTTTCCATTGGGACGACCCTCTGCTGCTGAATCAGCAATTGAGCGATGAAGAACGTATGGTGCGCGATGCCGCACACGCCTATGCGCAGGAAAAGCTCTTGCCACGCGTGCTGGAAGCCTTCCGCCACGAACAGACCGACCCGGCCATCTTTGCCGAGATGGGCTCGCTGGGTTTGTTGGGAGCCACTATTCCTGAAGCCTACGGTGGCGCCGGTCTGAACTACGTCAGCTATGGTTTGATCGCCCGTGAAGTGGAGCGTGTGGATTCGGGCTACCGCTCCATGATGAGCGTGCAGTCCTCATTGGTGATGGTACCGATTTTTGAATTTGGCAGCGAAGAGCAGAAACAGAAATACCTGCCCAAGCTGGCCAGTGGCCAATGGATAGGTTGTTTTGGCTTGACTGAACCCAATCACGGTTCGGACCCCGGTGCCATGGAAAGCCGCGCCGTTAAAGTGGACGGTGGCTATCGCCTGAGCGGGAACAAGACCTGGATTACCAACTCCCCCATTGCCGATGTCTTTGTGGTCTGGGCCAAGGTGGTCGGTGGCGAGGATGACGGCAAGATTCGCGGTTTCATTCTGGAAAAAGGCATGAAGGGCCTGTCCACACCCGCCATTCACGGCAAGGTAGGCCTGCGCGCTTCGCTAACCGGCGAAATTGTCATGGCCGATGTGGACATTGCAGACAGCCAGATGCTGCCCCATGTCTCGGGCCTGCGTGGTCCCTTCACCTGCCTGAACTCTGCCCGCTTTGGTATTGCCTGGGGTGCTTTGGGCGCAGCCGAATCCTGCTGGCATACCGCTCGTCAGTACACCCTGGACCGCAAGCAGTTTGGCCGCCCCTTGGCCGCCAATCAGTTGATCCAGAAAAAGCTGGCCGATATGCAAACCGAGATTACGCTGGCGCTGCAAGGCTGCCTGCGTCTGGGACGCATGAAAGACGAAGGCACGGCTGCCGTCGAAATCACCTCCATCATGAAGCGCAACTCCTGCGGCAAGGCACTGGATATTGCTCGACTGGCACGCGACATGCTGGGCGGCAATGGGATCTCTGACGAGTTCGGCATTGCCCGCCACCTGGTCAATCTGGAAGTGGTGAACACCTACGAAGGCACCCACGATGTACACGCCCTGATTCTGGGTCGTGCACAAACCGGGATTCAGGCTTTCTTCTAATTCAGGTCGGGCCGGGGCAAAGCAAGAGACTTTGCCCTGGCCCCTTCAGAAGCAGCAGACAAAAAAACGTAGCGTGGGGTTTCTTTCCAGCCGCAAGGACATTTTCAAGATCAAAAGGACCCCGGAAAAAATCGGCAAGCTAGAGATAATGTTTGGTGGTCTTTTTATTCTTGTTCGGGCTTCAACTCAAACATGCTGGTAGCTTCCAGTTCCAGCACCAGTTCATCACGCTGATTAAACACATTCCAGTTCCAGCGAATGATGCCCAGGTCTGAACGGCTGCTGGACACGCGTTTGGAAGCGACAGTGGCTTCCAGACGGATGGAATCGCCAGCCCGCACAGGCAAGACCCAGCGAAGACGTTCCAGACCGGGCGAGCCAAAGGACTCGGAGTCATGCAAAGCAGAGTCCACAGCCATGCGCATGGTCTTGCCACAAGTGAGCCAGCCACTGGCAATCAAACCGCCCCAATGGCCTTCTTCGGCTTGCTTGTCATCAATATGAAAGGACTGCGGATCGTATTTCTGGGCAAAATCCAGCATCTCTTCGCGAGTCACAGGTACAAGTGGGTGATTGATGACCATACCCACTTCAAATTCAGCAAATTTCATGTTGTTGTGTAAGCAAAAAAGCCCCCACGCTACGTTTTCGGCTTGCTACCCCCGAGGGGGAGCTTTTTGCCGGGGGGCACCGAGCCTTGGGACGGCCCGGCGGCAAAAACAGATCGAGAGCGCCACTCTACCATCTCTGCAAAAATTTGCAGCACCCCGCCAGAATGCAGACAAAACAGCAGCAAAATGTCCACATCAGGGATCAGGATGGGCCTGCGTATGCGTCTCTGATCAATCTATGGCATAAAGAGAGTTTCCTAATTACTTCAGCGCCCCCTCTGTCCAGGGCTTCTGTACACAAGACGGCTATGACAACACTCGATTCCTCTGTGCAATTTGCGAGCCTGACTCAAGGCACCCAAGCTATTAATCTGGAATATCAACGTATTTTCCCAGAGCGGGAAACAGCCCCTTTGCTGGTGTTTCTGCACGAAGGTTTGGGCTCGATTGCAATGTGGAAAGACTGGCCTGCGCAGTTGTGTGAACAAACCGGCTGTAGTGGCCTGATGTATTCACGCTATGGCTATGGCCGCAGCACCCCGCGCCCGGACAATAGCCCGAAAGAGCCGGACTATCTGCACGAGCAGTCACTGGAAGTACTGCCGCAATTGCTGGAACAGTTGGGGGAAGATGGGAAGAAACGCCCGATTGTGCTGGTCGGTCACAGTGATGGCGGATCGATTGCGCTGCTGGCGGCCAGCGGCTTTAGCGACAAGCTGCAAGGCATTGTGGTGATGGCCCCGCACCTGTTTGTGGAAGATATTTCCCTGCGCGGTATTTTGGTGGCCCGCGAAGCCTACGAACAAGGCTTTCTGCGCGAACGTCTGGGCCGTTATCACGACAATGTGGAATCGGCTTTCTGGGGCTGGAACGCTACCTGGACAGATCCCCGGTTCCGCGACTGGAATATTGAAGAAGACGTTACCCGCATCACCTGCCCAATTCTGGCTATCCAGGGCGTGGATGATGAATACGGCACACTGGAACAAATCCGCCGCATCAAGGAGTTGGTGCCACACACCGAGCTGCTGGAACTGGAGCAGTGCGGACACCTGCCCTACCGGGATAAGGAAGCACAGGTGAACCAGGCGATTGTGGACTTTCTGAAGCAAACAGCTCGCCAAGCAGCGAACTCACTCCGTCCCTAAGGTCAGCCCTTAAAGCACACACACACTACTAAACAGCAGCCTTACTCAAAGGCTGCTGCTGCTCGGCCCAGGCGGTCATTGACCGCCTGCCAGGCTGGCGTAGTCGGGCACCGCTGCACCCAGATATGCTCGTACTGGCCTTGATCCAGACGACGCAGCATGGCGTACAAATCCTGGGCATAGACTTGCGCATCAGGACTGCATACATACCAATCGTGTACATCCGCCGAGAACGGCGGCAAGGTTGCAAAGGCCACCACAGCCTGCTTGCCCCCTTCAGCCAGGGCGGCCTGCACGGCAGGCGCACTGCCTTCATCAAATAAAGACAAAGGGGTACGGGGTGCGTAATGCGCTTTCAAGCTACCCGATACTTGTGGTGCTTGCTGATCCGGGCTGGCTGGCTCATAGCCGATCACCTCGGCAATCATGGCTGCCGTGATATGACCGGGCCGCAAAAGCACAGCACCGAGGCCTTGATGGGTACGCGACACGTCCACAATAGTGGACTCGATCCCCACTTCTGAAGAACCCGCTTCCACAATCAGCAGCTCGTCCGCGCTCATATCGGCAAATTCGTCACGCACATGGCTGGCCGCCGTGGGCGATACCTGACCAAATTTATTCGCTGATGGCGCTGCCACTCCAGCCTGCCCGCTAGGCTTGAGTTCCGCCATGCGTTTGAGCAAAGCCTGCGCGACCGGATGAGACGGGCAACGAATACCAATACTGCTTTGGCCACCACTAACCGTATCGGGGATAGCAGGGTTACGCGGCAGAATCAGGGTCAAAGGACCGGGCCAGAAAGCGTCAATCAATTGCTGCGCAAGGGCTGGGATCTCCGTCACCCAATAGCGCAGATCCGCCCCAGGAGCCACATGCACAATCAAAGGATGATTGGCTGGGCGTCCCTTGGCCTTGTAAATCAACTGCACAGCAGCCGGATTTTCTGCATCCGCACCCAAGCCGTAAACCGTCTCGGTCGGAAAGGCCACCAGCCCCCCTTGTGCCAGCACACGGGCAGCCTGCTCTATTTGCTGTTCAGAGGGGGTGTGGGGAGTATCAGTCATGGTCAAAAGCAATGAGCAAGGCAGCCGCGGCACGAGCCGTACGATCACGCACCTGCTGGTCGGACTCGCCCACAATATTGACGTGACCCATCTTGCGACCTATGCGGGCCTCGGTTTTACCGTACAGGTGCAAGGACACACCCGGTACGGCCAGCAAAGCCGCCCAATCCGGTTCACGCATCTGGCCTTGAGCATCAAACCAGATATCGCCCAGGATATTCAGCATCATGGATGGGCACAGCGCCTGGGTGTCACCCAAAGGCAAAGCGGCCATCACACGGGCCTGTTGTTCAAACTGGCTGGTGACGCAGGCGTTCATGGTGTAGTGACCACTATTGTGTGGACGAGGAGCCACCTCATTCGCCAGCAAACGGCCATCTTCCAGAATGAAAAATTCCACGCAAAGCACACCTACGTAATCCAGGGTGCGGGCAATGGCAGCCGCCGCCTGACGGGCCTGCTCGGACAAGACATCGTCCTGGAACTGGGCGCTAATCGTGGACACAGCCAAAATGCCATCACGGTGCTCGTTACGAGCACATGGAAAGGTTTTGACCTGATCGTCCAGACCACGGGCCAGGACAACCGAAATTTCGGACTTCAAAGGCTGCAAGGCTTCCAGCACACAGGCTTGGGAACCGAATTCCTTGAAGGCAGCCAGCGCCTGTTCACGGTCCGCCACACGGGCCTGCCCTTTACCGTCATAACCAAAGCGCGCCGTCTTCAGAATGCCGGGGAACAAGGCGCTATCGGCGGCTTGCACGTCTTCCAGGCTTTCAATGGCCGCATAGGGTGCCACTGGCACACCGGCTTGTGCGATAAAGGCTTTTTCACGGATACGATCCTGCACGATACCCACGGCATCACCCGAAGGCGTGACACGAGTGTGCTGGGCCAGGGTCAGCAGGGACTGTGCTGGTACGTTCTCGAACTCGGTACTGACGGCTTGGCACAGCTCCCCCAGTTGAACCAATGCTTGTGCATCATCGTAGGCAGCACAGATATGCAGATCCGCCACGGCACCAGCCGGGCTGTGAGTGTCGGGGTCCAGCACCGCCACTTTGTAGCCCAGGCTTTGAGCACTATGGCAGAACATGCGGCCCAGTTGGCCGCCTCCAATCATGCCCAGCCAGGAGCCAGGGACCAGTAGGACAGCATCAGTCATGGGGGTCATCATCACAAAATCAAATCAGGCAGTGGCAGGAGGAACGCGCATAGCTCGGGCGGCCTCAGTCTGGCGGGCACGGTACGCAATCAGTTTTTCAGTCAGGACCGTATCGTTGACGGCCAGATTGGCAATAACATGCAGCGCGGCATTAGCGGCACCCGCTTCACCAATGGCGAAGGTAGCAACCGGCACGCCCTTGGGCATTTGCACAATCGACAGCAGGGAGTCCTCACCGCGCAGGTAACGCGAAGGCACGGGTACGCCAAACACAGGCAAGTGTGTCAGGGCAGCCAGCATGCCGGGCAAATGAGCCGCCCCGCCTGCTCCCGCAATAATGGCTTTCAGGCCACGGGCTGGCGCCTGGGCACCGTAATCCACCATGTCAATCGGCATGCGGTGGGCAGAGACCACACGGCACTCGTAAGACACGCCAAATTCATCCAGAATGGCCACGGCCTGGCTCATGACATCCCAGTCGCTGGAGGAACCCATCACAATGCCGACGGTGGGGGTCGCAGGAGTTTGTACGCTCATCAGAGATACGCCCTAAAAGGAAGAAGGCGCCATGCTGCCAGGCGCCTTGGTAAATAGAAAATCCGAGCTACTGCCCGTTCACGCTGTCAGGCGCTCCAGCGCTTCGCGATATTTGTCAGCGGTGCGCTCAGCCACTTCAGCAGGCAAGCGAGGGGCAGGTGGCGTCTTGTCCCAAACCTGGGTTTCCAGCCAATCACGCACAAATTGCTTGTCGTAGGACGGTGGGCTGATGCCTTCGGCATAGCTGTCGGCTGGCCAGAAACGCGAGGAATCCGGAGTCAGCACTTCGTCCATCAAATGCAGTTGGCCTTGATCATCCAGACCGAACTCAAACTTGGTGTCAGCGATCAGGATGCCACGGCTGGCGGCGTAGTCAGCGGCTTCGGTGTACAGACGCAAGGTCACATCACGAATCTGCTCAGCCAGCTCCTGGCCCACTTCCTTGACCACGTGCGCAAAATCCACGTTCTCGTCGTGCGAGCCCATTTCTGCTTTGGCAGCCGGTGTAAACAGCACGTGAGGCAGCTTGGCGGCTTGCTTCAAGCCAGCAGGCAAGGTGATACCACAAACAGCACCTGTCGCCTGGTAGTCTTTCCAGCCCGAACCAATCAGGTAACCACGAGCCACCGCTTCCACCATGATGGGCTTCAAGCGCTTGACCACCATGGAGCGGCCTTCGACTTGAGCACGCTCTTCAGGCGCCACCACATCAACCGGGTTCACGCCCGTCGTGTGATTAGGGATGATGTGTGCCAGCTTGTTCAGCCAGAATTCGGTCATCTGCGTCAAGACAGCGCCCTTGCCGGGAATGGGGTCGTCCAGAATCACGTCGAATGCCGAAATGCGATCACTGGCCACGATCAACAACTTATCCTCACCCACCGCATACATGTCCCGAACTTTGCCGCGCGCGAGTAGCGGCAAGGAGCTCAGGCTGGATTGATGTAAGGGCTCTTGCACGATTTCATCCTTAAAACGAAAACATCCCGCTGACTATGGATGCAGGCGGGACGACAATCCCGGCGCCTGCGGCACCGGGCAAAGACGCGGAACCGGGGCGGGCAGTCGTGCTGCCCACTCCTGCTCCGCCTGACAAAATTACTGAACGATCTGGGACAGCTCGCCGGTGCTGTACTGGCGGGCGATTTCCTGCAAAGGAATGGCCTTGATCTTGGAAGCCTGACCAGCAGCGCCGAATTCCTGGTAGCGGGCCACGCACACTTTCTTGGCGGCTTCGCGAGCAGGTTTCAGGTATTCGCGCGGGTCGAATTTCTCTGGGTTTTCAAACATGAAGCGACGGATGGCAGCGGTCATGGCCAAACGGATATCGGTGTCGATATTGACCTTGCGCACACCGTACTTGATGGCTTCCTGAATTTCTTCCACAGGC
The DNA here is from genome assembly GCF_026344135.1 of Alcaligenes parafaecalis. Taxonomy (NCBI): domain Bacteria; kingdom Pseudomonadati; phylum Pseudomonadota; class Betaproteobacteria; order Burkholderiales; family Alcaligenaceae; genus Alcaligenes; species Alcaligenes parafaecalis. Next base: position 51,536 of record NZ_JAPKNA010000003.1, on the reverse strand, counting down.
ACGCCGTAGGTTTCTTTCATGTCGCCACCGAACTGGCGGATTTCAGCCAGCAGTTCCTGAGGCACGCTGGAGCTGCCGTGCATGACCAGGTGGGTGTTGGGCAAACGACGGTGAATTTCTTTCACACGCTCGATGGACAGGATGTCACCAGTAGGCTTGCGGGTGAACTTGTAAGCACCGTGGCTGGTGCCGATGGCGATAGCCAGCGCGTCCAGTTGAGTGCGGGTCACGAACTCAGCCGCTTGCTCAGGGTCGGTCAACAACTGATCCAGGGTCAAAACGCCGTCCGCACCGTGGCCGTCTTCCTTGTCGCCCTGCATGGTTTCCAGGGAACCCAGGCAACCCAGCTCGCCTTCAACGGTCACGCCCAGCTTGTGAGCCATGTCGACCACTTTGCGGGTCACTTCCACGTTGTATTCAAAGTCGGCAATGGTTTTGCCGTCTGGCAGCAAGGAGCCGTCCATCATTACGCTGGAGAAACCCAGGTCGATGGCGCCTTTGCAGATTTCGGGGGACTGGCCGTGATCCTGGTGCATCACCACAGGGATGTTGGGGTAGGACTCAACCGCAGCTTCGATCAGGTGACGCAGAAAATCGCCACCCGCGTACTTACGAGCACCCGCCGAAGCCTGCATGATGACGGGACTGTCCGTCTCCGAGGCGGCTTCCATAATGGCCTGGACCTGCTCCAGGTTATTGACGTTGAACGCTGGAATACCATAACCGTGCTCGGCCGCATGATCGAGCAGCTGGCGCATGGAAACTAGGGCCATGAAAAGACCTCCTGAAGACTAAAATAATTGAAAAACTTGGCTGGGCACGGTTCGTGTCCAGCCGATTGTTTGTTGAGCGTGTTAACTGGCGGTCCGACGCGCCGACTTGGGGCGGAACGCTTGCACCACATGCTCGTGAGTTTGTGCGTAGGGCCCGCCGATCAGGTCGATGCAATAAGGAACGGCTGCAAAAATACCGGGAACCAATACCTGTCCGGTTTCTGTATCCCGTAATCCTTCCAGTGTTTCCTGAATGGCTTTGGGCTGCCCAGGCAGATTGATAATCAGAGCAGCGTGGTCCTGAATTTCTCGGATGACCGCAACTTGCCGCGACAAAATCGCTGTTGGTACGAATTTTAAACTGATTTGGCGCATCTGTTCACCGAATCCGGGCATTTCGCGCGTTCCCGCGTCCAGAGTGGCCTCTGGCGTCACATCGCGACGGGCCGGGCCCGTGCCGCCGGTGGTCAGAATCAGGTCGCAACCGGCCTCGACCAACTCGATCAGGGTGCCGGTAATCTGGGCTCGCTCATCCGGAATCAGGCGCTCCAGATAGGCTGGCGCGACCGTCAAGGCGGAATCCAGCCAGCGGCGCAGCGCCGGTATACCTTGATCCTGGTACTGTCCGCTGGAGGCGCGATCCGAAACCGACACCAAGCCTATGCGCAATTGATCCGGATGTTCGCGAGAAGACTGTCGATTGAATGTCATGCTTTTCCTTGGAAGCGAAATAAACTACAGGCCCTTAACGGGCCTGCCAATAGCACGATTGTAACGAATCGCAGTGGCGCTTAAATACAACGGCCGCCATCTACCTCGATGCAGGTGCCGGTCACAAACTCGGCCTCATCGGAAGCCAGATACAGCGCAGCAGCAGCAACATCCTTGGGTGTGCAAAAACGGCCCAGCGGAATTCCCGCCAAAAAGCGGCTGCGGTTTTCGGGGGTATCGGGCATACCCATGAATTGTTCCAGCAATGCCGTGTCACCAATCACCGGGTTGATGCAGTTGACCCGAATATTGTCCGGACCCAATTCGGCTGCCATCCCCTTGCTGATCGTCACCACGGCACCTTTTGTGCCGTTGTACCAGACCAGACCGGGACGAGGCCGCAAAGCGGCAGTCGAGGCGATATTGATGAACGACCCCGAACCCTGAGCCCGCAAGTACGGCACAAAGTGTTTGGCACTCCAGTAAATGCTTTTCACATTGACGGCATAGACCAGATCGAACTCGCTTTCACTCACCTCCAGCAAAGGCTTGTTGCGGTGTGTGGTGCCTGCATTGTTCACCACAATGTGCAGCCCGCCGCATTCGCGCAGGGCAATATCCAACAGGGCATGAACTTCGTCCCCTTGCGAGACGTCGCAAGCGGCAAAAATGGCCTGACCGCCTTGTGCCTGAATCTGGGCGGCGGCTGCCTGCCCTTGCTCTGCATTCAGGTCAGCAATCAGTACACGCGCTCCTTCGCGTGCAAAGCGCTGTGCAATGCCCAGACCAAAACCCGAGGCACCGCCCGTCACGATAGCCACTTTGTCTTGCAATCGCATGTTTGTCTCCTTCTGCTTTTTTATATAGAAATGGCGGCTTTGCGCCGCCATGTAGAAATACGGTTTAGCGTTCAGCAGCCATGCTGCCAGAAAACGCCCGGCACCACAGCCGCGCTTACCCTAAAGACTCCTGTGATTAGTTGACTGCATGACGTAGAGCAACTGTTTTCAGACTGGTCAGGGCATACAAGGCCTCAAAGCCCTTTTCACGCCCGATGCCGGACTGCCCGGTGCCACCGAAAGGCAGCTCCACCCCGCCTGCTGCACCGTAGTTATTCACAAAGACCTGACCGGCCCGCAATTGCCGAGCCATGCGCACCTGACGGGCGCCATCACGGGTCCAAACTCCGGCCACCAGGCTATAAGGCGTGCCATTGGCCATGTCGATTGCTTCTTGCTCCGTGCCAAAAGGCTGAGCCACCAGCACAGGGCCAAAGATTTCTTCCTGCGCCAGACGATGTTCAACAGGCACATGCCCCAATAAAACAGGCACTTGGTAGAAGCCACCCGCCGGGGCTTTAGAATCCAGCTTGCCTTGAGCCAGCACCACAATGCCGTCCTTGTCCAGATTCTCCAGATAGGAACGGACCCGCGCCTGCTGCTGCGCACTGATCAGGGGACCGCAATCCAGATTGTCGCTGGCCGCCCCGGTCAGCAAGGCTTTGAAGGCTTCGGCCAGACGCTCGGTAAAGTCGCCATAAATAGCGCGCTGAATCAGCACCCGGCTGCCTGCCGAGCAAGTCTGCCCGGCATTTTGCACAATCGCATTGACGACCACAGGCAGAGCAGCGTCCAGATCCGCATCCGAGAACACGATTTGAGGAGACTTGCCGCCCAGTTCCAAGGTTACCGGCACAAAGTTCTGCGCGGCTTGCAAGGCCACCTGACGGCCTGTGCCGGGAGAGCCGGTAAAAGAAATATGGTTGATGCCGGTATGCGCCGCCAGGGCCTGGCCCGCCTCGCTGCCCAGGCCAGTACAAATATTCAGTACGCCGGAAGGCAAGCCAGCCTCGTGCAAGAGCTCTGCGACGCGCAGCAAGGACAGGCTGGCGTCTTCTGCCGGTTTGACTACGCAGGTATTACCGGCCGCCAAGGAGGCCGCCACGCTGCGGCCAAAGATCTGCAAAGGGTAATTCCAGGGAATGATATGCGCCGTCACCCCCAAGGGCTCGCGCAGGGTAAAGGCCGTCATCTCCCAGCCCAACGGGATGGTTTGACCATGCAGCTTGTCCACCGCCCCGGCATAAAACTCAAAATAGCGGACAATAGCGGCAGCATCGGACTGGGCCTGACGCAAAGGCTTGCCGGTATCACGCGACTCCAGCCGCGCCAGCTCCTCGCGCGCATCAGACAGGGTTCGGGCACAACGCAGCAGCAACTGGCTGCGCTGCGCCGCACTGAGGCGGCTCCACGGCCCCTGGCTGGCACGCCGGGCAGCCTGAACGGCCCAATCAATATCCACCTCGGACGATTGCGCCAAGCGGGCGAAGGTTTCGCCAGTGGAGGGGTCGATAACTGGTAGCAAACCACCGCCCTCCGCGCCAAGTTGCTGTCCGTCAATCCAATTGCGACACTCCATGACCGCCTCCAATGCTATTGTTATCTTCAGCCAATCGAGCTTTGCTCGAGATCATTCTACTCAAGGACCTGCTGCTTTGGACTCTCGACACCGTACTTTGCTTTTAGCTGGCGCTGGCGATCTGGGCACCCGCACCGGTAAGCTGGCCCGCCATCACGAATGGCCGGTTATTGGGCTGCGCCGTCATATCCCCCTGGAAGACAATAGCGGGATTGAATGGGTGGAAGCAGATCTGAGCGAGCCCACGTCCCTGCGTCTGAAACACCGCAAGATTACCCACGTACTCTACGCCGTCTCTCCCGACCAGCGTAGTCAGGCCGCTTACGAGCGCGTATTTCTGCAAGGTTTGGAAAATCTGCTCAACGAGCTGGACCTGAAAGCCCTGAAACGCTTTGTGTTTGTTTCATCCAGCGCGGTCTATGGCCCCTCCAACGAGTGGGTGGACGAGAACTCACCAACCGAGCCGACGCAATTCAATGGACAAGTGCTGCTGGAGGCCGAGCAACTGCTGCACCACCGCATCCCTGCCCAGGCCGTCGTCATCCGCCCTAGCGGCCTGTACGGGCCAGGGCGTACCCAATTACTGGATCGCCTGCGTGAAGGCCGTGCGACCGTGCCAGACGACCCGGAACACTGGGCCAACCGCCTGCATATAGAAGATGCCGCGCGTGCCTGCTGGCATTTGCTGCGTACTCCTGCACCCTTCCCCTGCTATATAGGCACGGACAGCCGCCCTTACCGGATCACTGAACTGTATGACGGCTTGGCGGATCTGCTGGAAGTGGCTCACCCCGAACGGCGACAATCCAACGAGGGTGGCAAGCGCCTGAGCAACCAGCGACTGCTGGATAGCGGGTTTCAACTGGACTGGCCGGATGCTCTGCAAGGGTATGCGCAGTTGATTAAAGATGGGGCGTGAACAAAGTCTGCCGCTTTGGGTCTCGTAGTTTGATGCCACCGGAGTGACTCGGACCCGCCTGCATTTATTAACTACTTAATACAGCCAGGCGGTAACCAAGAAAAAAGCCAGTCAACCTCTGTTGACTGGCTTTTTTCCTTATGCAGCAAAGACTAACTTAAGCCTTGTCTTCCAATGCAGCTACAGCAGGCAAGCGCTTGCCTTCCAGGAATTCCAGGAATGCGCCGCCGCCAGTGGAGATGTAGTCTACATCGTCACCAATATTGAACTGGGCAATCGCAGCCAGGGTGTCGCCACCGCCAGCAATCGAGAATGCCTTGGAGCCTGCAATCGCGCGCGACAGGGTTTCGGTGCCTTGTGCAAAGGCCGGGAACTCGAACACGCCCAGCGGGCCGTTCCAGACCACGGTGCCAGCCTTGGCAATGATGTCTGCGATCTGCTGAGCCGTTTGCGGGCCCACATCCAGAATCAAATCATCCTCTTGCACCTGATCTGCTGATTTGGTTTCAGCAACTGCATCTGCCGCAAAGGACTTGGCGCACACCACATCCACTGGGATAGGTACTTCAGCACCGCGCTCTTTCATGATGCGGATAACTTCGCGAGCCTCTTCCAACTGGCTTTCTTCCACCAGGGATTTGCCCACAGACAAGCCACTAGCCATCATGAAGGTGTTGGCAATGCCGCCACCGACCACTAGCTGGTCAACTTTTTCAGCCAAAGCGCGCAGGATGGACAGTTTGGTCGACACCTTGGCACCGCCCACAATCGCCACCAGAGGACGGGCGGGCTGGTTCAGGGCACGGCCCAGAGCCTTCAACTCGGCTTCCAGCAAAGGACCGGCGCACGCCACAGGGGCAAAACGGGCGATACCTTCGGTGGTCGCTTCAGCACGGTGAGCCGTACCGAAGGCGTCGTTTACGTAAACGTCACACAAGGCCGCCATTTTGCGAGCCAATTCGGGTTCGTTCTTCTTCTCGCCCACATTGCAGCGGCAGTTCTCCAGCAAGACCACCTGACCGGGCGACACTTGCACGCCATCCAGCCAATTGCGACGCAGCTCAACTGGCATGCCCAACAATTCGGACAAACGCTGCACCACAGGTTCCAGCGAATCCACAGGCTGGCACTCGCCTTCTTTGGGGCGACCCAGGTGAGACGTGACCATTACTGCAGCACCGGCATCCAGCGCCATGCGAATGGCAGGCACCGAGGCACGCACACGCGTGTCTTCGGTAATACGTCCGTCTTGCAGGGGGACATTCAGATCAGAGCGGATAAACACCCGCTTGCCTCGCAGCGCGTCCGTTTCGGCCAGCGCAGACAAGGTCTTGATGCTTGTAGACATGATTTTTTGTTCTGGGAATTAACGTGACAGGGGCGGGAAATCCCGCCCCTGCTATTCAGATCTTACTTGGCCGACATCAGTGCGATGGTGCTGTCGAGCATACGAATGGAGAAGGCCCATTCGTTGTCGTACCAGGCAGCCACTTTAACCATATTGCCGCCGGTAACTTTGGTCAGCAGGGAATCAACCGTGCTGGAAGCGGTGGTGTGGTTGAAGTCGATGGACACCAGAGGTTCGGTGCAGTAGTCCAGAATGCCCTTCATGGCGCCTTCCGAAGCCGCCTTCAGGATGCCATTCACTTCTTCAACGCTGGTGTTGCGGCTGGCCACGAAGGTCAGGTCAACCATGGACACGTTGATAGTAGGAACGCGCACGGCGTAACCGTCCAGCTTGCCATTCAGTTCTGGCAGCACCAGACCCACGGCAGCAGCGGCACCGGTCTTGGTTGGGATCATGCTGCTGGTAGCCGAACGGGCACGGCGCATGTCCTTGTGACGCACGTCAGTCAGAACCTGGTCGTTCGTGTACGCGTGAATGGTGGTCATCAGACCGCTGACCACGCCCAGTTCCTTGTGCAAAGGAGCAACCAAGGGAGCCAGGCAGTTGGTGGTGCACGATGCGTTAGAGATAACGGTGTCGGTACTCTTCAGAATGTCGTGGTTCACACCGTACACGATGGTGGCGTCCACATCTTTGCCACCGGGGGCCGAGATGATGACTTTCTTGGCACCGGCTTGAATGTGCTCACCAGCTTTTTCCTTGGTGGTGAAAGCGCCGGTACATTCCAGCACCACATCCACACCCAGTTCAGCCCAAGGCAGGGTCAGCGCATCGCGCTGGCTCAGCAGGCGGATACGGTCGCCGTTGACCACCAGGTAGTCGCCATCCAGCGACACATCGGCGTTGAAACGGCCATGCACGGAGTCATAGCGAGTCAGGTGTTCGTTGATCTCGGCACCGCCCGAGGCGTTGATGGCCACGATCTCGATATCGTGTTTTTTGCCGTACTCGTAGTGGGCACGCAAGATCATGCGGCCGATACGACCATAACCATTGATTGCGACGCGAATCGTCATATCAGACTCCAATTACAAAATTTCTTGAACGGCCTCAGCGACCTTCTCTGCTGTCAGACCAAAATGCTTGAACAGGACGCCAGCCGGAGCAGATTCACCGTAGGTATCAATACCCACCACGGCGCCTTCCAGGCCCACGTACTTGAACCACAGCCCTGTCGTACCGGCTTCAACCGCAACACGCGGGATACCGGGAGTCAAAACTTGATCACGCCACTGTTTGTCCTGGGCGTCGAACAGGTTGGTACAAGGCATGGACACCACGCGGGTCGCAATACCTTGCTGAGCCAGTTGTTCCTGAGCTTGCAGAGCCAAACCGATTTCCGAGCCGGTTGCCATGATGATGGCGCGCGCATCTTGCGCGTCACGCAGCACGTAGCCACCACGACGGATGTTCTGAATGGTTTGCGCATCGCGCTCGACGAATGGCAAATTCTGGCGCGACAAGAGCAAGGCGCTAGGACCACCGTTCTGTACGTCCATGCCAATGCTGGTAGGACGCTCGACCGAGCAGGCCCAGGCCACGGCAGTTTCCGTGGTGTCGCAAGGACGCCAGACGTGCAGGTTGGGGATCAGGCGCAGGCTGTTGGCGTGCTCGATGGACTGGTGCGTAGGACCGTCTTCGCCCAGACCGATGGAGTCGTGGGTGAATACGTGCACAACACGCTGCTTCATCAGGGCAGCCATACGGATGGCATTGCGCGAGTAGTCGGAGAAAGTCAGGAAGGTGCCGCCAAAAGGCAGGTAACCACCGTGCAGAGCCAGACCATTCATGATGGCGGCCATACCGAATTCACGCACACCGTAGTTGATGTGGCGACCAAAATGCACACCGTCGGCGTGGGCGCGAACGGCTTCGGCACCCTTCCAGTCGGTGAAGTTCGAGCCGGTCAGGTCCGCCGAGCCGCCCAGCATTTCTGGCAGCACATTGACCAAGGCACTGATTGCCAATTGCGAGGCTTTACGCGATGCAATGGTTTCCGCTTTCTGAGCAGTTTCTTCAATAAAGGCCTGTACTTTGGCGCTGTAGTCGGCAGGCAGTTCGCCTTTCAAACGACGGGCCAGTTCGGCGGCCAATTCAGGGTAAGCCTGGCTGTAGGCGTCAAAACGCTTTTGCCATTCCGCCTGCTGAGCACCGCCTTTTTCGCGGCAATCCCAGCCTTGGTAGACTTCCTGAGGAATTTCAAACGGACCGTGGTTCCAGTCCAGCGCGGCACGGGTGGCGGCGATTTCATCAGCACCCAGAGGAGCACCGTGGACTTTCTCGGAACCAGCAGCGTTAGGAGCGCCCTTACCGATCACGGTACGGCAGCAAATCAGGGTAGGACCCGTGCCCTCTTTCGCGTTGCGGCGAGCCTGTTCAATCGCGTTGTGGATCGAAGCGGCATCGTGGCCGTCAACGGCGCGGATCACATTCCAGCCGTAGCTTTCAAAACGAGCGGGAGTGTCGTCACCAAACCAGTTCTCGACCTTACCGTCGATGGAGATGCCGTTGTCGTCGTACATCACGACCAGTTTGGACAGTTTCCAGGTACCGGCCAGAGAGCAAGCCTCGTGCGAGATACCTTCCATCAGACAGCCGTCGCCAGCAAAAACCCAGGTCAGGTGATCGACCACATCGTGGCCTTCGCGGTTGAACTCGCGCGCCAGCAAGGCTTCAGCCAGTGCAAAACCAACGGCATTGCCCAGACCCTGGCCCAAAGGACCCGTGGTGGTTTCCACACCCGAGGTAATACCCACTTCAGGGTGGCCCGGCGTGCGCGAATGCATCTGACGGAAGTTGCGCAGCTCGTCCATGGGCAGGTCGTAGCCGCTAAGGTGCAACAAAGCGTAGATCAGCATGGAACCGTGGCCGTTTGACAACACAAAACGGTCGCGATCAAACCAGGCAGGGTCGGCAGGGTTGTGTTTCAGATGTCGGGACCAGAGAACCTGGGCGATATCGGCCATGCCCATAGGCGCACCGGGGTGGCCCGAATTAGCTTGTTGCACGGCATCCATAGACAAGGCACGGATGGCATTGGCAAGGGTTTTATCAGAGGCTGACGCAATATCCATTAGAAGCTCATTGGGGCGGCGGCGCGACAATTCCGGCTAGCGGACGGCTCACGGCCCTGATTAGTTTATAAAACGCGCTATTTTAGCATCGCTGGCGCCAAATCGGCCCCACTAGACCTAGGGCCTTGCGCTTTCGTCCCCAAGCTCGGGTACGGTATGCTTGTGCGGTTTTTTATGCTTGATGGTGTCTTGATATGGCCACTCCCCGTTTCTACTCCCCCTGTGCCCTGACGGCCGACACTGAGGTCGCCCTGCCCGAAGCACTGGCGCATCACGCCATTCGGGTCCTGCGATTGAAGGACGGCCAGGACATCGTGCTGTTTGATGGACAGGGAACGGAATATCCGGCCACCTTGCGCATCGACGGCAAGAAAGGCTATGCCGATCTGGGTGCGGCCCAGACCCCAGAGCGTGAACTGGCTGGCCGCATCACCGTGCTGCAAGGCATTGCCTCCAGCGACAAGATGGACTGGATTATCGAAAAAGCGGTGGAAATGGGCGTCAGTCGTTTCGTCCCGATTCGGGCGCAGCGCAGCGTGCTTCAACTTAATGCAGAGCGACAGGTCAAGCGCATGAGCCATTGGCAACGAGTTATTGAATCGGCCAGCGAGCAATGTGGCCGCAACCGCCTCATGGAACTGACCGCGCCGCTGAGCTTGGCTGAGTATTTTCGCGAGGCCGAAACCGGCCTACATCTATTTTGTGATCCCGATGCGCCCAAACAGTTGGCGCAAGCCATTGGGCCGCAAGATCAGGCCATGACGATATTGATTGGCCCCGAGGGCGGTTGGTCGCCCGAAGAACAAGAGCTGGCACTACGTGCCCAGGCTCAGGCGATTCGTTTCGGGCACCGCGTGCTGCGAACCGAAACCGCCGCCTTGGCGCTGACAGCAGCGATCAGCGCCTTGCAAGGCTGGGAATAAGGCTTATTCCTCGTCCTGGCTGGAGTAGGAAGCAGGGGTCTCACCCGGTTCAGGGTCAGGATGCTTGCCAGCGTGCAGAACGGCACATACAAACAGGCGCTCGTTATTCGAGGCCCAGGCTTGCACATCTTCACACACACCCAAAATAGCCTGGGCGTCTTTTTCCAATGCAGGATCACCACTGTGCAGATTGTCCAGCCACAGGGCCAGGCCTGCTTTCTGATCCAGCACGGTGTCACACAGGCAATCGTAGAGCGCATCCAGATTGCCACCAAAAAATTCAGGGTAATCGACAGCCTTGGCGACTGCTCGCAGCACAGCAGAACGATTGCGCGCACGATCGCAACTTACTTCCAGGGCGGTAAGCCCCTGGTCCTGTGCCTGCTCCAGAAAATCAGCAGCCGTCAGGCCCGTTGCGTCGAGCACACCGCCTTGTTGCAAAGCTTCTTGCAAAGTCAGGGATTGGCTCATCAGGACGCTTCCTTAAAAAACGCTAACACTTCTTCACGACGACTCATGGTATCGGTCTTTCCTAACTCGATCAGCTCTTGGGTGTAGCCGGACTCGAATAACAAGTATGAAATTAATGCGCCGCCTGTGGTCGGACCGGACTTTGAAGATACACCAAGTACTCGAAATAGGGTACGTGCAGCAGTTGGCATCTGATGAATATGCCGGGTGGCAATTTCATCCAGCGAGCGGCTGGGAGTGATGGCAAACGTGCTGACAGGACGCAGCGATTGGCTTTGTAATACATTTGCAGGCATATAGGCAAGCAATGTATTGATGCGTTCCATACGCTCAATATCCGTTGACACACTATCGAGGAATATGTTGGATAAAGCATAGCCACTGATCTGCGCCAAAGAGGGGTATGGCGGATCTTTGCATTCCTGCTCGTGATAAGTGTTGTCCGCGTATCCGGTGCCCACAATCAGCACCTTGTGCGCCCCCAGATGAATGGCCGGGCTGATGGGGGCCAACTGACGCATCGTCCCGTCCCCGCACCACTGGGTTTGCTTGCTCACTTGCAGGGACTGGGCCGGAAACATGAAGGGAATCGCACTGGAGGCCATCAGGTGGTCCACCCCGATCACCCCAGGGATGGCACGGCGCAGATTGCGGGACCAGGGCCGGATACGCTCGTCGGACTGGTAGAAAGTCAGGTGCTCGCCCGTGGTGTAAGCCGCAGCCGTAATCGCCAGCGCTCCCACATGCTGCTGGGCCAGATTGCGCTGCAAACGATCGAAGTCCAGGCTCTCTTCCAGCAGGTCGCGCAACGGTGAATTGTCCAGCATGGAGTGCGGCACATGGTCACGCAGACGCGGGGCCAGCCAGCCCAAGGCCAGCGTGGCCACCCAGTGCACACTGGTCGCCAGCAACTGCAAAGGGTCAGCATGAAAAATATCGTTGGTGCGCAACGAGCCCCATAGCTGTTGTATATGGTCGACAGCCTCGTGAGGCTTGTCAGCGCGGCAAGCTAATCCGGCAGCATTGATGGAGCCTGCCGAAGAGCCACAAATAATATCGAAGGGATTGCGAAACTGAGGGTTGCGATCAGCGTCCAGCAGCTCCAGCAAACCGGCCAACACCCCGGCCTGATACGCACCGCGCGCACCGCCCCCATTCAAAATTAATGCCACAGGAGCGGGAGAGCGCTGGATCATGATAAGTATCAGCCTTCAGTAGCGACGTTGGCATCCACCACCGTCACCGCCGTCATATTGACGATACGGCGCACCGAGGAGGTGGACGTCATGATGTGTACCGGTGCCCGTGCGCCCAACAAGAAGGGACCGATGGCCACGTTACCGCCCGCTGCCGTCTTGAGCAGGTTGTAGGCAATATTGCCTGCTTCCACGTTCGGGCAGACCAGCAAATTGGCCTCGCCGCTCAAGGCCGAAGTCGGCAGGATTTGATGGCGGGCTTTTTCATCCAGCGCGCAGTCGCCATGCATTTCCCCATCCACTTCCAGACTGGGGTCCAGCTTGCGCACACGCTCCAGCGCACCGCGCATGGTGACAGCGGCTGGCGAATCGTTTGTGCCAAAGTTGGAGCTGGACAGCAAAGCCACCTTGGGCTCGATATTGAACTGGCGCATCTTGCGTGCCGCCGCCAAGGTAATTTCTGCCACCTGATCCGAATCGGGATCGTGGTTGACGTGCGTATCCGTCAAGGCCACGGTACGTTCGCTGAGCAGCAAAATATTCATGGCGGCATAGGTCTGCACACCCGGTGCTTTACCGATTACCTGATCCACCAGTTCCAGGTGGTTCTCGTAACGGCCCACGGTGCCGCAGATCATGCCATCGGCATCGCCCAGATGCAGCATCATGGCGCCGATCAAGGTCGGGCGACGGCGCATTTCTACACGCGCCATCTCTTTACTGATACCGCGACGCGACATGATTTCCCAGTAACTGGTCCAGTAGCGGTGAAAGCGATCATCCTGCTCGGGGTTGGTCACTTCCACATCAATACCCAGACGCAGCCGCAAGCCATAGCGCTCAATACGCTGTTGCAAAACGGCAGGACGGCCCACCAGAATGGGGGTCGCCAGACCTTCGTCCACAATAATCTGCACGGCGCGCAATACACGCTCGTCCTCGCCTTCGCTAAAGACCACGCGCGATTTAGCCCCGTCCTGCACCAGTCCACGGGCCAAGGAGTAAATCGGCTTCATGAAGGAGCCGGACTTGTAAACGAACTGGCGTAGCTGATAGATATAGCTCTTCAGGTCCGCAATCGGCCTGGTGGCCACGCCCTCTTCCATGGCCGCCTTGGCCACAGCCGGTGCAATACGCACGATCAGGCGCGAGTCAAAGGGGCGGGGAATAAAGAAAGACGGACCGAAAGAGACTTCCTCCAATCCATAAGCAGCAGCCACGCCTTCGTCCTGCTCTTCGCGAGCCAGTTGGCAAATCGCCAGCACAGCGGCTTTTTCCATACCACGCGTAATCGTGGTGGCGCCTACATCCAGCGCACCACGGAAAATGTACGGGAAGCACAGCACGTTATTGACCTGATTCGGGTAGTCCGAACGGCCCGTTGCCATGACCACATCGTCACGCACGGCGTGAGCGTCTTCAGGCAGGATCTCGGGATTCGGATTGGCCAAGGCCAGAATCAAGGGCCGGGGAGCCATGTTCTTCAGCATTTCGGGCTTGAGCACGCCACCGGCGGACAAGCCCAGAAACACATCAGCCCCATCAATTACGTCACTCAAGGTACGGGCGTCGGTCTGTTTGGCAAAACGAGCCAGCTCGGGCACCGGATTACCGGGACGGCCTTCGTACAACACGCCATCAATATCCGTCACCCAGATATTTTCCAGCGGCAGGCCCATATCAATCATCAGGTCCAGGCAAGCCAGCGCGGCAGCACCGGCCCCGGACGTCACCACCTTGACCTGCTTGATGTCTTTTTCCACCACGCTCAGGCCATTCAGAAAGGCCGCGGTCACGCAAATGGCCGTGCCATGCTGGTCGTCGTGAAAAACAGGAATGCTCATGCGCTGGCGCAGCTTGCGCTCTACCTCGAAGCACTCGGGCGCTTTGATGTCTTCCAGATTGATGCCGCCAAAGGTCGGCTCCAGGCCCGCAATAATATCGACCAGCTTGTCGGGGTCGGTTTCATTGATTTCGATATCAAAGACATCCAGACCCGCAAAGCTCTTGAACAGCACGGCCTTGCCTTCCATGACCGGTTTGGCAGCCAGAGGGCCAATATTGCCCAGGCCCAACACGGCGGTACCGTTGGAGATCACTCCAACCAGATTGCCCCGACCGGTATAACGGAACGCATTTTGCGGATCATTGACGATTTCCTCGCAGGCCGCCGCAACTCCAGGCGAATACGCCAGCGCCAGATCTCGCTGGTTTGACAGTTGCTTGGTCGGCGTGACCGAGAGTTTTCCGGGCCTGCCCTGTTCGTGATATTCCAGGGCTGCTTTCCGAAAATTGGCGTCCATGCTGTATTCCTACCCAAAAATCCATTTAAAACGGACCGGAATCGCCAGAAAGTCACCGTCGCCTGTCAGCGCCAATTCAAACAAGCTCCTGGCTTGCCCAAACTTCCTGTCGCTGAATGCCGTTCTTGTCTCCTGTGCTCCAGTCGCCTTGCTCGGCCTCCAGGGCCAAAGCAAGGACCATTCTAGCCCTTGAGTTACAACATGGGTCAAGCGCAGGCCTGGACAAACTTATAGCGTCTGGCCTGGATAGGAGAATCGGTCCGCAGGATCAAACAGGGCTTTGATGCGGCTATCCACATCCTGAGCCTGCCAGGACTGCTCCTGATTCGGCCAGGACCAGTCTTGCGGGTCCGAGCCGCTTAACACGGCATCATCCAGCACCAGCCATTCCACCCAGGCCAAATCACCGCCGTGACCCAACATCAAATGAGCCAGATTGATCCCCTCGCCCTCCACCGGCTCCAGCGCATCCAGACGGTAACGGCAGGGCCACTGCTCTTGTCGCAGGGTCTGGGTTTCAGAGTCGCCCATCAGTTGGAACAGAGCAGGAATCAATTGCTGCATTCGCAAGCTATCAAGCGGATTGCGATTTTCCTGCCCAAAAGGACCCAGAGCAGCTTGCGTGTTGTCGGCCAGAATCACCGAGCAATGCAAGACACCGGACAAAGCCGTACGACCTGTAGGCCAGTCATGCTGACGCCGGTCGGCCAACCAGGCGGCGACAGTCATCCCAGCCGGAGCATTGGCCAGACCTTGAAAACCTTTGGCTTCCATCTCGCCCAGCAGGCAGCCGGGCTGAACAAACCAGCGATTGGAATTCGGTTCTAGACGATCACAACGAGCCATTTGTCGGCCTGGGGCCAGAACAATCATGGGGCCATCGGTTTCACTAGCCTGCGGCACACCTTCCAGACACACCGTCACACCGTACTCGGCGGCCAGCGTCAACACCATATGTACGTCCGCACTGGAAGCAGGCTCCAGACGAGCCTGTTCATGATGCGGTTCAGCGTTGAGTTCGGACCACTCACCCTGAACTCGGGCTTTCAGGCGCGAACAAAATGTCTGCCAAGCCGTCTGGGGGGGACGACGCCCCATCAAAAATGCACGCCGCGACGAAGAAACCATAGACTTTTCCTGCAACAAACCTAAACTTGAGTCTCACTGGCCCGCCGGTTTGCGCCCCCATCGAGCACACGCACATGCCACAGCCACCTGACGCCCTTTTGAGCAAGGTCCTACAATACACTTTTTACCCGAGATTTGCCGTATGTCCCGCCTCGCCAGTCGTACCGAACACGTTCTTCCTTTTCATGCAGTTGAACTCTTCAAACAGGCCAATGCCCTGAAGGCCACCGGCCGCGACATTATCAGCCTGGGCATAGGCGAGCCGGACTTCACCGCCCCTCAAGCCGTGGTCGATGCCCTGCATCAGGCCAGCAACCAAGGCTTAAGCCAATACACCGCCCCTGCCGGTCTGACGGCCTTGCGTGAACGCATCGCCCTGTATTACGAGCAGCAGTTCCAGGCCCGTGTCGACCCTTCCCGTATCGTGGTGACGGCGGGCGCCTCGGGTGCCTTGTCTCTGGCTACGCTGGCCCTGATCAATCCCGGCGACGAAGTGTTGATGCCTGATCCGTCCTACCCGGCCAACCAGAACTTCATCATGGCGGCGGGTGGCACAGCACGACTGATCCCGGCCTCGGCTGAAGAACGCTTTCAGCTAAGCGCCCAGCACATTCGCGAGCATTGGGGTCCCAAGACCCGTGGTGTTCTGATTGCTTCGCCCAACAATCCTACTGGTGCGACGATTTCCCGTCCCGCCCTGCAAGAGCTGATCAAGGAAGTGCGCGCCCGTGATGGCTTCATCATCATGGACGAAATTTATCTGGGGCTGTTTTATGAAGAGGCACCACTCAGCGCCTTGACCCTGGATCAGGACATTATTGTTATCAATAGCTTTTCCAAGTACTTCCACATGACGGGCTGGCGTCTGGGCTGGTTGATCCTGCCTACCTGGATGACGGAAGCCTGCGAGCGCATGGCGGCCAGTCTGGCGATTTGTGCGCCCTCTTTGGCTCAACATGCTGCCCTGGCCTGCTTTGAGCCTGAAACCATGGCCATTTACGAAGAACGCCGTCTGGCCTTCAAGCAGCGTCGGGACTACTTGCTGCCCGAGCTGGAGCGTCTGGGCCTGCGCGTGCCCGTCCGCCCGGATGGCGCCTTCTATATCTATACGGATATTCGTGAGTACAGTCAGGACAGCGATGCTTTCTCGCAGCAGCTTTTGCATGAAGCGGGTGTAGCTGCTGTGCCAGGCCGGGACTTCGGCACCTTTCACGCTCCTCACACCCTGCGATTATCCTACGCGACGGGTATGGATCGCTTGCAAGAAGCAATCAGCCGTCTGGGGCAATTTCTGGGTCGCTAAGCCCAGCGTTTTTTTCAGTCTCGCGGGCAATGAAGCCCGACACCATGACAGCATTTCGGGCCGCAAGGCCCGATTTCTTTTTCTGCTCAGACCGCTTAGCGTGCGCGAATCGGGATGCCCGAGGCCAAGGCAATGCGGCGGCGTTCTGCCAGCACTTTTGCACCGTAGCCACCATCGCTAGGCCCAGTCGCCCCGACATAACAGGCCAAGCCACCTTCAATCGAACCACGGCGACGAATACAGTCCGACAGAATCTGCCCACCCACGCGAATATTCGCCTCCGGACTCAGCACCGCCAACGTCCCTTCCATATAGATATCGAACTTCTCTTTATGGACTTTGGTCATCACCTGCATCAGGCCCTGCGCCCCCACATGACTTTCCGCATAGGGGTTGTAGCGTGACTCAATGGCAATCACAGCCAGAATCAGTTGCGGGTCCAGATTCTTTTCCTTGCCCACGATAAACGCCGTGTGGATCAAGGCTCCGGCCACGGAATAGGCAATCTTGTACTTGCGCGCCAGATAGCTGCGCAAGGCCTGCTGCTGGGCCGCAGTGACGCCCGCAATGGGCTGCCCAGTTACCGACGCACGCAAGTTCTTCATAAAGCCTTGATACGTAGAAACCGCTTGCTGCTGTTCCGTCTGGCTCAAGTCCTCGCCCTCTTCCGACAAAGCGGGCTGGGTTTTATCCGCAGGCCAGACCGACTGGCTGTACGCATCGTATTTCACCGCCTCGGGACGCAGGGTTTGCACGAGACCGGTATAAAGCTGGTTAAACTGAGCGCGCATCGATGGCACAACCACACAGGCTGCAATCGTCACCAGTACGGCAATGCCCAGGTACATGGCACACACGTGCACAAACTCGCCGATGCGATACGTCAGGGTGCGGGCCGAGCGACTAAGTACATAGTCCATATCTTGGAAGCCCATGGGATCATCCTTAGTATTGCTAACTGCCCGATGTTAACCTTAGAACCCGGTCAAGGTCTTTGCATGGTTCCCGCAAGACATAAAAAGATCTTGGGCAGGTTCTTTACCACCTAACTATCTGTAAGCGGAGCCCCGTTCTTCTGTGAAATACCGTGACTTGAGAGACTTTATTGCCCAGCTTGAAGCCAAGGGCGATCTGAAACGGATTACGCAGCCAGTTTCCACCTCGCTGGAAATGACTGAAATCAGTGACAGGGTACTGCGTGCCGGTGGACCGGCGCTTCTGTTTGAAAACGCCCAGCATCAAGGCTCCAAAGCGGCCATGCCCGTCCTGGCCAACTTGTTCGGCACGCCCCAACGCGTCGCCTGGGGCATGGGTGCTCAGGATGTGTCGGCATTACGCGACACTGGCGAGCTGCTGGCCAATCTGAAAGAGCCGCAAGCCCCCACCGGGATGCGTGATGCCTTGTCCAAGGTATCCATGCTCAAGTCCGCCCTGTGGGATATGAGCCCCAAGAATGTCCGCTCTCCCGCGTGTCAGGAAGTGGTGCTGGAAGGCAAGGATGTGGATCTGAACCAGATTCCCTTGCAACTGTGCTGGCCCGGTGACGTGGCTCCCTTGCTGACCTGGGGCCTGGTCATTACCAAAGGCCCTCACGCCAAACGCCAGAACCTGGGCATTTACCGCCAGCAGTTGATTGGCCGCAACAAGCTGATCATGCGCTGGTTGTCCCACCGTGGCGGTGCCCTGGATTTCCGCGATCATGCGCTGAGCAACCCCGGCAAACCCTTCCCGATTGCAGTCGCCCTGGGTACTGACCCGGCCACGATTCTGGGTGCCGTGACACCCGTTCCTGACAGCCTGTCCGAATACCAGTTTGCCGGTTTGCTGCGCGGCTCGCGCACCGAAGTGGCCAAAGCCCTGGGTAGCGATTTGTCCGTGCCCGCCTGGGCCGAAATTGTGCTGGAAGGTCATATCCTGCCCAGCGATCACCCGGATGCTCTGGCTCCCGAAGTCCCCGAAGGCATGAAGCCGCCTGCCGACAGCAGCTACGAGATGGCACTGGAAGGCCCTTATGGCGATCACACCGGCTACTACAACGAGCAAGACTGGTTCCCGGTCTTTACCGTCGAGCGCATCACCATGCGCCGCAACCCGATTTATCACAGCACCTACACCGGCAAACCGCCCGATGAGCCTGCTGTTCTGGGCGTTGCGCTGAACGAAGTTTTTGTGCCTTTGCTGCGCAAGCAATTGCCTGAAATTGTGGACTTCTACCTGCCACCCGAAGGCTGCAGCTACCGACTGGCCGTCGTGTCGATTCGCAAGCAGTACGCAGGCCATGCCAAGCGCGTGATGTTCGGCGTCTGGAGCATCTTGCGCCAGTTCATGTACACCAAGTTCATCGTGGTGGTGGACGAGGATGTGAACACGCGCGACTGGAAGGAAGTGATCTGGGCCATGACTACTCGTATGGACCCGGTGCGCGATACCGTGCTGGTCGAGAACACACCCATCGACTATCTGGACTTTGCCTCGCCGGTCTCGGGACTGGGCGGCAAGATGGGTATGGATGCCACCAACAAATGGCCGGGAGAGACCCAGCGCGAATGGGGCACACCTATCAAGATGGATGAGTCCACCAAGAAGAAAGTGGACGATATGTGGGGTTCACTGGGGCTGTAAATCAGAACGTGCCTTCATCCGGCGCATTCAAAAACAAACAAAGACCATCACCGCAACGGTGCATGGTCTTTGTTTTACTCAGGCCAGCAAACCGGACTCTCCAACATGGCATCCGAGACCGAGCCTAGCCCGGCAAAGTCAGCGGCTCCACCAACTCAATCAGGTACTCGTCCGGATCGAACACAAACGCAATCGTGCGTTTGCCATGATTCATCTGCTTTGGAGGTGTCTTGACCTTGACCCCACGCTCTTCAAGATAGCGCACCGCCTGATGAACGTCTTTGACCATCAGGGCCAGATGACCAAATGCGCCGCCCTTTTCATAAGGCTCGTTCTGATCCCAGTTCCAGGTCAGCTCCAGACTGGATTGCGTGGCTTCATCAAAGCTGAGAAACACATTACTGAATCGACCGGACTCATAGTCTGTGTGTCGTACAACTTTCATGCCCAGCGTATCCCGGTAGAACGCCAGAGATCGCTCCAGATCCAGAACGCGCAGCATGGCGTGGTCAAAGCCAAATTGAATTTCAGTGGTACTCATGAGCAGGGCCGGTATTTGAAAATGGCAATGTAGCAAAACCGCCCCACTTCAATCATGACCGCTCGTCAAAGACCCATGAGAAATACTCAAAGCGGCCTAGCCCGCCTTCATCAGCTCTGAAGAGATGGTCTGAATAAACAAGGGCACACAGGGATTGGCATTACTTTCCTGCCACATGATGTTGATAAAGGACTGTGGATGCTGGCCCGACAAGTCCAGATCAATGGCCACCAGATCACGATGCACGTATTTGCGCAAAGACTGAGACAACACGGCAATGCCGATATTGGCCGCCACCATGCTCATGATGCCGGTAATGGTGCTGGCTTCCTGCACGGAATTAGGATGAAAACCGGCATGTCGGCACAAGGAATAAAAATAACGTCGCCAGACCTGCCAATGCGTCTTGCTACCCACCACAAAGCGCTCATTGGCCAGCTCCACCAAAGGAATCGACTTTTCCTTTGCCAGCGGGTGATCACTTTGCAGAAGAACGATAGGATCATCCCGGCATACCGGCTTCCACTGCACACCCAGTTCCTCGGGGTCGTCCGAGAAGGCAAAACCAAAACCCAGGTCCAGGCTGCCCTGCTGCAAACCCTGAATCTGCTGCTGGGTGGGCATATATAACAAATCGGTTGTGATGTTCGAGTACTGCTGCTTGAAGTGCTCCAGCGTTCGGGGCAGCACGTCCTGCACGGCGTAGTCGTTATAGGCAATGATCAGGTGACCAATATCGCCAAACTTGGCTTTCTGGGCCAGTTCAATCCCGCGCTCCAGATGCACAAAAACCTGCTCTATTTCTTGTAATAACAGGAACCCTGCCGCTGTCAGCCTGACCTGGCGCGTGCTGCGCTCAAACAGATCTACCTGCAAGTCCTCTTCCAGCTTTTTGATAATGCGCGTCAGCCCCGGCTGTGTGATGTGCAGCAGCTCGGCCGCCTTCTTGAAATGCAATTGTTCAGCCACCGTTTTAAAGGCACGCAGGTGATGCAAATCAAGACGTCCAGGGATCATGGCTCAGCTCGTTTTTTTTGATTAATAACATCTCGATCAATAATAGTGCGCGAATAGTGAATGGACAAGCAATTTGCAGAGGTTTAGCTTATCAATCACGCGTCAGTCGGCCTGTTTACGCCAGTGTTCCGAGCTGATGCAGACCCAGACACAAAGGAGACCATGACCTCGTTCCCGTCGATTTTTTATTCGACGTTTGAATCACCATTAATAAAACGAATACCAAGGTATCAATAATAAAAACAGACAGCCCCACAGGGTTTGATTTCAGAAAAAACAGATAGTCCCAATACTTGAGGAGACATAAGTATGCAAAGGGCAAACACCGTGGCCGAATCGGAGCATACCGATACCGGCCATATTAAAAAAGTAATGATGGGTTCGGCGGCGGGCACCATTGTTGAGTGGTTTGATTTTGCTTTATTCGGCTATATGGCCGTCTATATTGCACAGAACTTCTTCCCGACCGAAGACAAGATGGCAGGCTTGCTGGCCACCTTTGCGGTGTTCCTGGTCTCGTTCATTGTGCGGCCCTTGGGGGGCATTTACTTTGGCAGGCTGGGTGACCGGATTGGCCGCAAGAAGATTCTGGCCCTGACGGTTCTGCTGATGTCTGGCTCTACCGCCGCTATTGGCCTGATTCCCACCTACCACAGCATTGGTATCTGGGCACCGATTCTGCTGATCATCATCCGCTGTATTCAGGGGCTGTCGGCGGGTGGCGAATACACCGGCGCCACCATATACACCGTTGAACACAGTCCCATGAACAAGCGCAATTCCTACGCCTGGGCCATGTCCGGCGCAACCTACTTTGCCTTTGCGCTGGCCGCCGGGATCAGCGCGGGTCTGGCCGCAATTGTCGGCACCGAGGCGATGGGCGACTGGGGCTGGCGCACCATTTTCCTGCTGGCTATTCCTATGGGGATTGTGGCTTTCTTCATTCGTGACCACCTGGCCGAATCGCCCGAGTTCCAACAAATGCGGGCAGAGAAAAAGGGCCAGATCAGCTACAGCGCCTCGCAGGTATTCAAGGCGGAAGGTTCCAATATTGTGAAGCTGGGCGGCTTTATCGTGCTGTACGCCCTGTCCTTCTACATCTTCTCCACCTACATGAACACCTTCCTGCGTACCGTCATTGGTTTGTCGTCGGTCCAGTCCCTGACCGCCAATATGGTTGCCTTGCTGTTCGTTACTGCCCTGACTCCGATTGCCGGGATTATTTCCGACAAGGTGGGCCGTCGCAAAATGATGCAGTTTGCTGCGGTATGGCATGCGCTGTTTACCATTCCCGCCTACATGATCGTCAGCAATGGGGCCTCCTTGCAAGCCGCCATTATCGGGATGCTGATTATCGGGATTGGTCAGGTCGCCGCCAGTGTCGTGGCCGTCACCCTGCTGTCCGAGATGTTCCCCACTGACATGCGCTATACCGCGTCGAGCATGTGCTACAACATCACCTTCGCGATTTTCGGTGGCACTGCACCGTACCTGGCTATCTGGCTGACCACACAAACCGGCAGCTATCTGGCTCCTGCTTTCTACGTGACAGTGGTCGCTGTGCTGTGCTTTTTCTGGGTCACAGTATTAATGCCCGAGACGGCCAACAAGCCCTTGCGCCGCTATCACACCGAACCTGTGCCTGATGGCAAAGCGGCCAGCAGTTTGGGTAAAGCCAATGCAGGCTAAACGCTAAAATCTGGACATATTGTCGATATCAAACAGCCCTGTTTTACAGGGCTGTTTTTTTATGCCGAAAAAGAATTGATTTACGGTAAACCTTATTCACAAAAACGAAATTCAGCGTATACAAAAAGCATATTCCCTTAGCTGCTTCGATAGAATAGCCTTCTATCTATAGAACACAGCCACAGTAGACTCACTCCCTGCCTCCTGCAGACCCAAGAACGAGCGCGCGCTGCCAAAGGGAAACCCGATATGACCACCATAAGCCTGACAGACGTAACGGTACGCAGCGATGACAGCTCGCGCGCTGAAGGATGGCTGACTGTGGAATTCAGCAATGGGCACACGATTCATGCCTACTGCCCTGATGCTCAGGACAACTGGAGCCAGGGCACCCAGCGTCTGTGCACAAACCAGAACGAGCCAGGCCTGCAAAACACCCAGGTGGACAAGCTCTTGCTGCAGGCTGCCAACGACGGCAGCTACATCGTCCTGCAAGCTGATTTACCCAGGGCCAGCACTCCCATGACCTACGCCCGCCCAGCCAATGAGCATGTCTATATGGAACTGCCGCATCAACAGCAAAGCGTGTTCAGCGCCGACTTCCTGATGATTGCTGCGATCATTGCGGCGGCGCTGTATGGCCTGAAATGGGCATTTGAAAAATACCTTCTGCCCAAGCTGTAAGAACCGCGGCCCATAAAAAAACGTCCTGTAAAAACAGGACGTTTTAGTTTCAGCAAGCAGGCAGACCATTACACCAGCACTGCGGCCCCTGCCCCTAGAAACCGTTGCTGCAATTGCAAGGCTTGCGACAGCAAGAGATCATCTTGATGCGGCTTGCCAATCAACTGCAAACCCAGAGGCATTTTCTGGTGATAGCCCAAAGGCAAGGAAACAACAGGAAGGCCGACAAGCTGCCAGGCCCGGCTCATGAAAGGCGCCCCCGTCCCTTCCGTTTTAGACGGGGCCACCCCTGCCGCAGCGGGTGCCAGTATGAAGTCCACTTGCTCGCGTTCAAACCACTGCAGCAAGCTGCGCTTAAGCTCATCGGCTCGCTGCAAGGCGATGATGTACTCCTTGTAAGGCAAAGCCAGACCGCTGCTCATCAAGCCCTGCATGTGCGTACTCAAGGCTTCAGGCTGCTGTTGCTCGTAGAGCAGATTACGGGCCACTTCATAAGCCATGATCTGGGCATGCAAGGCCGTCAACTCTGTGATGGCATCCACAAAGGGAAAGTCGATGGCTTGATGCCCCTGCTCCTGCAAGGCTTGCTGGCACGCCGTCAAGGTCTCCAGCATGGGAGCCTGAATATCACCCAAAGCCTCCCCCGAGAAGGTGGCAAACACATAAGACTGCGGAGTGCCCGGTGCTGCCAGGTTCAAGGATTTATGCAGCAGGATATTGCGTACCAACAGGGTATCGAGCACATCGTTGCTGATGATGCCCAGCGAATCCAGTGATTGAGCCAGGGGCTGGATATTGCGCAAGGAGAACTCATTCTTGCTGCCTACGTAGCCAATGCAGCCACAAAACGAGGTAGGCCGAATCACCGAAGCCGCTGTTTGAGTCCCAAAGGCAATCGGCACCATGTAGTCCGCCACAGCCGCAGCGGAACCACTGGACGAACCACCTGGCGTGCGCTGTGGATCATGGGGGTTACTCGTTTTTCCCGCCTGAAAATAGGCAAATTCGGTAGTGACGGTTTTGCCCATCAAAATACCGCCTGCCGCTTTCATGGCCGTCACACAAGACGCATCCATATCCGGGATACGATCCTGATGAATCGCCGAGCCCATGGTGGTGGGGATATCAGCCGTATCAATCACATCCTTGACCGCGAAGGGCAGCCCCATCAAGGGCGAGGCCTTGTAGAACTCGCTGCGGCTTTCGTATTCGGCCAGATAGTCTTCCTGGTCAATCAGATACTGCCAGGCACCCACCTTTTCATCACGAACGGCAATGCGTTCGTAAAAAGACGCCATGATCTCCGGCAAGGTGGCCTCCCCTGTATGCAGGGAATGCAGCAACTGGTGCAAGGGCAACTTAAACCACTGTCGTTTCATGCTGCCACTCCTTCAGACGATGCAACAACTGGGCATCCACGGTTGCCACTCCGCCCCCGATTCGACCCTGCTCCCCAGCGGCATCAATCATGCCCAGCAAGACCAGGGGCCCTGTATCACTGGTTTTGATTGCAGCCATATCACTCACACCCAGACGCCCGGCCAGAAAAGGCAAACGCGTCATCAAAAACCGGCTTTGCCGACTCAGATAATCTGCGGGCAAAAAGGCCTGCAAGTTCTTCGCACTTAAGCCAGCCAGATCCAGACACTGCCCACCCAGACCCAGAAAATCCACCACCGCACTATCGCCCAAAGCGCCCAGAGCCTGGGCCTGTTCTTTAGCCGCTTCTTTCTGACCGGCAATAAGAGGGGCATCTACCACCAACCAGTTGCTTGAACCCGCCAGTTGCAGACCAAAGCGCAGGCCATTGCCACCTACTTTGACAATGGTATCTGCTCCTTCAGCGCGTGCCTGCGTCGCCAGAATCAGGGCGCTGGCAGCCATCCAGTAGTTCAAGGCCCATGCCATCGCACCGTAGAGAAAGCTTGTACTTTGCTCATCATTAATGCCCCAGGAGACAATAATGTCGGCCAGCAAGTCGGAGGCATGCATCGTGCGGGCATGACCATCATCACCATTGAGCAGGGAAGCCTGCACAATCGGAGCCAGATTGACTGGACCACCAAAGTGAGTGGCCAGCCTTGAACCCAGATCCTGATGCAGCCAGCGCAGATGCGGCACCATTTCATCGGCAAAAATACCCAGGCGGGTGCACCACTGCATCCCTTCATTCAGCACAGAGTACTTTTTGTTCTCAGGCCGATTGCTGTCGCTCACCTCCAGCACATACATGGAAGGTGTCACCACGCCAGCCAAGGGAACGACCACATCGTAATCCTGGGCAGGCGCAAGCTGCACTCCGCCCTCATCCAGCAAGGCTTGTGCTTCTGTCTTGCTGCTTGCCCAGCCTTCATACAGGATTCCCACCAGCACCGAATTACGGATGGCTGGCGGTAACTCTGCCGCATCGCGAAAAGGAGGCCCGGCATGTAAAACCAGACGGTCCTGTGACGGCAGAATTGCTTGCAGTGGCTTGACCCCAGTCCAGAACGGCAGGACGGCGGCGGCTTGCTTGTCTACATGCTGAGCCATATGCCCTCCTTACGCCACGCGCACCCAGGTTTCACTATTGGCCAGGCTGGCCGATTGCGCCCGCGTGCCATTGAAGTCCCGCTCTATGGTGCTACCGGGCAAAGCGGTGCCATTAATCAACACCCTGGCCTGCTGAGCGGGATGAAACACACACATCATTTCGTGCTTCTGGGTTTGAGTCTGGCTTTGCGGCAAATCCACACAAATCGCAGGCTGGGTCATTTGATGCCATTGCAGCGCTATCTCCAGACCCGCACTGGCCGAGCTGACCGATTCTGTGACCAGCTCAGGAAAGCGGTTGACGGTCTGAAATACGCCATCACCCAACACCTTCAATTTATCCAGGGCGACCGCTTTGCGAAACAGGCCAAAATGACGCACAAAATCACGCACCAGATACTCTGCCAGGGCCTCGTTATCGGTAATCAGCCAGCGCGCGTCACTCTCCTCTCCTTCCTCGTAAGGCTTGTCCAGCACCAGAATGGCCTGACCACTACCGTATTCCGAACTGGCGATACGGAAATACAAGGACAAGGAAGACCAGTCCAGATCAGGATCGGTTTTCAAGTAGATAAAAGGGTTGTCGCCCGTCCAGTCCAAGGTGCCTGTTTTAATACCGTTCATGCTCAGTCTCCGTACTTGTGTTTTTAGTCATGGGCTTGATCTGGCTGCTCTCAAGCCTGTTCTTTTGCCACTGCATATTCTTCGCGTAACTGCGTGAAATCCGTGCTGGGCTGCCAGCCCAGGATGTCCTTGGCAGCACTGCTGCTGAAAATGGAAGCGCGTGGATTGTTCTGATACCAACGCGGGTTCTTGATGGGCGGGACAGGGCCAATAATCTGCTGATACCACTCGGTCGTTGCCGCAGGATGAGAGCTGTCGTCCGCACTGATGAAGAACACGCCATAGCGCAAGCCCTGCACATTGACGGCCGCTTCAAAGGCACGCGCCAGATCAGCCGCCCAGATGTAATAGAACAGCCAATTACGATCCGGGCTATCCACAAACTGGATGTATTCGGCAATGGTTTCCGGCAAGACCACCGCCAGCGGACGCAAGCAGATCACGTCCATATCCGTGGCATCGCTAAAGCTCTTTGCCATCTGCTCCATCATGATCTTGCTGACACTGTAGGCCTGATAAGGCTTGTTCTCGTGGGCCTCATCCACAGGCAGATACTGGGGCTTCCAGTCCGCGCGCATTTCAGACAGACCGCAGGCCGAAATGCTGGAACACAGCACCACTTTCTTGACACCGTTTTCGCGACAGGCTTGCAGTACATGCCAGGTGCCCCGCACATTGACATTGATGTATTGCTCTTCCGGCGCTTTCCAGTCGAAGTCGATCGCCGCCAGATGGATGACCGCGTCGGCATCTTTGGTGGCAGCGCGTACGGCCTCCAGATCCATCACGTCAGTTTGAATGAATGAAACCTGATGCTGGCTGGGCTTCAAATCGGCCACCACCACGTCCATGGTCTGCATAAGCTGCTGAACCACGTAAGACCCCACACGGCCCGAGCCGCCTGTAACCACCACTTTTTTCATGGTGTGTTCTCCTGTTTATTGTTATAGATCCAAAACCAATTCAGCCGACACGGCCCGCGAGACGCAGATCATCATGGTTTCATTAAGCTGCCGCTCCTCGGGGGACAAGACGAAATCCCGGTGTTCAGGCAGGCCCGAAATCACCACCGTCTCGCAAGTGCCGCAAGTCCCGTTCTGGCACGAGCACTTGACCCGTATCCCCTCACGCTTCAGGGCGGCCAGGATGCTTTCATCACTGGCGACCACGATGCTTTTGCCAGATTTCTGCAAAGTCACCGTAAAGCTCTGGCCCTGCAACAAAGCAGGGTCGGCTTCCACCGAGAAGCGCTCCAGCACCAGTTGCCAGCCAATTTCTGTCTGTTCCTGTTGATAGCTTTCCAAGGCATTGAGCAAAACTTGCGGGCCGCAGGAGTACACGACGGTGTTCTCATCCAGCGCCTGCAAGGCTCCCTGCAAATCAAACAAGCCATCCTGATTGGAGGCATGTGCCGTAATGCGGGCCCCATCCACTTGCTGCAACTCGTGAAGAAAGATGAAATCTGCCGCGTTTCTGGCCAGATACAACAAATGCCAGTCCAGACCGGCTGCAGCCGCCGCCTGGACCATAGGCACGATGGGCGTAATACCTATACCGCCCGCGATAAAAAAGCACTTCTTATCTGCAGCAAAGGGAAAGTGATTCTTCGGGCTGCTGACCGCTACAACATCACCTTCCTGCAACACCTCATGGATATAGGCAGAGCCACCCCGACCAGCGTCCTCTTTCAGAACCGCAATTTGCCATTCACGCGTATTGGTCTGTTGGCCGCAGAGTGAATACTGTCGATAGAGCGGCTCATCCTTGGAGACCGCCAGTTCCAGCTCAATATGAGCGCCCGGCTCCCAGACGGGAAACTCTGCCCCGTTTTGCAGACCGAGCGTCAAACCCACCACCCGCTCTGATAGCCGGGTCTTTTTCAGCACGCGTGTTTGCAATGTTTGCTGCATGATGCTGCTCCCGCTCCCTTAGGCAATCGCTCGGATCGGCAGGACCCGGCTCTGCTCGTCTGCCCGGCTGTCTTCTGCGCGGTACAAATCAATCAGCCAGTTCTGCAAACGCTTGATGACCAGTTCCTCGTTGGTCAAACGACCACGGGAGGCAAAATTGGACTGCATGCCCATGTGCGAACGACGCCATGCAAACAGATCCTCGATCATGACCGGGTACAGATCATCGTGTTCCTGGTCGAATTTCTCTTTGTGATCCTCGCGCTCCAGCGTGGATTGCGGGTACATCCAGGACACGCCATAGGTCGATTGCTTGGCGCTTTTGGGCAGCCACATGAAGTACTTCACCTTGTCGGGCATGGCCACCAGCAGCAGGTTTGGCGCCACCGTCACGTAGGACAGTTGGGTACGCTCCTGATCGGTCAACGAGCCCATGGGCGGCTGCAGAACCGAACCGGTATGGGTAGGGGCCGCATCGATGTGCGTGGAGATCAGGTTGTAGGACACGATGCCATTAGAGACATCGTTAAAGACTGCGCCTTCATCCACGCGGTCGGGATTGGTTTCGTACATACCGCCCCAGGAGGAAGCATGCAGAAAGCTGCAGTGGTAGCACTCGTCGTTAAAGATCTTCCAGTTCCAGTCAAAACTCTCCATCTTCAAGGGCTCGGAAGACTTCAGTTCTGACATGCGGTAATTTGCCAACTGCTTGCCCAGGTTTTCCAGGCGGGTATGCAGGGCAGGAGCCAAAGCGTCGTAATTGATGAAAATGAAGCCTTCCCAGACCTCGGTACGGATCTTGGGCAGACAGACACTTTTCGGATCAAAGCTGGCACCGGTATCAGTCAGGCCAGGGGCGGACACCAGCTCGCCTTCCATGTTGTAGACCCAGGCGTGCAAAGGACAACTAATGCGGCGCACATTGCCCGTGCCTTCCAGCAAAAGCATATTGCGGTGGCGGCACACGTTGGACAGCACATTAATGCCGCCTTCACGGGTGCGAATGGCAAATAGCGCGTCATTACCCACATCAAAGGTGAAGAAGTCACCTGCATTGGGAATATCGGTGGCGCGGCCCACACAGAACCACTGCTTCTTCCATACCGCATTCAGCTCGAACTCAAAGAAGTCTTCCGAGTTGAAGCACTCGGGCGGCAAGGCATAGACCTCATCCGTTTCCTGCTGAAAGTAGCTTCGATCGAACTCCTCAATTGCGATCGGTGAGCGTAGGGCTTTATTCATCTTGATATCTCCTCGGGTCTGCAAGAGCACCCTGAATGGCTTGTTATTAGGTCAGACCAATCATGCGACAGGGGACGAGGCTTGAAAATTGAGCAAATTTGACGGAACGATGAGTTTTTTTTGAGGCTGAGTGAAAACAGACGCAAAAAAGCCTGCTGATAGGCAGGCTCTCAAGGCGATAGTGACTGTGATTGCTAGCGCTACTGCCAGCTACTGCTGCTACCGAAGAAGCAGAGTCAGGTGCAGCTTAAGGAATGGCGATAGAGGCGACCCAGTCAATGAACTCCTGCTCCTGACTGCTGATATTGGCTTCTTTGGGGTAGGCCAGAAAATAGGCATATTCATCCAGATACACGTCAAAGAGCTGAACAATGTCCCCCTTCTCGATCATGGGCCGCAACAGCGCCGGACAGCCCAGCATCACGCCTTGCCCATTCAGAACGGCGTTCATGCGCACATTCGTGTCATCAATATGGAAACCCTTCTTGGCCGTCAAATCCTGCCCCGCCGCCTTGCGTAGCCATTGTTCCCAGCACAACTGATTTTCTTCATGGATCAGCACATGCTGGTTCAACTCGGCAGCAGATTCGATCTTGCCATGAGCCTGCAAATAAGACGGCGCACACACTGGCGTCAGATTGCCCGGAATAATGCGCAAGGTCTGTAACTGCGGCCAATCATCCTGCTTGCCCCAGACAATCGCAAAGTTGATGTTGTCTCTGAAAAAATCCGGTGCTTGCAGGCGGTGCAGCAAATTAATTTCAATATCCGGGTGTTTCAACCAGAAATCACCCAACTGTCCCGTAAACCACATGCTGGATACGAAAGGCCGCAGGGATAGGTTGATACGGCTTTTGCCATGCGGCATGCGCAATTCGCTCAAGGCCTGGTTGATTTCATAAAACGGTCGTTGCAGACGATCAAACAGGAACTGGCCCTTGTCCGTCAGCTCCAAAGAGCGGTTTTTACGCAAAAACAGCTTGCAGCCCAGATACTCTTCCAGAACCTTGACCTGGTGACTCACCGCCGAAGGAGAGACCAGCAGATCTTCTGCCGCCTTGGTGAAGTTCAACCTTTGTGCGGACACCGTAAAGGTTCTTAAGGCATTCAGTAATGGCACCTGCATGACGGGCTATGTCTCCTGATGATGGTCGCTTTGGTTTGGAATTATTTATTATCGGGAGCATAAGCCCTGTCGACCTCAAAAACCAGTCAGGCAGAATACGGACTTGTTGATAGGCATAAAAAAAACCGGCCTGGGCCGGTTTTTCAAAATACATGCAGGCTTACTCTTGCTCATCGGTCTTGCGCCGCACCGGAACCAGCACGCTACGTGCTTTTTCCCGAGACGACTTGGCCGAGTCAAACAGCTTCCACGCCCCCAGAGCCAAGGCCCCGATCCGCATCCATCGACCGCCAAAACTGCTCAGTACAGCCGACGCACCCGACAGCAAAAACGGATAACGACGCGACAAGGACAAGGCACTGGTCACAACACCGCCCATGCTCAAGCCGGAGGGTTTGACGCTGTTCCACAAATTGCCAGGACTCAAGTCATCGCCCAGGGAATGGATCTGGGACGACATGGTCTGCCGCTCCAAGGAGGCGCGGACTCGCAGCAGTTCGATACGCACGGCCCGCTGCTGGGCGGACATGCTCTCTTGCTTAGTGCTCATTTCCCGTCTCCCTCGGAATCCCTCAAGCGCTCAATAAACGCGACATCGCGACGCAGCTCGGACAAGGTGGCTGAAAAAGGAATCGGACCGGTAGTCAGGCGTCGACGTACGGCCAGGAACAAACCTATTCCCAAACCGGCGTACAGAACAACCAACACCCCAAGAGCCCAATAACGGTAATCGGTAGGCCAAAAGTACAAAGCCAGCAACAAGCTGAACACCAGCACGGCCAGCGTGGAGAACAGCAGTGCGCCGAACACCATGCTGAAGATGGTAATCAGGCTCGCCTTTTGCTGACCGGCTTCCAGAGCAAATAGCTCCAGGCGCGTACTGACAGCCCCTATCAAGGTCGAACCTAGCTGACTGATCGTTTGCCTAAGCGCCATGATGTATCCCTGCTCTGCGGCATCCTGTCATGAACAGCAAGGACAAGTGCCTAAGGTCTAAAAGGCTGCCGACCTGAAACACAAGGCCCAGATCGGCAGAGCTACTTTTTTTGCTGCTGCAGCCCCGGACAGGGCCAGCAGCGCAGAGCAAAGACAGATTAACGACGGCTGATCAGCATGCCGAACATCAGGCCCACAACACCGGCTACGCCAATGGCTTGCCAGGGCTTGTCATGGACATAGTTATCGGTGGCTTTGGCAGCACGCACGCTGTGCTCAACCACCGCTTCCTGGGCGTCGTGCAAGGAATCCCGGGTCAGACGCAATGAGCGCAAGGCTTTCTCACGCAGCTCACCGGCTTTGTCGCCCGTGGCTTCGGCTGCTTCACGCATCAATTGTTCGGCCTCATCCAGACTTGCTTTCACCTCTTCGATGAATTTGTCTCCGCTGTTTTCCACACTTTTCTTGGTAGCCATATATAACTCCTTGCAGTTGAAAGGGACACGCGACAAATACGTATCGCCAAGTGAATTGATCACTGGTTTACTTCAGTTGCGTCACATCCACCGTGGACGGAACACCGTTCTGAATACTTTCCTGTTTCATGACCATCTGCACATCCGGGCAGTACCAGTCGGTAACCTGGGAATTAATACCCGGAATCGGCAAGCTGATGCCGCTAAAACTGGCCTGGGTAGGCTCGATCTCGCGCTGATAGCGAATAGGCCAACATTGATAGTTGCCTAAGGCCGTCTGCACGGTTTGCTGGGCTCCGACCGTCTTGGCACCCGTATGGATACGCAAGACATTGGATGCCGACCGCTTGTCCAGATTGACCTGAAAATCCTGGCGAGGAAAGGTCTGACCTTCCTGCAATCCGCCATGCTCATAAGAAAACAGACCTAACAGGCGCAGGTCAAAAGAGCCTTGCACGGCTTCCAGACCACCACGGCCATCATCACGCTGAAAGCGGGTGCGGCCATCGCGCACAGTCATCACATAATCAATATTGGGCTTGCTGGCAGGCAAGCCTGCCAGAGCCACACTGGCCTTGCCCTGCACGCGAGCCTGACATTGGTCGCCGCCCTGCTTTTTTACGTCGGAGAAAGCCAGATCCGCGCCCATGGCCAGAAAACCCGAGCCCGTCAGTTGTACTTGCCCGCCGTCCCGCATAAACGGCACGTCACACAGACCGGCCTGAGCCGAGCTCAAGCCCATCATGACAAACAGCGGTGCAAACATCCAAGCATTCAGTTTCATGTACATCCTGGTTTCAGTGAAACTTAAGTTTGACTCTTTATTATGCCTATCCCCTCTGGTGTACTGGCAAGGGATTGTAAAAAAGCACAACAAGTTCTGGGCTTAAATATCGCCGTCCTGAACTTTTTGACGTGTACCAAAAATACGGTCACCAGCGTCGCCCAGACCAGGCACGATATAACCATGTTCGTCCAGGTGCTGATCAATGGACGCGGTATAGATATGGACATCAGGGTGGTGTTTTTCAAGAGTGGCGATACCTTCGGGAGCCGCCACCAGCACCAGAGCACGAATATTTTTGCAGCCCGCTTTTTTCAGCAGATCAATCGTGGCGACCATGGAACCACCGGTTGCCAGCATAGGGTCGATAATCAGGGCCAGACGCTGGTCCAGTTCACCCACCAGGCGCTCCAGATAGGTCTGGGCCTCAAAGGTCTCTTCGTTACGGGCGATACCGATCACACTGACCTTGGCACCCGGGATCAGGCTCAACACACCGTCCAGCATGCCAATACCGGCACGCAAGATAGGAACGACCGTCACTTTCTTGCCAGCCAGCTTTTCCACTTCCACATCACCACACCAGCCCGAAATGGTAGTGGGTTCCAGAGGCAGATCCTTGCACGCCTCGTAGGTCAGCAAGGAAGCAATTTCCTGGGACATTTCGCGGAAATTCTTGGTGCTGAGATCTGCCTTGCGCATCAAGCCCAGTTTGTGGCGGATCAAAGGGTGGCGTATTTCGTGTATGGGCATGATTGCTTCATCAAATTAGGGACAAACTAAAAACAGGACCGCCCCAAAGCGGCCCGCACTATCGTGATCGTTAACGTACTGCCAACCACTTCACCACAGCATCAAAAAAGGGTCGGGCAGAGGCAGAACGTTCGTCATTGACCATCATGACGACAATATACCGCTTTCCGCTGGCTCCCAGCACGTAACCGGCCAGTGCACGGCTATCGCGCAGGGTGCCGGTTTTCAGGTGGGCACGCCCCTGCACCTCGTCGTCGCGCAAGCGCGAACGCACGGTGCCATCGACGCCGGAGATCGCAAAGGAGGAAATATATTCAGGCATCCAGTTGGAGCGCCAGGCGACTTTCAGCATGTCGGCCATGCCTCCTGCGGTCACTCGTGCATTGCGGGACAAGCCCGAGCCGTTATCCACCGTCCAGCCTGCGGTATTCACACCCTGACGACCCAGCACGTTCATGACGGCACGCTCGCCAGTGGCCACCGTGGCACCGGGACCATTTATTTCCGCGCCCACGGTCAGCAGGATGGTGCGGGCCATCACATTATTGCTTTGCTTATTAATAAGGCGGATCAGGTCAGACAGGGACTGGGAGTCATGCCAGGTAATGGCCTGAGCACGGGCAGGCACGCGGCCTGTCTTGATGTCTCGCGCCAAAGTGCCGCCCAGATCACGCCACAGGCCACGGAACAGTTTGTCGAAAAATTCGGTTTGGGAATGAACCAGACGATAGACGCTGAACTCCCCGCAAGACGCCGCCGCCTTGCCGCTGACACGCACCACCATGCCACCGGCTTCAGGCTGAATCTGCGTGCCTACAACGGGCGAGCCAGGACATGTCGCTGTCGACCACTCCACTTCACCCTGAACGCGTACGCCAGGCAAGGGCGGGTCGATAATCGCAATCCATTTGCGCGCTTGTGTATCAGGCTGAAACACCAGACGGGATGCGCCCAAACCTACCATCATGGCGTCCGGGCTGGCGTTGTAGGGGCGGTCACCCGCGTTATCAAAATCGCCTGGATTGATGGTGACATTACCGAAGATGGAACGATCCACAATAACTTCGGTCAGATTCTTCACCCCACGCAAGCGGAGCTCGCGCAACATGTCCCACAACTGCGGCACGGTCAAAAACGGATCGCCCCCCGCCTTGATATACAAAGGCCCTTTCAAAGTGCCTTGTTCGTCCACCTGCAGGCCATCTTGGGCCATCAAGGTGGTACGCCAGGTATATTCTGGCCCCAGAGCGGACAAACCTGCCCAGGTACTGACCAGCTTCATGACCGATGCGGGATTGCGGGGTTCCTGGGGATTGACGCCGATCAGGCGCGGGCCGTCCGCCTCGTCCACCACAATGGACAGCGCCGATTGCGGCAGGCGGCTGGCATTCCACACCGAAGCCAACTCGGGCGGCAAGGCCTGGGCCAGGGCTAGTGATGCGCCTTGCACCATGAGCAAGGTGGCCAGGGCCACATGCTTGCAACGACTCAAAACAGGCTTTGCCTTTAAAACGCCCATGCCCTCGTCTCCAACAGATCAATTCAGGAAAGACCCAAGCATACCGAAAGAAAAACACCGAGGATATGGCCGTTTCAGCAATCTGGCGGCAAAGCGTTAAAATAGTCGGTTACCCCATCAGGCCCGGCCTTCTGGCCAGCGGCCCTTTACGACAAACCATGAGCATCGACCCCTCTTTAACTATCGCCCAGTTCGACTACGAGCTTCCCCCTGATCTGATCGCTCAAAGCCCCCCGGCCCAGCGCCAGGGCAGCCGTTTGCTGCATCTGGACGGTGCCAGCCAATTACATGATCGCCAGTTCACCGACCTGCCCAGCCTGCTGCGCAAGGGTGACCTGCTAGTCTTTAACGACACCCGCGTCATCAAAGCCCGCCTGCAGGGCCAGAAAAGCAGCGGCGGCAAAGTAGAAGTGCTGATTGAGCGCGTCACCGGCCCCGATACAGCCCTGGCCCATATTCGTGCCAGCAAGTCCCCGAAACCGGGCACCTTGCTGGAACTGGCCGAAGGCCGTGTGCTGGCCGATTGCACAGGCCGCGAAGACGCCCTGTTTGCGCTGCGCTTTCACGAGCCCGTGCTGGACATGCTGGAGCAGTACGGCGCAACGCCCCTGCCGCCCTACATTACCCACACTGCCGATGAAGAAGACGAATCGCGTTACCAGACTGTCTACGCCCGTCATCCCGGTGCCGTGGCCGCCCCAACGGCTGGCCTGCACTTTACCGATGAGATGCTGGCCACCCTGCGCGAGCAAGGCGTCGACCAGGCTTTTGTGACCCTGCACGTCGGTGCCGGTACCTTCCAGCCCGTGCGTGTCGATACGATCAGCGAACATGTCATGCATGCCGAGCGCTACCATGTGCCGGCTGCCACCCTGGCCAAGATCGAAGCCACCCGCGCTGCCGGTGGCCGCGTCATTGCCGTGGGCACCACCAGCGTACGTTCGCTGGAATCGGCCGCCAGCAAAGAGCCCGGCATGAACCAGCGCTGCGCCGATGGCAGTATTGAAGGCGATACGCGTCTGTTCATTACTCCCGGCTACCAGTACCAGTCTGTTGACGCGCTGATCACCAATTTCCATCTACCCCAGTCCACCTTGCTGATGCTGGTATCGGCCCTGGCGGGGATCGAACCCATACAACGTGCCTACCAGCACGCCGTCCAATCCCGGTATCGCTTCTTTAGTTACGGCGATGCTATGTTCATTGAGCCCCTTAACCCATGAGTGGACTGAAGTTTGACCTTTTAAGCACCGATGGCGCCGCTCGCCGTGGCCAGATCACCCTGAACCACGGTGTGGTGCAAACCCCCATCTTCATGCCGGTAGGCACCTATGGCAGTGTGAAAGCCATGATGCCGCACGAGTTGAAAGACATTGGGTCGCAGATCATTCTAGGCAATACCTTCCACCTGTGGCTGCGCCCAGGCACGGAGGTCATGGACAAGTACAAGGGCCTGCATAACTTCATGCAGTGGGACAAGCCCATCCTGACGGACTCGGGCGGTTTTCAGGTCTTCAGCCTGAAAGGCATGCGCAAGATTACCGAAGAAGGGGTGAAATTTGCCTCCCCCATCACCGGCGAGCGCCTGTTCCTGACCCCTGAAGTGTCCATGCAAATCCAGTATTCCCTGAACTCCGACATTTCCATGGTGTTCGACGAATGCACGCCCTACCTGATTGACGACCGCCCCGCCACGCATGATGAAGCGGCCAAATCCATGCGCATGTCTCTGCGCTGGGCCCGCCGTTCCCGTGAGGAATTCAAAAAGCTGGCCAACCCCAATGCCCTGTTCGGCATTGTGCAAGGTGGCATGTATGAAGACCTGCGCGACGAATCCCTGGCCGGTCTGACGGATATCGGCTTTGAAGGCTATGCCATTGGCGGCCTTTCCGTAGGGGAGCCTAAAGAAGACATGATGCGCATTCTGGCGCACACCACACCCAAACTGCCTACCAACGCCCCTCGCTATCTAATGGGGGTAGGCACACCGGAAGATCTGGTGGAAGGGGTCAGCCAGGGCGTGGACATGTTTGACTGCGTGATGCCCACCCGCAACGCCCGCAATGGCTGGCTGTTTACACGCTATGGCGACATCAAGATTCGCAATGCCCGCTACCGCGACGACACCCGCCCGCTGGACCCAAGCTGCACTTGCCATACTTGTCAGCATTTCTCGCGTGGCTACTTGCATCATTTGCAGCGTTCCAATGAAATTACCGGCTCGCGTTTGAATACCTTGCATAACCTGCATTTTTATCTGCAGATCATGCAGGAGATGCGTGATGCCATCGAGCAAAAGCGTTTTTCCGCCTGGCGCGAACAATTCCACCAGGACCGAGCGCGTGGCATTGAATAACACGCGGTTTGTGATACCGCAATAAAGTGCCGCTACAATACACCGTTAGTTTTTGACAACCCACACAAAAAAATCCTCAGGAGCCCCACATGTCCGCTGTTGACATTCTGACTCTCATCCCCGCCCAGGCTGCTGGCGGCGAAAATGCCTTGATGGGCATGCTGCCCATCATCTTGATGTTCGTTGTGCTGTACTTCCTGATGATTCGCCCTCAGATGAAGCGTCAGAAAGAGCACCGCAATCTGGTGTCCAACCTGGCCAAAGGCGACGAAATCATCACTTCCGGCGGCCTGCTGGGCAAAGTCAGCAAAGTTCACGACAACTACCTGACCGTTGAAGTGGCCAACCTGACCGACAAGCCGGTCGAAGTTCTGGTCCAACGCGTGGCCGTTACGACTGTTCTGCCTAAAGGCACCATCAAGTCGCTGTAATGCCTCCGACCCCGGACCTCGGTCCGGGGTTGCCATTTCTGCACCCGTCGTAGATATCCCATGAATCGTTATCCCCTCTGGAAATATGTCATCGTCTTGGTCGCGCTGGCGATCGGCCTGATCTATACCTTGCCCAATCTGTTTGGTGAGTCTCCTGCTGTGCAGGTTTCCAGCGCCAAATCCACGGTCCGGCTTGAAACCAACCTGATCAGCCATGTTGAAGAGCTGCTCAAGAAAAACAATATTCCTACGACGGGCTCATATTTTGAGCAAAACGGACCCAGCGCCACCGCGCGTTTTCGTTTTGAGTCCACCGATGTTCAGCTCAAGGCCAAAGACCTGATCGAGCGTGAACTGAACAAGGACTCCACCGCAGCCGCTCCCGACTACACCGTCGCGCTGAACCTGGTGTCCGCGTCGCCTGCCTGGCTGACCGCACTGGGCGCCCACCCCATGCACCTGGGTCTGGACTTGCGCGGTGGCGTGCACTTCCTGCTGCAAGTGGACATGCAGGGCGCACTTCAAGCCCGCTACGACTCCATGGTGGCTGATGCCCGCAGCGTGCTGCGCGAGGCCAAAGTGCCCGTTGGCAACATCGAGCGTGATGGTCACTCTCTGCGCATGAGCTTTGCGTCGGCAGACGAACGCGACAGCGCTCAATCCGAAATGCGCCGCGCCATGCCTGATCTGGCCTTCACTCCTGTCGGCGACAGCGGTTTGAGCGCTCGTTTGACGGAAGCAGCCACCATTCAGGTACAGTCCAACGCGCTTAAACAAAACATCACCACCTTGCATAACCGAATCAACGAGCTGGGCGTAGCCGAGCCTGTGATTCAACAGCAAGGGTCAGACCGTATCGTGGTGCAGTTGCCCGGTGTACAGGATGTCGCCAAGGCCAAGGAAATTCTGGGCCGTACCGCCACGCTGGAACTGCGCATGGTGGAGGACTCCCCCGCTGCTGTGGCCGCTCTGAACTCGGGCACCGTGCCCTTTGGTCTGGAGCGCTACACCGAACGTGGCGGCTCGCCCTTGCTGTTGCGCCGTCAGGTCATCCTGACCGGTGAAAACCTGCAAGACGCCCAGCCTGGCCGCGATTCGCAAACCCAGCAGCCCACCGTCAACCTGACGCTGGACAACAAGGGCTCGCGCATTTTCCGCGACATTACCCGCAACAACATCAACAAGCGCATGGCCATTGTGCTGTTTGAAAACGGCGTGGGTGAAGTGGTGACGGCCCCGGTAATCCGCAGCGAAATTCCTAACGGCCAGGTACAGATCAGCGGCAGCATGAATGCTCAGGAAGCCGCCGATATTTCCCTGCTGTTGCGTGCTGGTTCACTGGCCGCCCCCATGAGCATTATCGAAGAGCGCACCATTGGCCCAAGCCTGGGTGCCGACAATATTCGCCAGGGCTTTAACGCCACGCTGTACGGCTTTATTGCGATCGCCATCTTCATCATGCTGTACTACCACCTGATTGGCCTGTTCTCCACCATTGGTCTGACCTTCAACGTGCTCTTGCTGCTGGCCGTGTTGTCCATGCTGCAAGCGACCTTGACCTTGCCCGGTATTGCGGCGATTGCGCTGACCCTGGGTATGGCCATTGACGCCAACGTGCTGATCAACGAGCGTATCCGTGAAGAGCTACGCAATGGTGCTTCACCGCAGCAAGCCATTCACCTGGGTTTTGATCGCGCCTGGGCCACCATTTTCGACTCCAACTTGACCAGTCTGATTGTGGGTGTTGCTTTGCTGGCCTTCGGTTCCGGTCCCATCCGTGGTTTTGCGGTGGTACACGTGATCGGTATTCTGACCTCCATGTTCTCTTCGGTGGTTGGGGTTCGTGCCCTGGTCAATCTCTGGTATGGCAACCGTCGTCGCCTGCAAGGGATTTCTATCGGCCAGGTCTGGAAGCCACAGGACAAGAAGTAAAGCGCCGGGGCCGGTGCAAACCGGCCTGGCCCAACTACAGGCATAAAGCATCATGGAATTTTTTCGTATTCACCGCACTATCCCGTTCATGCGCCATGCGTTGGTGCTGAACCTGATCAGTTTTCTGACGTTTATCGCAGCGGTTGTTTTCATTATTGTGCGCGGCTTTCACCTGTCCATCGAATTTACCGGTGGCACAGTCATGGAAGTGCATTATCAGCAAACCGTGCAGGTTGAAGATGTACGCGGCTCGATTCAGTCGCTAGGCTATACCGACTTCCAGGTACAGAACTTCGGGACTTCGCAGGACATCATGATCCGCTTGCCCGTTCTGGACGGTCAGGACTCGACTCAGCAAAGCGAGCAAGTTATCCAGGCCTTGAAACAACAACACTCGGACGTGGAACTGCGCCGTGTGGAGTTTGTTGGCCCTCAAGTCGGGCAGGAACTATTGCATAACGGCCTGATGGCCCTGGCCTTTGTGGTCGCGGGTATCTTGCTGTACCTGGGTTTCCGCTTTGAATGGAAGCTGGCGCTCGCGTGTGCCATTGCCAACTTGCACGACGTGGTCATCATTCTGGGCTTTTTCGCCTTCTTCCAGTGGGAGTTCTCGCTGTCGGTGCTGGCCGGTGTTCTGGCGGTGCTGGGCTACTCGGTGAACGAATCCGTTGTGGTGATGGACCGTATCCGTGAAAACTTCCGCAAGCAGCGCAAGATGTCGGTTTCCGAGATCATTGACCTGTCTATCACCCAGAACATCTCGCGTACCATCATCACCCACGGTTCTACCCAAATGATGGTGCTGTCGATTTTCTTCTTCGGTGGCCCAACCCTGCATAACTTCTCGCTGGCACTAACCATCGGTATCTGGTTTGGTATTTACTCTTCCGTGTTCGTGGCTGCCGCTATTTCCATGTGGCTGGGCGTGAAACGTGAAGATCTGGTCAAGCCAGTCAAGAAGGATGAAGGCGGCGAGGTTGTAGAAGGTTAAGTTGCTTCGTTAGTCGCTGTTCAAGAAAAGCCCGACATTGTTGTGATGTCGGGCTTTTTTGTTTCTGGGGGTACAAGATTGCGAGCAATAGGGTGGCAGCAACACGCCTCTTTTTGTTTTCTTGAGGGGCCCGAGCGGGTCGGCGGGGCGAGTCAGGCCGTTCGCCGCGGGCAGTGCTCTGATGCGGGGTGCAAGGGTCGTGCTGTTTGAGGAGCACGCTTGCGGTTTGTCCGGGGGACAAACCGCGCTCCGAGTTCACGACCCGCCCGCAGCAGAGCACTGACAAGGGGACCCGTGCGCAGCACGGGCGAATGGCCCGCCAAGCCGACCCGCTCGGGCCCCTCAAGAAAACAAACGCCTGCCACCCTATATTCATCTAACGAAATACTTCGGCACGATAGCTATGCAGCAGGCGATACTGCGATGGCAATATGGCGGCAGACTACTGAACTAATGTGGGATGTTTTCATCCGGCCGCAGCGTCAAGACGCGCACACCACTTTCTGTCACGGCCACCGTGTGCTCGAACTGAGCCGACAGCAAGCCATCACATGTACGTACGGTCCAGCCATCTTTCCCGGTTTGCACCGCATGACCGCCTTGATTCAGCATGGGTTCTATCGTGAAAGTCATGCCCTCTTTCAGTCGCAAGCCTGTACGCGGTGTCCCCCAGTGCAGAACCTCGGGCGCTTCGTGCATTTCTCGCCCGATGCCGTGCCCGCAGTAATCTCGAACAACCGAGTAGCCATTCTTGCGTGCGTACTGCGAGATGGCGAATCCTACGTCTCCTAGTGTTGCGCCGGGACGTACCGCCTGTATGCCCTTCCACATCGCCATATAGCAGGCATCGACCAGTTTTTTCGCAGCAGGAGTAACCTGCCCTGCCATGTAGGTTTTGCTGGAATCGGCAATAAAACCGTTCTTCTCCAGGGTGATATCAAAGTTCACGATATCGCCCTCTTTCAGCACATCCACAGTGGACGGCATGCCGTGGCACACCACTTGATTGGGCGAGGAGTTCAGGACATAGGCATAGCCGTACTGTCCTTTGCTGGCGGGGCGGGCTTGCAGATCCTGAACAATGTAGCTTTCGACCAGATCATTGATCTGCATGGTGTTCATGCCAATCAGGTTCAATTGATCCAGACGCGTAAACACTTGAGCCAGCAAACGCCCCGACTCGGCCATCAAGGCAAGTTCATCTGCCGTCTTGATCATGCTGGCTCCGTCTGATCCAGAGGCACAGCAGGCTCACCCAAACCGGCCGCCTTCATTTCACGGGCGACAATTTCGTTAAAGCTCAAGGTCGGATTCAGTTCGCACAGCAGCCCCATGCGTATCCAGAAAGCCGCCTGCGCATTGATGGAACGACACGAAACCGTGCTCGCCTTGCGTAGCTGGTCGTGCAGCTCGTCATCAATATTCACGATACCCATTTCTCAATCCTTATATGATCCATATAC
The DNA here is from genome assembly GCF_026344135.1 of Alcaligenes parafaecalis. NCBI lineage: Bacteria > Pseudomonadati > Pseudomonadota > Betaproteobacteria > Burkholderiales > Alcaligenaceae > Alcaligenes > Alcaligenes parafaecalis. The sequence goes on along the minus strand of NZ_JAPKNA010000003.1, from coordinate 9,281 downwards.
GAATCATATAATCCACAAAAACAGGACGCAAGCAGAACCTGTCTGAAGATCCGATCCAGCCCGATACCCTGGCGAGGCTGTTTCCAGTCCTCTTAATCAAAAGGGCGGCCTGTCTGCAACAAGTCCTCCCCCATGAGCCCTGCTTGCTTGTGGCTCATGGGAGGCTGGGCGTTATAATGCTCGATTCATCATTTTCAATGGCCCGCGGGATATACACCCGTCACGGCTCCTTCTATGACCGACACCACAATCTCTACCCCCGCCAGCGCGGACGCTGCCACCAAGCCTGCCCGCAAGCTCTTCATTCGCACCTTTGGCTGCCAGATGAACGAGTACGACTCCGAAAAAATGGCCGACATCCTGAATCAGGATCGTCCTGTGGAGTTGACCACCAACCCCGAAGAAGCAGACATCATCCTGTTCAATACCTGTTCGGTGCGCGAGAAAGCGCAAGAAAAGGTGTTTTCGGATCTGGGCCGGGTTCAGCACCTGAAAGCGCTCAATCCCGATCTGGTGATTGGCGTAGGTGGCTGTGTGGCCAGTCAGGAAGGCGACACCATTATTCGTCGCGCGCCCTATGTGGATGTGGTGTTCGGCCCCCAGACCTTGCACCGCCTGCCCGAGCTGATCGTCAAGCGCCGCAACAGTGGCCGCTCGCAAGTGGATATCAGCTTTCCGGAAATCGAAAAGTTCGACGCTCTGCCCCCCGCACGCGTGGAAGGCTATTCGGCCTTTGTGTCCATCATGGAAGGCTGCAGCAAATACTGTAGCTTCTGTGTGGTGCCCTACACCCGTGGTCCCGAAGTCTCCCGTCCTTTTGACGATGTGCTGATGGAAGTGGCTGACTTGGCCGACCAGGGTGTGCGTGAAGTGACGCTGCTGGGCCAGAACGTGAACGCCTACCGTGGCCCTACCGACGTCGCGGGCGAGATTGCCGACTTTGCCATGCTGCTGGAATACGTACACGAGATTCCTGGCATCGAGCGCATTCGCTACACCACCTCGCACCCCAAGGAAATGACCTCGCGCCTGATCGCCGCCCATGGCAATCTGCCCAAGCTGGTGCCCTTCCTGCACCTGCCCGTACAGGCTGGCAGCGACCGTATTCTGTCTGCAATGAAACGCGGCTACACTGCGCTGGAGTTCAAATCCATCGTGCGCCGCTTGCGCGAAGCGCGTCCCGACATCGTCTTGTCCTCGGACTTTATTGTTGGCTTCCCCGGTGAAACAGAAGAAGATTTCCAGAAGACACTGAAGCTGATTCGTGATGTGAATTTCGATCAGTCTTTCTCTTTTGTGTATTCGCGTCGCCCCGGCACGCCGGCCGCCGACCTGGAAGACAACTCCACCAAAGAAGAGAAGCTGGACCGCCTGCACCGTCTGCAAGCTCAGATCAACGAGCAGGCCCAGGCGATCAGCCAGGCCATGATCGGCAGCGTGCAACGCATTCTGGTTGAAGGCACCTCGCGCAAGGACGACTCGGAACTGAAAGGCCGTACCGAAAACAACCGCATCATCAACTTCCCCGGCGACCCTCGCCTGATCGGACAAATTGTGGATGTGCATGTGACTCAAGTACTGACCAACACTCTGCGCGGAGAAATCGTGACCCATGACCGGGTTGCAGGAGCCTGATCGATGACTAGCCAACGCCGCCGCATGCCCACTGCTTTGCGCCTGGACGGGGACAATACCCATCTGGCCAATCTGTGTGGCCCCCTGGACGAAAACATCAAGCAGATTGCCATGGCGTACAACGTCACCCTGCGTCGGCGTGGCAGTCATGTTTCGATTGAAGGCGAGCGCGCGGACGAGGCCGCCAAGGCGATTGACTGGTTTCATTCCCGTGCCGTACACCGGTCCTTGAATATCGACGATATTCAACTGGGCCTGGTGGAGCTGGGCGCCAGCCGCAGCCACGAGCCCGCCAAGAAAGCTGAACCCCTGCCCGAGCCTCCTCCGGTTGGTCAGGAAGACATCAGTCTGCGCACCGCCAAGCGCGATTTGCGTCCCCGTACGCCCGGCCAGCGCGATTACCTGCGCAATATTCTGGCTAATGACATCAACTTTGGCATTGGCCCGGCCGGCACCGGCAAGACCTGGCTGGCGGTAGCCTGCGCAATTGATGCTCTGGAGCGCGAGTCTGTCCACCGTCTGGTTCTGACTCGGCCTGCTGTAGAAGCGGGCGAGCGCCTGGGTTTTCTGCCCGGTGATCTGGCCCAGAAGGTAGACCCGTATCTGCGCCCGCTATACGACGCTCTCTACGATCTGATGGGTGTAGAAAAAGTACAGCGCCTATTTGAAAAACAGATTATTGAAATCGCGCCTCTGGCCTATATGCGTGGCCGCACGCTAAACCATGCTTTTGTGATTCTGGACGAAGCCCAGAACACCACGCCAGAGCAAATGAAAATGTTCCTGACCCGCATCGGTTTTGGCAGCAAGGCCGTGATTACCGGCGACCCCACCCAAGTGGACTTGCCCAAGGGCCAGCGCAGTGGTTTGACGCATGCGGTCAAGGTGCTGGAAAACGTGCAGGGCATTTCCTGCTCGCGTTTCAGCAGCCGCGATGTGGTGCGCCACCCCTTGGTCGCGCGGATTGTGGACGCTTACGAGGCCGCGGGTGATGCCTGATTTATCCTTGAGCGTTCAATACGCTGTTCCCTGCCCCGAACTGAGCCGTTCACGCATTCGCCGCTGGATGCAGCGAAGCATTGATATGGCCGTGGAACGTATTCACCCCGAAGACCGCTTCACTGCCTTGGCCGCGACCTTGCGCATTGTAGATGTCGAGGAAGGCCAAAGCCTGAACCTCAGTTACCGGGAGCGCGACTACGCAACGAACGTCCTGACCTTTGAATATGGCCAGGATGAAGACGGCGTCGTCCAGGGCGATATCGTGCTGTGCCTGCCTGTGCTCGAGCGTGAAGCCCAGGAACAGGGCAAGCCTTTTTTGCATCATGCCGCGCATCTGATTGTTCACGGCTGTCTGCATTCTTTGGGGTATGACCACATCGAAGAAGACGAAGCACAGGACATGGAAGCGCTGGAAACTGCCATTCTGGCCAGCCTGCGTATTCCCGATCCCTATCAGGAACGGTAAGCCTGCCCTTTGCCAGGGCCTGCCCCCCCAATCATCACAAAACGAGGCGAAGACTCCATCCCCTTCGCCCATTTTGAATGATGACAGGTCCATACCTTGTCATCATTTTTCGGTTATGCTTGTTTCTCCCTTAACTCGTCCTTCGGACAATGTCAGACTCTGCTCCCGACCCTGAGCCTCGCCCTTCTAAGGCCAGCTCAAACAATCCCATCTCTCGCTTAAGTGCTTTTTTCAATCGGCGTCACGAACCCGAAGACCGAGAAGACCTTAAGTCTGTCCTGGTTGCGGCCCATGCCCGCAACGTTATCGACGACGAATCCCTGTCCATGATCGCCGGAACGCTGGATATGGCCAGCAAGACCGTGGCCGATATCATGGTGCCGCGATCCAAGATCGATATGCTGGACATCGCCAAGCCTTTGACCGAGATGCTGCCCATCATTATTGAGACGGGCCATAGCCGCTTCCCCATCTATGAGACGGAACGCGACAACATCATCGGTATCTTGCTGGCCAAGGATTTGCTGCTCTCGATTGCCAATCCCACACTGGATTTGCGTCCATTGATCCGTCCTGCCGTCTTTATCCCCGAGACCAAACGCCTGAACGTTCTGCTGCACGAATTCCGAGGCAGCCGCAATCACTTGGCCGTCGTTATTGACGAGCACGGTGGCACTGCAGGCCTGGTCACCATGGAAGACGTTCTGGAACAAATTGTGGGTGACATCGAGGACGAATACGATGAAGACGCCGAACAAACCATCTTTCAGGCTGGCCCTGATAGCTGGCGTGTCATGGCGCTGACTGAAATCCCCGATTTCAACGAAGCCTTCCAAACCAATCTGCCTAACGACGACTTCGATACGGTAGGTGGTTGGCTGGCCTCCGAATTGGGACATATCCCTCGCCGGGGCGATGTGGCCCAGCTCAATGGCATCAGCATCACGGTCGTCCGCGCCGATGCCAAGCGAGCCCTTTGGTTACACGTTCAGCGAGCCACCCCCGCCGAGCCTAATCTTGAACAAGCCTGATTCCAAACCTTTACCCCAGGCGCTTAGCGTCGCTTTATTGCTGGGCCTGGGGGGCTTGCATGCCCTGTCCTTCTCCATTGGCCCGCTGCCATCCTGGATTCTGCCCTTTTATCAGATCACCTTGCTGGCCATTGCCTGTTCGCAGATCATGGCCTCGCGCTCGGTACGGCAGGCCTTTGGCCGCAGCTATCTCTTTGGTCTGGGTCACTTTGGCGTAGGGATTTATTGGCTGTACATCAGCATGCACCAGTATGGTGGCATGCCCTCCTGGATGGCCGCCCTGGGTGTCTTGCTGCTGGCGGCTGCTCTGGCCATCTTTCCGGCGCTGGCCTCTGCCGTCTGGCAAAAGCTGCGCCCTAAAGACGATAGTGATTCCTGGCTACCACGATTGTTATTATCGGCAGGCTGGGCAAGCTGCTGGGCGCTGAGCGAATGGCTACGCGGTAATTTGTTGACCGGTTTTCCCTGGCTGAACATAGGCTACGCCCACGCCGAAGGCATGTTTACCGGTTGGGCGCCTGTTGTCGGCGTCTATGGTCTGGCCTGGCTATCCGCCTTCAGTGCCGCCGTCATCGCCCAATTTGCCGCATCCAAAGACAAGAACCAAAGCCCGTCCAGCGCGATTGGGATTGGTATCGCCATGGTATTTGGCCTGATCGGTATCAGCCTGCCACATATTGCCTGGGTGCAAGCCCATGGCGCGCCCTTTATTGCCCGTTTGGTACAAGGCAATATCGACCAAAGCGCCAAATTCGGCCCCAATATGGCTGAAGGCATAGAGCGGTACTACGAGCTGGCTAATTTGCCCGCCAAGACACCAGAAGACACTCCCCGCCTGATTGTGCTGCCCGAAACCGTAATCCCGGTTTTGCAGAACCGCCTGGAAACCAGCTTCTGGCTACGCTGGACAGAACTGGCTCAACGTCATCAAGCCAATCTGGTGCTGGGTGTGCCCATGGACCGTGGCACAGAAAATGGCAAGCTCAGCTATACCAATAGCGCTTTGCTGATCAGCCCGGACACACAGCCACAAGATATTTTGAACAGCACGGCCAGCTATTACGACAAGCACCATCTGGTGCCGTTTGGCGAATTCATCCCCACAGGCTTTCAGTGGTTCGTAGACATGATGAACATCCCCCTGGGGGATTTCCATCGTGGTGCGCTGCCACAAGCCCCCTTCCAGATGGCGGAAGGCCGCGTTGCTCCCAATATCTGTTACGAAGACGTATTTGGTGAAGAAATCATCCAGGCCGTGCAAGGTACGCCTGATCAGGAAGGCGCTACCTTGCTGCTCAACATCAGCAACCTTGGCTGGTTTGGGGACTCCTGGGCCTTGAGCCAGCACCTGCAGATCTCGCGGATGCGTGCTTTGGAAACAGGCCGCCCCATGCTGCGTGCCACCAATACCGGCATGACAGCAGCCATTGATCCGCGTGGCCGTATTCGTGCCGTATTGCCGCCCTTGACTCCGGGCGTGCTGGATGTGGAAGTGCAAGGCACTACCGGCCTGACTCCCTACGTGAAGTACGGCAACCTGCCCTTCCTGATCTGGGCCAGTCTGATTCTGATTATTTTTGCTTGGCGATCCCGCCGTCAGCACTAAGCATCACGGTATTCAAGACAGCGCCTTGGGCGCAGAAGCACCGCAGTAGAGGCTGCCTGACGCAGCCTTACTGCAAAACCTGCGGCGTATTGGGATGCAGACGCTCTACAAACCCACCCGCATGATCCCGATTCCAGGTCTTGCACCAGTCCACGAACTCGCCGGCTGGAATGGGTGTGGAGCACAAATAGCCCTGCATATAGTCGCAACCCGCGTTGTTCAGCAAATCCAGTTGCTCGTGGCTGGTGACCCCTTCTGCTACCACCCGTAAACCCAGCTTTTGTGCCATCACAATCATGGCCTGAGTCAGCACCAGATCCTCACTGCTCAAAGCCAGATTACGGATATAGCACTGGTCAATTTTGAGCACATTGATAGAGAAGCGCTTCAAATGCGAGAGGGATGAGTAGCCAGTACCAAAATCATCCAGCGCCACACTCATGCCGTATTCACGCAAGGAGCGTAACTGTTGCAAGGCTTGGCCCTGGTCGTCCAAGAGCAAACGCTCCGTAATCTCCACCACTAGCGCATCGCCCGGAATGCCTTGGTGTTGCAGGTATTCCACCCATTCCCGTGCGCAGGAACCGTTCAATTTGAATTGTGCTGGTGACACATTCAGGCTGACTCTAAAACTGGGGTCCAGTTCGTGGCGCAACATCACTGCCGCTTGGGCGGCTGTCTCAAACACCCACTCGCCAATCAAGACAATCAAGCCCGAGTCTTCAGAGAAAGGAATGAACTCCGAAGGCGGCACCAGGCCCAATTGCGGGTGCTCCCAGCGAATCAAGGCTTCAGCACGGGTTACGCGCCCCGTGCGCAAATCAACAATGGGCTGGTAATACAACTGAAACTGATGTTCGCTCAAGGCTTTTTGCAAGTCCTGAGAGAAGCGCAGGCGCGCTTCCACCGCTTCACTCATGGCGGGCAGGAAACGGCAGTATTGATTGCGACCACAGGCCTTGGCGGCGTACATGGCCATATCCGCATTCTTCAATAGCTGACCGGCGTCGTCGCCATCCTCAGGGAACAAGGTAATGCCCACACTGGCAGAGACTGACACCGAGTTCTTGCCCAACTGAAAGGGCTCTTCAATGGTGTCCAGCAAACAGCGGCAGGTACGCTCCACAATCGAGGTATCACTGATGTCCGACAAAATCACGGTGAACTCATCCCCACCAATACGAGCCACGGTATCCGTTACCCGCACGCAACGCTGCAAACGCTGGGCCACTTCCTGTAAAAGCACATCGCCTTTCTCATGCCCCAGGGAGTCGTTCACATCCTTGAAGAAATCCAGATCCATGAAGATCAGCGCAAAGGGCAAACCGGTGCGGCGAGACTGCTCACGCGCTTGCTGCAAACGATCCTGGAACATCTGACGATTGGGCAAACCCGTCAAATGATCGTAGTGCGCCTGCTTCCACATCTGCGCTTCACGCTTTTTATGGCTGGTAATGTCGGTGAACAAACCGATATGGCGATACACCGTGCCATCTGGATTCCAGGCTGTGCTGATAGTCAGACGTTCAGCAAAGTCTTCGCCGTTTTTACGACGATTCCAGATATCCCCCTGCCAGCGTCCCGTTTCCGAGATTTCACGCCACATCTTGCGGTAGAACTCACGGTCCTGACGACCTGAATTCAAAATGGACAGCGTGCGGCCCCGAACTTCATCCAGTTCATAGCCCGTAATACGGCTGAAAGCGGGATTGGCATCCACAACATGACCAAAACGATCCGTCACCACAATGGCTTCACAAGTGTTCTCGTACACCACGGCAGCCAGACGCCCGGTTACTTCATTACGTACCCGCGTGGTGATGTCCTGCACCACGGACACCATCGCCATACGGCCTTCAAGCTGAATGGGAATTGCGCAAACCTCGACATCAATCGATTTGCCGTCATAACGCAGTGCTCGCGTTTCATAGCGCAGACTATTCCCGCCAGAACGCGAATCCGGCACCACTTGAGTTAAAGAGGGAAATCGAGGCTCCAGAAAAACCTGGTCAACCGTGAACTCCTGCCGCAATTGCGCACGGCTATATCCCAATGTTTCAGCCAGCTTTTTATTAACAAAATCAAAGCGACCATCTCGGGATAAATAAACTCCCAATAAAGGGTTATGACTCAAACTGCGGCATATGGCATTGAGCTGAGATAAATTGCGTTGCTGAATAGCGTGCTGGGCATCCAGTTGCTGAATCTGCAAGCCGCAGTAATTCAGAATCTGGGATAAATAACGCGTTTCGCTCGTGCCGGAGCTGGTGCTTTTTGCCCGGTAATGACCACTGGTAAAGGCCCTGCCCTGGGCAACCAACTGCCGCAAGGGATCGGCCGCCCAGGCACGCAACATGAAGTAGGACAAACACAGCGCGACCAAGTCCAGGCTCAGCATAAAGAACACCGTCCAGCGGTGCTGGGCACGAGTGCTTTCACGCGAGGCATCGAACGCATCCAGCAATTGCTGGGTGTTATGACGAAATAGGGAGTCTTCCGCATTCAGGCTGGCGGCGGGCAACAGGACTTGCTCCGAGCTGACCGGAAAGTCCAGGCGCATCAGGCGCCGCTGCCATTCATTACTAAGCTGCGACACCAGGCCTAATAAAGGCTTGTCCAAAGGCAGCAGCATCACGCCATCAACCACACCACCGTCTCTCAGTAGCTGCACCACGCCCTGGAACTGCTGATCCAAATGACGCAAACGGGCAGGAGTGGAGCTGGAGGGTGCGGCCAGGGCCACGGAATAGCTGATATCAGAGAGCTGACGCAATAGGCCGCTACTAGCCTGCAGGCGAGTTTCCGCCTGATTTTGCTTGTAAATGACAGTAACCGTTGCCGAGATCAACAACAGCCAGACCAAAAGCACCCAAATCAGCAAGGCACTTAAACTGATTCGTCTTTGTGCATCCACTGGAACAGGCAGAGGTGATGATATGCACTGCTTTGCTGACATAGCGCCATTAAATAAAAAAATGCAGGCTAAGAGAATGGCCTACAAAACGTAATTATTGCAGGTGAAATGTTACCCAACGAAGCATACCATCATTAGATTACAGAGCAGCGCAAATTTCGTATAAACCCTGCATTTATGCGCCTAAGGCGAGAATAAGACAACATCAACAGGGACAAAAAAACGACGGTAACACTTGAAAGTATTTCCTTTTATTGAGCCATAAATGAAACCTTGTGACACAAAGAAGATACAAAACTCCGTATAAAACAAAAAGATACAAGCAGCCGTCGGGATGACCCTGATCCCTTTTCACAGCGCCTGCCAGCCAGGACCATCGCCTTGCTGTCCTGGCGTCTTTGCCCCTCTGAGCCCCCTCAGGAAGTTTTTTTCACTTTATTTTGAGTTTTCCTCTCAAAACACTTGCACAAAGTTCAAAACACCCCCATAATCTCAATTCTTCGTTGGTGGTCAACAAAAAGAACACCGAAATGGGGGTATAGCTCAGCTGGGAGAGCGCTTGCATGGCATGCAAGAGGTCAGCGGTTCGATCCCGCTTACCTCCACCAAAAAACGAAGATTAGCTGT
>NZ_JAPKNA010000002.1:0-813982 GCF_026344135.1 Alcaligenes parafaecalis | reverse complement strand
AGAGAAACGAGATTATGAAGCAGATCAGGCAGTGTGTCAAGCGTTTTTTTGAAGAAATTAGAAAGTTTTAAAACCGTCCAACTCGTCCCGCTTAACCAGAACTTTCGTTCCGTCCTACCTGGCGAACAATCAACCGTAAGGCTAACTATCCAACTTCACAAACAAGGGTAAATTTTCAAATCCGTTTCAACCTTCGAAACCGCTTAAAAACTTAACGTTGCGTTCTCTGGAGCAGAACCTAGAACTTTAACACAGAATTTTCTGATTTGTCAAGCTCCGGGTTTTACACCGTGTCAGTTACCTGACTCAGTTATTCAAGCTTCGGTGCGGACCTCTTGGTCAAGGCGGTGAATCTTGGCTAACTGCTCTCTGTAGCGCTTCAGGGAAAACCCTGTGTGTGCTGCAGCGAGAAAAGAACTATAGCACGATGATTTTCAGACTGGCAAGCCTTCTTCGCCCTTTTTCTTAGTATTTGGGGAGAGAAAACCCCGTAAAACGTCGTAGCACATTGATAACTATGAACAATAACTATAAAAATAATTTTTAGATTAATTTTGGATTTTTTTTCCTGGTAGTGAGCCTACCTGTCCTCAGACGCAAATCCTAAGCTAATCAGCTATTTTCTCGCAAAGAATAGCCAGATATTCTCCAGCCGCTCAACATTTCCCCTCTCTATATAGAGAAGAAGCGAAAACACCGCCAACACTAGTCACCAGTCAGCAGTCCCTGTGCTTGCTTGCTTGCTTGCTTGCTTGCTTGCTTGCTTGCTTGCTTGCTTGCTTGCTTGCTTGCTTGCTTGCTTGCTTGCTTGCTTGCTTGCTTGCTTGCTTGCTTGCTTGCTTGCTTGCTTGCTTGCTTGCTTACTTGCGAAATAGGGAAATGATGAGAAGAAAAAATGGAGACATGGGGAGCCAACAAAGAAACGCCAGCAAGAACACTGCATCAGCCCTTTCCCCCTAACCAATAGTGTCTCTGTATAGATATAGAGTTGAATGACCTCCAAGACCGGGGGTTATGCAGTGCTGTTAGCCGCTCGGGGCTCCGGGACAGGGGGTTGGGGCGAGTCAGACGACTTGCCTTGTCGGAGTCACAATCGGGGATGCAAGCAGTCTGCTGTTTGAGCCCAACGCTTGTGATTGGTCCGGGGGACCAATCACTGGGCGAGTTCAGACTGCGCCCCGATTGTGACTCCGACAAGGGAACCGGCGCAACGCGCCGGCAAGTAGTCCGCCCCAACCCCCTGTCCCGGAGCCCCGAACGGCGACCTACATAGACCGGCTGGAACAACAAACGCCACTCTCTATATAGAAGGACCATTCATCATGATGACTCTACCCTCTCTATATATAGATACGCCCACTCTATATAGAGACCAAAGACACACTTACCTGCTAGAGAGACACAAGCAGAGTGGCACAAGCCCACCCAATGCAGAGCTGTAAACAAAGCCCCTCCCATCTACTCTATAGAGATAGCCCCCTTCCCTTTACGCCCACAAGCAATAAGCTAATCCCCAATTCATTGTTATTTTCTGTAGCCACGTTCATTACCATTCCTTATGCACTTAATCCTCTAAGCAGGCCCCTGCTTACTCAAGAGAGTAATAATGATCAAACCTATCCTCATCTCCTTGGCATTTGCATTCAGCTCGGTCCTGGCACCGACTGTCTCCGCAGAGCCAAGCGCACCCGAAACAGCCGCCAAGCCAGCGGCTCTGATCTCGGCTGCAGACCTGGCCACCAAGCTGGACCAGAGCAATCTGCGTATTCTGGATATCCGCACAGACAAAGAATATGCAGCAGGCCACGTACCTGGTGCAGTCCATACTCCCTATGGCGCCTATCGCGGCCCAGCCGAAAACGCCGGAGCCTTGCGCTCGGAAGCCGACCTATCCGCATTGTTCAGCAAAGCGGGCATTTCCAAAGACAGCTACGTAGTCGTGACCTACGCAGGCGCAAACCCCACTGACTTCGGTGCCGCCGCCCGCGTGTACTGGACACTGAAAGCAGGCGGTCTGACACAGCTATCCATTCTGGACGGTGGCCTGCAAGCCTGGGAAGCCGAAAGCAAACCCCTGAGCAAAGACGCCCCAAGCGTCACCCCTACAGAATTCAGCTACCACTACAACAAAGACATGGTGGTCAGCACACAAGAAGTGGCTGACTACATCAAGAACGGCCAAGCCCCCGTCCTGCTGGACGCTCGCCCCACCGAGTTTTTCAAAGGCGAAAAGCGTGTTGACGCCGCCGCCCGCTACGGCACCTTGCCCGGCGCACGCGAACTGGACTTCAACAGCTTCTTTCGCAGCGATAAACCCGTCCTGAAAGATACAGGCGAACTCGTCAAGATCGTCAAAGAACAAGGCCTGGACGACAAACCCACCGTTTCGTTCTGCAATACCGGCCACTGGGCTGCCACCAACTGGTTTGTCCTCTCCGAACTGGCAGGCAACCCCAATGTGAAGCTCTACCCCGAGTCCGTCGTGGAATGGAGCCGCAGCAGCTTGCCCATGGATAATCAGCCCTCCCGCTTCGAGGTTTTGAAGCTCGATGCCAAGCGCGCCATTAACTAAAGAAATCGACCATGCTTTATCTGACTAGACTGGGCTTTATCCTGGCCAGCCTGGCCCTGATTGTTGGGGTCGCGCTGGTAGGTGGCCTGCGCCAAGGGCTGCTGGCCCTTTTGGGGATTGGCTTTGGCGCGGTACTGCAAGGTGCCCGCTTTGGCTTTACCACCGGTTGGCGCAACTATATCGAGCGTCGCGATCCTCAAGGGATCTGGGCACAAATGCTCTTGCTGGTATTGGCAGCCGCCTTCACCCTGCCCTTGATTGCCGATAGTGGAGGCGAGCTGGTAGGCGCGATTGCCCCCTTGACCATCAGCCTGGTGCTGGGTGCCTTCCTGTTTGGCGCCGCCATGCAACTGGCCGACGGTTGCGGCTCCGGGACCTTGTATAAAGCAGGCGCTGGTGCACCGATCTCATTCGCCGTCTTGCCTACTTTCGCGATTGGCAGCTTTTTGGGTGCATCGCATCAACCCGGCTGGATTGCGTTGGGCGGTTTACCCGCTATCGACCTGACCGTCTCCTTGGGCTGGCCCACCGCCTTGCTGATTACCGTACTGGGCTGCGCCGCCGTGTCCTGGTTCGTAGGCCGAGGGGCACGTCGCCATCAAAAAGAGCACAACGGCACACCCGCCAAATGGGAAATGCGCTGGTGGATGGGCGCCTTGCTACTGGCCGTGCTGTACGCCATCCACATGATCGTTGCCGGGCAACCTTGGGGTATCGTCTACAGTATTGGCCTGTGGGGCGCCAAAGTATTCTCCGCCTTGGGCTGGACACCGGTTGGCGACGCATTCTGGGGGGTTGCTCCCCATGCACAACGTCTGGCAGAACCTGTTTTGGCCGACGTTACCTCCGTCACCAACTTCGGTTTGATTCTGGGTGCCATGGCCGCCTCACGCTGGAACCATCCTGCCAATTTCAAATCGCCCAATGCTCGCACTTTATGGGTAGGCGCGATTGCGGGTCTGGTCATGGGCTACAGTGCCCGTATGGCCTTTGGATGTAATGTGGGCGCATTCCTGGGAGGCATTGCCTCGGCCAGCATACATGGCTGGGTCTGGTTTGCACTGGCCTTTGCCGGGTCCATCATAGGCGTGCGTATTCGTCGCCGCGTTAACCCTTGAGTGGCGCCACCATGAGCAAAACTACTTTCCGCCTTATTACCAGTACCTTCTGGCTGGTCGTTGTCTTGTTGGTTGTCATGGACAGTCTGCAAGACTATCCCTACCGTCCTGAACCCGCCCCCATTGCCTGGGGTAGTGGACAAGCCGCCAGTGGCGGTCACTGCTCGGGTCGATAAGTCACCCGGCCACCAGGCCTGAAACGCCCCTGATTCACAAAACTTTGGCAGCGACTTCTGTATGCTGCACAAGGTTTCGAGATCAGGGGCTTTTTTATAGGCGATCTAAACACACCCGCCCCATAGCAGTAAAAAGACCAGGACACGACGCCCCCTGCTCTTCAGTTGGACAGGAGCCACAGCACACCAAAACTGTCTGCTTGCCGTGCTAGCATCAGTCAAATTTTCACTGCTCCCGCTGTCATGCTGAATTTCCTACGCACCACGCTGATCCGCAGTCTGCGCATGTTCTATACCGTTGCACGCATCATGATCCCCATCATGATCGCGGTGCGTATTGCTGCGCAGTTGGGTTTGATTGAGCAAGCCGGGAAGTTGATTGGCCCTGTCATGGCCTTGGTCGGGTTACCTGCCGAAGCCGGGATTGTTTGGGCGACCACCGCCTTGGCCGGAATTTATGCAGGCATAGGCTCCATGGCAGCCTTGGGCGACAGCTTGAGTTTCAATGTCGCCCAGATCAGCGTCCTGGGCACCATGATGCTGTTTGCGCACAATATGCCCATGGAGCAAGCCATTGTGCGTAAAGCCGGAGCCAGTTTCTGGTTTACAGCGGCTCTGCGCATTATTTGTGCCTTGCTCTACGGCGCTCTGTTGGCCTGGGGCCTGAACAGCGCCGGACTGCTGCAAGAACCTGTATCCCTGGCCTGGCTGTATGGGCAGTCAAATGCCACGCAAGGTGGCTGGCAAGGCTGGATAGATTGGTTTTGGGGCACAGCCAGCTCTCTGCTGATGACCTGGCTCATTATCCTGGGCTTGTTGCTGATTTTATCTGTGCTGGACAAGATAGGCTTCACCCGTGTGTTGACCCGGCTGCTGCTACCCTTGCTGCGGTTTTCCGGCCTGGAAGAGCGCGTTGCCCCCACAACCACGATTGGCGTCTTGCTAGGCCTAAGCTATGGCGGCGCTTTGATTATTGATGAGTCCCGCCAGCAAAATTACAGTCCCCGAACACGTCTGCTGGCTTTGTCCTGGCTGTCTTTAAGCCATTCCCTGATTGAAGACACCATTCTTATTCTGGCTCTGGGTGCCAACATCTGGGTGGCTCTGGTGGGCCGACTTGTTCTGACTTTGCTGGTTATTGGCCTGATGGCCCGGCTGACATTACCAGGTAGCGCCCTGTACAGACGCTACCTTGCTCCTGCTACCCACACGTGAGCCGCTTTAGCTTTTAATCAGCAAATCCTGAAAGCGCTGATAGAACTTCTTGAGCTTGGGCGCGATCACCATCTGGCAATAAGCCTGCTCGGGATGCAGCGCAAAATAATCGTGGTGATAGTCCTCGGCTTCCCAGAATCGGGAGCTGTCGAGCACATGCGTCACGATAGGCGCGTCAAATTGCGGCTTGATTTCTTCAATGACCTCAAAGGCCTGGCGTCGCTGCTCTTCATCCTGACAAAAAATGGCAGAGGCGTATTGCGGACCTTGATCAGCCCCCTGACGGTCAGGCGTGGTGGGGTCATGGGTCAGGAAAAACACTTCCAGCAAATCCCGATAGGAAATGACGGAAGGGTCAAACTCCACTTTGACCACTTCAATGTGGCCGGTCTGCTTACCGCAAACCTGTTCATAAGTGGGATGCTCAATATGGCCACCACAATACCCAGGCACCACCGACTGCACACCTCGCAAGGCCTTGAAAATCCCTTCGGTGCACCAAAAGCATCCGCCACCTAGTATGGCTGTTTCCTTCATGAATTCTCCTTTGTTGACGAATTGGCTAGACTCAGCAACCAGGCAGCAATCGCTTGTGCCTGCTCGGCGCTAATCCGGTTTTGAGCGGGCATGGGAATCGCTCCCCAGTTTCCGCGGCTCCCCTGCTGAATTTGTCGCTGCAAATACGCCTGGGTTTCCTGCACCGGACCTTGCGCATAGCGTTGGGCGATCTCCCGAAAAGGAGGACCCACCCGTTTACGATCAATCTGATGACAGGACAAACACTGCGCCTGTACGGTCTCCATCAAGGCTACCGTATCAGCCTTTGCGACTGGATTAAAGATCAGCCATCCACAAAAAACTACTAATGGTAAACGGCTGGCCCAAGAGACTGAATGCAGCATGATCCTTCCCTTACAATTTACCCAGCCCTAGCCTGGGCTCGCAGTCACGCTATTATCTGATATTCACCTCTGTAATGGGCACGCATGTTAATTCATCCGCAGTTTGATCCCGTCGCCATACAACTTGGTCCCCTTGCCATCCACTGGTATGGCTTGATGTATCTGGTCGGCTTTGGCCTGGTCTGGCTAGCTGGCATGGCGCGTATTCGCGCAGGCTATACCCTGCTGACTCGCAAAGACCTGGAAGACCTGATCTTTTACTGCGTCCTGGGCGTGGTAGCAGGTGGTCGTCTTGGCTATACCTTGTTCTATCAGCCCGCCTACTACTTGTCGCATCCGCTGGAAATTCTGTATGTCTGGCAAGGTGGCATGTCCTTTCATGGCGGCCTGATTGGCGTCCTGGTGACGATTGCACTATTTGCCCGGAACCGACAACGGCGCTTTCTGGAAATCAGCGATTTCCTGGCTCCCTTGATTCCGCTGGGACTGGCCGTGGGCCGCCTGGGTAATTTCATTAACGGTGAACTGTGGGGCCGTCCTAGCGATGTGTCCTGGGCTATGGTGTTCCCGCAAGTGGACTCCATCCCCCGCCACCCCTCGCAGTTGTACGAGATGGCTCTGGAAGGCATCGCCTTGTTTATCCTGCTGTGGTGGTTTACGCGCCGCCCACGTGCCGTGGGCCAGACCAGTGCCCTGTTCCTGATCGGCTATGGTTTCTTCCGCTTCATGGTGGAGTACACCCGCGAACCTGATGGCTACCTGGGGTTGCTGAGCGCGGGCTTGTCGATGGGACAGTGGTTGTCCTTGCCCATGATTGTGGCCGGACTGGCTTTGTTTGCTTATGCCAGCAAGCGGGGTGTGACGCCCGGCAGTCAGGGATAAGAAGATCTGCAGAAAAGAAAAAAGCCCGTCCAGATGTGGACGGGCTTTTTTTGTAGGTGCCCCACCATTGCCGTCAAGACCGGCATCCTGGAACCGAGGGTCCAAGATCGGCTGTCATCAAGCCAGCTTCGGGTTCGTCGACGAGGACGATCGCTCCTACTGGCTAATCCAACAACCTGTATGCCAAAAGCATTGGTTCAAGGAATGTATGGTCGTGTCACGAACACGGCAGGGACTTACTGGGATGAAGCTGCCCGCGAGGAACAACAAGGGGCAGCTTTCAAATTTGGTCTAGCGCGCAGTACCCGAAGGTTCGATGACATCATCAATCATTGCGTGCATGTCTTCAATTTTACGCTTGAAATCGCCAAATGCAACATTAGCCAGTGGACCATCAGGTGCTTTAGCGGATAAAAACTCGCTGGCGATCTGAATGGCGGCCATAACGGCGATGCGTTCGTTCCCCGAGACGCGGCCAGAGCCCTTGATGGACTGCATGCGCTGATCAACCAGTTTGACAGCTTCAAGCAAGCGCGCTTTTTCGGATGGTGGGCATGCCAGAGAATACTCGCGGCCCAACAGAGAAATATCGACTCGTTCCATGACTTACTCCTGTACCGCACCGGGTAGACGCATCAGGATCGAACCGATCTGGTCACGAGCCTGTCCTGCTACATCGCGCAACACGCCCATGCCTGCACGCGCACTATCAAGCTCGCGGCGCAAAGCCACGATTTGAGCTTGTTCTTGCTCAAGCAGTTTTTTCAGTTCTGCCTGATCGGCTTGTGCTTGTTGCTGCACCACATCCAATTGACGCTGATGGGTAGCAACACCGGTGGACAGGGACTCGAACTCGTCCTGTTGACGTCGATTTTGCTGGCGCAAGGCGTCCAGCTCGGCATCCTGAGTTTTCAGACGAGCTAATAATTGAGCGCGTTCAGCGTTTAGCTGACGAGATTGCTCTACCAGTTGACCGATACGGTCAGCGAGAAAGTCGAGATCTTGCAACATGGGCCTTATCGTAAACCATTGCTAGCGTTACTGGGTAGAGGAATTTCATACTAATGATAACCTTTCACCCATCTTTCCATTACCTTTCAAACTTCTTTCAAAGCATCCTATTGACCAGCCAACACGCTCCCAAAAAACCCTAAATTTCCCGATTTACCGGGAAAACCCTTAAAAACTAGGGTCAAGTCAGGGTTTCCAGTCTTCAAGTGCTCCATTACCATGCGTCACCTCTGTTCAATGCAGTCGGCACAGGCAGAGCGTGGAGCCCAGCTCCAACATAAAGAAGCTGACACAGGAAAAAGGAAAACCAATGCGCAAGGCAGACAAGGAGAATCCACCTTATGCAAATTAAAAATAAACAGGACTTCTGGTCCGGGATCATGTTCGTGGTGATAGGCGCAGCTTTTGCGCTTGGAGCCACCAGCTACTCGATGGGAACCGCTGCCCGCATGGGACCTGGCTACTTCCCTTTCTGGCTGGGGGTATGCCTAGCTCTATTGGGGGCTGTTGTCACATTCAATTCGATGTCTGCCAAAGCGGAAGAAACCGAAGTAGAGAAGTTTAACTGGAAAGTGGCCCTGGTTATCATCGGCGCGGTGGTGCTTTGTGGTCTGACGCTCAATTCTCTGGGTGTCTACATTTCCATTTTCTTGCTTGTTCTGATCAGCAGCTTTGCGAGCCATGAGTTTAGCTGGCCTGTTGCACTGGGCGCAGCCGTGTTTCTGGTGCTGTTCGTCTGGTTGGCATTCATCAAGGGCCTGGGGCTGGTGTTCCCCTTGTGGCCAAGTTTTCTGGCCTGATTGGAGGTGAACGGAAATGGAATTATTTGACAACCTGATGCTGGGTTTCTCCGTGGCGATCACGCCCGAGAACCTGGCCTACGCCCTGCTCGGTTGCATACTGGGCACCCTGATTGGCGTGTTGCCTGGCATTGGCCCTGTGCCTACCATCGCCATGCTGCTGCCCATTACCTATGTACTGCCTCCCGTGGCTGGCCTGATCATGTTGGCCGGTATTTACTACGGCGCTCAGTATGGTGGGTCCACAACGGCCATTCTGGTCGCCTTGCCGGGGGAAACCTCAGCGGTGGTAACTGTGCTGGACGGCCACCAGATGGCGCGTAATGGTCGGGCCGGTGCGGCCTTGGCAATTGCTGCTCTGGGTTCTTTCTTCGCTGGTTGTGTGGCCACCGTGCTGCTGGCTGCCTTTGCGCCTCCTTTGGCTGAAGTCGCCTTCAAGTTTGGACCTGCGGAGTATTTCTCGTTAATGGTCTTGGGGCTGGTCGGCGCTGTGGTGCTGGCCTCCGGCTCCCTGCCTAAAGCCATCTGCATGATCTTGCTGGGTCTGCTGCTGGGTATGGTCGGTACAGACGTGAACTCCGGCGTCGCCCGTTACGACTTTGGTATTCCAGAACTGCAAGACGGTATCGACTTTGCCGTGGTTGCCATGGGTGTGTTTGGTTTCTCTGAAATCATGAACAACCTGGAACTGGGCGACCAGCGTGTCGAGATCACAGGCAAAGTGGGTTCTTTGTATCCCAACAAACAGGAATTCAAAGAGTCCTGGCCTGCTGTTGTCCGTGGTACTGCCATGGGTTCGGTACTGGGTATCTTGCCCGGTGGCGGTGCGGTGTTGTCTTCCTTTGCGTCCTACACGCTGGAGAAGAAAATCTCCCGCAATCCTGAGCGCTTTGGTAAAGGTCACCCTGCTGGTCTGGCTGGCCCTGAGTCGGCTAACAACGCAGCAGCCCAGACTTCGTTCATCCCGCTGCTGACCTTGGGTATTCCAGGTAACGCGGTAACGGCTCTGATGATTGGTGCGATGACCATCCACAACATTCAGCCCGGCCCACAAGTGATGACCAGCCACCCCGAGCTGTTCTGGGGCCTGATTGCCTCCATGTGGATCGGTAACCTGATGCTGGTGATTCTGAACCTGCCATTGGTCGGTCTATGGGTGAAGCTGCTGAAAGTGCCTTACCGCCTTCTGTTCCCTGCCATTCTGGTGTTCTGCACGGTCGGTGTGTACTCGCTGAACTACAACGTGTTTGATATCTTGGTTACCGCTGCCTTTGGTTTTGTTGGCTACGTGTGGTCCAAGCTGCGTTGTGAAGGTGCACCATTGCTGCTGGGTCTGGTTCTGGGACCGATGATGGAAGAAAACTTCCGTCGTGCCCTGCTCTTGTCTCGCGGTGATTACACCACCTTCCTGACTCGCCCACTGTCTTTGTCCTTGTTGGTGTTGGCGGCCTTCCTGGTCGTGATCGTTGCCTTGCCTTCGGTGAAAAAGAAACGCGAAGCCACTTTTGTGGAAGAGGACTAAGACACAGCCAGTCCTCTGGTTTGAAAGCACCCTCTGAAAGGGAGCATTCAAACCGGCGCAGTAAACAAGAAGGCCTGATTTCGTCTCTCCACGAAATCAGGCCTTTTTCTTTGTCGCCTGGTTTTGCCGCTTGGTTTCAAGACAGTTCAATCTTCTGAAGACAGAACAGATCCGCCCCAAAAGCAAACATCAAGCAGCCAGGACCGCTTGCGTGCACTGCCTTCCCAACAAGGGAGCCAGAATGACACCGGGATGGGCTACGACCGCAAACAAGCCATCCAAACTCCCAATGGGGCCGCATAAAGGAAGCTTGTTACAAGTCATGGGGCGCTGCCCGACTTCTATAGACAATACGCGCGGGACAGACGGCAGTTTCAGCAACTGAACAATGGACTGACACGTTTCCTCTGCCAAGCTTTGCAAACCTGCTTCACCTTCCAAGGGATAGTCCAACGCTGACATCAATCCCCTTTCCTTGCCCGGTCGTAGCTCCAAGTCCTGGGCACAGAGCACATGTCGGATAAGAGCTCTATCAGCATCAAGACGCAGCAAGACGGCGGGCTGCTGCTCAATAGACAAAGCTACCCCTGCACTGGCTGCCAAAGCCAAGGCTCCATAAGCATTAGCCAGTACCACCTTGTCGGCATAGATGGCTTGCCCCTGCATTTCTACGCCGGTAACTCGCCCTCCTGCCGACAGCACACACTGCACCTTGCCAGACAGAACCGTGGCTCCGCCCGCTTGTGCTGCCTGAATAAAGCAACGGGCCAGATACACGGGTTCCAAGGCGAAGTCATCCGGTGCCCACATTGCCAAATCAGGTAAAGCCGCCAGCGACGGTTCTTTTTGACGCACTTGCGTAGCCGACCAGCTTTCAACCCTGGAGCCTGCTGCCAGGTGTTCAGCAATCGAGGCGGCTGTCTCATCCTTCGTCGCCCCCCAGGACAAGGCTCCGCGCACTGTCACAGGCAAGGTCCCCAAAGCCTGCTCCAGACGTTTGAACTCCTCCAGAGCATGCAGGCGCAAGGCAAAGGCGTCAGGGTCATCAGAGGGCGTGCTGGCGCTGGCTCCTACCCATCCAAAAGAAGCGGAAGTTGCACTAGGCGTGCTGCCCGGCCCTTGATCGATCAGGGTCACAGCAGCACCCGCTTGAGTCAGATGCCAGGCGACTGACGTTCCCATCACGCCGCCACCGACGACCAGCACTTTGCATTTATGCGTCATAGCTTTCTACGAATTAGTAAACAGAAGCAGTCTGCTCTGTATGTGACTACACAAGCGAACAGCCAGAATGGCGACAAGATACGGTCTGCTACGAGCAAAAACAACAATGGCCTGAATCCCTTGCGGAATTCAGGCCATTGAGATCAGCCCAACTTACATCGTGCCTTGACGACGTTTATAGAAGTTACCGATATACATGGCCAGCAGCACCAGCACGGTAGAGATCAAAATCATGATGATCCCCAGTGCGGAGAGCTTGCCCCACAAACCATCTTCGGCATAGCCCAGCACCTGCACCGCCAGCACTTCCGTGCCAGGGCGGGACAGCACGACGGACACGGTCAACTCACGGATAAACATGGTGGCCATCAAAATCCATGCAGACACCACACCGGGAATCAGCAATGGAATAATGATGCGGCGCATGGTCGTCCAGGAACTGGCTCCGGCGACGGCAGAGGATTCCTCCAGGTGAGCATGCACCTGCACAAAAGCCGCCGACAAAGGCCGGATACCGTAAGGCAGATACGCCGCGATATAGGCCAGCAACAAGGCGGTCAGCGTGGCATACAAAGGCGTTTGCACGAAGAACCACATAAAACCGATACCAATCACAATCCCCGGGAAGGAGAAGGACAGGAAGCTCAAGGTATCCAGCAGCGCCGCCGCCCGCGTTCGTAACTTGACCACGACATAGGCCACGAACAACGAGAGCAGCACACCCAGACTGGCCCCGACCACCGCCAGGAACAGACTGTTCTTCATGGCGACTTTGGAGATCGGGTCTTGAATGACATCAATCCAGTTCGCCCAGCTCATCAAGGAGAAGGCACGAGCGCTAGGCACCATGGAGTACGGAATCATGGAGGTGTAGAGCAACACGGCCACGGGCAGCACCACCATCAGCAAGCTGATAATGCCCACGATGATGAACAGCGGGATTTTGGCGCGACGCAGTTCCAGTTGAGTGGGCTTGAACCCCCGGCTGGAGATCGTCACATACTTGCTGCTTTCTGCCGTCATGTAGCGGTACAGCACAATCAGGGCAATGGAAGCCGACAGCACACTCATCCCTAATGCCGCCGCTTTTCCGTAATCCGGCGCGAAGCCGGTTGAGATCATCTCGAACAGATACGTGGCCAGCACATCCACACGACCCGGCGTACCCAGAACTCGTGGCACGGCGTAGGAAGCCAGGGCCCGTACAATCGCCAGAATGAACGCCGCCATAATGGCTGGGCGCAAAATCGGCAGGGTCACCCGCGTCAAGGTGCGCCACAGACCGCCCCCGAACACACGGGAGGACTCTTCCATGGAAACGTCAAACGAGGCCATGGCAGGTGCAATGATCAGGTAGGCCACGGGCATGTTCAACAAGCCCTCGACCAGAATCATGCCCCACAGGGAGTAAATGTTCAGCGGCGCTTCCTGCAGACCCAAGGTGTCCTGCAAGAACATATTGATCAGGCCGTTGGACGGATTCAGCAGCAGTGCCCAGCTTACCGAGAACAGCAAGTGCGGAATCATCATGGGTACGATGGACAGCACCGTGAACACCCCTTTCATGGGCATGTTCGTACGCGTATTCAGGTAGGCCAGAAAAACTGCCAGCGCGGTGGAGAACAGGGACGAACCCAGCACGAAGACCACCGTATTAAAGGTGACTTCCAGCAAGAAAGGGTCGGTATAGGCAGCTACGTACTTGGCCGTGGTGAAAGAGCCAAAAGCGGTCAGACCCTGCGAGAAGCTGCCCAACAGCAACATCAGGACCGGGCACAGCGTCAGAAAACCGACGATCAGAATAAGCGACCAGCTAAGTGGTCTGCGAGTTTGATTCATGATGCCCCGCCCTTATGCCGACAACAGCATGCAGTGTTCAGGGTGCAGGTTAAAGCGCACGGTATCGCCCTCTTTCACCTTCACGTCTGGATCAATACACACCAGGAGCTGCTCTTTACCCACATTGACTTCAGCTTCGTAGGACTCACCCACGAACTCCAAAGCCTGGACCTGGCCGTGGAACAGATTCTGACCCGCATCGCTGGACTGACTGCTGACACGAATAAATTCAGGACGAATGCACAGAGTGACTTCGGTGCCCACGGGAAGGTCGCGTTTTTTGCAGTGCAGTTGACCCAGCTCGCATTCCACAATGGTGGAATCCACACGCTGCTCCAGCACTTTCGCACTGATCTGGTTGGCACGACCAATAAAGTCCGCCACAAAGCGGTGATCGGCATCAAAGTAAATTTTTTCTGGCGTGCCAATTTCCAGAATCTTGCCACCGCGCATCACGGCGATGGAGTTGGACAAGGCCAGTGCCTCGACGCGATCGTGCGTCACATACACAGCAGTAATGTCCAGACGGCTCAGGAACTCACGCAGTTCTTTACGGGTTTCTTCACGCAGCTTGGCATCCAGGTTACTGAGCGGCTCGTCAAACAGAATAACTTTAGGCTCGGCCACCAGGGCTCGTGCCAGTGCAACACGCTGTTGCTGGCCACCGGACAGGCGCGTTGCAGAACGCTGGTCCACCCCTTCCAACTGCACAAACTTCAGGATGTTCGCGACTTTTTCACGAATCACCTCTTTGCGCTCGCCACGCACTTGCAGCGGGTAAGCGATATTGTCGAACACTGTCATGTGCGGCCAGATGGCATAGGTCTGGAACACCATGCCCAGGCCGCGCTTTTCTACCGGCACAGCAATATTCTTGGCGCTGGACCAGACGATCTCGTCCCCAATGCGAATTTCACCCTCGTCCGGGGTTTCCAGACCCACAATGCACCGCAGCAGCGTGGTTTTGCCGCAGCCGCTGGGTCCTAACAGTGTGAAAAACTCATTAGCGGGAATCGTCAGGTTGATATTGTCCAAAGCTTTGAAGGTTTTGCCCTCTGAGACATAGGTCTTGCTTAGGCCGGTAATTTCAATTTGCATAATGAGTAGATGTTTTCAGTAAAAATGAGGCGAGGCGCCAAGGCGCCCCGTTTTAGACGAACTTGTCGTTCTTGTCGTCCCGATTAACGGACGGCGAAGATACGGCTGAATTCGCGGCCCCAACGGACCAGTTCTTCGTCGCTCAGGTCGCGGATTGGCTCGACCTTGGCTTTATCAATGCCAGCAACCGGTGGGTGTACGCCGGGAGCCAACACATATTCGCCTACCTTATTGGCCAAAATACCCATGGCCTCATTGCCCAGCCAGTAATCCAGGAACACACGGGCTGCATCAGGATGCGGAGCGTTCTTGGTCAAGGCGATGGCTCGTGGCGAACCCAGCAAAGGCTGACCCGACATGGGGCCCCAGGCCAATGGTGCAGGCGACTTGGTCACGATGTACTTGGGCATGGAAATGGCAATCAGCTTCTCGCCACTTTCAATAGGGGCCGGTGTTGGGCCAAACGAAGCCACAAACATAGGCTTGTTGGCTGCCAGACCTTTCAGGAAGTCCAGCCACTGCTCTTCGCTGCTAAAGACCTTTTCTTTCAGACCAATCAACCAGCCAATAGTGGAGGGGTGATTGGACGGGTTGGCCATCACAATCTTGTCTTTCCACTTGGGATCGGCCAGATCTTCGTAGCGTTGTGGAGCGTCCTCGGCCTTGAGGTGGTCCGTATTATAGATATAAGACACATATTCGATGCCAAATTGAATAATCGAATCGTCTTGAATGGCCCACTCGGGGTAGCCCTGCACGGCCTCGGACTGATGAGGAATCAGCACGCCCTGCTCTTTGAGCAGTTGCAACATGGGCAGGGGAGCCTGAACCACGTCCGCCATCAACTTGCCCGCGTTGAACTCGGTAAGGATGGTGGGGATGAACTTGGAGCTGGAAATACGGGTGTACTTACCTTCAATGCCTTGCGCCTGTTGCAAGGCCTTCATGATGGGCTCAACCGCCGTAATGTTGGCGTAGAAAACAGCCTGGCCTTGAGCCTTTGCTTTTTCCAGTACAGCGGCATCTGCCGCCCACGCCGCCCATGGCAAAGAGGTGCTCATAGACGCCAGTCCAGTGGCACCTGCCAGCTTCAAGAAACGACGACGGTCAAAAGTAGTCATAAGGTTCACGTTCCAGTTAATTAGCTAGGAAATTATGTGGGCCCATCATAATCCAGACAGGCGTATTCCATTTATTACAGATCTATGTGTGGTTTAGAACATGAGGGGCCTGACGCCGTCAAGCCTCAATCGTGGTGCCGCTTATTCACGCTGGGAAAGATCACACTAAAAAAGCTGCGCTAAGCTGTAGGCCCAGACACGATTATTCCTACGGAGACCAACGCCATGAGCCCCTCTATTCAGCCAAAATCCTATGAATCCCTCGCCCCGCAAAAAGTGGCGTTCATTGGTCTGGGTGTGATGGGCTACCCAATGGCCGGACATTTGGCCCAGGCCGGTCATCAAGTGACGGTATACAACCGCAATCAGGCCAAGGCAAAACAATGGAGTGCAGAGTTCAAACAGGAATGGGCGGCCACGCCAGCCCTGGCAGCCGCACAAGCTGACATCGTGATGGCCTGTGTGGGCAACGATGATGATCTGCGCGCTATTTTCCTTGGTCCCGACGGAGCTTTGGCGGGAATGAAGGCAGGAAGTCTCTTTATCGACCACACCACAGCCTCCGCCGAAGTTGCTCAAGGGCTGGGAGCGCTGGCCGCCCATCAGAATGTCGCCTTTATAGATGCCCCGATTTCTGGCGGACAAGCAGGTGCCCAAAAAGGCATGCTCAGCATTATGTGCGGCGGCAAGACAGAGGATATGGAGCGCGCCCGCCCCCTGATGATGAGCTATGCCCAGGCCTGCACCTTAATGGGCCCCTTGGGATCGGGGCAACTGTGCAAGATGGTGAACCAGATTGCGGTGGTTGGCCTATTGCAGGCTTTGGCCGAAGCAATGGCATTTGGAGAGCGGGCTGGACTGGACATGGAACAGGCCCTCTCGGTCTTGACCAAGGGGGCTGCCCGAAGCTGGCAAATGGAAACCAAAGGCCCGACGATGCTGGCTCGGGATTTTCAACCCGGCTTTACCGTCAATTGGATGCTGAAAGATCTGGACCTGGTACAGCAGGAGGCCCAGCGCAACGGTGCCCAGCTACCGGGCACCCGTTTGATTCAAGAACAATTTGCGAAGATTGCAGAGCAAGGCCATCGGGATCTGGATATCTCCAGTCTGTTCAGCCTGCTAGCCCGCCCAGGCGACGCCTCTTAATTAAGCGCGTTAGGTTCAGGCTTAGGTGATTCGGGGGTGAGCAGCGGCAAACGCAAGGTCGCCTTCAGGCCATAGCCACCCATATCGTTGGGCTCGCCATCCGTCAGCACAATCGTGCCACCGTTGCGCTCGGCATAGGCCAGTGCAATGGCCAGGCCCAGCCCGGAACCTGAACCTCGCCCACCTTTACGCGCCGGGCCACCGCGGTCAAACCGTACAAACACGCTTTCACGCAAACTGGCCGCCAGACCCATGCCATTGTCCGTCACGCTGATCCAGGCCTGCTTGTCGTCCTGCCCGGCAGAAACCGTAATCGCACTGCCACTCCCGGCGTGGTTGATGGCATTGTGAATCAGGTTGGACACGGACTCATGAATCTCGGCATCGCTGGCATAAACCCATAGAGGCGCTTGCTCGCCCTCTTCACCCGGTCCAATCCAGCCCAAGTCCTGACGATGCTCGCGCGCCAAAGGTAAATACTGCAACACCACTTCGCGCCCCAGGCTGGCTAAATCAACCTGCCCCTGGCTCATGCTGGTGGTATGACTGGCGTGGGCCAGGGCCAGCAACTGTTCAGTCAGACGGGTAGCTTGCCCCAACTGCTTGATAATCGCCCCCAAGGATTCACGCACGCGTTCAATGTCTGGTTCACGGCGGGCGTACTGCGCTTGAGTATGAATAATGGCCAGAGGCGTACGTAATTGATGCGAGGCATCGGCCAGGAACTGAGCCTGTCTATCCAGCACGGAACGGTACAACTCAATATGGTGATTGACCGAACGCACCAAAGGCACGACCTCTCGCGGTACGTCGCGTTCGTCCAAAGGCTGCAGATCATCCACACTGCGGTTACGCACTTCCTGACGCAAAGCCTGCAAAGGACGCAAGGCCCAGGCGACGGCAAACCAGACCAGCAACACGGCAAACAGCAACATGCGCAAATTGCGGAAAATGCCTTCGCGCCAGGCTTCCTGCTGAGTACGCAGGCGCAAATCCATGCTTTCACCCACCATCACCACGACCTGTCTGTGCTGGCCCTTGTAGTGAAGGTCGCGCCACAAGGCCACCATACGCACGGTGTCATTGCGAAAGAAAGAGTCGTAGAAAACTGGAACGCCTTCGTGATCAGCCAGATTGGAAGGACGCGGCAACCCTTCCATGCCCAGCAAGGTGCGTCCTTTTAATTGTTTGGCATCGGCGCCGCCCAGATTACGCACCAAAGGAGTGACTTCTTCGACCCGGAAATATTTGCGATTGCCCGGCCGGGACTCCAGCATGACCTGGGCATAAAAAGGCGGGTCAATACGCAAACTGCCATCGGCGTTGAATTCCACACTGGTCTCCAGCACCTTGGCCGGCTCCAGCAAGGCGCTGTCATAGACATTTTCCGTGACCGAGTTCATGGCCAGATAGTCTTCCCAACTGTCGTACAACAGCAGGGCCACCACACCCGGTATCAGCAATACCAGCAGCCAAAAGCGCAAACTGCCTTGCCAGGCATTGGCGGGGGGTGGAGAAGGTGCTGTCATGCGACGCCGGATTCCGCCTCAAGCACTTCCAACATATAGCCCAGGCCGCGCACCGTCACGATATGCACATCGCTATTGGCCAATTTCTTGCGCAAACGGTGCAAGACGACCTCGATGGCATCCGGGCTGGCGTCGCTATCGTGCTCGAACACACGGGCGAACAACTGGGATTTTTCCACTGGCATCCCTGAGCGGCTGATCAAGACCAGCAAGGCCGCGTGCTCACGCGGTGTCAGGTGAACAATGGCACTGTCCAGTAAAAAGGCTCGGCTTTCCGGGTTGTATTCCAGCGAGCCACAGCTAACCATAGGCGTCACGCGCCCACGACTGCGTCGCACCAGTGCCGCCAGACGAGCTTCCAGCTCTTCCAGGGCAAAGGGTTTGGTCAGGAAATCATCGGCACCCAGATTCAGACCGCGAACGCGGTCTTGCAAGGCACCTTGAGCGGTCAGGATCAGCACCGGGGTGTGATCGCCGCGTTCGCGCATCTCGCGCAAAAGCACCAGCCCGTGTTTATCAGGCAGGCGCAAATCCATGACGACCGCATCATACTCATGAGCCGCCAACAACACTTCTGCTGTACGAGCATCGTGAGCGGGATCGGGCAAAAAACCACTTTGCGCCAAAGCCCGCTCTAGCCATGCGGCCATTTCCCGCTCGTCTTCAACCAATAATATGCGCATGATCCCTGCTATCTAAGGTATCGGCATCAACTGCGCTTTGAAGGCGCTGACGTAAATAACGATTTTCCTGGCGCCGTCGGAACAAAATATCCGACAGCTCGTTCAGCGCTTGCTGATAGACTTCCCGCTTGAACTCAATCACTGAATCAAGTGGCACCCAATATTGACTCCAACGCCATGCATCAAACTCCGGCGTCGAGGAAGAACGCAGGCAGACATCACTGTCTCGCCCTACCAGCCGCAACAGGAACCAGATTTGTTTCTGACCCTTGTAATGGCCGCGCGCCTCCCGACGTACAAAATGATTGGGCACGTTGTAGCGAAGCCAATCTCGCGTCCGGCCTAATATACGGATATGCTCAGGCAGCAAGCCCACTTCTTCATGCAGTTCGCGGTACATCGCTTGTACGGGTGTTTCACCGTATTTGATACCGCCTTGCGGGAACTGCCAGGCATGTTCCCGAATACGCTTGCCCCAAAAAACCTCGTTCTTGCGATTAACGAGGATAATTCCGACATTAGGACGGTAGCCTTCACGATCTAACATAGGCCACCTCTAACGAATTCAATACAATTAGATCTGATTATACGTACCTGACGAGTTCCCTACCATGCATGCTAGCCAGTATCACATTAATACCCTGAAAGAAGCGCCTACCGAGGCCGAAGTTGCCAGCCACCAGCTCATGACGCGTGCCGGCATGATCCGTAAAGCGGCCGGCGGTATCTATACCTATATGCCTATGGGTTTGCGCGTGCTGCGCAAGATTGAAAACATCATCCGTCAGGAAATGGACCGCTCCGGCGCCATTGAACTGCTGATGCCTGTGGTCCAGCCTGCCGAACTCTGGGTAGAGTCGGGTCGTTGGGAAAAATATGGCGACGAGCTGCTCCGTATCAAGGACCGCCACCAGCGCGACTTCGTGCTGCAGCCCACCTCTGAAGAAGTCATCACGGACATCGCTCGCAACGAGATCCATAGCTGGCGCCAGTTGCCCATCAACTTCTACCATATTCAAACCAAATTCCGTGACGAGCGTCGTCCCCGTTTTGGTTTGATGCGCGGCCGCGAATTCACCATGAAGGATGCCTATTCCTTTGACCGCAACGCTGAAGACGCCCAGGCCAGCTACGACAATATGTATGACGCTTACATGCGCATCTTCGGTCGTCTGGGCCTGAACTTCCGTGCCGTGGCTGCCGATACCGGCTCGATTGGTGGTACCCGCAGTCATGAATTCCAGGTCATTGCTGATACCGGCGAAGACTTGCTGGTCTACAACCCCGATACCGACTACGCCGCCAATATTGAGCTGGCTCCCGCTCCTTGCCTGCTGGCCGAGCGTGCTGCTCCTGGCCAGGCGCTGGTCAAGACAGCCACACCAGACGCCCCAAAATGTGAACTGGTTGCCCAGCAACTGGGTCTGGACCTGAGCGCGACCGTTAAATCCGTGGTGCTGGCTACCGACGTGGAAGAAGACGGCCAAACTAAAACCACCGTGCACTTGCTGCTGGTGCGTGGCGACCATGAAGTCAACGACATCAAGGTTTCCAAACTGGCTGGCTTTGAAAAAGGCCACCGCCTGGCCACTGAGGAAGAAATCGTCACGACCTTTGGCTGCAAGCCTGGCTACCTGGGCCCCATCGGCACCCGTCAGCCTGTGCAAGTCATTGCCGACCTGACCGTAGCCAACATGAGCGACTTTGTCTGTGGCGCAAACGAAGAAGGCTTCCACCATACCGGCGTGAACTGGGGCCGTGACCTGCCCGAGCCTATCAAGGCCGATCTGCGCAACGTCGTACACGGTGACCCTGCCCCCGAAGGCGGCAAGCTGGCTATCCAGCGCGGTATTGAAGTAGGCCACGTCTTCTTCCTGGGCGACGTCTACTCCAAGAAGCTGAACGCGACCTTTTTGGAAACTGATGGTAAACCTGCTGTCATGCAAATGGGTTGTTATGGCATTGGTGTCAGCCGTATTGCGGCTGCTGCCATCGAGCAGAACCATGACGAACGCGGCATGATCTGGCCTCGCGCCCTGGCTCCGTTTGAAGTGGTGATCTGCCCGATCGGCTTTACCAAAAGCGATGCCGTCCGTCAGACTGCGACTGATCTGTACACCCAGCTTAAAGAGCAAGGCGTGGATGTGATCCTGGATGACCGCGATGCCCGCCCCGGCATCATGTTTGCCGACTGGGAGCTGATTGGTGTGCCGCTGCGCATTACCATTGGCGAGCGCGGCCTGAAAGAAGGCGTTGTCGAGATGCAAGCCCGCCGTGATGCCAGCAGCACCAACGTGCCGGTGGAGCAGATTGCTCAGGTCAGCGTCGAGCGTTTGGCCACGCTGTAAGGACTCCAAGCAGGGCTGGCCGTGTGCCACGCCCTGCCCGTCAACATAAACTCTTTTACGAACGACATGCTTAATGACAAGTGGGACACCCAGGCTCGGCTTGATATTCGCGTATATTACGAGGACACCGACGCTGGGGGGATCGTATATTACGCCAACTACCTGAAGTTCTTTGAGCGTGCGCGCACGGAATGGCTCAGGAATTTGGGCGTAAACCAATCGGACGTGGCGGAGCAGAATCAACGCCTGTTCGTAGTCAAGAAGGTTGAAATACAATATCTCAAACCTGCCCGGCTCGATGATCTGATCTCGGTGCGCAGCCGCATTACCCAACTGGGTTCGGCTACCATCCATTTCGAACAAGGTGCCCTGCGAGGTGGGGAACTGTTATGCCAAAGCACTATCCAAATTGTTTGCGTTGACGCCACCACGCTTCGTCCAAGCAAGCTGGACTCTGATTTACGTACCCTCTTGGAAAAGGTTCAGGACTGACCATGCAAGCTACTAGCGACCTGTCGCTGATTTCGCTACTTCTCGATGCCAGTATTCCCGTTCAGCTCGTCATGCTGATTCTGTTGGGAATTTCGATTCTCTCGTGGGCCTATATTTTCAGTAAAAGGGCTGCACTTAAACGCACGCTGGAACAGACCCGCCGCTTTGAGGACGATTTCTGGGCGGGTGGCGATCTGGCCGTGCTTCAGCAATCCATTTCCTCGCGTCGTGCTGAACACGGTGCCCTGGCCCGTATTTTTGAAGCAGGGATGACCGAGTTCATCAAGGCACGCCGCAGCCAAAGCTCTGGCCCTGCCCTGCTGGACGGTCCACGCCGTGCCATGCGCGCCAGCTACCAGCGCGAAATGGATACGCTGGAAACCCACCTGAACTTCCTGGCCTCTGCCGGTTCGGTCAGCCCCTACATCGGCTTGCTCGGTACCGTCTGGGGGATCATGCACGCCTTTATCGGCCTGTCCGGCATGCAACAAGCCACCCTGGCCTCGGTCGCTCCCGGTATTGCCGAAGCGCTGATCGCCACGGCCATTGGTCTGTTTGCCGCTATCCCCGCCGTGGTGGCCTACAACCGCTTTACCAACGAACTGGATCGCATCTCGATCCGCTTTGACAGCTTTATCGACGAATTTCTGAACATCTTGCAGCGGCAGGTGAACTGATGCCATCGATGCGTGGAAGCACTGGCCGTCACGGCCGGCGCATGAAAAATGAAATCAACGTCGTCCCTTATATCGACGTGATGCTGGTGCTGCTGGTGATCTTCATGGTCACCGCTCCCATGATTACCCCCGGTCTGGTGGAATTGCCCTCGGTAGGCCAAGCCTCCGAAGTGCCCGCCAAGCCGGTGGAAATCCAGGTTGATAAGGACGGCAAGCTGGCCATTCGACTGCGCGATGCGGGCTCCGAGTTCATGAACATCGAGAAGTCCACATTGATCAACGAAGTGCGCTCGCGCATGCAGGCCGACAGCCCGGTTGTCATTGCCGCTGACGGCAAAGTTCCCTACGAGACCGTTATGGGCTTGATGGATGAACTGCGCTCCAACGGCATCAACCGCCTGGGTCTGATCGTCGATCGCAATAGCGACACCGACGCTCGCAAATAACCTCTGGCCGGATAGCGTGCTCGCCATCCGGCGCGAAAAACCTGAACTGAATGAAGCACAGAACACGCAATACCCGCAATCAGGCGCTGCGCTCGCCTGAGCAAAAGGAAGATCGGCGCGGCTTGCTCATCGCCCTGGGTCTGCACGGGCTGTTGCTGCTCGCCATTTTGGCGGGAGCCCTTTTTTCTGCACCCAAAACACCCAATGCGGTGCAGGTCGAATTGTGGATGGACGGTGTCGCGCCCGATGCGGCCGTCAATGCTGATCCCGAAGCCCCCGAGGCTGAACCCGAGCCGCAGCCTGAGCCTGAACCGGCTCCAGAGCCAGAACCCAAGCCTGAACCAGAACCTGAACCGCCTCCGGCCCCCAAGCCACCTCCTGAGCCTGCCAAGGTAACCCCTCCTGCTGAACCTGAAGTCGATCCCGAAATCGCTTTGGAAGAAGCCCGCAAAGAACGCGAGAAAAAAGAGCGTGAAGAAAAGCTGGAACAGGAACGTCTGGAAAAACAGCGTCAGGACAAGCTAGCCGCTGAACGTCGTGAGCGCGAACAGAAGGAAAAGCAGGAACAGGAACGCAAGGACAAGGCAGAAGCTGAGTCAAAAGCCAAGGCAGAAGCAGATCGCAAGGCCAAAGCCGAGGCTGACGCCAAAGCCAAAGCGGATGCTGAACGCAAAGCCAAAGCAGATGCAGAAGCGAAAGCCAAGGCCGACGCCGAGGCAAAGGCCAAAGCAGACGCTGAACGCAAAGCCCGTGCTGATGCCGCTGCCAAAGCCAAGGCGGATGCCGAGCGCAAGGCCAAGGAAGAAGCCTTCCGCCGTGCCATGCGTGAAGGTGCCCCAGGCCGTCCCGGCGGCACCGCAGACCGTAACCAGGCCGGTGGCGGTGGTGGTGATGGTGGCTACGCCGCCAAGGTGCGCGCTTGCGTGCAGCCTGGCGTGGTCTACAGCACCCCTCCTCGCTCTGAAGTGCGTGGCAACCCCGCACTGCAGTACCGCGTGGACCTGAATGCCGACGGCACGCCTAATCGCGTTCAAATCAAACGATCGTCCGGCATCGCGCAGTTCGATGATGCCGTATCCAAGGGTCTTGCCCGTTGCAGCCCTTTCCCCAAACCGCCTAGCGGTAGCTACCCATCGTATATTGATGGTGAGTACCGTATGTTCGATTAATCAGGAGATTGCATAATGACCGCCGCTACCCCTGCCCTGGCGAGTTTTGCTCGTCATTGGCGCGCCTCGGCCACTGGAGCGTTTGCCCTGGCCGCTGGCATGTTCGCCAGCCAACCGGCCCAGGCCCAACTGCGAGTCGATATATCGGGTGTGGGTGCTACTCAGTACCCCATCGCGATCGCCGATTTTGCTGACAATCCAGCCAGCCAGTCCCTGGCTGAAGTTATCCGTGCTGACCTGACGCGTTCGGGTCAATTCCAATTGATCAATGCCACCGGCGCTGGTCTGAATGCAGAAAGCACGATTGCCTACGACGAATGGCGCAATCGCGGTGCTGATTACCTGGCCTACGGTTCGGTCTCCCAGGCGGGCGGCCAATATTCCATCAGCTATCGCCTGGTGGATTCAGTCCGTCAAACGCAGATGGATGGCGTCGCTTTTGCAGGCAGCGAAAAAGAGCTGCGCCGCATTTCGCACCAGATTGCAGACCGGATTTATGAAAAAATTACGGGTGTACGTGGCGTTTTCTCCACCCGATTGGCCTACGTGTTGCAAACGGGCAACAATTTCGAGTTACAAATTGCTGACTCTGACGGTCAAAATCCGCAGGTAATGTTGCGTTCTCGACACTCAATCATCTCTCCAGCCTGGTCTCCTGACGGTAAAAAGCTGGCTTATGTGAGCTTTGAAAACGACAAACCTGTTGTATATGTGCAAACTTTGGCCACGGGTCACCGTGAACCTTTAGCTAATTTCAAGGGCAACAACAGTAGTCCTGCATGGGCTCCAAACGGCAATCAGGTCGCTGTTGTGCTCTCCAGAGACGGTATTTCGCAGATTTACACGCTAAATACGGACGGATCCGGATTGCGCCGCGTGATGCGTTCTCCCTTGATCGATACTGAACCGAGTTTTATGCCCGATGGCAACTCCCTTGTATTTGTGAGCGATCGTGGTGGTGCTCCCAACATTTACAAAGTGAGTCTGGGTGGTGAGGATGCGCAGCGTATTACCTTCAACGGGAGTTACAATATTTCACCGGAGGTCTCTGCAGACGGTACTAGGCTTGTATACGTCACACGCAGAAACGGTGCTTTCCGAATTGCCATTCAAGATATGGCATCAGGAGCAGAGCAACTGCTGACGACAGGTCCCGACGATCAGTCTCCGAGTTTCGCCCCTAATGGGATGCAGATCTTATATAGTTCTGTTCAGGGGGGCCGCAGTGTCCTAGCTGTGACATCCGTGGACGGTCGCGTTCGTCAGACCCTCTCGTCTTTGAATGGCAAAGTACGCGAACCCACCTGGGGACCATTTACCAACTGACATCCTGTGTGACTCTTTTTCAAAAGGAATTCAAATGAGCTCGCGCATTCTTAAAAGTCTTACCCTCGCCGTTATGGCTGCCGCCCTTGCTGCTTGCAGCTCGGTTCCTCTGGATCAAAACTCCGGTTCAACCGGCGGTACAGGATCGGACTCTGCTAGCGCAGGCCAGATCATGGACCCCTTCAACCCTCAAAGCCCACTGGCACAACAACGCTCGGTGTTCTTTGACTACGACAGCTACGTGGTTAACGACCAGTACCGTGGCCTGGTAGAAATGCACGCTTCGTACCTGAGCAGCCATCCTCAGCAAACCGTTCGCATCGAAGGTAATACCGACGAGCGTGGCGGCGCCGAGTACAACTTGGCTCTGGGTCAGCGTCGTTCCGACGCCGTTGCACGCATGCTGGGTCTGCTGGGCGTGAGCAACAGCCAGATCGAAGCTGTGAGCTTTGGTAAAGAGCGTCCAAAAGCCTTGGGTAACACCGAAGCTGATTACGCTGAAAACCGTCGCGCAGACATCGTTTACCAACGATAATTCCTGCATCGACCAAGTGGTTCCGACGCCGTGGCGGTTGTTAACGCCGCGGCGTTTTTTATCGGCAGTACGCCCGATCCACTGAAAATTCGTTATGCTGGACGGCGGACTTGCCAGGCCAAGGCAAAGCCCCTAGATCACAGCCCCCAACAGAGGGGAAACCGGCAGGTGAGGAGCCTGCGCACTGCGGATGCACATTTTTTAACGGACTTCACTATGCACGCTTATAAAAAGCCTTTTCGTCTCGCGACCGTTGCCCTGATCGCTACGGCCGCCCTGTTCGCCAGCCTGCCGGCCAAGGCTTTTGCCGATGACGAGGCCCGACGCGCCATTTTGGAGCTGCGGCAGCAAATTCGTCAGATGAACGAGCAAAACACCCAGGCTCGCCTGCAATTGGCTGATCAAATTGACACTCTGCGCTCCGAAGTTGTGTCGCTGCGCGGCCAAGTAGAAAAATTGAGCTGGCAAGCCAGCGGTCAAGGCCAGAACAATGCGCCTGCCGGGCAACAAAGCCCCCACGCTGCAGACCCACAAGAACAGGCCGTTTTCGATAGCGCCATGGACGCCTACCGTGCTGGCCAATACAAACCAGCCGCCGATGCCTTTGCTGGCTTTCTGGCCGCCTACCCCACCAGCGTTCTGGCTGACGAAGTACGTTTTTACGAAGGCAGCAGCCTGTACGCCGTCAAAAGCTTCAAAACCTCTATCCAGAAACTGCAGGCTTTCGTGAAGGCTTCTCCACAAAGCCCACGTGCCGCTGACGCATTGATGGTGACAGCCTCCAGCCAGATCGAACTGAACGATCTGAGCGGTGCCAAAACCACCTTGCAACGTATCGTCAAAGACTACCCACAAGCTGAAGCGGCTGAAACCGCACGCAGCCGCTTGAAACTGCTGGAATAAACTAGCTGCATCAAGACCATACGGACCGGGTTCAGACCCGGTCTGTTTTTTTCAGGCGATCGCTCCTTGCCTGACTTTTATTGCTTGCCATGACAAACCCGTTTGCCGACTTCTCCACGCTTGAACTGACCGCCCAAGGCTATCGCCACACTTTCGTCGATCAAGGCCAGGGCACCCCTGTTTTGCTGATCCACGGCTCTTTATGTGATTGGCGTTACTGGCGCTGGCAGATTCCCGCTTTCGCCACTGACTATCGAGTGCTGGCACCCAGCCTGCGCTCTTACTGGCCCGGTGCGCCCAGCCCTGGCAACTTCAGCACCGCGCAGCATGCTCAGGACTTGCAGGCCCTGCTGGACCAGCATATTCCTGATGAGAAGGTTCATATCGTGGGCCACTCCCGCGGTGGCCACGTGGCCTTGTTGCTGGCCCAGGGTATGCCAGAGCGTGTTGCCAGCCTGACCTTGGCCGACCCCGGCTTTCCAACCCCCGGAACCTACTCCTACGCCCCTTTATTCCAGCAAGTCGCTGAGCGCCTGGAACAAGGCGACCGGGACGGTGCGATGGCCTTATTCATCGATACCGTCAACGGCTCGGGAACCTGGAAGCAAATGACGCGCTGGTTTCGCGAGATGATTCAGGACAATGCCCACACCATGCTCGAGCAACGACAAGAGCCTAATCAAGGCCCCGCACTGGAATGGCTCAAGCAGCTTGATGCGCCCCTGAGCTTCATCACCGGTGAAAGCAGCCCCACGCGCTACCACCACTGCATGGACATCATCCGTCAACATCGGCGCGAGGATCAATTCCACCGTATTCCCTTGGCTGCGCATGGCATGAATCTGGCCAACCCCAAGGCCTTCAACCAGGCCGTGCTGGACGCTCTGCAAGCCTGATCTTCCACACAAAACTGGCCGCATGAAGCGGCCAGTTTTTTATTCAGATCAAACTCGTCGACTCAATACGCCTGTGTCTTGGCAGGCCGCAACTCACACTCGGCTTGAACCTGAGTGTCATCCGACAAATGCAGACTCAGAATAATGCGCTCGCCCAAAGCGAGATCCTCTTTCGCCTGCCCCAGCATCACATGGTATGCCCCCGGCTTCAGGCTTAACGTGCCGCCTGCCGGAATCTCTACCTCGGACGTATGAGACATGCGAGCCATGCCATCCTTTTCGGTCGTCTGGTGCAGCATGACGTGCCCAAAAGACAAAGAGCTGGCGCCCACCACAGCCACGCTTTGCTCACCCTGGTTTTCCAGCTCCAGATAAGCCGCTGAAGGCGTAGGCTCGGGAAGCATGCGCACCCAACATTGACTGGCATGAACCTGAGTGCTCAAGGCGCGTACTGTTTCGGGCTGATGACCGTGACTGTGCGCCACGGCAGCACTTGTCGATACCAGCAAACCCAAGGCAACAAGAATGGCACTG
This sequence comes from Alcaligenes parafaecalis, assembly GCF_026344135.1. NCBI lineage: Bacteria > Pseudomonadati > Pseudomonadota > Betaproteobacteria > Burkholderiales > Alcaligenaceae > Alcaligenes > Alcaligenes parafaecalis. The sequence continues at coordinate 785,815 of NZ_JAPKNA010000002.1, read as the reverse complement.
CGTTTCATGATGCTCCTCGCTTTTTTCTGATCGATTGGAATTGGTCCAGCCTTGAACAGCCGGGCGCCGAACTACCCCGATACGCGGGACGATCTGATACAGTACCAGCCAGTATGCCTTTCTTACAACGGCCTTCTTTTCAGTGACGACGTCATGACCAGCACACACTCTGCACCCGAACCAAAAATCGATATTGTTCAGTTTCGTGACTTACTCGAACGTCTGCATCCCTTTGCGGCCGTTCTGGGTATTGATGTTGTTCACATCGGCCACGACAACGCCTGTTTGCGCTTGCCCGAGCGGAATGCTCACCAACGCATGGGCGGTATGGTGGCAGGCCCCATGCTGATGGGTCTGGCTGATCTGGCCCTGTATGCCGCAGTCGTAGGCGCAACCGGCAACCCGGATGCCGTCACCTCCAGCCTGACCATCAACTTCCTGCGCAAGGCCCCTCCTGGCGATATTCTGGCTCACGCCCGGATTCACAAAACTGGCCGTACCTGCGCGGGCGATGTGCTGCTGGAACCGGCCAACGGTGGCCCGGCGGTCGCTCAAGTGATTAGTACCTGGTCCTTGCCTCGCGCCAAATAAATCATGTTTGCAAAGTCTCAAACCACCGGCCCGACCCAACTCTGGCTGGCGGAGCTGCAATCGTCCTTGCGCCTGGGCGGACCTTTAATTCTGACCAATCTGGCCCAGGTCAGCCTGCTGGCAACCAACCTGATTTACATGGGCCGTCTTGGCCCGGATGAACTGGCTGCTGGCTCCCTGTCCGCCAGCCTGTATCAGGCCTTCATGATTTTCAGCATGGGCCTGGTGTCGGCCGTGGTTCCCATGCTGGCCACGACCCTGGGACGGCGACTACGTAATGTGCGCGAGTCCCAGCAAATCATCCGCCACGGCTTTTTGACCGCCTTGCTGATCACCCTGCCCGCCTGGCTTGTGCTGTGGAATGCCGAGCACATCTTGCTGATGATGGGGCAGGACCCTGTCGTCGCGGCTCGCTCCGTCAATTACATGCATACGCTGCAATGGGCGCTCTTGCCTTATCTGGGCTATATCGTGCTGCGCTCCTTTCTGGCGGCAATGGAAAAGCCGGGATGGACCTTGGTAATTGCCATCGCAGCCATTGGGATCAATGCCTTGCTGGGCTGGTTATTCGTATTCGGCAATCTGGGCATGCCCGAAATGGGACTGGCGGGAGCCGGTCTGGCTACGACACTGTCCAGCATTTTCATGTTCGCAGGGCTAAGCTGGGTGGTTCTGAACGATCCCCGTTTCCGACGTTATTACCTGTTTAACGATGCCTGGCAATGGAGTCTGAAACGCCTGTGGAAAATGTGGGCGCTGGGTATCCCCATTGCCATTACCTTCACACTGGAAACCCTGGTCTTTTACGCCGCCATCATGATGATGGGTGTGCTGGGTCAATCTGATCTGGCTGCGCACGCGATCGCCATGCAGATCTGCTCGGTGTCTTACATGATTCCTTTGGGCTTCAGCCAAGTTGCCACCATACGGGTAGGCTTGGCAGCAGGCCGGGTTGATCCTTTGGGTGCGCGGCGAGCTGGCTGGATTTCCTACGTGCTGGGGGTTGGGTTTATGGGGTTGGCTGCCTTGGTATTCTGGTTCGCCCCCCTGACCCTGATTGGTCTGTTCCTGGATCTGGATGTGGCTGAAAATCAGCCTGTCATCCAACTGGCCATTACCTTCCTGGCCCTGGCAGCTCTGTTCCAGATCAGTGATGGTGCTCAGGCCGTGGCTGCAGGGATGCTGCGCGGCCTGCATGACACGCGCATACCCATGTTGCTGGCCTTGCTAGGATATTGGGTGCTGGGAGTTCCTACGGGCTCTCTGCTGGCCTTCCAGTTCAATATGGGTGGGATGGGAATCTGGATCGGGTTGGTGACAGGCTTATCTGTGGTTGCCGTGCTGATGACACTACGCTGGATGCGGGCGTCAACGCGCTTGGGACGCAAGCGGCCTACGCAGGCCGCATAGTCCTGAGCGATGACAAACCAGCCTTAGGCCAAACAAGGAACAAGCTCGGGCTTGGCCTGAACAACAGCCTGAAAAGCCACACCGCCCCCTATAACAAAGCCCCTTGTCGGAGAATCCGACAAGGGGCCTTGTTTATCTACAGACTACGGGGCAGCTTACTGCTTGGGCAGTTTGCTGGCCACGCCTTCCACGTAGTAGTCCATGCGGTTCAATGCGTCGTCATCCAGGAAACCGGATTCCAGACGCACTTTGCCGTCGTTGTCCTTGATAGGAGCAGCAAAAGGTTGCAGGGTGCCAGCCACGATCTCGGCCTGTTTGGCCAGAACGAACTCTTTCACATCAGCAGGCACTTCAGGACCGAAGCCTTCCAAAGCGGCCATGCCGGACTTCAGGCCACCCCAGGTGCTGTCGTTCTGCCATTTGCCATCCAGAACTTCAGTGGCTTTACGAGTGAAGTAGTCACCCCAGTGGTGAGTCACCGCAGCCAGTTGGGCTTTAGGACCAAACTTGCTCATGTCGGAGTGGTAGGCAATGGCGTACTTGCCCGCTTCTTCAGCCGCTTGCACGGTGGCAGTCGAGTCGGTGTGGTGAGTCACCACGTCTGCGCCCTGACCCAGCAAGGTCACAGCCGCATCACGCTCTTTACCTGGGTCGTACCAGCTATTGGCCCACACCACGCGCACCTGGGCCTCAGGGTTCACGCTCTTCAAACCGATAGCGAAGGCGTTGATACCTTGCAGTACTTCAGGAATGGGGTGAGCACCCACGTAACCGACCACATTGGATTTGGTCATCTTGCCAGCCAGCACGCCAGCCAGGTAACGGGACTCGTAGAAACGGGCGTTGGTGGTTGCCACGTTAGGAGCCGTCTTGTAGCCGGTGGAGTGCACGAATTTCACGTCCGGAAATTGCTTGGCCACTTTCTGCGTCTGGTTCATGTAGCCAAACGAGGTGGTGAAAATCAGCTTGTTGCCTTGCTGGGCCAGATCACGGATCACGCGTTCAGCATCAGCACCTTCAGGCACGTTTTCCACGTACTGAGTGACTACACGGCCTTTCAGAGCCTCTTCCATTTCAAGACGGCCAATATCCTGCTGCCAGGTCCAACCGGCTTCACCGATAGGGCTGACATACACAAAACCGATTTTCAGGGGCTCTTGATCGTTTGCCTGAACGGATACAGGCAAGGCGGCCAGGGGGGAAGCGATGGCAGCGGCCATAAGGGCCTTGCGCATAAAGTTTCCAGTCATGTCAGTCCTCTAGTTGTTGGGATTGAAGTTTTTGCCAAGCGATGCAGGCATATTCAACCTGATCCAGTTAGCGTTTCGGGAAATTAAAACCAGCACAATAATTGTGGCCAGATACGGCATCATAGCCAGTAATTGCGAGGCCACCGGGACGCCCAGAGCCTGCGCATGATAGGTCAGAATCGTGACCCCACCAAACAGATACGCGCCCAGCATCACACGCCAGGGACGCCAGGTAGCAAAAGTTGTCAGTGCCAGGGCAATCCAGCCGCGTCCAGAGACCATATTCTCTACCCACATCGGTGTGTAAACCAGGCAGATAAAGGCACCGGCCAGACCGCAGCACGCACCACCAAACATCAAGGCACCCAGACGGATATAGCGCACGTTGTAACCCAGCGAGTGGGCCGAGGCAGGCGACTCGCCCACCGCCCGCAAGACCAGGCCGGAGCGCGTGCGTGTCAGAAACCAGGCCACGGCAATACACAAGGCCCAGGACACATACACCATATAGTGCTGCTGGAAGAAAGCAGGCCCGATCAGGGGAATATCTTTCAGCACAGGAATGGACAGCTTGGTCACCACCAGGGAGTTGCCGGTAAACGGCAAGCCAATATAGGCGGAGGCCCCTACCCCAAATAAGGAGAGCGCCAGGCCGCAAGCAACCTGATTGGCTCCCAGCCAGACGGTCAGCCAGGCAAAGGCCGCGGCCATGACCATGCCAACGACCGCGCCCAGCACAAAGCCCAAAGCTGGACTGCCCGTCTGCACGGCGACGGCAAAGCCCACAATGGCGGCCATGAGCATCATGCCTTCGGAGCCCAGATTGATGACGCCGGATTTTTCATTAATCAGCAAACCCAATGCTGCCAGGAGCAAAGGGGTGCCTGCGTTGATGGTTGCGGCTAGCAAAGGTGCAATCGCGTCCATTACTTTCTCCAGACCAAACGCTTGGTGATGAGCACGTCACAAGCCAACAATGAAAATAGGAGGATGCCCTGGAAGATACCCGTAATCGCATTGGGCAGACCCAAACGACTTTGGGCCAATTCCCCACCGATATACAGCAAGGACATCACAAAAGAGGAAAAAATCAGTCCCAGCGGGTGCAGTCGCCCCACAAAGGCCACAATAATGGCGGCAAAACCATAACCGGGGGAAATCGAAGGCGTCAGTTGACCGACGGGACCCATGACCTCAGCCGCACCGGCCAAACCCGCCAAAGCCCCCGAAATCAGCAAGGAACTCCACAAGGCCTTGCGGGACGAAAAGCCTGCATAGCGTGCGGCCAGCGGGGCCATGCCCCCCACGCGCAATCGGAAACCCGCCATGCTGCGAGTCAGAAACAGCCACGCGGCCACCGAAGCGATCAAGGCCAGAATAATGCCGCTATGCAAACGTGTGCCCGGCAAGACGGCAGAGAGCAAAAAACCATCGGAGAACAAGCTGGACTGCGGGAAGCCAAAACCATCAGGGTCACGCAAGGCGCCGTGGACCAGATAGCTCAGCAAGTGCTGGGCTACATAAACCAGCATCAGCGACACCAGAATCTCGTTGGCATTGAAGCGATCTTTCAGAAAAGCCACAATCCCGGCCCAGAACATGCCGCCCAGCATGCCGCACACCAAAGCCACGGCAATCAGGAAAAAGCCGCCGTTATCGCCATTGTCCACTTGCAGGATGAAGGCTCCAGCCGCCAGGGCTCCCATCACCAACTGCCCTTCTGCCCCGATATTGAAGATATTGGCTCGAAAGCAGATCGCCAGACCGACCGAGATCAGCAACAGAGGGATCAGCTTGACGCCCACCTCGGCCCAACCGTTCAGATCACGCAAAGGCTCCAGGAAAAACACATTCAGGCCAGCCAGCGGGTTTTTACCCAGCGACCAGAACAAGGTCCCGGCTACGGCCATAGTCAGCAAGACAGCCAATAAAGGGGAACACCAGGCCATCAAGGTTGAGGGCGTGGCGCGAGTCTCAAGCCTGAACATGCTCATCCTCCGTCCACAAACCACTCATCCATTGCCCAATCTGATCAACACTGGCTTGCGCCACGGGAATAGAGGGAGACATACGACCTTTGGAGATAACAATCAGGCGATCGGCAATCGCAAACAATTCATCCAGCTCTTCGGAAATAACTAGCAAGGCACAGCCCGCATCGCGCAAGGCCAGCAGCTCGGCGTGGATCTGGGCAGCAGCGCCGACGTCCACTCCCCAGGTTGGCTGGGCAATGACCAGGATGCGTGGCTGGCGGGTCACTTCACGGCCAATAATGTACTTTTGCAGGTTGCCGCCAGACAGGCTGTTGGCAGCGGCTTGCTCATTAGACGTTTTGACGCGAAAGCGCTTGATAATCCCACCCGCCAGACGGCGAATGCTGGGAAAGCGCAGAAAGCCACGTTTCACCGTTTCCGGGTTTTGATGAGACAGCAGCAGGTTTTGGGCCAGAGATAACTCCGGCACCGCACCGCGTCCCAAGCGTTCTTCAGGCACAAAACCCATGCCCTGGTCACGTCGCCATGCGGCATCGCGCTGTGCAATCGCCTGGCCATCCAGCACAATCATTTCAGCCTGGGCACGGGTGTCCTCACCCGACAAGGCCGCCAAGAGCTCTTGCTGACCATTACCGGAAATACCGGCCACACCCAGAATCTCGCCCTGGTGCAGGTCAAAGCTGACATCCTGCAACTCGCAGGCAAAAGGATGGGATTTACTCAATTGCAGATTACGCACCTGCAAGAGCGTTCCCCCCTGCTGCGTACTGCGCTCGCCCAGGGACTGCGGTTCGGCACCAATCATCAGGCGCGACAGGCTGGCCGTCGTTTCCTGGCGTGGATCACAATACCCTGTGACCTTGCCCATGCGCATGACCGTACAGGCATTGCACAGCTCGCGGATTTCATCGAGCTTGTGGCTGATATAGACAATGCTGCAACCCTCTGCCGCCAACTGACGCAAAGTACCAAACAAGCGGCGCACCGCCTGAGGGGTCAATACCGAAGTAGGCTCGTCCAGAATCAGCAGTTTGGGCTTGCCCAACAAGGCACGCACAATTTCCACCCGCTGACATTCGCCCACGGACAAGGTATGAATATGACGTTGCGGGTCCAGGTCCAGACCATACTGGCTGGCGGTCTCGCTGATACGCCCGGCCAGTTCCTGCATATTCGTAGAGGCAGGCAAACCCAGCGCAATATTTTCCGTGACGGTCAGGGTGTCAAACAGGGAAAAGTGCTGGAACACCATGCCAATGCCCAGTTGACGGGCTGCCGCTGGGCTGCTGATCTGTACCGGCTGACCATCCCACAGAATCTGGCCTTGATCGGGTTTGACCACACCGTAGATGATTTTCATCAGGGTGGACTTGCCCGCGCCATTCTCCCCCAACACGGCATGAATCTGCCCGGGCAGGATAGACAAGGAAATATTATCGTTGGCCACCACTGCCGGATAGGCCTTGGTGATATTACGAAGTTCCAGGCGTGGCACAGCCTTGGGGTCTAGGGATACCGTTTGCTCACCGGACTCAGAGGAATGGCCCACGGGAGACGATAGGGTCATGGCTGTATCAGCAAAAAAATATAAAACGCCTGAGCAAGCGCATCATGGCCTGCTCAGACGTACAAATAGGGAAGAAAAACCTTGGGCTTAACGCTTACCCAGAGCTTGCTCGATTTTCTTGTCGGTCTTGTATTGGCTAAGGGAATACACCGCCCAGATAGCGGCAGGGATCCATCCAATTAAGGTCAACTGCAAAATCAGGCAAATAATGCCTGCCACAGGCCGGCCAATCGTGAAAAAACCCAGCCAGGGTAGTAATAGTGCGATTAGTAAGCGCATGAGAACACTCAGAATAATGGGAAATGAGCGCTATTTTACCCTTTATTGCCCGGCTGAATCATTTGCCCACTAACAAGTGAAACATACGGCCCTGCTCAGACACGCTGAGCAGGGCCGCACACTTCAAACTGAAAGTTACAGCAGCTCTTTACGCAACTGCGCAGGCGACTTGGGCGAGAGCAGGCCAGGAGCCACGTCCAGCACGGTTTGAGCACCGATCTGCCCTTGCTGGTTCATGCGGTAAGCGGCACGCGCGTAAGCGACCAGCACGCTGGATGTGAACTCCGGGTTGCTGCCCAGATTCAGCGCGTATTCCACGACTTGCTGCGAGCCCGAACCCGACTGGCCGCTACGGATCACAAAACCACCATGTGGCATGGCGGCGTGATCGCGAGCCAAGGTTTCGGCGTCGATAAAGTTCACTTCGGTGTCGTAGTCCGCAAAGTAGTCGGGCATGGTCACAATGGCTTCACGCACGGTTTCGGCATCAGCACCCTGCTCCAGCACCACAAAACACTGACGCTTGTGTTTTTCGCGGGTGCTCAACTCGGGCTGTTCACCATTACGTACACGCTGCACGGCCGCTTCGAGAGGCAGGGTGTATTGCACACCACCGGCGACACCCGCCACACGACGGATCGCATCCGAGTGACCTTGGCTCAGGCCCTTGCCCCAGAAGGTGTAGGTCTGGCCAACAGGCAAGACACATTCGCCATACAGACGGTTCAGCGAGAACAGGCCTGGATCCCAACCCACGGCGATCAGGGACGTCGTACCGGCACCTTGAGCCGCTGCATCTACCGCAGCATGGTACTCAGGGATACGGGCGTGGGTATCAAAGCTGTCGACCGTTGTGAACCAGCGCGCCAAGGCCGGGCCTTGCTCGGGCAGGTCATTTTTAGAGCCACCACAGAGAATCAGCACATCAATATCATTGCGGTACTGTTCGATCTGGTCCAGGGCGCGCACAGGCACACCTGCACTTTGCAGACGCAAGGAAGCAGGGTCACGACGAGTAAAAACGCTGACCAGCTCCATGTCCGGGTTCTGTGCCAGGGCCAGCTCTACGCCTCGCCCTAAATTGCCGTAACCTGCAATACCGACACGGATTTTGCTACTCATGGTGTTTTCCTTAAAACTGATAAATAAGTGCTTTCGAAACTGCTGCGCTCTGAAGCGGCTGGCTTAGTCGCTGATCATGCGGGCGGCAAAGCCCATGAACAGCAAGCCCACCGAGCCATTGCCCATACGGGACAGACGTTGATGACGCCGGAAAATCCCTGCCAGACGATCACCGCCAAAGATCAGCAAAGACAGATAGCAAATGCTGATCACCTCGACCACCAGGCCCAGGATCATGAACGCCCAGCCTGTATGGCCCGCCGAGGGATCGACGAACTGCACAAAAAAGGACAGGAAGAACAAGATGGCCTTGGGGTTCAACAAGCTAAGAAACAAGGCTTTGCGAAAACGGGTTTCGTGACGCAAACGCGTGTCTACGGACTGCACCGGGCCGCCTTGCCTGAAGGCCGACTGTAACAGTCGCACGCCCAAGTACAAAAGATAAGCCGCGCCCAGCCAGCGTATGCCCATATACAACATGGGCAGAGTCTTGAGCAGCGAGGCAGCGCCCAAAGCGGTCAGCGTCATCAAAATGCCGTCGCCCACCACCACGCCTAAAGCCGCTTTATAGCCCTCACGCACACCATGTCCCGCGCCACTGGCCAGGACATACAAAGAATTGGGTCCGGGCAAAAGCACGATAAACACCGTGCCCACCACAAAGGCCCAGAAATTGATAATACCGATTTGTTCGAGCACGTCGGCCTCGCTAAACGCAGCAGAATCTGCAATTTTAGCGCTAAAAAAATGCCCCTGGCACGGGTGGAATGCCAGGGGCGATCAGGTCAATTTGTAAGGTCTACGCTGCCGGACTGACTCAGCTACGCATTACCAGACCTGATGGACTACGCAGTAGCGAGTTCCTGGGTCTGGAACTGCTCCTGTTTCATGGTGCCTTCTTGCTGAAAACGAACATGCCAGGACAGGGCCTCTTCCAGAATGTGAGGCGTATGGCCGCCACGTTGACTGGCGCGTTCAACATAGTCCAGCAAGGCAGGACGGTAGTCAGGGTGAGCACATTTTTCGATGATGACGCGGGCACGTTCACGTGGAGCCAGGCCGCGCAAATCAGCCAGACCCCATTCGGAAACCAGCACAGCCACATCGTGCTCGCAGTGGTCTACGTGCGATGCCATAGGCACCACACTGGAAATAGCGCCGTCTTTGGCAACGGACTTGCTGACAAAAATGGACAGGTGCGCATTACGGGCGAAGTCACCCGAACCGCCAATGCCATTCATCATGTGGGTGCCACAGACGTGCGTGGAGTTCACGTTGCCGTAGATATCAAATTCTAGCGCGGTGTTGATCGCAATAATGCCCAGACGACGCACCAGCTCAGGATGGTTACTGATTTCCTGCGGGCGCAGCACCAGCTTGTCGCGATAGCTATCCAGACCTTCCAGGAATTGCGCCATTTTGGGGGCAGACAAAGTCAAGGACGACGCCGAGGCAAAGCTCAACTGGCCGGAATCCAGCATGGCAATCGCGCTGTCCTGCAAAACTTCCGAGTACATCTTCAGGTCGGTAAACGGAGAATCCAGCAAGCCGTAAGTCACGGCGTTGGCAATCGTGCCGATACCTACCTGCAAAGGCAGCAAGGAGTGGCTCATGCGGCCAGCGTCTACTTCACCTTCCAGGAACTCGATGATGTGACCGGCAATCGCCTGGGTTTCTTCATCAGGTGGCAACACGCTGGAGGGGCTGTCCAAAGCGTCAGTCACCACGATAGCGACAATGCGGGAAGGATCAACCTGAATAGCGGTAGTGCCAATACGCTGGTCCACATCCGTCAATTCAATAGGCTGGCGGTTGGGGCGGGCTTCAGGCACATAAATATCGTGCAAACCTTCCATTTCCACCGGCATGCTCAGGTTCAGCTCAACAATGATCTGTTTGGCTTGCTGTGCAAAGCTGGCCGAGTTGCCTACCGAAGTCGTAGGCACAATCGCACCCGTTTCAGTAATGGCAACGGCTTCAATAACAGCAATGTCGATGGCGGGCAGGTTACCCGAGCGCATGTGCTCCACAGTCAGGGACAAGTGCTGATCGGTGAACAGAACCTTGCCTTCATTGATATGACGGCGCAGTACCGAGTCCACTTGAAAAGGCGAGCGGCGGGCCAGAACACCGGCCTCGGCCATCATGCCGTCGCTATCATTACCCAGCGAAGCGCCGGTAACCACATTCAGTTTTAATTGCTCGGTCTGGGCGCGCTCGGCCAAGGCACGAGGCATGACCTTACAGTCCCCAGCGCGGGTAAAACCGCTCATCCCGACATTCATCCCGTCTTTGAAGAAGGCGACTGCCTCCTGAGCGGTCATGACTTTGCCTTCCAATTCGGGGGAACGAATGCGATCCTTGAACATCGTGTGCTCCTGTCTCTGTGTCATTGATCTACCTGTTCTTGCTTTCGGAAGGAGCCGCGGGCCGAAAGCGCCAGGCGGGATCTTCACGCAACAGAACGACAACTCGCTTTAAAAGGCCGGGCTGCAAGAGCCGCGTTTCAAAGCCGAAATCGCCCTGACCACAGGCGTTTATGTTTTTTGAACAAAGCCAGCATAGCATCGCCATAATGAATAAAATAACTCCTACGAAGTCGTAAAAGTCATAGATAAAAGGCCAGCCAAACATGGACATCCGATCCTTGCGATACTTCATTGAAACCGTTAAACATCAAAGCTTTACGCAAGCGGCGCAAAGTCTGAATGTGACGCAATCGACCATCAGCAAGATGGTCAAACAACTGGAAGATGAATTGGGCGAGCCCTTGCTGATTCGGGATCATCGCCAGTTGCAACTGACCGATTGCGGCAAAGTGGTGCTAGAGCGCGGGCAGGAAGTTTTGCAGAGCATGCAAGGGCTGTTGCGAGAAGTTCACGAAGTCCAAGCCCTGCAACGAGGCCGCCTGGATCTGGGCATCCCACCCATGATTAATGTGCTGTTCACAGAAGTGCTCAAAACCTTCAAGAACCGGCATCCGCAGATCGAGCTGATTTTGCATGAGGAGACCGGCATGGGGATTGAGCGCATGGTTGCTGCAGGCACCGTTGAAATGGGGCTGAGTATTCTGCCGCTAGGGCCGGAGTTGAATGTATCGGCGACTCCTGTAGCCAAACATGCGGTTTGGGCGATTGGGCACAAGGACACGCTGCTTGGCACGCAGAAGAAAATCAAGCTGCGGGAACTGGAAAAGCATCCGCTGATCTTTCTAGGCGAAGACTACGCCCTGACCCGCATGCTGCGGCGGGCCTTTGCCCACGCAGGCTTGCGGGCGACTGTTGCAGCACAAAGCAACCAGTGGGATTGGGTCGCTTCCATGGCACAAGCGGGAATGGGCGTTGCCCTGCTGCCCCAGCCATTTCTGTCTCGACTGGAACCCGGAGATTGGGTTGCCAAAGAAGTCGTGGACCCGGCATTGAATTGGGAAGTCGCACTCCTGTGGAATGGACGGTATCTGTCGCAGGCGGCCAGAGCATGGCTGCAGGTATGTGCGGATGTACTGGGAGGAAACTGGCCGGAGCTTGAAGGGGATCTGTAGCAGGGGGCTTGTGGATTAATGCATAGGCAATCTCTATAAAGCACCACTGCTGCGGCCTGCGGGGGCGCCGGGCTTGACCACTTGCCGACGCTGCGCGTCGGTGCCCTGGTCAGAAAGGCAGGACGGGCGCATTCTGAACTCGCACGGCATCTCATGTATCAAGCCGCTCAAGCCGTCTGCCCTGGCCTCGGGGCGATTCAGACTACTTGCCGCTGTCTGTTCTGGAATCCGGGATGCAAGCCCTGTGCTGTTCGAGCGGGGCGCTTGTACTTGGTCCGGGGGACCAAGTACCCCGTGAGTTCACAGGGCGCCCGGATTCCAGAACAGACAAGGGTACCGGTGCGCAGCACCGGCAAGTAGTCAAGCCCCGAGGCCAGGGCAGACGGCTTGAGCGGCGTCTTTCCTGAGACGACTTTTCTCAAAGAGCGCGATCAATGCTGAAGCACTCCTGATACACAACAACCACTTGTCGGCCCCACCCACAGACAAAAAAAGAGCCACCCCAAACAGGGTGGCCCTCTTGAACAGCCAGTTCCAACAATCAGAAAGACTTAAGCAGTCACTTTCTCTGCAGCCGGCTCTTCAACTTCAGCCGAGCTACGGATCAGGTAATCAAAAGCGCTCAAAGCAGCCTTGGCACCCTCACCCGCAGCAATCACGATCTGCTTGAAAGGCACAGTCGTCACGTCACCAGCAGCAAACACACCTGCCAGCGAAGTAGCACCACGAGCATCAACCTCGATCTCGCCATGGCGCGACAAACCGACATCGCTACCCTTCAGCCATTCCGTGTTGGGTACCAGACCAATCTGGACAAACACGCCATCCAGCTTCAGGCTCTTGGCTTCCTGAGTCTGACGATCCAGGTAATTCAAACCCACCACCTTGGTGCCATCACCCAGAACCTCAGTCGTCTGAGCCTGCATGATGATCGACACATTAGGCAGACTGCGCAGCTTGGACTGCAACACCTGGTCAGCACGCAAAGCATCACCAAACTCGATCAAGGTAACGTGCTTGACCAAACCAGCCAGGTCAATCGCTGCTTCCACGCCGGAGTTACCGCCACCGACCACAGCCACATCCTTGCCCTTGAACAGAGGACCATCACAGTGCGGGCAGTACGCCACGCCACGGTTACGGTAATCCTGCTCACCAGGAACATTCAGCTCGCGCCAGCGGGCACCCGTTGCCAGAATGACGGACTTGGCTTTCAACTGAGCGCCACCATCCACATCCACGATGACCTGCTTGCCTTCACGGCGAATACCCTTGGCACGATGCAGATTCATGATGTCCACATCGTAGGTTTTAACGTGCTGCTCCAACGCCGTTGCAAACGCAGGGCCATTGGTCTCAACCACCGAGATGTAGTTCTCGATCGACATGGTATCCAGAACCTGCCCACCAAAACGCTCGGCCAGCACACCGGTACGAATACCCTTGCGAGCAGCATACACAGCAGCGGCTGCACCAGCAGGACCACCACCGACGATCAGCACATCAAACTCGTCCTTGGCATTCAAGGCTTCAGCACGAGCCGAGTTATCGCCTGTGTCCAGCTTGGCCAGCAACTCTTCAGCACTGGCACGGCCTTGATGGAACATTTCACCATTCAAGAACACAGCCGGAACCGACATAATGTTGCGCTGCTGAACCTCGTCCTGGAACAGGGCACCGTCAATCGCCACGTGCTTGATACGTGGGTTGATCACGGACATGGCGTTCAGAGCCTGCACCACGTCAGGACAGTTCTGGCACGACAGCGAGAAATACGTTTCAAAAACAAAGTCGCCGGGCAGATTACGGATCTGCTCAATCACAGCGGCATCCAGCTTGATTTCATGGCCGCCCACTTGCAGCAAAGCCAGAATCAAAGAAGTAAATTCGTGTCCCATCGGGATACCCGCAAAGCTCACGCTAATGTCGGTACCGGGACGGTTAATTTGGAAGGAAGGCTTGCGCTCTTGCGCATCCGCATCTTCGCGATAGCTGGTCTTGTCGGACAAGCCATCAATTTCTTGCAACAGCTCGCGCAGCTCGACGGACTTGGCGCCAGTATCCAGCGTTGCAACGATCTCGATCGGTTGCGTGATCTTCTCGAGGTAAGCCTTCAATTGAGTTTTGATGTTTGCATCTAACATGTGAAACGCCCTTTATCCTGTACTGAACGAAACAACTTGAGGTGCCTGAACCGGTCAGGCACCGGGGTGGCGGCGCAGCGCGCCGACCACCGCTTAAGACCCGTGTTTAAAAGGTCTTAGATCTTGCCAACCAGATCCAGGGAAGGAGTCAGCGTCTTGGCGCCTTCTTCCCATTTAGCTGGGCAAACTTCGCCGGGGTGAGCAGCGATGTACTGAGCAGCTTTAACTTTGCGCAGCAGTTCGGAAGCCACACGGCCGATGCCGTTGTCGTGGATTTCCAGAACCTTGATTTCGCCTTCTGGGTTCACCACGAACGTACCGCGCAGAGCGATACCTTCTTCTTCAATCAGCACTTCAAAGTTGCGCGAAAGCTGATGAGTTGGGTCAGCCAGCATTGGGTAGTTAACTTTGCCGATGGCGTCCGACGTGTCGTGCCATGCTTTGTGAGCAAAGTGAGTGTCGGTGGACACGGAGTAAATTTCCACGCCCAGTTTCTGGAACTCGGCGTAGTTCTCGGCCAGGTCTTCCAATTCGGTTGGGCAGACAAACGTAAAGTCGGCTGGGTAGAAAACGAAAACAGACCACTTACCCGCAACGGTTTCGTTGCTGACTTCGATAAATTTGCCGTTGTGAAAAGCTTGTGCTTTAAAAGGTTTGATGACGGTGTTGATCAAAGACATACATGCTCCGGTGAGTGATTAATCATTGATAGTGAGTTCATTATAGGAACCCCCTCTCAATTAGTAAAATTGATTAATGCAATAATGTTCATTGCTATTAGCTATCGCGCTTCGCATAAAAGCTTCTTTCTATGCGTCGCACAGACTTATGCTAACAGAGCTAGATGACAGCGCAACTATCAGCGTTCAAGCTATAAGGCTACTTCGCTGGATACGGTAGGCAAGGACTGCTTGGCACTGTCCAAACAGCGCGCAAAATCACGCCAAAACTGCGCATCCTCGCCTAAAGAAACATTGATGCGCATATATGTAGATGGTTGCTGTTGCGGGGAAAACAAGGCCCCAGGCACCAATAAATGCCCTGGCCGGCCCAACGCGCGCACCAGACTTTCCGTATCCACGCCGGTATCGACCCACACAAACATGCCCGCCTGAGGCGGAGCATCCGGAGCCAAGCCTAGCTGAGCCAACTGCTCCAATGTTCTATGCCTATCGCTATCCGCATGGCGGCGCAGGCGCTCCAGATGTTTACGATAGGGGCCGTCTACCAACACCCGGTGAATAACCCGCTCGCCCAGCTCCGGTGAGGTCAGCCCGGCCAACATTTTCAGATTTACCAAAGCCTGCAAAAGTTCAGGGGCAGCCGCCATATAGGCCACCCGCAAACCGGCTGCCATCACTTTGGAATAACCACCCACCAAAGTGACCCGATTCAACTGATCCAATTGGGCCAGACGACAAGCCGGATGAGCATGCAGCTCGCTATAGGTGTCGTCCTCAATTATGTGGAAGTCCCAGGTCTGGGCCAAAGTCAGAATGCTATGCGCCACAGCCGGACTCAAGCTAAAGCCGGTTGGGTTATGCACAACGGTATTCAAAATGACCAGACGAGGACGGTGTTCACGCACCAACTGTTCCAATACCGCCAGGTCCGGGCCATCTGCTCGACGCGGGAGGCTCAATACTCGTACATCCACAACGGCCAGACGCGCAAACAGCAAGTACCAGGCCGGATCTTCTACGACGACGGCATCGCCCGGACGCAACCAATGGCGCAGGATCAAATCCAGCGCCTGCGTCACACCACTGCACAATAAAAGCTGGGTATCAGGATCTGCCTGTATCCCACCATCCTCCAACTGCCCGGCAATATGCTGACGCAAAGGACGATAGCCATGTGAATGCCCATAGCCCAGCAAGTTGGACCCCGCACTACGACTGACCTGCCGCAAGGCGGCCAGAATCATGTCGTTGTCCAGCCACTGACGGGGAATGCCTGCACTGTCGCTATGCCCCATGAAACTATTCAGCATCCAGTTCACATCAATCTTGCGTGGCTCGTTCTTTTCCACATGCAAGGACTCGGAGCGTAAACGCCGGGGACTGCGCACCCGCACAAAAAAACCCGAGCCAGGACGGGATTCCACCAGTCCCAAAGCCATCAGCTTGTCATAGGCCGCGACCACTGTATGGGTGCTGACACCAGCAGATTGCGCCAGCTTGCGCACTGAAGGCAAACGGCTGCCACCCCGGTAACGCAAATGCAGAGCTTGCTGCACCCAGGCAACCAACTGGTCGCTAAGCGTATTGTCCGAGCCCCGCACCGGCTGCCAATCCATCCATTCCATGATGCTGACCTTTTACGTAGAAAACCGACTGTAGCGGAAGTTTGACCAGTACAGCCTGACCCACTGATTGATTAACTGTATTGCAACTGTATCGCTTATTTATTTTAAGCTCAAAGGTGTCAACAACCTATTTTTCATCCGTGGTGATTTTCATGAGCCGCAGCACCAGCCTTCCCATCCCCTCTTCTGCTCCTGCCTTGCTGACCTATCTCTACGCCTTTATCGGCGTCATGGTCTTTGCCTTCACCCTGCCCATGACGCGGCTGGCGGTGCAAAGCTTTGATCCCTGGCTGATCGGGATGGCGCGAGCCAGCATCGCCGGTGTCTTTGCGGCCATCATTTTGCTGGCTACACGCAGCCGTCGTCCTACCGCATCGGAGTGGCGGGGAATCGCTCTGTCCTGTACCGGTGTGATCGTGGGCTGGCCCGTATTCTCTTCTATTGCCATGCAAACCGTGCCATCCTCGCACGGGGCTGTGTTAAGTGGCCTGATTCCATTGGCTACTGCCATTGTGGCCTCGGCACGCAGCGGCGAACCCTTGAGCCGCCGCTTCTGGATGTTGAGCCTGCTGGGTGCCGTACTGGTCCTGCTCTACGCGTTCTATATTGGTGAAGGCGCCCTGCAAACCGGGGATATCTGGCTGGCCCTGGCCGTTTTCATGGCCGGCGTAGGCTATGCCGAAGGTGGCCGTGTCGCTCGTTCTCTGGGGGGCTGGCGCACTATTTGCTGGTGTCTGGCAGCCAGCCTGCCGCTGACCATTCCCGCCACCCTGTGGCTGGCCTTCCCCATGAACGAAATGCCATCCTCCCAGTCCATCATGGCCTTGCTCTACCTGGCCCTGTTTTCATCCTTGCTGGGTTTCTTTCCCTGGTACAAAGCGATGGCGATGGGCGGGGTGGCCCGTATTGGTCAGGTACAACTGGCCCAGCCTTTCCTGACGGTACTGATTTCGGCCGTGTGGTTAAGCGAGCAGGTCGACCTGCTGACCTGGTTGTCCTGCATCGTCATCATCGCCATTATTGCCGCCAGCCGACGCGCCTGAAAATGCAATGAGAAGGCGGCTAAATACAGCAAGGGCATATTCACCTAACTAATACTTCGTTCCCAGCGTAAGCGCGCGCAAGCACACTGGCTCATCATCCCATGAACCATGTAAGGCAATAGCGCGGCCCACGCGATTCCAATTCGTGCAGGGCCGGTGCTGGTATTGCCGCAAGGACATCTGATCATGCCCGCCCAAGCCCCTGCCTCGCTTGCTCTAAGCGCCCGGCCCTTGATGCTGTGGAAACAACTGCGCGACGATCTGCTGCAAATCGCGCACGAACACGCCGATGCCGTGCTGGCCAGCTCTCTGGCCGCGGAAGACATGGTGCTGTTTCACGCCATGTCCATCTATACCCCCGACTTGCAAACCATCACCCTGGATACGGGTCGCCTGCACGAGGAAACCTTGCAGTTGGGCCAAGACATTCAGCAGCACTACGAACGCCCCATCCTGTTCTTTCACCCCGATCCGGACCGGGTTCAGGAACACGTGCAAACCCATGGCACACATGCTTTTTATGAAAGCGTGGAGTTACGCAAAGAATGCTGCGCGATCCGCAAAGTGGAGCCACTGCGCCGTGCCCTGCAAGGACGTTCGGCCTGGATTACCGGCCAGCGACGCGAGCAAACCGCCAGCCGCACGGACTTGGTCAGCAAGGAATATGACAGCGCCTTTGGCCTGGAAAAATTCAACCCACTGATCGAATGGACCCAGGACGATGTCTGGGCCGTAATCCGTGGGTTGAGCATCCCCTACAACGCGCTGCACGATCAAGGCTACCCCTCCATTGGCTGCGAGCCCTGTACGCGCGCCATTCGCCCCGGTGAAGATGTGCGCGCCGGGCGCTGGTGGTGGGAACAGCGCGACAGCCTGGAATGCGGCCTGCATGCCAGCAATCTGAATAGCAGTGTCAACACCTGAAGGAAACTCATGGGCGAACCTCTCTCCAACCGTACTCACCTGGACTGGCTAGAAGCCGAGGCCATTTTTATTCTGCGCGAAATCGCGGCTGAAGCTGAAAAACCCGTGCTGCTGTTCTCCGGCGGCAAGGACTCCGCCGTGCTGCTGCAACTGGCTCAGAAAGCCTTTGCACCCGGCCCCCTGCCCTTTCCTTTGATGCATGTGGACACTGGCCATAACTACCCTGAAGTCATTGAGTTTCGGGATCGTCGTGCGGCCGAGCTGAATGCTGAGCTGATTGTGCGCAGCGTGGAAGATTCCATCGCTCGCGGCACGGTCGTGCTTCGCCATGAGACAGCCAGCCGCAACGGCGCACAGGCCGTCACCTTGCTGGAAGCGATTGCCGAGTTTGGCTTTGATGCCTGTTTCGGTGGTGCCCGCCGCGATGAAGAAAAAGCCCGCGCCAAGGAACGCATCGTGTCGTTCCGCGACGAGTTCGGCCAGTGGGACCCTAAAGCACAACGTCCCGAGCTGTGGCACCTGTTCAATACCCGTATTCACAAGGGCGAGAACCTGCGCGTTTTCCCCATTTCCAACTGGACCGAGCTGGACGTGTGGCAATACATCCAGCGCGAAGCCATTGATCTGCCTTCCATTTACTACACACACTCACGCGAGGTCGTGGAGCGTCAGGGCCTGATCGTGCCCATCACCCCGCTGACTCCCTTGCTGGACGGCGAAACCTCCGAGTGGCGCGATGTGCGATTCCGCACCGTAGGCGATATTTCCTGCACCTGCCCGGTGCTCTCTACCGCTGCGTCCGTGCAGGACATTATTGCTGAAACCGCCTTGGCCACCATTACCGAGCGCGGCGCGACCCGCATGGATGACCAGACCTCTGAAGCCTCCATGGAACACCGCAAGAAACAAGGATATTTCTAATGAACACAGTCAATGATGCCTGGCTCCAGGCCGCCGATCAGGGCGTACTGCGCCTGATTACCGCAGGCTCTGTGGACGACGGAAAATCCACCTTGATCGGACGTTTGCTGGTGGATAGCCAGGGCGTATTTGCCGACCAGATCGCGGCCATCCAGCGCTCCAAATACAAACGTGGCGAGGACGCCGAACCCGATCTGGCCTTGCTGACCGATGGTCTGGAAGCCGAGCGCGAACAGGGCATTACTATTGATGTGGCCTATCGCTACTTCGCCACGCCAAAACGCAAATTCATCGTGGCCGACACTCCAGGGCACGAGCAATACACCCGCAACATGATTACGGGTGCGTCCACCGCCCAGGCCGCCATCATCCTGATTGATGCACACCGGGCCAAAGACGGCCAACTGCTGACCCAGACCAAGCGCCACAGTACTGTCGCCAAGCTGTTGGGCCTGCGTCATATCGTGGTGGCCGTGAACAAGATGGATCTGGTGGATTGGGATCAGGCCGTATTCGACCGCATTCACGAAGCCTATCGCCAACTGGCTGCGCAACTGGGGATTGAACACTTTCAGATCATTCCCTTGTCGGCCCTGAAAGGCGAGAACATTACGCAGGCTTCGCCCCACACGCCCTGGTACACAGGCCTGCCACTCTTGCCTTTGCTGGAAGCGCTGGATTTGCGCGAAGACATTCAGCGCCCTGCCCGCCTGTTTGTGCAGTGGGTGGCGCGTCATGGCGGCAGCCGCGCTGATGGTTTCCGTGGCTATGCAGGTCAGTTAAGTGGTGGCCGCATACAGGTTGGCGATAGTGTTCAGGTGTGGCCCAGCGCGAAAACGGCGGTGGTGACACAACTGTTCCGTGCAGGCGAAGAGCAGATTCAGGTTAGCGACGGTGATGCCGTCACCCTGGTGCTGGACCGCGAGCTGGATATTTCCCGTGGAGATTTGCTGACACTGGCCCACGATCAGGTCAGCACCAGCAAGAACTTTGATGCGCAACTCTGCTGGCTGGACGAGCAGGCCTTGAACACCACCCGCTTCTACTGGCTGAAACAGGGGACGCGTCTGACACAAGCCAAGGTTCAGGCGGTGCATGCGTTACGGGACGTTCACAGCTTGCAGGAACAAGAGGCTGCTGGCACCTTGTCTTTGAATGATATTGGCCGCGTCAGCCTGGTCAGCCGGGATCCGCTGGTACTGGATGATTACCAGGATCACTCCAGCACCGGTTCTTTCATCTTGATCGACCCCAGCACAAACCAGACCGTCGCCGCCGGTCTGGTTCAAAAATCTGCCTGAGGTCTAGCGCCCAGGCTTAGTGCTTGGCACGTACCAACGCGAGGGACTGTTCAGCAATGATCAGTTCCTCGTTTGTTGGTATGACCAGAACACGCACCTGGCTATCATCCGTGGAAATCACGGTGTCCCCAGCCTGATTACGCGCTGGGTCAATTTTCACACCCAACCACTCCAGATGCTGGGCAATGCCTGCACGAATAGAGGGGCTGTGCTCGCCAATACCGGCCGTGAACACCAGCGTATCCAGGCCCTTCAAGGCTACGCACAAACCCGCCAGATTTTCAGCAGTGTGATAGCAGAAGTACTCTACCGCCAACTTGGCGCGAGGGTCATCCGAGGCTTCCAGAGCACGCATATCCGCCTGATCGCCCGACAGACCTTTCAGGCCGGATTGGGTGTACAGCACAGATTGAATTTCATCGTGCTCCATGCCCTGCTCCAACATCCACAAGACGACGCCCGCATCCAGACGGCCCGGACGCGTGCCCATAGGCAGGCCATCCAGAGCCGTAAAGCCCATGGTGGTGTGAACACTGCGCCCTTCTTTCAAGGCGCAGGCAGACGCGCCGGAACCCAAGTGAGCCACCACGACACGCCCATCCGCCAGTTCGGGGATCTCGCGCTGCAAATGCTGGGAAATATAGTGGTAAGACAGGCCATGAAAACCGTAGCGGCGCACGCCCTGTTCAAAGAAGCGACCCGGCAAGGCAAAGTGCTGCAAGTGCGGCGCATGACCTTGGTGGAACGCGGTATCCAGACACGCCACCTGGAAAATTTCCGGATAGTGCTCGAAGATGACTCGCACAGGCGCCAGATTATTTTGCTGATGCAAAGGTGCCAGGGGCGACAGGCTATCCAGATATTCCAAGACCTCGGGTGTCAGACGCACACTGCTGTCATAACGAGCGCCCCCGTGCACAATGCGGTGACCCACCGCAATAGGCCGCCCATCCACATGCTCCAGCAACCAGCGCGCCACTAAAGCCTGGGCCGTATGCAAGTCTTTGGCCTGTTCGCCATCCAGATCCTGCTTGACCATGGATTGACCTTGGGCGTCTTTCACCTTGAAGGCTGGCTGAGAACTGCCAATACCCGACACCTGACCGCCAAACTCGAAATCCAGCCGATCGCCCGGCTGAACTTTGTACATATGAAACTTCAGGCTGGAACTACCTGCGTTAATGACCAGAATCTGCTCGCTCATGAGTGCTGGGCCTCCACAGCAACTTTACGTTCCAGATGACCAGCGTAGATGCTGGCAACGGCGCACGAAGCCATGCGGGTCTGCGCACTGTCGGCGCGGCTGGTCAGAATGATAGGTACACGCGCACCCATCACAATACCGGCTGCCTGCGCACCAGACAGAAAGGTCAGATTCTTGGCCAGCATATTGCCCGCTTCCAGATCGGGAGCAACCAGAATCTGCGCCTTGCCCGCAACGGACGACACAATCCCTTTAATGCGTGCCGCTTCCGGGCTGATGGCGTTATCCAGCGCCAAGGGGCCATCCAGCACACCGCCGGTAATCTGGCCACGATCTGCCATTTTGCACAGCGCTGCCGCTTCCAGCGTGGACGGGATTTTTTCTGTGACTTGCTCGACGGCAGACAGGATCGCCACCAGAGGTTTGCCCAAGCCCAGGCCGAGGTGCAAATCAATGGCGTTTTGCACAATGTCCGCTTTGGTGCTGAGGTCCGGGAAAATATTGATCGCGCCGTCCGTCACAAACAGAGGCTTTGGGTAACTGGGCACATCCATGATGAAGACATGACTTAAGCGACGGCCCGTACGCAAGCCTTTGCCCTGGGTGCACAGCACGGCCTGGATCAGCTCGTCAGTGTGCAGGCTACCTTTCATCAATAACTGGGCACGCCCGGCCAGCACTTCTTCCACGGCTCTTTCTGCCGAGGCGTGGCTATGCGGCGTATCAATCAGGGTGACGCCTTCCAGGCTGAAACCATGCTCTGCTGCCACAGAATGCAAGCGGGCCTGGGGCCCCACCAACACAATCTCGAACAGGCCTAGGGCACGCGCCTGCAAAGCTGCCCCCAAAGACACGTCATCGCAAGGGTGAGCCACCACACAAATCCGACTGTGCTCTTTACGAGCTTGCTCGATCAATCGGGAATAATGACTGGAAGGCCCAGTACGATCAGCAGCCGCGGGGGCCGTATCCAAGCCAGCAGGGTGATTCATGATAGATGACTCCTTGGAGATGAACGAAGGCTAACCCACTACTTAAGCATTTATCTGAGCGCCTGTCTTTGATGGCGAACAGAGAAACTTCAATATTTTGCCTATAACTCTTTTAAGACGGCTATGAATGAAGCATAAAAAGTAAAGATTTAAAAAAATCCGGTTTCGCACATTGCGAACCGGATTTTTTATTTTATGGCGGCTTATTTAAATAAAAGCCAAGTTACGCGCGTTTTACTCTGGGGCTAAAGACCCAGGTCACTCAGGCTGGGATGCTCATCAGGACGCCGTCCCAAAGGCCAGTGGAACTTGCGTTCCGACTCTGAAATGGCCACATCATTAATGCTGGCATGGCGCACGGCCATATAGCCATGCTCATCAAATTCCCAGTTTTCATTTCCATAACTACGCCACCATTGGCCGTATTCATCTTGCCATTCGTAGGCAAAGCGCACCGCAATCCTGTTTTCTTGCCAGGCCCAGAGTTCTTTAATCAAACGATATTCACGCTCTTTTTGCCATTTGCGTTCTAAAAAAGATTGAACCTGATCGCGCCCCTGCGGAAATTCGCTGCGATTACGCCAGCGTGTATCCACGGTATAAGCCTGCGAAACCTTGACTGGGTCACGACTGTTCCAGGCATCCTCTGCAGCACGCACTTTCTGACGAGCACTCTCCTGCTCGAAGGGTGGCAAGGGAGGACGTTTATCCATAATGATCTCCTAGAAAACAAGAGTAGACCAGACAGTCTAGCGGCAAAACGTAAACAGACTCTTACTGGCCTGAATCGGCCCATGCTGCTTGCTCAAACTCCGTCACCAGAAAGTCGATAAAGGCTTGCACCCGTGCCGAGCGGGAACGACCGGGCGGGGTCAGCAAATGCAGTGTCAGACCGGGCAAATCCCATTGAGGCAGAACGACCTCCAGCAAGCCTTGCTCCACCATATCGCCCAACAAAAACTGAGGTAGTACGGTCAGCCCCAAACCTTGGAGCAAAGGCGGGATCAAAGCCTGAGCGTTATTGACTTGCAGGGTGCAGGGCACGGTTTGGGAGTAATGCTCTTTCCCCTGCTGGAAGCGCCAGACGCTGCCTCTTCGTTCGTAGGCGTAACGCAGGCTGATATGTTGCGCTAGATCGCTGGGGTGGCTGGGTCGGCCATATTTCGTCAGGTAAGCCGGAGCGGCTACCAGCCGCAAGCGCAGATTGCATAAACGGCGTACCAGGAGGCTGGAGTCATCCATGGAGGAAATGCGCAAGGCCATGTCAAAGCCCTGTTCGACGATGTTTACTTGGGCATCGTTAAAGTGCAGGTCCAGCAACACCGCCGGGTGCTTTTCCATGAAAGCAGGCAGTAAAGGCGCCAGGTGCTCCAGACCAAAGGACATGGGGGCCGCTATTTTGATGCGCCCTTGCAGGCTCTCTCGTTGATCACGGGCCAGGGCTTCGGCGCTTTGCCCGGCGGCAAGAACGGCCTGGGCCTGCTCCAGGCTAGCCTGCCCGGTTTCTGTCAGGGACAGGCGTCGGGAGGTGCGGTGAAACAAGGACACTTGCAGTTGTTTCTCCAGGCGTGCAATGGCCTTGGAAACGGTGGGCTGGGAAAGCCCCAGCACGTCAGCCGCTTGGGCAAAGGAGCCGGTTTCTGCCACGGTGGCGAAGATGGCCCAGGCTTGTAGATCTGGAAGTGTTTTCATGAATATTTTGGAATGAATACTATGCTATCGATTCTATTTTATTCAATCAACAAGGCGCTTAGAATTCTTTTTAGTATCCAATATTAAGGAGCGCATCATGATTGAACATCGGCCTTTTAATGAGCTGGGCGGCGCCAACCACGGCTGGCTGGACGCCAAGCATCATTTTTCTTTTGCGAATTACTACGATCCTGCTCGCATGGAATGGGGTCCCCTGCGTGTCTGGAATGACGACACGATTGCGCCCAATACCGGCTTCCCGCCTCATGATCATGCCGATATGGAGATCATTACGTATGTGCGTGAAGGGGCGATCAGCCATCAGGATAGTTTGGGTAATAAGGGTCGTACGGAAGCAGGCGATGTGCAGGTCATGAGTGCTGGCACGGGTATTCGCCATGCGGAGTACAACCTGGAGACTGTCACGACTCGGATTTTCCAGATCTGGATTCAGCCTGAACAGCGTGGTTTGCCACCTGCCTGGGGAGCCAAGCCTTTTCCCAAGGATGAGCGTTCAGGGCAGTTTGTAGCTTTGGCCAGTGGTTTTGAGGGCGACACGGAGGCTTTGCCTATTCGTGCCCAGGCTCGTGTGCTGGGGGCGACGTTGAAGAAAGGGCAGAGCACGGTTTTGTCTTTGCCTGCGGATCATCTGGCTTATCTGGTCCCTGCTACCGGGCGGGTTTCGGTGAATGGTCTGGAGTTGAATGCCCGCGATGGGGCGGCGGTTCGCAATGAGACTACGCTGGAAATTCAGGCGCTGGAGGATGCTGAGCTGGTGCTGGTTGAGACGGCGCAGTAATTGCTGATGGGCTGTGTTGAGGATGGGGGGGAGCGATTTGGGCTCTCCCCTTCTTCTATTTTTGTTCTTCTGTTCTTCTGTTCTTCTGTTCTTCTGTTCTTCTGTTTTTCAAGAACTAAATGCAGGTAAGAGAAGATGTTTGTTTTTTTAGATGTCATATTTTAGATGTCATCTGTCGGCTCAATAATTGAACAAACTGACAGGACATTTAAAGGGGCCGGGCAGGTTGCTGACGCAAGGTCACTTGTTCGGTACTCGGCCTTGTCAGAAAGACGCCACTTGGAACCCAGTCAGCGGTGTCAGGGCTGAGCACTTGCCGGTGCTGCGCACCGGTGCCCTTGTCTGTTCTGGAATCCGGGCGCCCTGTGAACTCACGGGGTACTTGGTCCCCCGGACCAAGTACAAGCGCCCCGCTCAAACAGCACAGGGCTTGCATCCCGGATTCCAGAACAGACCGCGGCAAGTACTCTGAATCGCCCTGAAACCGCTGACTGGGTTCCAAGCGGCTCGCATCGTGAAGCAAAGTAAGGCCGAAACGTAACTTAGATGGCGCTTTATGGGCTAATTGATGATGGATTCAGGGGTATTTTGTGTGGCTTATTTTCTTGTCATGAAAAACGATGCTGGGAGTGGACAGCCTCGCTTGTCTGTTTTTGGTCTTGATTTGAAAAGCAGGCCTGATTTTTTGTTTAGGTAAAGTAAACAATTCCCTCTTTTTCTCCCCTTTCCTATTCTGTGGAGCTTTCCCTTTACGGAAACTGGCTCATAAAGCAGATCGAAATCTCTCCTTTTCTCTGATTAAACTGTTTGTTCTCAATCAACAAGCGTCTGCGCTGCAACAATATCGTTACAATTGTTGTAACGCCAATTTTCAACTCTTCTTAATGCACGCGAACTCACCGTGTCCTCTCCCAACCAGTATTTTGTTCTGATCGTCCCTGCCTGCGCGGCATTGCTGGGCATCGCAATGATTTACTGCTGGAGCCGTCTACGCGATCACCGTTATTTGCTCTGGATTGCTTCGGGGTATATCTCCACGGCTATTCCTATGGGGATTCATAGTCTGATGCCCAATGGGCTATTGGCGCGCTGGACTCTGCCTTTGTCGGCCATGTATTTGTTTGGTGTCTGGGCTTTGTCTCATGGGGTCGCGTTGCGTTTTGGCGGGCGTGCTCATCCCAGGCTGGCTTGGGCGATCATGTTCATCACGCTGGGGCTGCTTTTTTATTTTTCCCAGATTGATGATGATCTCTGGCTACGTTTGCAGATTCTGAACTGGGGCCTGGCCTTGTTGGTCGCCCTGCCCGTCAAGTCGATCTTGTCCAGCAGGGCGCGCACGATTCCTTTGGCAACGCTGTTGCGGGCCTCTTATCTGACGGCTCTGCTCTATGCTTTTGTTCGTGTGTCTGCGCTGGCCACGCTGATCCCTCGCGAGCTGCAGCCGGAGCTGACCCGCTCCGGCTTTTGGCTCGTGATGTTAGCGACCAATATGTTCATCAGCATTTGGGTCGCGCTGGCTATTTTGACCAGTACGGCCATGTCGATTGTGCAGACGCTGGATCATGAGCGCAGCCGGGACCCTTTGACTCGTTTGTTGAATCGTCGTGCGTTTTTCGAGCAGGTTAAAAAGCGCCTGGAGCTGTATGGTCATAGTGGCTGGGCGGTCATGACTTGCGACTTGGACCACTTCAAAATGGTCAATGACACCTGGGGCCATGCTGCGGGCGACCGGGCCTTGAAGGAGTTCGGGGCTTTGCTGGCTCGCACGGTAAGGCAGGATGATTTGGCGGCCCGCTTTGGGGGCGAGGAGTTTGTCTTGCTGATACGCAGTGCCAGCCTGCATACCGCCGTGCTGGTTGCCGAGCGTTTGCGCAGCAGTGTGATGAATCTGCATATCCCCGCCACGGCACATACCTTAACGGCCAGTTTTGGGGTGGTTCAGCTCAGCAGCAATGGCGACATCAACCTGGCCATTGAACAGGCCGACCAGCTTTTGTATGAAGCCAAACATGCTGGCCGCAACAAGGTCGTTTGGAAGGCTTCCTGAGTTATTCCTCCTGCTTGCTGATACCCTTACAGTCTCTTTTTCAAGACAGCCCTGTTAGAGGCTGATTGATCGGATTATCACAGCAAAGCCGGGGGCGTTCACGCCTCCCCAGGAGACCTCATGTCACTTACCGAACTTAGCGCCAGCGATCTGCTGGCAGGTCTGGAAAAAAGCCAGTTCAGCGCCCGCGAGATTGCCGACGAGCTGCTCAAACAATCACAAGAAATGGCCCATTTGGGCGGTCTGGCTCATTTGAATGCGGAGCTGTTTTACCAGCAGGCAGATCAATCCGACGCACGCCGCGCCCGTGGCGAAGCCTTGGCGCTGGACGGCGTGCCTTTGGTGATGAAAGACAATCTGAACACCACAGACATGCCCACCACATCCAGCACCGGCGCCCTGCAAGGCCGCGTGCCGCTGAAAGATGCGGATGTGGTCGCACAATTGCGTAAAGCTGGTGCCGTACTGCCTGCCAAGTCCGTGATGCACGAGCTGGCTTTTGGCATTACGACCAATAACGCTACTACCGGCCCCAGCCGCAACCCGTATGACCCGAACCGCATTCCCGGTGGCTCTTCTGGCGGCACCGCGACGGTGGTGGCGGCTCGTCAATTCCCGGCTGGCTTGGGTACAGATACGGGCGCTTCTGTGCGTCTGCCTGCAGCGCTTTGCGGCCTGTACGGTTTCCGTCCTACGGTGGGCCGTTATTCGGGTCAGGGCATTGTGCCTTTGTCCCCTACCCGCGATACGGCTGGCCCCATGACTCGCAGTCTGGCTGACATCAGCCTGCTGGACAGCCTGCTCTGCCAGCAAGCCCCGTCTGTTATCGCCACTCCCTCCTTGAAAGAACTGCGTCTGGGTGTGCCCCGTGACAGCTTCTGGAAAGAGATGGATGTCGGTGTGGCCGACGTCACCCTCGCATTTCTGGATGATTTGCAAAAAGCCGGTGTCACGCTGGTCGATGTAGACCTGTCCCCAGTTCTGAAAATCAATGCCCGCGTCGGCATGCCGATTGTGCTGTACGAGACCTTGCAGAACCTGCCTTTGTATCTGGCCGAAAACAAGTACGGCATTGGTCTGGACGAGCTGATTGCCGGTATTCACAGCCCGGACGTAAAAGAGATTTTCGATGCCATTACGGGCGACTACACCATCAGCCAGGAAGCCTACGAAGAAGCGCTGAATGTAGACCGCCCCCTGATGCAGCAAGCCTATGCAGACCTGCTGCGCCAGTCCAATGTAGGTGGCTTGATCTTCCCGACCAGCCCACTGACTGCCTGCCCGATTGGCGATGATGAAACCACCATGATGAACGGCAAGGCAGTACCTACGTTCAACACCTATATCTCCCGCACCGATGTGGGCTCGAACCTGGGTGCACCGGGTATTTCCCTGCCTATCGGCTTGTCTGGTGGTTTACCAGTGGGGATGCTGATTGAAGCGGGTATCGGCGCGGATGATCAGTTGCTGGCTCTATGCCACGCGATTGATCCGTTGTTGCCAGCTACACCCGCCCCAGATTTGAGCAAACGATCTAGCGCTGCCTAAGACCTTGCTTGAGGGTTAAGCAGACACACAGGAGCGTAATTGAAAAGAGTTGAGCAGTTGGTTTTAACAACTCCATTAGCCCTATAAAAAACAGGCTGGATTCCTTTTGGAGCCAGCCGGTTTTGTCGCCATTAAGGCAATACCTGGACGTAGACTGAACGGCTGCCACTGATACTCAGTGTCAGAAACGCCCGCGCAAGGTCAAAGTCGCATTACGTGGCTCGCCATAGAAGCTGCCCCAGCCCGGCGCACCAATGGTCTGATAGTACTTCTTATCAAACAGATTGTTGACGTTCAACGCTGCCGACCAATTACTGTTGATCTGATAACCCACACGGGCATTCCACAAGGCATAAGAGGCTTGAGCCACTTTGACTCCTCGCGTTTCAGTATGACTGCCGGTCTGGAAGTTCACACCGCCGCCCAGATTCCAAGCAGAATACGCACCGGGCAATTGATAGTCAGACCACAAGCGGAAAATATGCTTGGGGGTGACAGTACGCCCAAAAGAGGTTGTCTGAACTTGCGTATCATCCAGGAACTTCAAGGTATTGAAGGTATAGCCTGCAAATAGTTGCCAGCCTGGAGCCAACTCCCCACTGATCTCCGCATCAATACCCTGGCTGCGTACTTTGCCACTGGACAGATAGCAAATATCGCCCACCGCACAATTGCCCACCAAGTCTTGCTGAGCCCGGTTTTTCTGATCAATACGGAACAAGGCTACGGACGTGTTTACCCGTCCATCCAGCAACTCTCCCTTCAGGCCCAACTCGTAATTGGTCCCTTGAATCGGGTCCAGTATTTTGCCAGCAGCATCCAATGAGTTCTGAGGCTCAAAAATCTGTGCAAAGCTGGCATAGGCGGACCAATCGGGAGTGAGTTCATAGATCAGCCCCCCATAGGGCGTGACCACTGCATTTTCTTTATAAGGGTCGGTATAAGACAGTCCGGTGTCGCGATAGCGACTGTTATTTTCATACCAGCTAATCCGCGCACCCGCCACCAAGGTCAAGGGGTCGCCCAGGCTGAAACGCCCCACCCCGTACACCCCTTTCTGCTTCATTTTTACAATGGTGGCCCCACCCCGATACGAGTTCTCTCTCAACCAATCATCCGAAGGCTCTGGCACATGGGGGTTGGGGTTCCAGACGTCAATGGGATGAGCCATGCTCGCCAAGGAAAAATCATTCTTGCTGGTCAGATCATTAAAGCTTGCACCCACACTGAGAGAATGTTTACGACCCAGCGCCTCGAACGCACCATTGACCTCCAGATCCAATCCCTTATTACGTGTCGAGAAATCAAATACACCACCGGCCATCAGAAAACCCAGACCAGTAGCCGGATTGATCGGACCGTCCATATAAAACGCATATTTGGAGTCATTGGACTCCTGTGTACTTGTGCCTGTCAGACGCATCGACCAGTCATCATTGAAGCGATGGGACAACTCCGCAAAAGCCGAAGTCTGTGTGCCATTCCAACGATTCCAATCCTGAGCCAATGACGTTGACCGGCTCAAACCCAGGTCATCTCCATTTGGATAATGTGGCAAACCATGGAAAAACGGTTTGGAGCGCAGCTTTTCGTAGCTCAATCCTCCGGTCAACGTGGTGTCCGGGCTGAAGTCATAGCTAAGCGCACCGTACAGCACGCCAGTGCTGCTTTTAGCGTAATCATAGAAATAGTCGCGCTCGTTATAGCTGGCGACAGCCCGGCCTCGCAAAGCACCGTCCTCACTTAAGGGGCCAGTCACATCCACATCGGCCCGGTAGTTATTCCACGAACCACCACTGACCATCATTTCCACCTGATTTTCTGCCAGTGGACGTTTGCGCACCAGATTCACGGCAGCGCTAGGCGAGCCTGCCCCTTGCAGCAGACCCGTTGCGCCACGGATGATTTCCACCCGATCCAGAATGACAGTATTACTGGTAAAGCTATTGGCCTGCGGATAATAAAACGCACGGTTAATGCCATCGAACTGATAGCTGTCAACCCGAAACCCGCGCGAGAACACGTAGTTCCCGCCCATAGGGCTTTTATAAAGCGTCATGCCCGTACTGTTGGCCAGCACATCATCCAGCGTGGTGGCATTCTGATCATCCATGCGCTGACGTGTCACCACCGTCACAGACTGCGGGATTTCTTTCAGGCTTTGCTGTCCTTTGCCTATGGTCACGGCGCGGGCGGTATAGCTGCCAGAACCTTCTGTCACGGCATCTCTAGCCCCACTTCTGACCTTTACCGACTCCAGCATGGATACACCCGGTGCTTGCTTGGCGATACGGCGCAGATGATAGCCTTCGCCATTGCTATTCGCTACCGCTTGCAGGCCCGTCCCACTTAATAAGACTTCCAGACCCTGCTGCGCGGTGTATCGACCGCTTACCCCTTGAGTCCTTACTCCACTGGTCAGATCCGGCGATGCGGCTATCGTTACCTTGGCCGCAAGACCAAACTGTCCCAAAGCCGTATCCAGGGCCGCAGACGAAATGGCAAAGACAATGCCGCGCTCTGAGGTGGCTTGTGCCCTGCTTGTAGCGGGCATGGCAAGCGGAGCGGCAGCCAAAGCAAGCCCAAGGGCCAGGCGCAGATAGGTCGGTCGCGCCCTAGGACTCGTAACAACAGCGGAATGGGATGAGGACTGACTTGGAGGCATGACTAAAATTCCTGGTTCGTCGAATAAAGGGATCAAACCCCTGGCGCCTCGGGGTCTATCACTATGTCTAACGAAGCAGAATCAGGAAACTTCGCTGCAGTTACAAATTAGTCTCAACAAGGGCGAAAGCGGTCATCAAGCCTGCCCGACATTTACCCAATAAGGTGTGCGATAACGCAACTGCAACTTCAGGACACCGGCCAATACTTCCAGAGCCTTGTCTGTGTCATCAATACGGAAAGCACCCGTGACGGTCAGATGAGCCACCTCGGGATCGCAACGCAGAACACCGGGGCGATAACGGCTTAACTCTTGCAGGAACAGATCCAAACGCATGCGATTGGCCACCAGCATGCCTTGCGTCCAGGACGACTCTGTATCTTGCAGCGGCTGCATCGATAACACGCCTAGTCTGCCAAACTCCGCCTGCTCACCCGCGTGCAATATCTGCGAAGCGGATGCACTACCCACAGGCTCCACTCGCACCGTCCCCTCAAAAACCGCCAGTCGTGTTGCGGCCACCTCATCATCCATCTGCCGCACCGTAAAGCGCGTACCCAGCGCCGTCAGCAAACCATTGGGGGTTTCAACCGTGAAGGGACGCGCGGCCAGATCCTTGGCTGTGGAGATCAGGATTTCACCACGGCGTAGGTCAATGTGACGCTGCTGCGCGTCGTAGCGCAACGTCACCACAGAACCCGTATTCATCGTCAGCACCGTGCCATCCGGCAAGTTCACAACCCGCTGCTCACCCGTCGCTGTGCGATACACATCCGCGCTATCAAACAGACCCTCATGCAAGCCGAGCCAGCCCAAGGAACCAGCAGCCACGCCGCCCAGTATCCATTTCATGGCATGACGGCGCGAACGGCGTTCGCAATAACGCAAGATAGTTTGTCCCGCGACAGGTGCAGAGGCGGATCCACCAATCGCGGCATTCAAATTCTCGCTGATGCCCTGCAGGCGCTGCCATGCCAGTTCATGACGGGCATCCGCTTGCCGCCATTGCTGACAGGCCTGCTCCATAGAAGCATCAGGCTTGTCCCCAAGCCGCGTCATCCAGTGCGCAGCCTGTTCAATAATGTCAGGATGCAAAGCCTCGGAACGGGGCGCACTCATGCGTATAGCACCGCATAGCAATGCTGCCAGGCCTTGACCATATCGCGCTGCACGGACTGCACCGACATCCCCAGTGTCTGAGCCACTTGTTGATAGGCCAGGCCTTCTACTTGCACCAGCACAAACACCTTACGTACCCGCGCAGGCAACTGCTCCATCATGCGGCACACCGAATCCAGCGCTTCCACCACCAAAGCATGGGTCTCCGGACTAGGTTCAACGTCCACACTGCGCGCAGCCAGGGTTTCCAGATAAGCCTGCTCAATAGCCTGCTTTCGCCACTGATCAATCAGCAAACGCTTGGCTACCGTCGTCAGAAATCCACGAGGCTCGGTAAAAACAGCGGTGGATTGACTGCGAATCACCCTCTCGAAGGTGTCATGCGCCAGGTCAACGGCATGGTCCGTATTGCCGCTAAGCCGACGACGCAGCATCTGCACCAGCCAGCCGTGATGCTCACGGTACAAGCTGACGAACTCATCAGAGGAAGCGAAATCGGAGGGACTGGAGGTCGGGCTCATTCAAACGGTAATGGGAATGATTGCTAATTAAGATTCTCATTGTACCTGTACTCCCCAAAAGGCAAACCTAGAAAATCAAATTCACTACTGTTTTTTAATACAGCATAAAATAGTCGCTTGAAAATCTCTTTTACTGGCCAGCATTGCCCTTAAGCAGCACTACTTCACTGCAAAAACAAACGATGAACACACAGATTCTTTTATTACGCGGTGTAATGCCTACTGGCAAAAACAAAGTGCTGATGGCACCGCTTCGGGCGGCTCTGGAAGCGGCTGGTTTGCAGAACGTCAGAACCTATATTCAGAGCGGCAATGTAATTGTGTCCACGAAGCTTGAGCAACCAGAGCTAGAGAGTCTGGCGCACCACGCCATCAAGGAAAACTTGGGCGGGGATATTCAAGTGATTGCCCGAACACCGGCCTATTTCATGCAAGTCATGGCCAACAACCCGTTCAAGGACCAGAACCCCAGCCAGCTTTATTTCACCTTACTGCGTTCACCGGCAGACAACGCCTTACTACATGCCTTCCATGCCCTGGAGCACGCACCCGATCAAGTTCGCGTCGTCGGCGACATTGCCTATATTGTTTGCGCAACCAGATACCGAGACCTTAAAGCTAACAATAATTTCATCGAAAAAAAACTCAAGGTCGTCGCCACAACCCGCAACCTCAACACGATGAGCAAGCTGATTTCCCTTAGCTCACCCGCCTAAGCCTGTTTTCAGCATCCACGACCGGAGATGCCGCAAGGTGGCCCTCAACAAGAATAAACACGACCACCACAATGCACTCTCCCTATGAGGAGTGCCTGCATATATACCGCATGTTTCTGCTGTGCAGCCTGCTCACTTTATAGATACCTGCCCGCCAAAGATCAAAACTTCACGAGGTTCAGCCGCCGTCTGCCTTCACGCCCCAGGACAAATATGTAACATCTTTCCCCTCGTGCTCTTGAAATTAGAAAAGTCGTCCCTATAATTAGCACTCGAAGGGGTTGAGTGCTAAAACGCCTCGCCCCCCAATCGGACTCACAACTAAAGTCATATTTAAACAGGAGTTTCTCCATGGCACTGCGTCCTTTGAACGATCGTGTGATCGTCAAGCGTCTGGACAACGAACGCACCACCGCTTCCGGTATCGTTATCCCCGAGAGCGCGACTGAAAAGCCCGATCAAGGCGAAATCCTGGCCGTTGGCCCCGGTAAGAAAACCGAGGACGGCAAGGTTCTGGCGCTGGATCTGAAGGTCGGCGACAAAGTTCTGTTTGGCAAGTACTCCGGCCAAGCCGTCAAGATCGACGGTGAAGAGCTGCTGGTGATCCGCGAAGAAGAAATCTTCGCCGTGATCGAATAAGTACCGCCAACGAAAATTCAATAGGATTTAAACCATGACTGCAAAACAAGTGTATTTCGGCGACGAAGCACGTACCCGCATCGTTCGCGGCGTCAACATTCTGGCTAACGCTGTCAAAACCACCATGGGCCCTAAAGGCCGTAACGTGGTTCTGGACCGCTCTTTCGGCGCTCCTACCGTTACTAAAGACGGTGTGTCCGTTGCTAAAGAAATCGAACTGAAAGACAAGTTTGAGAACATCGGTGCTCAACTGGTCAAAGAAGTTGCTTCCAAGACTTCCGACAACGCCGGTGACGGTACGACTACCGCTACTGTGCTGGCTCAAGCTATCGTTGAAGAAGGCCTGAAGTTTGTTGCCGCTGGCATCAACCCAATGGACCTGAAGCGCGGTATCGACAAGGCTGTTGTTGTGGTTGTTGACGAACTGCGCAAGCTGTCCCGTCCTTGCACCACCAGCAAAGAAATCGCTCAAGTCGGTTCCATCTCGGCCAACAGCGACCACTCCATTGGTGAGATCATCGCCAATGCCATGGACAAAGTCGGCAAAGAAGGCGTGATCACCGTTGAAGACGGCAAATCGCTGGAAAACGAACTGGACGTGGTTGAAGGTATGCAGTTTGACCGCGGCTACCTGTCCCCTTACTTCATCAACAACTCCGAGAAGCAAGTTGCTGTTCTGGAAGATCCGTTTGTGCTGATTTTCGACAAGAAAATCTCCAACATCCGTGATCTGCTGCCCGTACTGGAGCAAGTTGCCAAGACCAGCCGTCCTTTGCTGATCGTTGCTGAAGACGTGGAAGGCGAAGCCCTGGCTACTCTGGTTGTGAACAACATCCGCGGCATCCTGAAGACCACCGCTGTTAAAGCTCCTGGCTTTGGCGACCGTCGTAAAGCCATGCTGGAAGACATCGCTATCCTGACTGGCGGTACCGTGATCTCCGAAGAAACCGGTATGTCTCTGGAAAAAGCGACTCTGGACGATCTGGGTCAGGCCAAGCGTATTGAAGTGGCCAAAGAAAACACCACGATCATCGACGGCGCTGGCAACGGCACCGACATCGAAGCTCGCGTGAAACAAATCCGCGTTCAGATCGAAGAGTCCACTTCCGACTACGACCGTGAAAAACTGCAAGAACGCGTGGCCAAGCTGGCTGGCGGTGTTGCTGTGATTCGCGTTGGCGCTGCCACCGAAGTCGAAATGAAAGAGAAGAAAGCCCGCGTTGAAGACGCCCTGCACGCTACTCGCGCAGCCGTCGAAGAAGGTATCGTTCCTGGCGGTGGCGTAGCACTGATTCGTGCCCGCGCTGCTGTTGCCCAACTGGCTGGCGACAACACCGACCAAGACGCTGGTATCAAACTGATCCTGCGTGCTATCGAAGCTCCTTTGCGCACCATCGTCTCCAACGCCGGTGAAGAAGCCAGCGTGGTGGTGAACCAAGTGGCCAGCGGCACCGGCACCTACGGCTACAACGCGGCTACCGGCGAGTACGGTGACCTGGTTGAGCAAGGTGTTCTGGACCCAACCAAAGTAACCCGCACTGCTTTGCAAAACGCAGCTTCGATCGCCAGCCTGTTGCTGACAACCGAAGTGGCTGTGTCGGAAATCGTGGACGACAAACCTGCCCCAGCCATGCCTGACATGGGTGGTATGGGCGGCATGGGTGGTATGGGCGGCTTCTAAGCCACTTATCAGCACCCCGATTCGGGCAGGAATTGATCACTTCTGCCCTGATCGCCACGCTTTTAGTACAAAAACCGGATGGAATTCTCCATCCGGTTTTTTTTCGCCCGAGCAAACCCCTATAATCAGGGCACTTCAATCTGCAACCCTCTTCATGTCAGACTCTCCATTCAAAAGCAAAGGCGGCCTGGGCCGCTTGTTCAATGCCTTGCGCTATTCGGGGCAAGGCTTGGCTGCCGCCCTGCGTCATGAAGCCGCCTTTCGCCAGGAGCTGGCGCTGGCCGTAATCCTGACACCACTGGCCTTCTGGCTGGGCCAAGGTCCGCTGGAGGTTCTGATCTTGCTGGCCACACTGGTCTTTGTGCTGGTGGTGGAGCTGTTGAACTCCGCCCTGGAAGCCCTGGCTGACACCATTACCCTGGAGCATCACCCTTTGATCGGGCGCGCCAAGGATCTGGCCAGCGCAGCCGTGCTGATGTCCCTTATTTTTGCTGGTGCCGTCTGGCTCAGCTTTCTGTATAGCCGTTTACTTTCCTGATTCCCATGACATTCATAGAAAAACTGAACCGTGCCTGGACGGACAACCAATCCATGTTGATGGTGGGTCTGGACCCAGACCCTGCCCGCCTGCCTTTGGAGCTGGCCGACAAACCCGGCGCGATTTATGAGTTCTGCAAAGCGATCGTGGACGTCACGGCCGACTACACCTGTGGCATCAAGCCACAGATTGCCTACTTTGCCGCTCAGGGTGCCGAGGATCAGTTGCAGGATCTGTGCGACTACATCCGTAGCCGCTACCCTCACCTGCCCATCGTGCTGGACGCCAAGCGTGGGGACGTAGGTTCGACGGCCGAGCAATACGCACGCGAAGCCTTTGAGCGCTATCGCGCAGACGCCGTCACCGTCAGCCCCTACATGGGCTTTGACTCGGTAGAGCCTTACCTGGAATACACGGATAAAGGTGTAATTGTGCTGTGCCGCACCTCCAACCCCGGTGGCTCGGACCTGCAATTCATGGAAATGGCTGACGGCACCCCTCTGTACCTGCACGTGGCCAGCCTGGTCGCGGAGAAATGGAACAAGAACGGCCAATGCGCCCTGGTTGTGGGGGCAACCTTCCCAGAGGAAATCGGCAAAGTGCGTGCCCGTATTGGTGATATGCCTTTATTGGTGCCCGGCATTGGCGCACAAGGTGGCGATGTGGTGGCTACTGTTGCAGCCGGTATGGACTCGCAAGGCAATGGCATGATGATCAACTCGTCGCGCGCTATTCTGTACGCCAGCCGTGGGCATGATTGGCGTGATGCTGCTCAAGCCGCGGCGATTGCTACACGCAATGCCATTAATGATGCACGGAACAAATAAGACTAAATGACGAACTTCCCGGTCTGATAAACAGAGCGGGAGGTGGCGGCAGCCTGTAACTGTAGCGACAGCGACAGCGACAGCGACAGCAATTAGTTTAAATACAAGAAAGCCCCGTTCATTTGGATTCAATCCTGAATGAACGGGGCTTTTTTATCGAACTACGAAGGCTAAACCCGGCTCCGCTTCAAGCAAATGCTCTGCTTGGCCCCAGGCTTTGCGTCCGCCTAGCGACTACGCCACTGCTTCAGCTCCGGGCTATCTACCCCCAGCAAACTCTCCAAAGCCTGATCGGTATGCTCACCTAACTGCGGCGGAGCCATGCGATAGGACACCGGACTATCCGAGAAGCGCATCGGGCTGGCCGTCATGCTGACCTTCCCCGCCTGGCTATGGTCCAGTTCAATCCGCATATTCCGCGCCTGAACCTGCGGGTGCGAGAACACGCCATGCAGATCATTGATGGGCCCGGCTGGCACGCCAATCTTGTCCAGCGTCTCCAACCAGTAAGCGCTAGGGTGCTTTTGCATTGCCGCGCTCAGAATCTGCTCCAGCTCATCCCTGTGCTTGACCCGTTGGCTATTGATGCGGAAACGCTCATCCTCCACCACTTCCGCGTGGCCAATCGCTTCGCAGTAAGCCGCGAACTGACGGTTATTGCCAATCGCCACAATGATGTGACCGTCCTGGGTCGGGAATACCTGATACGGCACCAGATTCTGGTGTGCATTGCCAGCCCGCTTCGGTGCCTGCCCGCTAACAAGATAGTTCATGTTCTGGTTCGCCAACATGGCCACCTGACAGTCCAGCAAGGCAATATCGATATGCTGGCCCAAGCCGCTGCGTGAACGCTCGAACAAGGCAGCCAGAATGCTGCTGGTGGCATACATGCCCGTCATCAAATCCGCGACAGCGACCCCGGCCTTCTGGGGGCCGCCACCGGGCTTGTCGTCACGCTCGCCGGTCAGGCTCATCATCCCGCCCATGGCCTGAATCATGAAGTCGTAACCGGGGCGCTCGGCATAAGGGCCAGTCTGCCCGAATCCGGTGATCGAGCAATAGATCAAACGGGGGTTAATCGCTTTCAGGCTGGCATAGTCCAGGCCGTACTTGGCCAGACCACCCACCTTGAAGTTCTCCACCAGAATGTCGCATTCCCGTGCCATGGCACGCACCACATCCGCCCCTGCCTGGCTGGCTATGTCCAGGCTGATCGACTGTTTATTACGGTTGGCCGACAAGTAGTAGGCCGCTTCAGCCGTATCTTCCTGCTCGGGCGTCTGCAAAAAGGGCGGCCCCCAGGCACGGGTATCGTCGCCGGTTTCAGGCTTTTCGATCTTGTAGACATTCGCCCCCAAGTCCGCCAGGTTCTGCGTACACCAGGGGCCAGCCAGAATGCGGGTCAAATCCAGAACCCGGATACCTTCCAAAGGGGCAGGACGACTGGCCTGCGGGGCGTGCTGATCGCTCACGTTAAGGTACTCCATTCAAAAACGATTAGTCCAACGTGATATCGGCTTGCTTGATCAGGCTGCCAAACTTCTCGTCTTCCTGGCGCAGAAACTCGGCGTACTCGGCAGGGGTCGAGGAAATGATATCCACACCCTGACGACGGAAGGTTTCCACAAACTCGGCGTTCTCGCTGACGGTCTTCATGGACAGGCTCAGGCGTTCCACGATGTCGGCGGGTGTACCACTGCTGACGTGAAAACCGAACCAGGCAGTGACGTTATAGCCCTGATCCAGACCCAGCTCTGCAAAGGTAGGCACATTGGGCAACAGCGAGGAGCGCTCGGGGCCCGAGACAGCCAAAGGACGCACGGTATTGGCATTGATATGCGTGATAGCTGTGCCCATGCTGTCAAACATGAAGGAGATATGGCCGCCCAGCAGATCTGTCATGGCAGGCGCACTGCCACGGTAAGGAGCGTGAATGACGTCGATATTCGCCATTGTGGTGAACGCCGCTGCCGACAAGTGGGACGAGGAACCGTTCCCAAAGGAAGCGTAGGTCAAGTCTTCAGGCTTGGCTCTGGCGTGGTCGATCAGCTCTTGCCCCGTGCTAAAGGGGCTTTGCTTGGCGTTAACCACCAGGACGTTCTGCCCTTCTGCCACCAACGAGACGGCGGTCAAATCCTGTGCAGGGTCATAAGGCAGTTTTTTGTACAGGTGATTATTGACGACCGCCTGACCCACTGCAGCCAACAGGACGGTGTAGCCATCAGGAGCGGATTTGGCTACGAAGTCGGTAGCGATAATGCCGCTGGCACCCGGCTTGTTTTCCACAATGATGATCTGGCCCAGATCCTTGGACATTTGCTGTGCAACACCTCGGGCGATCACATCGGTCACACCGCCTGGCGTAAAGGGCACCACCAGGCGAATCGGCTTGTCCGGATAGGCTGCTTGTGCAGTCAGGGAACAAAACATCAAGCCCATTCCGGCTAGAAGAGGAGCCACTTTATGGGCCAGAACTTTTTTCATGAATCACTCCAAACTTATTTTGTTCGATAATCGAACTTGATTATTAAATTGCTAAGTCTTGTTTTTTTTACAATTTATCATCGATAATTCTTGATAATCCCTACAGGTTCGGTAATCGAACAAAACTAGACTCTGAGCCCAATTCAGCCATGACGACCAACAAAGAGACAAGCCCCGCCGCCGACAGCTACAAAGGTGACCCGGATTACATGCAGTCGTTGGCCCGTGGCCTGCAAGTGATTACGGCTTTTTCAGACCGAAGACGGCCTTTGCGGGCAGCAGAAATTGCTCTGAAAACGGGCCTGGCGCGGGCGGTGGTTCAACGCTGCCTCTACACGCTGCAAGCCTTGGGTTATGCGGAACAGGAAGGTGCTTTCTGGAAGCTGCGCCCAGCGATTTTGCAGTTGGGCCATGCCTATTTTTCCTCAACGTCCATCGTCAGCCTGGCCCAACCCATACTGGATGATTTAAGTGACCGTGTAGGCGAGACCTGTGCTCTGGCTTTGCTGGATGGAGACGAAATTCTGTATCTGGCTCGTGCTCAGCGACAACGTGTTCTGACCGTATCCCTGGGACTGGGAAGCCGCCTGCCTGCGCACTGCACTTCGATCGGGCGCATGATGCTGTCCCAGCTTCCACAAAACAGGCTGGATGCGTATCTGGAACTGGCTCCCTTCAAGATCATGACGCAATACACCGCCCATACCCGCGAGGCTTTGCTACGCGAGTTAAAGCAGGTGCAGGAGAAGGATTATTCCTTGATCAAGGAGGAGCTGGAACTGGGTTTGACGGCGATTGGCGTGCCAGTACGCAGCGCCAGCGGACGTGTCGTCGCGGGGATGAGTATCAGCATCAAGGATTGGCAGGACTCTGAAGAAAAACTGATCCAGCGCTGCCTGCCCGAACTGCGTTCGAGCGCCAGGCAGCTAGGTTTGATGTTGCCAGCCTAAGGTGGGCGATCTGGCGATCAGGCAGGATTGAGCATGGTCAGTGCGCTGCTCAAGGCGTATTCCACGGCTTGCTGACGAATTTCAGCACGATCCCCGTTAAAAATACGGGCGGCTGCGCGGGTCACAATGCCATCGCCCCGGCGTTGCGCAAAACCGAAGCACACCAAGCCAACCGGCTTGCCCGGTGTGGCGCCATCAGGGCCAGCAATCCCCGTGGTGGAAATAGCCAGTTCTGCATCGGCTGTGGCTTCCAGCGCCCCTGCCGCCATTTCCATCGCGGTTTCTTCACTGACCGCACCAAAACGGTCCAGGGTGTCCTGGTTCACGCCCAGCTCCTGCACCTTGGCCTTATTGCTATAGGTGACAAAACCGCGCTCAAACCAGGCACTGGAACCGGGCAAATCCGTCAGGGAAGCAGCCAGAAGGCCACCCGTACATGATTCGGCGCAGGCGACCATCCAGCCTCGATCTTTAAGGGCTCGTCCTAATTCCAGGGCGGCATTGCCGTGCTCGTATTCGCTCATGAGAAGACTCCAAAACGTACCAAGACAGCCATCAGCAACAAGGTATAGCCTGCGGCCAGAAGATCGTCCCACATAACGCCAAAACCGTTATGCAGATGACGATCAAAATAGCGGATCGGCGCAGGTTTGAGAATATCAAAGAAACGAAATAACACGAATGCGATGCCCTGTGCCAGCCAGGTTTGCGGAATCAACCACAGCACCAGCCAGAAGGCGACCATCTCATCCCAGTTCATGCCGCTGTGATCGGACACGCCCAGATCGTACCCGGTGCGGTGGCACGCCCAGCAGCCAATGAAAAAAGTGACGGGCAGGAAGATCGCCATTTGCATGTCGGTCAGTACATGCAAACCCAAGACCCACAAAACCCAGGCCAGAACCGTACCCCAGGTTCCCGGCCCCGGACGCAATACGCCCGTACCGCCACCGAAGGCGATCAGACGCCAGGGCTTTTTAACCACCCAATCCAGGGTAGGACGCTGAATAGGATTCAAGGAAGGATCAGGAAATGTGCTCATGACACAGACTCAGCCACCAAAATGGTCGAAACCGCCCTGGGCAGGGGCAGGATGCAGACCCTGTTGATCACGCACATGAACCCCGTTGCCAGCGTGCATGGAGCCAATACGGCTTAGCTGAACGCCTTCGCGCTGGGCCAGCGCCATGATGGACTCCCGTTGTTGGGGAGCACCTGTAAAACACAGTTGAAAAACATCACCACCGACCAGGACTGCTTCACGTTGCAGCTCGGCAGGCAAATCTTGCAGGGATGGGTCCAGCGGCAAAGCATCCCAATCCAGATGGGCTGCGCATTGACTGGCTTTGGCGATATGGCCCAGATCTTGAACCAGGCCGTCAGAGACATCAATGGCCGCATGGGCCAAACCGGCCAGGGCATGGCCCAGACGATACGGAGGCCAGGGTTGCTCCAGAGCACCACGGCTGGCAGCCAGCCGCTGCGGATCAGCGCGAAGACGGCCTTGCAGGAGGCGCAAGGCAATATCTGCTGCTCCCAATGTGCCCGTCAACCAGATATCGTCACCAGCTTGGGCGGCACTGCGTTGCAAAGCTTGCCCTGCCGGGACTTCACCCAGAACGGTAATACTGATGACCACGCCCTGCTTGCTGCGCGTGGTGTCTCCACCGATCAAGGGGCATTGCGCCTGATCAGCCAGTTGGAACAAGCCATTTGAGAACGCTTCCAGCCATTCGGGTCGGACTTCAGGCATGGACAAGCCCAGGAGGCAAGCTCGTGGTTTGGCCCCCATCGCACCCAGGTCCGACAAATTCACGGCCAGTGCTTTATGCCCGAGCAGAAAGGGATCAACGTCAGGAAAGAAATGCTGCCCCTCGATCAGAAGATCGACGCTGCTGGCCAGTTGCCAGCCCGGCTTCGGGGTGAAAAGTGCGCAATCGTCACCCACTCCCAAATATCCTTCGGGAGCGGGGCGATTGAAATACTGCTGGATAAGACCGAACTCGTTCAGCACGGCACGCCCCGTTTTAGCGGCGGGCCTGCTTGGCAACTTCAGGAGCGCGTACGTCGGCAGCCAGCTTGTCCAGTACGCCGTTAACGAATTTAAAGCCGTCGGTACCGCCAAAGGATTTGGCCAGTTCGACTGCTTCGTTAATGGCAACGCGGTATGGCACTTCTACGTGATGCACCAGTTCGTAGCTGCCAATCAGCAAGATGCCGTGCTCGATGGGAGAGAGCTCTTCCAAAGGGCGGTCAACATAAGGCAAAAAGCGTTCGCGCAGCACTGGGGCTTCGCGCATTACGCCGAACAGCAAGGTTTTGAACCAGGCTGCATCAGCTTCGCCAAACTCCTCGTCGCCCCGGATATGGGCGTCGATGGAGGTGGCTTCCTGCAGGCCATCTGCCCCTCGCAAAAGCCAGGAGTAGATGCCCTGCAGGGCAAATTCGCGCGAGCGGCGGCGCGCGGATCGTCCGTTGGCCTTGCTGGCCGGGACTTTATTTGTCGTCGTCAAGATCTTCGTCCTCGTAATCTTCGTCCTCATCGTCGTCCAGCTCGGGTTCGAGGACGGCGATAAGATTGCCCAGCTCGACCGCTGTACGGGCGCAATCGCGACCTTTTTCAGCGGCACGAATTTCAGCCTGTTCATCTGTGTTGGTGGTCAGTACACCGTTAGCAACCGGAATGCCGGTAGCCAGGGAGACTTGTGTAATAGCCGAAGCGCTTTCGTTGCTGACCACTTCAAAGTGGTAGGTATCGCCACGGATGACGGCACCCAGTGCGATCAGAGCATCGAATTCGCCTGTTTCGGCCATTTGGCCCAGAGTAATACCCAATTCCAGCGCGCCAGGAACGGACAGAACCGTCACATCACGCTCGTCCACACCCAAGGCTTCCAGCTCTTTCAAGCAAGCTTCCAGTTCGGTCAGGCCGATGGATTCGTTGAAACGTGCACGCACAATACCAATGTGCAGACCTTCCCCGTTCAGGTCAGGGGTAACAATGTAAGGATTCATGTTGGAAGCTCCGCTTAGGATTGAGAATCTGGTTCGCTATGGTAACCCGTCACGGTCAATGCAAACCCGGCCATGCTTGGCATTTTACGTGGTCGCGACATCAAACGGGCTTTGCCAACATTGAGGTCACGCAAAATCTGTGCACCAATTCCATAAGTGCGCAAATCATTGCGGCTGGGACGACCGCGTGGAGTCTGTGCCGGGCTGTCCTCGCTCCAGGCGTGAATCTGCTCGAAACTCTCTTCTTCAGAGTTCTGGCAGTTCATCAGCAACACGACGCCGCTGTCGGATTTGGCGACAGTGCGCAGTGCCGTCGGCAGGGTCCAGCTATGGCCGACGCTATCTTCAACCAGGACGTCCAGAACCGTGGTGGGTTCGTGCACACGCACCAGCGTTTCAACATCAGGGCTGATTTGGCCGTGGACCAGTGCCAGATGCAAACCGCCGGAAGACAAGTCGCGGTAAGCATGGCACTCGAATTCGCCGTAAGGAGTCTTGACGGGTTTCTTGTGCAGACGCTCGATCATGGATTCATGTTCGCTGCGGTACTGAATCAGATCCGCAATGGTGCCCACCTTGATGCCGTGTTCGCGGGCAAACACCAGCAAATCGGGCAAACGGGCCATGGAGCCATCGGGATTCAGCACTTCGCAAATGACGGCGGCCGGAGTCAAGCCTGCCATCGCAGTCAGATCGCAACCAGCTTCGGTGTGACCGGCACGTACCAGCACGCCACCTTTGGCCGCTTTCAGCGGGAAAATGTGACCAGGTTGAACCAGATCAATCGGACGCGCATCGCGCGCA
Organism: Alcaligenes parafaecalis; assembly: GCF_026344135.1. Classification (NCBI taxonomy): domain Bacteria; kingdom Pseudomonadati; phylum Pseudomonadota; class Betaproteobacteria; order Burkholderiales; family Alcaligenaceae; genus Alcaligenes; species Alcaligenes parafaecalis. The sequence goes on along the minus strand of NZ_JAPKNA010000002.1, from coordinate 741,179 downwards.
ACCGCCGCTTGCACGGTGCGGGCACGGTCAGCAGCGGAAATACCGGTTTCCACGCCTTCAGCCGCTTCAATCGACACCGTGAAGTTGGTGCCAAAGCGCGTACCGTTGCGGGTAGCCATCAAAGGCAGGTCCAGTTGGCGGCAACGCTCTTCGGTCAGGGTCAGGCAAACCAGACCACGACCATGTGTCACCATGAAGTTGATCGCTTCGGCATTCACGAATTCAGCGGCCATGACCAGGTCGCCTTCGTTTTCGCGGTCCTCTTCGTCAACCAGAATAACCATGCGCCCTGCGCGCAGCTCTTCAACAATCTCTGGAACGGGAGCGATTGGACTGGCGCCCAGTTGACCAGCGTCGGACTGAATTTCTTGATTCATCGTGCTCTTTGCTCAGACAGATAATAATTAAGACCATTTTACGACACCCAGGCCCCGGCGGGCAGCTTCATTAGTCGGTACACTTGAAGACCGTGCCAAACCGCCCCAAGCCCCTATGACCGAACCCATTTTGCCTGCGCTGGACGAAAAACGTCGCCGTATCCAATCCATTGAAACGGGTTTTGGCCTGTTGAAGGTACTGGTAGACAGCGGCCAGCCCATGATGTTGCGCGATCTGGCGACCCAGGCGGGCATGAGCTCAGCCAAAGCCCACCCCTACCTGGTCAGCTTTACCAATGTAGGACTGGTACAACAGGCGCCCGCTACCGGTTTGTACGAACTGGGGCCCTTTGCCTTGCAGATGGGCCTGGTCAGCCTGCAAAGTCAGAACCCGGTCAAGATTGCCCTGCCACTGGTACAGTCCTGGGCCTCACGCATTGGGCATACCCTGGGTTTGGCCGTGTTGGGGTCACATGGCCCCACGATGGTGCATATCAGCGAGGCCAGCTACCCGGTCCACGTCAATATGCGCTGCGGCACGGTGATGTCCATGTTGCATACGGCCACCGGCCACGTCTTTGCCGCCTGGCTGCCGCCGGAAGTCGCTCGCCACTATATTGAGCGTGAAGCGGGCGACAGCGCTGTGGTCACCAGTATCAGCCCCTTGCGCCCCAGCCCTAAAGAACTGGCGGCCATGCTGGAGAAAATCCGCGAGCAAGGCGTGGCTCAGGCACTGGGTAATCCCCTGCCCGGCATCGATGCTTTGTCCGTGCCTGTGTTTGATCATTCCGGACAGATTGTGCTGGCCCTGACCAGCCTGGGCCCCAGCACCCTGTTTGATGCCAGTATCGACAGCCCTATCCTGGCGCAGTTGCGACAGTGCGCCAACAGCATTTCACATCAGTTGGGCTGGCGCGAGCCGCTGGGCACCCCCCCTTTATAAAACTTGACATGACTACACACATTTCCAGGGGTGTGACCACTTCAAGTTTGGCCGGTTTACATGCAAAATAATCGTTTTATCCGCCCACCTGTTGTGGGCGACATCTCGAGTGCGATGCTGTGCTAGAACAAGAGCTGAAATTTTTTGTGCCCGAGAGTGCCCGTCCCGGTTTGTTGACCGCTTTTGACGTTGTACGCACGGGTAGCATTACCTTAAACGCCATCTACTTTGATACGCCCGAACGCGATCTGGCGCGGACCAGTATCGCCCTGCGTTTGCGCAAGGAAGGCGAGCAATGGGTGCAGACCGTCAAACTGCCCGGTCCTGATACTCTGTCCCGAATTGAAATCAATCACTCCCGGCCTGGCCCGGAACTGGATCTGGACCTGTATCAAGGCACGGCCGCCTACGCTGCGCTGGCCCCTTATGCTCAACAGATCCAGGCCCGTTACCAGACCCGAATACAGCGCGAACTAGCGCTGATCAAGCAAGGCCAATCGGAGCTGGAGCTGGCCTACGATGTAGGTCACATCGAATCCAATGGCTTGAAGCTACTAGTTAACGAGCTGGAAATTGAGCTGATCAGCGGTGAGAGCCTGACCATGTTTGAGGTCGGCCAACGCTGGCTGTACAAGCATGGCTTGATTCTGGAGATGCGCAGCAAATCCGAACGAGGCGATGCACTGGCCAGTCTGGCAGATCGCCGCCGGGCCAAATCCGAGAGCCTGGACCTGTCGCCCGAGCAAGTGGCGGCCGCCTTGACGCGCAAAGCCTACGATCTGCCCAAACCGCATTTTGTTGATACCGAAGATCTGGAGCAGTTTTACAGCTTGAGCGCGACCATGAGCCTGGAGCAAGTGATCCGCAATGCCGCCCTGCTGGCGGGGGTGGATGGCATACGCCCGGACTCCTCCCGTCAGGCAGACTATCTGGCCTTGATGCGCGTGGGTCTACGCCGTCTGCGTTCCTGCCGCAAGCTGTTCAAAATGTGGCTGTCAGCTAGCGAAGGCTATGCCAATACTCGTCTGACGCATTATTTTGGTCTGTTTGGTCAGGCGCGCGATCAGGATCTGGTGCATCTGGAGATCACCCCCTTGCTGTTGCAAGCGGGCATGCCCGGCCCGGCGCCGGAGCCCGCACCTGCGCATCTTGAGCATGACCCGGTCCAACTGGCCAGCGCCGCCGAGTTTCAGTCTTTGCTATTAAGTAATCTGCAAAGCCTGATTTGTGGTCCCACGCTGGAGCTGCAAAGTGCACCACAAGCCGAGCATCTGGTTGAAGCACGCATCAGCCGTTGGTTCCAGACCATTCAACTGCGCAGCCAGCGCTTCGCACAGATCAGCCAGGACAAGCAGCACCGGCTGCGCAATCGCATCAAAAGCCTGCGTTACTGCCTGGAGTTTTTGCCCAGCGCCGCTGATAAACAAGGACTGCACCGGGTATTGCGAGAGTGTCAGGCCTTGATTGGCGCCGTTACTGATGTTGATGTAGCACTGGACTGGTACGCCCAACATGCCGCCAACCCTGAGCAAGCGCAGTTTGCACGCGACTGGCTGACCCATGCCCGCCACGGCCGTGCTGCCCATGCACAACATGCGCTCAATGCCTTGGATCAACATCAACCGCAAACCGAGTTGCTGCGGCGCTAAACGGTAAGGATCCCCAAGCTACGCCCAAGGCTTGTTGCCCCCCCCTAAAGGGACGCTTTTCACCGGGGGCGCCGAGCCTTAGGGCTGTCCGGCGGTCAAAAAAAACAAAAAACCGGCGATACCTTCAGTGGCATCGCCGGTTTTTTTATAGACAATCTTGGCCTTAAGCGTTCATACCCAACAAGGCGGACGCAAACTCACGGGCGACAAAGGCTTGCAGATCCTGCATACCCTCGCCCACACCAATCCAGTAGACCGGGATAGGACGTACGCCTTGGGCACAGGCAGCCACTGCAGCCAGCGTACCGCCCTTGGCCGTACCATCCAGTTTGGTGACAACCAGGCCAGTCAAGCCTAAGGCTGCGTCAAAAGCGCGGATTTGCGAAATCGCGTTCTGGCCGGTGTTCCCGTCAACAACCAACAGAATTTCGTGAGGAGCCTGGCCGTCTGCCTTGCTAATCACGCGTTTGATCTTCTTGAGCTCTTCCATCAAGTGCAACTGAGTCGGCAAGCGGCCAGCCGTATCCACCATGACCACATCCATATCGCGGGCACGGCCTGCGTGCACGGCATCGAACGCCACTGCGGCCGGGTCGCCACCATCTTGAGCAATGACGCTGACGTTATTGCGGGTGCCCCACTCGATCAACTGCTCACGAGCCGCGGCGCGGAAGGTATCACCGGCGGCCAATAGCACTTTGGCGCCCTGCTCCTGGAAGGTATGAGCCAGTTTGCCGATGGACGTGGTTTTACCCGCGCCATTCACACCAGCAATCATGACGACCAACGGCTTGCTGGAGCCCAGCGGAAAGGATTTCTCCAAAGGCTTCAAGTGATCCGTCAGGATGTCACAGAGGATTTGTTTGACCTGCGCAGCCTCGGTCACTTTTTCTTTGCGAACACGGGCACGCAAAGCGGTGATCAGTTTTTCTGTTGCTTCGACACCGGCATCTGCCATCAACAGGGCATCTTCCAGTTCCTCAAACAGAGCTTCATCAACCTTGGCACCGACGAACAGGCTGCTAAGACTTTGACCCGTGCGCGACAAACCTTGTTTCAGGCGGGACATCCAGGAGGTCTTGGTGACCACAGGAGCCTGCGCTTCTGGCTCGGGAGCTCGTACCGGCTCGGGCTCGGGCTCGGGCTCGGGCTCGGGCTCGGGCTCTGGAGCCGGGGCCGGCGTCGGCGTCGGCACAATTTCCGGTTCCGGTACGGGAACCACAACCGGCTCTGGTGCAGGCATCACCTCAGGTTGTGGAATTGGCGCAATCTCAGGCACAGGAGCCGGAGTCGGCTCTGGCATCGGCACAATTTCAGGCTCAGGTACGGGAACTACCTCTGGCTCAGGAGCAACTTCAGGCACGAAGGCAGGAGCAGGCTCCGACACAGGCGCTACTTCAGGTGCAGGCGCGGGCACAGGAACGCTGGCAGGCGCAGGCGGTGGCACCTCCAGCGGCGAGGGCGTAGACTCGGGGGCGGCTTGATGTTCAGCCTGGCTTTCAGGTTTGCCATCCAGAACCACGGCAGGCTGCACGGCCGGTGGCGTCACCGGTGCACTGGGTTCCTGCCTTACAGCGGGGGGGGGGGGCGCCGAGTCGGCCTGAGGCTCGGACTGGGCAGGAGAAAGCGGCTCGGTCAGCTCCGTAGGAGTGGCTTGCGGCTCTGGCTTGGCCTTCTTTCTTTTAAAAAAACTGAACATACGATTTACACTAGAAAATTCTGTTGAATGACCACATTATCCGATCAAAGCGCGAATGAGAAAACATGCTGTCCGTATTGTAGGTGGTGATTACCGCCGCACACCGATTTCAGTTGTCGATGCACCCGGCCTGCGGCCTACCCCGGATCGTGTGCGTGAAACCCTGTTTAACTGGCTTAACCACTTCTGGGGCGCACAGTTCAGCGATAAAAACGTACTGGACCTGTTTGCGGGCAGTGGCGCTCTGGGTTTTGAAGCAGCCTCGCGCGGTGTGGCCTTTGTACAAATGGTGGAGCGTCACGCTCCCGCTGTTGCCAATTTGCGCGCCCTGCGCACCAAGCTTAAAGCCGAACACGTCCGTATCCATGCAGGTGACGCCCTCCATATTCTGGAGCGCAGCCAGATGCGCTACGATCTGGTCTTCATAGACCCGCCTTTTGCGCGCGACTGGATGGAACGTATCTGGCCCTTGCTGCCCAATGTGCTGGCACCGGACGCACTGGTTTACATTGAGTCCGAAACCCCTATACAAGCCCCAGATCAATACGGGATACTACGACAGGATAAGGCAGGGCAGGTACATTATCATTTGTTGCGATTTGCTGCGATGCAAAAAACAGTCAATAATGCCGAATTTTCCGGGACGCCTGCGCCGCTCCCCCCGGACTCCGACCTGCCAACTTGAACCATTTACGCGGATGCACCATGATCACTGCTGTTTACCCCGGCACCTTCGACCCCCTGACCCGAGGCCATGAAGACCTGGTCCGGAGAGCCGCCAACCTTTTCGATCACGTTGTGGTCGGTGTGGCCTCCAGCCAGAACAAGCGCCCTTTCTTCACGGTTGAAGAGCGTGTTGAGATCGCTTCCGAAGTGCTCAGCCACTATCCCAACGTGGAAGTAAAAAGCTTTTCCGGCCTGCTCAAGGACTTTGTACGCGAACAAAATGGTCGCGTTATCGTACGTGGCCTGCGCGCCGTGTCTGATTTTGAATATGAATTCCAAATGGCTGGCATGAACCGCCACCTGCTGCCTGAAGTCGAGACCATGTTCATGACTCCTTCGGACCAGTACCAGTTCATCTCCGGCACCATCGTGCGCGAGATTGCCATTCTGGGTGGCGATGTAGGCAAATTTGTCTTCCCGTCCGTGGAGCGCTGGCTACAAACCAAGGCCAAAGAACGCAAGCAACAAGCGGTTTCAACCACCTGAACTCGCCCTGCGTAGCGGTCCGTACTACACTGTAAGGTGACCGACTGGTCAAATTCCAAGACCACGCTTATCAGGACACTGCGCTATGGCACTGCACATTACAGAAGAATGTATTAACTGCGACGTTTGTGAGCCGCAGTGCCCTAACCTGGCTATTTACATGGGTGAGGAGATCTACGAGATCAATCCCAACCTGTGTACAGAATGCGTTGGCCACTTTGATGAGCCACAGTGCGTCGTGGTGTGCCCGGTTGAATGTATCGAGATTCACCCTCAGCACCAGGAGAGCCAGGAAACCTTGCTGGCCCGCTATCACCGGCTGCAATCCGAGCCCACGACCTGATTGGAATCACAAAAAAAGCCCTGCCATGAGCAGGGCTTTTTTATATGCAGATGGACATGACAGCCAACACTGCGTTAAGCCGACTCTGGCAAACGCTTTAACAAACGCAGTGGCTGGCCTGCGTAGCGCGTAAACCACTCTGCAGGCAAATCCCCTTCATCGACCAATTGCACGGACTGACCATTCTCCTGCCAGGTGGAGAAGGAATCAGGATCGTCCTCGATCACATCCGCTTCTATATCCAGACGCAACATGCCGGGAGCACGCAGTACCAGTTGGCCAAAACGCAGCTCTATGCTCAGTTCTGACAAGGTGGGCAGCGCATCTGCTGCCAGAATCTGCCCCTGCTCGTTACCCAGTACCCAACGCCCCGTACAGGCCAGCGCCTTGCTATCACTCAAGGCCGGGCCACCTTGCAATAGATAGACCGCGTCCTGAGAGACTACCGTGTTCATGACTGGGCCTGTGCTCATGGCTTGAACCATTGCTTCATGGCCTCGCCCACGGTTTGCGGGACTTTGGCGCCCAGCTCGTCCTTGATGATCTGCTTTACCTCGGACTTGACGTCAACATTGGCATTATTCTTGGCTTCCGTGGCCTGCTGGCTCAACAAATCCAGCAAACCGTCTTGCAGCGCTTTTTTGATCGATGTGCTGGCAATTTCTTTCCATTGAATCTGGTAGGACAACTCGGCCCAAGGACCAGAAATATGGATAGGAATCAGGACATTGCGCAGATCCTGGAAGGATTTACGTTCCTCGGCGGCCAGATTGTTATGGTTCAAGCGCGCCTGCAAAGTCACATCCGCCTGTTGCGTCACCAAATCCAGTGTGGAGCCTTTCGCGGTTGTGACCGTCAGAATCGGGGTCGTAGCGCGGAAGTTACGGAAACTGGCTTGCCCTTTCTTGATATCCAGGCTGCCTTGCAGACGGCTCAGAACAGTACGACGCAAGGGGTCTGACTCTGGCAATAGCAAGGGAATCTGACCACTAAAGGCATTGCGTACCGCTTCGTTGATATCGCGCACGCTCTGGTCCAGATCAACGCTGCGCCAGCTACCTTCGTGCAAATCTACGGTCAGCCCGCCTTCCAGGGCATTCAGACGCTCTTCTTGTGTGGCACCTTGCGCCTTCAAGTTCAAGTCCACATTGCCCTTGCCTGCCAGATAATCGTTGCCGAAGGCATCCAGCAAGAGCGAACCCACTTGCATTTGCTGCAACTTCAAACCCAGTTCAAAACGCTTGCCGGGCTCGACCTTGGCCTTGGCCTGAAGCTGGCCTTCATAGGCCTGTGCATTGAACTGCGACAGATTAATGAGCTGACCTTGATTCTTGACCTGCGCCTTGACCTGCTCCAGCACCACACCCAGGCTGCGGAGTTTCTCAATTTCAAAACGCAGATCAAACGTCAGCGCATCCAGCCAAGCGTAAGACGATTCCTCGGTAGCAGGTTCTTCGGCTTCAGGAGTAGCTTCTGCTTGCTCTGCCTTGGGCTGCTCCGCCTGCTCAGCCTCTTCAGCGGCGGGCTCCTGCTCCGACTCAGCAGCCGCTTCTGGTGCTTCGGCAGCGGGTTCAGGATCAATCGGGGTGACAACTTCTGGAGCGGTCGCCCAGAAAATGGAGCGCAACTCGTCCAGATCCAGCCTGTCTGCCTTCAGCACTGCCGCCAGCAAAGGACCTTTACCCTTGTCTTGCAGTGTCAGATCCAGACTACCCTGGGCCTGCTCGGTGCTGCTACTTAGCTGTGCGCTGTATTCCTGTTTGCCTTTATTCAAATCCGCCTGACCCGTGACAGGCATCTCAAAGCGGCTGCCCGCATCGGCCTCGTCCTCGACTCGCACATTGGCTTGAATATCCGGCAAACGCAGCCACTCATTGGAGGGTTGCCATTGCAGGGGCGAAGCCGCCTTCAATTGGGCGACACGGCTACCTTGCTTCAGCGCCCCTTCCAGCTTGGCCTGCTCAAACAGCAGTTCTTGGCTGTTACCGGACAAACCTTGCAGGGTCAGGCCCAGCCCCAACACCTTGGGACCGCTAACTTTCAGGCTGGCGACCACAGGCGCACCTTCAGCTTCGGCGGGCGAAACCTGAATACGCGGGACGTCTAAAGCCAAATCCAGAGTCTGATCTTCATTCTTGCCACGGATGCGCAGCGCCAGTTTCTCGAAAGAAACCAGGTCACTAAAGCTGTCGATCTGCATCTTGGGCGTGTTCAGCGATGCATTCAAATCGCTGACCGGGTAAGCACCCAGCCACTGGCCTTGCAATTGTGTATCCAGGTTTGTGGCGCTGAACTGACGCTGGGCGGACTTATAGGTCACATTGCCTTTAAGCGTCAGGCTTTGCGCTTGCAGCTCGTCCAGATTACCCACAAAGCTCAAGTTCAGTTTTTGTGCACCATAGGATTTGGACGCAGGGTCCAGGCTCAATTGCCCTTGTCCTTCAAGAACGCCATCGGCCACGGGGTAATCCCCGGACAGACGGCTCTTGAAGGCCACATCAAAAGGCTGACCAAAGGTCATGCGGCCTGTGTTCACTTCCAGTTGCAACAAACGGCCAATCATATTGCTGCGTTTGCTGAAGTAATGGATTTCACCACCCTTCAAGCTAAGGCCAGCGATATCAATCTGGAAATCTGTTTCGCTGCCAGAACGCTTGGCAATCAATTCCGGGACGGGCAAGGATTCGGGAGCTGCTGCAGGCTCGGCAGGTTTATCCTGCGGGGCCTCGGCCGCTTGAGCGGCGGGCAGCAAGGACACGCCGGAGCGGGCTACAGGCAGTTGAGGACCGGCAGGCGGGGCTTGCAACAAGTCATCAAAATTGAGCTTGCCGTTTTCATCGCGCACAATCCAGGCCTTGAAGCCTGTGACCGCCACGTGGTCCACCACCAAGCGGTTATTGATCAAGGGCCACAAGGCCACCGCAAAACGGGCGCTCTCCAAAGAGGCGAAAGGATCTTCCGAATTACGGTCAGACAGGGACAGCCCCTGCACGGACAGGCCAATGCGGGGAAAGAGAGAAAGTTCGATATCACCGTCAATCTTGAGCGTACGTTGATACTTTTGCTGGACGATGTCCGCCAGCTTCTGTTTGTACGAATTGGGATTGAATGTCAGCAGGAAAATTGCCCCGCCAACCACCGTGACAATAGCCAAAACGACGAGGCTGAATAAGCCCCGCTTAAACCATACTTTCATGTAAGCCTCTAGGACCTCGGGGAAGGATGCAACACGCCATCTGCCCGGATACGAAATGCTAACCCATGTAGGGCCATTGCGAAGTAACGAAAATAAGAAATATCCACCTGCTATTTAAAAAGCAGAGCCCACCATCAATGACAAGCCCTTATTACCTTGAGGAATAAAGGCATAGTTTTAATGTCTGCGCCCTTAGATGTATTTCTCGGCATACAGGGGTTATGCTTGCTCTGTCTTATATAAGCCACTTGATAATCAATTTCAGAATTAACCATGAAACTAGAGACTCTTGCCATTCATGCTGGCTACCAGCCAGATCCGACCACAAAAGCTGTTGCTGTCCCGATTTACCAGACCACTTCCTACGCTTTCGACAATACGCAACACGGCGCGGATCTGTTTGACCTGAAAGTACCCGGCAATATCTACACCCGCATCATGAACCCGACCAATGCCGTGCTCGAAGAGCGTGTTGCGGCCCTGGAAGGCGGGATTGGCGGCTTGGCAGTAGCCTCTGGCATGGCGGCCATCACGTATGCTATCCAAACGATTGCTGAGGCCGGCGACAACATTGTGTCCGTCAGTAAGCTGTATGGCGGAACGTATAACCTGTTCGCGCACTCCTTTCCGCGTCAGGGCATTACCGTCAAATTTGCCCAGCCCAACGACATTGAAGCGCTGGAAGCCCTGATTGACGACCGCACCCGCGCCGTTTTCTGCGAAACCATCGGCAACCCGGCTGGCAACATCATTGATATCCGTGCGCTGGCTGATGCCGCTCACCGTCATGGCGTGCCCCTGATTGTAGACAACACGGTGGCATCCCCTGCCCTGTGCCGTCCTATCGAACACGGTGCCGACATTGTGGTGCACTCGCTGACCAAATACATGGGCGGTCACGGCACGACCATCGCAGGCATGGTGGTGGACTCTGGCAAATTCCCTTGGGCCGAGCACAAAGAGCGCTTTGCCATTCTGAATACACCTGACCCTTCCTACCACGGCGTGGTCTACACCGAAGCCTTCGGCCCGGCTGCCTTTATTGGCCGCTGCCGCGTGGCTCCGCTGCGTAACACCGGTGCTGCTCTGGCTCCCTTTAGCGCCTTCCAGATTCTGCAAGGCATCGAAACCCTGCCTTTGCGCATGGAACGCCACACGGAAAACGCCCTGAAAGTGGCCGAGTACCTGAACAAGCACCCGCAAGTATCCTGGGTCAAGTACGCCGGTCTGAGCGATCACCCTGATCACGAGCTGGCCAAGCGCTACATGGGCGGCAAACCCGCAGCCATTCTGTCCTTTGGTATCAAAGGCGGCATCGCAGCCGGTACACGCTTTATTGACGCGCTGAACCTGGTCCTGCGACTGGTCAATATTGGTGATGCCAAATCTCTGGCGTGCCATCCAGCCAGCACCACGCACCGTCAACTGAACGCCGAAGAACTGGCGGCTGTGGGCGTAAGCGAAGACATGGTGCGCCTGTCCATTGGTCTGGAACACATCGACGACATTCTGGCCGATCTGGAACAAGCGCTGGAAGCAGCCGCACGCGGCTAAAGACGGGAGAACCTGTACAGAGTCTGTACAGGTTTTGCTGCATCAAGCCATAAAAAAAGCCTGAAACCGGTATTGCACCGATTTCAGGCTTTTTTGTATTCTGTGCGCCGCAAACCATTAGCAGGCGGCGTCACCGTCGCAAGGGATCAAGACTTGCGAAACAACTGCGTCAAACCGCCCAGCAAGCTGCTGGCATCGGTAATGTGGGATGGATCAAACTGGCCATTCGGGCTGGCTTGATTGATCAGGGATGGCAGCATGATCTTCAGATTGTCCAGCACGCTTTGCTGATTCAAACCCGACAGATCCACCAATTGCTTGATGGCAGGCTGACCCATCACGCCCAGCAAATCCTGCTGACCGATTTCCTGATTGCTGCCCTGCGAGATCCAGGACGACACCACATCACCAAAACCGCCGGTACGAAAGCGCTCGATCAAGCCGCTCAAGCCACCGGGATAAGTGCTGACCACTTGAATCAAGGCAGGCAACAAAGCGCCCTGTTCTTTAGATTTAGCGTCCGTCGACGACAAGGCCGACACAACAGAATTAAGCAAACTCATTATTTTTCTCCCCAATGCACGGCACCGCGCGCGGGCAGGTGCGGATATCAGGCCTCATTATGCCGTGACAGCCCGCCAGAAGGGTCGGATTAATTGTCAAGGTGGGTCAATAGATCACTGGCGGAAAGGCCCTATTGCCCTGGGCTGGGCCTACGCTACACTGGATTATCGATAGTCCCGCACTATGCGCTGCCCACAGACCGACTCCATGGAGACCCTGGAATGACGCAAGCTTCCTATACCGTCCTGTCCTCTGAAGAGACTGCTCGTGCTCTGCCCTATCCCGAGCTGGTCGCCCAGCTAGGTAAAGCCATGGCCCAATATGCCGCTGGCACTATCGTCGCCCCAACCCGTCAGGTTCTGAACTATCCCCAAACAGGGCAAATGCTGTCCATGCCTGCCGTCTCACACGATATAGGGGTACATAAGCTGGCCAATGTGATGCCGGACAATCAGCAACAAGAGCAGGACATTATCCAGGGCTTGGTCAGCGTGTACGACGCCCAAAATGGCCTGCCTTTGCTCATCATGGATGCGCCCGTCCTGTCCGAACGCCGCACCGCAGCGGTATCCATGCTGGGGATTCAGGCACTGTGGTCCCAGGGCCCCGAGCACATTACCCTGCTGGGTTACGGGCGACAAGCCCTGGCGCACTGCGATGCCATCATGACGCTCTATCCCAAGGCTCGCGTCACCCTGACAGGTCGCAATCACGAGCGTGCTCAGTCCGTGGCCAAATCCCTGCAAGCGCAATTCGGAGACCGAATCCAGGCGGCGGCCGCTGTGCCTGACAAGACCGATGTATTGATTGCCCTGACATCCAGCCTGACACCCGTCTATCACGAGCCCGCCCGTCAGGATCGTCTGCTGATTGGCCTGGGAGCTTTCAAACCGGACATGGCTGAATTCGAGGCCCATACCCTATTAGCCAGCCGTCTCTATGCGGATGACGTTGCGGGTGCTCGCCAGGAAGCGGGGGACCTGATTCAGGCCCAGGTGGACTGGAGCCAGGTCCATAGCATTCACCAGGTGCTGCGAACCCCGGCCCCAAAAGACAAGCCGCTCTTCTTCAAATCCGTAGGCTCTGCTGCCTGGGATCTCGCCGCCGCACGCTGTGCCCTGCAGCATATAAACCAAGCCTAAATACTTAGGCAACTAACTAGCAGACTTCACCTTTCAAACCGCGCCCAGAGTGTTACTCTGGCGCGTACAATCCCTTACAGTCACTTACCGATCTTTTTTGCCTCGCCATCCATGACTTCTCCTCTTGATCCCATCGAAGACGATCCGTACCAGATCCAGTCCAAATTTGAAATTCTGCGTGTTTTACGGGCTATCGAAAAAGGGGGCCTGCTATTGCACATGGAAGCCAATCAGGGCAATGACCGGATTGTCACCACCATTCTGGACATTGATCTGGACAACAATGTTGTGGTGATTGATACCGCCAACAAAGAAGAAAAAACCCGCAATCTGCTGCAGTCCGAACGCACCAGTTTCGAGACCTCGCTGGACAAGATCAAGGTGACCTTTCAGGGGCCCACTCCCGAAATGGTTTCCTACGAAGGGCAGCCAGCACTGGCCATCCCCATCCCGGAATCCATTCGACGCTTGCAGCGACGCGAATTCTTCCGCGTCAATGTGCCCGTCAGCGAACCGGCCATGGTGATCTTGCGACTGAATAACGAAACCAAGAGCTTTTTACTGCACGATATCAGCGGCGGTGGCTTGTCCTTGGTGGACGAATCTCAAAGCCTGGCAGAAGTCATAGGCACGCATAAAACCGAGTCCCTGCTGGAACTGCCGCAAGCAGGTTCTTTCGTCGTTGCGCTGCAGGTAGCGCGTACAGAAACGCAGCAGCTAGCCAATGGCAAACAGATTCAGCGTTTGGGCTGTACCTTTATTGACCTGTCTGCCTCCACGCAGATGGCCATTCAGCACTACATCAGTCGCCTGGAACGTCAGCAGATCGCCAAACAGCGCGGGCACGGTTAATTGAGCAGATGCCTAGGACATCCCCAAATCACTTGGGGTGTCCACATCGCGCAAAATCCCCTCGTCAAGCAAAGGCACAAACAAAGTCTGATCTTTATTGGCTTGCAACAAACCACGCGCGCCCTGCTCATCTGAAAGCTCCAGAAGCTGTTGACGCCACGGCAGCCCAAAGCCAATAGGATTGCCGGGCTGAGTATTCAAAACGGGACGCACAATCCCTACCCCATCCTGCACCGCCTGAGCCACCGCTGCGACAGTGCTAGGCCTCACCCAAGGCATATCTGCCAGCAGCACCACATAGCCATACTGCGGCTTGCCAGCCTGTATCCCCGCTTTCAAACTGACGCCCATGCCTCGAATGGCGTCCGGAGCCTGAACGAACTGAATAGGCAGATCACTTAATTCCTGACGCAAAAGCGGCTCATGGACATCACAAACAAGCAGCACCTCGTCCAGAACAGACAAAGCCGTTTCACAGACACGGCGCACCATCGTTTTGCCGTCGTCCATCCTGGCCAACAACTTCAAGCATTGGCCCGAAGGATCGAAACGACGCCCCAGCCCCGCTGCCAGAATAATGCCCGTCACCCCTGATACATGCTGCTGCCCTGCCATTGATTCACCTTTCTAATCCGGTGTGAGCTCTTTGTCACACATAGTCTTTTCACGTCTCTGACTAAAGGATAAATTTATTGGTGCAAACAAGCACCACAAACCAAGTAAAACAAAATGTAGTAACATAGCTACATTAATAAACTACAGGAGGGTGCACCATGACTATCACCACTCTTTCAAGCCGGGAATTCAACCAGGCTACCAGTGAAGCTAAAAAAGCCGCTACCAATGGACCAGTCATCATTACAGACCGTGGCCGCCCCTCGCATGTACTAATGACATTCCAAAGTTACCTGCACCTGACTGAGCAGCGCCGCAACATCATCGATGAACTCGCCATGCAGGACGACGAAGCCGATATCGACTTTGAACCTACTCGAAGCACTATCACCACCCGCCCTGTTGATTTCTGACCATGTACCTTCTGGACACCAACGTCATCTCCGAAATACGGAAAATGAAATCCGGCAAAGCCGATGCGAACGTCACCGCCTGGATTCGCAGCGTCAACGCTGCCACCCTGTACATATCCGTCATTACCGTCCTGGAACTGGAACAAGGCATCCTGGGCAAAGAACGGGAGGATGCCGCCCAGGGAGCCATACTGCGCAATTGGTTTGAAAACCAGGTACTACCCACATTCTCCGACTTCACCTTGAACATCGACGCTGCCGTTGCACAACGCTGCGCCCAACTACATGTTCCAAACAAGAAAGGCGAGCGAGACGCTCTGATCGCGGCAACCGCCCTGGTGCACGACATGACCATCGTCACACGCAACACCAAAGACTTCAAAGACACCCCTGTCGCCCTGCTCAATCCCTGGGAGCGCTGACCCCGAACAGCTCTCTTTTCCTCCGCAGCAGTGCCGTTTGGGCTTTAACCCTAGCTGCGTGTTTTCTTGTGGGGCCCGGGTTCGGCTTGTCGGGCGAGTCAGGGCCCTTGCCGCGGGCAGGGTGTCGGGGCGGGATACAAGGGTCGTGCTGTTTGAGGAGCACGCTTGCGGTTTGTCCGGGGGACAAACCGCGCTCCGAGTTCACGACCCGCCCGCCCCGATGCTCTGACAAGGGCACCCACGCGCAGCGTGGGCAAGGTCCCCGCCAAGACAAGCCGAACCCGGGCCCCACAAGAAAACTACTCACCGCCCTCACGCAAAGCCCAAACGGCACGACCAGAAGAAAGCCGCCCCAAAAAAAGCGACTCCCCCTCAACCCTGCAACCCCAGAACTCAAAAAAAACTCAAAGCACAAAGCTCAAAAAAAGCAAATAAGCCCCGTTTAAAAACAAAGCCAAGGGTTTAAAACCATCAATGTCCATTTGACACCATCTGCTATATTTTCCCGACGCAGGCCAAGGGCATCCCCCTTCATCAGCCTTGCCTCAATGCAGCAACAATGAACGCCCACTCTAATCAAACTGTTTCCTCTACCTCAGGGGCCATTCAGTGCAAACAATATCTCGCGCATTCAACACCTGCTCAACAATGAAACTAACAAAACTGTATGCCGCCCTGGCACTCGCCATTGCCCCACTGTCTGCTCACGCCCTGGAAGACAGAGCCGTCACAGACGCATCGGGGCGCACCGTCTTTATCGCGCGGTTTTTTGACATGGGCGATGGCCCATTCGACGAACGCCACAACACGTCCTTCTGGAGCTGGCAAGGACATGATGCCTACAAAAACGAGATCGTTGACGGCCTGAGCTATTGGGCTGAAATACTCCAGATCCAGGGGAACAATCCCCCAACCATCGTCAATATCGGTACGAGTGACGAGGCAGGCAACGCCTACGGTGGCTCGCCCGCCGCCAATGACGGCCAAAGCTCCTTGACGCAAATGCAGCAGAACATCTTCGGCCTGTCGCCTGCCGAAGGTACGCTGCCACTCGGCGGACATGGTTTTTTTGGCCTGGGCCAAGACGACTACGCAACAAACCCGGCATTTACACAAACGCCCCTTACCGGTAAAGACAGCGTACTTCTGACGGCCATACACGAAATTGCCCATGGGCTAGGCGTGTTAAGCAGTGTGGAAGACAGGGGCGGCATAAATGACACACAACCGTATTTCGAAGACCAACTGAATAGCTGGACTCAACTACTAAGAGACGACAACGGCAATCCAGCACAGGCAGACCAGAAGATTCTGTGTAATGGCTGCAACACCTCCTACGACCCTGATGCCTTCGACTTGCGTCAGGACAAGGGCTTTCTGATCGGTGCCAATATCGAGCAAGTTCTGGCCGGTGGCCTGCGTGGTGTCCCCGTAAAAATACTGGGAGAAGACGGCAGCATCGATAACAACTTCATGAGCCATATCGAGCTTCGAAACAGCGTCATGAGCCATCAGAACTACCGCAACTATTCAGGCTTCATGGAAGCTGAACTGGCGGTACTGCAAGATATTGGCTACACCATTGACCGGGCCAACTTCTTCGGACGCTCGATCTACGGCGATGGCCTTGAGCTGGTGAATACACAAGGTTTCTTTGCACGCAATGCCGAGGGCACGCAATACCTTCCAGGCCAATACAACCAATCCACACTAGGTCTGGGCCTGCATATCTACGGCAGCAACAACCAGATCCGACAAGCTGCAGACCTGCTGGCAGCAGGATCAGGCGGTGCAGGCATACGGGTGGATGGCGAGAACAACACCCTTGTCATCGACCCAGGCGTCAAAATCTACGCCGATGGTTTGAACGGGCAAGGCATTCAATTTGCTTACGGCCGTGGACATACACTGGTTCATCGCGGTGACATCCAGGCTACCGGCCCTCAGGGCGTAGGCCTGCGTTTCGATTTTGGCACCAACTCACTGGGCAACGAAGTCGAGCGTCGTGGCTCCTACATACGCAGCAGCGGGGGCGCTAATCAAACCCTGCTGCCGGAACTGAACGGCCCATTGGTTCAACAAGCCGACATTAGCGGGCGAGTCGCAGGCAAAGAAGCGGCCATCCTGATTTCTGACAACGCCTACGTAGAGCGCATCAACCTGATGCAAGGCGCCCAGATCGAAGGCGATATTATTTCGCGCTATGCAGAACGTGACGACAACAATCAACTACGTCTGACCACCCTCTCTTTTGGCCAGACGGCTGACAGCCAGGGCCGCAGCATAGACCAGCCCGACGCAACATTCCACCTGAGCTACGCCGGTAACATCACCGGCAAAGACAATCTGGCCCTGTCGTTTGACGGCGGCACCACGCAACTGAACGGCACCTTGCAGGTCTACAGCGCCACCGTCCAGGAAGCAGCGACATTAGGTGGCAATGCCAACTTCGATCTGGCCAGCGGCAGCGCCCTGATCAACGCTGGCACCTTGACGCCCGGCAACTCAGCCGGACGCATCAGCGTCAACGGAGATTTCCAGCAAACATCGACGGGACGCCTGGTCGCCGAATTTGACGGCAAAGGCAGCCACGACGTGCTGGCCGTCAGCGGCCATGCAGACCTGGACGGCACGCTGAAGCTGGAACCCTTGGCCGACTGGTATCAAAACTCCTGGTCAGTCGACACTGGCTCGCTGGTAGAAGCAGCCAGTCACAGCGGCAACTTCAGTACTACCCAGATCGCTCATGTATCACCCACCTTGCGGTTTGATGCTGCGGCCCTAGGCAGTGAACGCTACCGCTTGTCTGCCACCCGTGCCGACAATGCCTACAGCCAGTATGGCAACGATGCCAACCAGCGAGAGGCCGGGAACGCCTTGTTCAAGCTGGCTGCCGCCGCGCCCGCATCCGCGCAAGCACTGTTTCAGGCACTCGACTTCTCGGCCACAGACGGCTCACAAATACCCACTGCCCTGGACCAGATTTCACCGGCTGGCTACAGCGCTGCCATGGCTGCTTCCCTGATGCATGAGCGCTCAATCATGCAAACTGCCCGTCAAGGCCTGAGCCAAAGCCTGCTGCGGCCTGGTACGGAATGGCAAGGCTACGCCTTGGTATTTGGCGCAAACGCCGATCAGAACACGCGTGGCTCCATGCTGGGCTACGACGCTAATAGCTATGGCTTGATCGTTGGAGCTGGGCGCGCGCTGGAATCGGCTCCCGACTTCGCCGTCGGCGCCCAACTTGATATTTCAGACCTGTCAGTCAAACCGGATGCCCCTTACTCTGGCAAGAGCAAAGCCACCGCATTTGGCCTTGCTGCCCACCTGCAATACCGTCCTGGAGCAAAAGAAGGCCTTGTTGCTTTCAGTGGGCTGCGTCTGGGCCTGGAGCAAGCTGATATGCGCAGACAGATTGCTATTGGTGACTACCAGGCGAGCCACTCATCCGACTGGACCGGGCGCAATCTGTCGCTTGATGCAGGCACAGGCTACCTTTGGGAGCTGAACCCCTCTTTATCGGTAGGCCCCTTTGTCAGCATGAACTATGCCTCGGTGTCCCGGCCCTCTATCGACGAATCGGGCAACGCGGCAACGCGCCTTCACCTGGACAGCAAACGCGTCGACGCCTTGCGCTCCAGCCTTGGGCTGACCGCCACCTGGAATCGCGCCCTGAACGATGGCAGCAACTTGGCCATGAATGTCGACGTGGGCTGGAATCATGAATGGCTGAACCGCGATCTGACTCAAGCGGCACATTTCGCGATTGCGTCCACGGATACCGCGTTTGATACCCGCAATAGCGTGCTGCCCCGCGACACAATGAACCTGCGAGCAGGCCTGACCTGGCAACGCAGTGAGCGCCTGTCGATTGGCACCGGCATCAGCTCACAGTTCGGAGGTGGATATTCATCGCTACAAGGACAGGTGAATCTGCGCTGGGCGTTTTAAAAGTCGACGCTTGCCAGGAAACCTGACAGTTGCTTGAAAAGGTTGGAAGCGCTGATGCGTATGTATTAAGCGCTTCCCCAACACCATTTGCACTTTCACTAATGCTGCTTGTTTTCTTGTGGGGCCCGGGTTCGGCTTGTCGGGCGAGTCAGGGCCCTTGCCGCGGGCAGAGCATCGGAGCGGGATACAAGGGTCGTGCTGTTTGAGTAGCACGCTTGCGGTTTGTCCGGGGGACAAACCGCGCTCCGAGTTCACGACCCGCCCGCCCCGATGCTCTGACAAGGGCACCCACGCGCAGCGTGGGCAAGGGACCCGCCAAGACAAGCCGAACCCGGGCCCCACAAGAAAACTTTCCACTGCCACGCAAAGCCAAAAAAAGCCCCTGGGAGTCGCTCGACTCCCAGGGGCACAGGTCCGATAGCCTGCCCCCAAGCGGCAGGCCACCGATACTCGATCAAAGACCGATCAGCTTCATCGCCTCTTCACGCGTCGCCACGGTGGCGTACTTCTGGCGCATGTCGAACAGGTTGGCCTCATGCGGGCCAATTGCACGATCACCCACGCAATCAGATACCACCAATGGGCGGAAGCCCAGTTGCATCGCATCGACCACGCTGGAACGCACGCAACCGCTGGTGACCGCACCGGCGACCAGCAGCGTTTGCACACCACGTTGAGTCAGCCAGGCCGCTAAAGGCGTACCGAAGAAGGCCGAAGGCACGTTCTTGCGAACCACAAACTCGCCCGGTGCAGGGGCCAGTTCAGGCACAATGTGGCTGTTGTGCGCGTCTTCTGTCAAACCCAGCATGCCAGGAACTTTGATGCTGAAGATATTGTTATCAGCGCCATCATCGGCATAAACAATGCGAGTATGCGCAACAGGCCAGCCCTGTTCGCGTGCCGTTGCCAGCAAGGTCTGCGTGTTCTCGATAGCCTCAGGGATATTGCCGCCACCAAATACCGCCGGGTCGGCAAAACCGTTCACCAGATCAATAATCAGCAGCCCATAGGGAGCTTTAGGCTCCAGTGTCGACCCAAACCCTTGTTGAGCGTAAACCGCTCCTTCATTCGTACTCACCAACGCCTCCGTCCAGTACTTTGCCATCACGCACTACGGCGCGGCCATCCAGGCTAACCGTGCAATTGCGCAAAGGAATATCAATGTGGCATGCCGTTGTCCGCTTGCCGCCAGCTTCATTATTCGGTCCCAAGGAGAACAGGAAGTTACCCTCGAAGGCGCGCGCATCCATACCAATCGTGTTCTCACGCGAGTACAGACCCAAAGTGGACCAGTGAGCACGCGGCTGCAGACCCCAACCAATATGGGAAATCGCGTAGCCTTCAGGATCGTTGAAAGTCTTCATGTACTCGTCCAGCAGCTCGGCTTCGATACCACCTTCAATCTTGGTGGCGTAGCCGTTTTCTACCGTCAGAATGATCTGCTCAGTCGAGTACTTCTTTTGTGGCAACAGGATGTCGCCCTTGTCGATCACGATGGTGCCGTTGGTACCCAACTCATTAGGCCAGGTCAGCACAAAGCCGCTAGGCCAGTGGTCCCAACGGCCGGGCTCGTCCACAAAACCGTACTCGCGAATCGCGGGGAATTCACCCAGCGGGCAACGCAAATCCGTACCGGCAGCCGAGGTAATGCTCATTTCCTTGGCGGCCTTGATCAAAGCGGCGGCTGCGGTCACGCGTGCACGATCTGCTTCGGTTGGCACAGTGCGAACCAGAATTTCGGGTGGCTCTACCGCCAACAAAATCTTGGTACCGGACTTCAGAATGTCGATCTGCTCGGGCGAGAACAACAGGGTCATCAAATCCAGAACCAGATCGCTGGCCTTCAAGGCCGCAATCGCCGCTTCATTACCTGTCAGCGGAGTCGTACCCAAGTAGGCCAACGAGTCACGGCTCAAGGCTTTTTCCGCATTGACCGGCAACAAATCCAGGCGATTCACAATCGCACCCATAGACTGAGCCGCAATCTGTGCACACTGCATCGTCTGCGGGTGTGTGGTCGAGCTGGTCAGCAAAGTCACTGTCTGACCGGCTTGCAGCTTGGACAGACGCAGCACTTCCTGCCACGCCTCGATAAGTTGGTAATCACTTACTGCCATCTTGTCTCTCCTTGTGAAAGGTTCCGACACTGACGCGGAACCTCTGCATCACGACGGGCCACCCATGTGGCCCTTTCAACATCACACCAAGCGCTGGCCCAGGAAATCACCGAAGGCTTCGTAGAAACCAGCTTCGTTATCCCAAGGAATCATGTGACCGGCATTGGGCACGCGTACGTGCTGAACGCCAGAGGCCAGTTGCTGAATCTCGGCTACGTCTTCATCACGCACCACGTCGCCACGCTCGGCGGTCATCAGCAAAGCGGGGACGTTCAGATGCGGGAAGTCGACGTGAATGTCGTCGGTGTGGAAACCTTCAAAGCTGGCCAGAATCGCAGGCTCGTGGCAGGTGTGCAGCCACTGAGCACGCAATTGCAGTTGCTCTTGGGTCCAGGTCGGGCAGAAGGCACGCATGTCTTCTGCGGTGCAGCCTTTACGAGCCATCGCCATGGAATCCACGTACCAAGGCAACTTGGAAGGATAGGCACGGCGATCTGGGCCGGAGACGGGAGGATCAACCATCACCAGACGGTTCAAGCCATCGCTGTTCTTATGCGCCGCACGCAAACCAATGCGCGCACCCATGGAGTGACCAACCACGATGTAGTCTTTCAAACCCAGTTCTTGGGCCAATGCGATCAAGTCATCCGCCTGTGCGTCCAGGCTGTAGTCCATACCTTCCGCTGCTTCGCTCAAGCCACGGCCACGCACGTCCTGAATGTAGGTGTCAAAGTGCTTGCCGAACTGCTCGCCCACAAAGCCCCAGGTCACAGCCGGGCTGGTGATGCCAGGAACGATGATGACGGCAGGACGCTGATCGCGCCCACCGACGGAACCGCCGAAACGCAGGTAATGCTGACGAATGCCATTGGCATGAACATGGCCGCCGTAAAGAAAGGTACTCATTAATCTGTCCTTGGATTGAAACCGTCAGGCCTGGGCCTGACCCATGAAAATTGCTGCTGCCTACGCCGTTTGAGGCGCAGCAGCCAGCGCGGCCCGGACCACATACGGTGTAAAAGGCACCTGCCGAAAACGTCGGCCAGTTGCATCAAATAAAGCATTGGCAATAGCCGAGGCACAGGGCACGGAGGCGGACTCGCCCGACCCCATGGGCGGCTCGGATTGCCTGTCCATCAAAACCACCTCAATAGGCGGGATGCGCGGGAAATCAACAATGGGATAAGCCCCCCACTCCGCGCTCACCACGCCTTGCGCGTTAAAGCGCACCTGCTCATACAAGGTCCGGCTCAAAGACTGAATCACATTGCCGTGAATCTGGTGACGCACACCCGCCGGGTTCACCATCTGCCCAGTATCCTGACCGACATAAATTTGCTCGACCTCGATCACACCCGTTTCGGCATGCACCCGCAGATCCAGCAACCAGGCGGACCAGGCTGCACCAAAACCGGGAAATTTGCTGTGGATATAGCGGGCGTACGACAAGCCACGGCCATACAAATATCCTTGCTCATCCGGCTGCCCACGCGAACCTTGACGCCCCAACTGCCATTGGCCCTTATCAGCCACTGCCTGCAGCAGTTCCTGGGCACGGACGTCCTTATCCAGATAGCGCAAGCGATAGGTCAAGGGGTCGACCTGAGCCTCTACCGACAGCTCGTCCAGAAAACAGTCATGCGCAAAGGAGTTCGGCATGGCCGACACGCCACGCAACCAGGACGCGCGCACAATCGCGGGCATATCCTGGCAAACCACTCGTTGTTTGGGATAGCTATAAGGCGGCAAGGCGGTACGGTCGCCCATTTCCAATTGACGCGGTGCCGCCGATTCACGGCCTGTTAGCAACAAGGCCAGATTCGGTGCATCGTTGGAGGGGTAATGCGTCACAAAATCGTAGTGACGCAACTGCCCTTGGGCATCAATAGAGCCTTCTACATCCATCAACTGGGCGGCCCCTTTGGGCTCCCAGCCGTGTTCCTGTTCACGGGTCAGTTGCACACGCACCGGCGCACCTACCGCCCGCGACATCAGCAAAGCATCGGAGCAAACATCGTCGGCACAATTGCGGCCATAGCATCCTGCGGCCTCGTGACGGATGATCTCCAGACCTGCCTCGTCTTCGTCCAGCAACTGACTTAAATGCACACGCAACATATGCGGGTTCTGCGAGCCCGACCAGATGCGGCTATGACCGGGCTGGTAATCGGCCACGGCGCAAGAAGGACCAATCGAGGCATGTAACTGGAAAGGCCAGATATACGTGCGCTTCAGGCGCTTGCCTTCCGGCGGCAACTCATCAAAACCCGGACCCGTATCTGTCAGCAAACGCTCTGTCATGGGCTGACGACGAATCAACTGCTCCAGATTGCTCATATCCTCCAAAGGAGGAATCGCTTTCCAGCGCACTTTCAATTCTCTTGCGGCACGCATCGCATGCTCTTCACGGCGAGCCACCACACCAATAAAGTCACCCAGCACGACAAGCTGCACATCATCGCCAATATGGCGGATGGATTGCTCGTCGACCGACTCCAGGCTGCAACCTACAAAATCCCCGCTGTCCCGCCCAATATAAGGAGGACGCACGACACGACCATGCAGCATGCCCGGCACGCGCACATCATGTACATAAACCCATTGCCCAGCCACTTTTCCGGGAATATCGACACGCGCCTGGGGTGTCCCTACAATGCGCAATTGCTCGGCCGATTTGGTGGGCGTTTCTTTATCCAGGTAGGCGCGTAGCTCCAGGCCTTCCAGCAATTGCCAATAGCTCAGGCTGCGCCCGTCAGAGGCAATAACGGTGCCGTCCTCGACTCGCAGTTGATCTGCATCCAGCGTCCAGCGCTGTGCGGCTTGAGCCAGCAATAATTGCCGTGCCTGAGCCGCCGCCTTGCGCAATGGCACCGCATGAATCTGGATGGAAGCACTGGCAATCGTGGGTCCCTGATTCGGGGACGCATCGGTATGGCCCAGCACCATTTGTACGCGCGACATGGGTACGTCCAGCTCGTCGGCCACAATCTGGCTCAGGGCCGTTTGAATGCCCGTACCCAAATCCACGTGGCCATGAAATGCGCGCACCCAGCCCTGCTCGGACACCGCGACAAAGATATCGTCGTGCGCCTGCAGATACTCGGACACCACGCCAGGCTGCCCAGGCGAGGGCTTGGGAGGCCGGGCCGGTGCCGCTAAAATCAGCAAGGTGCCGGGCGCCTTGAGCAAGTCTTGCTGCTGGTGGCGCGGCGCATCGTAAGACATCACACTCTCCTGGCTGGGCTTTATCAACAAGGTCTATGGGGGGCCGATACGGATCAGACCCTGGAAAACCCGCCTGAGGCACGCACTAGCAAAACACGAATTACTAGCGCACACGCCCTAATAAAATCAAATACAGTGCGCTAAAACTCATTTACCGCAACTACTATAAAGAGAAAATCAAGGGCTTAATAATCAGTGTAAACCCTATATTAAATAAGAAACACCCGAATTCAAGACCGCTTGCCAAGAGGGCTTTGATTGATGCCTCAAGGGAGTAGTAGAATCTATTTACTCAATAAATTAAAGTGTATACACTTAATTTAAGCATATCAATACCGAGCTGATAAAAGCACCGCACACGCTGTCAGACAACAAGGTGCGATCAACCAAAGGTGAAACCCATGAACCCTTGTACTCGCCCGCACACCTTGCGGGTCAATCAAGAGACCCACATCATCGAGGTGGAACCCGATACTCCGCTGCTTTATGTCCTGCGTAACGATCTGGAACTGAATGGTCCCAAGTTCGGCTGTGGCCTGGGCGAGTGCGGCGCCTGTACAGTGTTGGTAGATGGCGTGGCGGCACGCTCCTGTGTGGTGCCCGTCAGCCTGGTTGAAAACCGGCAGATCACTACATTGGAAGGTTTGGCCCAGGACGGCCAGCCCAATGACGTCCAGCAGGCTTTTATTGATTGCCAAGCGGCCCAATGCGGCTATTGCCTGAACGGCATGGTCATGACCGTGCAGGCTTTGCTGGACCGTAATCCGCAAGCCACTGAAGAACAGATTCGGGACGAGCTGCGTTATAACCTGTGTCGCTGCGGTACCCATGTGGAAATCATGCAAGCAGCACTGCGTGTCGCAAAGGCCCGGCAATGAGTCATTCAGTACAAGATACTTCCCGAGCGCAATGGCCAGAGCTGCCACCCGGCACCCATCTCTTGCACGGGGCGCTTGTGCGCCCTCCTTACTGGTCTTACAAAAACGGGCAGTACCAGGGTGCAGAATTACAAACCGTAGACAAGCAGGCTGCCCTGAAAGTGCCCGGTGTCGTTGCTTGCGTGCATATGGGCAACTTCCTGGGAGTGCTGGCCGTTCAAGTGGAACAAGCCCATCAGGGCGCCGCATTGCTGGATGCCCGCTGGGCCACCCCTGTCCCGTCGAATCAGGCGGCATTATCCGCCAATGAGGCAGCGGCCAAGACCAGCAGCACGCCCGATCACAGTTACGAATGGCAGGCGGCGGCAGATCATCAGGAAACCGCCTGGGCCCGCGCGTGCTATCACGACAAGAAACTCTATGTATGGGCGCATACTCAACGGCCTGCTGCGCTATTGATTGAGCTGCAAGCCCTTAGCGGCCTGCCAAGTGAACAAATCTGCCTGCTAGATATAGCGGGCAATCAGGCGGATGCCTATGACTGCGCAATGGATGCTGCTGTCATGGCCTTTGGTCGCCCCCAGGCGGTACAGGTACGGGCCAGCCACAGCGAAGCCATTATTCGTTTGAGCGTCTATCAGAACACGGCCACTCCCGGTGATCTGGGCGCACACTTGCAAGCCAGCCGCTGGCATCTGAATACTTTGTCAGGTGCCCGCCCCTCTTTGGCAGCCATTCTTTGTGGTCAGCAAGGTCTGCCCAGCAGCGGGCCGGAAGTCAAAAGCGATTACTTTGCGGCACCTGGCCCCAGCTATGATGGCGCCGCTGCCAGCAGCGACCCCGATAGCCTGGCCCAAGCCACCGTCTTTGCACAAGAATCGCAATTCGATCAGGACTGCCACATTCTAGGGCTGGACCCGTTGGAAGCGCGGCTGGAACAGGTACACAGCCCGCAGGGGCGCGATCTGCTGCAACGCGTTGCCGCACAATCAGACTGGTCCGAGCCTTTGCCCACACAACAAGGTCCTTTACGCAAAGGACGGGGACTGGCTTACAGTCATATTGTTGAGCAAGTTCCCGGTCAAGCAGCGCGAGAGCAATGGTCTGCCTGGGCGGTGGATGTCAGCGTCGATACCCGCCAGGGCACGCTTAGCATCGACAAGCTGACCATTGGTCACGACAGCACAGAACTGGGCAACCCCGCCCAATCATCGGAATCTGCACCGGCTTTGGCCGACAGGCTGGGCCGCTGGGCTCAGCAATTACTGAACAGCACCGCAGGCAATAGTGGTGATGCGGCGAACAACAGTGCAAATAAAGACGCGACAGCCAAACCTGCCGTCCAACTGGTCAAACGGGAATCTGCCGTAGGCCAGCCATTGGCCTGGAATCAGGGCGTAGAGCTGCCTGCTGCCGCCGCCATTGCCAATGCCATTTTCAATGCCAGCGGCATACGTCTGACCAGCGCCCCCTTTAGCGAGCAATCGCTGGCGCTGGGCTATCAGGAAGGAAAAACAGGCAGCAGCAAGAAACGCAAAGCCTGGTGGGGTGCCCTGGCCGCAGTAGCGACCGGCACCGTATTAAGCGCCCTGCCCTGGCGTCCAGCCATTGCGCCGGTGGGCCAAGTGGATACCTCCATCTTTTCAGAGCTGGCTATTGAGCGTGGCCGACTGGTTGCCATTGCAGGTGACTGCATGGTCTGCCACACCGCAGAAGGGGGCACACCCAATGCCGGTGGCCTGGGCCTGGATACGCCCTTTGGCACTATCTACACCACCAATATCACCCCCGATAAAGAAACCGGCATTGGCAGTTGGAGCTACAAAGCCTTTGAGCGCGCCATGCGAGAAGGCATTCATCAGGACGGCCGTCATCTGTATCCGGCCTTTCCTTACACCGCTTTTGCCAAGATCAGCGACGAGGACATGCAGTCTCTGTATGCCTACCTGATGACGCAGGAGCCGGTGAGGTCCGAGGTTCCGGAAACCAAGCTGCCTTTCCCCATGAATATGCGGCCTTTGGTGGCGGGCTGGAACATGCTGTTTCACCGCGACCCGAATGCCTACGTCCCTGACCCGACCCAGACGGTGCAATGGAATCGGGGTGCTTATCTGGTCAATAGCAGCGGCCACTGTGCCGCCTGCCATAGCCCGCGCAATATGCTGGGTGCAGAAAAAGGCGGCGAGGCCAATTTCCTGGCCGGAGGCTTTGCCGATAACTGGGAAGCGCCCGCTTTGAACAGCCTGTCCAAAGCCCCCATCCCCTGGACAGAACAGGAGCTGTACCAATACCTGCGCACCGGCTATTCACCCCGCCACGGTGTGGCGGCGGGCCCGATGGGCCCCGTCGTCGCTGGTCTGGCCGAACTGCCTGAGTCTGATGTGCGCGCTATGGCACATTATCTGAGCAGCTTGAATCCGGTTGAGAGTGAGCAAGAGCAAACGCACGCAGCACAAGCCGCCCGTCTGGAGCAGGACAGCCGCAGCAATAAAGAAGTGATGCTGATGCCAGGCGAGAATCTGTTCAACGGTGCCTGTGCTGTCTGTCACGATCCGCGTGGCGGCCCGGTTCTGTTTGGAGCGCGTCCTTCCCTGGCTCTGAACAGTAATCTGCATAGCGAGCACCCGGACAATGCGATTCAGGTCCTGATGCACGGCATTACCCGCCCCGCGCAGCCTACCCTGGGTTCCATGCCTGCGTTCAAGAACAGCATGAACGACGAACAGATGGAAGACTTGCTGAACTATATGCGGGCACGCTTTGCGCCAGAGAAGCCAGCCTGGACTGGCTTGAAAGACAAGATTGCGGCCATACGGGAACAGAAGGGGCACTTGTAGGCTGAGCTAGTCCACAGATAGTGTTGAACACACGGCAAAAAACAAAGGCGGCTTCAAGTTTTCACTTGGCCGCCTTTGTTTTATTGTTCATCGCACTCAGAGCTGGTTAAACCAGAGACTCTCAGTCTGCATTCTTGAGGTTTGAGTGTCTGTTCGGGTTTGAGATCGAAGCATAGATCCGACCCCCAGACTTCCGCTCAAACCCAAAGCTGGGCCCAATCACCCCCATCAACCCGAAAACCCACCTGCCTGCAGAAACTTCTGCTCTTCCTCTGTCGTGCTGCGACCAAAAATCGCATTGCGATGGGGGAAGCGGCCAAAGCGTTCGACCACATCCAGATGCTCTTGGGCATGATCCAGCCAGGGACGGCCAATTTCCTGATTCAAGCGCACGGCCTCTTGCTGATCTGCCAGATTTTCTGCATGGGAATATGGCAGGTAGCAGAACACACGGCGCTCTAGCGGGATCTGCTTATCCTGACCTTTGGCAACCATGGCCTTGGCAATCGCCAAACCTTTATCATCCGTTGCGTACATACGGGTGGTATTGCGAAACGAATTGCGCGGAAACTGATCCAGCAAGATCAACAAGGCATAGCTGCCTTCTGCCGTCTGCGCCCAGTCGTCAAACTCGCCCTTGGCCGCACGCTCGTGCCAATCTAAAAAGCGCTCGCGAAATTCCCGGTCAAAGTCATCGGACTTGCGAAACCATTTCTCCGGTCCTGCCTCAACCCAGAAATCAATCACTGCCTGCGGATTAGGACGTGCATCTGCCATGGTGTTCTCCTGAAGCCGGTCAGGCCTCTACTATCTGGAGGCCTGAAGTTAAACAGACAGGTAAGTGCGCCGCACCTGCTCGTTGGCACTTAATTCCTGCATCGCGCCACTGTACCGTATTTGCCCCTTCTCCAGCACATAAGCCCGATCCGAAACCAGCTCGGCAAAGTGCAGATTCTGCTCGGACAACAAGATACTGACTCC
This sequence comes from Alcaligenes parafaecalis, assembly GCF_026344135.1. Taxonomy (NCBI): domain Bacteria; kingdom Pseudomonadati; phylum Pseudomonadota; class Betaproteobacteria; order Burkholderiales; family Alcaligenaceae; genus Alcaligenes; species Alcaligenes parafaecalis. The sequence continues at coordinate 712,209 of NZ_JAPKNA010000002.1, read as the reverse complement.
GGCCTGCTTCAGCTCCAGAATCATGTGCACCATCTGCTCCACGATCACAGGGGCCACCCCTTCGGATGGCTCGTCCAGCAAGACCAGATAGGGATTGCCCATCAAGGTACGCGCCACCGTCAGCATTTGCTGCTCGCCGCCGCTCATCTGTCCGCCCGGCCTGTCCTGCATCTGGCCCAGATTCGGAAACAGGCTGTACAAGCGCTCGGGCTGCCAGTGCGGAGCTGCTGTGCCATCCGGCCAGCGTCGTGCTGGTTGACGCCCCACTTCCAGGTTTTCCGTGACACTCAGATCGGTAAAGATCCGCCGGTCTTCAGGCACAAAGCCCAGGCCTGCACGGGCAATCTCAAAGGGCTGCTTGTCGTGGATAGTCTGTCCCATGAATTCGATATGGCCATTGGAGCGCTCCATCAAACCCATAATGGATTTCAAGGTGGTGGACTTGCCTGCGCCATTACGGCCCATCAGCGCAACCACCTCGCCGCGTTGCACGGTCAGAGACAGATCGAACAGAATATGCGCGGCCCCGTACCAGGCATTCAAGCCATCGACACTGAGCAAGGGTTCCTCTGCCGTCATGCCTGCGCTGCTCCGGTCAGAACCGGCTAATAAATCCTGCGTCATGCTGGCTCCTTGTTCTCGAATGTTTTGCCCGTGCCAAAGTAGACCTCCTGCACTTTGGGATGCTGGCGGATATAGTCCGCATCCCCTTCTGCCACCAAGCGACCACGGGCCAGCACCAGCATGCGGTCTGAATGCTCGAACACCACGTCCATGCTGTGCTCGGTGAACAGCACGCCCATATTGCGTTCAACCACCAGTTTTTTGGTCAGACGCATCAGCTCATTGCGCTCTTTGGGAGCCATACCAGCGGTGGGCTCGTCCATGAGCAAAAGACGCGGATCATTGGCCAGGGCAATTGCCAGCTCTACCCGTTTCACATCGCCATAAGCCAGCTCGCTGCAAGGTCGCTCCGCCTGAGCCAACATGCCCACTTGATTCAGCAGATCCAAAGCACGGGCACGCTCGAACTGTGCCGCCCGCCGCCAAAAGGAAAACAGCTTTTTCTGATGCGCCAACAAAGCCATCTGCACGTTTTCCACCACGGTCAAGGAGGCGAAGGTAGCCGCGATCTGGAAGGTACGGCCCACACCCATTGCAGCAATCTTGCGCGGAGCCAAACCCACCAGTTCCTGATCGCCCAAACGCACCGAACCCGCGGTTGGCGTCAACTGCCCGCCTACCATATTGAAAGTAGTGGTTTTGCCTGCGCCATTGGGGCCGATCAAGGCCAGGAACTCCCCGGCCTGCACATCAAACTCAATTCCGTCTACGGCCAGATTGCCGCCAAACGCTTTTTTAAGACCTCGTACTTGCAGCAAACTCATGACGATGCCTCCGGAGCGACGCGGCGATGCGCCCAACGTTTGAAAAAGCCAGCAATACCCTGCGGGAAAGCCAGAACCAGCAGTAGAATCACGCCGCCAAACAAGGCGCGCCAATATTGCGTAATCCCCAGGAAGAAGTCTTGCAGCAAGGTAAACACGGCTGCACCGACCACCGGGCCCACCAGGGTTTGCAAACCACCCAGCAAGACCATGACCAGGCCATCCACGGATTTATTCACCGCAATCACTTCAGGCGACACGCTGCCCTTGGAAAAGACAAACAAGGCACCGGCCAGACCCGCAAAGGTGCCCGCCAGGATAAAGGTCAGCCACTGCACGCGTTTCACAGGGATACCAATCGCCTCGGCCCGTAGCGCCGAATCCCGACTGGCACGCATGGCGTAACCAAAGGGCGAGAACAAAATCCGACGCAACAAGAAGGCGGCTGCGACGACGACAAACAAAGCAAAGTAATAGTAGCGATCACCCGACAGCCACTCGGCAGGCCAGATACCGACCACACCGTTGGAACCGCCAGTAAAGCTGTCCCACTGATACACAATCGACCAGACAATCTGTGCGAAAGCCAAAGTCAGCATGGCCAGATACACCCCAGACAGACGCACGCAGAACCAGCCAAAAACCATGGCTCCCAAACCCGCGACGGCCGGAGCCAAGACCAGAGACCAGCCCATCGACAAGGCGGCCGCCTTAAAGAGCAAGGCCGCCGCATAAGCGCCCAGCCCAAAATAAGCGGCATGACCAAAGGAATTCATCCCGCCTGGCCCCATCATGAAATGCAGGCTTAAGGAGAACAGGGCCAAGACCAGAATATCCAGAGCCAGCACAGGCGCATACGGGAACCAGTCACTCATCAAGGGCAAGGCCGCCATCACACCCAGAACCACCAGCACCATGATCTGGAACGCCCCGCTGCCCGCACGCAAAGGCGCTTCAATCGGAGCGGAGTTACGGCTGACCGCTTGAGCGCGTCCAAACAAGCCCCAAGGTCGGAACACCAGCACCACGGCCATGAAGATGAACTCCACCACCAGCGTCAGTTTCGGAAAGGCAAAGTCCACACCAAAGAAGGTAACGGTGCCCAGAGCGATACACAGAGCCTTCAATTCAGCGACGATCAGGGCAGCCACGTAAGCACCGGGGATGGAACCCATGCCACCGACCACCACGATCACAAAGGCATCCCCGATCACGCTCAAGTCCAGCAACAGATTGGCAGGCTGACGCGGTAATTGAACCGCACCGCCCAAACCGGCCAGAAAGGCACCCAAAGCAAATACACCCGTAAACAGCCAGGCCTGGTTCACGCCCAGCGCACCCAGCATCTGTCTGTCGTGGGTGGCGGCGCGCACCAGCACGCCCCAACGTGTACGAGTCAGCAAGAGCCACAACAAGCCCAGCACCACCGGGCCGATTACGATCAGCACCAGGTCATAAACCGGGAAGAAGCGCCCCGCAATGGAAATAGAACCGTTCAAACCCGGAGCCAGCGGCCCCAGCAAATCTTCCGGCCCCCACACCGCCAAGGCGCCATCGTTGATCACCAGCACCAGGGCAAAGGTGGCCAATAACTGAAACAGCTCGGGCGCTTTATAAATACGCCGCAGCAGCACAATTTCCAGCAAGGCCCCCAGTGCGCCCACCAGCAAGGCGGCCACAATCAAGCCCGCCCAGAATCCCAGTGCCGAACCACCCATGAATTGCACGGTGGAATACGCCATGTAGATGCCCAGCATGTACAGGGAGCCGTGTGCAAAGTTGACGATACGTGTCACCCCAAAAATCAGGGATAAACCCGCCGCCACCAGGAACAAAGACGATGCCTCGGCCAGTCCGTTAAGGAACTGAACCCATAAACCCGATAAGGCCATTACTGCCTCGCGTCAGAAGTGGCGCGCCACACGGCGCGCCGATCTACGAAATACTGCGTTCTTGGAATTATTGATTGGCCGCGGCAGGACGCCACTGGCTGACTTGCTCATCCGTAGGCTGTACATCTTTGCCATCGGCATAACGGATATTGGTCATGATGCCCTTGCCGTCCTGCTTGGCCAGCACACCCACATAGGCCCCCTGCGTGGATTGCTGATCTTGCGTGCGGTACGTGATGGGGCCAAACGGCGTGACCACATCCAGACCACGGAACGCTTTGATCATGGCTTCCGTGTCGGTAGAACCGGCTTTTTCAATACCAGCGGCAATCGACACAATGGTGCTGTAGCCAATAATCGTACCCAGGCGTGGATGCTCTTTGTACTTGTCCTGATAGGCTTTCAGAAAGGCATTGTGCTCGGGCGTGTCAATGGCGTACCAAGGGTAGCCGGTGACAATCCAGCCTTCTGGTGTTTCTTCACCCAAGGGGTCCAGATACTCCGGTTCCCCCGTCAACATGCTGACAACCGGCATGGCAGGGCCGAAGAATTGACGCTGGTTACCAGCACGAACCAGGCGGGCCAGATCAGAGGCGAACAGCACGTTGAAGACGGCATCAGGTTTGGCTTCGGACAAAGCCTGCACCACAGCACCAGCATCGACCTTGCCCAGCGGCGTGGCCTGTTCAGCCACGAACTCGATATCGGGCTGAGCTTCTTTCATCAAGGTCTTGAAAGTGGCGACGGCCGACTGACCATACTCGTAGTTGGGGTACACAATTGCCCAGCGCTTCTTGTTCAGCTTGACGGCTTCGGGCACCAGCATGGCCACTTGCATATAGGTGGAGTTGCGAAGGCGGAAGGTGTAGCGATTGCCATCGGCCCAGACAATCTTGTCGGTCAAAGGCTCGCTGGCCAGAAAGAATACTTTTTTGTGTTTGGCGAAGTCGGTAATGGCCAGACCGATATTGGACAAGAAGGTCCCGGTCAGCACATCCACTTTGTCACGCGAGATCAATTCCTCGGCAGCGCGTACCGCATCGCCGGGGTTGGAGTTGTCATCCTTGATGATCAACTGCAATTGCTTGCCGTGAATTCCCCCGGCTTGGTTGATTTGCTCTACGGCCAGTTCCATCCCGTTCCGGTACGGCCCCAAAAAGGCCGGTTGGGATTTATAGCTGTTGAGTTCCCCAATCTTGATCACCCCCTCGGCGGCAGCGGTGGCCCCCAAGGTTTGCAACATCATTGTTCCAGCCAGTGCTACCCCTGCAAATGTCTTATTCATTGTCTTCTCCGTGGGCTTGTGACGCGAAACACGACTCAGCGACTTGTCTTGTTTTAGTGATTTAAAGTGTACACATGGTATTTTTGCGAGTAAATCGGCCAAGACCTAGGGATATACCCTTGAACACTTTAAACATAAAGCACAACAAGCCACACAGAAAGCCATTAAAGCAAGGAGATCAAGAAAAAATGAGCAGAAAAAGTTGATAGCCTGGAAAGAGAGAAAGCACAGATATACAGTGACTACACTTAATAAGCCCAAAGATTAAAACGCTACCACCCCGCCTGGTTCCTGCACGCGCCGAATCATGGATTTCATAAACTGCTCCATCATATCCGGCAAGCCGCTTTTGTACTGGGGAAATCCTCTAGAAGGTTTCACCTGGAAATATCAAAACCTAAAGAACTTTGACGTTATATTCTCAAGAGATAAAAAAACGGTAGCCCCCCACGGCTACTCTTGAGGAGACCAGATTTTGACTTTCCCCCGTCGCTTCCCATCCCGACTGACCCTTAGCGTGTTGACCACCAGCGTCTTGCTGGCCGCCTGTGCCAGCGCCCCCGTAAGTGAGCGCAGCGTCACCATCAAGCGCGACAGCTATGGCACGCCGCATATCTATGCTGACAGCACCTATGGCCTGTTTTATGGCTACGCCTATGCCGTCGCTACAGATCGTCTGTACCAGATGGAAATTGCCAAGCGCTCTGGCTGGGGAACGGTTGCCGAGGTTCTGGGAGCGGATTTCCTGGAGCTGGATAAAGTCACCCACAACAATATCGACCCGGACTCCATCCGCAAGCAATTGGCCGCACTGTCCAAAGAAGACCGGGCCATGTTTGAGGGCTATGCCGCTGGCTTTACCCAGCGCGTGCGCGAGGTGAAAGCGCAGCGCGATACCCTGATGCCCAAGGAGTTTCTGGACAAAGGTTTTGAGCCTTCTGAGTGGCAGCCCGAAGATATTGCCATGGTCTGGGTGGGCCTGATTCTGAATCGCTTCTTTGCCGGTACAGCAGAAGTGGCCAACCTGAATCTGCTGGAAACCTTGAAGGCAGACCAGGGTGCAGAACGAGGCGAACAGCTCTACAAGCAATTGCGCTGGCTGAACGACCCCACCGCCCCCACCATCATTCCGCAGCCTGACGCCAAGACCGCACTGGCCGACTTGCCTACACATTTGCAGGCCCTGTCCTCACAAGCCGCACAGGACTATTTGCATAAGCAATCCATCGCCCTTGGCCCAACCGTCGCCGCAGGCACGCCTACCGCCAGCAATGCCTGGCTGCTGGGCCCGGAAAAGACAACTCACGGCCACGCCGTGCTGTACAACGGCCCGCAACAAGGCTGGTACACCCCATCCATTACCTATAGCGTCGGCCTGCACGGCGCAGGCTATGACCTGACCGGCAGCACCGCCGTTGCCCTGCCCGCTATTTTGTTCGGCACCAATGGCCAGATTGCCTGGGGCTCCACGGTGGGCTCGCTGGACACCAATGATGTGTACCAACTGCGCCTGAAAGAAGGTGACCCGCACAGCTACTGGTACAACAATGCCTGGCGCCCCATGGAGCATAAGCAGGTACGCATCAAAGTGCGCGGCCAGGACGATGTGATGCTGGACGTTTACCGCGCGGCTCAAGGCTACGTCAGCAGTTGGGACAAGAAGAACAACACCGCCTACGCCAACCGCCGTACCTGGGAAGGCCGAGAAATTGAAACGCTGCTGGGCTGGGCACATGCAGCCAAGGCCAAGAACTGGGATCAATTCATGGCCCAGGCCGCACGCGTCAGCGCGTCCATTACCTGGTTCTATGCCGATACCAAAAACAATATCGGTGCCGCTGCCCTTGGCCTCTTGCCACAGCGCCCTGCCAGCCAGGCCATCCAGTTTCCCGCAAGCGGCGATGGCAGCATGGAATGGCAAGGCTTCCTGAGCTTTGATCACAACCCCAAAGTGCTGAACCCGCAGCAAGGCTATATCGCTAGCTGGAACAACAAGGCCTTTGGCGCTTTGCTGGCCGACAACTCCAACTTCTCGTATGTGGACCGTGTGCAGGAACTGCTGGCACCGCTGCAAGCCAAGCAACGCCTCAGCGACCAGGAAATCTGGGGTATTGATTCCCTGGGAGCACGTTCCGACCTGAATGCGCGTTACTTCGCCTCCATCATCCAGGAAGCTGCCAAGCTGCCACGCGCCAGTGCCTTGGCCCGTCAGGCTGCCGAGCAGCTAAAAGGTTGGGACTACAAGCTGCAAGTAGCCAGCGATAGCAAACACTACGAAGGCAGTGCACCCGCCGTCATGCAGGCCTGGATGCAAGCAGCCGTACCGGTGTTTCTGAAAGGCCGTCTGCCCGACAGCGTCTACAACAACTACACGCAGAGCCTGTACCCCGCCGTGGATGACCCACGCAGCGCCCAGCCTGCTGCCGCTGCCAAACTGATCTGGAACGCTATCCAGGGGCCGGCTGCGGGCGTGCCGCAGACAATTGATTTCCTGCAAGGACGTCCTGCCCAGGAACTGGTGCTGGATGCACTGGAGCAGGCTGCGGCATCGCTGCAAAAATCGCAGGGTGCGCAAGCGCAGCAATGGCGTGCCCCCGCCATCTCCATGTTGTTTGCAGCGCGCAATGCGATTGGCGTGCCGTGGTCCGACCCGGCACACGAACGCCGCATCCTGCCCTATCTGAACACCGGCAGCGCCCGCTTCCAGTACGTGCTGGACCCGACAGGCGTGCGCATGTGCTCGGTCATGGCGCCGGGGCAAAGCGGTTTCATCAACCCCAAAGGCGAAGCAGACGCGCATCACTCGGATCAGCTTGAGATGTTTGCTGCTTTCAAATGCAAGAGCGAAGCCATTAGCGCTCAGGACATAGACAAGGCCAGCCAGGACAGCAAGACCCTGCGCTACTAAGCCACCAGTAGAAAACGGGGCCTGAAGCGTTTAGCGCTCCAGGCCCCGTTTCTTTTTGATCTGCCAGCAAGGCTCAATCCTGTGCCACCACCTGATTACGACCGGCACGTTTGGCTTGATACAAACGCTGGTCCGCCTGCATCAACACATCCTCAATAAGCTGGCCGGGCTGACACAAGGCCAGGCCCATGCTGGCTGTGATCTGGAAAGACTCTCGATCATGGTTATAAAACGTCTGCGCCTGAACCTGTTGCAAGAGCAAGCGGGCAAAACTCAAGGCCTGCTCATCCTTGCGGCCTGCCAGAATCAGGACAAACTCCTCGCCGCCATAGCGCGCGGCCAGATCATCCGGTCCCAGGTGCGCCCTGAGTAAAGAGGCGGTACGCATCAGGACCTCATCCCCCACCGAATGGCCGTGGGTATCGTTGATCTGCTTGAAGTGATCCAGATCCACCATCAGAACGTGCAAGCTCTCCTGCGCCGCCCCCTGCCCCAGTTGACGGCTTAAGGCGCCCCGGTTCAACAAACCCGTCAAGGTATCGTGCGTGGCTTGTCGGTACAAACGCAGCAAAAGCCCCAAGTGGAAATAATTGGCCGTCAAAGCCACCACCAGCAAGGCGCTCAAGAGCCAAAGATCCTGCAAGCCTTTCATGCTTAGCCAGGTTCCCGAACTGACACTGGCCAGTACCTGCAGAGCAATCAAGGCGCCCCCCACCAAAGCGGATTCCAGCAAGGTAAAGGGGAAAATGCTTAAGGTTGCCACCAACAAGAAAGGAATAAAGCCATAACCCAGCACCACGTAATGCCCGGCCCCCGCCAGGGTCAGCAACATATACGCATAAAAAGAGGCTGGCAAAATAAAGACCAGGCCACTTAAAACATAAATGCGAGTAATGCGCTGATGGCCATTAAAAGCCAGCCACACACACAAGATCAGACCACCCAGACTTAAGACACGCACCGCCATCAAGTGGGCGGGCCAACTGGGCAAGACCAGCCAATCCATCAAGGTCCAAAGGGGGGTGAGCAAGGCAAACAGCAAACCAACCAGGATGACGCGACTACGCAAATACTCCATTCGGGCATGTATGAAGTCGCGTGAATGATATTTCCCGCTCAGCGTGTCGCGCACCGAGCTAATACTGATCGCTTGCAAGTTTTTCCAGCCTTCCAGGATTGTTCCCATCAATCAATTCGCTTAGAAGAAACAAAGTAACATATCGGCAATTTTTAGTTACATGAGTTTGAAAAACAAGCTGTCAATTCTTTCAGGGTCAGCAGGCGCTGACCCTGACTTACAATCACGTTGCTTGAGCTTGTTTGCTCATCCAGCTAATTACCTCTTCCAACATCGGTTCGCCCGAATCTTGCGGGCGCCACAACAGACCAAGCTGACCGTGCAAGCGCGGGTCGCTCCAGTCCAATTCCAAAATACATAACTCCGGGTAAACCGGCACCATGCTGCGCGTCATCGGCACTAAAAAGTGGCTATCTACGGCAACACGGGCATTCGTATGTGCGTAGGCGGACTCAATCGCACAGGTGGGATACGGCAAACCCTTGGCATCCAGACTCAATTCAAAACTGCGCCGCATCGGGCTGTTTCGCGGTGGCAGAATCCAGGGGTAATCCAGTGTCTGTTCCCAGGTAACTTCATCTTGCTGTGCCAAAGGATGCTTGCGGCACGCCGCCACGCCCAAAGGCACCATGCCCAGCGGCAAATAGGCCATTGCCGGATTACGGCCTGCCTCATCTACACGGCCAATAACCAGATCCAGTTCACCCTGCTCCAGATTGCGGCTCAGAATATCCAGCGTCCCTTCCTGAATACGGATATGGCATTGCGGATCGCGCTCATGCAAATACACCAGCAACTGCGGTAAATAAACCGCAGCCACCATAGGCGAAATACCCAGGGTAAATTGCTGACGAAAACCTTGCCGGTATTGCTCCAGCGTCGCATTCATGCGGTCCAGACGATTGAGCACCCCTTGGGCCTGAGCCACCAGCGCCAAGGCGGCTGGCAAAGGCTCAATACCGCGAGCATGGCGCTCGAATAAAGGCATGCCTATATTGTCTTCAAAGTCCTTGAGCCATTTTGACAAGGCTGGCTGAGTCATATTGGACTGCCGGGCCACATCGCTCATGCTTTTCTGTTCGCACAAACGAATTAAAACCTGCAGATGCTTTAAGCGAATGCGTTCACTCCAGCTCATGACTTACCTATATGAAAGAGGTATATATACCTGCTAGTTATTCAATTTAACATTATGGCTACTGCTTCCATAATGGGGATACCCAAAGCTACAAAATAGGCACTTCATGTCTCAATCAGTACCCAATTTTTTATTGATTATTGCGGATCAGCTCCGCGCTGACCATTTAGCTTGCTATGGCAATAAAGAAGTAAAAACGCCCAATCTGGATGCTTTAGCGGCTCGCGGTTGGAGTGCTGATCGATTTTACGTCGCCACCCCCATCTGCATGCCAAATCGCGCGTCCTTGATGACAGGCCGCATGCCATCGGTACACGGCGCCCGTCACAACGGGGTGCCCCTGCCGCTGGACTCCAGCACCTTTGTGGATGTCCTGCGTCAGGCGGGCTGGAGTACGGCCCTGGTGGGCAAAGCACACTTGCAAAACATTACGGATACTCCACCGCTGTATCCACGCCCGGATGATCCTCCCACCCAAGGCGAAGCCCGCCCGCCCTTGCCGACCAATGACTACGGTCAGGAATGCGGCCAATGGTGGCGAGATCGCGCAGATCACGGCGTGCAACTGCCTTTCTACGGCTACGAGCATGTAGACCTGGCCATTGATCACGGCGATCAGGTCTGGGGCGATTACGGCCGCTGGTTGCAGGACGAACACCCCGAGATCGCCGCCTTGTCCGGCCCTGAAAACGCCATCCCGACGCCAGACTACGAATTAAGCCGGATTGGCCAAGCCTGGCGCACCCGTGTGCCAGAAGAGTACAGCACCACGGCCTGGATTGGTGAGCGCACCCGCGCAGTGCTGGACAAATATGCCCAGGAGCAACAGCCTTTCTTTATTCAGTGCTCCTTCCCGGACCCGCATCACCCCTTCACCCCGCACGGCCAGTACTGGGACATGTACAAACCTGAAGAGGTCAGCCTGCCCGACTCCTTCCACCTGGGCCCGCATCCCCTGCCCGCCCATCTGCAATTGCTGCATCAGTTGCGTGATGAAGGCAAAGCTATCAAGCACACACCGACGCTGTTTGCCTGCTCCGAGCGCGAAGCCCGCGAGGCAATTGCCTTGAACTACGGTTCTATTACGCATATTGATGCCGAGATCGGGCGCATTCTGGACCATCTGGAGCACACGGGCCAGGCCGAAAACACCATCGTCATATTCATGAGCGACCATGGCGACTTCATGGGCGACCATCAGTTGATGCTGAAAGGGCCTGTGCATTACCAGAGCATTATTCGCAGCCCCTTTATCTGGTTTGACCCCCAGGATGCGAAAGCGCAAGGTACAAGCCCGGCGGTCTGTTCTACCATTGACGTCGCGCCTACGGTTTTGCAGCGTGCGGGGCAGTTGCCCTACAACGGCATTCAAGGCCGCTCCTTGCTGAACGTCATGCAGAACGAGCCTGTGGATTGGCGCAAGGGTGTACTGATTGAGGAAGAAAACCAGCGCAAGCTGTTCAATACACCTATCCGCACCAAGCTGCGTTCGCTGGTCACGCAGCAGCATCGTCTGAGCTTGTATGAAGGTGGTCAGATTGGTGAGCTTTACGATCTGCAAGCTGATCCGCTGGAGCAACATAATTTATGGGACGAACCGGATGCACAGGCGTTAAAAACAACGCTTTTGTGTCAATTGATCGATACCATGATGGCTCACAGTGAAACCAGCCCTCTACCTCTGGCGATAGCGTGAGCTGAATACTTTTAACTACCCTAATCTGGAGACATCTATGCCCACCCTTTCCTTGCTGCGCAAAGTAAGCATTTGTGCGCTGATCTTACCTTTGGCTACGCCAGTCCAGAGTGCCGAGGTGGCCACGATTGTGGTCAGTTCCGTGGCAGGCGGCCCGCTGGATGTCCTGGGTCGTATGTTGGCCCGCGAGGCCACTGAAACTACCGGCCAGACGATTGTGGTAGAGAACCGCGCCGGTGCAGCAGGGACAATTGCTGCTGAAGCGGTGGGCCGCGCCAAGCCGGACGGCAATACCTTGCTGTTGACGCTGGATACGGTTGCCACCGCCAATCCGCATATTTACGTCAACAGCAAATTCAAGATTGGCGAGTCCCTGGAGCTGGTGTCCTTACTGGGGACGTTTGACCAGGTTCTGGTGGTTCCCAGCAAAACTGGCATCACCACACCTGCCGAGTTTCTGGATCGTGCACGTGCCAAGCCCATGAATTACGGCTCCGCCGGTATGGGTTCACCTGGGCATTTGATGATGTCGGCCCTGACGCAAGATAGCGGCATCAAGCTGGATCACATTCCGTATCGCAGCAATAGCGCTGTGGTCAATGATATGTATGGCGAGCGTCTGGACAGCGGCTTTCTGACGATTGCTGGTGTTTTGGGTCCGATCAAGGAGGGTTTGCTGACTCCCTTGGCAACATCTGGCGGCAAGCGCAATCCTTTGCTGCCTGAGGTTCCTACTTTGGCTGAGGCAAAGTTGCCAGGTCTGGAAAACTTTGACGAAAGCTTCTCGTACCTGGTGTTCACCACCAAGGGTTCGCCTCCCGAGAAGATCAAGGCTTGGAATGATTTGCTGAGCGATATCGTGAAGCGCCCTTCCACCGCCGAGACTTTGCGGATGCTGGATATTCAAGCCTACGATTCGTCCAAGGTTTCTCCAGCCCAATGGGTGCAGCAGCGTAGTGCTCGCTGGGAGCAGATTGTGCGGGATAACAATATTCGCTCTGATCAGTAATTGTTGGAATTACAGCCCCTGGTTTCAGGGGCCGTTTTTTTTTGGGGCTGCGTAGGTGTTGCTGAGGGCAGGCTTTCTTCGTGGAGTTGCTTCGGGGAGGCTCAATGCTTGATGGCGAGGCAGCTCGCAAAAAGAAGGGAGCAGGAGCAGGGAGCCGGTTAGTACAGGTGTAGCAGTGGTCGGGCTGAGCACTTGCCGGTGCTGCGCACCGGTGCCCTTGTCAGGAGATAGCTACGGGCGCATCCTGAACTCGCGGGGTGGTTCGTCCCCCGGACGAACCACAAGCGCCCCGCTCAAACAGCAGGATGCTTGCACCCCTACGCTATCTCCTGACCGCGGCAAGTACTCTGATCCGCCCGACCACTGCTACACCTGCACCAACCGGCAGACTCACACTACTCTGTTCCCTTCTGTTTAAGAGCCAACTGAATGGCTTAGTGCGGTATGAGATTTACTGTTTTTATGTCCCGTTGATAGTGCGAGGTCAATGGCGCCAGAAGTGACCACCGACGACAACAACAACAACAACAACAACAACAACAACAACAACAACAACAAATACCAAAGCCAAAGCCAAAGCCAAAGCCAAAGCCAAAGCCAAAGCCAAAGCCAAAGCCAAAGCCAAAGCCAAAAAGAGTAGCGCCCAAAAAACTTAAAGCCCCCTCCGGCATCATAAAAAAGCTACCTAACCCCCACCCACTTTTTCTTCAACTCCAATCACCTCGCCTGTCACCCACGTCTTCAAACCAGGCTCAAGACCCGCCTGAAGCATCCCAAAAAACACGAAATCACCGTTCAACAAATCCAAACCTTTTCTCCTCTCCAGTGCTGTTTGGGCTATGTACACGATGTGGCTTGTTTTCTTGTGGGGCCCGTGTCCGGCTTGTCGGGCGAGTCAGGACTCTTGCCGCGGGCAGTGTGACGGGGCGGGATGCAAGGGTCGTGCTGTTTGAGGAGCACGCTTGCGGTTTGTCCGGGGGACAAATCGCGCTCCGAGTTCACGACCCGCCCGCCCCGTCACACTGACAAGGGAACCCACGCGCAGCGTGGGCAAGGGGCCCGCCAAGACAAGCCGGACACGGGCCCCACAAGAAAACCCTCGCGCTCCCCCGCATAGCCCAAACAGCACGACCAGAAGAAAGCCGCTGCACCGCCCCAGTCACCTAAGTTCTGCCATGCCGCCGCCTTTTAGCTCATCAAGGTAATGACGCCCTTGTGAACCAACAGCAAAAGCAGAACCAGAAACCAGCCTTAATCCAGGCTGATCCCCGCCCGAGTCACAATGTCATGCCAGTAATCCGCCTCCGCAGGCAGCCCTTTCCGAAACTCCTCAGCAGACACCTTGGACAGCAAATACCCCTGATCCAGTAACTTCTTGCGAATCTCCGAATCAGCCAGCACTTTCTCCAAAGCCCCTTCAATCTTGGCCACAATCTCCGCATCCGTCCCGGCAGGAACTGCCAACGCCCACCAGTTACTGATGACCACATCCTTGTAGCCCAGCTCCTCCATCGTGGGGACATCCGGCAAGGCAGGGAAACGCTCCGGCAAAGCCACCGCCAACGCCTTCAAACGGCCTTCTGGCAAAAAGGCCGCCCCCAAACCATAGCTGCTGATAAACATCTGCACTTCATTGCTCAACAAAGCCTGAATCCCCGGCGCCGAACCCCGGTAATGAATACCCAGCATGTCGCCTTCCAGAGCCTCGGACAGCTTCCACGCAGATAACTCTGGCGTCGTCCCCGCCCCCGGCGTCCCGTAATTCACCTGCCCCTTGCGCTGCTGAACATAATCCCGAAACTCAGCCATCGTGTTGACCGGCAACTGCCCATTCACATAAACCAGGGCCGCCGCATCTGCGACCTTGTTGATGACATACAGATCCTTGGCCGGGTCATAGCCCATGTTCTTGTACAGGAACTGATTGATCACAAAATTATTGGTCGCTGAAAACAGCAAGGTGTAGCCATCTGGCTTGGAGCGCGCCACCATTTGCGTGCCGATATTGCCACCCGCCCCGGTCTTGTAATCTGTAATCACCGTCTGCCCCAATTCACGGGACAGCTCAGGCTGCAAAATACGGAAAATAATGTCCCCGGCAGCTCCCGGTGGATAAGGAATCACAACCTTCACCGGATGATCAGGGTAGTCCGCCCAGGCCAATCCCGCCCCTCCCAGGCAAAGGGCAGCCATCAGACCCAACACTGTTTTTTTGATTACTTGCATCTTGTCTCCCCCGCGCGCCTTTTACAGGTCTATGCGCATCAAGTCCGTTGCCAAACGCAAGTCGCCCTTGTAGCTCTTGCGAATATCCCGAGCCACTTCGTCCAGGCGTTCAGGCCCCATCAAATCAACCGGCAAATGATTACCCGCCGCACGTTTAATCACCGGGCTGGTGGAATCGTAATGCCCAAAGTGGGTGGCCACTAAACTCTTCACATTGGCTCGGCGGGCGATTTCACCCAACTGCAAAGGACTGGTATGAGCAAAAGTGCCCACCCCCGATTCCGCACGGTGTTTCAAGAAAGACTCAGGGAAAGTGCACTCGTGAATCAGCAAATCCGCATCCTGAGCCAAGCGGATCATGGATTCACACGGAGCCGTATCGCCACTGAAAGCCACCACTTTGCCCTCGGCCTCCATACGAATACCAAAACAATCCGTAATTTCCGTCGGAATGTGATCCACCACATCAATGTAGATTTTGACGTCCTCATCCTCGTACATCAGACCAGGCTCCACCTCGAACACCTCGGGGCGTACGGCTTCGATATTCTTTTTACGGGCCGGATACGCGGCACGGGCCTGAATATCCACACGGAAAGCGCCGTTCTCGAAAGAGTGATCCACAAAGTCCTGAGTCCCCTTGGGACCAAAAACCTTCAGCCTGCCTTCGCGGTTGAAAACCCAGCTAGACAAGACAAAAAACGGCAAACCGCAGACGTGGTCATAGTGCAGGTGACTTAGAAACACCCAAGGCACATCAGCCGGATTGATATTGGCCTTCACCATCTGACGCGTGGACCCTTCGCCGCAATCAAACAGGTAATTCTTGCCGTTATCCAGCGTCACCAAAATGGACGACTGGGCACGGTCCGGATCAGGCAACGCAGCGCCGGTGCCAAGCATGGTTATCTTCACGTAAAGCTCCTTCAATCAGATAAAAACATCCGGCACCAGAACAGTGCCTCTTCGATAAAGTCATAAAGTTCTATTTTTAGGACTTTATGAAAAAAGTGTACACCTCGTCTTCCAGACCGATAACTTGGTGTTTTTACCTAGAAGTGTCGTAAAGGCGCATGGCGCCTGGGGTGGCAGGCTTAAAAGCCGGGGGAGAGTTCTGTCTGAATGCTCAAGTATTTGGCGGGATAAAAGACCTGCGCCGCATACACCAGTTGATCAGCACGGTTCAGAATCAGGCGAATTACCCGTACAACAGGCATGCCTATGTCCATGTTCAGATGGCGAGCCAAATCCGCATCCGCCACTCGTACCGTCAGTGTTTGACGTATGGTGTGAATCTGCTCGCGAGCCAAACGATTCAGCACCAGCAACACAGGCTGCTGGCTTAATTCAGGCTGCAGGGTCTGCGCCAGGGTGTTCAGAACATAGACCGTGTTCAGGCTGTAAGCCACCCCATCCGCGTAATTGATGCGACTGGTCCACCAGTAATCATCCGGCAAGGACTGGCCCGTAATCTCTATGGGCAAGGCCCCTGTCCCCTGGCCCAGCTCCACCATGACCGAATCCAGACGCGTCAAATGTTCAATCAGAGCGTCCCAGTTGGTGGGTAGCATCAGCCAATGATCCTGGGCTACATCACCAATAACAAAGGTTCCTTTGCCACGCGTGCGTTCAATCAGGCCTTCATTTTCCAGTTCGTCCAGCGCGGCCCGCACAGTTGCACGCGAGACGCCGTATTCCTGCATCAGCTCTTCCAAGGTGGGAATACGCGTTCCCACTGGCCATTCGCCACGCTCCAGGCGCGCTCGCAAGGTATATTTCACCTTGAGCGACAGGGGCAATTTGGACTGTTTGCGCAGCGAAGAACGTGTGGGATCAGCCATACGAAGAGGCGTCTAAGCACAAGAAAGTGACAAGCCCACATCATAGCCTGCGACGGGATAAGCCGGAGATATCCCAAAAAGGTTTAATCTTGAACAAGCAAGGCGTTTATTTTTGCAAAAGTTGGTAAACGAAAATTAAACGGATCGGATACATTATCCCAATCATTGCTTAACTCTTGATACGAGCCCGAGCCCATGGATGTTTTGCCTTCCTCTGCTTCGCACTTGGCCCAAATTTACCTACTCGGTACGTACCGACTACTGGTTCAAGGACAATGCCGCGCACAAATCATTAATTACGATAAAGCGCGTATTTTGTTGTCCATGTTGGCGCTAGCGCAGGGCAAACCGATCAGTCGTAGCCGCCTGGCTGAAACGATCTGGCACGAAGACCCGATCAGTGTGGGCCGTGCTCGTTTGCGCCATGCGCTACATGCCTTGCGCCGCGCCTTTGAAGGCTGTGATCAGGCCCTGCACATTACCAATGACACCTTGGCCCTGGACCCTAGCCGGGCCCAGGTGGATGTGCTGAGCCTGCTGCAACACCCCAGCCAGCCCTCGCTCAATGACCTGGAACGCCTGAATCTGTATCAAGGCCCCTTGCTGGGCCAGGTCAAGTTGCATCATGGCGAACAGTTGCAGGACTGGTTGCAAGATACACAGCAAAACATTCGACAGACTCTGTCGCAATGTCGTGACCGTTACATACAATCCGGCCTGGCTGCGCTACCCACGCCGCAAGCAATCAGTTACCTTAAACGCTGGCTCCTGATCTGGCCGGAAGAAGAAAAGCTGCATCAGGAGCTGATTCGTCTGCTCAAGCAGGAAGGCCAACACGAAGCCGCCTTGCACGCCTACGAGCAATGCTCGGTACTGCTGGCGGATCGTCTGGGTTGTGAGCCTAGCGCCCAAACGCGCAGCCTGGTGGATTTGCCACAGCGCCCTGCAAATCTGCCCGCCACAGCTCTGCCCAAGTCGGTCTCCTTGCGTCTGCGTCCTTTGGCCGCAGTGGGTTTCTGCCTGCGATTTGAACCCGGCCACCGCCATGCTCGCGAGCAAGGTGGCCTATTGCTGGAACGCAGCCGCCAGACCTTGCACCAATTGATTGAGCATCATGGTGGCTGGCCCTGCGAGGCCGGTCCCAATCAGTTGATCGCTTACTTTGGCTATCCCGAGTTGCTGGAGTCGCCCGTCACCCAGGCGGCCCAACTGGCCCGCGTCGCCGCGACCTTGCGCATGGATGAGCACGTCAAGCTGAGCATCGCCCTTCATGCCGATCTGGCAATGGATGACCAAAGCGCTTATCCCGACCCATGGGGCCAATTGGCACAGATTGTGCTGCCCCTGAGTTGGGAGGCTGCACCCGGCGCACCGCGTATCAGTTCGCAAGCTGCGTTGCGTCTGGACATCAAGGATATTCAAGGCCCTCTGGGTCGCCACAATGAAGCCCTGTGGCTGAACCTCAGCCCCTCTGATATTGATCACAGCCGTTTAACCAGCCGCGTCTATGGTCGCTCCCAGGAGTTCGATCATCTGGTGCAAGCCTGGTCACATATCGGGCCTAATCGTGCCTTGCATCACATCGCCATTCACGGCCGCGCCCATATTGGCAAAAGCCTGCTGGTGCAGTCGCTGGCCGACTATGTACAAAAAACGGCCCACCACTGCATTGTGCTGCATTGTCGCGAAGATAAACGCCGCGTGGCCTGGCACCCGATTCGTCAATGGCTGCACGAGCAGATTGGCGATTACCTCACGTCGCAAAGCAGCAAGCCTAGCGACCCCTTTTCTGTGCAGACCTTGCAAGAGGCCCTGGAGATCAGCCCCAAACAGGCCCAGTCCCTGCATCAATGGTTGAACAGCGGACCTGACGAGCAGGACTTGAATGAGCCCTCTACGGCTCATATGGACCTCTTGTTCAATCTGCTCAGCGGCCAGGGCAATTCCCCCCGCCGCCGTTTGCTGATTATTGAAAATGTTCAGTGGGCCGACCCGCCTACCCAGCGTCTGATTCGCTTGCTGGCGCATACTGCACCGCGTCACCCGACCCTCTTGCTGACCACCAGCCGCAAGCCAGGCCATGGTCTGGAACGCGCCGAGCACTTGAGTTTGCGTGCCCTGGATCGCTCCAACATCAACAGCTTGCTGGGCGGCCAACGTGGCCAACGACTGGCCCGTGACAAGCGCAGCCGTCTGGTCAAGTTAAGCGCAGGCAATCCGGGCCACGCCAATGAGCTGCTGCGCTGCCACGAACTGAATATCGAATGCAGCGACGCGCTGTGCCTGACTGATCTGATCTGTACTCAGTACCACAGCCTCTTGCCCGCTACGCGCCACATCCTGCTCAGCATTGCCTTGCATGAGCAAACCATTGCCATCGACGAACTGGCCCTGATGTTGCGCCTGGACCAAGCCGCGCTGAGCAGTGGTCTGGACACACTGGCCACGCTGGACTTGATTGACCTGCATGACGAGAGCGTCTCCTGCCTGCCTCTGGCCGCCCAGGCGCTGGAGCGCGTGGCAATGCGTGAAGAACTGCGCCAGTCCCACCATGCCATCGCCCAGCACGGCATACGCCGTCGCCATGCCCCCGAGCAGATTGCTCTGCATCTATGTGAAGCCGAAAGCGCGGAAGCGGCTTTCTGGTGGCAACGCGCCGCCCGTGAGGCGCTGGCAAAAGACGATCTGCGTCAGGCCAGCCAATACCTGCAACGCTCCTTGAACCGCAGCGAACTGATTGAGGACCTGCAGGTTCGCCAAACCCTGCAGTTTGAATGTCGCATGTTGCAAGGCGCCATTGAATCGGCCCTGTACGGCCCGGCCTCTGCGTCTACCGCCATGGCTTACGAGCTGGGGCATGAGCTGCATGACGAGCATGACTCGGATCAGGTCATGATCAGCTTGTGGACGGCCTGGACGGCGTTTCAAGCCCAGGGCAACTTCGAGCAAGCCTTGCAAAAGGCGCGCCAACTGCTGGCCCTGGCCAATGAAACCAGCCACGATCAAAACCGGAGCTGGGCTCTGTACGCGATTGGCCAGCACGAGCTCTGGAAAGGCAATGTCAATAATGCCGTCCAGACGCTGAACCTGAGCCTGGCCGTGTTTGATGATCTGAAAGAGCAGAACAGTCGTCAGGCCATTGCCGAGCATTTCCCGCAGTCCATTACCTTTGGCACCTTGAGTGTCGCCCTGGCCTTGCAAGGCAATATGGACGCCGCTCAGCAACATGCGCACCTGGCCTTGCAAAGCTTGCGCGCCGATACCGCTTTTTCCCTGCGAGCCATTACCCATCTGTTCGTAATGCAGGCTTACTACCTGATGGAGCAACTGGAAGACTGCCTGCAAGTGGCCGAGCTGTCCTTGCAAGAGCTGCAAAAGTCGCACAACCCCGAGCCCTGGTCTGCGCTTAGCCGCTCTTACCTGCACTATTGCCATGTGATGCTGCATGGCCGCGAGACCAGCCTGCAATCCCTGCTCGACTGCGTGCAAATTGCTCAGTACGGTCTGCCCATCAGCACCGATGGTTTGATGAGCCGGATTGCTCGCGCCATGATTCGCCTGGGTCGCAGCAATGAAGCCATGCCCTGGCTGGACAAGGCTGCAGCACAAGGTCTGCGCTACGACACCAACAGCCTGGGCGCCGAGCTGCACTGTGTACGCGGGGATGCCTGGATGGCATTGGGCGAAAATGCCCAGGCCTTGCAGGAATGGAATTTGGCCGAGCAGCACATGGAAAAACACAGCCTGCATCGTTACGCGGACTGGATTCAGGCGCGTCGACA
This sequence comes from Alcaligenes parafaecalis, assembly GCF_026344135.1. Classification (NCBI taxonomy): domain Bacteria; kingdom Pseudomonadati; phylum Pseudomonadota; class Betaproteobacteria; order Burkholderiales; family Alcaligenaceae; genus Alcaligenes; species Alcaligenes parafaecalis. The sequence continues at coordinate 691,966 of NZ_JAPKNA010000002.1, read as the reverse complement.
GGCTGTGCAGAAACTCAAGGTGTAGTTGGCCTCAAAAAAAATCTGCAGACGCATAACCATGCCCCCAAGGATTCAGCTTTATCCTTGGGGGCATTTCACATCCATTGCGCCTGGCAAAGCGTGACTTAGAGCAACCACTCAATCGGCAAGATAGACAGCACACCCACTCCGGCCCGTCGCCAGATACTGGCATTGGGTTCCGTCGTGAACAGGCGCTGGGTGCCGTCTTCATTCAACTGAATCCAGACCAGCTCCCCTTTATCATCCAGCTCGACGCGATAGCTGCGGTAAGGCAGGACTTCCTCAAAACTCTTGGACAAGGCTTGCGCCATTTCCGAGCTTTCAATAATGAAGCCCAGCTCGGTATTCAAATTGACCGAACGCGGATCGAAGTTGAAGGAACCCACAAATAAGCGCTTGCCGTCCACCGCAAAGGTCTTGGCATGCAAAGCCGAGCCGGAACTACCAAACGGCCCGGAGCCGTGGCGAGTCGGCTTATCGTGGGTAGGTCGCAGCTCCCACAACTGCACGCCTGCCTCCAGCAAGGCCTTGCGTCGTTTTGCATAGCCTGCATGCACGGCCGTCACATCCGTAGCAGCCAGGGAATTGGTCAGCACCCGTACCCGCATTCCGGGCCGGGCCATCATGTCCTCAAACGCACGAACGCCCGCAGCGGTGGGCACGAAGTAGGAGGACACCAGATCCACCTGACTAGTGGGTTTGCCCAGCACATGGTCCATTTGCCAGACCAGCAACTGCTCCGGGTTCACGGGACCCAAGGCCTTGGCAGGATCATCGCTGATCATGGTGGTGCGTGCCCACTGGAAGTCCAGCTCGCCCCGCACTAAATGGCTGACCAGATCCGATTCGCGCAACACTTGCTGATAGTCTTTGGCACGCGGTTGCGCTTCGGCTTCTTGCAACTGCTGTTGAAACTTGGCCAAGGCATCCGGGCCGCCCGTCTTGATCAGACTGTCTACCGGATAAGCGGACTGGCTGGCCCAGTAGCGATCAAAATCCTTGGACACATCCTGCACAACCGCGCCAATCGCCATCACATCCAGGTCTGCAAACAGAACGTCCTGGGTGGCACCGAAATACTCATCCCCCACATTACGCCCGCCAATAATGGTGACCTGGTTATCCACGGTGAAGGACTTGTTGTGCATGCGCCGGTTCAGGCGGGAAAAGTCCGTCAGAAAACCCAGCGGCTTGGGCCAACGCAGCACAAAAGGATTGAACAGGCGCACTTCAATATTGGGGTGTGCGTTCAGGGCGGCCAAGGTATCGTCCAGGCCCGTGATGCCATTGTCGTCAATCAGCAAACGCACACGCACACCACGCTCGGCTGCCTGCAACAAGGTGCCCAGCATAAGGGTGCCGGTGGTATCGCCCCGCCAGATGTAATACTGCACATCCAGGGTTTTTTGCGCGGCAAAGGCCAGCAAGGCACGGGCGGCATAGGCGTCGTGCGGATCGAACAGGGGATAAATTCCCGTCAGTCCGGGATGCTGCTGTGCCATGGGGTCCACAGCCTGACCAATCATGGTGTTTTGCGCCTGATCCAGGGGCAAGGCTTCAGTCTGGCTACGCCCTTCCAGCGAGGGCAAGGCACACCCGGTCAAGCCAGCCAGCAAGGCTCCACCGGCAATCAGGCTGCGCCAAAAGAAGGACAAAGGCTGCCCCTTGGAACGGGGAATTGTCGGCTTCTTGCTGGGGTCGATTTTCATGAAAGCATCTCTGTGGACATGGGCATCGCTGCACATAGTAGCACCGCCATCCCGGCAGACCGCTGGCACGTTTCGCAATCAATACTTGCAGCAAGTGACAGGGCGGACAACAATAAAGCACCAACCCATACTTTAAACCTGAAACAAATAGCATGCCGCCCGCAACGTCTTCCGCTTTACTGCCCCGCCACCTTGCCATTATTTTGCTGTTGATGCTGGGCAGCTCCTTCGCCGCCAACCATATTGCGGCCAAAGTGGCGCTGGACCACGGCACCGGGCTCATCATCTCCGTTATTTTCCGCTCGGCCGCAGCCACCCTGGCCTTGAGCATGCTGCTGATCTGGCGCAAGCAAGCCTTGCATGTGCCGCGTCAGTATCTGGGCTGGCAACTGATGCTGGGCGGGCTGATCACCCTGCAGTGCATGCTGATTTACTCCTCTATTGCCCGCATCCCGGTGGCCCTGGCCTTGCTGGTGGCCAATATGTACCCGATTCTGCTGGCCCTGCTGACCTGGGTACTGGGTGGGCACAAACCGACTCGCAAGACCTCCATCATCATGGTGGCGATTCTGGTCGGTCTCTTGCTGGCACTGGATACACCTAGCCTGATCAAGGGCGCAACGCTGGATGCGCAATGGGTGCTGGGCGTGGTATGCAGCCTGCTGACTGCCCTGACCTTTGCCATTGGCCTGTGGATTACAGAAAATAAACTGGCGCCCCTGCCCGGTCTGGTACGCAGTTTCTGTACCATCAGCCAAACTCTGGTCTGCCTGATTGCCCTGAGCCCCTTGGGGCTGCTGCCCGGTGGCTCATCCCTGCCCCACGATGCTGTTGGCTGGATTGCCCTGTCGCTGGTCTGTGCGCTGTACACCACGGGCTTTGTAACCCTGTTTGTACTGGCCCCACGGCTGGACATGACGCGCAACGCACCCTTCATGAATATGGAGCCGGTGGCTTCCCTGATTCTGGGTTGGCTGATTCTGAAGCAAACCTTGAACTCCACCCAATTGCTGGGTGGGGCCGTGGTGCTAAGCGGGATTATTGCCCTGGCTTACCAACGCGCACCCCGTAATAAATAACAGCAGAAACTAGGCTCTGGACAGAAGCCGCTGCCAAACGCGCGGCAGCACCTGCAACAGATCTTCTGGAATCAGGCCGGGGCCAAACTCCAGGGCGGCTTGTGAATGAAGCCAGACGGCAGCGCCTGCTGCCTCAAAAGCAGGCATGCCCTGGGTCAACAAGCCGCACACCAAACCGGCCAATACATCACCGCTGCCTCCTGTCGCCAACCAGGGGGGCGCGCAGGCATTGATCAAGGCTCGTCCGTCCGGCGCGGCAATCACCGTATCCGCCCCCTTCAGAACCAACACAGCCCCGCATTGCCGAGCCGCCAGACGCGCGGCTTCCAACCTATCTGCTCCGCCATCAAAAACACGAACGAACTCCCCGGCATGCGGAGTCAACACACATTGCTCGTGCAAAGCATCCAGCAATTCCTGCGGCTGTTCGGCAAAGCTGCTGATTGCATCCGCATCCAGCACACACGGTTTCCCGGTCGCCAACAAAGCCAAGGTCAGACGACGGGTCGCCTCCCCCAGGCCCGCTCCGGGCCCCACCAGCCAGGCACGAATCCGTTCGTCCGTGCTAATGGTTTCATCCAAAGGCGCCACCATAATGCTGTCCATTGCGCTGGCGTAAACGGGCCAGACTGAAGGCGGCACTGCCATGCTGACCAGCCCAGCTCCAGCGCGTTGCGCAGCACGGGCCGCCAGACGACTGGCACCCGTCATTCGTTCGCCCCCAACCACCAAGGCATGTCCACGGGTGTATTTGTGACTCCGGGCCCCCAACTGCGGCAAATGGCCTTGCCACAAAGCTGGTTCATTCAACCAGGTATTGGGCTCCTGCAAAGCGGGGGCAGGCATGCCTATATCGGCCAGTTCCAGCTTGCCGCACAAGGCCCGCCCTGGATACAGCACATGACCCGGCTTGTAGCGTACAAAGCTGATTGTCACCGTGGCAGGCGCCACCCCACCGCGCACCTGCCCGCTGGCGCCATCCAGACCCGACGGCACGTCAATGGCACACACAGGCACTTTGGAAGCCGCCAGGGACTGAATCAGGGCGGCTGTCTCGCCTTCTACGTCACGATCCAGACCCGCACCCAGCAAACCATCCACCACCACGGAAAAACGTCGGAAATCCGGGCACTGGCTTTCCCAGCGACCCTGCCATTGCGATTGCGCCCAGGCAGCCGTTCCTTGTCGCACGGACGGGTCCACCAGACTGAACACAGAAACAACCCGCCCCTGTTCGCGCAGAATTTGCGCGGCCACCAAGGCATCACCACCGTTATTACCCGGCCCGCACAAGAACAGCACGGCCCCTTGCGGCCAGTGCCTCTGCACAGTCCGCGCCACCGCACTGGCGGCGGCCTGCATCAATTGCTCGATGGATACCCCGAAACCCGGTGCCGCCGCGTCCATACTGGCGCATTGTGCCGGGCTGTACAGGGCCTGTTTTCCGGGAGCTGCGCTGAGGGGCAAAAAACCATATTGGGACACGAGGGGCATGGCAGGCTCACAAAGGCAGAAATAAAGACACCTGACCACAGACGGACTATCACCCGTTTGCGGTCCCGAAAAGGCGTTCGATACTGGACTGGCCGACGACAAAAAAAGAACGGGTCGCCGCCCGTTCTCTTATCTTAGTGCGAATTGTCTGAATGCAGAACTGTCGCTATCGCCAGCCACTTGCTTAGGCGGACTGCTGTTCCTGCCTATCCTTGACCGAGCCCACAGACAGCTCACGCGGCACATCCACCCCATTTTTAATGGCAATGATTTCAGCCATGATGCTGACCGCAATCTCTGCCGGGGTTTTGCTGCCTATATACAAACCAATCGGGCCTTTGAGCTTGTCGATTTCCTGGGCCGTCAAATCGAAGTACTCGGCCAGGCGTTCGCGGCGGCTCTGGTTATTACGCCGCGAGCCAATCGCCCCCACATAAAAGGCACTGCTTTTCAGCGCCTCCAGCAAGGCCATATCGTCCAGCTTGGGGTCGTGCGTCAGGGCCACAATGGCGGTGCGCCGATCTGGCACGCAGGCGATGACCTCGTCATCGGGCATGCCGCTGACCACACGTGCGCCCGCCACGCTCCAGCCCTGAATATGCTCGCTGCGCGGATCGCACACCGTCACATCAAAGCCATTGAACAAGGCAATGGTGGCCACGTATTCGGACAATTGCCCGCCCCCGATCAGCAGGAGCCGATAGGACGGGCCAAAGGTGACAGACAGGCAATCCTGGCTAAGGTGCAAAGCCGCTGGAACACGGGTGGTGCTGCCCCAGGCACGGCCAGTGTGCAGATCCACATGGCGTTGCACCAGATGACGCTGGTCCAGCAAACCCAGCACATCCGACAAGGCTTGCGGGCAGGGGTTGAACTCCACCAGCAAGCGTATCGTGCCCCCGCAGGGCAGACCAAAGCGGTGCGCTTCATCCGCGCTGATGCCATAGGTCAGCAGTTGGGGGCGGCCATCCCCATGCAGGCGTTTATCGCTCCCTTCAGGGTCGTGATAGGCGCGGATCAGATCGTCCTCGATACAACCGCCCGAGACCGATCCGACCACCGCCCCACCCTTTTCCAGAGCCATGATGGAGCCCTCTGGACGGGGGGACGAACCCCAGGTCTGCACAACCGTGACCAGAATGGCATCACGTCCTTGTGCGCGCCACTCTTGCAACTGGCGCAATACCCTGACATCCAGGCTCTCCATAGTCGTCTCCTGTCTTTCCTGTGTTTACTTGAATATCGGCATGCCGCTATCGCCCGAATCATCAAAGGGATTCAGGTTGTCGCCGTATTCATCCTGCATTTCGATCGTGACTGTATTGGGATCAATTTTGGCGCCCGTGCCCTTGTAGTGCGTCACCATGCCGGGGAACAGCAGCACTATGACAATCATCACAATCTGGATGCAGATAAAGGGTACGGAGCCCCAGTAAATGTCGCCTGTGGCCACACCCGGGATCTTCTTTTTGGTCACTTTGTCGATGTAATCATCCTTGGGCGCCACCGAGCGCAAATAAAATAGTGAGAAGCCAAATGGTGGATGCATAAAGGATGTTTGCATATTAACGGCTAAGAGCACGCCAAACCAGATTAAATCGATACCCATCTTGTCAGCCACCGGCCCCAGCAAAGGCACGATGATGAAAGCCAGCTCGAAGAAATCCAGGAAAAAGGCCAAGACAAATACCAGCACACTGACCAGAATCAGGAAGCCGTATTCACCACCTGGCAGGTCAATCAGCAGGTGCTCCACCCACAGGTCGCCGTCCACACCACGGAAAGTCAGCGAGAAGATGGTGGAACCGATCAGAATGAACATCACAAAGCAGGACAGCTTGGCTGTGGTGTCCATAGCCTGCTTGAGCAAATCAATGCTCAGTCGACCACGGCTGACGGCCATCAGGATGGCACCGACTGCGCCCATCGCGCCGCCTTCGGTAGGGGTAGCAATCCCCAGGAAGATCGTGCCCAGCACCAGGAAGATCAGCCCCAGCGGCGGGATCATTACAAACACGACACGCTCGGCCAATACCGACAACAAACCCAGCTTGAGCCACTTGTTGATCAGAGCCAGCAAGAAGGCCACACCACCTACCAGCAAAATTCCAATGATGACTTTCTCATCAACCGGGCCATTGGGGTCAATCCAGAACTCGTCCAGCACATAACCGGCAACCAGAGAGATCAGCAGGAGCACACACAAGGAACGGGAGCCCGAACGGCCATTGGCCTCCGAGTACGTACGATGCTCAACGGGAATGGGGGGCACATCCTTGGGACGCAGCACAGCCAGAATCAGGATGTAAAGCAGGTAGGCACCTGTCAGCACCAGACCGGGCACCATCGCGCCACGGTACATATCGCCGACCGAACGACCCAACTGGTCAGCCAGCACAATCAGCACCAGGGATGGCGGAATAATCTGCGACAGTGTTCCCGAGGCGGCAATTACCCCAGTTGCCAGTCGACGGCTATAGCCGTAACGCAGCATGATAGGCAGGGAGATCAGGCCCATGGAAATGACCGATGCCGACACCACACCGGTTGTGGCGGCCAGCATGGCACCCACAAACACCACGGCAATCGCCAGGCCACCAGGCATGGAGCCAAACAACTGGCCAATCGTATCGAGCAGATCTTCCGCCATGCCCGAACGCTCCAGAATCAGCCCCATAAAGGTAAAGAAAGGAATGGCCAGCAAGGTATCGTTGGCCATGATGCCAAACACCCGCAGCGGCAAGGCCTGGAACAAGGACCAGTTGAACAGGCCCATTTCCACACCAATCAGGCCGAACACCATGCCGTTGGCGGCCAGAGCAAAGGCAACCGGAAAGCCCAGCAGCAAGAAAACAATCAGTGATGCAAACATCACTGGCGCCATATTGGCGACAAATAAATCCATCATGATCTGGTTCAGCCTTTCTGTTGATGCACTAACTTGGCCTCGGCTTGCCGTGCAATTTCTTCAGCCAGCAACTCTTCGGGCGTTTTTTCCTGCAACTTCTTGTTGGGGTTGGGGCAAGCGCCACGCAAAAAACCAATGCACTTGATCAGATGCGAAATCCCCTGCAGGGAAATCAGGGCGAAACCAATAGGAATAATCAGTTTGGCGGGCCAGCGAATCAGGCCACCGGAGTTGGAGGACACTTCCTGCGTCAGATAAGAGTCCATGAACACCGGCCAGGACAAGGCCATGATGGCGATACAGGCAGGCAGCATGAACAGCACCACACACGCCGCTTCAATCATGATCTGCTTGCGCTCGGACAGGCGCGAGGCCAGCACGTCCACGCGTACGTGTTCGTTGCGCAAAAAGGTGTAGCCACCGGTCAGCAGGAACAAGGCGCCAAACAAATACCATTGCACTTCCAGCCAGGCATTGGAGCTGGAATCGAAAAATTTACGCGCAATGGCGTTATAGGAACTGATCAACACCACCAGCAGAACCACCCACATGACCACCCGGCCACATAGCTGATTCAGGCTGTCGATCGCCCTTGATAGTTTTAGTAAAGATTGCATCAATCCCCCAGATTTTCTGCGTTGAAGTTAGTTGAAATCTAGTTGGACCGAAAACGGGTAGCGCGCTTTTCAACTGCGTCCAGCAGGAAATACAACACCAGACCCATCACGGCCAAAATAAACAGGGCGGAGAACACGCGCACGGTGTCAAACACCCCCTGGGCGCTCATGATCACAAAGCCCAGCCCCCGCTGGGAGGACACGAATTCGCCCACAATGGCTCCCACCAAAGCCAGGGATAGAGCCACTTTCAGGCCTGCCATGATGGACGGCAGCGCCGAAGGCAAACGCACCTTGAAAAACAGGGCGACCGGCCCACCTTTCAGGACACGGCCCAAGTCCAGAATGTCCGGCGAGACCGAGCGCAGGCCTTGCACCGTATCCACAATCACGGCAAAGACGGCAATCAAAAAGGCGATAGCCACCTTGGGCTCGTAGCCGGTGCCCATCCAGACCACGAACAGGGGTGCCAGAGCGACTTTCGGAATACTGTTAAAACCCACAATCAGGGGATAGCAAAAACGCTCGAAGAGCGGTGAACCCACTAAAGCGACCGCGATCAGCACGCCGCCTACGGCGGCCAGTACAAATCCAGCCAGCGTGATGCCGAGCGTGTATAACGCTTGACCCATGTACCAACCCAGTTCGCCATACAAATCCTCCAGAATCAGCGAGGGGCGCGGCAAAATCACTTCCCGCACCTGCCCCAGCCAACAAATTAGTTCCCACGCCAACAACACCACGACGGTAGAGACCACGCCCGCCAACCAGGAGGGCATGGAACGCAAGGCTTTACTCATGGCTATCTCCTGCACCATCGGCAATACCAAACAATTGGCGGATATGAGCCACATGACGCCCGAACTCCGGGGTCTCGCGTAGAGACAGCGGGCGAGGACGGGGGAAGTCGATGTGGATCTGTTCCAGGATGCGGCCCGGACGGGAGGAAAACACCAGCACGGTATCAGCCAGAAACACGGCTTCGGCAATGCCGTGCGTCACAAACAAGGTGGTGTTGCCCGTTTTCATCCAGATGCGTTGCAACTCGGCGTTCATGTTGTCGCGCGTCAGTGCGTCCAGCGCACCGAAAGGCTCATCCATCAGCAGCAGGCGTGGGTCATCGACCAGAGCGCGGCAGATGGAAGCGCGCTGGCGCATGCCACCAGACAACTGGCGCGGATAGCTATCCGCAAACTGGGACAGGCCCGTCAAGGCCAGCAAGGCATCCACCTTGTCCAGATAGTCCGCCGTACGTTTGCCCGCGAACTCCAGGGGCAACAGAATGTTGTCGCGTATGGTGCGCCACTCCAGCAGGGCATCGCGCTGGAACACCATGCCCACCTGATCGGGCGGGCCGCTGACGGGTTGCTGGTCTACCGTCAGGGAGCCACTACTGATATCTTCCAGCCCGGCCACACAACGCAAGAAGGTGCTTTTCCCGCAGCCGCTAGGGCCCAGAATGCTGATGAACTGGCCGGGTTGAATATCGACATTAATGCCATCCAGGGCCAGCACATCCCGCGCACCTTCAAAGCGCTTGCGCACATCTTGAGAAAGAACCCGCGCCGCCATTACTTCTGCTCCAGCGCGGTCAGGGATTGCGTCGTCACCACGCCGGACTGGTAGAAATCCGTGGCTTTCTGACCAGCGGGAATCAACTCCACCCGCTCCAGCGTGGCAATCGTCTTGTCCCAATCCGCAGGCTGGTTCACACCAATGCTGCCTTGCCCGACGGCTGGGCCAAAGTAGGTTTTAAGAATGTTCAACTGGTCCAGCAAGATCGCTTTGTCCAAACGCGCATTGGGGCGTTGCGCCACAATCGCATCCACAGCTTCCTGCTCGTGACCGTTGTAAATGTAGTTCCAGGACTTGGCGACCACATTAGAGAATGCCGTCAGCTCCGCGCCACGACTGGCCAGCTTGGATTCGCTGGTGAACAGGCCAAAGCTGACCATATCCAGACCATGCTGGGCAAAAGGAATGGCATTGGACTCACGTTGACGCGACACCGAGGCCAAGACAAACGGAATAGTTGAAATAACCGCATCTGCCCGACCCACGGCATAGGTGGCGGCCTTGCCAGCCGCATCCACGCTCAGCAGATCCACATCACTGCGGCGCAATCCACCTGCTGCCAGGAAGGCATCCACAAACGGAGCTTCCAGCGAACCGGCGGTATAGGCGATCTTGCGCCCCTTCAAACCCGCCGGCCCCGTGATGCCCGAATCCTTGGGCACCAGCACGCCAATATCACTGGTCGTGGCAAAGGTAGCCAGACCTTTGACCGGCAAGCCTTTGCTGCGGGCAATGACCATAGAAGCCAGTGCGGCCTGGCCCACATCGAAGCGGTCGCTGCCACCCACGATCTGCACCGCCGTCACCGAACCGTTGCCATCTTCCAGGCGCACATCCAGCCCAGCCTGCTTGAACCAGCCCTTTTCCACCGCCAGATGAAACGGGGCATGAACGGCCCAAGGCGTCCAATCCAGCTTCACATTCAAGGGTTCTGCTGCCACCCCCCACGTGCTCAACAACAAGGTGGCCCCGATTGCGAGGCGCACACGTCCTCCCAAAGCTTTACGCTCCGTCATCTCCTTACCCCCGTTTTATTTATCGTCTTGCGTCGTCTAGGCGTTTATGAGCGCCGGAAAAGTCCCATGAAGCGGTCCCACAAAATGCTGAAGAACATCTTGACCGGATTGAACTCGGCCACGACAGGTTCTTCACCTTCGGCCAGCGGTTTTTCCAGGCGCAGGTTCACGTTCTTGCCGAACTCCGCAATCATGCGGCGTACGAAGTCCTGAACCAGCCCGGAGCGCGAAAACTGCGCCAGCGGCCCTTGCAGCGAATACACCAACTCGACTTCCACGCGGCTGCGTTCGTCGCCATCCGGATTGACCTTGAAGCTGACATCGCCACGAGCACGCGATTGGCTCAAAGAGTCCACACCTTCGCCGCGCAGCACGGCGGCACGGCGCTCGTTGTCTTCTTCCAGCGTGGCATTGCCCTTGAAAGCGGCCGACATGGGGCCGAACTTGATGGCGATCTTGCCCTGTACCGTAGCCCCCTCCTGGGACTCGATAATCGCACCGGGCAAACAACCCGCCACCTTGGGCAAATCTTTCATGAAAGCCCAGACCTGATCAGCCGGGAAGCGGGCATCAAAACCACCTTGAATCGCCTGGCCTTTGCCCTTGTCGGCACTGCCGGAGGCGGCAGGCGCAGCAGCCGCCACTGGAGCGGGAGCCTGTACTTCTTCCTGTACGGCTTCAAAGGTGGTGAAACCGTTCTGGTTCCAGTCCTGTTGCACGTTTTGCAGCACAGCGGCACGCAAGGCTTCTACCTGAGCATCGGGCTGATCGCGCAGGGCTTGCAGCACGGACAGAATGGCGGCCGTAATGCCCTGATAGCCGGTGCAGCGGCAAATATTGCCGGACAGCTCAATACGCACACGGGCTTCATCTGCATCCGGCAAACGCAGCACGATGTCACGGCTGGTGGCCAACATGCCAGGGGTACAAAAGCCGCATTGCAAGGCGTGTTTTTCAGAAAAAGCCTTACGCAGACGGCTCATGATCGGGTCGTCGTCATAACCTTCTACGGTGGTGACTTCGTGGCCATCACAGGCACCGGCAAAGGTAATGCAGGAGCGCACCGGACGGCCATCGACCAGCACCGTACACGCGCCGCACACACCGTGTTCACAGCTCAGGTTGGTGCCGGTCAAACGGCTTTTCTCGCGAATGAAATCACCCAGGTGGGTACGCGACTCGGCCTCATGCTTTTGCAAGCGGCCGTTAACTTGAATCGAGATTTCTGCCATGTCTTAACCTTTCACGCCCAGCGCTTGCTTCAGGCTGCGCTCTACTACCGTACGGAACAGCACCTGATGGGCTTCGTCCCGCTGTGCCAGATACGGCTGCAAGGCCGCTGCAATGGTGTCCCCTTCCAGGACGGCTGCCCCTTGTGCGGCCACTTTCACGGCCAGCTCCGGCAAGGAACGCGGTGCGCCTTCCATGGCACCAATGACCACTCGCGCCGTGCGCGTGGCCGGGTCGAAATAGCAGGCGCAACTGGCATCGGCAAACTCACCCACTTTGCGCGTGAATTTGTAGTAACCCCAACGAGCCGAACCGGACACTTCCGGCACATCGACGGACTCGATAAACTCACCGGCTTCCAGCACCGTGGTGTAGGCGGCCAGCATGAATTCGCTCATGGGAACGCTGCGGCTGCCTTGGGTTCCACGCACATTGACGTTTGCACCCAAAGCGGCACAAGTCAGCACCCAATCCGCTGCCGGATCAGCATGGGCCAGGCTGCCACCCAAGGTGCCGCGATTACGCACACCTCGGTAAGCAATGCGGCCTGCGACTTTCTGCATCATGTGGCCGCGCAGCAGTTCATGAATGCCGTCTTCGATCTGGGCATGCGTCACAGCGGCACCGATACGCACCTGCCCTTTATGGGCCGATACCTGACGCAGTTCGGGCACTGCCGACACATCCAGCACACGGCCTGGGCGTACCAGACGCAGATTCAACATGGGGCCCAGGGACTGACTACCGCCCATCAAGCGCAGCGCTGAAGGGTCGCTGCCATAGGCATCCTGGATCTGTTTCAGGCTCTGGGCCTGTTCGTACTCAAACTTGGCGGCCTTCATGCCTGAACCTCCGACACGGGCTGTTTATCTTGCTGACTAGCGGGCTGTGCTGCGGCGCGAATGGCGCTCAGCAGTCGATGCGGTGTCACTGGCGTATGCGAGACCTGTGCCCCCGTGGAGCGCAAAGCATTATTGATGGCGGACATGATGGCGGCGGGAGGCGCAATCGCCCCACCCTCGCCCATGCCCTTGGCGCCGAACTCGGTATTGGGCGACGGACTTTCCATGTGTTCGATATGAATATTGGGCACTTCGCAGGCACCGGGCATGACATAGTCCGCCAAGGTCGATGCCAGCGGCTGACCGAACTCGTCGTACGGCATTTCTTCGTACAAAGCGGTGCCAATCCCTTGGGCAATGCCGCCAATAGTCTGACCTTCCACAATCATGGGGTTGATCATGACGCCGCAGTCTTCCACCACCACGTACTTGAGCACTTCCACCCCGCCGGTACGCGGATCAACCGCCACCACCACGGCATTGCTGGCGTAGGTGAAGCTACCGGTATCGACTTTGGGCTTGTAGCCCACGGACAGTTCCAGACCTTGCGGGTCCACATCTTCAGGCAGATGTTGCGGGTTGATGTACCAGGCATCAGCCACCTGGGCGATGCTGACCTGGCGGTCATTGGTACTGAACATATCGCCTTGATGCTGCATGCTGTCCACATCGGTTTTCAGCATATGGGCGGCAATCTTGCGCACGCGTGGCAGCAGCTCTTTACAGGCCTTGGAGACTGCACCACCCGACATCACCAAAGAACGGGACGCGTAAGTGCCGGTAGAAAATGGGGTGCGGCCAGTATCTCCGTGCACCACTTTGATCTTGGCCACGGGAATACCCAGAATCTCGCTGGCGATCTGGGCAAAAGACGTTTCCATACCCTGACCGTGCGAGTGCACACCGACACGCACTTCCAGGCCACCGTCTGGCGTCATGCGTACAAAGGCCTGGTCGAAACCTGGAATAACAGCCGTCCCCCAGCTCGCAAACACGGACGTACCGTGTGCGGATTGCTCGGTATAGGAAGCAACACCCAGACCAATCAGACGACCATCCGCTTCGCCTTGGACCTGCCGTGCCATCACGGCATCCACGTCCACCGCTGCCAAAGCGCGACGCAGGCTTTCTGGATAATCGCCCGAGTCGTAATGCTTGTTGGCCACGTTGACGTAAGGCATTTGCTCGCCTTGTACCAGGTTCATCAAGCGAATTTCCCAGGAGGACTTGCCGACCGCCAAAGCGATCTGATCCATCATCTGTTCAATGGCCAGACAGACACCCGTACGGGCCACGCCACGATACGGCATGAAACCGGGTTTATTGGTGCCCACACCGCGCGTGCGGCAGCGGTAGCCACGGAAATCATAAGGGCCGGGCAAGTTACCCAAGGCCTGACCTACTTCCAGACCCACAGTAAAGGGCCAGACAGAATAAGCGCCGCCATCAATATCAATTTCAGCATCCAGCGCCAACAGGCGGCCTTCATTGCTGATATGTGCTTTCAGACGGTACTGGTGTTCACGTGTATTTGCGCCCGCAATCAAATGCTCGCGGCGATCTTCCATGAAACGGAAGGGCTTGCGGAAAGTCTTGGCCAGCCAGGCCACACACAGTTCTTCTTGATGCAGCACGCATTTGTAGCCAAAGGCACCGCCCACATCGGGGGAAATCACGCGCACCTGGGCCTGATCCATGCCCAGAAACTGAGCAATGCCAGTCCGGTGCATGTGCGGAATCTGACTGCCGCAATACACCACCAACTGATCGGCCTGAAAATCCCAATAGGCCAACACGGCCTTGCCTTCCATAGGCAACATGCATTGACGCGACAGGCTGACGGAATGCTCGATCACGCGGTCGGCACGGGCGGCGTGCTCTTCAAAAGCCACGTCCGAGCGCAGTGTCACAAACTCATTGTTCTGCCAGCCTTCATGCAACAGATCACCCTGTGCGGCCAGCGAGGCCTGCACACTGCCATAGACCGGCAGTTCGTCATACAAGGCTTCAATCTCTTCCAGAACGTCCTCGGCCACGGCGCGGCTTTCGCCAAAGGCCAGAGCCACCGGCTCGCCCACATAACGCACACTACCCGAGGCCAGCGGCGGCATGCTGGAGGCCTGATAACTGGGCAAGGTGGACGCGGCGTAAATATCCAGACAGTCCGGCATATCAGCGCGGGTAATAACCTGCGCGCGTGCGCTGTCTTCAATATTGATCTGACGAATACGGGCATGCGCCATAGGGCTGCGCAGGAAGGCGACTTCCTGCAGCCCTGGCATGGTCATGTTTCCGATGAAGTTGCCCTGGCCATTGAGATGGCGCGCATCCTCCTTGCGGAGAATACGCGCACCGACTCCTTGGCCACCCAGGCTTGACGGGTGACTGTGCTGACTCATTTCACTACCTTAAGAATGTGCTGCTTAACTGCGCTTGCCCAACTCGCTGAAGGTGAAGTTGTCCAGGGCGCTTTCAGCCACCCGGAACCAACTGGCTTCCTGCTCCTGGAAGGCCTTCCAGCTTGGATAAATCTTGGCAAAATCGGCGTTGCTGTCCGACAGTTCCTTCCACAGTTCCTGGGACTTGTCGTAAGCGGCCTTCATGACGTCTTTGGGGAAGTAACGCAGCTTGGCACCTTCAGCCACCAGCTTGCGCAAGGCAGCCGGATTCAAGGCGTCGTACTTGGCCAGGCTGAGCATGGTCTGCTCGTTACAGGCCGTCTCGAAAGCAGCTTTGAAATTGGCAGGCAAGGCTTCCCAGGCATCTTTGTTGACCATGGTAGTCAAGGATGCACTGCCCTCGAACCAGCCGGGGGAGTAGTAGAAAGGAGCCACTTTGTTCAAGCCCAGCTTTTCGTCGTCGTAAGGGCCAATCCACTCGGCCGCGTCAATCGTGCCTTTTTCCAGCGAGGAGTAAATATCGCTAGGTGGAATCTGCTGAGGCACAGCGCCCAGTTTGGACAGCACCATGCCACCAATGCCACCGATACGCATTTTCAGGCCTTGCAGGCTGTCCAGGTCCTTGATTTCCTTGCGGAACCAACCACCCATTTGTACGCCCACGTTACCTGCCACAAAGTTCACGATGTTGTACTGGCTGTACATTTCACGCAGCAATTTCAGGCCGCCACCGAAGTGCACCCAGGAATTGTGCTGGCGGGCGTTCATGCCAAAGGACAGGCCGGTATCAAAAGTTACGGCAGTGTTCTTGCCCACAAACGCGGTGCTGAGCACGTGGTTGCACTCGACCGTGCCGTTGCTGATGGCATCCATATTCTGGGCGTAAGGCACCAGCTCGCCGCCGGGGAATGCGCGGATCTCGAACTTGCCTTCAGTCAGTTCGCTAACACGTTTGCACAGCGCTTCCGCCGAACCGTAAATGGTGTCCAGGCTTTTGGGCCAGCCGGTGGACATGCGCCAGCGCACGGTAGGGCTATTTTGCGCAATCGCAGGGGCGGCTACTGCTGCCAGACCTGCACCCGCGACCGTTGCCGATTTCAGCAGAAAACTACGACGCTCCATCACTCACCTCTTTGTATTTTTTAATGTATTCACACCCCCTGCTCGATAGGGGCCTGGGTATTTTCCCGCCAATCTGGCCGTGCATTCAGGCGCACACATCATGCTCTTGCCAGACCGTCCCCCCAAGGGACCAGACGGATGTCCGAAGCCATGCTGCCGTGCTGTAAAAATCACATTCACGACTTCGATAATAGTAAGTGTGCTGATTAATTAATTTTTGGTCAAGCAGGGAAACTACTGACGCATGTCCTTGATGGGATAAAGGAAAGCCGCATCAATAGCTTAAGCCTCAACTAGCGCAATCCCTTATAAAAACGATATTTGATTTTATAATTTATACAGTATACTGACTAATTGAAAGCACAAACCGGAGACAACTTTGAACTGGATAAAAATTTCCGAAACCGATGCCATCGACAACGAAGAGTCCCTGGCCATCGAGTGGGAAGGCAAGAAACTGGCCCTGCACAAACTGGAGGACGAGTTCTACCTGACCGACAACGTCTGTACTCACCAATACGCCCTGCTGTCCGACGGCTATCTGGAGGATGGTTGTGTGGAATGTCCCTTGCATCAGGCCAAATTCTGTTTGCGCACAGGCAAGGCCATGAACGCGCCTGCCACGGTGGACATCAAGGTCTATCCGCTGCGTATTGAAGGCAGCGATATTCTGGCTGACTTCAGCCAGGCCTAAGCACTTTTTTTTGCTGACGAGACCTGCAACATCATGGCAAACCACACTTCCGTACTGATCATTGGTGCTGGCCAAGCGGCTTCGGTGCTGGCACGCGAACTGCGCAGCCTGGGCTATACCGGCAGCATCACGCTGGTGGGCGACGAAGCCCACTTGCCTTACGAGCGTCCGCCCCTGTCCAAAGACGTGCTTAAAGCCAGCGCAACGACAGACAGCGTGTTTCTGCAAAAGGCAGAGTTCTACCAAGAACAACAAATAGAACTGCTGCTCGGCACGACGGTGCAATCGCTGGACTGCAACACACGTCAAGCGACCTTGAGCAACGGCCAAACCTGGAGCTTTGAGCACGCCGTGCTGGCCACAGGCGGCGCTGCTCGCGAACTGGCTTTATTACCTGCCACTGAAGCCAACGCCCTGTATCTGCGCACGCTGGACGATGCGCTCAGTCTGCAAGCCCGCTTGCAGCCCGGCTTGCGCGCACTGGTGATTGGCGGTGGCTTCATGGGTTTGGAGCTGGCCTCTACCGCCAGCGAAACCGGCGCACAGGTCACGGTAATTGAAGCGAACGAACGCCTATTGGCCCGCAATGCCCCTGCCCTCTTGTCGCAATGGCTGCTAGAGCGCTTTGAATCCAAAGGCATCACGGTGCGTTTGGGTCATGGCGTACGTCAGGCTCACTTTGTGGCCGAAAACGAGCATCCCGTGCAGTTGGAGCTGAACGACGGTCATACCCTGAATGGGGATATGGCCATTGTGGCGGCGGGTCTGACAGCGAACTCCGCCCTAGCCCAGGCTAGCGGCATTGCAGTCGACGAGATGACAGCCGGGATTATTGTGGATCGCCAGGGTCGCACCCGTGTAGCGGGTATTTATGCGGCGGGCGATTGCGCCACGCAGATTTGCCCGGACACCTCCGTACGCACGCGCACCGAATCCTGGCAGAACGCCAATGAGCAGGCTCGTCAGGTAGCCCACGCCATTGCCGGGCAGGATGCCCCTGCTGCACCCGTTAGCTGGTTCTGGACGGATGTGCTCGGTTGCAACATCCAGATGCTGGGCCAAGGCAGCCCGGATCTGAACTATCAGGTACGCGGTGTCATGGACAGCCAGGGCGATGCCATCAGCTTCATGTTGCTGGCCTTTGAAGGTCAACATTTGCGACACGCGATTGCCGTCAATGCCGGAGCAGATTTACGCGCTTTACGCAGTGTCATGGAACAGGACTTGCCTGTGGATCCGGCCATCGTGCTGGACCCGGCAACCAAGCTGCGCCAGTACGTGAAAGAAGCGGCCCGTACGGCCTCAGTCTAAGAAAGAGAAGCGGCCTGCGCCGCCTCGTCATCACGAATCATTAAAGAGTTATCAGAGGAGATCTCCATGTATCAGACGCAAACGGTGATAGGCCAGACGGTCGGGTCCAAAGACCGCCCCGTTGAGGAATGCACCTGGCCCGAGGACGTGCTCAACACCATTCCAGACTGGGTCTACACCAGCAACGACATCTACAACCGCGAGATGGAACGCATTTTCCATGGCGACACCTGGAACTTTGTGGCGCTGGAAGCGGAAATCCCTGACTCGGGCGACTACAAGCGCTCGTATGTAGGTTCCACACCAGTGGTCGTCGCTCGTGCGGAAGATGGCAGCATCAACGTCTTTGAAAACCGCTGTGCACACCGTGGTGCGGAGTTTTGCCGTCACAACCAGGGCAATACCAATGAGTTTGTGTGTCCGTATCACCAGTGGTCTTACAGCCTGAAGGGCGATCTGCAAGGGATTCCTTTCAAGCGTGGTGCAAACAAAGAAGGCGGCATGCCGCGCAGCTTCAAGAACTCTGAGCATGGTCTGAAAAAGCTGCATGTGACCACGCACAATGGCGTGATCTTTGCGTCCTACAGCGACAAGGTCGAGCCGATTACGGAGTATCTGACACCCGAGATCCTGAAGGATTTCGAGGCCATTTTCCCCGGCAAGAAGCTGAAGATTCTGGGCTACTACCGTAACGAGCTGCCTTGCAACTGGAAGATGTACCACGAGAACCTGAAGGATCCTTACCACGCGACCTTGCTGCACTCTTTCCTGGTGGTGTTTGGTTTGCTGGTAGCGGGCAACAAGTCGCAGATGTATGTAGACCCGGTGCATGGTCGCCATGGCTATATGGCGTCCGCCAAGTCCGAGGACAAGTACGCCGAGGTCAGCGAGGACAACAAGAAGGAAATGCGTTCTTTCGTGGACGATATGCGTTTGCGCGACGAGCGTTTCCTGGATTACGTCAAAGAGTTTGATTCGCCCTGGTCGGTGACCATGCAGACGATCTGGCCCAACCTGATTGTTCAGCGCGAAATGAATACCTTGGGTGTGCGTCAGATTGTGCCCAATGGCCCGAACAGCCTGATCATGCAATGGACCATGTTTGGCTACGAGGACGATACCGAGGAGATGACGCGTCACCGTCTGCGTCAGGGCAACTTGATGGGTCCTGCCGGTTTCCTGGGTCTGGAAGATAACGAGGCCATGAAGTTTGTGCAGGAAGGGGTGCGTCGTTCCAGCAGCGAGGTGAACATCATCAAGCTCGATGAGAGCAAGCTGGGGACGTCCAATACGCTGATCTCGGAAGCGGCTATTCGCTCCATGTACCAGTACTACCGCCAAGTGATGGATCTGTAAGACGAGCTGACTTATGAAAATGGATTTTTCTTTCAAACCCGCCCAGGTTTCTGGTGAGCGCGCTTTGGCTCTGAAGGCGGAAATTGAGCTGTTCAATGCCGAGTACTGTGCCACTTTGGATCGTGGCAATGTTGAGGACTGGCCCATGTTCTTTGTGGAGGACGCCTTGTATCGCGTCACTTCACGCGAGAACGCGGATCTGAAGCTGCTGGTGGGCCTGGTCTATGCCGAAGGCCGCAACATGATGCACGATCGCGCGGTGGCTATTGCCCGCACGCAAATGTATGCGCCGCGCTACATGCTGCATCTGGTGACGGATGTTCGTGTGGTCAGCGAGGCGGACAACGGGGATATCGAGGCCGAGGCCAATTTCATGCTGATGCAGACTTTGGTGGAAGGGCCTTCTACAGTGCATCTGGTGGGTAATTATTTTGATACGTTCACCCGCGAGGAAGGCCGCTTGATGCTCAAGGAGCGTCAGGTGATTTTTGATACGTCGATTCTGGCGAATGATCTGGTGTTTCCAGTGTAAGACTTCTTTCTTATATCTGTTTTTTTTATAGCTGTTTCCGAGCCACTTGAGTCAGAGGGTCTTCTGATTCCTTTAAGCACCTTTCTTTGTTGAGGGGTGCTTTTTTTTGCTTATTTTTTGCTTATTTTTTGGAAAGTGGAATGAGGCTTTGGAACTGTTAGCACAGGTTGATGGGGAAGATTGATCCTGGAGATGAAAGAAGGCTCTGTGAAGACGCCATTCAGTCAGCCTGCTGAGGTGTTGGGGCTGAGCACTTGCCTGTGCTGCGCACCGGTGCCCTTGTCAGGAGATAGCTACGGGCGCATCCTGAACTCGCCGGGTACTTGGTCCCCCGGACCAAGTACAAGCGTCCGGCTCAAACAGCAGGATGCTTGCACCCCTACGCTATCTCCTGACCGCGGCAAGCACTCTGATCCGCCCCAACACCTCAGCAGGCTGACTGAACGGCTCACAATGGCTTTTTATCTACCAATCTCTTACAGACAGACTCTTTAAACAAACAGGGTCTCGTACCTTGCTCTTCTACGTTTCCTAAGCGCATTTTCCCCACCCACCCAATCTGAGCCCCTGCCGTTCACTCCCCCTCTGCAAGTGCCGTTTGGGCTTTAAACCGTGTTGCTTGTTTTCTTGTGCGGCCCGGGTACGGCTTGTCGGGCGAGTCAGGGCTCTTGCCGCGGGCAGAGTGCTGGGGCGGGATGCAAAGGTCGTGCTGTTTGAGGAGCACGCTTGCGGTTTGTCCGGGGGACAAATCGCGCTCCGAGTTCACGACCCGCCCGCCCCGGCACTCTGACAAGGGCACCCACGCGCAGCGTGGGCAAGAGACCCGCCAAGACAAGCCGAACCCGGGCCGCACAAGAAAACTATCCACCGCCCTCAAACAAAGCCCAAACGGCACGTCCAGAAGAAAGCCCTGACACCGCAATCCCACGACGCTGCCAGAAATAAAAAAGCCCCCGAGAGCCATACGGCTCCCAGGGGCACAGGTCCGATAGTCCGCCCCCAAGCGGCAGACCACCGATACTCAATCACAAGACTATCAAAACAGACTTGTTAACGACGAATCATGTCCATCAAGCACGGACGCCCATCCAGGCCATGATGGAACACATCGTTCTTCTCAAATACTCAAGAGCTTGACTGGCTTTAAAGACCAATCAACTTCATCGCCTCTTCACGCGTTGCCACGGTGGCGTACTTCTGACGCATGTCGAACAGGTTAGCCTCATGCGGGCCAATTGCACGATCACCCACGCAATCAGAGACGACCAAGGGGCGGAAGCCCAGTTGCATCGCATCAACCACACTGGAGCGCACGCAACCGCTGGTGACCGCACCAGCAACCAGCAGTGTTTGCACACCACGTTGGGTCAACCAAGCTGCCAAGGGCGTACCGAAGAAGGCCGAAGGCACGTTCTTGCGAACGACAAACTCGCCCGGTGCAGGGGCCAGTTCAGGCACGATGTGGCTGTTGTGCGCGTCTTCGGTCAGACCCAGCATGCCAGGAACTTTGATGCTGAAGATATTGTTATCAGCGCCATCGTCGGCATACACAATACGGGTGTGAGCCACAGGCCAGCCCTGTTCACGAGCCGTTGCCAGTAAGGTCTGCGTGTTCTCGATAGCCTCAGGGATATTGCCGCCACCAAATACCGCCGGGTCGGCAAAACCGTTCACCAGATCAATAATCAGCAAGCCATACGGAGCTTTAGGCTCCAGCGTCGACCCAAAACCTTGTTGAGCGTAAACCGCTCCTTCATTCGTACTCACCAACACCTCCATCCAATACCTTACCGTCACGCACTACGGCACGACCGTCCAGGCTGACCGTGCAATTGCGCAAAGGAATATCAATGTGACACGCCGTTGTACGATTGCCGCCTGCCTCGTTGTTCGGGCCCAGGGAGAACAGGAAGTTGCCCTCGAACGCACGCGCATCCATGCCAATGGTGTTCTCACGCGAGTACAGACCCAGCGTAGACCAATGACAACGCGGTTGCAGACCCCAGCCGATATGCGAGATAGCGTAGCCTTCGGGGTCATTAAAGGACTTCATGTACTCGTCCAATAGTTGCGCCTCAATACCACCTTCGATCTTCGTGGCGTAACCATTCTCCACCGTCAGAATAATCTGCTCGGAGGAATACTTTTTCTGCGGCAACAGAATGTCGCCCTTGTCGATCACGATGGTGCCGTTGGTACCCAACTCATTAGGCCAGGTCAGCACAAAACCGCTAGGCCAGTGGTCCCAACGACCGGGCTCGTCCACAAAACCATATTCACGAATAGCCGGGAACTCGCCCAAAGGACAACGCAGATTGGTGCCTGCGGGAGATGTGATGCTCATTTCCTTGGCAGCTTTGATCAGACCCGCCGCCGCTGTCACACGGATACGATCCGCTTCTGTCGGCACGGTACGGACCAGAATTTCTGGTGGTTCCACCGCCAACAGAATCTTGGTACCGGACTTCAAAATGTCGATCTGCTCGGGCGAGAACAACAAAGTCATCAAATCCAGAACCAGATCGCTGGCTTTCAGCGCGGCAATCGCCGCTTCATTACCTGTCAGCGGAGTCGTACCCAAGTAGGCCAACGAGTCACGGCTCAAGGCCTTTTCTGCATTGACAGGCAACAGATCCAGACGATTCACCACTGCGCCCATGGACTGGGCTGCGATCTGCGCGCACTGCATGGTTTGCTGATTGGTCGTGGAGCTGGTCAGCAAGGTCACTGTTTGACCCGCTTCCAGCTTGGACAGGCGCAGAACCTCTTGCCATGCCTCGATAAGTTGGTAATCACTCACTGCCATTTAGTCTCTCCTTGTGAGACACCTCGGCTTCAAACCGACATGCCTTATCACGACAGGGCCGCCCATGCGGCCCCTTCAACATCACACCAGGCGCTGGCCCAGGAAATCACCGAAGGCCTCGTAAAAGCCGGCTTCGTTGTCCCAAGGAATCATGTGACCAGCATTAGGCACGCGCACGTGCTGAACGCCAGAGGCCAGTTGCTGAATCTCGGCCACGTCTTCATCGCGCACCACGTCGCCACGCTCGGCAGTCATCAACAAAGCAGGGACTTTCAGATGCGGGAAGTCGACATGAATGTCATCGGTGTGGAAACCTTCAAAGCTGGCCAAAATCGCAGGCTCGTGGCAGGTGTGCAGCCACTGAGCACGCAATTGCAGTTGCTCTTGAGTCCAGGTCGGGCAGAAGGCGCGCATGTCTTCTGCGGTGCAACCCTTGCGAGCCATCGCCATGGAATCCACGTACCAAGGCAACTTGGAAGGATAGGCACGGCGGTCTGGGCCGGAGACGGGAGGATCAACCATCACCAGACGGTTCAAGCCATCGCTGTTCTTGTGAGCGGCACGCAAACCAATGCGTGCACCCATGGAGTGACCGACCACGATGTAGTCTTTCAAACCCAAAGCCTGAGCCAGTGCGATCAAGTCATCCGCCTGTGCGTCCAGGCTGTAGTCCATACCTTCCGCTGCTTCGCTCAGACCACGACCACGCACGTCCTGGATGTAAGTATCGAAGTGCTTGCCGAACTGCTCGCCTACAAAGCCCCAGGTCACGGCCGGGCTGGTAATGCCAGGAACGATGATGACGGCAGGACGCTGATCGCGCCCACCGACGGAACCGCCAAAACGCAGGTAATGCTGACGAATGCCATTGGCGTGCACATGAGCGCCGTACAGAAATGTGCTCATGCTTAGCTCCGGTCCAGCTTGAACAGACGGGCGGCGTTGCCGTAGCACACCAGCTCGCGTGTCTTGTCATCCATCGGTGCGGCTTCGATGAAATCAGCCGCCAATTCGGTGGATTCGTAAGGGTAGTCCACGGAGAACAACACGGCCTCGGCACCCATTTCACCAATCGCGCCCATCAGGGTCGGGGCGGAACAGACACCAGAAGTGGTGATCAGAATATTGCTGCCGATGTACTCGGACGGCTTGCGCTTCAGGGTGACACCGTGCGGGTAGACCGCAAAACGGCTGTCGTAGCGCCAGCGCTGGAATGGCAGGCCTTCACCCATATGACCCAGCACCAGCTTCACTTCCGGACAACGGTCAAACACACCACCGAACAACATGCGCAGTGCGTGGGTGCCAGTCTCTACGCCCCAACCCCAGGTTGCGCCCATCAGCTCCGGGTGGCCAGAGTATGCGTGAGGCATTTCGTAAGCATCAAACGGGTGCAGATAAAACGGCACATCCAGCTTCTGCACGGTTTCCCAGAAGGCATCGTATTCGCGGCCATCGTAGTACACGCCATGCGTGTGACCGTTCACCAAAGCACCTTTCAAGCCCAGATCCTGCACCGCGCGCGTCAGCTCTTGTGCTGCGGCAGCCGGGTCTTGCATGGGCAAAGTGGCAAAGCCACCCAGGCGATCAGGATGACGTGCAATTTGCTGCGCCAGGAAATCATTGTTCTGGCGTGAACGCTCGATAGCGACGGACACATCCTTTTCCACTTGTACGCCAGGACCGGTCTGCGACAGCACGACGTACTCGATGCCGGCACGGTCCATTACCTCCAGACGCTGTGCATCGAAGTCATGCAAACGAGCCATCAGTTCACGCGCGTCGGCACTGTCAATATGTTTGACAAAGGCCTTGGAATAATCCTCAAAGCCAACGGCGTTGAAGTGCTCCTCCAGTGCTATTTTTTTAATACGTTTCACCGTAAATTTTCCCTAAATTATTGATTTACTTAAGGTCAATCCTTTGACCCCCCAACAATATCTATCAGTATGCTGATTATTATTGTTTTCAGCAAGTCGGGAAATCACATATACTTTGGGGCGTGGACAGTGCCTGTAGAAATGACCACAAATCAGAAATTGGGGCTGCTGTTCACGCTAGCGTAGTCCTGCTTTCCTTGTAGACGCCGACCTTGCAGCCGTACCCTTTGCAGGTCGTCCCGCTTTCTGTTTGTTGCCTGTCGGGCAATGGGCAAAAGGCCACTCAATCGATGACTGACTTATCCATGAAGAATCACGCCGAGCTAAAGCAAGAAGAACGACTGGACGCCGACGGGGCCGAAATCCTGGGTCCAGTGGAAGAAGAAAATGCCGAGCTGTATCGACGCAAGCTGTGGTCCCGACCCGGTTTTCTGGTTCGCCGTCTTAACCAGATTCACTACGCCATGTTTTACGAGGAGTGCAAAAGTGACCTCACCCCTGTCCAGCACGGTGTTCTGTCTGTGCTGATGGGTTCGCCCTGGCTGGATCAAACGACTATTGGCTATGAACTGGGGCTGGATCGCACCACCTCGGCCGATGTCATCCGCAGGCTGGAAGAGAAAGGTTTGCTGGGACGCCGCATCAACCCCGAGGACCGCCGGTCCCGTCAGACTTACATCACCGAGGCAGGATTGGCGGCGATGAAGGAAATCAGCACCGGCATGAATCTGGCTCAGGAACGCCTGCTGGATCCGCTGACCGCCAAGCAGCGCCAAACTTTCATGACCATGCTGACGCGCGTCGTGGAGCACAACAACCAATACGGTCGTGCAGCGCTGAAGAATATGTGAGAGGTTCGGGGGGCTTCAGGCCCCTCGCGCGTACCAATCCGGTAGTTCAAAGGCATGCGCTGGCAGTTGATATAGCTGGCGCAAACTGGCCTGACTCAGCATGTCGCGGGGCTGGCCTTGCGCCAAGATGCCCCCATCCCGATACAAGATTACCCAGTCTGCCACGCGGGCCGCATGCTCGGGTTGATGCGTGCACAGCAGCACACCCAAGCCCTCCTGACGCAAGTGCGAGACCTGATCCAGCACGCGTAATTGATTCGCGAAGTCCAGACTGGATGCGGGTTCATCCATAATCAGAAACTGCGAACGCTGCGCCAAGGCACGGGCAATCACACAGAGTTGACGCTCTCCGCCACTGATCTGATCAATGCGTTTTTCAGTCAGATGGCCTATGCCCAGACGCTCCAGGCAAACCCCTACCCATTGCCGGTCTGCCGCACTCGGCTGGGTGTACCAGGCCAGCTCACTGGCACAACCTAGCAGCACCCACTGCTCTACCGTGAAGGCAAATGCAGAGTCCTGCGCTTGCGGCACATACGCCAGTTGTCGAGCCAGAGCGCGACGACTCCATTGCTCCAAAGGTTTGCCCTGCACCCTGACCTGCCCGCTTAACGGCGGCTGCAAGCCCAGCAAAGTCCGCAACAGGGTGGACTTGCCACTGCCATTGGGGCCCAGCAAACAGACGACCTGCCCGGTCTGCACACGCAAATTCAGATTGCTGGCTACTTGCTTGCGCCCATAGCCGACAGCCAGATCAAGAGCCTCCAAGCCTTGTTCGCTCATCGCTGCCTCGCACCACGAGCCAGCAACAGCAAGAAGCCGGGGGCACCCACCAAGGCCGTCAGCACACCTAAGGGTAGTTCCAATGTGCCTATGCTGCGTGCCAGCGTGTCCGTCAACAGAAGGAAGGCAGCCCCTACCAGCAAGCAGACAGGCAACAGGCGCGAAAAATCCGGCCCCACCAGCAAGCGAGCCACATGCGGAATCAACAAACCCACCCACCCCACAATGCCCGCCAGAGCCACGCACACTGCCGTCATCAAGGTGGCACAAATAATCAGCAGGCAACGCAAGGCGGAAACGGGCATGCCCAGGGAACGCGCCTCATCATCCTGCAAGGCCAGTACGTTGATACGCCAGCGCAGCAGCCAGACAGGGACGACACAAGCCAGCACCATCATCGCAGCAGGCCAGACTTCGTAGGCGCGCACCGCGCTTAGGCCGCCCAGCAACCAGAAGGTCATGGAAGGCAACTGAGAATAGGGATCGGCCAGAATTTTGATCAGCGATAAAGCGGCACCCAGCAAGGTGCCAACCGCCATCCCGGCCAGGACCAGAATCAAAATCGGCGGATGATGGCGCAACATGCGCGCCAGACTCAGAACAATGCCTACGGCCAGCAAACCGCCCACAAAGGCGGCCATCTGCACGCCGAACAAAGAGAGGTTCAAATAGATAGCCAGAATCGCCCCCAGGCCCGCCCCCGAGGACACGCCCAGAATGTCGGGCGACACCAGCGGATTACGAAACATGGTCTGGTAGGCGGCGCCTGCGGTAGAGAGCGCGGCCCCCACCACCAGAGCCGCAGCAATACGCGGCAAGCGTAGATCCCAGACGACACGCACCGCCTGACTTTGCGAGGTATCCGGGTCACTTGAAAAACCAGCCGCTAAAGCTCGCAGCACATCTGTCCCCGACAAAGGGTAAGCCCCCTGCCCCAGCGCAAATACCACCAGGACGGCCAGAATCAGCCCCAGAAAAAGCAGCAACAGCCCGTAGGGCAAACCCAGCTTCATGAGTTTTGTGTTGAACCCAAGGGGTCCAGCCCTTGCACCAGTCGCTTGATCTGCTCGCTGTCCAAAGACATGCCGTAAAAGGCTGAGTAGAAATCCTGCAACTCTGCCAGCATGCGTGGCATGGCCTCACTACCTTCCAGCAAGGCACTCAGCCAGATCACACCGGCCAGACGATTGATTCCCGGCGGGCCATCCAGCCAACCGAAAGGCAAGGCTGGAACACGATACAAACGCCCTTCCCGCACAGCCTTGAGCTGATTCCAGGGCGCCTGAGTCCTGGCCAATTCAAAAAAAGCGTCGTCCTGGGCGAACAGAATGTCCGGGTCCCAGGCTAATAATTGCTCGTAAGAAATACGGCCCAACCGATTATCGCTTTTCTCGTCGCCCATGACCGTCAAACCACACAGCCGCAGCACTTCGGTATGAATGGACTGACCCATACCAGTTTCCAAGCCATCATTACCGCGTGCCAAATAGGCTTTCAAGCCCTTGGCTCGGGGTCGGGCAGCCTGATGGGCAACGTCCAGAATAACTTGAGCGCGTAAGGCCAATTGCTGACCGCGCTCTGCCTGCCCCAGCAAATGCCCTGCCTGACGCAACTGCGCCGGGCTGTCATTCAAACGACCATCCAGCAAAACATAGGGCACGCCGGTCTGTTCCTGCACGGACTTGGCGGCCGACTCGTAATAGGGATTCACATCCCCTATATCCACCACCATATCGGGCTTCAAAGCCAGCAGGCTTTCCAGGGACAAGGTACTGCCCCGACCAGCCAGACGGCCCAGATAAGGCAAGGAGAAACCCGCGGCGGCCATCAGGCCCTGCGCGGCAGGCGCCAACTGAAAAGGCCAACCTAAAAGAGTATGCGGTGCCAGGCAATACACCAGCACAGAAGCGGGCGGACCAGCGGCCACCACCCGGCCCACCTTGGCCGGGTCGGGCAGCTTGCCCGCCACGCTGATATGCAAATTGATAGAGGTACTGGCCCCAGCCTCCCCAGACTGGGCCAGCAAGCGGGCATGAGGCGCCAAAATCGGCAGTGCCGCCAAGGCACGCAATATGTCACGACGCTTCATCCCGCCTCTCCCCCTTTAACTGCTAAGCACGATGTGCTTTAGAAACGATAGCTTCCGCCCACAAACCAGACACGTCCGGGCATGGGGTAGCCTTCTTTATATTGGTACAACTTGTCGCCCAGGTTACGTACACCCGCTTCCAGGGTGATGTCCGAATTCGGACGCCAGATACCCTTCAAGCCCAACAAGGCAAAGCCCGGTGTTTTTTCGTAAATCTGATCGCCCTTGCTATTGGCGTAGGAGTAGTAACGGCCACTTTCGGTTTCCACCGAACCCATTACTTCCCACTGTGCCGTCGGCTTCCAGCTCAAGTGAGCAAACAGACGGTGATTCGGCGTATCCACCAATTTGACGTCTGGATCAGACTGATTGCGACGATTCAAATAAGTGTATGCCAGGCCACCAGACCAGTGTGCCGAAAAATCCTGCTGCAAGGACAGTTCCAGACCCATTTGACGAGCCTTGCCCAAGTTGGTGGCCTGATCACAAAAGCCTACAGGACGATACTTGTCGCAGCCGGGTGCCTGGATAACGGTGCTTTGAATCATGTCACGCACCTGGCTCAGGAACAGTGCCGATTCCAGTTGAGCGCCTTCCCATGGCTGACCACGCAAGCCCAGTTCGTAGTGAATGGCATGCTCTGGTTTCAGATCCGGGTTGGGTTGGGCGTAACCCATGCGGCTGGAGTAACGATCTTTAATCGTGGGGAAGCGGGTTTTGTAGGCCACGCTACCGTAGACCTGCATCGCTTCGCTCCAGTCGTAACCCAGTTCCAGCAGACCGTTGGTGGCATCGGTATCGCCGGTTTCAAAGTTATGCGCCTCTTTGGCTTTGCGACGCTCGTGGCTGGCACCAACGCGCAGTTGCCACTGCTCGCCCAGAGCAATGCGATCTTCAAAAGCCAGGGAGGTGGTTACGTCTTTATAGTGTTCCGTGCCAGCGGGCTTGGGATCACGGTGCTGATCTTCCTTGTAGTGCAAGGCAAAGTGCAGTTCGTGATTGTCCAGGCTGGTGTTCACCCACTCCAGCGCCGCACCACGGGTACGGTCCGTGTACTCGCTTGTCGGCCCCGTCAGCGTGGCGTATTGCCCGTCGCTATACATATCCAGACCGTTCTTGTACTTGTCTTCATACACACGGGTCTTGATGGTGTTGCTCTCACCAATCCGGGTGGAGCTCAGGAAGTACAGGCTTTCCTTGTCCCAGTAAGGCCAGCGCCAGTAGCGTTGGCCCAGCTTGGCATCATTCACGCCGGTGTAGACCGGATTGTCTTTCTGCCCTTTCTGGTTCACGTAACCAATGACGTATTCATCCGTAGCATTGGGGGTGATACCCAGTTTGAAGGATGCTTTCTTGTCCATTTGCGAGGCATTGCTGCGCATGCCGCCGGTATCGGTAGGACGTGCTTTTTGATCCTCAAAACCACGGCCCAAAGGGAAAGTACGTTCGCCCGACCAGGACAGGCCAGCTTGCAAATACCAGGAACCCTGGTTAGTGCCCACGTTCAAGGCGCTGTAGCGCTGATCGCCCGTAGCGTAACCGGCGCGGAACTCACCTTCAAATTCTTTAACGGGTTTGCGCGTCACCAGATTGATGGCACCACCCATGATGTTGGGGCCATACAGTAAGGAAGCTGCACCCTTGGCCACTCGAATTTCGCTCAGGTCCATCGTGGTGAAACGGGTGAAGTCCACATAGCCGTCGTACGGCACGTACTGTGGAATACCGTCAAGGAACAAAGGCACCTGACGCGAATCGAAGCCGCGCACATAGACCATTTGTTCATTACGAGCACCGCCCGCCGAAACGGTCACGCCGGGCTGCACACTGACGGCGGCACCCACGTCGCGCAAATCAAAAGCCTGCATTTCTTTCTGGCTAACCGCGCTCTCTCCCAAGGGAGCTTCACGATTCAGATTGGACTGCACGACCACTTTGCCCAACTGGAAAACGCGATCCTCGTTTTCTTGAGCGTGAGCCTGGCTAACTGCCAAGACCCCCATCAGGCTCAAGACCAAAGCGCGAGGTACAAAACAAACGGATTGATGACGCGCTGCTGTGGCGCGTTTGGACTGATGTCTCATTCCACTTCCCTATTCGATCTTTCTAATTGGTTTATGAACTGGTACTACACAAAAATGCACTGCAAAAAAAAACGGGCCCCAGGGGGCCCGTAAATAGAACCCATCATCGAGCGATGAGTGATGGTTCTTTCGAAAACACCGCTATATAGTAAAGCATATAGCGAAGAACTACAACTAGCCAGAAACTTTAAGGTTCAGGTTTTCCCGTCTTCCCAATTTGCGGCTTCTCGCCAACAATACGGCTGTACTGAGCATTTTTATCAACATGCTGTCAGCAAGGTGCTCGCACAAATGAGCACCGAATCCAATCCCAAGACACAGGACCCGCGCAAATACTGGCGCAAATCCACAGGAGCACAATTTATGTTTAAAGCCATGACGCGCGGTTCGGTCCGCCTGGTTGAACGCTATCTACCCGATCCGTATATTTTCGTCATTCTGCTCACACTGATTGCCGGGATTGCGGCAATGGCCTTTGAGCAACGCTCTCCCATGCAGATCATCCAGTATTGGGGCAATGGCTTTTGGGGTCTGCTGACCTTTGCCATGCAAATGCTGCTGGTCTTGCTAACTGGGCACATGCTGGCCAGCACCCCTTTGGTAAAAAGCTGGTTGCGTGGTCTGGCCTCTCTGGCTCGCTCCGCAGGCTCGGCCATTATTCTGGTCACTCTGGTTTCTCTGGCTGCAAGCTGGATCAACTGGGGCTTCGGTCTGGTGGTGGGTGCCCTGTTCGCCAAAGAACTGGCCCGTCAGGTCCGTGTTGACTACCGCTTGCTGGTTGCCAGTGCCTACTCCGGATTTCTGGTCTGGCACGGTGGGCTGGCCGGTTCGGTTCCACTGACTATTGCCACCTCGGGGCACTTTTCCGAAGACAAGATTGGCATCATCGGTACATCCGACACTATCTTCGCTTTCTTCAATCTGGCCATTGTGATCGCCCTGTTTATCCTGGTGCCATTGATCAACCGCTTGATGCTGCCCAGCGATAAAGAAAGCATTTATGTGGATCCCAAGTTGCTGGAAGATGCTCCAGATGACACCACACAAACCACGGATCGCCCTGCGGACCGTCTGGAAAACAGCCGCCTGATCTCGATTGTGATTGGTGTCGCTGGCCTGGCCTACCTGTTTGACTACTACGTGCTGCGCGGTGCGACCCTGAACCTGAACGTGATCAACTTCACCTTCCTGATTCTGGCTATCTTGCTGCATGGCACACCACGTCGTCTGCTGAAAAGCCTGGATGAAGCCATCCGCGGCGGTGCCGGGATTGTGATCCAGTTCCCCTTTTACGCAGGCATCATGGCCATCATGATCGACTCCGGTCTGGCTGCCAGCCTGTCCGAGTGGATGG
The DNA here is from genome assembly GCF_026344135.1 of Alcaligenes parafaecalis. Taxonomy (NCBI): domain Bacteria; kingdom Pseudomonadati; phylum Pseudomonadota; class Betaproteobacteria; order Burkholderiales; family Alcaligenaceae; genus Alcaligenes; species Alcaligenes parafaecalis. The sequence goes on along the minus strand of NZ_JAPKNA010000002.1, from coordinate 660,214 downwards.
TGTCTTTTGCTACCGCCACCACCCTGCCTTTCTGGACCTTCATGAGCGCCGGTCTGGTCAATATTTTTGTACCTTCGGGCGGTGGACAATGGGCCGTACAAAGCCCGGTCGTGATTGCCGCTACTCAGGCGCTGGACGCCGATATGGCTCGCACCGCCATGGCTGTCGCCTGGGGTGATTCCTGGACCAATATGCTGCAGCCTTTCTGGGCCTTGCCAGTACTGGCTATTGCCGGATTGAAAGCCAAGGACATCATGGGCTTTTGCCTGATTCAGCTCATTGTTTCGGGTATCGTGATTTCGATTGGCTTGACCTGGTTGTAAGACGCAGAGCGATGCTCTGCACGAGTATCGCAAACGTCTTGAAAATAAAAACGCCCAATGATTTTCATTGGGCGTTTTGCATTGGCTCAACAGTATTTTTTCTGCACCCCGGAATGACTCCGTGTTGCCTCATGTGACGCTGCAGGCCTGTCTCTATCAAACCTCAAGGGGCTCGACCGAGCAAACACAAGCGTGGGACAACACAAACCATATGGACGCAAGAAAGCCGCCGCGATGTGTGGGCAATGAAATTTAAAGCAGGGGAAAAATAAGGAAGGTAGAGATGGTGGGCGGTACAAGGTTCGAACTTGTGACTTCCACCGTGTGAAGGTGGCACTCTACCACTGAGTTAACCGCCCGAAGCTTTCAAGAACTGAAAAGCTGCGAAGAAAGAAACTATAGCATGGCCCTGCTTGCCTGACAAGTTTTGGGCCTGCTATTTTTATGCGGCCATCACTCCGCCGAGGGGTTCAACATCTCGCGCCACAAGGGTGCTTTTTTATTCTGCTTTTCCAGCACATCCATATACTTTTCATGCTCGGCCTGATCGGCTTCCGAAGCACGCAAGACTTTCAGCACACTGGTATCAAACTTGCCCAGGCTCAAATCGCTGCCGTCGCCGCCTTCTCCGCCTGACTCGTCAAAGTCCATTAACAAGGCATCCTGACCGCGCGTCATGGCCAGCCAGACATCGGCCAGCAACTCCGAGTCCAGCAAGGCGCCGTGCAAGGTGCGGTGAGAGTTGGAGATACCGTAGCGTTCGCACAAGGCATCCAGCGAGTTGCGCTTGCCCGGATGCATTTCCCGCGCTACCAGCAAGGAGTCGGTAATGGTGTCGCAGTAATTGGAAAATGGCTTCTTGCCTACTTTCTGCAGTTCGGCGTCCAGAAAGCGCGTATCAAAGGAGGCGTTATGGATGATGACTTCGGCACCGTTCACAAAGTCCAGCACCTGATCCACTACATCCTTGAAGCGCGGGTGTCCGGCCAGGAACTCGGTGGTCAAACCGTGAATGGCCAAGGCTTCCGGGTCTGAATCCCGATCCGGGTTCAGATACAAGTGCAGGTGACGGCCCGTCAATTTACGGTTGAACAGCTCTACCCCGCCGACCTCGACAATACGGTGCCCCTCGCGCGGCTCCAGACCGGTGGTTTCAGTATCCAGAATAATTTGACGCATTTACTTTCCCTACAAATTCAATCAAGGCCACTGCCTTCAACAAGGTAACGGCACTATTGCCTGCCACCCCGGATACAGTGGTCCAGTCGTTTAGACAGACGCCTCGGGCTTATCAATCAGTTCCAACTGCTTGTCCTGCCCCACCTTCTTGCCTGCAATCAAGGTGTATGCCACCGGCACCACAAACAAGGTCAGCAAGGTCCCCAGGGACAAACCGCCCACCAGCACCCAACCAATTTGCTGACGGGATTCCGCACCGGCTCCGGAGGCATAGGCCAGCGGCAAGACACCCAGCACCATGGCGCCGGTTGTCATCAAGATGGGGCGCAGGCGCATCTCGCAAGCGCGCACCACGGCATTGTACAAACTGGCCCCGGCTTCGCGTTGCTGGGTGGCAAACTCCACAATCAAGATACCGTGCTTGGTAATCAGGCCGACCAGCGTAATCAAACCGATCTGGCTATAGATGGACAAGGTTCCGCCCGATAACCACAGCGCCAGCAAGGCCCCCGTCATGGACAAGGGCACGGACAGCATGATGATGAGCGGATTGCGCCAGCTTTCAAACTGCGCGGCCAGCACCAGATAAATAAAGGCCAGGGCCATCAGGAAAACCAGATAGATGCTGCCCGAAGAATCACGGAACTCCCGCGACTGCCCATCCAGGTCCGTCTGCACGGTTTCCGGCAAGGTCTTGCGGGCCACCTCGCTCATGTGCTCCAGCACTTCACCCAGGGCATAGCCGGGTGCCACCGAGGCTTCCACAATCACCGCCCGCAACCGGTTGAAGTGGTTCAGCGATTGCGGCGACACGCTTTCGCGCACCTTCAGGAAGTTGGAGGCCTGCACCATACCACCGTCTTTGGTGCGCACGTAAATATCCAGAATATTTTGCGGGCTGGAGCGAGCCAGTTTGTCGACCTGCACAATCACATCGTATTGTTCGCCATCGCTCTTGTAGCGCGTCACCTGACGGCCACCCAGCATGGATTCCAGTGTGCGGCCAACCGCTTCCACTGACACGCCTGTGTCAGCCAGCTTGTCGCGGTCTACATCAATGCGGATTTCCGGCGTGTTCAAACGCAAGTCGGTATCCACGTTCAACAAGCCTGGATAGTCCTTCAGCTCGGCCAGGAACTCGTCCACGATCTTGGCCAGCTCCGGATACGGGGCCTGACTCATGATCACGAACTCCACTGGCTTGGACGTAGCCCGCTGCCCCAAGGACGGCGGGTTGGTCGGGAAGGCGCGCGCCCCCGAAATCGCCGAGAAATGAGGCTGCAGTTCACGCGCAATGGATTGCTGATTGCGTGTGCGCTCTTCCCAGGGTTTCAGACGCAGAATCGCAAACGAGTCGGTCACAGTCGGGAAACCAATAACGGACTGGTAGCCCTCTGTTTCCGGTATGCCGCGATACAGCTCTTCCACCCGCTCCACATTGTGCAAGGTGTAATCCAGTGTGGCCCCCTCAGGCGAATTCACAATCCCGAAGATCACACCTCGGTCTTCAATCGGAGCCAGTTCGCTTTTGATGACGGTAAACAGCAGGCCACTGGAGGCCGCGACCGCGACACCAATAAGCAAGACCAGAAAGCGCCAGCGCAAGGCACGAATCAGAACGCGACGATAGCCACGGGTCAGCCAGACCAGGAAGTTCTCTATGCTCTGACTGACGCGGCCCACTTTTGCGCCATGTGGGCGCAACATGCGCGAGCACATCATGGGAGTCAGGGTAAGCGCCACAAAACCGGATACCAGCACGGCGGCAGCCAGGGTCAGGGCAAACTCGATGAATAATCGCCCGGTGCGGCCTGTGGCGAAAGCCAGTGGCGCGTACACCGCCACCAGCGTCAGCGTCATGGCAATCACGGCGAAGGCAATTTCACGCACACCCAAAAAGGCCGCCTGCATGGCCGTCTTGCCCTCTTCGATATGGCGGTACACGTTCTCCAGCACCACAATCGCATCGTCCACCACCAGACCAATGGCCAGCACCATCGCCAGCAAAGTCAGCGTATTGATGGAAAAACCCAGCATATACATGATGGCGAAGGCACCGATCAGAGAGATCGGAATCGTCACAATGGGGATGACACTGGCACGGAAGCTGCGCAGGAAAAAAACGATCACCAGCACCACCAGCAAGATCGCTTCGGCAATGGTGGTGTACACCGAATCAATGGATTTCTGAATGAAGATGGAACTGTCGTAAGACACGGCCAGCTTCATATTGCCCGGCAAGCTCTCGTTGATGCGCTCGACTTCGGCACGCACGGACTTGGACAGGTCCAGCGGATTCGCGGTGGACTGCTTGGTCACACCAATGTTCAGACTGTTCTGGCCGTTAAAACGGGCCAATACCCGCTCTTCGGCTGGCCCGATACGCACGTCGGCAATATCGGAGATACGTACCGGATAACCCGCCACCTGGCTGATGATGATGTCGCGAAACTCATCGGGCGTTTCCAGGTCCGTCGAGGACACCACAGAAAACTCGCGTGCATCGGACTCGATCCGGCCAGCCGGGATCAGCACGTTCTGCTTGCGCAGGGCATCTTCCACGTCCTGCACGGTTAACTGATACGCCCCCAGGCGGGTACGATCCAGGTCGATACGCATGGCGGGCAAGCGTTCGCCAAACACACGCACTTCGGCCGCACCGGGCAAAACCGACAAACGTGTCTTGATATAGCGGTTGATGTAGTCCGAGGCCTCCAGCATGCTGTAGTCGCCGGTGTCCACACCTACATAAATAATCGGGGTAGAGTCCGCCTCCACCTTGTTGATGATGGGTTCGTCCACCTCATCAGGCAAAAAGCGACGGGCCCGCGAGACCTTGTCACGCACATCCGCGGCGGCCGCATCAGGGGCTCGGTCCAGATTGAATTTAATGTTGATCAGGCTGCGTTCGGAACGACTGCGTGACGTCATCACGTTCACGCCTTCAATACCGGACAACTGGTCTTCCAAAGGCTTGGTGACCTGGGACTCGATCACCTCCGGTGAGGCCCCTTTATAGTTGGTGATGACAGACACCACCGGCTCATCGATGGCGGGGTATTCGCGTACGGTCAGGCGCTCATAGGAAATGAAACCAACCAGCACAATCACCAAAGACAGAACCGTGGCGAATACCGGGCGACGGATACATAAATCAGAGAGAACCATGATTGCGTCCTATTGCTGCGGCTGGGTTTGGACGTCGATCACTTCCTGAATATCGACCGGCACCCCATCACGGACTTTTTGCAGCCCTGCCACCAGCACATTGTCCCCGGCTTTCAGATCGCCTGTGACTTGCACCCAACCCTGCTCGCGCACACCAATCTGTACCTGACGGCGCTCTGCACGGCCGTCTTTCACAATATAGATGTACTGATCCTGGCCGGAAGGGGCCAGTGCGGTTTCAGGCACCATCAAGGCCTGATAGCGCGACAGCTCCAGCCGTACGCGGCTGAACAGGCCAGGGCGCAAGGCACCGTCTTCATTAGGCACTTGAGCCCGCAACAAAATCGAGCGACCTGCTGTATCCACCGCCGGGCTGACGGCCAGCACAGTGCCTTTGCGTGTCTCGCCCAGAAAGGCATCAAAGCGCAGCTCTACTGGCATACCGGGCTTCACATCAGCCAAGTATTGTTCGGGAATACGGAAATCCACATTCAGGATAGAGACGGCTTCCAATTGCACCAGATCGGTGCCCGGCCCCACATAATCACCCACCGACACATTACGCAGTCCGGTGACGCCATCGAAAGGAGCACGAATACGGGTTTTATCCAGATGCACACGCGCCAATTGCACTTCGGCTTGCTGGACTGCCAAGCGACTGCCGGACTCGTCTTTGGCTTGCTGGCTGATGAAACCCTGACGACTCAGTTCCGAAGAACGCTTGTGCTGGCTATTAGCCAGATTCAAATTAGCCTGCGCCTGATTCAACTGCGCCTGCGCCATCGCCGGGTCCAGTTGAATCAAAAGCTGACCTTTCTTGATGGGCTGGCCTTCTTCAAAACTGATCGCCGAAATACGACCGCTGATCTCGGGGCGCAAAACCACGGATTCCCTGGCTACCAGGGTTCCAACGGCGGCCACATCACGAATCAACTCACTTTGCCGCACTGGCAATACTTCCACCCGGGTGGCCTCAGACTGAGCCCAAACAGGTGTGCTGCTTGCAAACAGGACGAGAAACAGAGAAAAAATCGTGGGGCGCAGCGTGGAAATCATGGGCGGCTTATCCTGACCGGCCAGGCCGGTGAAGCTGTCTGACAAAATATGACGAGTGGCTAATAGTACTATCAGCGGGCTTAGAATCTGCCCAAGATCTTATAACTGCCTGGCTATTTCCACCCCTTCATTGGCCAGTTGATCCGCCCTTTCATTCCCGGGATCGCCCGCGTGGCCACGCACCCAACGCCAGGTCAGTTCATGCTTGGCCGCCTGCTTTTCCAGTTCCTGCCACAGGTCAGCATTCTTGACGGGCTTTTTATCTGCCGTGCGCCAGCCGCGTGCTTTCCAGCCGGGCAGCCATTCGTTCATGCCTTTTTGTACGTACTGGGAATCCGTATGCACGCGTACCTGACATGGGCGTTTCAGGACTTTCAAAGCCTCGATCACCGCCAGCAGTTCCATACGATTATTCGTGGTGTCAGCCTCGCCACCGCAAATGGCTTTTTCACGTCCGCCGTGACGCAGCAGAGCGCCCCAGCCCCCTAATCCCGGATTGCCCTTGCAGGCGCCGTCGGTCCAAATATCCACAACATCAGTCATATCTTGCTAATTCCTTCATCGGCAGCGCGTCCTGCCACCACCATAGGCCGACGCACACGCCGACGACTTTTTTTCCACTTGGGCCCGACCATGCGCAAGGCGGGCGTTCGCTTGACCGCGCTAATCATATAGACGGCCCCTGCAAAGCTCCACCAGCGCGCACCACTTTGTTCCATCCAGCCCCAGCGATCCAGCCAGACCTGCTGACGGCACAGGGGCGCATAGCAGCCCATCTGCGTGCTTTGCACATCAAAGGACAAGAGCTTTAACCAGTCTCGCAAGCGCGAGGTCGATAAGACATCCCCCGGCAAGGTGGGCGTGCCCCGCTCCAGGCCCGGAATCCAGTCATGGGCGCCCCACAAACTCAAAGGGTTGAAACCGGTCAGGATAATGCGACCTTCAGGCACCAGCACACGCTCGGCCTCGCGCAAAACCTGGTGAGGGTCGCTGGCGCTTTCCAGCGTATGAGGCAGAACTAAAAGATCAATGCTTTGCGTATCAAAAGGCAGATGTTCGGGCTCGGCATACACCAGATTCTTCTGGCTGGCTGGCAAGACCCCGGCCTGGGCCGTGCATACCTTGCAGGAGACCCGGCTATGCGCCAGCAGGTCCCAATGCGGCAATCCAATTTGTATGGCATGATACCCGAAGGCGTTGACCACCTCGGCTTCGACCCGGGCTTGTTCCCAGGCTCGCACATATCGCCCCGGTACGGTTTCCAACCACTGGGCAAATTGATCATTCAAAGTCTGCTCCACTGGCGCTCTCTCCCTCTACCATGATGAATACATTTACCTGGCCTGCGCCAAGCGATGTTCGCCTGATCCCACTGCCTGCCCTGAACGACAACTATATCTGGGCTTTAGCGCGCAATGGTCATGCTTTGGTTGTGGACCCCGGTCAGGCCGCCCCGGTTCTGGACTGGCTGGCAAGCGAGTCCTTACAACTGGATGCTATTTTACTGACACACCACCACGGTGACCATGTCGGGGGTGTCATGGATATCCTGGCCCAGCATCCGGCCCGCGTGTGGGGCCCGGCCCACGAGCGTCTGCCTGCCTGTGACGTGCGTGTCGGCCAGTCTGACAAGGTTGAATTACCCACTCTGGAATTGACGCTGGACGTACTGGATATCCCGGGCCATACCGCCGGACACGTTGCGTACTTTGGTCAAAATGAGGTAAAACAGCCCTTTGTTTTCTGTGGTGATACCTTGTTTGCCGCCGGTTGCGGACGCCTTTTTGAAGGCACCCCGGCACAAATGACAGATTCCCTGGGCAAGTTGGCAAAGCTGCCATCGGACACCCTGATCTGCTGTGCGCACGAATACACCTTATCCAATTTACGCTGGGCTCTACAGGTAGAGCCGGACAATCCCCAACTGCATGAGCGTTGGGAACAGGATAAGCTCAAGCGTCAGCAAAACTTGCCTACGGTGCCATCCACCCTGAAAACAGAATTGGCTACCAATCCATTTCTGCGTTGCGAGACGACTGCTGTTATTCACGCTGCCGAGCACTATGCCGCTCAGTCCCTGGATAATCCTGTCGAGGTATTTGCCAGCCTGCGCGACTGGAAAAATAATTTCTGAAGATTCCGCAATGAACCTACTGAGACTTTTCGCGCTGCTATGCGCTTTCGTGCTGGCAGGCTGCGCCACAGGCCCCAAGGTCAGTCCGCAAAAAGCCGCCAAGACCACCACCAGCATTGCCGCCGATACGTCTCGTACGATTGACCTGACCCACCCTCCCAAAGACGCCTGGGACCGGATGCGCCGCGGATTCTCCATCCCCAACCTGCATACCGATCTGGTCGATTACTGGACCAACTACTACGCTTCGCACCCCGAATCCATCCGCACCATGAGCCAGCGCGCCTCGCGCTATCTGTACCACATCATGGACGAACTGGATGCTCGCGGCCTGCCTTCCGAACTGGCCTTGCTACCGTTCGTGGAAAGCGCCTACAACCCCGTCGCGTATTCGCGCTCCCATGCCTCTGGCCTGTGGCAGTTCATCCCCAGCACCGGCACGCAATACAAACTGGAGCAGAACTGGTGGGTAGACCAGCGCCGCGACCCAGTCGAATCCACCCGCGCCGCTCTGGATTACCTGTCTTATTTGTACGAATTCCAGGGCGACTGGTATCTGGCTCTGGCTTCTTACAACTGGGGTGAAGGTTCCGTACGCCGCGCCATGGAGCGCAATGAACAGGCAGATCTGGGCGTTGACTACTTATCCCTGAAGATGCCGGACGAAACGCGCAATTACGTCCCCAAACTGCAGGCGATCAAAAACATTGTGGCCAACCCCGAGCGCTACGGCATCACCCTGCCTGCGGTCAGCAACACGCCTTACTTTACGGCTGTACGCAAGACCAAAGACATTGATGTAGCCCTGGCTGCCGAGCTGGCTGAAATCTCCGTGGACGAATTCAAGGCCTTGAATGCCGCCCACAACCGCCCCACTATTCCGGCTGATCGCAGCACCTTGCTGCTGCCTGCCAATAAAGTCGATATCTTCAACGCCAATCTGGCCGCCTACCAAGGCAAGCTCAGCAACTGGAAAGCCTACCAGTCCAAACGTGGCGAAAGCTATCTGTCCATTGCCCAGCGGCACGGCATTACCTTGTCGCAACTGCGCTCCATCAACGGCTTAGGTAGCAAGAGCACCAAGGCCGTCGCCCAGACCTTGCTGGTCCCCAGCACGACCCTGGGTGAAGGCAGCCTGCAATTGGCCTCCCTGACCAACACCCCCGCCGCCCCCGTGGCCCAGAGCACTCGCCGGGCCCGTACACAAACCGCCAGCATCAACCGCAATAACGACACCGTTGTGTTGCGTCGTGGCGCCAACGTACGTACCCATACGGTCCGGCAGGGCGATACACTTTACGCCTTGGCGAAACGCTACGACACTTCGGTGGCCGAACTGCGACGCCTGAACAATATCAAAGGCAGCTCTCTTTCCAGGGGTACACGTTTGCGTGTTCCCGGTTCCAATATTCGTGGCTAGTCCACCCACTATTACATAAAGGATTTTCAGCATGGGTTTCCTGCAAGGAAAACGCATCCTGGTCACAGGCGTCCTCTCGAACCGCTCTATTGCATACGGGATCGCGCAAGCATGTCGCCAACAAGGTGCTGAGATTGCCCTGACCTATGTGGGCGAGCGTTTCAAAGAGCGCGTTGAAGGCTTTGCCCAGGAACTGGGTACCGATATCGTGTTGCCCTGTGACGTGTCCGAAGACGATCAAATCGAGCAAGCCATTGCCTTGCTGGGCGAGCGCTGGGACGGTCTGGACGGCCTGGTGCATTCGATCGGTTTTGCACCGCGCGAAGCCATCGCCGGTAACTTCCTGGACGGCTTGTCGCGCGAATCGTTCCGTATCGCCCACGACATTTCCGCCTACAGCTTCCCCGCTCTGGCCAAAGCCGCCCTGCCTTTGCTGAAAGGTCGCAAAAGCTCGGTGCTGACACTGACCTACCTGGGTGCTGAAAAAGCGATCCCCAACTACAACACCATGGGTGTGGCCAAGGCGGCTCTGGAAGCCTCGGTGCGCTACCTGGCTGTGGCCCTGGGCGAGTACGGCATTCGTGCCAATGCAATCTCGGCCGGTCCTATCAAGACCCTGGCTGCCAGCGGCATCAAGGACTTCTCTACCATTCTGAAATTCGTAGAGACGCACGCTCCCTTGCAGCGCAACGTCACCATCGAAGAAGTGGGCAATGTCGCCTCCTTCCTGATGTCCGAATTGGCCAGCGGCATTACGGGCGAAATCACGCACGTGGATGCAGGCTTTAACTGCATCGTCCCCGGCATGCAGGAATAAGGCTTACCACCAGCAGACGCCACTAAGCGTCATGACGGTAAAAAGGAACAGACTTTCGCGCTGTTCCTTTTTTTTGGCCTTGAGTCAGCCCAGCAAGACCCAACACCACCCCTGCTCCAACTTGGCAAAAGTGTGTCATCAAAGCATTTTGCTTTACGCAGACAAGGCAGATAGCACCCGCGCTGGCGCGGCTGAAATTTGCTCTACAAGCTTCTTATATAAGCAATAAAAAACATAAACAAATCAGTACACTGACTTTCTCGTTTTCCCTAGTAGGATAAAAAAAATAATCTGTGAATAATATTTATGTCAGTGCACTGACTATTAAAGTATAAAAAATCAATCACAGAACTCGATTCTCGAGGAGACACAATGTTCCAACGCCAACCGCGTCTGCTGGCCCTGGCTGGGCTTTTGCTGAGCTGTGCAATGCTGGCCCCCTCCACCGCCAGCGCGAATAAACCGATCGAAATTATCGTCACCTTCCCACCTGGAGGGGGCACGGATTTACTGGCCCGCCTGGTCGGGAATTACTTCAACGAAGAGCTCGGCCAATCTGCGATTGTGGACAACCGTCCCGGTGCCAGCGGCAATATTGGTGCACGTATGGTGGCCCAACGCCCAGCCGACGGTCAGTCACTGCTGATGGTCAACAGCTCCTTCGCAGTCAATCCGGCCGTTTTCGACAAGCTGCCTTTTGACCCCAAAAATGACTTCACAGCCGTCTCCAATTTCGCCTTCGTTCCCTCTGTAGTGATTGTGCCGGCCAACTCCCCCTACAAGACACTGAAAGACATGCTCACGGCCGCCAAAGAAAAACCAGGGGAAGTGTTCTTTGGCTCTTGCGGCAACGGCACTCCACAACATCTGGCCGGTGAAATGCTCAACGAAGCAGCAGGTGTGGAAATGGCACACATTCCATACAAAGGCTGCGGCGGTGCTCTGAACGATGTGATGGGTGATCAGGTTGGTTCCGCTTTCGTCACCGCTTCCAGCACCCTGCCCTTCATTGAAAGCGGGAAGGTAAGAGCCTTGGCGGTGACCTCGGCAGAGCGTAGTCCCCTGCTCGCCGATGTGCCCTCCATCGCCGAGCTTGGCTACCCAGGTTATGAGCTGAATCAATGGCATGGACTCCTGGCACCCGCCGGTACTCCGGAGCCTGTGGTGCAAAGACTGCACGAAGCCATAGAAAAAATCATTGCGCGCGACGACGTGAAAGCAAAACTGGAAAGTTTGGGCTACACAGTCGCGCACGACGGCCCCGCCCAGTTCCAGGCAATGATCAATAACGACATCGATCGATTCCGGGAACTGGCACAAAAAATTGGACTGACCATCAACTAAGGATTCACCATGAGCAAACTGAAGTTAAGCGTATCGATTGGCAACTACGACCGTACCCAGGCCTTGAAAGACGGGCGTGTTGGAATTGAGGGGTGTGATATCAATGTTGTGTCCCTGGAGCCCGAGGAAGCCTTTCACCGCGCATTCCGCTACGAAGAGTTCGATGTAACGGAAATCTCCATGAGCAGCCACATGATGACTACCGCTCGTGGCGACAATCAGTACGTGGGTATTCCAGCTTTCCTGTCACGCGTCTTTCGCCATTCCGGCATCTATGTGCGCACTGATCGTATTCGCAAGCCCGAAGACCTGAAAGGCAAAATCATTGGCGTGCCCGAATACCAGATCACCGCCAACGTCTGGATCCGCGGCATCTTGCAAGATGAATTCGGTATCCGCCCCAATCAGATCAAATGGGTGCGGGGGGGAATTGAAGAACCAGGCCGGGGCGAGCGCTCTCCCATTGATCTGCCAGCGGACATCAGTCTGGAGCAGATCCCGGATGACCGCACCTTGTCGGACATGTTGGAAAAAGGCGAAATCGACGGATACATCGGAGCACGGGCACCCTCATGCTTCTTGCGCAACGCTCCCAATGTGGGCCGCCTGTTCGGGGATGAATACCTGGAAGTAGAAAAAGACTATTTCCGCCGCACGGGTATCTTCCCGATCATGCATATGGTTGGCATCCGCAAGTCTCTGGTGCAGGAGAACCCCTGGCTACCCGTCAGCGTGTACAAGTCCTTTCTGAAGGCCAAGGAGCTGGCTGTACATGAACTGAACGAGCTGTGCCATCTGGCCGTCACCCTGCCATGGATGGTGCACCATCACAACGAGGCCAAAGCCTTGATGGGTGAAGATTACTGGCCCTACGGTCTGGAAGCCAATCGCCACACAATCCAGACCTTTGCCCAGTACCACCACGATCAAGGTATGTCGCAACGCCTGGTCAAGCCCGAGGAACTGTTCGCGGCCTCCTCGCTGGATCTCTCCAAGATATAAGGCAAACACCGGCATGAAGGCTCCTGTTTTCAATTACTACGCTCCCGACACGCTAGCGCAGGCCTTAGAGCTACTGTCCATTAACGATAACGCCCGTGTACTGGCCGGAGGCCAGTCCATGCTGGCCATGCTCAATATGCGCTTCGCATTCCCCGATGCGCTGGTCGATATCAACACGCTGCCCGAGCTGTCTTACCTGCAAGAGCAGGACAATGGCGATATCGCCATTGGCTCCATGACACGCCAGCGCGATATTGAGTTCTCCGACCTGGTGGCAACACGTCTTCCGCTCTGGAAGGATGCCATCCTGAACGTCGGGCATCGTCAGACTCGCAATCGCGGGACCGTGGGCGGCAGTCTTTGCCAACTGGACCCTTCTGCCGAAATACCGACAGTCTGCATGGCAATGGACGCCGTACTGACGGTAGCCAGTACACGTGGAGAACGAACAATTTCCATGGCCGATTTCCCGGCAGCCTACATGACCCCCAACATGCAGGCTGATGAGTTGCTGACCCGCGTACAGGTTCAGCCCTGGCCCGCCAAGCACGGCTGGGCGTTCCTGGAGTTCTCCCGTCGTCATGGCGACTTCGCTATCGTGTCCTGCGCTGCCTTGCTATTGCTGGACGAGGCAGGTGCAGTCTGTCGCGCCAGCATCACTCTGGGTGGAGTGGGTGCATTTCCCCTTCGTATGACCGAGGCAGAAAACTCCCTGCTGGGCACCTCGGCCAGCCCTTCAGATATTGCTCTGGCCGCCGAACTATGTGGTCAGGTCGATGCCTCCAGCGACAGCTATGTCCAGGGCTGGTATCGCCAGCGACTGGCCAAAGAATATACGGCGCGCGCCCTGCGGCTAGCGCTCTCTCGTACAGGACAACGGCATGAGTAACCCCCTTCCTTCGGGCAGTCGCCCCATCACACTGTGTGTCAATGGTCGAAACCTGACAGCCAGTGCCGAACCTCGTGTCAATCTGGCAGATTTCCTGCGCCACAACCTGGGTTTGACAGGAACCCATGTCGGCTGTGAGCACGGCGTCTGCGGCGCCTGCACCGTACAGATCGACGGCCACTCCGCACGCAGTTGCCTGATGCTGGCTGTACAAGCTCAAGGCAAGCCTATCCGCACCATTGAAGGCCTTGCTGACGAGCAAGGCCGCTGGCACCCCATCCAGGAAGCATTCCGCGAACTGCATGCCCTGCAATGCGGCTTCTGTACACCAGGCATCCTGATGTCAGTGGTCGAGCTGCTGGAGAACCACAGCGACCCCAGCCCAGAGCTGATACGCGATGTGCTGTCTGGTCATCTATGCCGCTGTACTGGCTACCAAAATATTGTGCGAGCGGTACAAAAAGCCGCTGCCGCCATGAGAGCCAGCCATGCACATGAATGATCCCCACCAGATGGAACAAACCGCCCCCGGCATGGGGCACTCTTTTCTGCGCCTGGAAGATGAAGCCTTGTTGACTGGGCAAGCCCAGTTTCTGGATGACATTCCCATGGAGGGTGTATTGCATGCCTGCTTCGTACGCAGTCCCCACGCGCACGCACGCATTCGCTCCATCGACCTGTCGGCGGCCCAAGCGCTGCCCGGCGTACACGGAGCATTTACCGCTCAGGACCTGATGGGCGAATTAACCCATTGGCGCATGCCATTGGGCTTTGCTTTTGCCGTACTGCCCGAAAACACCGTCCCCTTTGTCCTGGCACGCGAGGAAGTGGCCTTCGTTGGCGAAGCAATCGCTGTGATCGTCGCTCAGTCCCGTCACCTTGCCGAAGATGCTGCTGCGCTCGTGGCTATCGACTACGAAGTCCTGCCCGCAATTTCTGACGTACGCCAGGCTCTCGAACCGGATGCTCCTCTGGTACGCACCGAGCTGCAAAGCAACAGCCTGCAAAACTACACGCTGGCCTATGGGGACATAGACGCCGCCTTCCTTGATGCAGACATCATTATCGAGGAATCATTTTCAGCCCATCGTGGCTGTGCTCACCCCATCGAGGGGCGCGGCGTGCTTGCACGGCTGGATCCTGCCGGCAACGAGTTGACTGTTTGGTCTTCCACCCAGATGGCACACGAACTGCATTACACCCTGGCCCTGATGCTGGGCCATCGTGAGGATCAATTGCGCGTGGTCACCCCTGATGTTGGGGGCGGCTTTGGCGCAAAGTTCATGATCTATCCTGAAGAGATAGTCATTCCAGCCGTGGCCCGTCTGCTACGCCGCCCTGTCAAATGGGTGGAGGACAGGCGCGAGAACTTCCTGACCTCCATCCAGGAACGTGATCAGTTCTGGTCCATTTCCATGGCGGCCAACAAGAGCGGCCACATACTAGGCCTGCGCGGCAACTTCATCCATGACCACGGAGCCTATACGCCGCAGGGCACCAATGTTCCCTACAACGCGGCCTCATCCATGACCGGGCCCTATGTCGTCCCGGCCTTCAGTCTGACGGTTGACGTGGCCTACACCAACAAGGTGCCTGTCGCTACCGTACGCGGCGCTGGCTATCCGCAAGCTGCTTTCGTCATGGACAGGCTAATGGACCGACTCGCGCAGCATATCGGTATGGACCCCATACGCTGCCGCGAACTGAACCTGATTCCAGCCGCCAAAATCCCCTACACCAAACCGCTGAAATCTCGGGCGGGGATACCACTGGTTATCGACAGCGGCGACTTCCCTCGCATGCAAGCCATGGCAGAGCACGCCATGGACCGCGACGGTTTTGAACAACGACGACAAGAAGCGCTCGCTCAAGACCGCTACCTGGGCCAGAGTCTGGCCAATGCCGTCAAACCTACGGGTCGCGGTCCCTATGAGTCCGCCACCGTCAAGATTTTCCCCTCAGGCCGAATTGCTGTTTTCACCGGCGCCCTGGCCATGGGCCAAGGTATCAAGACCTCACTTGCGCAGATCTGTGCAGCACATTTCGGGGTAGAACCGGAAGGGATAGACATTCATGCTGGCGACACACGCCACATTGGTGTTGGGATGGGTGGTTTCGCAAGCCGCCAGGCAATTATGGCCGGCACAGCCGTTGAACAAGCCTCCCGGCAACTGCGCCACAAGGTACTGCTAGCAGCAGCGGCGGTTCTGAAGGTCCCTCAAGATACCCTGGATATTTCTTATGGCATCGTCCGCAGCAGTGCGACTACGACGACCATCAGCCTGGCTAGGCTGGCCATGGAACTCAAGGGCGTGCCGGGCTACAGCTTGCCTATAAAGACAGACCCGGGCCTGGAGAGCACCGCCCATTTTCACTGCGACGAGCAAACCTACGCAGGCTCCACACATGCTTGTGAAGTGGAGGTCGATGCGAGCACGGGCGCTATCCACATCACACGCTATCTGGCTGTGCAAGATTGCGGCAAGCTCATCAACCCGATGATCGTGGAAGGTCAGGTCGTAGGCGGTGTAGTCCATGGACTGGGCAATGCCTTGTTCGAGCAGATGGCCTACGACGCCGAAGGTCAGCCTTTATCCACCACTTGTGCCGAGTATCTTCTGCCTACCGCCCCCGAGGTGCCGAACATCGAAGTGCTGTTCTGCCCCTCCCCCACGCACTTGAATCCGCTAGGAGTCAAAGGCGTGGGCGAATGCTCCACCATCGCCGTCGCCGCCGTCGTGATCTCAGCAGTGGAGCAGGCACTGGCACCACTGAACGTGCGTATCAATGAGTTCCCGATCAGCCCTATGCGACTACTGGAACTGATCGATCAGGCCACGCAACAGACACAATAAAACAGGAACGCTGCCATGAATTTCAAAAACCGGTTTCATATTCCTCTACCACTGGATCAAGCATGGGCACTGATGCTGGACGTGCCGCGCATCATGCCCTGCCTGCCCGGTGCCAAACTGACAGATGTATTGGACGGCAACAAATATCAGGGGTCAGTTTCGGTCAAACTGGGTCCAATCAAACTGTCTTTCGACGGAACGGCCGAGCTCGTAAAAACCGATGAGGAAAACCATATTGCTTATCTGCGTGGTGCCGGTCTGGACCCCAAGGGACGAGGCTCAGCCAGTTCAGACTTCAGCTTCGCGCTGACACCGTCAGCAGAAGGGGGGACCAATGTGGAAGTCAGCACAGAACTGACCTTGTCAGGCGCTGTGGCTCAATATGGACGCGGCAGCGGCATGATCGCCGAAGTGGCCGGGCAAATCCTGGGGCAGTTCGAGCGCAATCTTGCACGAATGGTGCAAGGTGACGCCAATCCTGCACCATCGTCTGACACTCCCATCCCCAGCAGCAACCAGACCATGACAGCGGCACCTGGCGGAGCAACTGCCAGTATTCCGTCAATGACGGCCACACCCGCTTCCACGCTGGACGCCCAAGCCATTCTCTATCAGTCCCAGGCCGTGCTGGCACAAACTCAGCAGTTACAGGCACAGATGCAACAGACCCTGCTGCGCCTGCAAACACAAAGACGACCGCAGGATGACGGCGCCGGGGAGTTAAACATGTTGTCTATCGGGCTCAAGGCCTTCTGGTCACAGATCCGCTATCGAGTGGGGAGACTGTTTGGGCGCAAGGACCCTGCATAAAAGCCGTAAACCTGCTAAGCGCCATAACCCGGCGCTTAGCAGGTCGTAGCATCAATCATTAAGCTCCATCCAGAAATCCACTGATTTAAATAAAAAAGTTTTTATTTAAAAATAAAACAGCATACTGATTATATTTTTCAGCAAGTCGGGAAATAACTTATACATTGAGCATGGACAGCACCGGGTAGAAACGAATACAAAATAAGATCCAGCCCCTACCGGGGCTTGCCCCATCACAAGCCTATAGCATCGCAAGCCATGGGTTCTTAATGCCTGACTTATCTATGAAGAATCACACCAAGTTAAAGCAAGAGGAACAATTTCAATCCGACAAAGCCGAATCTCTCGGCCCAATCAAAGAGGAAAATGCCGAACTGTTTCGGCAAAAGTTATGGTCGCGGTCCGGCTTCCTGATCAGGCGTCTGAACCAAATTCATTACGCCATGTTCTACGAAGAGTGCAAAAGCGATATCACCCCAGTCCAGCACGGGGTACTCTCCGTTTTAATGGGCTCACCCTGGCTAGACCAAACCACTATTGGCTATGAACTGGGCCTGGATCGCACGACCTCCGCTGAAGTCATCCGCCGTCTGGAAGAAAAAGGATTACTGAACCGGCGCGTAAACCCAGATGACCGCCGTTCGCGTCAAACCTATATTACCGAGGCGGGCCTGGCCATCATGCAAAAGCTGAGCGCTGGAATGAACAACGCACAGGAACGCTTGCTGGACCCTCTAACGGCCAAACAACGCCAGGTATTCATGGATCTGCTGACCCGTATTGTGGAGCACAACAATCAATATGGGCGCGCTGCTCTAAGGAATATGTAGTCCGACCATAACGTCCAGCACATACTCGACATATCCCATTTTTTACTCAAACCATTATTCGCCCTGCGCGCCCTCTTCGACAAAATCGCTACGCAAAATCCCATGGCGCTGCAGCTTGTCGTAAAAGGTTTTGCGCGGGATACGCAGATCCTGCAAGGTTGCCTTGATATCGCCACGGTGTCGCGCCAGAGCCTGGCGTATCTGCTGCGACTCGAACTGCTCAATCCGCGCAGGCAAGCTCAAATCTTCGGTATCCAGATCCTTGATATCCACATGCGGCACACCCAGCACTTCTCGTTGCGCAAAGTGGGCCAGCTCGCGCACATTGCCCGGCCAGTGATGCGTCTGCATATATGTCAGGCTGCGTGCATCGGGCATTTTCTGGGGCATGCCGTACTTTTTGGCCGCCAAAGCCGCAAAGTGCGCGAAGAGCATGGGGATGTCCTCTTTACGCTCTCTTAATGGCGGCAAGCGCAGGGTCACGACGTTCAGGCGGTAATACAGATCAGCGCGGAAATTCGCACGCTGGGCTGGATCAGCCAAGTCCACCTTGCTGGCGGCGACGACCCGAATATTGACCGGATGCTCTTCGTTAGAGCCCAGAGGGGTGACGCAGCGTGTTTCCAGCACCCGCAGCAAGCGCACTTGCGCAATCATGGGCATGCTCTCGATTTCATCCAGAAACAGCGTGCCTTGATGGGCATGTTCCACACTGCCGACACGCCGCCGTTGCGCTCCGGTGAACGCTCCCGGTTCGTGGCCGAACAGTTCGCTTTCAATAATGGTTTCGGGTAAGGCTCCGCAATTGAGCGCCACAAAACGATGCTGGGCTCGAGCGCTCCAACGGTGCAGCAACATGGCGACCACTTCCTTGCCGGTGCCCGTCTCCCCTTCTACCAGCACATCCACATCCGACTGGGCCAGATGCCGCAAGGTAGCGCGCAGATTGATCATGACTTCTGAATTGCCCAGCAGCGCCGGGCCTTGACCATCCTCGTCCAGTTCCTCGCGCAAGGCCCGGTTCTGCAAGACCAGGCTGCGCTGCATGGCGGCATGGCGTATTACTGTCAGCAAACGCTCGGCCTGATAGGGTTTGGTCAGAAAATCAAAAGCACCATCGTGCATGGCTTGCACGGCCATATCGATATCGCCATGGCCGGTAATCAGGACCACAGGCTGCTCGGGATCGCGGGCATGCAAGGCGCGCATCAGCGTCAGGCCATCCATGCCCGGCATACGGATGTCTGTGACCACCACGCCGGGATAATCCTTGGGCAGACGGCTCAAGGCCTCCTGACCACTGCCACAGGCCAGGACTTTCAGGCCCGCCAGTTCCAGACTTTGCACCACCGCGGCACGCAGGTCCGCGTCATCATCTACAAATGCAACTTCCATTCTTATTTCTCTCCCTGGCCCAAATCACTATCGGCATTGCGCAGCACGATATGAAACGTGGCACCGCCCAGACGCGACGGCCCTTCTTCCAAACGGCCACCCAGGGCCGCCACAATATCGTGCGAGATCACCAGCCCCAAACCCACGCCTTGACGGCGGCTGGAGCTAAAGGGGGTAAACAGACGCTGACGGATTTCCGGACTCAAGCCGGGTCCATTGTCCGACACAACAATGCGCACATGCCGATTTTCAGTCATCACTTCAAGACGAATATGCCCGTGCTCGCGACCTTCCAACGCGTCCAGCGCATTGCGTAACAGATTCACCAGCACTTGCTCCAGACGCACGGGCAAAGCCCACACCCGTACCGGCTCGCTCATATCGGCCAGTTCCAGATCCACGCCTTGTGCGCGTGCCCTGTGCTCCAGCAACTGCCAGGCGCTATCGACCGCCGCCCTTACCTGCACCGGGCCCTCTTGCTCCTGGGGTTTGCGGGCGTAATGGCACAGTTGGGAGGTGATGCTGCCTATACGCTGGGTCAGTGTCTGAATACGGGACAGATTCTGGCGAGCCGTCTCTAGCTGCCCCTGCTCCAGAAGGCGCGAGGTGTTATCGGCATACACCTCAATCGCCGCCACAGGCTGATTGATCTCGTGGGCGACTCCAGCAGTCACCTGCCCCAGAAAAGACAGTTTCTCTGCCTGCTCCAATTGCTCACGCAGATCACGGGCACGCGACCGGGCCTCATGCAAGGCCCGCATCTCTTGCTCCAGACGCAGGCGAGCCACCTGCAACTGGGCGGTACGCGATTCTACGGCGTCTTCCAAGGCATCCCGCAACAAGGCCTGCTGCTCCTGAGACTCACGACGCTGCTGATTACGCTGCAGCCCCAAAGCTGTCAGCACCAGCGCCGCAAACAGCAAACCCATCACCATCAAACGGGATTGGAATGCCTGGGTTTGCAGGGCGGCATTCATGGGGGCCATCGCATGCAAAGTCCAATCACTGCCCATCACGGGCTGCTGCACGTGCAAGAAGCGCTCCGGCCCCAGCGTCCAGAAAGAGGCTCGTCCGTCAGAGTCCGACCTGTTCAGGCCCACAGGCTCCAGGGGCTCATCCCCAAACTGCTGACTGGCCCGCACTTGAGTCAGTTGCTCCGAAGCCGCTTGATTCAGGCTATGCAAACGCCAGTCCGGTTCACCGCTTAGCAGAATCACCCCATGCGGGTCCGTCACAAACATGCGATCCCCGTAACCGCCCCACTCTTCTTCCAGCAAATCAAACACCAGCTTGATCACCACCACACCCACCGCTTTGCCGTCCTGATCCTGCACCATGCGGGAGATGTACAAACCGGCCTTGCCGCTGGCAGTCCCCAGCGCAAAGTATTCGGCATGCCCCTGCTCCAATGCTTTGGTGAAGTAGGGGCGGAAGCCGTAATGATTGCCCACGAAGCTGTCGGGTTCCTGCCAGTTACTGGACACCAGCGTCTGGGAGTGAATATCCAGCAGATACAAGACGGGGGCCCCTGTGTCCTCGGCCAATTGCTGGAACTTGCGGTTCAGGACCCCGGCATCGCTATAGGCAGGATTGCCCATCAGGTATTGGCGCAGAGCCTCGTCCTGAGCCAAGGCAAAAGACAAAGTGCGGAATTTGTCGCGAATTGTCCGGATCCAGCCCGCATTACCGCGCATCAGGGAATCCAGCCGCTGCTCGCTTTGTGTCAGCAAACGGGCCGTGCCCAAATCGGCCGAGCGCCAAAAGGCAAACAGCCCCAGCACTACAGCCAAGATCAGCAGCAATAACCATTCGAGTCTGAAACGACGCCGCAAACCCGAGGAAACCGGAATGGAGTTCATGAAACTTGTGCGAAATTTCGCCAAAAAATAATAAGTCCTGTGCGGATTTTCGCACACATTAGCCGCAAGCGGGAAAGCCGCCTGCCCACAAGCCGCTTATTTGCTGGTTTTCCTCGGTGGAGCAGATTGGCACGGATGTTGCTTTAGTCATGAGCTTATGGGCCGGGGCAAAGACTTCGGCGCGCGTAAACCGCCTGCCTACACAAAATTCCAAGCAGGCTATTAGCCGACTCCAAAGTCGGCTACATCAAGTCACGGAGACGACATCATGATGGATATAAGCACAGGAGACCGTTCGGTACCGCAGATCGTCCGCATCAAGTGGTATCGGATTTTGTACGTCCAAGTCATCATCGCCATCACTATCGGGATTTTGTTGGGCCACTTTTACCCCTCGCTGGGCGAGAGCATGAAGCCCCTGGGCGATGCCTTCATCAAGCTGGTCAAGATGATTATTGCGCCCGTTATTTTCCTGACAGTGGCCACCGGCATTGCCGCCATGACCGACCTGCAAAAAGTGGGCCGTGTGGTGGGCAAGGCCATGATTTACTTTCTGACCTTCTCCACGCTGGCCTTGATTGTGGGTCTGGTAGTCAGCAACGTGGTGCAACCCGGCCACGGCATGCACATCGACCCCAGCACCCTGGATCCCAGTTCCATCCAGGGCTATGTCCAGCAAGCCCATGACAGCACGCTGACGGGCTTTTTGATGAACATCATCCCGGCCACCCTGATCAGCCCCTTTACCGGCGGCGACATCCTGCAAGTGCTGTTTGTGGCGGTGTTGTTCGGTATTGCCCTGGCTGCGGTAGGCGATCACGGCAAACCCGTACTCAAGTTTCTGCAAGCCCTGATGGCTCCGGTCTTCAAGCTGGTTGCTATCTTGATGAAAGCCGCTCCGGTGGGTGCTTTCGGTGCCATTTCCTTCACCATCGGTAAATACGGTATTGAATCCGTATCCAGCCTGGCCCTGCTGGTCGTGACTTTTTACGTCACCTCCGTACTCTTTGTGCTGGTCATTCTGGGTGCGGTTGCCCGCTACAACGGCTTTTCCATTACCAAGCTGATTCGCTACATCCGCGAAGAATTGCTGCTGGTACTGGGCACCAGTTCTTCCGAGGCTGCTTTGCCTACCCTGATGCAGAAGATGGAGCGCGCAGGGTGTGCCAAGTCGGTGGTGGGCCTGGTTGTGCCAACCGGCTACTCCTTCAATCTGGACGGCACCAATATCTACATGACCATGGCGGCTCTGTTCATTGCCCAGGCTTGTGATATTCCACTGACCTTGCAACAGCAGATTCTGCTATTGCTGGTGGCCATGCTGAGCTCCAAAGGGGCTGCTGGTGTGACCGGTGCCGGTTTCATCACTCTGGCCGCTACGCTGTCAGTCGTGCCTTCGGTACCTATTGCCGGTATGACCTTGATCCTGGGTATTGACCGCTTCATGTCTGAGTGCCGCGCCCTGACCAATCTGGTGGGCAATGCGGTTGCCACTATTGTGGTTGCCCGTTGGGAAGGCGAACTGGATACCGATCAGCTCAACAGCGCCATGAATGGCGAATTGCCTCCACTGGATACCAGCATCACTGTGCATCAGCGTGGTGAAGTGGGGATTCCCGCACAAGAGGCTAGCGAGCCGCGCGCTACCGCTACCGCTACGGCCTGATCCAGGCACTTAAAAAGAAAGGCCGGTTTTCAATTGAAAACCGGCCTTTTTCTTGCCTGCTTATTCTTGCCAAGCTGCTCCTGCCCACCCGTTTTCTCCATATTGAGTTGAACAGCTAATCACTCAGGCAGGAGGAAACTGCACGATCTCGCTTTCTGGCGTCCAGGCAGGATATTTATCCATGATGCTCAGGAACAAGGGACTGGCCTGAAAGTTCAGCAACCAGGCCGACAGCGCCGCCCAAGGCTGCGCATCAAACCAGGCTCTGTCCACTTGTGCGAATTGCCGCACAAAGGGGGCAATCGCCAAATCCGCCAGACAAGGGCGTGCCCCCATCAAATAGCCATGCTCTGCAATTCGCGAATCCAGGCCCATCAATTGCTCGCTGGCCTGTGCACGATGCAGGGCCGAAAAACTGGCCGCATCCGTGAATTGTTCATCCTCGGTATGGCGATCCGGGTATTTGTAGCAATCCAGATTCTTTTTGAACGGCCCGTCGTTGGCCGTAATCAGGTCCAGCATCTGCTCGGCATCGCCCTGCTCAGGCTGCAAATAGTGTTTGGGATCTTGAATCGCCAAAGCCCAGCGCATGATGTCCAGACTTTCATCAATAACCTTGCCATCGGACAAGACCAGCACAGGGACGGTGGCTTTGGGAGAGGCCAGGCGCAAAGCCTCGGGTTTGTCGCGCAAAACCACTTCGCGCAATTGGCAACTTACGCCGCTGGCAGCTATAGCCAGCCGTGCCCGCATGGCATAGGGGCAGCGACGAAAGGAATACAAAATGGGCAGATCAGATAAGGACATGCTCGATACCGTTAAAAAGCCGCAGTCGCGGACTTAAAGCGCTGGCGTTTATACAAAGCGCCCTTCTGCTAAAGAAGGGCGGACTATAAACGACGCAGCGCCAGAATCAAGCTACTAGAGTTAACACAGCTACCCGATCAGGGCTAGGCGTCCTTGCCTTGTTGAGCCAGCAAACGCTGCTCTTCAGCTTTACGACGGGCGGCTTCACGACGCTCCGACAACTCGTCCATGCTGACGCCGATATGGCGCTCTTCACGCTCTCGGGCCAGGGCCACCTGTTTTTGACGCTCACGGAAGCGCTCGACTTGCTCGGGCGAGCTATGACCGTGGCAGTAGGGGCAGCTAACGCCTTCCTCAAACTGAGGCGAGGCTTTTTCTTCCTCGTTAATGGGCATACGGCAGGCACGGCAGAAGTCGTAATCGCCGGGCTCCAGACCGTGGCGCACCGAGACTCGTTCATCGAACACAAAGCAGTCGCCGTCCCACAGGCTTTCTTCAGCCGGAATCTCTTCCAGGTATTTCAGAATGCCACCTTGCAGGTGATAGACCTCATCAAAACCCTGGGAGCGCATGAAGGCCGTGGACTTCTCGCAGCGGATACCGCCGGTACAGAACATGGCAACACGCGGCTTGCCGTGCAGCACACCACCCTCTTTGGACTGCTCGGCCACCCATTGCGGGAACTCGGTAAAGCTATTTGTCTTGGGATTGATGGCACGGTTGAAAGTACCAATGCCCACTTCGTAATCGTTACGGGTATCAACCACCACCACGTTCGGATCGCTGATCAGGGCGTTCCAGTCTTCGGGGGCCACGTACTCGCCCACCATCTCGGCAGTTTTCAGATCAGGCACACCCAGGGTGACGATCTCTTTTTTCAGTTTGACCTTGAGGCGGTAGAACGGCGCCTTGTCCGCGTAGGACTCTTTATGCACCAGACCGGCAATGCGGGGATCGGCATTCAGGTGCGCCAAGACGGCACGAATACCTTCCTCAGGGCCCGCGATGGTGCCGTTAATCCCTTCACGCGCCAGCAACAAGGTGCCTTTGACCTCGTGCTGTTCGCAAAAAGCAAACAAAGGGTCGCGCAACTGGGCGAAATCGGGCAATTCCACGAACTTATATAAAGCCGCGATCAGGTAGGTAGACATAGGTAAACGAATTCTCTGGATGGAAGCGGTGGCGCAGCCCGCAGGCGGTAGGACAGCGTAGGCCGTCGTACACTATACGCGACTGATCCCCCTTGGCCTTTTGACGCCAGTCAAAAAAAGTAGGATGGCCTGGGGATTCAACTTTAAAATCATAACGCTAAAGCCGTCATGCCGCATCTGGCCACGGTCACTGTTTTACTTTGCACGAGAGCTATGGATTCCGTAACACAAGCAGTCCTCGGTGCCAGCCTCTGCGGCTCCCTACTGGGACGGCAGTATGGCCGCAAGGCGGTCCTGTCCGGTGCCATCATCGCCACCCTGCCTGATCTGGATGTCTTCATTCAATATGGAGACCCGATTACATCGATGGTCAGCCATCGGGGTTTCTCACACTCTTTATTTGTCTTGAGCGCTCTGGGACTGCTGGTCACCATTTTGTGGCGGCTGCTGTTCCCGCAAGCACGGGCCTCGGCGGGCCGGGTCGGACTGGCGGTCTGGCTGGCCCTGATTACCCATCCCTTGCTGGACGCTTTTACCAGCTATGGCACGCAGTTGCTCTGGCCGCTGGCCACCACACCGGCCACCTGGTCCAGCATCTTCATTATTGATCCGCTCTATACCGTGCCGCTGCTGGTCGCCACGATCATCGGTTTGATACGCGGTCCCGTGCCTGCCACAGTACGGGCCTGCGCCTGGGGGCTGGCGCTTAGCAGTCTGTATCTGGCCGCCTCTGTCGGTGCCAAGTTCTGGGTTGAGCAGCAAGCCACCGCCCAGCTCGAACAGCAGCAAATACAGGTAAAGCGCGTGTACTCCGCTGCTCAGCCCATGAACATTCTGTTATGGCGCGTGCTGGTACGCGACACGCAAGATCGGGAGTGCGAAGTGATTGTGGGCTTGCTGGACGGCCTGCGCGCACCTAAAGGGCATCAATACGAATCCCTGTGCCTGCCGGTCAACAGCGACTACACTTTGCTGTTCCCGCCCCTGAAGCAATTGGAGCAACTGCGCTGGTTCTCGGATGACTGGGTACGCTACGACATCATTGATGATTTGCTGGTGGTCAGCGATGTGCGCATGAGCCTGGGACCCGGCCAATACAGTTTCCGCTTCGTGGTGGCTGAACGCATTGCGGATAACACCTGGCTGCCAGTCATTCCGTATCGCTGGGCCAGCGGCTACGACCTGGACCTGCTCAAACCCGTGATGCGCCGTATCTGGGAGCCTTTGCCGCCCCTGCCCTTGCAGCAATGGGCCAAACGCATTGAGGCCGGTGTGCCCATCCCTCGTGCTGAAGCCGATTTCCCGTAAGCAGCTCCACGACTCTGCCACGTGGCAGAGTCGGCCTCCCAACGCAGTGCCGATCCATAAAAAAACCCCCGAACCTTTTCAGGTCCAGGGGGTTTAAATTTACCCACTACGGTCACTACAAAATGACACCCGGCGCTCTGTCAAACCCGAGGATCACAACACTTACTTCAGCATTCCTTCAACACGCTGGCGCAAGGCCGGGTCCTGTTGAATAGCCAGACTGATACCGTTGTAATCGGCCAGATCCATACCGTTAGCGCTGACTACGCCTACCAGGCGCTGGTCGGCTTCCTGAACGATGGACTGACGCTCTGCATCACTTTTGGCCGCATCCAGACGCGGCTGATACTCCGAAGCGGTCTGCGCTACCTTCTTGTAGGTACGCGCATATTGCTCCAGTTGAGAATCCGTAGGCTTAACAACCTGGGTAGCCGCAGGGGCTGCCGAGTTGGCCGGAGCCGCATTGCCCTGGGCCATCGCAAAAGGGCTGTACATGCCAAATGCGACTGCGGTAGCAGCAAGAAAAGCTTTAATTGAGGGCTGCATGGATAGAACCTCCTAAACAGAGTCAATGAACGATCATCATGACAAGAGCGGCGGCAGCTTACAAGTTTCGCTATGTAGTTTCGTGTATCTGCATGCCACCTGTCTCGTTACAGATTTCAGTCGCGCGAGTAAGGACGCCCGTCAAAGTCCACGGTGACCAGATTGCCATCCATCGGGCCCATGCCGGGTGAATTGGCAGGCATGCCAGGCGCGGCAACCCCACGCACACTGCCATCGTTCATCATGCGTTTGACGACCTTGGCGGGCACATGGCCTTCAATCAGTTGCCCCGTCTCCTCAATCATCGCGGTGTGGCAAGACGCCAGGTTCTCCGGGACTTTAAAAAGCCGCTTCACGTCTTGAATCTTCACGACCTTGACCTCTTTGACCTCAAAGCCCTCATCGCGCATGTGCTGTGCCCACCCCCCACAACAACCACAGTTCGGATCCTGATACATCGTAATAGCGGGACCCTCTGCCAACGCCATGGAACTGAAGGCCATCAGGCTGGCCGTCAACAATAAAGGTTTAATCACAATTACATTCCTGTTTTGCAGCGCCACGGCGCTCTGGTTGACACTCTCATGCACTTGACTAAGACTAGGCACTCGCAAAAAAGTTTAACAAAACACACTAATTCGTCCTGATCCGCCATGAGTCTTGATTCCGTCAAACAGTTTTTTAACGAACACGCCGCCGATCTTCAGGTGATTGAAACCACCGAAAGTACCGCCACCGTCGTGCTGGCCGCGCAAGTCCACCAAGTTGAACCGGGGCAAATTGCCAAAACCCTCAGTCTGAAAGTGGGCGATAAAGTGGTGCTGCTGGTCGCTCGGGGCGATGCCCGCCTGGACAACAAGAAGCTGCGCACCGCCTTTGGTACGCGCGTGAAAATGCTGGATCTGGAAAGCACCGAAGCTTTGACGGGCCACCCGGTAGGCGGGGTCTGCCCCTTTGGTCTGGCTACTCCGCTGGAGATCTACTGTGATCTGTCTTTGCAGGACTACGACACAGTCTTGCCTGCGGCGGGCTCTATTAATTCTGCGGTGCGCATCACCCCACAGCGCCTGGCCGAGCTGACCAGCGCGCAATGGATTGATGTGACCCAGCCGCCCGTTACAGTCGAACAGGCTTCCTGAGGGGCCAGGCCCCTGGGCAGGACTTAGACTTGTGCAGGCCGGTTGGCATAGCCGGAGACAAACTCCTTGGCCTGCCCGGTCTGCGGGTCAAACACATGGCGGCGTACCTTGCCGATATCCGCGCCATAAACGTGAATGCTGATGGAAACCTGGTCGTCATACACATTGGAGACCTCGTGTATATCGCCCACCGTAGGTGACACCACTTCCACCACGCCCGGCTCCAGAATCTGCGTGTCTTCTTCTGTCATATGGCCAGTCTGGGGATCACGCTCAAAAGGCCGGGAGCGTTCGGCACCACGCAACATGCCAATCAAACCCCACACCGTATGGTCATGGATGGGTGTTTTCTGGCCGGGGCCCCACACAAAGCTGACCACGGAAAAGCGGTCCTGCGGACAGCAATACAGCAAGTACTGCTGATAGAACTGCGGATGGGGCTGGGTGTATTCCGGGGCCAGCCAATCGTCCTGGGCCACCAGCTCACCCAGCAGGACACGACCATCACGCAAAATGTCCGCTTCGCCCACAGCAGGGCGCGCGGTCAATTCATTCATCCCTTGGATAAAGCGCTCAAAACGGGGGTGCATAAGGGGATGTCTCCATAGTTGACTGGGCCTTGCGGCCCAATTCGTGAATCAGTTCTTATTTGTTCAGATACACCGGGGCACGTTTTTCTTTGAACGCGTTCATCCCTTCCTTGGCATCATAACTATCCTCGATCGCTTTCAGGTGTCGCATGGTGCGCGCCATTTGCTCGGACGGGCCACGTGTCAGTACCTCATTATTGATAAAGCGCTTGAGGGTCTGCAAAACACGGGGCGACATCTTGGCCAGATCCTGTGCCATACGCAGCGCGGCGGGAACCTGCTCGCCCACCGGCACGATTTCATTGGCAAAACCCAGGTCATAGGCACGGCGCGCTTCCAGAGTGCGGCACAGCAAGATCACTTCCATAGCGGCATGATGCGGAATACGCGAGGCCAGACCCGAGATGATGCCGCCGGTAAAGCCCAGCTTGGCTTCCGGATAGGAGAACTTGGCGCTCTCGGAGGCCACCAGCAAGTCCGTCATCATGGCCATGACCAAGGCACCGCCCACGCACCAGCCACTGACGGCCGCAATAATAGGCTTGTCGGTTTCAAAACCCACGGTGGGAATGGCACGCCACAATTCGGGCCACTCATTGACGTCGGCACCGGCGGAAAATGCGTCGTTACCTGCCCCGGTCAGCACGGCTACGCGGCGTGTGGGGTCCTCATCAAAAGCCAGAAATGCCTGCTGTAATTCCTTAACCACGGTAGCGCTAAGCGCATTGCGGCGATCGGGACGGTTGATCGTGAAGACCGACACACCGTCATCGTGGTTTTCTACAAGAATGCACTGATAATCCGACATGGTTTACTCCTCCTGGGTATTTTTAAAAGAATAGGTCTCGGTTTTATGCGCCTATGGACAGGCGGGCATCGACGGCGTGACAACGGGTGGCCGCCACGATCAATGGGTTGATATCCAGTTCAAATTCGGTGTCGCGCAGGTCGTGAGCCAGAAAGCTGACACGCACAATCGCATCAAGCACACCGGCACGATCCAGCATGCGTCCCCGGTATCCCTTCAACAACTTGTCGATCATCAGGGTGGACAAGAGCCGGTCCGCATCGGCCAGGGTTAGCGGTGCAGCCGCAATCACCCGGTCTGACAACATTTCCACCAGAATGCCGCCTGCACCAAACACCACGACCGGGCCAAACTGCGCATCCTGACGTGCTCCGATCAGCAACTCCACATCACCTTTGGCCATGGCTTGCACCAAAACACCTTCCAGACGGGCGTCGGCTTTATAGGCTTTGGCGTTCGCGTAGAGCCGGGCAAAATCACGTCGCAAGCTAGCCTCGTCGGCCACATCCAGCGCCACCCCGCCCGCTTCAGTTTTATGGATAATATCGGGGGAAACAATCTTCATCACCACCGGATAGCCAATCTGCTCGGCTTGCTCCACAGCCTGTTCCACGTTCTCGCACACCTGCCCCAGATTCACCGGCAGGCCGTAATGCGCCAGCAAGCGCTTGGACTGGTCTTCATTAAGGACACCACGCGGCATCACGGTAGGAGCCTGACACGCGCTGGGGCGCATCGCTGCCTGCCGTGGCACGAACTGCCCATGACGTTTCCAGGCTGACAAGGCCAAGGCCGCTTCCAGACTGGAACTGGCATAAGCATGGCCATGCTGGGCCAGCTTCTGCCGCAAAGGCTCGGATGTCGCGCCCGCATCAAAGGCCACCATGACGGGCTTGGCCCAATGCGGTTCGGGATGGATGATTTTTTCAATCAGGGCCGCCATCCATTCCTGCGGACACATGGAGGCCGTAATCAATACCGCATCGCTTTGCTGATCCTGCATCAAGGCATCCAAGGTGGCGCGGGCGACTTCGGTGGAGTCTTGAGTCAGGCGTGCGCCCAGATCCACCGGGTTATCCGCCTGCCCGGCCGGGTAGTGGGCGGCCAAGGCATTCTTGGTCGAAGCGGAAAAACTGGACAGCTCCACGCCATGCTCTGCCAAAGCATCGGCGGCCAAGGCTCCACCGCCACCCGAGGGCGTCACAATCGCAACCTTGGAAATCTTGTTGCTGGTAAAGCGCACCATGCTGTTTGCCAACAGGAGCATGGCTCCCATATCGTCCATCAGGCTGATGCCTTCATCACGGCAGACACTGGCAAACACATCGTGATCACCCGCCACACTGGCGGTATGCGAGAAAGCAGCCGCCTTGCCCGCACTGGAGCGCCCGGCCTTGACGGCCAGCCAGGGCTTGCCCGCTGCCTGTGCCCGACGAGCCGTGCGACGCAAAGCCTGGGTATCTTTAATGCCTTCTATATAGGTACAGATCACTTGCGTCTTGGGATCATCAATCAGGAAATCCACAAAGTCGCACAGATCCAGATCCGCCTGATTACCCACCGAGAAGCCGTAGGTAAAGCCGCCGCCCATCGCCCAGGCCCGATCAAAGTAGGTGGTCATCAAGGCACCGCTTTGGCTGACAAAACCAATAGGCCGTTCCGGCAGACTGTCTCTGTCCAGCACCGGCGAAGAGCACAGCACCAGATTGCGGCTGGGGCTGATCATGCCCAGGCAATTGGGGCCGATCAGACGCATGCCCGAATCACGGCAAATACGCAGCAAGGCTTGCTCACGCTCCAGCCCACGCTCGCCTGCATCCGCAAAGCCCGCAGAGATCACCAGCAAACCGCGAACCCCCATTTGAGCCGCAATCTGCGCCTGCTCCAGAACGGTATCGGCCCCCACCGTAAACACGGCCAGATCCGGGGCGCTGTCCAGCGCAGCCAGACCCGGCACAGCGGGCAAGCCAAACAGGCTGCTGCGACTGGGATTGATGGGCAGGACCTTGCCGCCATAACCGTGCTTGAGCAGCATGCGGAACAGTCGCCCGCCGAACTTGGACTGATCTTCCGAGGCGCCGACCAAAGCTATGGATGCCGGGTCCAGCAAAGCGTCCAGCGTGCTGGCGCAAGTGACGGTTTCCATCACGTTTGTCTCCTGTTGGTGGTTCTGTGAGCGTTTAGTCATCGCTCATCTTGATGGTCTTGAACAGTTCGCTGTAATAAGCCCGACTCTGTTCCAGATCCTTGGTATAGGCCGCACCGTCTTTCCAACTGGCACTGACGCTGATGCGATGGAAACGCTCCTGGGTCTGCGGCTCGGCCAGGATTTCTTCGGTAGCCTTGGCCAGTTTCTTCATGACATCGTCAGGAGTGCCTGCCGGTACCGCCAGCCCCCAGAACCCTTCAAAGGGCAGGGCCAGATCAAAGCCCGCTTCTTTGGGTGTAGGCACATCCGGCAATTCGGGATGCCGCACGCTGGCATAGGTCACCAAGGCTTTGGCCTTGCCGCTTTTCACCAGTTCCAGTCCGACGCCATCAATAAAGAAGTCGATGTGATTGCCCATCAATGCCGTCATGGTGTCTGCCGAGCCTTTGAAGGGCACATGCAACAAGTCCAGCTTCTCAGCATTTTCCAGAATCTCTCCGGCCAAGTGACCTCCGGACGCAATACCTGCCGAGCCATAGGTCAGGGTGCCGGGCTCTTTGCGGGCCAGCTCAACAAATTCTTTCAGATTGGAGACTGGCAAGTCGTTACGGACCGTCATGATGGGCAGATAACCCGCCAGGCTGCCTACGAAATCAAAGCCTTTGATCGGGTCGTAAGGCACATCACGGATGTAGGGCAGCACGGTAAAGGCAGTGCTGGTGGCCAGCAACAAGGTATAGCCATCGGGTTTTGCGCGCCCCACGATAGACGTACCCAGCGAGGTAGTGCCGCCGGGTCGGTTTTCAATCACGATGGGAACGCCCAGCTTGGTACGCAGACGATCGGCAAACAGACGCGCCAGATTGTCACTGTTGCCGCCTGGGGGATAGGGAACCACAAAGGTCACTTCACGGCTGGGATAGGTATCGGCCGCGATGGCCGCCGGGGCAGAAAAACTGCTGATGGCTGCCAGCCCCGAGGCCAGTACGGTGCGTAGAAAACCTTGGCGCGAAAAAAAAGAACTGAACATAATCCTTGCCTCCTGTGTGAGAGTGAACCTCTCTTGGTGTTCCAACATATAGAACGCTGTTCTTGTTTTTGATATTAAAAATGCCGTATGAACGGCTTGAATACAACAGACAGCAACAACACAAGCAACTTAGGACAACGGTTCAAATAGTGGGATATTTGATTTCAAGTGTCAACTATTAAACCCCTTCGGGATTTCCCCAGTCCCCGCTTCCTGTCGCATTGGGCTTGACCAAAACGAGCTTCTGGATAAAATGAAAACATTGCTTTTGCATGTCATTTTTAAGAACGCTGTTCCAAATATCAGAACACAACCCCTAACTGATCGAAGGAATTCATCCATGTTCTCTGCTATCGTCATCGACAAAACCGACGGCCAATACAAAGCCAGCTTGCAATCCCTGGACGAGTCCTCCCTGCCCGAAGGCCAGGTTACCGTCCGCATTGACTACTCCACCCTGAACTTCAAAGACGGTCTGGCCATGACGGGTAAATCTCCCGTGGTGCGCCAGTTCCCCATGGTGCCCGGCATTGATTTCGCAGGCACAGTGACTGACAGCAACGACCCGAATTTCAAGTCCGGTCAGAAAGTGGTGCTCAATGGCTGGGGCCTGGGCGAAGTGCATTGGGGCGGTCTGGCACAGCAGGCCCGCGTCAAGGGCGACTGGCTGATTCCCCTGCCCGAAGCCTTCTCCACCCAGCAAGCCATGATGATAGGCACCGCAGGCTATACCGCCGCTCTGTGCGTACGTGCCTTGCAGCGCCAGGGCGTGACGCCGGACAAGGGCCCGATTCTGGTGACAGGTGCCGCTGGTGGCGTAGGCAGTGTCAGCGTGGCCCTGTTGCATGCTCTGGGCTACACCGTGATGGCCAGCACGGGCCGCCCCCAAGAGGAAAGCTACCTGAAAGCACTGGGTGCCAACGAAATTGTGGACCGCAACACCTTGAGCGAACCCGGTAAACCGCTAGGCAAGGAACGCTGGGCCGGTGCCATCGACAGCGTCGGTAGCCACACGCTGGCCAATGTTGTCGCAGGCACCCAATACCTGGGCGCAGTCGCCGCATGCGGTCTGGCTCAGGGCATGGACTTCCCTGCTTCCGTGGCCCCCTTCATTCTGCGCGGTGTGCAGTTGATTGGCGTGGACAGCGTGCATTGCCCCAAGCCTGAGCGTCTGGCGGCCTGGGATTTGCTGGCCAAGCATTTGTCTATCGAAGCCCTGGAGCGCATCGGTGCCAGCACCATCACGCTGTCCCAAGCCATTGATCAGGCCGGCCAGTTACTGGAAGGCAAGGTACGCGGCCGCATCGTGGTTGATGTGAACGCCTAAGGCCTTGTCGGCCCCCATCTACCTATCACGCTCTGGAGCTGATCCATGGATACGACATTGCCCCTGAACGGGGTTCGGATACTGGAATTTTGCAATGTGGCCGCTGGCCCGTACTGCGGTATGTTGTTGGCCGATATGGGGGCCGACGTCATCAAAATCGAACACCCTAAAGGGGGTGACACCTTACGAAGCTGGCCGCCCATCAACCAAGGGTATAGCGAGAACTTCGCTTCGCTGAACCGCAACAAGCGCTCGGTCACGCTGGATTTGAAGAACCCCGAAGATGTGGCCAAGGCACGTCAACTGGTGCTGGATGCCGACGTCTTGCTGGAGAACAACCGACCCGGCGTCATGCAGCGTTTAGGGCTGGACTACGAGAGCCTGAAAGCCCTGAACCCCAGACTGCTGTACTGCTCGATTTCCGCCTATGGACAAAGCGGCCCTCGCTCGCAGGAAGGCGGCTTTGACCTGACCATTCAGGCCATGAGCGGCGTGATGAGTGTCACCGGCGAAGCAGGTGGCGCCCCCGTTAAATGCGGGGTTCCGCTGGCGGACTTTGCAGCCGGTTTGTATGCCGCTTTTGCCATCAGTGCCGCCTTGCCACAGGCCCGCGCCACCGGCCAGGGCGCACATATCGACGTGCCCATGCTGGGAACCACCTTGGCCATCGCTGCGCTGCAAACCTCGGAGTATTTCGGCAGTGGTCGCGACCCGAACAAGCTGGGTTCCGCCCACCCACGCAATGCGCCCTACCAGGCCTTCCAGTGCAAAGGCGGTTATTTCGCCATGGCAGCGGGCAACGATGCGCTGTGGCGCTCCGTCTGTCAGGTTGTCGAACGCCCGGATCTGAGCGAAGACGAACGCTTTACCAGCACCACCCTGCGCGCCAAACATCAAGACGCCTTGCGTGAATTGCTGGAAGCCATTTTTGCTCAGCACGACTCCGAACATTGGCTGGCGCAATTCCGTGCCCAAGGCGTGCCGTGCAGCCCCATCAACCGCTATTCCGACGTCTTGCGCGACCCGCAAGTCGAGCACATGGAATGGGTGCAAAACATTCGCCTGCCGGGCACGGATACGGACACCCGCACCTTTGTCTCGCCTTTGCGCATCAATGGTGTGGGCCTACCCATCCGTCTGGCGCCACCCGCGCTGGGCGAGCATAACGACAGCATCTTGCACGGAGTCACCCCATGACAGCGTCGTATTGCAGCCGCAGTCCCAGCCTGAACGTGGACTGCGCAGGCAAAGTCTGGACCCTGACACTGAACCGGCCCGACAAGCGCAATGCCTTGTCGGCCGATCTGGTAGAAGCCTTGATCGCAGCCGTGCAGGCTGCGGAACAGGCCCAGGCCGATCTGCTGATATTGCGGGGTGAAGGCCGCAACTTCAGTGCCGGTTTTGACTTCAGCGACTACGAGCAACAAAGCGAGGGGGATCTGGTGCTGCGCTTCATCCGCATCGAAACCCTCTTGCAGAGGCTGGCCCATACACCTTGCGCCACCCTGGCCCTGGCGCATGGGCAAAACTTCGGCGCTGGCGTAGATTTGATTGCCGTCTGCCGTCAACGCGTCGCCAGCGCGGATGCTCGTTTTCGCATGCCTGGACTGCAATTTGGTCTGGCACTGGGAACCGGCAGACTGGCGGCCTTGATTGGCGGCCAGCAAGCTCATCAGCTCCTGGCAGGCAGCCAGGTTTTTGATGCCGCCAAAGCGGAGCAACTGGGCTTTATTGAAGGCATACAAGAGCCTGACGCATGGCCTGCTGTCATCGCACAAGCTCAAGAAACCGCGGGCTTGCTGGACGCGAGCAGTCGCGCCTATCTGCATCAGTTAACGGGTTGCCCGGAACAGGCGGATCGGGATATGGCGGCCCTGGTGCGCTCTGCTTCCGCACCCGGTCTCAAGCAAAGAATTGCGTCCTTCAGGCAGGCTGCAAAATCTTGAACACTGATATTGAACTGCCCCAAAAAAAGCCCCCACGCTGCGCCTTCGGCTTGCTGCCCCCCGAGGGGGAGTTTTTGCCTTGGGGCGGCCCGGCGACAAAACATAGGCGAAGCATCCAAGTTTTAGCAGCAGTTCAAATCCGGGCTGTTTCATCCAGCCCGGAACCTGTCTTCTAGAACGGCTTAGCGACCGCTATAACCCAAACGGCGTGAGATCTGCGCTGCTGCCACCATCAAGGTTTTCCCAGCCTGAATCAATCGGGCCTCTTCCAGACGCTCGGCAGGCCCGGAAATACCCAAAGCCGCCACCACCATTCCCCGACTATCGTAAATAGGTGCAGCCGCACCCACGACCTGCTCACGCCACTCGCCACGGTTAATCGCATAACCTTGCTCGCGCACCTGCTCCAGTTCACGGCGCAAATCACCAAACTTGACCAGACTGCGAGGCGTATAAGGCTTGAGGCGGTTCTTGACCAGATTCAAGGTGTCTTCACTGGCCCAGGCCAGCAAAGCCTTGCCAGTTGCCACACATTGCGCGGGCGAGCGGCCGCCCACCGTGGTGTAGGCACGCACAGGCTGCGGGCTGTCTATCTTTTCGATATACAGCACCTCTACCCCGTCCAGCAGGGACAAATGCACCGTTTCCTGGGTTTGCTCGGCCAACTCTTTCATGAAGGGCAAGGCCTCCACGCGTACATCCAGACGGTTAGCCAGGCCCGAGCCCAGTTCCCAGAGCTTCATGCTCAGCTCGTAGCGCCCGGTGTCTTCATTCTTGCGCGCAAAGCCCTGGTGAACCAGCGCTTGCAACAGACGATGCACATTGCTTTTATTGAGCATCAGTTGATTGGCCAGCTCGGTCACACCCGAGCCTCGTTCGTGCTTGGCCAGGGCTTCCAGGAGCACCAGGCCCTTAACAAAAGTCTTGTCCAATCGAATATCCCATCAATCACTAAAAGTGCATGAATTGTCTCATGGAACCGGGCTGCACCATAGCCAGACAAGCCCGTATAGCAAAGCAGCAAGCGGCTTTCGCAACATTCCCATCAGACATGCAGCCAGGCGGGCTTGCAGACTTGAACCCTCAACAACCAGCCCGCTACCAGCCCAGGCCGAATACCGGCCAGCAGCACAGGGGTTTTTCTGCTTTCCAGCACAGGTCAAAAGCGTGTACAAAGAGCCTTGCCCCTCTTTCTACCCCCGGAGCCAAACCCCGATGGACACCCCTTCTACGCCCTTGGCCCTTGCGGCCATCGTGCATGCAGGCAAAGGCAGCGCCGACGCCTTGCTGCTGGAATTCGTGCAGGAATTGCGCGCGAAGAACTACCGCGTTTGTGGTCTGGTGCAGGGCCCGGAAATTCAGAAGGAAGACCATAGCCTGCGTACCGTGCAGGATCTGGACAAGGGCACGCTCTATCCCATCACCCAGAATCTGGGTTCGGAATCCACAGCCTGTTGCCTGGATATTGGCGCCTTGCTGGAGGCCAGCGAAGTGCTGCGGCAGGCGCTGGAAAGCCCCGCCGATCTGGTGATTGTGAATCGCTTTGGAATTATGGAAGCGGACGGCCAGGGATTTAACAACGAGATCATGGCCTTGATCGACCAGGGCTACCCGGTACTGACCGTTGTGGCCCACACTTACCTGCCTGCGTGGCGAGAGTTTACGGGTGGCCTGGCGGTGGAACTGACGCCCGAGCGTCAGGCACTGTGGGACTGGTTCGAGAGCAGCCGTCAGACAGCCACCCCGACTAACCGAGCTTAGAACGCCCAGTTCAGCGACACATTGCCAGAAATATCGGCTCGGCTATTACCCAGCAAACGGGTCCCCGCAGACACCCCAAAACGCAAACGCTCGGAGCTTTGCAGCGTCAAGCCCGCCCGCAAGGCCAGCGCATGACTATCGACACGAGCATAGCGACCATCAAAACCTGTCTGTGGTGAAGCTTCAAACTGTGCGTACTGTGTCTGCTTGCGGCCCAGCAAGGCCTGTTCCCAGGATGCGGACACCTCAGCCTGTAAACGACGACCCTGCTTCAATTCCCAAGCCTGACTGACAGCCAGACCCAGCGACGCTTGCAAGGAATGAGCGCGGGTCGAATCCAGCTGCAAACGGCTACCCGCATCACCCTCTTCACTTAAACCAGGGCGGCTGTAACGCAGATAGTCCAAAGCCAAAACCGGACCTATGCTGCCTGCCTCGCCCAAGGGCCAGTTATAGGCTGTCTGAACACCCGCTGCAAAGGTATGGCCAGTCCAGTCAGATTTGGGATTGGCCTGATAGTCTGAAAACGCGATACGTCGGTTCAGCTTACCCTGCTCCAAGCCCATACGGACTTGCGCCAGACCTGTCCAACCCTCACGAGCATCAGCACGGTACAAGGCATGCACACCGGCCCCCAATCCCGTCAGCGTGCTTTTAGCCTGATAAGGGGCATCTATATTCAAGCTTTGCTCATTGGCAGTCGCATGGGCACCCAAGCTCCAATCACTGCCTGCAGCGCGATGTTCCGCACCGAACACGACCCCATAAGTCTGACTGCGGTGGTCTACATCATTGCTGCTTAACTGCCAGTGATAACGACCACCAAAAGGCTGGATGAAAGTCTGCCAGCCATCCTTGCCCAGACCAGGGCGCTGACGCAGTTGCTCGGACACCAACTGCTCTCGACGCAAGCTGGCCGCCAACTGAGCACCATAAGCACCGGCACTTAGCTGATTGAGTGCATCACCAATCTCGCTGCCATCCGCACTGGAGAAGTCCAAGGCCTGGTAGATAGAGGCCAAGGGGCGCTGATTGTCAGTGGAAGCCTGCTCCAGACTACGACCCACAGTGCTCGCATTAGGATTCACTGCATAGGGCGAGTAAGCCGCTGTCTGACGGCTGACCGACCAGCCACCGTTATTCACATGCACGCTCAGGCTGGGCGAGTTCAGGCTGGCGGTCAGCATCTCAAAACCACCCTGGGTCTGTGTGGCCTGAAAGACCGTATTCTGGCTCAAGGACCAGCCATCGGCATACCAGTCAGGCTGCAATTGCAGCTTCAATTCACCGGCTAGCTGGGCCAGTCCCTGAACCTCAATACGATCATGCTGGCGAGTGTCCGCCTCGATCAGAATGCGGCCTTCGGGCGCCTGAACAAAATCCCCCTGAATCGTCATCTGACCAAAGGAGTTGCCCGGACTCAAGGTGCCGTGGTTACTGAAATTGCCTTCCGGGTTGATGGCGTAACTGCTATTGCCGCTTAAGGTAGCGCCTGCATCCACACGCAGGCCATGCAGTTGATGCTGGCCGTTCAGCGAGCTTTCGCCCCCGGCAACCACCACGGCCAAATTGTCCACGCCCTGAATATTGCCGTCGTAACGCAGGCGGAAATCGGGATCGGCCTGTAGCGTGGCACGCCCTTGTGCATCTGCCTTTTGCCCGAAATTCACATGGGTGACAAACAGCTCGCCATTGCTTTGACGAGTGGAATAGTCAGACAGGATATCGCCCTGAATCCGGGCTCCCTGCATGATATTGATATTCTCAACCTGGGCATTCCTGGAAATCTGGATAGCGGCTTTCTTGCCCGACAAAAGACCGGCTAAATGGTAGTCCTTGATCAGTGCGCCCTGCAAAGCCAAAGGCAAACTCTCGGCAGGAACCAGGGTACCTCGGTAATTCAAGAGCCAGGAGCCACGATAGTCCCCGCCCTCAAGACCATCCGCAAAATTACCCATCACATTATTGCCAAAGTCGAACAGCGCAGCGACGCCGTCTTCGCCCTCAGCACGCACTTCGCCCCGCTGGACAATCGTGTGTTCACGACCGTAGCTGAACTGCAGGCCACGGCCATACCAGCCTTGTGCATGAATACGGGTACTTTCGGGAATGATGAGCGTGCTCTCGCTACCATCCACGCGCACACCCACCCCACCTGGGCCCGCACTCAACAAATCTGCCGCCTGGGTCAGGGTGTTGCGCTCACCATAAATATGCAGCCCCACGCCTTGAGTCGCCTGGTTGTACTGGCCCGGCAGGTAAGCAGTCCCTTCGCTATTACGAGCGAAAAAACCATTCTTGCTGGTCAGAGTGAGCCCATCGCCGTAGACGGAATAGCCATAAAAATTGCGCCGGTCGATCTGCAAGCCCATATCCTGCAAGGATGCCAGCTCCGCTTCCATCATATTGGTGTAATTGCGATAAGACTGGTGGCTCATCAAACTGTTGCGCAACTCCGAATGCCCCATGTAGTCAGTGTCCACATAGACCGGCTGCTTACCCTGATAACCCAAGATCCGAACCGGGATGCCAGGCATGGCACCGTCCAGCACTTCCTGCACATGCTGGCCCGTGAAATAGCCTTGGTCCTTGCGCAGATCAAACGCGTCCGGATCGTAAGCGTTATTGCACATCGAACACAGAATCGCCTGTCCGGGCCGGGCCTCATTGCCATTGTCATCGCGCAAACCCTGCGCCCAGGATGTCAGACTTGGCCGTATGTAAGGCGTATTCGACCCTGGCCCCAAGTAGTCGTATGCAACACCGATCATCCCCAACGTATGGCCAAACTCATGGAACATAACAGCTGAATAATCTGCTTGGTCATTCAAGGGAAGCTGGCTAGGCCGAAGCGCAGCGGTATCAAAGGTGATAGGTCCCACCACAACCTCGGCAAGCGGGAGCTTGAGCTGGTCGCTGTCCAGCTTATTGAGTAGTGCCGCTTGGGGAAGGAGCAGGTAAAGCGAGCCTGCTGAATCCGGGTCAGGCGTCACGGTGGTACCTGCTCGGGCATCCGGATGCCCTACTGTGCCGACATTAACGATTGCTGGCACATACCCTGGCTTCAAAGACAGAATCTCAGTCCAGCGACTGAGCGCACCTCGAATTTTAAGACGGGCATTGTCGTCCAGATCAAAAACGGATCGTGGACCACTGTCCGGATCATCCATGGAATAGGACCCATCCTGCGTACCGAAAATGCGCAGCTCAAAGACTGCTTCTCCTTTCTTGTTGTAGATCGTTTCGGCCTGATACGCTTGGGCGTTGGCCGAAGCCAACAGCAAGGCACCAGCGGTGAGCAGGGTTTTCGGGATCGCGGACATGAGCATCGACTCCAGGTCTGGAAAATACACAAGACGACCCTGCCATAAACGCCCGAGGGACAGCCTCCAAACAGGAACCTTAATGCAAATAGCGAATAGGAAACGTTTAATTCGCACAGCCAAGCAGCAAACAATTCTGTATTCGATGAGACGGGCTAAGCCAAACCCACGTAGTGCGTACATTGAGCGATACGCTGCCGATTACCCCCAAAGCTGGTGCTATTACTACTCGCCCCACCCCTCCAGAACCAGTTTGCCCCTTGCCTTTCCCGACTCGATCAAAGCATGGGCTTTCTTCATATTGCTGGCATTGATACTGCCAAAACGCTCAGTCAAAGTAGTACGTATCAGCCCCGCATCAATAAGGGCAGCGACTTCGCTTAGCAAACGGTGCTGGGCCTGCATGTCGTCCGTGCCAAACAAGGCACGGGTAAACATGAACTCCCAATGCAAAGACACGGACTTGCGTTTGAGCTTGCCCACATCAAGACTGGCCGGATCATCAATCAGACCGAACTTCCCTTGAGGGGCAATAAGCTGCACGATCTGGTCGAAATGCTGATCCGTATGCGTCAGGCTGACGACATAATCCACTTCCGGATGCCCGATCCGCTCCAGTTGCTCCGCCAACGGCTGGCTGTGATCAATGACATGATGCGCGCCCAGATCCTGCACCCAAGCTTGGGTTTCTGGACGGGAGGCGGTGCCAATGACGGTCAAAGAGGTCAAGCGGGCAGCCAACTGCGTCAAAATGGAACCCACCCCACCTGATGCCCCAATAATCAATATGGTCTGGTCCGAGGGAGCTTTGCCTGGGGCCACGCCCAAGCGGTCAAACAGCATCTCCCAAGCGGTGATCGTGGTCAGGGGCAAGGCAGCCGCCGCCGCAAAATCCAGCGTTTTCGGTGCATGGGCCACGATACGCTCGTCCACCAAATGCAATTGGCTATTCGTACCGGGGCGCGCAATAGAGCCGGCATACCAGACGCGATCACCTGGCTGGAACAAACTGACTTGTGGCCCTACCCCCTGCACAATCCCGCAGGCATCCCAACCCAGCACTTTGAATTCCTCTCCATCGGCTGGTAAGGCCGATTGGCGAACCTTGGTATCGACCGGATTGACCGAGACCGCATGTACTTGCACCAACAGATCACGACCTGTGGCCACCGGGTCGGGCAGCTCAATATCCATCAGGGACTCGGGCAGCTCTATCGCTTGAGGAACTTTGTAGGCAATCGCTTTCATCTCTTTTCCTTTTTAAAATCAGTCGTCTGTCTTAGCCCATGCCCGGATAATCGGTATACCCGTGGGCGCCACCCCCAAACAAGGTTTGGGGATCGAAGTTTGCCAAGGGAAGCTGATCACGCAAGCGTGCAGGCAAATCCGGATTGGCGATAAAGGGGCGACCAAACGCCACCAGATCAGCCAGGCCAGTCTTTACAATCTGCTCGGCCCTGTGTGCGTCGTACTTGCCCGCAACGATAATTCGACCCGAAAAGTGAGCACGCAAGGCATGGCGAAAATCATCAGGAATCTCAGGGGCATCATCCCAATCGGCTTCGGACAGATGGATATAGGCCAGACCCTTCCCATCCAGTACCTTCGCCAAATGCAAGATGGTTGGAATGATTTCGGAACAGTTCATGGCTCGCTGCGTAATAAAGGGAGCCAGACGGATACCCGTGCGCTCTGCACCTATCTCCCCCGCTACTGCTTCGACCACTTCTCTGGCAAAACGAATACGGTTCTCCACGCTGCCGCCATACGCATCTTCACGGTGATTGGATGTGGTACGCAGGAACTGATCAATCAGGTAGCCATTGGCACCATGGATTTCCACGCCATCAAATCCCGCTTGCATGGCTTTGGCGGCCGCTTGACGGTAATCCTCAATCACGGCTGCAATCTCTTGCTCGGTCAGTGCGCGCGGCACGGGGCAATCCAGCATCCGCCCCACCCCATCCTCCCCCACGACCCAAACCTGAGCCTGGGGTGACAAGGCGGAAGGAGCCACAGTCTGCCCATCTGCATGAAAGCTGGCATGCGACATCCGACCAACATGCCACAGTTGCAAGACAATCCGGCCACCGGCCTGGTGCACGGCATCTGTTACCAGGCGCCAGCCCTGCACCTGCTGCTGGGTGTAAATACCGGGCGTAAAGCTGTAGCCTTGCCCTTGTCGCGAAATCTGCGTGGCTTCGCTGATCAACAAGCCTGCACTGGCACGCTGGGCGTAGTACTGGGCCATCAGCGCGTTCGGAATATCACCCGGCTGGTCGGTACGGCTGCGTGTCATGGGAGCCATCACGATACGGTTAGGCAACTGCAAGCTGCCCACTTTTAATGCTGAAAACAAAGTAGATGTCGCTAAACCCATGATTCGTGTGCCTCATCAAAAAAATGAAAATGTGGATCACAGTGTGCCTTTTCAGACTCTTTAGAAAAACAGGCCTTTGCTTGAAACGATCTTCAAAAATATTTTGAAAATAGCGTCATAATTAATCCTATTAGTTCGCTTTTCAGCATAAAAACTCTGAACTCAGCCCAGCGAGACACGCCATGAAAGCCCTGCAGGATCTGGAAATTTTTGTTCGCACCGCTGACACGGCCAGCCTGTCCGCCACGGCACGGGGTCTGGGCATAACACCGGCAGCCGCCAGTGCGGCACTCAAACGCCTGGAGGCGGAAGTGGGGGTGCAGCTTTTTCTGCGCTCCACCCGCCATTTGCGGCTGACCTCTGAAGGCGAAGTGTTTCTGGCCCAATGCCGTCCCGCCCTGTCCGCCCTGCAGCAAGCCAGCCTGCAACTGGCCAGCGGCGGCCCCGGTTCCCGTGGCCAACTGAAGCTGGCCGCACCATCCGACCTGGGGCGCAATGTACTCTTACCGTGGTTGAACGAGTTTCAGGACGCCAATCCGGGCGTGGACATACGTCTGCATCTGTCCGACCGGCTGGCCAATGTCTACAGCGAACCTATTGATGCAGCCTTTCGCTATGGCCATCCGGCAGACTCCAATCTGGTGGCTCTGCCTTTAGCGCCGACACACCGCCGGGTCCTGTGCGCCGCCCCCTCCTACTTGAAGCAGCACGGCACCCCCACCTCCCCTCTGGAACTGCAGCAGCACGACTGTCTGTGCTTCATGCTGAGGGATGATGTGCATGATCGCTGGAAGTTCGAGCGCAGCGGCCAGCCCGCCACCTTTGTTCGTGTCCGGGCAGTGAATGTCTCCAACGATGGGGATGTGGTCCGACGCTGGGCTTTGCTGGGCAAAGGCATTGCGTACAAATCCTACTTCGATGTGGCCCAGGACCTTGCCAGTGGCCGCCTGCACGCTATCTGCGAGGACTGGCAAGGCGAAAGCACGCCCCTGTATTTGCTGGCGGCCGGAAGGCAGCAAATTACCCCCCTGCTGCGCCAGCTACATCAATTCATGCAAGAGCGTCTGGAACGGTGGGAACAGCAGCATCTGCCGAAAAAGCACACAGGAACGACGATGAACGTCTAGGATATCGACCCAAGGCCGTCATCCTGCCTTGCTCTAATTCGATCGACCCTTTCCCCAACATCAGTGACAAGGCTATCGAATCATGAGACATGCGCACACGGCC
Source organism: Alcaligenes parafaecalis (assembly GCF_026344135.1). Lineage (NCBI taxonomy): Bacteria > Pseudomonadati > Pseudomonadota > Betaproteobacteria > Burkholderiales > Alcaligenaceae > Alcaligenes > Alcaligenes parafaecalis. The sequence goes on along the minus strand of NZ_JAPKNA010000002.1, from coordinate 615,972 downwards.
CGCTCCGCCTCCCAGCGGCCCGGTTTTCCCTACCCCTCTGAAAACTCGTATCCAGACAGCAATGTGCAGCCCTTCCAAGGTCTGTCCCGCCCTGCTTTTGGCAAACCCGGCCTGCTCAAAGCCCTTGCGGTGGCCACCCTGTCGGCTACCTTGGCTGCTTGTGGCGGGTCCGGCACAGGCAACGGCTCGGAAGCTGAACCCGAAACACCCGTCAACCCGGACAAACCGGATACCCCCAGCACCCGCCACGCCCTGATCATCAATCTGGACGGGGCTACCTATCAGGCCGTGCAGCAAGGCATTGCAGCTGGCAGCCTGCCCAATCTGGCCAAGCTGCATGTGCAGTTGGCCTACAGCGGAGGCGTCGCCGGTACCCCCAGCCAACAGGCCAATCTGGATATGCCCAGTTGGGCCAGCCTGCTAACCGGAACCTGGGCCAACCGCCATGGCGTGGTGTCTACTGCACCGGATCAAGTCCTGCGCCAAAACAGCCTGTTCCACTCCGCGCAAAACGAACAGAATGCTGCAGCCGTGGCATCCAAAGGCTTGGCACACTTGCTCAAGGCCGATCACGATGCCGAGCGTCTGCATAAGCTGGCCGACTGTTCGCCGCAGACCGTCACCTTGTCCTGCGTATCCAGCCAGGCCCTGGAGATGATTGAAGGAGACTATCGCAAGGTCCTGGTTCAGTATCGCTCCGCCAAAGACGCCGCACTGGACTTTGGTATTGAATCGCCCGACTACAACGCCACGCTTAGCAAGCTGGACAAGGAAATCGGCACTCTGCTGGACGCTGCCGCCAAACAAAAAGACCGCGAATGGCTGGTAGTCGTGACCGGCAACCATGGCCTGAGCGAACACGGCCAGGATAATGGCTTGCCGTTGCTGCCCCAGTCCACAACCTTCCTGGCTGTCAATCAGGCCGTCAACACAGGGGAGCACGGTATTGGCGCCAGCGTACCTGCTACGCTGCCCGAGCTGTATCAGTACAACAGCCTGGTGGATGTGGCCCCTACCATCATGCGGTATCTGGACAAGCTGCCCCCGGCTGCCGACTACAAGCTCGATGGCAGCAGCCTGCTGGGCCCTCAAGCCGTCACGGGTCTGCAAGCCACGGTGCTGGACAATCATTCCTCCACCGTTGCGATCAAACTGGACTGGAAAGCACCCGCCGATGCCCCTATCGACATCTTGCGGGACGGCCAGGTGATCGCCTCGCGTCTGCCTGCTGGCACACAAAGCTACACCGATAACCAGGCCACCGCTGGTCTGTCTGACCGGGGCACCTACCAGTTTGACTACACCGTGCAGGCCGGTTCAGGCACCGATGCAGCCTGGCGCAGTCTGTTCAGCCCGCCTATCTCGTACCTGCCTCCTGTCCCGCTGGAAGCCTCTCTGCTCAATGGCCTGGTCTCCTACTATCCCTTCAGCGCCAATTTGCCACCTGTGGACGCGCAGAAAAACAGCACCATGGCCCCCGCCTCCAAAGATCTGCCCAATGCGGCGGGCCTGGTCGTGCCCGGTCCCTTTACAGGCACGCATGGCTTGCTGGTTGACACCAACTATGTCACCGAAGAAGGTCTGGAAGGCTATCGCATGACGCCAGCTCAAGGCTTTGACATCTCCACGGGCAGCAACCCGCAATTCACCATTGGCTTCTGGTATCAGGTGCCCAAGTGCATTGATCGCAACAATGTCACCGTCTTGTCCAACAAGAACTACGTCAGCGGCGCCAATGCTGGTGTCGCCATTGGCTTGTTCAGCAGCGGCAGCCAGAACCAATGCGGCATTGCATTCAATATTGGCTCGGGTGGGGTACGTGCCGACGGCCCGACCAACCCTTACACCCAGATTCCGGTCGGTAAGTGGGTACACATTGCTTTCTCGGTCGACGGGGTTGCCAAGACCATGAATATGCGCGTGTTTGATCCCTCTACCGAGCGTGTCACGCATGTGGCTACCGACAAATCCACAGGCGCTGTTGATCTCTCCAAACTGTCGCCCTTCCCGCAATGGGGCATTGGCGATGATGGCACCGGCAAGTTCCTGATGAACAAATGCAATGGCTCGGTCACGCCTCCCTATACCGTAGGCAAATGCTCTGTTGCTCCGCCCACCCAGCAAATGTTTGGTGACCTGGCCATGTGGAACCGCGTCCTGAGCAACCAGGAGCTGAGCTCCATCTACTGGTCCAAAAAACCACTGACTAGCCTGAGCACACACTAAGCGAGCCCACCATGATTTTGAATTTACGGACTGTGCGCCACGCCCTGCTCGCTGGCATGACTGCCTTGTTGCTAAGTGCTTGCAGCAGTGGAAACTCCAGCGACTCCGAGGCCCCGCCCGGCACGGGGAGCTCGGGTAGCGAGCAAGTGCCCATTGTGACGCCCCCGGCCACGGGCTCTCAAGGCGAGCAAGGCACTGACTTGGGCACGCCCCCCACACCGAACTCGCAATTGGACTGCGCACCTTAAGCGCATGGTAGCCAGGCCCGACGAATGTCCTCGCCTGGCTCCACTCCAACCTCTTATCGACAAGGCTTTCCCCATGACTCACATCAATCGTCGTAATTTTCTGCGACTGGCTGCCAGTGCGGCCGCTTTGGGCCCCTTTCCACCTGCTATTCAAAAGGCGCTGGCTATCCCCGCCAATAACGCCACAGGAACGATTAATGACGTGGAACACGTCATTATCCTGATGCAGGAAAACCGCTCTTTTGATCACTACTACGGCACCATGCCGGGCGTGCGTGGTTTTAGCGACCGCATCACCATCCCTATGGCATCGGGCGAATCGGTCTGGCGTCAGCAGGGCACCAACGGCGTGGTACAGCCCTATTACCTGGATGCGACCAAAGGCAACGCCTTGCGTGTCGGCGGCGCACACGACTGGAACGACCAGCAAGAAGCCTGGGACGGCGGCCGCATGGCAGACTGGCCCAAAGCCAAGTACACCAATGTCGCCATGGGCTACCTGAAAGAGTCCGATCTGCCCTTTCACTGGTCGCTGGCCAACGCCTTTACCGTTTGCGACGCCTACCACACCTCTATCAATACCGGCACCTTCACCAACCGCATGTTCTTGTGGAGTGGCAGTAACGGAGCCAATCTGAATGGTCGCGCCTGCGTAACCAACTCCAACTGGGGAGGCCTGGGCCCGTCAGAAGATGGCCTGGACTGGACAACGTATCCGGAACGTCTGCAAGAAGCCGGTGTGCGCTGGAAGGTGTATAACCGCCCCGGCAACAACAGCAATAACAACCAGCTCGTCGCCTTCGCTTCCTACCGTAAAGTCAACGAGGAGCTGACCGCGCTGGGCTCGCCTTCTGCCGAATACTCCCATCAAATGGAAGCCCATTCCCCCCTGTACAAGGGCTTTGGCAACACCATGCCTGACGGTGGCTTTTTGCAAGCCATTGCCGATGACATCAAAATGGGCCAATTGCCGCAGGTTAGCTGGATTGTGGCCCCCGGCCCCTACAGCGAGCACCCCAGCATGGGCGTGCCCGGCCAGGGAGCCTGGTATCTGGAGCGACTGCTGAACATTCTTACCGAGAAGCCAGAAATCTGGAGCAAGACAGTCCTGATCGTGAACTACGACGAGAACGACTGCTTCTTTGACCACATGCCCCCACCTGCCCCACCCTGGCGCAACCAGGATGGCTCTTTGGAAGGCAAATCCACGGTGGATGTCTCCAATGAGTACTACACCATGCCTGCCCCGGATGGGGATTCCCGTAAACTCCCCCCCGATGGCCGCCCTTTCGGGGCTGGCCCGCGTCTGCCTACCCTGATTATTTCCCCGTGGAGCGTAGGTGGCTGGGTCAACTCCCAACAGTTTGACCACACCTCGGTATTGCGCTTTCTGGAGCAGCGCTTTGGTGTGCAAGAGCCCAATATCAGCCCCTGGCGCCGCGCCGTCTTCGGCGATATGCGTTCCTGCTTTGATTTCAAATATCCCAATGCTTCCAAACCCGCATTGAGCCCGGCACCCACACGTGACCAAGCCGATGCCACCCTGCGCCAGCAAGCCAGTGCAGGCAAGGTACCCATGCCCCCCGTTGGCACGGAGCCCATGCCCAGCCAGGATTTAATGCTGCGCCCTTCACGCGCCCTGCCCTACCAATTGCACACCAGCGCCAATGTGGACCTGGACAAAGAGCAGGTCTGGTTAACGTTCAGCAATACCGGCGCACAAGGCACGGTATTCCATGTGTACGACGAGCTCCAGCTCTTGGAATATCCCCGACGCTTTACGGTGGAAGCCAACAAGATCATCTCGGATGCCTGGACCATTCACGCGGATCACAAGGGCAATTACAGCCTGTGGGTGTTAGGGCCAAACGGCTACCATCGCCACTTCAAGGGCAACATTCACGCGCTGCGCCAGGGCCCCAAACCGGAGGTGCGCGTGTGCTACGAGCCCAAGGCCAATGCCGTGTCCCTGACCATCATGAATATGGGCGACCAGGCCGCTACCGTCACGGTGACAGCCAACGCCTATCGCGAGGATGGCCCCTGGGTCTACACCGTTGATCCGGGCATGCAAATAGATGCACGCTGGTCGCTGGAAGTCTCGGGCAACTGGTACGACTTCACCGCCACCATGGGCGAGTCCTTCGAGCGCCGCTTTGCCGGTCGCCTGGAAACTGGCCGGGATGGCATCAGCGACCCGGCCATGGGTGTCGCACGCTAGTCATACTGTCCAGGCACAATGACAAGGTCCGTTCCGGAAAGATCTGTTAGAGAAGTACGATGACGCTCAACCAAATACGGGCCTTCGTCATGGTGGCCCAGCACGGCGGCTTTTCAGCCGCCGCGCGGGCCTTGAACATGAGCCACACCACGCTCAGCTCACAAATTCAAATCATTGAACGCGAATATGGAGCCGAGCTGTTTCACCGGCGTGGCCGACGCGTAGAACTGTCCACCCTGGGTCTGGAAATGCTGCCCATGGCCAGGCGCATGATCTCGCTGGAATCCGACATGCGTCAAATGCTGGGTGGCAGCGGCAAACTGCACTACGGCACCTTGAAGCTGGGTGCAGTCAGCCCCTATCACGTCACCGAGCTGATCGAATCCTTTCATGCGGTGTATCCGCGCATCAAGCTATCCGTCAAACTGGGCAACTCGGAATTAGTGCTGGACGATCTGGACCAATACATCTGCGATGTAGGCGTGGTCGCCAGTTGCCAGCCACAGCGCCGTTACTACATGCAGCCCTACGCCCGTTACCCGGTCATTGCTTTTGTGCGCCATGATCATCCCTTTGCCCGACGCGAGACCATTGCGCTGGATGAGCTGGCGGGTGAACCCTTGCTGATGCGCGAAGAAGGCTCCACAACCCGCAAAGCATTGGAAGACGCCTTGCACGAGCGCAAGATCAAGGTGGATGTGGCCATGGAGATAGGCAGCCGCGAAGCCCTGCGCGAATCCGTGATTCGTGGCCTGGGTGTGGGCACGGTCTCCGAATCTGAATACGTGCCGGATCCACGCTTGCGTGTGGTGCGTATTCAAAACGAGCCGGTCTGGACGCAGATTCACGTCTGCTGTTTGCACGAGCGCCGGGAGTCACGTTTGGTAGCCGCTTTTTTTGATGCGATTGCTCACCATCAAAGTGCCCTGTCCGTCGCCAGTACTGCCGCCTGAAACAAGCAGGCAGCAAAAAGGGCGGGGTTTGTCACCCCGCCCTTCTTACCAGGCCTGATTCAATGCCCCCACAGAATCAGGGTGTCTCGCCTTGCGCCAGACGTGCCTGGATCGCCAGCACCACAGCCGGGAAATCGGCCACGGTTTCAATCACGTAATGAGCACCAGACTGACGCAAACGCTCGCTGGCACGCTCGACACGTGCTTGTACTTCTGCCGGATCAGTTTGAGCCAGCTCGTCCAGAGACAGACCCACTTCATTGCCCGACAGGCTCAACCCTACCGTCCACATACCGGCACGGCGGCCTTCCTCAATACCCGGCACGGTATCGTCCACTTTGATGCAACGGCGAACATCACCCACACCCAGAGCCAGCACATTGGCCAGTGCCATGAACGGGCCGGGGCGACCACCGGCAGGCAACTCGTCACCCGCAATAATGCAGTCTGGTGCAATGCCCTGGCTGGCAGCGACAGGCAACAGCACATCCAGCACCTGACGCGGGTAGCCCGAGCAAGAACCAATTTTGATGCCCTTGGCACGCAACTCTTCAAGCACTGCCGCAGCGCCTTCAATGGGGGCCGAATATTCCGCTACTTTCTCGATCTGCATAGGCATGAAACGCTCGTAAATAGCGTCAATGTCGGCATCGGTAGAAGCACGCTCGAACTGGGCCAACCACTGATCCTGAATCGACTCGGTAGCCAGCAAGGTACGGATGTGATCACGCTTGGACAAGCCCATCGGGCCGCGGGCCTGCTCCAGGCTGATTTGAATGCCAAAAGTGGCAAAGGCATCTACAAAAATCTGCGTCGGTGCCAAGGAGCTGAAATCGACCAGCGTGCCTGCCCAGTCAAAAATAACGGCTTCGACCTTGTCCGACATCAGCGTATTGAGCGCATTGAAATTCTGAGTCATTGTTTGCAACCTTCAGTCCTAAAAACAAGCCGGGTCAAGAACCGGCTTATACCTGCACTGCATCCAGAGCATGTGCACCAATAAAATTACGTCCGCGTGGTCCTTGCAGTGCCTGGGCGATGCGTTGCTGCCACTGTTCGGGTGATACCCCGTAGCTGGCCGGGTCCGTGCTGACCCCCAGGTTTTGCAGAAAGCCGCTCAAGGCAGAGACAGCTTGAGGGCCGTTGCGGGCATCAAAAATCGACAATAAAAACTGATCCAACTGCTCATCCTGACCCAAGGCCATCTGCATCACATGCGGCAGGCTGAACGAGCATGCAATACCGTGTGGCAAACCCTGCTCCAGAGTCAGGTCGTAGGACAGGGAGTGCGCCAGAGCCGTCTTGGTATTGGAAAACGCCAGGCCCGCCATGGCGGCAGCCACAGCCAGTTCAGTGCGCAACTCCAGGCTGGACAGATCCTGCATCAGCAAGGGCAAGCTGCTGATAATCTGCCGTGCCGCAGACACTGCCAGGCTGGCCGATACGGGGTTGCGATTCACATTCCATAAGGATTCCAGCGCATGCGACAAGGCATCCAGGCCACTGGCCAAGGTCGCGCCAGCGGGCAGGCTGCACATCAGGGCCGGATCAATAATCGCGGCCTGAGGCCAGGTCCAGGGCAGATGCAGGGAGTACTTGCGCCCCTGCCCCTTATCCCAAATTGTTGCCCAGGGGGTAACTTCGCTCCCGGTTCCTGCCGTGGTGGGCACGGCAATCAGGCTGCGCACCCGCCCTGGAGGCTGGCTCAGGCTGGTATTGCCCGACAAGCAGTCGAGCAGTTCGGCAAACGTCCCCGAAGGGGTGCTGGTCAACATGGCTTTAGCGCAATCAATGACGCTGCCGCCACCCAAGGCAATAATGCACTCGACCTCGGGGTGGTCACGCCACAGACGCTCGTACAAAGGCGCCAACCAGGACACATCCGGATTCGGTTGAATATCCGTTTCGATCGCAACCAACTGCTCACCCAGCAAGGCTTGCAGGCGCTCGCACTGTCCCAGCTCGCGTGCCTCCGGGAAAGCAATCAGAATGGCCCGTCGACCGCCCAAGCGCTCGGGCAAGCGCTTGAAAGCACCTTCACCAGCATCGATCTGAACGGGATTGAAAAAATGCCACATAAAAAATCTCGAATAAAAACAGCGATCAATCGCGCCCGTTGTTGCGAATGGCCTCACGCAGGCGATTGGAAATCAGGTCGGCTACCACCACCATCACCGTAATGACCACGATGCAGGTTGCGGTTTCCTGGTACTTGAACAGTTTCAGGCTGCTGACCAGTTCAAAGCCCAAACCACCCGCTCCCACCATGCCCAGCACGGTAGCCGAACGCAGATTGACCTCGAAGCGATACAAAATCACCGCAATCCAGGCCGTAATCACCTGGGGCAAGACACCAAACACAATCACTTGCAAAGGACGGGCACCAGTAGCGCGCAAGGCATCCAGCGGGCCTTGATCAATCTCTTCAATGCTTTCAGCAAAGAACTTGCCCAGCATCCCCACACCGTGCACAGCCAGAGCCAGCACACCGGGGAAAGGCCCAAGCCCCACCGCAGCTACAAAAACCAAGGCCAGAATCAGCTCGTTGATACTGCGTATCACGTTCAGGCTTTGACGGGTAAAGCCGTACAGATAACGGTTGACCTTCAGGTTACGGGCCGCCAGAAACGACACCGGTACGGCTCCCAGCACACCCAGCACCGTGCCCCAGATCGCGATCTGAATAGTCTCGATTGCGGGTGCGACCAGACTGCCCAAAATGCTCCAGTCTGGCGGGAAGGTACGGCTCAGGAAGTCGGCAATCTGCGGCAAGCCAGCCGCAAATTCGGCGACGCTCAACTGAGCACCTTCAGCACTCCATTGCAGCCCCACGACAATCGCAGCAAGCAGCAAGGCCGTAGTGACCCAGCCTTTCATACCCGTAGGCGTGGACATGACCCAGGAATATTTGTGTTCCATGATCAGGCTCCCTTGGTCGCAATGGTCAGTGGTTCGTTCAGGAAGGAAGCAGCGGCCTCACTTGCCTCTTGAGAGTGAGCACCGCCCTGCCCTGGCTCCGGGCCAGGATAGATACGGGCCAGATCATCTTCCGTCATCAGATCAGGGGCACCGTTATAAACCACGCGACCATGGGCCAGGCCCACAATACGGTCGGCAAACTCACGGGCGTAATCAACCTGATGCAGGTTGCACACTACGGTAATACCCAGTTCCCGACTGGCGTCGTGCAAATAACGCATCACCAGACGCGCTGTTTTAGGGTCCAGGCTCGCAACCGGTTCGTCGGCCAGAATAATGCGGGGACGCTGCGCCAGGGCACGGGCAATGCCCACACGCTGACGCTGGCCACCCGACAAGGAATCCGTGCGAGCCTGGGCTTTATGCGCCAGCCCCACACGCTCCAGACACTCTTTGGCCAGGGCAATATCAGCAGGGCTGAACAGTTGCAGGATCGAGCTCCACACGGGAACCGCTCCCAAACGCCCGGTCAATACATTGCGCAGCACTGACAAACGAGGCACCACATCGTGATGCTGGAAAATCATGGCAACCTGGCGGCGCAATGCCCGGGTATCCTGAGCCGACATGGCATCAATACCGGCCACCGACATCTCGCCCGTATCGGCCTGCGCCAGCCGGTTCATGCAGCGCAGCAAGGTGGACTTGCCCGCTCCGGACTGACCTAAGACAACCAGAAACTCACCGGCTTCTGCATCCATGTCCACACCACACAGGACATCATTGGAGCCATAACTTTTGTTCAGGCCACGCAAACGGATCATTTCATGCTCCGCAGATCCAGATTCAGTACCTTGGCGGTATCACGCACCACGTTGTAAGCGGCATCGTCGGTAGCCTGAAAGCCATTCAACATGCCCTGATCACCCCAAGGTACATCCTTGATATTGGCCAGGGCCTTGGCCACTTTCTCTTTGACGCTGGGGTCCAGATCCTTGCGCCAGACCATGGGCGACTCGGGGATATCGCTGGAGGACCACACCACTTTCAAATCATCCTGAGCCAATTGGCCTTTGGAAATCGCGCTGGCGTAAATACGGTCAGCCACAGCAGCAGCATCTACTTTCTTGTTGGCTACAGCCAGCAGGCTGGCATCGTGCGAACCGGAAAACACCACGCGGGAGAACAGCTCTTCAGGTTTATAGCCATCGTTTTCCAGGCCCGCTTTAGGGAACAGGTGGCCTGAAGTAGAGCTGGGGTCTACAAAGGCAAATGTGCGACCTTTCAACTGATCCACATTGTCGATCCCGCTATCGGCACGCACCACGATCAGGCTCTTGTAAGCGCTTTTACCTGTTTTCTTGGTGACGGCAACCGCAAAGGCCTCCACATCTGCCACCGAGCTGGCCAGCACATAAGAGAATGGTCCCAGGTAGGCCACGTCCAGCTTCTTGGCACGCAGAGCTTCGATAATTCCGTTGTAGTCCGTAGCCACAAAAGGCTCGACCTTCATGCCGGACTCGCGCTCCAGTTGCTCAATAACCTGCTTGCTCGATTCGATCATGGCCTGCGAGTCTTCGGCAGGGATAAGACCAATCGTCAAGGTGTCCTGGGCGGCGTGGGCGGCAGTCCCGAACACCGAAAAAATAATAGTGGCGGCGCTTGCCGCGATGAAAGAGCGGCGGGCTGTCTGAAATACGTTCTTGTTCACGGCAGTCGTCCTTGAGGTTTGTAGGAGGAATGCCGACATAGTAGAAAGGTCACATTGCCTTCATGTTATCGATTTAGCATTCAAAACATCAGTTATCTATAGATGGAGTCTATATGTCCGCCGCACGCCTACGTGCCTTCCTGGCTGTTGCCCGACATGGCAGTTTCAGCGCCGGGGCCCGCGCCCTGGGACTGGCCCAACCCACCGTGACCAAACAAATACAAGGGCTGGAACAGCAACATGATGTGGAGTTGTTTCATCGTCGGGGCAGAGGTGTCCAACTAACCCAGGTGGGGATAGCCCTGTTGCCGGTCGCGCAGCAACTGGGAGCGCTGGAAGTCGATGCCTTCAACCTGCTGCATGACAGTGGAAAACTGCATGTAGGCCGACTGCGTATTGGCGCTGTCGGGCCTTTTCATGTGATTGAGATGGTGGAGGCCTATCACCGGCTATTTCCCGGCGTGGATATCTCTATTCATATGGGGAACTCGGCACAGGTGCTAGCGGATCTGGCCGACTACGCCACCGATATTTCCGTGCTGGCCGGAGCCTGCGACGATCCGGCCTTTCACACCGAACATTACGCCAGCCATGCTGTAATTCTGTTCGCCCCCTTGTCGCACCCTTTGGCCCGGTACGACAGTGTGCCTTTATCTGCCTTGCAGGATGCTCCTTTGCTACAGCGGGAATCGGGTTCCACCACGCGTGCCTGTCTGGAAGCGGCACTGGAAAAGGAAAATATACGGCCGCGCGCAGTCATGGAGATTGGCAGCCGGGAAGCCCTGCGTGAAGCAGTCGCCCGAGGGCTGGGCGTGGGCACGGTGTCCGAAGCAGAGTTCATCCCGGATCATCGTTTCAAAGCGGTTCGTATTCAGGGCGATCCCGTGCGCACCGACACGTATTTGTATTGCCTGACCGAGCGCCGAGACAGCCGCATGATTGCCCAATTTTTCACAGAAGCTTTGGCATTACGCAAGCAAATACAAACGACTACATAGACGCATTTGTGAGTTTTAGGCTACTGTGCATCAGGAGGCCATGACAGTCAGTGATGTGTTTCGTCCATTTTCTGCGCGTAGACTCACAGTTTCAAGGCCCGTCAGTTCTGTTTGATTTACTCCCAGGGAGGACGAAAACCATGCTTGGCATGATGATGAATACCCCGCTGTTAGTGTCATCCATACTGCGTCATGCGGCCAACTACCACGCAGACCGTGAGGTAGTCTCGCAAACGGTAGAAGGCCACATCCACCGCTACACCTATGCAGACCTGTCCAAGCGCAGCCAGAAACTGGCCAATGCGCTTCAAAAAATGGGTTTGCAACAAGGTGACCGCGTGGGCACCCTGGCCTGGAACGGCTACCGTCACCTGGAGTTGTATTACGGCGTATCAGGCTCGGGCCTGGTGTGTCACACCATCAACCCGCGTCTGTTTCAGGACCAGATCGGCTACATCATTGAGCACGCTGGCGATAGCGTCCTGTTTGCCGACCTGAGCTTCATGCCGATTCTGGAAGCCTTGGCCGATCAGCTCTCCAAGCTGAAAGCCGTGGTCATCATGACTGACGAAGCACACATGCCCAAGTCGGACCTGCTGCCCAATCTGAAGTGCTATGAAACCCTGATTGCCGCCGAGTCCGATCATTTCGACTGGCCTGTGTTTGATGAAAATACGGCCTCCGGCCTGTGCTACACCTCTGGCACCACGGGCAACCCCAAAGGCGTGCTCTACAGCCATCGCTCCACTATCTTGCATGCCTTTGCCTTGAGCATGCCCGATGCCCTGTGTCTGTCGGCCTCCGACACCATCACTCCCATCGTCCCGATGTTCCACGTCAACGCCTGGGGCCTGCCCTATGCGGCATTGATGGTTGGCGCAAAACTGGTCTTGCCCGGCCCGAAACTGGACGGCGCCAGCCTGCACACCTTATTTGAAAACGAAGGCGTCACCATGACAGCGGGCGTCCCTACCGTCTGGCTGGGGCTGCTGGACTGGATGCAAGCCAATGGCAAAACCTTCAGCAGCCTGCAACGCCTGGTGATTGGCGGCTCGTCTGCGCCTCCGGTCATGATTACCCGCTTCCAGAAGCTGGGCGTGAAAGTACGCCACGCCTGGGGTATGACCGAAACCAGCCCAGTGGGTCTGGCGGCCGCCTTGCTGCCCAAACACGAATCCCTGCCTGACAACGAGAAGCTCAAGCTGCTGTCCAAACAGGGGCGTCCGCTGTTTGGCGTAGAGTTCCGCGTTGATGGCGATGATGGCAAACCCATCACCCGTGACGGCAAGATGTTTGGCGCCATGATGGTACGTGGACCCTGGATTGCGGGCTCTTACTTCAACAGCAATGACACCTCTGCCCACACCGAAGATGGCTGGTTCAACACGGGCGATGTCGTCACGATTGATCCCGATGGCTTTATTCAGATCGTAGACCGAACCAAGGACGTGGTGAAATCCGGTGGCGAATGGATCAGCTCGATCGAGCTGGAAAACATTGCCCAGGCTCACCCGGCGATCAAAGAAGCAGCTGTCGTGGCCAAGCCCGACGAACGCTGGGGCGAGCGCCCCGTCCTGGTGGTGCAATTGCAAGACGATGCCACCTTCACCAAGCAGGACATGATTGAGCTGTTCTCAGAGCAAGTCTCCAAATGGAGTATTCCTGACGAACTGATCGTGGTGGACGAATTGCCCCATACCGCCACCGGCAAGCTGCTGAAAACCGCTATTCGCAAGCTGATCCAAGAGGATCTGGACAAGCTGGCAGCACAAAACAAAGCGGTTTAATCAACACTGACAGCTGAATGAAGGAGCCAGCCTCGGCTCCCTTTACGTGCAATACCAAACGGCCCCCGAAGGTTTGGATATCCATCCAGGCCTTCGGGGGCCGTTCTTTTGCAAGAGCCTGAGCATGACGCGTCTCTTGCAAAGGCAGGGGCTTCAAACTGCTATTTCCGCTCCTGAAAACCCATGGCTCTTGTGCCGAAAAAACACGCTCAAGAACTGGCGGCAACACTCATAACAAGCCCGCCTTAAGGATGGACTGGCGTAGGAATATCCCAGATATTCAGATCCGCATTCTCGCGCTCCCAAGCGCGAACAGAGAACTTGGCTCGGTTGAACAAACGCACATAGTTTTCATGGCGAATCTTGTTGCCAATAGCGACAGGCAGCTCATCCAGGAAGTCCTTCATTTTGGACAAATCAGCGTGATACTGATCCGGTTGCATCAAACTGCCCGGCGTCACCGAGGTGGGCGGATTGGACTCAAATCGGTTACGCGTGAAGATCACCACATCTGACCCCCACAGAATCCGGTTCTGATATTCCTTGAAGAAATTCAACCAATCCTGGCGGCTGGGCATGCCCGGTTCGGGGTCCAGCATATAGTCCTGCACCAGATCCCAGGAGATATCAGTAGACCAGCTCGGGCACGCATCCAGCACTTTCTTCACCCGCGTAATGTGATCGCTGGTGGGTTTAACAAAACGACCCAAACCGGTGTGGGCCCACACCACCTTGGCATTAGGAGCGTGGCCGCAGACATGCTTCAAGCCCTTTACGTAATCCTGATTCGGGTAGGCGTTTTCCAGCTCACCCTTGTAGTTGACCTCGACCCGGTACATATCGTTGTGCAAAATCGCGACCAGACCGACCTCTTCGATGGTCTTGAACAGGTACTCCAAGGACTCGGAGTACAAGGACACCTTGCTGCCATCTCCCGCATCAGGGGGTAGGGGCACAGACGGCGCCTTGGTTTCTTCTACCGTTTCACCCGCCAGTTTGCTGGACACCAGTTCCTTGTGAATGGTGAATTCGCCTACCCCGGAAAACACGCCTGGAAAGCTCAACACAGCTCGCTTGATGTGCTGCGAAGCATAAACATCCATAGGATTGAAGGCCGTAATCATGACGTCCAGCTTTTCCTGGTACTGGGGTTCCAGCCTTTCGTACTCTCGCGCAAACATGGCATCGATAAACGAGTAGTAGTACAGGTCCGCTTTAGAGCCAATGTAGTAATTAGGGCCAAACATCTGATTATTGGGCCCTTGCGCCTGATACTCCTCAAAACCGTCCCAGCGTTGTTGCAAGGGAATCGGCATGATGGTGGAGCGAATAATCTGCTGCCGGTCTGCGCTCATGTATCGCTGTGCGTATTCCTTTAAAGGAATCCCTTGCATGGCGTAATTGGACGCATGGAAATGCACATCAGCATAAAGCTGGCTGGTATCCAAACGGGGCTCGGGGGTTTGCGCCACAGCGCTACCCTGAAATGCAGCCAATAATGCAAAGCAGGAACCAACAATCATGGTAGGACGGAGGTGATTGCAAGCCATTCTGGTCTCCCTATCGACAGGTAGTGTGCGAAACGAAATACAGTGACTTGCAAACTATAACCAGACATCTCTCAATTAATGACAAAAAATAACAGATATTCTTTTTTAATTTTCAATATCTATTATTTTTATATTTTTAAATTTCTATTATTAATAGCCATATAAAACTCATTAAAAAATAATTTTATAATTAGTCCCAATTAATTAAAAAATCAGGCTTTCTTAAAATCTTTAATCATCAGGCCACATAGAACAGGCCCTTGACCTTGCCTGCTCCAGCTTCTGCCATCCATTGCGCCCTTCTAGGACACCGAGTTGGTAAACAAGAGCGATGCACCCAAACCCAGCAAAGCAACACCAATCCCCCTATCCAGCAGCCTCTGCCTAGCCAGCATCGCCGCCCGCAACCGCCTGTTTGAAAACACGATGGCGACGATACTGAACCAGACCCAATGGGC
This sequence comes from Alcaligenes parafaecalis, assembly GCF_026344135.1. Lineage (NCBI taxonomy): Bacteria > Pseudomonadati > Pseudomonadota > Betaproteobacteria > Burkholderiales > Alcaligenaceae > Alcaligenes > Alcaligenes parafaecalis. The sequence continues at coordinate 600,901 of NZ_JAPKNA010000002.1, read as the reverse complement.
AAACGACATAAAAAACCCATAAGCAAAATTCAGCCAGAACGGCGCATCAGGCTGCACCAACTGCGTAAATGTCGCCACTACAAACAGCATGGTTTTAGGGTTCAAGGCATTGGTCAAAAAGCCCATCCCAAAGGCTTGCCAAGCACTAGGCACCTTCCCTGGCTCACCATCCGTATTCAAGGGCGTACGATTCTGAAAAGACTGGTAGCCCAAATACATCAAGTACGCCGCCCCAGCCACCTTCATCACCCAAAACAAGGTGGGCGACTGGGTAATCAGAATCGCTACCCCCAGCACGGTGTAGACCACGTGCACCTGCACTCCGGCGGCAATGCCCAGCGCTGAAATCAAACCAATCCTGCGACCAAAGGAATAGCCATTACGAGTGACCATGGCGAAGTCCGGGCCAGGACTGATCACAGCCAGGATGGTGATGGTGGCAACCGCCAACAGTTCATGCATTTTTAACAACCTTAAGTTTGATGAAATCGGGGCTAAGCCCCACTCCGAAAGCCGCCAGGTCCCAGGCCCTGCCCTACACTTGAGAAGGTTCTGTGCTGTCTGGTGAACGGCTCAAGCTCAGCTAGATGCTCAATCGAAAACGACAGCCAAAAACCTAAAAAATAGTGTTTTTTACAGGCGCGAAATTCATTTATTTATTATTATTTTTCTCACCAAGGTGACTTACCCAGGCCCGATACCAAATCACTTCCATTCCCACTTATTCCATAAAATTATCGCCACTCACAGCATTTCATTATTGATAATCCTGTGCTAATTTAAAAACGATAATTACTGCGCCATTTCTGTGAGTTTTCATCGACCATGCAAATCCCTAATCTCACGGCCTTCCGCTACTTCGACACCGCGGCCCAGGCAGGTAGTTTTGTGCAGGCAGCCCAGCTACTGCATGTCACTCACGGCGCAGTCAGCCGCCAGATTCGAGCGCTGGAAGAATCCCTGGGAGTCGAGTTGTTTGAGCGGCGTAATCGGGCTGTCTTTCTGACGCCTGCAGGCCGCCAGCTTTTGCATGTCACCGCCCCCATGTTTGAACGGCTGGAAGATGTGGTGTATCAACTGCAGCAAACCCAGCGCGAGCATGCTCTGGCCGTCTCCTGCGAACCCACCATCGCCATGAAATGGCTGATTCCGCGCCTGGGGAATTTTCAGGCATTGCACCCTAATATCACCGTGCACCTGATCACCGCCGGGGGGCCGGTCAACTTCGCTCAAATGGGGGTGGATCTGGCAATACGTCGCGATGACTTCCATTGGGCCGACTCGGTCTGCGGCCTGAGGCTATGCGATGAGAAGATAGGCCCGGTCTGCCAGCCTCAATACCCATACACGCAGGAAGCGTCCAAACAGGTGCTGATACATAGCAGTTCCCGTGCCCAAGCCTGGGCTACTTGGGCACGGCTTAGCAACACCACCCTACGCTCCGCCAGCAAGCTGCAACTGGAGCATTTTTATTTGTGCATCCAGGCCGCCCTGTCCGGGCAAGGCATGGCGATGGTGTCGCAGCTGATGGTGGAAGATGAACTGCACAACGGCCAACTGATTGCCCCGCATGGCTTCATCCCGGACGGCTCGGCGTACTACCTGCTCTCGCCCCAAGCACTGGATCAGAACCCGCGTGCGGAGGTGTTTGCAGATTGGCTTTGTGAGCAGTTGGCGAGCTAGGCTGCGCTAAAGGGCACAGCGCGAACCCCAGCGTATCCTCCTGCCTTCAAACATCGCACTTTGCCAAGTCACATAAGCGCATAAATACACAGAAATACAGGCGCACGGGCAGGCAGACGTCGTCCTAGCGGCCCAATAAATGGGCTGACTCAACGAACTTCAAATACTAGTTAAAGCCCACTATTCAATAATTCAAGAATTGTTGTATTATTTGCTCATGGAAGAATCTCAAGTTATCCGTTCACTGGCCGCTCTGGCCCACGAAGCCCGCCTGCGGGTGTTCCGCGCCCTGGTCGTCGCAGGCCCATCCGGTCTGACTCCCAGCATCCTGGCTGAACAGCTAGGCATCGCCCCCAACGCGCTCTCCTTCCATTTAAAGGAGTTAAGCAATGCGGGGCTTATCCATGCCGAGCGACAAGGTCGCAACCTGCTGTACAGCGCCACCTTTCCCGCCATGAATACTCTGCTCGCCTACCTGACTGAAAACTGCTGTCAGGGGGAAAGCTGCAACACCGCGCCTACCTCTTGCCCGCCGTGTTAAGCGATGCACCGGCACCAAGTTGAATCTACGCCTCTTGGCGTGCCTTCTTTCTTACCTCAAGCCTCGAAACCAAGCCCTCTGTCATGCTAACGGCCGTTCTTATTTTCATTGCCACCTTAACCCTGGTGATCTGGCAGCCCAAAGGACTGGGCATCGGTTGGAGTGCATCATTCGGTGCCGCCGCCGCCCTGCTTTCAGGCGTAGTGCAATGGACTGATCTGGCTGTGGTCTGGAGCATCGTATGGAACGCTACGGCCACCTTTGTTGCCATTATCATCATCAGCCTGATACTGGATGAAGCAGGCTTCTTTGAATGGGCCGCCTTGCATGTCGCTCGCTGGGGAGCCGGAAATGGGCGCAAGCTCTTTGCTTTTATCGTGATCTTGGGAGCCGCCGTCGCCACCCTGTTTGCCAATGACGGCGCCGCCTTGATTCTGACTCCCATCGTCATGGCCATGCTGCTTGCCTTGGGTTTTTCACCCGCCGCGACCCTGGCCTTTGTGATGGCGGCTGGTTTTATTGCCGACACCGCCAGTCTGCCTCTGGTCGTCTCCAATCTGGTGAACATCGTCTCGGCTGACTACTTCAAGCTGAGCTTCACGGAGTACGCCGCCATCATGACACCCGTCACTCTGGTTTCCGTGCTAGCCAGCCTTATCGTCCTGATGCTGTATTTCCGGCGTGACATCCCCACTGACTACCGTCTTGAGCAACTGAAACAGCCCGCTGAAGCTATCAAGGACAAGGCCACTTTCAAGGCTGGCTGGATAGTGCTGGCTTTACTGCTGACAGGCTTTTTTGCACTGGAACCTTCAGGTATTCCCGTCAGCGCGGTCGCCGCCGTGGGGGCCATTATCCTTCTAGCCGTCGCGGCCCGTGGAACAGTAATCAGCACCCAAAAAGTGCTGCGTGGTGCCCCGTGGCAGATCGTCGTGTTCTCGCTAGGCATGTATCTGGTGGTGTATGGCCTGCGCAATGCCGGGCTAACAGATTATCTGGCCCTGCTCCTGGACAAATTCGCCCAGGCTGGCGTATGGGGTGCTGCAATGGGAACGGGCATCCTGTCGGCCCTGCTGTCCTCGGTGATGAACAATATGCCTACCGTGCTGGTCACCGCTTTATCGATTGATGCTTCCAGCGCGGAAGGTGCCGTCAAAGAAGCCATGATTTACGCCAATGTCATCGGCAGCGATCTGGGCCCTAAATTCACTCCCATCGGTAGCCTGGCTACCTTGCTGTGGCTGCACGTACTGGCCCAGAAAGGTACAAAAATTAGCTGGGGCTATTACTTCAAGGTAGGGGCCATCCTGACCACACCTGTACTGCTCATCACCCTTGCGGCCCTGGCCTTACGTCTGGGTACTACAAACTGATTTCCTGACAAAGAGCACGACACCATGACAGCCATCACCATCTATCACAACCCGGCCTGCGGCACGTCCCGCAATACGCTGGGCCTGATCCGCAATAGTGGTCAAGAGCCCACCATCATCGAATACCTGCAAACGCCGCCAGACCGAGCCACTCTGCTTCGCTTGATTGCAGACTGCGGTCTGAGCGTACGGGAAGTCCTTCGACAAAAAGGGACACCCTACGACGCGCTGCAATTAGGCGACCCGAAATGGCGTGACGAGCAACTGATTGATTTCATGCTGGAGCACCCGATTCTAATCAACCGCCCCATCGTTGTTACCCCACTGGGTACACGCTTGTGTCGCCCCTCTGAACAGGTACTGGAAATACTTCCCCAGCCGCAACAAGGTGCATTCTGGAAAGAAGACGGCGAGGCTGTCATTGATGCAAAAGGACAAAGAATTGAGCAAGTCTGAGCTACCCAATCTGGACGAACACGCTTTTAGAACCCCAGATCTGACAGAGCTGCTGCCTCAGAAACGTGCTTCACATCCACCCCGCATCCTGCTGTTGTACGGCTCCTTGCGAGAGCGCTCCTACAGCCGTTTTTTGACACAAGAAGCAGCACGATTGCTGGAAGCAATGGGTGCAGAAACCAGGCTCTTCGATCCCCATGGACTACCTTTGCCCGATGGAGCAACAGACGATCACCCCAAAGTGCAAGAGTTGCGCCAGTTAGTGCAGTGGGCTGAAGGCATGGTCTGGACCTCTCCCGAACGTCACGGTGCCATGAGCAGCGTCCTGAAAGCACAAATCGACTGGATACCGTTAAGCATCGGTGCGGTACGCCCCACACAAGGCAAAACACTGGCTGTCATGCAAGTGTCTGGCGGCTCGCAATCCTTTAACGCCTTGAACCAGATGCGCGTGCTGGGCCGCTGGATGCGCCTGATCACCATCCCCAATCAGTCTTCCGTCGCCAAAGCCTTTCTGGAGTTTGACGAAGAAGGCCGCATGAAACCCTCGTCCTACTACGAGCGAGTGGTGGATGTGATGGAGGAACTGGTCAAATTCACCCTGCTGACGCGTGACTGCGCAGATTATCTGGTGGATCGATACAGCGAACGCAAGGAGACGGCGCAGGAGCTGTCAAAGCGGGTGAATCAAAAAAACATTTAAACCGCCAAACCGCATCACCTGCGGAAGGGGCGTCACATAGCCCCCTTCCCAAAGGGACATCACGCAAAGGCGTCACTCTGTATCGCCGCCCCCGCTTTTAATGCCAAGGCAGCAATGGTCAAGGCGGGATTCACCGCCGCCGAAGTCGGTAGCACCGAGGCATCAGTGATATACAAATTGGATACATCATGAGTGCGGCAATCAGTAGAAACAACCGAGCTTCTAGGATCAAGCCCCATCTTGGCAGTACCACATTGATGCGAGGTCGTTTTCCGACCAAATGTATGCGTTAACACGACAGGAAAGCCCGCCTTGCGCATTACAGCGCGGGTACGTTTGATAAGGGCCTGATGAGCCCACATATTGGACCGAACCCAATTTACGACGATCTGCCCATCACGCACCATGACCCGGCTTTCCGGATTTGGTAAATCCTCGCTAGTCAGAAACCAGCCGTACGCATAGCGGGCAATCAGGCGAGTCAGCCAGAGCGGAAACGCGGCAGGCATATTAGCCTTCAAGATGTTGCCGGTAATGTGTCCTAGCAGTTGCACATTGCCCAGCGGATAACCTGCCTCATCATCACTGTTGTAGAAATCATTAAAAGCCAATGTTTTCTGATAAACCGCCGTATTGGGTTTGAAGAGATCCAAAGCCAACATGGCGGTCGTGTTGTGATTCATGAAGTTGCGGCCCAGTTGGTCCGAACTATTCGCAAGGCCACCAGGGTGTGCGCTGTTGGCCGAACGTAGCAACAGTGCCGCCGACTGCACCGCACCCGCCGCGACGGCAAATACGTCGGCCTGAATGCGGTGCTCCACACCGTCCTTCATGAATACCGCTGCGCTGACCCGCCCACCACTCGAATCCGTTTCCAGGCGCAAGACCTGCGCACCGGTAATCAAGGAAACATTGGGATAGGACAGCGCCCGACTCAGCGGCCCTACCTCAGCATCAATTTTCCCATTGCCGGTATTCGGGAAAGCGTCCCAGCCCGTGGGAGCCCGCTGCAGCCACTTATCGACATCAACCGACAAGGGCAAGCTCACCGGATTCACACCTGCTTTCTGCAAACGCTGCCGCAGCACGGCAATACACGGCTCATCCGGGACAGGGGGGCGAGAATAAGGCTTGGAACGCGGTGGCTCCGAGACATCGCCCCCTACGGCACCATGAACCTGAAATACCTCTTCTGCATATTCGTACCAGGGCTCAAGATCAAAGTAGGAAAGCGGCCAGCCCGGCGAGTGCCCTTGCATATGCAAGCGAGGTTCAAAATCCTCAGCTCGGTAGCGGTACATGACTCCACCGAAAAATTTCGAGTTTCCGCCTACACAGTAGTAGTTGCCTGGTAAAAACTTCTGCCCATCCGTGCCTTCCCATTGCTCGGCAGACTTGTAAAACCCATCACGGAAAATGGCCAGCTCGTCCCTGGCTTCCGGCGAGTCCCGCAAATACTGTCCTCGCTCCAGGATAACGATCTTTCTGCCACTTGCCGCCAAGCTGCAAGCTAATGAGCTGCCACCAATCCCGGAACCGATGATAAGGATATCTGCTGCTGTTTCCATACGTGTTTCTTCTTCATGTAAAAGGCGGTGCGCCCGGCACCAGACAAAGGCCGCTTCAACGCCAAGCCGCCATGCAGGGCGTTGAGTCAAAAGCGCTCAAGACGTGGGTGTGACGGTTTATATGGATGACTCAGGCATTCTTTTTTGCATAAGCCGGGGCCCGAAAATCGCAAGAATCCCAAGCAACATGAGGGGGATGTACAACAGCTTCCCAATACCAAAGGTATTAACGACCAAAGACAACAGAGCCGGGGCCGCCAGCATGCCTGTGAAGCCGATGCCATTGACGATGCCTATGTTTCTACCTGCATTCGCCGGATCTTTACGGCCCGCACTGGAGAGCATCATGGGTGCTATGCATGAAAGGCCAAGACCGAACAAGGTAAAGCCGATGATCCCCATGAATGCGCTATCACCAAAGACAACGACAAGCAGGCCCAGCACGGCACATAAGCCACAGCCCATTACAAGACGCGCCTGACCTAGCAACCTTGCCAGGTAATCCCCGGCAATACGGCCCAGAAATTGAGCGCCGGTAAAGAAACTGATGGCCATAGCAGCCGTCGCCGTGCTGGTGCCAACATGACGACTTAAATACTCTTGCCCCCAGTCCGCGACCGCATTCTCTCCCAGCATGGCACCTAGCAATAACAAACCAAAGCCCACCATCAGCAAGATGATGTACTCGCCCCCACCCGCCTTGGGAGGAGATTCTGGCGAGTTCGTTTCAAAGGCTGCTTGATCTTCCGACCCCGGAGCCAATGACAGTTCCTCTTTATTTAACAGGTAATGAAAGATAACCATGCTGGCAATTAGAAGACAGCCTGCACACAAGATGAATGGCACCGCCGCACTCTCGGTGTATTGGCCGGCGAAGTAACTGCCCAGCAGCCCAAACAACAGCCCACCCAGCGAGTAAAAGGCATGAAACCCCGCCATGATGGGGCGGCCGTAAAATCGCTCGACCTGGACACCATGTGCATTAAGCGCCGTATCGGTGGCACCGCGCAGCAGGCCAAAAACAAGGCCGAATGCTTGTGCAAAACCCAGGTCACTAACCAGCCCCAGTGGGATAATCGACAGTGGATACAGAATCAACGTTGTACCCACGGCCCGCTTGGGCCCCAGCACATCAATGAAACGTCCGACCAGCAGGCTGCCCACGGCCGCCCCCACTCCGATGCTGAAAGCAATCATCCCAAAGCTCAGATCGCCCTGCGCCCCTGTCAGCCCCAGGTGATAGCGCAAGGCACTCACGCTGGTAGACCAGATGTACATCATGGCCCCAATGAGGGCGAAGCCGCCGAACGTCGCCATACGAGCCTGGACAATCCGGGGGGTGACAAGAGCGTTCTCTTGTAGCGTCATATTTTTTTGCCTCATGCAAATAAAGGCTGCAAAAAAATCATCCGCACGAATGGCACATACGAATAAAAGATAAGCGGCCAGCGGGAACAGGTGGCACTCGCGCTACCGCACGAGCACCACGAGTCTTGCTTTACAAATGCTGCTCTGATTCGCGCAACACGCGATATTCGTCCTGCCGCTCATCATTGATGTACTCAGGGATAGGGAAATCCCACCAGCCAGGAACCCACGGCCCAGCGGCATCGCGATCTGTGGGAAGCTCAATCAGAGCTGGTGCATTGCTTTGCAGCGCTTGCTGCAACACCGGCTCCAGATCTTCATTACGCTCGACACGCCAGGACTGCAGACCAAAGGCCTCGCCCACCGCCTTGAAGTCAGGGGTGTAAGGCTCGCCATTGGGCAGATTGAACTCGGTGCCGATATGACGGCTGGTTTGCTTGCGCTGCCCGCCCCGGATCGACATATAGCCTGCATTGTTCTGAACCAGAAAAACCACTGGAATATTGTTCGTCACACAAATGGCAATCTCTTGCGACGTCATCAGAAAATCGCCATCACCGACGATGCACACTACAGGCTGGTCAGGGGCCGCCAGTTTGGCGCCAATCGCAGCAGGCACAGCCCAGCCCATCGAGGAGAACCCACCCGAAGTCAGGTGTGTGCGTGGCTCATAGACAGGAAAAGTCTGCTTCACGGCACCCTGTGTATTGCCCGAGCCCACCACCACAATGGTGTTACGCGGAAATACCTTGCGCAGCGCACCCAGTGGCCGTTGCGAGGTAAAGGGGAAACGGTCGGAATCACGCCGTTTGGCCAGGGTAGCCTCCCACTTCGCCTTGGCATCCTGCAAAACCTTCATATAGTCAGGACGGTCTGCAGTTTGACCACCCAGGGCTTGAACCAGTTGAGCCAGGGCATGCTTGGCATCAGCCACAATGCCCACTGTGACCGGGTAGTTTTTGCCAATCTCATGGGGATCAATATCGATATGAATCAGCCTGGAGGGAGGGATCGAAAAGGTCACCCCCTTGGCATAACTGGAAGAAGACCAATCGGTGAAACGGCAGCCCACGGCTAGCAATACATCCGCCTTGGAGGCGATCTCATTCCCGCACAATGTCCCGGTCTGACCGACACTACCGGCAAACAGGGGGTGATCTTCCGGGAAACCGCTCTTGCCGTTCCAGGTCGTCACCACGGGCATCTGCCAGGCTTCAGCCAACGCTCTCACCTCATTCCAGGCCTCGCCAGTGATGACGCCGCCACCGATGACCATCACTGGACGCTGTGCCGTCTTGAGTACATCGCATGCTGCCGCAATCGCCTGCGGATCAGGGAAAGCGCGTCCAACAGGCAGCCGCTCCTCAATCGGATGCAACTGAACATCTGCAGACTCGGCCTGCACATCCATCGGAATCTCGATGTGCACTGGGCCTGGACGCCCCGTTACCATCGCACTCCAGGCGCGGTGCATGACAAAAGGCAATTCCTCCACCCGAGTCACAACCCAATGGCGTTTGCTGACGGCTTCAGCAATCTTGGGAAAATCATTGTCGGTGTAGCGCTCCAGCTCCTGCAACAGCCCATGGCCACGCATATGCGTCGGAGGCCCGCCAGTAATCAGCATCACACTGGTGGAATCCGTAAAGGCGGTAGCCATACCAATCACGGTATTGCTGGCACCTGCGCCAATAGAGGTCAAGGCCGCCATAGGTTTACCGGCGACGCGGTAATAGCCATCAGCCAGATGCACCGCGCTTTGCTCGTGGAATACCTGGATAAACCGGAGCTTTGAGTCCTCTTCAAGAAAGGCATCGGTCTGTGTCCAGATGCCATGTCCCGGAATTCCGGCAACATACTCGACACCATAGTTTTTCAAGGTCTGGGCCACGATCTGGCCCCCAGTCAATTTCTTTTTCAGCATGGTCTATCCTTCATAAGAAAATGCGATGAGCGGCGTGTTACGCGCGGCGACGGGCAGCCCAGGCCAAGCCTTGCCTGGTCAGTCTGCGGATATTGGGGTTAGCAAGATTGCCGGTGTCATGGCCAATGGAGTGATAAAACACGCGGCCCAGGCCCCACTGCCGTACCCAGGCAACCGGCGAGGTGTGCCCTTTGAGCCAAGGCATGGGATTACCGTCGAAGGTAGTCTGTGCCAGCACCTGCAAATTGGGATCAACCTGCATGTAGTACTGTTCGGAACGGACTTCAAAGTCCTCTACGCCCTGACAGACGGGGTGGGAGCGGTCCACCATATTGACCATGTAGGGGTGTGGTACACCTTCTCCGGCGGGGTGCTCCAAAAAAGAGCCACCCAACACCATGTGGTATTTCAGACTACTTCTAAAAGCGGCACCCGCACCATGCCAGCCGACAAAACCTGTCCCACCTTCGATAGCCTCCAGAAGACGGTTCTCTTGCGCTGCGGTCAGCGTTTCCGTGGTCACCGCATTGTTCCAACCAATCACGATTAGATCGAAAGCAGTCAAATCGCGATCCAGGGTGAAGATGTCGTTGGACTCCTCCACACAGAATTCCAACTCTTGAAACAGCTCACGTGCCCAAGCAGCAATTTCATAGGGAAAATGGCCAGGCCAGCCACCGTAGAGATACAGAACGCGAGTCACGATAATCACCTCAGTTAAGATCAGAATCCAAAAAAATACCCATTAAGTTATACGTATAACCTCTGTAGTTTAAAAAAAAATACTCAACGAGGTGATAGGGTAAACACCAATAAATCCAAAAACATCGGGTTTGTCCTGATAGTCATAACAAGAATAAATAGGTGCTTCATGTGACGTAATTCGACGCAGGCCTGACGCAGTTTCTGTCCTAAAAATATCAAAAAAAGGATAGAATTCAGTACAAACGGCTTGAATAAGCCTAAAAACTCGATCTGTAGCCAGGCGGCATACAGCACCTACTTCACCAGCCCAATGGCTTTCATCTGGCAATAGCAGCCAATTTAAAACTGGGTTTCCCACTCGAAACAACACCGCTCCTCGCCTGCTTTAGCAAGGATCTTAGCAAGCTGATTTGGATAAAAAGGTTATACGTATGACATTGGATGCGAGTATGGCTCTACTGGAACAAAACACATGGTATCGATGAAAGATGTCGCCAAAGCGGCGGGCGTATCCCAACCTGCAGTGTCGTACGCTTACAGCGGTTCAAGCAAAATATCGCCTGCGGTGCGCGAGCATATTTTCGAAGTGGCGCAAAGCCTGGGATACCCCGGCCCGAATCTGCGCGCTGGCAGCCTGCGCTCGGGTCGTGTGGGTGCAATCGGACTCATCGTCATGGATCAACTGTCCTATGCCTGTGCAGATCCTTGGGCCATGGCTTTGCTGCAAGGGATCAGCAGTGTGAACGAGCTCTCCAATGTCGCCCTCACTCTTTTCCCCATGAATAACCAGCGTCTGATCGCAGATGGTGGCAGCGCATCCAACCTGGCGGTACGAGGCTTGGTGGACGGTCTTATTATTTCCACTTTGCCGGAAGACCACCCAACGGTTCGCTCTATCGTCCAGCAAAAAATCCCCTTGGTTGTGGTCGACTCCCCCAGATTGCCGCACGCGCATTATGTCGGTATTGATGACCGGTCCGCCGCCAAAGAGCAAGTCAAACACCTGCTAGCGCTGGGCCACCGTCGTCTGGGCATCATGGTTGAGCGATTACGCCCAGATGGTCATCGCGGCCTGGTTGACCAGAAACGCTTTGAACAATCGAACGAGATGATCGCGCGCGAACGTCTGGCTGGCTATATTGATGCCGCCCAGGAAGCAGGTATCGAGTTCAAGGACCTGCAAATTGTCGAGGCAGGCGGATTTGACAGTGTCTCCGGCCAAGGCGCAGCCGAAACCTTGCTGCTCAAGCAAGACGTGACAGGAATCATCGCCAGCTCCGACGTCATGGCACTGGCTTGCCTGACGGTCGCAAAAAAGCTGGGAATACGCGTGCCAGAAGATATTTCAATTATAGGTTTCGATGACATTCCCGAAGCGGCCAGGCAGGACCTGACAACGATCCGCCAACCCTTGGTCGAAAAAGGCGTGTGTGCAGCAAAATTCCTGATCGAAATGCTGGATGACCCTCACGGCAGTGCCGATCAGCCACCCAAATGCAAAATTTTCCCTACACGCCTGATCGTACGTAACTCCACCGCCGCTCCCCCTCACACTGCCTGAAACCAAACACAGCAAGGTGCCCCAATGACCTCTCCACTCGTTCAGAACCTGCGTCATATTTCCGATCAGTCCGGCTCTGTCGCTGAACTTTGTCGTCAGGTAGGTATTAATCGCCAACAGTTCAATAAGTACCTGGCGGGCACCCATACACCATCGCGGCAAAACCTGAGCAAAATAGCCCGATATCAGGCAATCAGTATTGAAGATCTGAGCCTGCCGCCCGTCCAGTTTCTGAAGCGGCTCCATGGCGACAGCCGGGCCGAAGAGCCCGTAGGTCTGGCTCACTTTCAAACGCTGGCCACCCTGGCCCGACAGTCTGTCACCCAACTGCAGCCTTTCCTGGGGACCTACTTGCGCTACCATCGCTCATCGATTTATCTGAACTCGATCGTACGCGCAGTAAGCATCCTGTATCAGCAAGAAGGACTTGTGCGCTATATCACACTGGAATCCATGGCGGTGCCAGATGACAGCGGCAATGTGGATCGGTACCACTTCACCTACCGCGGCGTCTGCTACTTTCTGGGGAATCGGCTCTTTTTGTGTGATTACGAAAGGCGTCAACGCAATGAAATCACCAACACCATTCTGATGCCGCAATTTCGTACGCCTATCAAGTATATGTATGGCTTATTGTCGGGCATTGCCTCTACCGCCTATGGTCAGCCCTACGCAGCGCGTGCCGTATTCCAGAAACTGGGAGAGAGCCAGCAGGCACGCCGTGCTATTTTGCGCCAAGCGGCCCTGATCTCCCCGGATGACAACTCCATCCCCGCAGCGATCAAAGCCTATCTGTGCCAGACGCCAAACTTGCTGGCAGAAGTCTAAGAACCCTTGCCTGCCCTGACAGGAGCCACATTCTGAACAGACGGCCAGCATCTACTTTTCCGCCGCGCCACCAGGCTTGCTACAAAGCGTACTGAAGCATCAAGACGGATGGCGCGTGCCAGGCAATCAGATCAAAGACTTGTTCCCATAACGGCGCACACGCAAATCAGCCTGCTCTTTATGCCCCGCAAAGCCTTCCATCGCGCACAAGCGCGAGCAGTACTGACCAATCAAGGCCGATGCCTCGTCCGTCAGCACTTTTTGATAAGTGCAGGTCTTGAGGAACTTGCCCACCCACAGACCGCCGGTATAGCGGGCAGCTCGCATGGTCGGCAAGGTATGGTTTGTGCCGATCACCTTATCGCCATAGGACACCGTCGTGCGTGCCCCTAAAAACAAAGCACCGTAATTTTTCATGTTCTGCAGAAAATAGTCGGGATCTTCCGTCAGAATCTGGACATGCTCCGAGGCAATACGGTCACCTTCGCTCAACATCTCTTCCAGGGTGTCGCACAAGATAATTTCGCCATAATCCCGCCAGGCAATCGAGGCCACGGGAGCCGTGGGCAGGACAGCAAGCTGGCGCTCAATCTCGGCTGGCAAAGCCTCAGCCAGGGCGGCACTATTGGTCACCAGAACAGTGGGTGAGTTAACCCCGTGTTCTGCCTGGCCCAGCAAGTCTGCTGCCGCCATTTCCGCGTCACAGCTCTGGTCTGCGATCAATAAAGTTTCAGTCGGGCCCGCGATCAGGTCGATACCGATCTTGCCAAAAAGCTGTCGCTTGGCTTCAGCCACATAGGCATTACCTGGCCCCACAATCATGTCCACGGGAGCAAACGAATCCGTGCCTAATGCCAGCGCAGCCACTGCCTGCACACCGCCCACACAGTAAATTTCGTCCGCCCCACCTAAATGCATTGCAGCCACAATGGCCGCATTGGGTTTACCGGCAAATGGCGGCGCTACCGCAACGATCCGCGGCACACCAGCCACCTTGGCCGTAACTACTCCCATATGGGCAGAGGCGATCAAGGGGTACTTACCACCTGGGACATAGCACGCTACCGACTGCACCGGCAGGTTCTTGTGTCCGAGCACTACCCCAGGCAAGGTTTCGATTTCAATATCGCGCATCGACTCTCTTTGGGCCTGCGCAAACCGGCGAACCTGCTCCTGGGCGAATTTGATATCCGAAAGCTCCTGGTCTGACAACTGGGCCACACATTGAGCGATTTGCTCATCCGTCAGGCGGAAACTGTCCGGTGTCCACTTATCAAACTTCTGCGAATACTCGCGTACCGCGGCATCGCCCCGCTCCTGGACATCCTGAATAATTTGTTTGACGACGCGCTCAACATCAGCCGCGATTTCTTGAACAGCCTCGACAGGCTTGGACGGCTTAATGACTCGAATCATGATTTAACTTACTCCGTGTGGGCCAGAGCTCGACGCAGCTTGAATCCGGCTTAGAGATAAAAGGAAAAATGAAAATACTGAGTACTGACAGGAAGCCATTATTTGTCCCGCATTTCTTTTTTTCAATTTCGCACGGAAGTCGAAAATCGCAGCAAAATGAAGCAGTTGCGTATCGCAAGATGACGCACTCTTCAGCCCATCGCACATGTCATAAGGCCCATCCCGCCTGAGTAACGTTTACTGCAGACGACAAAAAACCCGCCAAGCTATGCGCTGGGCGGGTTTTTTGTACTGAATTCTTGGCGGACAGAGGGGGATTCGAACCCCCGATACGCTATAAACGTATACACGCTTTCCAGGCGTGCGCCTTCAACCACTCGGCCACCTGTCCTAACTGTTCTTTTTGGCCAAGCAATTTGAAGCTGCTAATGCCAAGTCCATAATAATAGCAGCACTTGTCCTTGTAACGCAAGCGCTCAAATTTTTTCCGTGGCTAATTGTTGGTGGCAACTAAGCAGCAACATCCATTTATATTGAACATGGCCTCTTGGCTTGTGTGCATAGGGGCCATTGCCATGCTTGCGCGGGTCTCTTGCCTTCTTTCCAGGCCAAGCCGAAATACAGAAAAAAATTTTATTCAGAGTCCGGCGGATAAGCCCCGCCTACCGCTCGCAGCAAGGCTTCCCAATGATCGCGTTGGCGCGCCAGGACACGCAAGTCAGCACCCAGCAGGCGCACATCGGTAAACTCGAACGGTTCTACATCGTCCAGCCCGGCCAGCTCGGTAATATCAGCCACGCCTCGCCCCTGCCCCAGAATTTTGGGAGCCAGATACATCAGCAATTGGTCGACTACACCCGCGTCAATCAAGGCGCCGGAAAGACGGGCACCGGCTTCTGCATGGACTTCATTGATCTGTTGATCCGTCATCCAATCCAGAACGGCACGCACATCCACTTGGCCTTCGTGCAAAGGCATGGGAATGACTTGTGCATTGCGATCTGCCAATTCGGCCTCGCGTTCGGGATCTCGACGGTGGCTGAATACCCAGCATGGCGTGCCGTCCAGCATGGCGGCCTTCGGGTCCATGCGCAAATGCGTGTCCAGCACAGCCTTGATCGGTGGCCGCGGTGTAGAAACCGCCCGCACATTCATCAGCGGATTATCGGCGTGCACGGTGCCGATGCCAGTCAGCACCACACAACTGCGGGCGCGCCAATGATGCCCATCATCACGGGCCTGAGGTCCGGTAATCCATTGAGAGCGACCATCTGGCAAAGCACTGCGGCCATCCAGCGAGGCGGCCATTTTCATCCACAACCAGGGACGTCCACGCGTCATGCGGGCAAAGAAACCGGCGTTGATCGCCAATGCCTGCTCTACGCACAAAGGTCCATCTACAGTAATTCCCGCCTGACGCAGACGCGAAACGCCGTTGCCTGCCACCAAGGGATTAGGGTCGTACATGGAAAAGACGACTCGACCGGCTCCCGCCTTGACCAAGGCATCTGCACAAGGAGGCGTGCGCCCGTGGTGGCTGCAAGGCTCAAGGGTGACGTAGAAGGTGGCACCCGCCACATTGACGCCGCGCTCTTTGGCCTGACGCAAGGCCATGACTTCGGCGTGAGGGCCACCCGCCTGCTGCGTCGAGCCCGAGGCCAGTAACTGGCCGTCGCGCACAATCAGGCAGGCGACTCGCGGATTGGGGGCGCTGATATAAAGGGATTTTTCGGCCAGCTCCAGGGCTTGCCGCATCCAGATGACGTCTTCTTGCTCGACCATAGCCTTAGCCGCGGCCGGGATCGTTCATTTCGTCGATCGCCTGCACGAACTCGCGGATATCTTTAAAGCTCTTGTAGACCGAGGCAAAGCGCACATACGCGACCTGATCCAGCTCTTTGAGCTCGGCCATGACCAGCTCGCCGATGGTCTCGGAGGAGACTTCGCGTTCGCCCGTCAGTTGAAGTTTTTCTTCGATGCGCTGCACAGCGGCATCGACCTGAGCCATGGGAATAGAACGTTTGCGTAGCGCAACGCCCATACTCGCCCGCAGTCTTGCGGGGTCAAATTCCATACGAGTGCCATTGCGCTTAGCCACAACGGGCAGGCTCAGTTCAGCACGTTCGTAGGTTGTGAAGCGCCGTTCACAGGCCGAGCATTTACGACGTCGCCGTATGGCGTCGCCTTCTTCGGTGATTCGAGAGTCGATCACCTGGGTATCGGCATGGTGGCAGAACGGACACTTCATTCAAGATCGCGGGCCTTGCGGCCCGCTCCGGCTGGATTACTTGGAGGAGTAAACGGGCAACTTGGCAGTCAGCTCGTGTACACGGCGACGAACGTCCGCCAAAACGGCTTCGTCGTGAGGATTGTCCAGTACATCAGCAATCAGGTGTGCCGTCAATTCCGCTTCCGCTTCTTTAAAGCCGCGAGTGGTCATGGCAGGCGTACCCAAACGCACACCGCTGGTGACGAATGGCTTTTCAGGGTCGTTAGGAATGGCGTTCTTGTTGACCGTGATGTGGGCTTTGCCCAGCGCTTCTTCGGCCACTTTACCGGTGATGCCCTTGG
This sequence comes from Alcaligenes parafaecalis, assembly GCF_026344135.1. Taxonomy (NCBI): domain Bacteria; kingdom Pseudomonadati; phylum Pseudomonadota; class Betaproteobacteria; order Burkholderiales; family Alcaligenaceae; genus Alcaligenes; species Alcaligenes parafaecalis. Next base: position 584,204 of record NZ_JAPKNA010000002.1, on the reverse strand, counting down.
GACGCAGGTCCACCAGCATGACATGGCTTTCGGTACGACCGGACACGATACGCAGACCGCGCTCGACCAGCGTGCGAGCCAGCACGTCAGCGTTTTTCACGACCTGAGCCGCGTAGGTCTTGAATTCAGGAGCCAGGGCTTCTTTGAACGCAACAGCCTTACCAGCGATCACGTGGATCAGTGGGCCGCCTTGGATGCCGGGGAAAATAGCCGAGTTAATGGCTTTTTCGTGTTCGGCCTTCATCATGATGACGCCACCACGAGGACCGCGCAGGGACTTGTGAGTCGTCGACGTTACGAAGTCAGCGTGAGGAACGGGGTTGGGGTAAGCACCACCCGCCACCAGACCAGCGTAGTGAGCAATGTCCACCATGAACAGGGCGCCGTTTTCATGGGCAATACGAGCCATGCGCTCAAAGTCGATGCGCAGGGCGTAAGCCGAAGCACCACCCACGATCAGCTTGGGCTTGTGCTCTTTGGCCAGGCGCTCCAGCTCGTCGTAGTCCAGCTCTTCGTTTTCGTCCAGACCGTAGGACACGAAGTTGTACAGCTTGCCCGATGCGTTCACGGGGGAACCGTGGGTCAAGTGACCGCCTTCAGCCAGGCTCATGCCCAGAACGGTGTCACCGGGTTTGAGTACAGCCATGTACACACCCTGATTGGCTTGCGAACCGGAATTGGGCTGTACGTTGGCAGCTTCAGCGCCAAACAGCTCTTTCAGACGGTCAATAGCCAGTTGCTCGACCACGTCCACGAACTCGCAACCACCGTAGTAGCGCTTGCCTGGGTAACCTTCCGCGTATTTATTGGTCAGTTGTGTGCCCTGGGCCTGCATCACGGCAGGGCTGGTGTAGTTTTCCGAGGCGATCAGCTCGATGTGCTGCTCCTGGCGCACATCTTCGTTTTGAATCGCAGCCCAAAGATCGGGGTCAACTTTGTCAAGAGTCGCAGAACGGTCAAACATGAGGGTTCCTAAGGATAAAGTGGTAGCAAACTAAGAAAGCGGTATTTTAGCGCGGAAGCACGGGAAACCACCGAGACAAACGCCTCTGGTGGCAGAAACCCCAAAAAAAGTGAAAATAAGTAAGGCGGCGGCAGGCGGACTCAAGAGAATATGAAAAAAACTCAAGCAGTCCGCCTTGGGGAATCAGGATTGCTGGATCAAACGGGGATTCAGGGTGTACACGCCGGTCAAGGCGGCACGTCCCAGGATATGACCTTCCATGGCGCGCAATACGTCCTGACCATTGAAGCGACCTTCCAGAGGCAGCTCGGCAATATCCAGGGCGTAAACAGTAAAGACATAACGGTGCGGCAAGGCGTCGTTCCACGGGGGGCACGGGCCGTCGTAGCCGAAGTAGTCACCGTTCATGTCGCGGTCACTGGCAAACCAGTTGGTATAGTCGTTCACGCCCTGACGAGTATCGTCCAGAGCCAATGGACCGGCTTTACCGCGTGGCGTAATGCCCTTGGAATAAGAGCCTTCTGCCAGACTACGCAATTCGGGCGAGACGTTGATCAAGACCCAATGGAAGAAATCCACCCGTGGCAAATCTGCCGGTACCTCGCGTCCGTCCTGATTCACATCATCCGGCTTGCTAGGGACATCGGGGTCGTGGCAAATAACCACGAAGGATTGGGTCTGCTCGGGAACATCGGACCATTCCAGATGCGGATTGGCGTTACCAGCCAAGGCGACTCTTGATTGAGCGTCGTAACGGCAAAATGCCAGACGCTCAGGAATCACGCTCTGATCTTGAAAAGAATCACTACGCAGTTTCATTGCAGACCTCCACAATCAATCAGCCGGTCAAAGTGACGCGCGCAAACTTGCGCTTGCCCACTTGCAGCACATAGCTGCCCGGCTCCAGTTGCAAACCTTTATCGTCCACACGCTCGCCATTAATGCGCACACCGCCCTGCTCCACGTTGCGCTGGGCTTCGCTGCTGGAAGCAACCAGACCCGCTTCGCGCAAGACACGCAGCAAGACCAGTTCGCCAGCCACGGTGACCTCGGGCATATCTTCGGGCATTTCGCCACGACGGAAACGGGCATCAAAGGTTTCCAGTGCCTGCTCGGCGGCTTGGGCATTGTGGAAACGCGTGACGATCTCCTGTGCCAGCTCCACTTTCACTTCGCGTGGGTTACGGCCTTCTTCAATCTGCTTTTGCAGACCGGCAATGTCTTCCAGGCTGCGGAAAGACAGCAGCTCGAAGTAACGCCACATCAAGGTGTCGGAGATGGACATCAACTTGCCGAACATGGAGTCCGGCGTTTCACTGATACCAATGTAATTGCCTTTGGACTTGGACATTTTCTCTACGCCGTCCAAACCCACCAGCAATGGCATGGTCAAAATACATTGCTGTTCCTGACCATATTCTTTTTGCAATTCACGGCCCACCAGCAAATTGAATTTCTGGTCGGTACCGCCCAATTCCACATCGGCTTTCAATTGAACGGAATCGTAGCCCTGCAATAAGGGGTACAGAAACTCGTGCACCGAGATAGGCTGATTCGCTTTGAAGCGTTTGGTGAAATCATCACGCTCCATCATGCGGGCCACGGTATAGCGGGAAGCCAATTGAATCATGCCGCGCGAACCGAGCTTGTCGCACCATTCGGAGTTGTAGCGAACTTCCGTACGGGCGGGGTCCAGAACCAGCGAAGCCTGCTCGTAGTAGGTCTTGGCGTTGGCAATGACCTGCTCGGGCGTCAAAGGCGGGCGGGTGGTGTTGCGGCCGCTGGGATCTCCGATGGTCGAGGTGAAGTCGCCAATCAAGAAGATGACGGTATGCCCCAGATCCTGTAGCTGGCGCATCTTGTTGAGCACCACCGTGTGCCCCAGATGAATATCGGGAGCCGTGGGGTCCAGACCCAGCTTAATCCGCAAGGGCTGTCCTGTTGCATGGCTGCGCGCCAGTTTGCGGGCAAACTCGGATTCGACGAGCAATTCGTCGCAACCACGTTTGACAATGGCTAAATCAGCCAGGACTTCTGGAGAAAGGGGCTCTGAGGGGGATGACATAACAAATCTGGTGACAAACTAATGAGTAAAAATGCTCGAAAAATTAAGCCTAATGCGCTAGGATAGCCTGCTATTGCGACACGTGCTTAAGAATTGAGCAAAGTTTCGTAAACCCAATTATTTTATCATTCCCGCGCAGGTCAGATTGCCAGGGCTGGAATGTTCTGTCCGCCCAGTACAACTGACCTCCGCCTGCCAGCCGGGTGGACGGTGAACCGTACATCCAACAAGGTTCTGGTTTTATGTTCAGCAAAGGGAAACGCTCCTCCTCCCACCTCGACATCCACCAGCCTCGGTCCGCCCGAGCCCTTTTTATCCGCGCCGGTTTAATCACGCTTGCCCTTGGCTCTTTCGTCGCCGCTGGTGCCCTTGCCGTGGTGATGCCCAGCAGCCCCGAACCCCTGATCTACCAAGCACGCACGGCCTTGACTTTGCCGTCAGACCTGACCGTGCTGCAGGCTCAGGACCAGCAAGCCTACATTACTGAAACCCGCATCCGCCGTGGCGACACCCTGTCCGCCCTGCTTCAGCGCATGGAAGTCAGCGAAGAAGGTTTGCTACAGTTTCTGACGCACGACAAGCAAGCGCGATCTATCTACAAGCTGTATCCCGGCCGTACCGTACAAGCCGCGCTGGATGCCAATGGCAACTTGCAGTGGCTGCGCTACCGTCACACACCGTACTCCGAACAATCTGGCCAGGGCCTGGCCCGCTGGCTGGAAGTCCGTCCCAATGGCGAGGATGGCTTTATCGCCCAGGAGCAGACCGACCTCACCCAGACCCGAGTGCGCGTGGCTCAAGCCACTATCAATAGCTCGCTGTTTGGTGCCAGCGATCAGGCCGGTATTCCCGACAACATCACCTTGCAAATGGCAGATGTGATGGGCAGCAAGATCGACTTCCTGAAAGACCTGCGCAAAGGCGACAGCTTCCGCGTGGTCTACGAGTCCTATGGCCACGAAGGCCAGGACGTGGGTTCGGGCCGCTTGCTGGCGGTGGAGTTCATCAATCAGGGCAAAACCCATGAAGCCGCCTGGTTCCAGCCTGACAATGGCTCCGGCGGTTACTACGACTTCAGCGGCCAAAGCCTGAAAGGCGCTTTCCTGCGTACCGCCCTGAAGTTCACCCGTATCAGCTCCACCTTTGGCGGTCGCCGCCATCCTGTACATGGCGGCTGGCGCGACCACAAGGGCGTGGACTACGCAGCCCCTTCTGGCACCCCTATCCATGCAACAGCGGACGGCGTCGTTGAGTTCGTAGGGCGCCAGAACGGTTACGGCAACACCATCATTCTTAAACACCACGGTGAGTTCACCACGCTGTACGCCCACCAAAGCCGCTTTGCAGCAGGCCTGCGCAAGGGTGATCGCGTCGAGCAAGGTCAACTGATTGGTTACGTCGGCTCAACCGGCTGGGCGACCGGCCCGCACCTGCACTACGAATTCCGCATTGCACAAAAAGCAATTGATCCGCTGTCGGTAGACCTGCCCGTGGCACGTGTACTGGATGCTCCACAACGCAAGCAGTTCCAGCAAACACTGGCTTCCTACCAGAACAGCTTTGCCTTGCTGCACACAGGCGACGAGCCTGTAGCGTTGGCCAGCCGCTAAGCCTATGCAAGCCCCCCTGTTTATCGGACTGATGTCTGGTACCAGCATGGACGGTGTAGATGCCGTGCTGGCATCCTTCGGCCCGCAGGGGGCACAGATACACCAAACCCACAGCCTGCCCATGCCAACCGCTCTGCGAGACGAGCTGCTGGCTTTGCAGCACCCCGGGCACAATGAGCTGGCCCGCGCCAGTATGGCCGCCCTGCAGCTTACCAAACTCTACGCCCAGGCTTGCCTGCCCTGGACTCAAGGCCCGGAAAAAGACCTGATCCGCGCGATTGGCGTACATGGACAGACTATCCGCCATGCGCCTGACCAAGGCTATACCCTGCAATTGAATGCCCCTGCCCTGCTGGCCGAGCGCTGCGGGGTGGATGTAATTGCGGATTTCCGCAGCCGGGATATCGCAGCGGGTGGCCAAGGTGCGCCTTTGGTGCCTATCGTTCATGAGGCGCTTTTCCGCCACGAGCACGGACGCGTCATTCTGAATCTGGGCGGGATTGCGAATATCTCCCTGCTGCTGCCTGGGTGTGATGTGTTTGGCTTCGATACCGGCCCGGCAAATATGCTGCTGGATGCCTGGGTGAACAAACATCAAGGCCAGCCCTACGATAAAGATGGGCAGTGGGCCAATAGCGCCGCCTCTGACCCCGCCCTGCTTGCCAGCCTGTTAAGCGAACCCTGGTTTGCTCTGCCTGCGCCTAAATCCACAGGCCGTGATCTGTTCAACCTGGGGTGGCTGCAGGAGCATCTGGATCGTATTGATCCTAAAAGCGAGCTTCAGCCTGCTGTGGTGCAATCCACTCTGATGGATCTGACTGTTCATAGCATTGCACAGGCTATCCGCTCTTACGCAGATCAGACTCAGGAATTGATTGTGTGTGGCGGTGGCGCTGCCAATCCAGCCATGCTGAAACGCTTGGGCAATCTGGTGGCGATGCCCATCCGCTCCAGCGCCGAGCTGGGCATGGATCCGCAATCCATCGAAGCCCTGGCCTTTGCCTGGCTGGCTTACGCCCATATCGAACGCATCCCTGCAGGGCTGCCCGCCGTGACAGGTGCGCGACGTGCCACGGTGCTGGGTGCTTGTTATCCGGCATAGACAGCCTTCGTAATAAGTACAACGCTGTACCTCAGCACCTCCTCGCCCTGACAAGCGCCAACAACGCAAACCTCCAAGCAGCCATTAACCATTAGCCAGTCGGTCTCCAGTCATAAGGCAATAGAGACCAGATGCACCACCGTAGTATTGATTGATCACAAAAAACTGTATATATAATCAGCACTGATCCACCAATTCAGTAGACTGTGCCATTTAGCGCGCATGCTACAGTGCAGAGCAAAAAGAGCTTAGGCTCAAGCAACTCTTAGAGAAAGACCATGAATAGATTTATGTCATTAGAGCTATGCGCCGGTGCTGGTGGGCAGGCTCTAGGACTTGAAATGGCTGGTTTCAATCATGCTGCCCTTGTAGAGATTGAACCTCCCGCTTGCGCCACATTACGACTAAACCGCCCAGACTGGAATGTTGTTGAAGGCGATTTACGCCAGTTCGATGGACGCCCTTATCTCGGTGTCGATTTAGTCGCCGGAGGCGTCCCTTGCCCTCCTTTTTCCAAGGCAGGTAAACAGCTAGGCGCCGACGACGAGCGCGACCTGTTTCCCGAAGCCATACGCATGGTTGATGAATGCCGACCCCAAGCAGTCATGCTGGAGAACGTGCGTGGCCTGCTTGATGCCGTCTTTCAGGATTACCGTAACAAGGTTGAAAAGCAGCTAAAGAAACTGGGTTATGTACCAAGCTGGAAACTTCTTAATGCCTCTGACTATGGCGTATCCCAATTACGACCTCGTGTCGTTTTTGTCGGTATCCGCAAAGAGTTTGCTGACAATTTCACGTGGCCTGAAGCAAACCAAATTGCACCTGTCACAGTCGGCGAGCTCCTGTACGATCTCATGAAAGCCAATGGCTGGCGCGGCGCTGACCGCTGGCGTGACCAAGCCAATGCTATTGCCCCCACATTGGTTGGCGGTTCCAAGAAACACGGCGGCCCCGACCTTGGCCCCACGCGGGCCAAACAAGCATGGGCAGGTCTAGGGGTTGATGGCATGGGTTTATGGGACGAGGCACCACCCAAAGACTTCGTAGGAATGCCTCGCCTAACACCACGCATGACGGCACGTATCCAGGGATTCCCTGATGAATGGGCCTTTCATGGTAGAAAAACCGCCATGTACCGCCAAATTGGTAATGCATTCCCTCCGCCTGTGGCTGCTGCTGTGGCACATCAAATCTTCAAGGCATTAAGCACAAAGCGAATTTTCAAGGTTGCATAAATGAGCGAACTCATCCAGTTTTCCGAAGCTCGTAAAGCATTCCATGCCGAACTACTCAAAACCACACTAACCACCAACCCCCAAGGCATAGTCAGTAACGCAGACAGTAGCAGCAAGCCCAGCATTCGGATTGCCAAAGGCATTGCCGACCTGCTGAAAGCAGAAACGCAAGGCGAACGCATTGCAGGACAAACCTCGGGCAAGCAATTTGAATGCGCCTGCGCTAACTTTGTACGCAATACCTTTTTGCTACTTGGACACCTACGCCCCGGCAACTGGGATATTCATCAAGTATCAGGTCGAGACCGCCTCGAAATTGCTCGCTATGAACAGTACGCGCACTTGGTAGCCCTGGATAGCGCAGCCAAACGAGACCCTGAGTTAGCCGCCGCCCTGGGCAGCGACTACACCATTACGCCTGACGTTGTTGTGGTGCGCGATACCGTTGATGACGCCACCATCAACGCACACACCACTCTTGTCGACAGCTCTGTAACAACGCTAGCCAGCCTACGAAAGCAAAACCAAGGCCGTCCGCTACTGCACGCCAGTATTTCCTGCAAATGGACGATTCGTAGTGACCGCGCCCAGAACGCACGCTCTGAAGCACTCAATCTGGTGCGCAACCGTAAAGGGCGACTCCCGCATGTCATGGTTGTCACGGCAGAACCAACACCAAGCCGCTTAGCGTCTATCGCCCTGGGAACCGGCGATATTGACTGCGTCTATCACTTCGCCCTTTACGAGCTGCAAACCACCCTGCAAACCCTAGGAATGGATGATGCCGCTGAGATGCTAGCCATCATGGTGGACGGAAAGCGGCTAAAAGACATTTCTGATTTACCGCTTGATCTGGCTATTTAAACCAAACAGACAAGTAGCCACCGCAAACCGACCAGCCTACAAAAAACCCCGGGCTCTGAACATCAGAGCCCGGGGGTTTTTATATAAAGTGATCAGCGCTGAACAATCAGCGCCAGCCCTGCCCTCTTACATCGTGAAGGAAGAGCCGCAACCGCAGGTAGTTGTCGCATTAGGATTACGGATAACGAACTGAGCACCGTCCAGGTCGTCTTTGTAATCAATCTCTGCGCCCACCAGGTATTGGAAGCTCATGGCGTCAACCAGCAGTTGCACGCCATCTTTATCAATAATGGTGTCGTCGTCGTTAACCAGTTCGTCAAAAGTGAAGCCGTACTGGAAGCCGGAACAGCCGCCACCTTGCACGAAGACGCGCAGCTTCAGTTCGGGGCTGCCTTCTTCAATCAGGAGCTCACGGACCTTCTCAACCGCTGAATCAGTAAAGATCAGTGGGGAAGGAGGGGCTTGCAGATCAACGGATTCGGTAAGAGTGCTCATGTGGTTCTCCTGCCGGCCCCCGCCGGCATGAATAATTATCATGTGATCGCCTTGCACATGACCACCCGTGGGTTGGGTGATTAGTCTGGCTGGGCGATTTTTTCCTGGCGGGAGGCGCGGATAACGCTTCCTTCCAGGACGTTCAGCGTCAAGGCGGTGGGCTCAAAGTCTGGCGGTAAAGCCAGCCAGCCCATGGCGCGCTGAAACTGGTTGAAGTTTAAAACCAAGGGATCAATCTGTTCTACAGATGACTCTGCCAGCGCCGAGTCCGGCCCGGAACTGGGTGATAGATCGATTTTAACGGTTTTTCCGCCTTGCCGCCCAGTCAACTGAAACTGAAGACGACCGGAAAAAGTCTTTCCTTCTGGGGCGTTACGTTGCAGCACCACCTTGTACTCCAGCAAATCGCCCCGTTTGCTAACGTCCAAGGCCCGGACAGTGACAGAGCCGCTGGGGCCTGGAGGGAGCAACTGCTCGTAAAAGGCCAGTTGTTCGCGTGTCTGCGCCAGCTCAGTCTGGGTAGCGAGCAAGGACTTTTCCAAACCCTTGCGGGTGCTCTCTTCCAGAACCAGTTGCCCGCGCAAGCCTTCAAACTCGCTTTGTATCTGCTGCAAGGATTGCTGGCTACGCGTCAAATTCTGCATCGCCAACTGAATTTGTTCGGACTGATCGGCCGGTTGCGTCAGACTGCGATATAGCCACAGGCCTCCGCCGCCCAACAGCACGCCGACTAATACAGCTAATGCAATGATAGACGCCCCGCCCCGCGAACGGGAGGGAGCGACAGTCTGAGAAGTGGTTTGCGGTGATTCAGCCATAAACATTTGACCTGTTCACCAAGACCAAGTTCCCTTTAAGGCAAAATAGCAACGTGATTCAAACCTGTTTGCTCTGGCAGACCAAACAAGATGTTCATATTCTGCACAGCCTGGCCCGAAGCACCTTTAACCAGATTGTCCTGCACCACCAGAATGATCAGTTGGTCGCCATTACCGGGGCGTTGCACGGAAATACGCAACTGGTTGGAAGCACGTACCGAGCGGGTTTCTGGCAAAGTACCGGCAGGCAACACGTCCACAAAGGTTTCCTGAGCGTAGCGCTGCTCGTACAAAGCCTGAAAATCGATATCCATGGCTTCGGGCTTGATACGCGCGTAGATCGTGGAGAACATGCCGCGAATCATGGGCACCAAGTGAGGCACAAAGGTCAGACCGACCGGGCCGCCTGCCAAGCGCTGCAACTGCTCCACAATTTCTGGATGGTGACGGTGCCCCGACACGCCGTAGGCCTTGAAGTTGTCGCTGGCCTCGGCAAACAGATTGGGAACCGAAGCCCCTTTACCGGCACCGGACACACCCGATTTGCAGTCTGCAATCAGATGCTGGGTATCAACCAGCGCTTTACCGCCTTCCAGCAAGGGAGCCAGGCCCAGCAACACGGTGGTGGGGTAGCAACCAGGATTACCAATTACCTTGGCTTGGGCAATTTTGTCGCGCAGCAGCTCGGGCAGACCGTAAGCCGATTGGCTCAGGATATCCGGGCAAGTGTGCTCCATCTTGTACCACTTCTGGAATACGTCCGTATCTTGCAGACGAAAGTCGGCAGCTAGATCAATAACGCGTACGCCTGCTTCCAGCAGACGCTCGACCTGGCTCATGGCTACGCCGTGCGGAGTGGCAAAGAACACCACATCGCACTGTTCCAGATTCGCGTTTTCTGGGGTAGAGAACTTCAGGTTCACATGGCCACGCAAGTTCGGATACATATCCGACACTGGCACGCCGTCCTCTTTACGCGAGGTAATGGCGACCAGCTCAACCTGAGGGTGCTGACTTAACAGACGCAGCAACTCGACCCCGGTGTAACCTGTACCGCCGACAATCCCTACCTTGATCCGGGTATCGCTATGTGTAGCCATGAACTTTCCTGAAAGAGAGACGAGCAAAAATTCTATCTTAACGTAGTCCTGCCTGTTCTCAACTACCAGACCGAGCAAAGCAGGACAAATGTAGCCAGCAAACAAAAACCCCGGACAAGTCCGGGGTTTTTGAGCACCATAAACAGGTCGCGAGGCGAATTAACGCTTGCTGAACTGTTTGCGGCGACGTGCTTTGTGCAGACCGACTTTCTTACGCTCAACAGCACGAGCGTCACGAGTCACCAAGCCAGCTTGTTTCAGTTCTGTCTTCAGTGTTGCATCGTAGTCGATCAGAGCGCGGGTGATGCCGTGACGGGCAGCACCGGCTTGGCCGCTTTCGCCGCCGCCATGCACGTTGATCTTGATGTCGAACGATTCAACATGGTTGGTCAGCACCAGTGGCTGACGCACAATCATGCGACCCGTTTCGCGAGCAAAGTATTCGTCAACAGGCTTGCCGTTGACTACGATTTGGCCCGAACCCTTCTTGATGAAGACACGAGCAACGGAGGTCTTGCGACGGCCCGTACCGTAATTCCAGTTACCGATCATGACCTATCCTTAGATGTCCAGAGTTTTAGGCTGTTGAGCACTATGAGGATGCTCGGCACCAGCGTAAACCTTCAGTTTCTTGGCCATGGCGTAGCCCAGAGGGCCTTTAGGCAACATACCCTTGACGGCCTTTTCAACGGCACGGCCAGGGAAGCGCTCTTGCATGGTTTGGAAGTTGGTTTCGTAAATACCGCCTGGGTAATTCGAGTGACGATAGTACTTCTTATCCTGCGCTTTGTTACCGGTCACGGCAATGTCAGCAGCGTTGATGATAATGATGTAATCGCCGGTATCAACGTGAGGGGTGTATTCGGGTTTGTGCTTACCACGCAAACGGCGTGCGACTTCGCTGGCCACACGACCAAGGACTTTGCCTTTAGCGTCAATCACAAACCAGTCACGTTTGACTTCAAGCGGCTTGGCCACGAAGGTCTTCATGATGGTTCCTAAATATTAAAATTCTGGGTCAAAGCAACATGCTTGGCCCATACAATCCACCCGCTTTTACAAGCTGGGCAGCTCCATTCAGCCCTGCCAAGACGTTATATTCCGCCCGTGCATTTCTGCCAAATAGCTCGCCATAATAACATAAATAGTGGATAACACTAGGGTTTCGTGTGAAAACACGGGCTTTTTGCCACACCCAGGCCCCCTCTCATAGAGGGAAAGCACATTAAAAACCCCTGCTTTCCAATTGGAAAACAGGGGTTGATAAGACAGGCCTGTCGAGCCGGAACAGATTGCTCTGCCCGGTCCAAGCTACGGGAATCAGCCTTTTTTCTGGTTTGCCAGAGCAATGCCCAGGTAGTTGTCGTAGGAACCTTCAGCGACACGGAACCAAGGCACGATCGCGTCACGGAAGCCCATGTAGTCGTCGTGAATCTTCTTGAACATAGGATCCTTGTCGCAGAATTCCTTGTACAGAATGTTGGAAGTCTTGAAGGACTCGTCCATCACGTCGCGCGGGAAGGCTTTCAATACAGCGCCGCTGGCAATCAGACGACGCAAAGCGGCGGGGCTTTGAGCATCGTACTGGGAGATCATGCGCTCGCCTGCGGCACGCGAAGCAATTTCAATCAGGGACTGATATTGCTTGGGCAGTGCTTTGAACGCAGCATCGTTCACGTACAAGGACACTTGGGCCGAACCTTCCCACCAACCGGGGTAGTAGTAGTATTTGGCCACTTTCTGGAAGCCCAGCTTCTCGTCGTCCACAGGACCCACGAATTCCACGGCGTCCAGCGTACCTTTTTCCAGCGAAGGATAAATATCGCCTGGTGGCACTTGCTGAGGCACCACGCCCATGCGGGCCAGCACTTCACCGGCAAAACCGGCTGTACGCATCTTCAGACCTTTCAGGTCTTCCAGGGAATTGATTTCCTTGCGGTACCAACCACCCATCTGGGTGCCGGTGTTACCGAACGCAAAGTTGACGATGTTACGAGTCGCGAACAGTTCACGCAGCAGCTTGGTGCCGTTACCTTCCTGCATCCAGGCATTCATCTGACGCGCGTTCAGGCCGAAAGGCACTGCCGTGTCGAAGCTGAAAGAAGGATCTTTACCGTAGTAGTAATAGGAAGCTGTCTGACCACACTCCACCGTGCCGTTGCTGACCGCATCCATCACGCCAAAACCAGGAACGATTTCACCAGCAGGGTACAGACGGATGTTGAAGTTGCCGTCCGAGGCCTCTTCCACCATCTTGCAAAACGCCTGGGCTGTCGAAAACAGAGCCGGGGTAGCGGGACCGTAAGTCGATGTCAGCTTCCAATTAACCTTGGGATTGCTTTGGGCAATAGCAGGAGCAGCAATAGCGGCAGTGCTGGCGACGGCGCCAAGACCTGCCTTTTTCAGAAACGAGCGACGCTGCATGAATAACCTCCTTGTGGGTATTCGACGATAATTGGGAAATATTTTTATGCTATGGATAGTACACTGGCGCGCCCCGAATGGGGGGCTGGGAAAGCCCGGATTATCCCGCAAATCAGGCCCTATCTTGTCGGCTCCTTGATCTGAAACACCGGATCGGTTCCCCATAGAAAACGGCCTGAGCAGGAAGCAACTCCTAACTCAGACCGTAATCCTCTGGTTTCTGACAACCCGCCTACCTATGACAAGGCATGGCGGGCTGACCCGGTATTCCAGACAGCCGGGATCAGGAACCGGCCACCGACATCTGCTCGATCAGGATGGAACCCGTACGCTTGGAGCCCGCCGCAAAGGTATCGGCACCTACCGCCACAATCTGCGCGAACATCTCGGCCAGATTACCGGCAATCGTGATCTCTTCCACAGCGTGCTGAATACGGCCGTTTTCCACCCAATAGCCAAAAGCACCACGCGAGTAATCGCCTGTCAGGTAATTAATACCCTGGCCGATCAGCTCGGTAACCAGCAAACCACGGCCCATTTTCTTGAGCATGGCCTCCAGATCGTCCTCGGGACGAGTCAGACGTGAGCTGAGCAGCAGATTATGCGAGCCACCCGCATTTCCTGTGGAAGGCATGCCCAGCTTGCGGCCGGCATAGGAGGACAGGAAGTAGCCTTTCAGCTCTCCGCCACGCACCACATCACGATCACTGGTACGCACCCCTTCCGAGTCAAACGGAGCACTACCCATGGCAGCGGCCAGATGCGGGCGCTCCAGCACATCAATGTGCTTGGCCATGACAGATTTACCCAGGGAATCCAGCAAGAAACTGGTTTTGCGATACAGCGCCGAGCCGCTGGTGGCCTGCACCAGGGCACCGATCAGGCCCACAGCCAGCGGGGCCTCGAACAAGACCGGATAGCGGCCAGTAGGAATACGTCGTGCCGACAGGCGCGACAAGGTGCGTTCAGCCGAATAGCGTCCCACCGACTCCGGGCTGGCTAAACGGGAAGGGTCACGCGAGCTGCTGTACCAGTAATCACGGTGCATATTGTCGCCCTTGCCTGCAATCGGGCTGACACTGAGCGAGTGACGGCTATATGGGTAGCCACCCAAGAAGCCACGGCTATTACCCATCACAAAATGCCCTTCAAGCGTATCTACCGATGCGCCTTCGGAATTGCTGATCAGCGGGCTCAATTCCAGCGCAGCCTGCTCGGCACGAATCGCCAGCTTGGCCGCCTGGTCAGCATCCAGCATCCAGGGGTGATGCAAGTGCAGATCGGGATAGCTTTGGGCCAGCATGTCTTTTTCAGGCAAACCGGCAAAAGGATCTTCGGCGGTATAGCGGGCAATATGCCAGGCAGCCTCCACCGTTTCACGCAAGGCTTTGACGGAAAAATCCGACGTCGAGGCCGAACCACTGCGCTGACCGGCAAACACGGTCACACCCAAGGAGCGATCTTGCGTCTGCTCTACCGTTTCCAGTTCAAGCTGGCGCACGGAGACCGCCAAACCTTTGTTTTCAGAAATATCGACGGCCGCATCACTGGCGCCCAGTTTTTTGGCATGCCGCAGCGCTTCGTCCACCAATTCGCAAAACTGGAACTGATTGGCGCTGATCGACAATTGAGAAATAGTTGGTTGACTCATTGCTACTCTTTGAGGGTTAGGCGGTTATCATAGCCAATTGGCGACAATCTTTGCTATTTCACTTCTTATGTCCCGTCCACGCACTGAAATCGATGAAAACGGTTACGACCGCCCCAGCAAATCGCAGGTAAAACGCGAGATGCACGCTCTGCTTGATCTAGGCAAACGCCTGATCGAGCTCTCGGACGACCGACTCAAACAACTTGATCTGGGTGAGCCTTTGATGGCCGCCATCAAGGATGCCAAGCGCATCAGCCCGACGGCCCGCGAAGGTCGCCGCCGTCAAATCCACTATGTGGGCAAGCTGATGCGCAATGTGGAACCGGAACCGATCCTGAAACAACTGGATGTCTGGGAAAACGGCTCCAAGGAAGACACCCGTGCCATGCACAGGCTGGAAGCTCTGCGCGACCTGTTGTTGCGTGATGACGACGCTCTGACCGAATTCATGAATGAATTTTCCGGCGCCGATATCCAGCAGTTGCGCACCCTGATTCGTGCTGCACGCAAAGAAGCGGAGAAAAATTCCACACTGGTACAAGGCCAGGACCCACAGCGCAAGCATTACCGTGCCCTGTATCAGTACATCAAGACCTTGGTAGATCTTTCGGAGTCCGCATGAACCCTCTGCTTGAGTCGATTGAGATTGAAACCGGTGCCAATCCCCAGCACGCCGTTATCTGGCTGCATGGTCTGGGTGCCGATGGCCACGATTTTGCCCCTATAGTGCCCGAACTGGGCCTGCAAGATGCCCCCGCCATCCGTTTCATTTTCCCGCACGCCCCCATCCAGCCCGTCACCATTAACGGCGGCATGGCCATGCGTTCCTGGTACGACATTTATGTTGCCGATCTGGTGCGTCACGAGGACGAAAGCGGCCTGCGTCAATCGCAGATCGAGGTGCAGAATCTGATCGCCCGCGAGAACGCCCGTGGCATCCCGACAGAAAACATTGTGCTGGCCGGCTTTTCGCAAGGCTGCGCCATGACGCTGCAAACCGGCTTGCGCTTGCCCGAACGTCTGGCAGGCATGCTCTGTCTGTCCGGTTATCTGCCCCTGGCCGCTGCGGTAGCCAAGGAGCGCCACCCGGCCAATCAGGACACACCCATTTTCATGGCTCATGGCAGCATGGACCCGGTGGTGCCTCTGACCCGCGCAGAAGCCAGCCGTCAGCAGTTGGAAGCCATGGGCTATCAGGTGCAATGGAATGTGTATCCCATGCCCCACGCCGTCTGCCCGGAAGAAATCACGGCCATTGGCCAGTTCTTCAAGCAAATACTGCGCTAAGTTCGCCACACACAAAAAAACGCCGCTGTGATTACAGCGGCGTTTTTTTTGGTTCTGGCCCGTACAGACTTACTGATAGACCCGTGCAATACGGTCCTGCCACGTCTTTTCCCGGACCAAAACACCGTCCTGTTTCAGTACCCGAGTGAAGGTGAGGTAGAAATAGGATTCATCAGACTCGATCCTGGCCTGGGCCGACAAATCTATTTCCCTCCCCTGAATGGTAAAGACATTGCGCCGATCACCCTGATAACGCGCCTTGGCGGGCGTAGCATCGTTGACCTCCCAGCGATACATCTCCTCGGACCGGTACAGATTGTCATGCAGGACCCAGCTAAGCTCATTGCTAGTCGTAAAAATCGAATCGCCCGTCTCTTCGTTGCGGACACTGCTGAATACAGGGCCGTCGCCATCAATAGTGCGACCAAAAGGAGCCGCTTCACTAGCCTGGGGTGGCGACATCACGCAAGCCTGCGTACCCTGCTGCCGTACCGGCACCACGGGCAAATCCACCCACGTATCAGCGCCCACAAACAGACTGGTCACACCGGGTGTAGGACTAGGCCAAACCATGGGGAACTGGGCATTGCTTACAGCTAAACGAATACGGTGTCCCGGCTTGAAGCGCCACGTAGTGAAATGAATGGAGGTCTCCAGCTTGGTCGCCTCACCTGGCACCAAGGCTTGGGGTTCCAGGCGCGAAACACGCTGAGAGGGGTTGATAATTGCTCCGCTGACCAAAGACACCTGACCATCCGGGGCCACATCTTCCAGTCGCACCGTCCATTGATAAAAAGGTGCATCAGCCGCGACCTTCAAGCGCACCTTGGGCATGCCCATTATTTCCATGGCCTCGGCCAAGGGTGCCGAGTCATAGACCAGGCTATGAGCATCATCGGCAGACATATCCCCCGTCTGTTCACCCCACCAGCCACCACCCGCCAAGCCCGCTCCGGCCTTGTACTGCAAAGTCCGAGCCAAACCCGAGGCAGGTGAGATAGACGCCAGTTGAGGCCCAGCTTGAGGATGCAGGCGTTGAGTCTTCGCACCGTCTACCGGCCATTGCGGATCACAGCGCCAATAGCCGGGCACGGTTTTCAGGTCTGTTGCAGGTGCATGACCCGTGCGCATGAAGGCCATTCGGCGGGGTTCATCCAGCACCCCGGTATCTATGCCTTTGAGCCAGTAATCCCACCAGCGCACCGCCTTCTCGCGCCACTCATAATTGGGACCTGGCGCTCCATACTCCGGCCAGGCGTGATTCCAGGGGCCCATTTCCACAATCACAGGCGCCTTGGAGGTCCGACTGACATCCAGAGCGAAGTCACGGTAACCATCCAGCAAGCCCCCGATCAAATAAGCCGGAACTTCCAAAGGCTGTTTTTTGAAGGCCAGGGACTCGGCGCGCCAGAACTCGCCATCCTGCTGTTGGCGCAGCCAGGTGAAGATCCAGGGCTCACGATCAAAACGGTTCTTGAAGTATTCCTCATCAATCCTATATTCCGGGCTCTGCGGCATGGCATTGTCGGTATCGATCTGGTGCGCATAGGAGTCAATATGCAAGGCACCATCAATGTAGTGAACATCGTTGTAGAACAGATCGGTGGAGCCGTGCGCCGCAATAATGGCCTTGAGCGCAGGCGGCTTTCTGTGCGCCGTCATCAAGGAATTGAACGCGCTCCAGGACAAGCCATACATGCCCACCTTGCCATTGGACCAGCTCTTGCGGGACAACTGATCAATCAGCTCCTCGGCATCGGCAATCTCGGCGGACGAATACTCACTGACGGGGACAGGGCCAGTGCTGCCTCCGGTACCACGCACATCGACCCGAGCCAGCACATAGCCTCGCTTGGCAAAATAAGAACCGTAGTCGTAGTCACCCAGAGCGAAAAAATCGTCCTTGCGATAAGGCAGCATTTCCAGGATGACCGGGAAGGTTTCCCCTGCTGTTCTGGCTGATGGCCGATAGTAAGTTACCGCCAGCCGCACACCGTCCCTCATCTCCAGGCTGTCCTGCTCCATGGAAAACTCGTAGTGGGCCTTGTCTGGTGACACCGCAGTCTGTCCAGAGCAGCCTAACAGACCACCCACCAAGAACAAGCTGAACACCCATCGTTGCAAAACAGCCAGATTCAATCGCATCATTGTGACCCCGGTATATGGCGCCAGCGGTGGCAGACACCATCTATTGATGCGGCGTCAGTCAGCGCTCCAGCGCCGACCTGCCTGCCATCACGACCGCATCATAGTCTCGCCACCGTTGAGTGAATCGGGACATCAAGAAACAATTAAACGCTTACTTCCCTGTAGAACCAGCTAAACCGCCCGCCTTTAATCTGAACGACGTGTCTCACCCAGATCCAGCCAGACACGGCGCATGCTGGGATCCTCAGGGTCAGCATCATTCTGGAAACCCAAACGCTTCATCAAGGCTTGCATGGGGGCATTGGAAGCCAGCACATAACCGTCTATATAGGTCAGCCCCTGCTCGGCGGCTGCCTGGATCAAGGCTTCCATCAAGGTGAACCCCAGGCCACGTCGCTGCCAGGCATCCCCAATCACCAGGGCATACTCCGCCCCCCGGCCATCGCCATTACGCAGATAGTGGGCAAAGCCAATAATCTCGTCACGCGGATGGTTACGGTTGTCGGGATTAGGCGAGCGCACCGTCGCGATCAGCGCCAGCTCCCGGTCGTAGTCGATTCGGGTATAGCGGGACAACATGCGTGGTGTCAGTTCGCGCAGCATGGACACAAAGCGCATATAACGGCTTTCATCCGACAGGCCGCGCATGAAGGCTTGCAGCGCCTCGGCATCTTCCGGGCGGATAGGTCGCAAGGTCCAGCGCTGATCATCCTTGAACTGACGCCGCTCGATCAGATGACGCGGGTAAGGATGAATCGCCATGTGGCGATAGCCTGCCGTTTCGGGCAGCACCAGCATGGACTGCTTGCTCAGGGAAATAGAAATGCTCTTGATGTACAGGCTGTTTTCACCCGCCATGATCGGGTCCAGAACGACACGACGTACGCCGGGCAGCTCGCTCATCAAGTCCGACAAACGCTCCAGCACCTGCAGAAGTTGCGTCAGCACCAAGGGCGTCAACTGCGAGGACAAGCTCTTGCGCCACAGCGGACTACGCTCAACCAACTGACGCGCCAAATAACGGTTCAGCGGTGGCAGCTCGACCGCCGGATAGGAAGAGGACAACCAATCCGCATGGTCTGCCCCGCCAAACACGGCATAGGGCCCGAGCTTGTCGTCGGTCTCGAAACGCAGGCCCATAGCTGAAACATCGGGATCCGGTTCACCCTGATCGTGGGTGACACGCAGATCCACCACAGGCACGTGAAAGTAGCGCAGCAGATCACGACACTCCTGCTCGCTGGCCTCGCGCCGTTCGCTTTGAATCTGACGTACCAGTTCGCGGGCCGGTTCCACTTCGGGCAGAGTCCCCAGCGGCAAGGGCGGCAAAGTTTGCTGCGACAAGTGCTGGTTGTAGTGATATCGGGCCAGCAGATCAAAGGCGTTGGCAGCCGTATCCGGAGTACGGAAAGCGGGGGTTCCTACCCCGTCCAGCAAATGACGCAAAGGCCGCATATCCGCATCACCAATCAGACACGTGATGATGGGTTTACGGGCACTGGCCGATAGCATGGCCAGCTCTCGTGAGACCGCAGGCATATCGGCCAAGGGATCAGGGGTCAGCAAGACCAGTACCCCGTCGATATCCTTGTCATCCAGCAAGGTGGAGATAACCGAATCGATACGCATGGGCGTCAGCGGCACATAGGTCACCACCGGGTTTTGTACCTGATCACCAGGAGCCAGCAGATTATCCAGCGCACGTTGGGTCGAAGCAGACAGCTCCGGGCAAGTCACCGCCGCATCCGAGCCCAATACATCCAAAGCCATCTGCGCTGCGCCATTGCCATTGGAGAACAAGGCAATACGCCGCCCTTTGGGACGACGGGTATAGACCAGCACTTTCAAGGCCGAAAACAACTGCACAAAATAACGAATGCGCACCGCGCCTACACGTCGCATCAAGGCATTGAACACCGCCTCGTGGGCCTCGCCCTGCTGACGCTGACCACCTACCTTCAAAACCACCACGGGCTTGACGGCTGCCACCGCGTGCAAAGCACTGGTAAAACGACGAGAGGCCGGTGTGTGTTCCAGATACAGCGCGATACTGTCAGTACGCGGGTCCATTGCCAGATATTCCAGCACCTCGGGCACATCAATGACGGCCTCATCCCCGACCGACACAATGGCGGAAAAACCCAAACTGACATCATCCGCCCAGTCCATCAAGGCCGAGGTAATCGAGCGCGACTGGGATACCAAGGCCACTCGCCCCGCCAAGGCCATTTGTGGCTCATGGCTAAGGTTGATGCCCATATGTGGCCGCTGTATGCCGAACGCACGCGGCCCCAGCACCAGGCAATTATTGATACGCGCCCAGGAGCGTGCATACACCATGTCTTCCATGGGGTCGCGGGAGGCCAGGTTCGAGGGCAACAGCAGCACCACGCGCGGCTTGTGGACCCGGATGGCATCCAGAGCCTGCGGCAAACGCACCGGCTCAATACACACCAGCGCCAAATCCAGGCGCTGGGTATCGGTCAAGCCTTCCAGACGGTCTGGCACCAGAACCTGCGTGGCCGTAATGCGCGCCTGGGTGATCCGTCCAGCCAGCCGAGCTGGCATATCCTTGATCAGCGGCAAGGGTAATGTGGAAACGACCAACACCGAACGGGGCTCAAACAATGCTGTCAGACGATGCCTTAGGGCTGCCATGATTGTTCCGCCATAAGAAGATCACGCACCAAAATAATGAATCCCCCATCTTAAGCACAGCCGCCCACAAATAAAAGGGACTTGGCTGGCTATATCTGTCTTGCATCATCTGCCCGCTTTTTACCCTGCCGCAGGCCATTCATATACTTTCGTATAAACCCCATACGCCAATGCCTGGGCAAAAACGGCGCAAAGCCAGTCGCAAAGCCGCTTGCAGACCGTAAAATAACATCCGTTCGGAAAGCAGGACCTTTCGTTCTCTCTGACAGGAAAAACACACACTATGTCCAGCGACGACAGTCGAAGAAAGATGCTGCACAGGCTCCTCAGACACCACTGATCCACCGGGTCGTCTGCTGAAGTGGCTTGCGCAGCACGACCAGGAGCCACCCATGCACCGCATTATTCATACTGGACCGATCCGGGCCTTTGCGCCTTGCCGATCGCCACTTGCTACACCGTGCCATACCGAGCGCACTGTCCCCAGCCATCGCCCCGCTCTTGCCTGGCGTATCAACACGGCCAGTCGCAAACCAGAGATCCACTGGGTTGCAGACAGTGAAAAACCACCCTCAGCGCGAGTGTGGCGCTGCACCTTGCCCAGCCACTAAGCGCTGGCCTGACGCTGACTAAATAAATCCGCTTGTTCTTACCTTTAGTTTGCCGACCCTGAAACAGGTCGGCAGGACCTGCTGCGTCCGCCTTCAAGGACGGACAGCATTGTCACGCCTGTACCCCAGGAGCATTACATGAGCATTCAACAACACCGTCCGCCACTGCGCTCAGTGGATCACGACGCCAAACTGCGCACGGCCACCGAAACCGGGCTTAGCCTGGAGACGACCCTGGCCTCTGTACAAGCCAATCTGAACGGCCTGACCGACGCCGAGGCCTTGAGCCGCCTGACCGAATACGGTCCCAACGAGGTCGCCCGGGACAAGCCTGCCCACGCCCTGATTCAGTTGGCCCTGGCCTTCAAAAACCCCTTTATTGCGGTCTTGATGGTGCTGGCCGCTGTCAGCGCCGTCACCGACATTATTTTGCCCATGCGCTCGGGCGAAGAAGTGGATTACACCGGCGTGCTGATCATTGTGATCATGGTCACACTCAGCGGCCTGCTGCGTTTCTGGCAGGAATACCGTTCCGGCAAAGCCGCCCAGGCACTGAAAGCCATGGTGCGCACCACGGCCAGCGTGCAACGCCGCTCCACAGTATCCAGCTCCACCGTCATGCGCGAAATTCCCATGAGCCAGATCGTGCCCGGCGATATCGTGCGTCTGTCGGCAGGCGACATGATCCCGGCTGATCTGCGCCTGATTGAATCCCGCGATTTGTTCGTCAGCCAGGCCGCCCTGACTGGGGAAGCACTGCCGGTTGAAAAATACGATGTCTTCAGTGCTGTCAGCAGTAAAAGTGCCACCGCCTCCAGTGATCAGGCTGGGGTACTGGAACAAAACAATATGTGCTTTATGGGCACCAATGTGGTCAGCGGTACAGCCACGGCGGTCGTTATCGCCACGGGCTCCAAAACCTACTTTGGTTCGCTGGCCAAAGCCATTGTCGGCTCACGCGCTGAAACGTCGTTTGACCGGGGCGTGAATAGTGTCAGTTGGCTGCTGATTCGCTTCATGCTGGTCATGGTGCCTATCGTGCTGCTGATCAACGGTTTTTCCAAAGGCGACTGGACGGAAGCCTTCCTGTTCGCACTGGCTGTCGCCGTGGGCCTGACCCCCGAAATGCTGCCCATGATTGTGTCCTCCAACCTGGCCAAAGGCGCGGTGGCCATGGCCAAGAACAAGGTGGTGGTCAAACGCCTGAACGCCATTCAGAACTTTGGTGCGATGGATGTGCTGTGTACCGACAAGACCGGCACCCTGACACAAGACCGCATTATTCTGGAACACCACCTGGGCCTGGATGATCGCAATAGCCCACGCATTCTGGAATTGGCCTTGCTAAACAGCCTGCATCAAAGCGGCGTCAAAAATCTGATGGATCAGGCTGTGCTGCGCTTTGCAGAAAAAACACCGTCTGCCCGCCAGGCCATTGGCTCTTACCGCAAGATTGACGAGCTGCCTTTTGACTTTGTGCGTCGTCGCCTGTCGGTTGTCGTACAAGACACGCAGGGCGAACAGTTGATGGTGTGCAAAGGTGCGGTGGAAGAAATGCTCAGCATTGCCACCCACGTACAGGACGGTGATCAGCGCTTGCCTCTGGATACCGAGCAACGCGCCCGTCTGCTGAAAATGGCTTACCGCTACAACTCGGACGGCTTCCGTGTCTTGCTGATTGCCACTCGCTCCATTTCTGTTGAACAGGCCAAGAGCCGCTACGAAGCCCAGGACGAGCGCGAGATGACCGTGCAAGGTTTGCTGACCTTCCTGGACCCACCTAAAGAAAGTGCCGCCCAAGCCATTGCCGCCCTGACCGAGCACGGTGTAGCTGTAAAAGTGCTGACTGGCGATAACGAAATCATCACCGCGAAAATCTGCCGTGAAGTGGGTCTGGAACCTGGCAAGCCTTTGCTCGGCCCTGAGATCGAACTGATGCAAGAACCCGATCTGCGCTGCGCGGTCGAGCGTCACTCGGTTTTTGCCAAGCTCACTCCACTGCAAAAATCGCGTGTTCTGAAAGCCTTGCAGGCCAATGGTCACACCGTCGGTTTTCTGGGTGATGGCATCAACGACGCCCCCGCCCTGCGCGATGCTGACGTGGGCATTTCGGTTGATAGCGGCACGGATATTGCCAAGGAATCGGCAGACATCATCTTGCTGGAAAAGAACCTGCTGGTGCTGGAAGAAGGCGTGATCAAAGGCCGCGAGACCTTTGGCAACATCATCAAGTACCTGAACATGACGGCCAGCTCCAACTTTGGCAATGTGTTCTCGGTACTGGTGGCCAGTGCTTTCATCCCCTTCCTGCCCATGTTGGCCATCCACTTGCTGATTCAAAACCTGCTCTACGATATCTCCCAACTGGCTTTGCCCTGGGACCGCATGGACAAGGACTTTCTGCGCAAACCCCGTAAATGGGACGCCAAGAATATCGGCCGCTTCATGATCTGGATTGGCCCTACCTCATCCATTTTCGACATCAGTACCTTTGTCTTGATGTGGTACGTATTTGGCGCCAATACGCCTGAACTGCAATCGCTATTCCAGTCCGGCTGGTTCATCGAAGGCTTGCTCTCGCAGACCCTGGTGGTTCACATGCTGCGCACGCAAAAGATCCCCTTCATTCAAAGCACGGCCGCCCTGCCTGTCATGCTGATGACCTTGCTGATTGCCGCTGTGGGTATTTACCTGCCCTTCTCCGGCGTGGGCGCCATGGTGGGTCTGCAACCACTGCCTTGGGAATACTTCCCCTGGTTGGTCGGCACCTTGCTGGCCTACTGCCTGGTCGCACAGGGTATGAAAATGCTGTACATCCGCCGCTTTGGTCAGTGGTTCTAAGTCTGACAGGCCTGGACTCCCGGCGCTCCTTTCGGGGGTCCGAGCCTTGAAGCACGTTCTGAAAGAACCGCGGGTATATGATGGCCACACTACAGACTCAAGCCTGCAGCCTGGTCCATACATGAAAGACATGAAAGCACCCCTTCACTTCCTATCGAGCAAAACGTACCGAGCCCTGGCCTTGACCGGCATTTGTATTTTGATGGCGCTGGTCTTCATTGCCGATACCGTCACTAACTACGCTATCGCTGCCGCGGTGTTCCATACCCCGCTGCTGCTGATAGCGATTCGTTTTTTATCGGCCCGGCAGGTTATTGCGCTAACCAGCATCAGCATGGTGCTGACCGTTGTCAGCTTTGTGCTGACTCGATCGGGTGACTACGATGTGGGGCTGGTCAATACCGGCATCAGCATTATTGCGATTGCCATCACCTCGTATCTAGGACTGAAGCTCAAGTCCGTGCAGGCAGCCGCTCATGAAACGCGCGAGCACTTGCTGCGCCTGTCCCGTTTGACGACTCTGGGGCAACTCAGCACCTCGATTGCTCACGAAGTCAGCCAGCCTTTGGCTGCCATCAATAGCAGTGCGGGTGCGTGTCAGCGCTGGCTGGAAGCCTCGCCGCCTAATGTAGAGAAGGCGCAGGCGGCCGCACAGCGGATTGTGTACGACGCTCAGCGCGCTAAAGATGTACTGGACCGGGTACGCAGCATTACCCGTAACGAAGCCCCCACCAGCAGCGCTTTTGATCTGAACCAGGCTTTGACAGAGCTGCTGGGCCTGTCCGGTGGCGAGATGCGACGTCAGCATATTGATCTGCGTCTGGCCTTGCAGTCCGATCTGCCTCAGGTCTATGCCGACCGGGTCCAGATTCAGCAGGTCATGGCAAATTTGCTGCTCAATGCCATCGAAGCCTTGTCGCCGCCTTCGGACTACCATGCGGCTCACATCACCATAGAAACCAGCCTCTTGCCGGGCGACAAGCCGCAAGCCAACAAGGTGCTGTTTTCCATTAAAGACAATGGCCCTGGCTTGTCGGGTACGCAGTTGTCGCAGTTGTTTGATACCTTCTGGACCACCAAGGCCAGCGGGCTGGGGCTGGGTTTGACCATCAGCCGCACAATTATCGATGCCAATAACGGCCATATCTGGGCCACTGACCAATCCGATGGCGGTGCTGCCTTTCATTTCACCTTACCTTTGGCGCCATGACAGACAATCCGGATTCCTCTCTGAACACGCCCACGGTCTACATCATTGATGATGACCCTTCCGTTCGCGCCGCCCTGGACGATTTATTGGCCAGCGTGGGCTTGAACGCACTTAGCTTTGCCTCTACGCGGGACTTTCTGGCGCACCCTCTATCCAACGCGCCAGCCTGTCTGGTACTGGATGTGCGCATGCCTGAACAAAGCGGCACGGACTTTCATTTGCAGATGGAGTCGCGCGGGCTGCATATGCCAGTCATCTTTATTACCGGGCATGGCGATATTCATATGGCGGTCAAGGCCATCAAGCATGGGGCCTGGGATTTTCTGACCAAGCCGTTTGTGGATCAGGCCCTGATTGATGCGGTGCAGTCGGCTCTGGCAGCCGATGCGCAGCGCAAGGAAGAAGCCAGAACCCGCCTGACCTTGCAGCAGCGTTGGGACAGTCTGAACGCGGGCGAGCGTGATGTATTCATGCGTGTGGTGCAGGGTTTGCTGAACAAGCAGATTGCTGCCGAGCTGGATGTGAAGGAAGTAACCGTCAAGGTTCGTCGCGCCCGTGTGATGCAGAAAATGCAGGCCGGTTCGCTGGCGGAACTGGTGCGCCAGTTCGATCAACTGAATACAGAAACGGGGCATTAGGACACTTCTGCGCCGCCATTCTTTCCTAGTTGGCGGGCTGAGTTAAAATACGCAGATTCGGTCCCGTATCCGGGCGTCCCCAAGGTCAAGGCCACACACAAGTTATGAGCACGTCTACTTCCAACGTCATTCGCACCCGTTTTGCCCCCTCGCCCACTGGGTATCTGCACCTGGGCGGTGCGCGCACGGCACTGTTTTCCTGGGCTTTTGCCCGTCATCATCAAGGCACTTTTGTGCTGCGTATTGAAGACACGGATCTGGAGCGCTCCACCCCCGAGGCGGTGCAGGGCATTCTGGATGGCATGCAGTGGTTGGGTCTGGATGCGGATGAAGGCCCGTTCTACCAGATGCAGCGTATGGATCGTTACCGCGAGGTCATCGCCCAGTTGCTGAAGGACGGCCATGCCTACTACTGCTACAGCAGCCCCGAGGAAGTGGAAGCCATGCGCGAGAAGGCGCGTGTTCAGGGTTTGAAGCCTCGTTATGACGGCACCTGGCGTCCTGAGGCTGGCAAGGAATTGCCTGCTATCCCGGCTGACCGCAAGCCTGTGGTTCGTTTCAAGAGCCCGCAATCCGGCGCGACGAGTTGGGACGATATGGTGAAGGGCCGCATCAGCTTTGATAACAGCGAGCTGGACGATCTGGTGATTGCGCGTCCTGACGGCACGCCTACCTACAACTTCTGCGTGGTGGTGGACGATTGGGACATGGCCATCACTCATGTGATTCGTGGTGATGACCACGTGAACAACACGCCGCGTCAGATTGTGATCTTGCAGGCCTTGGGTGCTACCTTGCCCGAGTACGGTCATGTCCCCATGATTCTGGGCCCTGATGGCGAGAAGCTGTCCAAGCGCCATGGCGCGGTCAGCATCATGGATTACGACAAGGACGGTTATCTGCCTGAAGCCATGATCAATTATCTGGCTCGTTTGGGCTGGAGTCACGGTGATGACGAGCTGTTCACCCGCGAGCAGTTGGTGGAATGGTTTGATACCCGCAGTCTGAGCAAATCTGCTTCGCAGTGGGACCCCAAGAAGTTGAACTGGGTGAATGCGCATTACATCAAGGCCAGCGACAATGCGGATCTGGCCGAGCGTGTAGCTCCGCGTATTGAGGCTTTGGGTGGCAAGACGGATGGTCAGGATGTGCCTGGCATCATGGGCTTGCTGAAAGACCGTGCCGAGACCTTGAATCAGTTGGCTGAAGGTGCTTTGCTGTTCTGCCGTCCTTTCGAGCCTGCCAGTGATGAGCTGATGGCCGAGGTGTTGACGCCGGAAGCGCGTGTTTTGTTGCGGGACTTTGCCAGCAAGGCGATTAGCTTGCCACAGTGGAATACGGAGAATCTGGCTGCGTTGATCAAACAGGTTCTGGCGGATCATGAGGTCAAGATGCCCAAGTTGGCTATTCCTTTGCGGGTGGCGGTGACGGGGCAGAAGCAGACACCTGCGGTGGATGCTGTGCTGGCTTTGGTTGGTCGCGATAAGGTATTGGGGCGTTTGGCTGGGCTCTAAGAGGCTTAGCTAATTGCTTGAAGGGCATCTCATTCGAGATGCCCTTCTTGTTTTGTGCTTTGTTTTGTCCTGCAGAGTACTGGTTTGATCAGTGTTGGTTCTAATATCTTGTTGCAGCTTGAAGCAGCCTATTTAAAGCGTGGGGTTTGAGTGAGAACGGTTGGACACCATTAGGGGCTTGGTACCGCCTCTGGATTGAAGGAAGGCGTTCTGAAGACGTCGTTCGAGTGGGGGGGGCTCCGGCTGGGCTGATAGCTTGCCGGTGCTGTGCACCGGTGCCCTTGTCGAGTGATTGCTACGGGCGCGACCTGAACTCGCCGGGTACTTGGTCCCCCGGACCAAGTACAAGCGTCCGGCTCAAACAGCAGGTCGCTTGCATCCCTACGCAATCACTCGCCCGCGGCAAGCCATCTGAATCGCCCCGCCAGAGCCCCCCCACTCGAACGACTCAGAATTACTTCAGATTCCAGAGACTGTTTAAAAAGGAACTCTTTTGGGTTGGATGACAATTCTCGAAGCTGGAAGCTGGGCTCGTTTGGGAAGCCGAAGAGGTCGGAGGGAAAAGCAAAATTTAAAACCAATTTCTGCTGCTTTGGCTTCATCTGAGTGGAGCACTACCACCACAAACAACAACAAACGACACACGACAAACGACAAACGACAAACAACCCAGCTACTCAAAAAGTTATGACTCTGGAAAGAGTCATTAGTGACACTCTCACTAAAGGTCGGGATCAAGGTAGAAGCTAGCTCTATCTTTAGGAGCATCAGTTTCTCTTCACTATGTATGGTCTATCTGTATTGACCCCCAGGCCCATGAAACAAAGGCCGAGGGGGTTTGCCCCTCGGCCTTTGGCCCTCATCCCCTTCTACTCTTTTGTGTCAGCTTTTTTCTTATCCGCTTTTTATGCTGGCATCAGGCCTGCTGGTTGCAGGACTCCCAGGCGGGTAATCAAGGCAGTGCAATGTTCTCTTGCTTTGGCCACGACTTCTTGTTTGGAGACGCATTGGCTTTCGCCGTTTTCGTAGATAACTTTGCCGTTCACGATGGTCATGGAGACATCGCGGCCACTGGCACAGTAGACCAGGCTAGCGACCACATCGAAACAGGGGCTCAGGTGGGGTTGATCCAGGTTGACCAGCGCCATATCGGCCAGTTTGCCTTCGCTAAGTTGGCCTGCGTCTATGCCCAGCATTTCTGCACCGCCTCGGGTGGCCAGCCAGAAGGCGTCCTGGGCATTGCTGGCTTGCGGGTCCAGGCGTGCCAGGCGTTGGACGTAAACGGCTTGGCGCATGATCTGAAACAGGTCGACCTGGTGGCCTGCTGCGCCGTCAGCCCCAAGGCCTATGCGTACTCCGGCTTCCAGCAGCTCTTTTAAGCGGATGGGGCCGGAGGCCAGGTATTCGTTGGACATGGGGTTATGGGCGATGCTGCATCCGGCGCGGCCTGCGCGTTCGATTTCATCGTCGTCCATCCAGATGGCATGGGCAAATCCGGCTCGTTCATCCAGCCAACCTTGTTCGTCCAGCCAGCGGAAAGGACGTGCGCCGTAGGCTTTCTGGAAGATGTCCGGGTCTACGGGTGCTTCTGAACAGTGGGTTTGCCAGCGTACATCGAATTTGCGGGCCATCTCGGCGGAGCCTATGACCAGGTCCAGGTCGTTGTAGATGATGTTGATGGGCGATGGCCAGATTTGCACGCGGCCTTGCTGCCAGTTGCTCAGGCATTCGTGCATGGTATCCAGCTCGTGTTTAACGCTATGGCGAAACAGGGTGTCCTGCAATCCGTTGTCGCGGGCGACAGGTGTGAAAGGGCCGAACATGCCGCGGGCCACGATGCCGCGCAGGCCGGTGTCTTGCAGTGCCTGGGCTACGGCAAGGGTGGTTTCCGGATCTGCGGGGGCGTAGTGGTTGTCCAGCACGGTGGTCACGCCAGAGGAAGCAGCTTCAAGCGCACCCAGGCGTACGGCGGCCAGCGCTTCTTGCGGACGGATATCGGCAGCGAGTGGCAGCATGAACTCACCCAGCCATTGCCACAGGGCCATGCCGTCGCCCAGGCCACGTCCGGCCAGTTGAAACAGATGGTTATGCGTATCGATCAGACCGGGAATCAGGGCCTGCATGGGGGCATGAATGGTTTTTTTGCCCTGCCAGTGTTGCATGTCCTGGGCCTCGCCCACGGCACAGATTCTGTCACCACGGATGGCGACGACGCCGTTTTCGATCACCTCGTTCTGATCGTTCATGGTGACCACTTTGCCTGCGTGAATCACGATGTCGCATAGTTGGCTTGTCATTGTCTCTCTCCTTTTTCTTATCCTTGCGGTGTCACCCGCACAACGCTCAGGGGCGCTTCTTCCTGTGTTTCCATCATCAATGCTTCGGACTGCTGCCGTCCACTGGTTCCGTTAAAGAACAGATTCAGCACGACCGATGAAATGACCGTCAACAGTACGCCACTGTGCAGCAAAGGAATCAGATATTCGGGAAACTGATCAAAAAAGGTCGGGGCAACGGCAGGAATCAGGCCCACGCCCAGGCTGATCGCAAAGATGAAGGTGTTGTGCTTATTGGTTTTGAAGTCCACGGTCTGCAAGATACGCACGCCCGACGCCGCGACCATGCCAAACATCACGATGGCTGCGCCCCCCAGTACGTAGTGCGGCACCAAGGCCACCACATGGGCAATACGCGGCACCAGTCCCAGCACAATCAGGATCAGGCCCGCGACCAGACAGACGTAACGGCTGCGTACGCCCGTCACCCCGATCAGGCCGATGTTCTGGGCATAGGAGGAGTACGGAAAGGTATTGAACACGCCACCAATAACAGCCCCCAAGGCATCGGCACGCAAGCCGCGGGCGAAATCATCGTGGCTTAATGGGCGATTCAAAATAACGGCCAGGGCATAGAACAGACCAATGGCCTCGACCATGGTCACGATGACCACCAGCAGCATGGTGAAGGTAGCGCTGAAGGAGAAGGTAGGCATACCAAAATGGAACGGGGTGACCAGTTCCAGCCAGGGCAATTCATCCAGCCCTTCGACTGTGACCCGCCCCATCAAGGTAGCCAACAACATCCCTGCTGCCAGACCAACCAGCACAGCGATACTTCCGAAAAAACCACGCCCGAAACGGGCGACCAGCAAGGTCACCAAGAGCACGGTTCCGGCAATGCCCAGGTACACCAGGCTGCCAAAGTCTTTGGCACCATGGCCGCCGCCCGCCCAGGTAATGGCGACACCAAACAAGCCCACCCCCAGCGACACCAAGGTGGTGCCCGTGACCAAGGGCGGGAACAGCCACAGCAGGCGAATAATGACGGGCACCATCAGCACGGCAATGAAACCGGCCGCAATAATCGCGCCATACAAGGCGGGCAAGCCCATGCCAGGTGTCAGCCCGATGGCAATCATGGGGGCGATGCCCGCAAAGGAAATTCCCATCATGACGGGCAGGCGTATGCCAAACCAGCGCCCGACTCCCATGGATTGAATGATGGAAATGATCCCACAGCACAAAAGATCCGCATTGATCAGAATGGCGATGTCTTCCTGGCTCAATCCCAGGGCATTGCCCAGAATCAAAGGTACAGTGACGGCACCGGCATACATGACCAGCACATGCTGTAGACCAAACAAGAAAGAGCGTCCAACAGGCAGCCGCTCGTCAATACTGTCCTGAATCTGACGGGTGTTCATAGGTTTGTCTCCTCATCTTTTTCCCGTTATTTTTTTGCTCAGTACATCGGGTAGCGGCGCCGTCCCCCTTATTGCCTGTCCGGGCCGCTGAATGACATGCCCCTGCCGGTGCAGGACCCAGGGGCATGGTGCATCAATTCCTTGTCAGAAAACCCTCCAAATAGGCGGCCACAAGCTCGGGTGCCTCCAGGGGCAATAAATGGCCTGTGTCGGGCAGTTCGTGCAAACCCGCCGGATGCCGTAATCGCTCCTGCATCTCCTTCATGATGGCCAGCCGCACAAAGCTGCGTTCGCCATGCAATAACAAGGTCGGACAGCGCAGCTCCTCCAACTGCGCCCAGACATCGTCATTGCGAAATGGCCACCGCGACAAGAAGTACGGGTCATGTCGCCGCTGCCACAGGTCTTGATCGACCTGATTAACAGACTCGTAGGCAAACTGCTGCAGCAAGGACTGCGGTGCTTGTGGATTGGCTTTACGCTCGTATTCCAGCACAGCATCCCGACTGGGGAAGTTGGCCGGTCGTGGCATGACCTCGCGTTCACCTTGCAGGAAGCTGGGCTCTACATCCAGTACCGCCAGGCGGCGGACCCGTTCCGGATAACGGGCCGCATACTCCAGGCCGACCAACCCCCCCCAGGACAAACCAGCCAGATCGTACTGTGGCAAACCCAAGGCATCGAGCAGGCAAGCCAGATCCTGCACATGGGCCGATGTGGCGTAGTCTTGCTGGCTACACCAGTCGCTCAAGCCATGCCCGCGCATGTCCAGCGCAATCACTGCCCGGTTCTGCGACAAGGCACAGGCCACCTGATGCCACAAACCAGCATGGCCGGTGACGCCATGCATCACGATCAGGGGCACCTGTGCGGTACGGATAGCGCCGTACTGGCGGGCGTGCAACAAACCTGTGCCGCCCTGTACATAGATGGACTGACTCATCACAAGCTCTCGACCTGCGCGACCAGGTCATTGAGCCAGCGGCGGTACTCCACCGTGACAATATCCGCACCTCGCACAGGTGTCTCGCGCTCTTCGGGCAAACCACCTTGCAAATTAATCCACACGGGTCGCTGCGATTCAATGATGGGCTTGTCCTGACCCAGCACCTCGTCCTCGAAGTCCATGAAGAAGTCGTCGTACATGGGTTCGGTCCCGAAATCGCGGGCCTGCCACCAGAAACTGCGCGTCGTGAACTCGTCCACTGGACAGGCCGCCATCAGCAATACGTAACGCTTGCCGTTGGGGAAAGTACGCTTCAAATGCACGGTGTGCGGCATGGTGACGTGGTACTCGTTAACTGGCTCGATCAGTTCTTCTTCAATACCCAGCAGTTTTTTCTTCAATCCTACGCCGGGTTCTTTGACGCCGCTGCGATCAAAGCGCAAGACATGCTCTTCGCGCCAAACCTTGACCGGCTCGACACGCGGATTGTCGCGGCTGCCAATCGTACCGTCATGCACGTAGGCAAAATGGCTGAAGTCCACAAAGTTTTCCAGACGACGCGGCGAACTGGTACGCCAGTCGTAAGTCTTGCCTTGCAGAACCCGGTAGCTAGGGTCATTCATCTCGGGGAACACGGGCACGGCCATTTGCGGGGTTTCCAGTGCAACCCAGACAATGCCACCGGATTCAGTGACGTTAAAGCGTTTCACGTTCACCCGCATGGCACAGGTCAGCTCTTCACGGGCGGGAATGCGCACACACTCACCCTGGGCGTCAAAGCGCCAGCCATGGTAAGGACACTCGATCGTGGCATCGACAATTTCACCCAAGGCCAGATTGGTCCCTTTGTGCGGACAGCGGCTGTCCATCGCCACCAGCTCGCCATTCAGGCGTGCCAGCACCAGATCCTGACCCAGCAAACGTGCCCCGAAAGGCTTGTCCAGAACCTGACTGCTATAGGCCACGGGGTGCCAGAAATGCGCCAGGGCACGATACAGGGGATTGCTCTGCTCCTGCGGATGGCGGGCCTGGATCATTGGCACCTCATTCATGACTATCATGATCTACTCCTGAAAATTCCAGCTAATTCTGTTTACAGAAAGTGGGCACCGCCGTTCACCAGCAGGCTCTGCCCCGTCACAAAGTCCGAACCACTGCCCAACAGAAACAAGGCAGCGCCCACCATGTCTTCGGGTGTTTGGGTGCGTTGCAGACAACGGCCCGCCACGGTTCGGCGGTCGGCCTCGTCACCCTGGGTCGCGGTAATACCGGCATCGGGAATCAGGTCCGGGCACAGGGTGTTGACCTGGATATTGAAAGCCCCCACTTCACGGGCCATGGCACGGCTCAGACCCACCACCGCCGCTTTGGACGAGACGTAATGCAGGAAGTTGGGTACGCCCTTATAGGGAGTATTGGAGGAGACATTGATGATCTTGCCGCCCCCTTGTTGTTTCATGGCCGGGATCACAGCTTTGCAGCACTGCCACAAACCACGCACATTGATGGCATAGCAGCGGTCCCATTCCTCGGCAGGAATGTCCATCAGCGAACCAAAAGTACAGCCACGGAAAAAGCCCGCGTTATTGATGATGCCGTCGATAGAACCAAAGGCATCCAGGGCTGCTTTGGCCA
The DNA here is from genome assembly GCF_026344135.1 of Alcaligenes parafaecalis. Lineage (NCBI taxonomy): Bacteria > Pseudomonadati > Pseudomonadota > Betaproteobacteria > Burkholderiales > Alcaligenaceae > Alcaligenes > Alcaligenes parafaecalis. Next base: position 550,685 of record NZ_JAPKNA010000002.1, on the reverse strand, counting down.
TGGCCTGGGTATCGTCGTTATTGGACACATCTACTTTGACGGCAATGGCCTTGCCACCCTGATCGCGGTACTGCTGGGCCTTGTCGCTTAAATCGCCCAGGTCCGCCATGACCAGATTCGCGCCCTGTGCCACCAAGGCATCGCAGTACGCCAAACCAATCTGCCCCCCGGCTCCGGTGACGATAACCGTCCTGCCTTTTAATGAAGCATTCATTTCCCTATCTCCTCCGTATGTGGGCGTCGTTTGCGCCCTGCTCTTATAAATCCAGCGTCAGTGCCTCGCCGCGACTGCGGGAGACGCAAATCATCATGCTCTCTGACGCGGCCCGTTCTTGTTCGCTCAGAACGTGGTCGCGATGCTCGGGCGTGCCTGCCAGGACTTTGGTTTCACAGGAACCGCAAATCCCCTCGCGGCAGGAGCAGTACACCCGTATGCCCTGATCCAGCAGACAATCCAGAATGCTGCGGCCTGCCGGAACCTCTATAGAGCCGCCCGTGCGAGCCAGGTGAACGGTAAACGCGCTGTCATCGCCCAGATCAGCCGCCGCCACAGGCGCGGCAGCGAAGTACTCGAAATGCACGTGTTGATCAGGCAGGTCTGCACAGGCCTGCTTATAGGCTTGCAACATACCGGCCGGTCCACAGCAATAGAAATGGCTACCCTGGCTTTTATAAGGAGCCAGTGCGGCGTCCATATCCATGCGCGCACCATTCATTTCGTCTTCAATCAAGACATCCAAGCGCCCCAAGCCCTGACTGTTCGCTGCTAATTGTTGAAGTTCGTCCAGAAAGGCCGTTCGGCTACGGCTGCGCACACAGTAGAAAAGATGCCAGGGGCGGCCCAGGGCTTGTAGCCGCTGTGCCATGGCATGAATCGGTGTAATACCGATGCCACCTGCCAACAGAACGCTGGTAGCCGCTTGCGTTTCATCCAGTTTGAACAGATTGCGTGGCTCGGAAATCTCCAGCGCATCGCCCACGTTCAAAGCTTGATGAACGGCTCGGGAACCACCCCGGCTGGCCGGATCCAGGCTGACGCCGATCCGGTACTGCCCTTCGTGGCTACCCGCCAGCAGTGAATACTGCCGGACTAGGCCCCCTGGCAAATGCACATCGATATGGGCCCCCGCCTCCACGGCTGGGAAGCGGCCTTCCTGTGGACAGAGCTCCAGTGAACGGATGCCCTCGGCCTCGATGCGTATGCTGCGTATCCAGGATTTCATGATGCTCATGCCTCCTTTTCTTATCTGACCTTTGCAGCCCCCGCTGCGGTCTATGAAAAACATTTAAGCACCCGCCATTTGATAAAACAATTGAATTTATTTGATTTATTAGTAAGATAATCTGATGAATATAACCCTCAGACAACTTCGCGCTTTTGTCGCTGTGGCGGAAGCAGGCCAGTTCACCCAGGCAGCGCGCAATCTGCACGTCACCCAGTCAGCATTGAGTATGTTGATTCGGGAACTGGAGTCCCAGACCGGGCTACGGCTGTTCGATCGGCACACCCGCAAAGTGGTGCTCAGCGAACCGGGTCAGGAGTTGTTGGGTACAGCGCGGCGCGTACTGGCCGAGGTGGAAGAGGCCGTGCGCCATTCCAGGGAGTTGACCAGTCATCAACGTGGCCGGGTGTCCATTGCCAGTGGCACGGTGTTGTCCTCCAGCTTGCTGATTCCGTTTATTGCTCTGTTTCAGCAACGCTATCCCGGCATTCGGGTGGAGTTGCTGGATATGGCAGAGCAAGACATCAGCCGCCGCCTGGAGCAGGAGCCTATCGATTTTGGTTTGGGAACAGACTGGAATCGGCCCGACACGATTGAGGCGCATCCGGTCATGCAGGATCAGTATCAGGCCCTGTTGCCCCACAACCATCCGCTAACGGCCAAATCACAAATACGTTGGCATGATCTGGCGGCGCATCCGTTTATAGCCTTGTCCTCGCACAGCCCCTTGGGACAGGCCATACAAAGGCAATTGACGGCCCTGGACATACGGTTTCCGCAGGTTCACGAAGTGTCCTTGCACACCACGGTACTAAGTATGGTCAGGCATGGTTTGGGGCTGGCGATCCTGCCTGCCAACACCCAAAGCCTGCCCGAGGCGGCACAGATTATTTTTCGCCCTTTGAAGGCACCGGTTCTGCCCCGGCAAGTCAGCCTGATGCAATTGCGTCAGCGTTCACTGGCCCCGGCGGCAAGCTTATTCCGCAGCGAGTTGCTGGCCCATATCAAGCGGCAGCATTCAGGTGGCTGACTTCAATAGTGGCTTCGCCCTTTTCACTGCTGGCCCAGACCGTACCATCCTGAACATTCAAATTGATTGTCATGCCTCGTTCAGCCAAGGCGGCTAACGCGTCTGTACCCGCCACATCCAGCGCATAGACTTGCAGGTTACGGGCACGGCTGATCTTGTCTTTGATGCCATTCCACCAAACCGAGACGTTACGTCCATAAGCCAGCACGGTCACCTTATCAGCGCGGCCACTGGCCTTGATCAAACGACGATCGTCGGGCAACCCCACTTCCAGCCAATGCAGCAGATTGCCGCCCAAATCATGTTCCCACAGGGCGGGCTCATCCGAATCGCTCAGACCGCGAGAAAAACTCAGGGCCTCGTCTGATTGCACATACAAGCCATATGCCAGCAAACGAGCCATCAGACGCTCTTCGGTCTCCGAAGGATGACGGGCCAGCGTCAAGGTATGACTGCCGTAATAGGCCCGATCGTTATCGGCCACATTCAATTCAACTTTATAAATCGTCGCGCGCAAAGCCATGGAGCGTCCAGCAAAAGAAACAGACAAAAAACTGGCCGCCCCCAGGACGGCCAGGAATCATTCAACTACGCAGAGATCAGAATGGCAGGCGGTAGCCAGGTGACATTCTGGTCAGGCGGTAAGTGGTACCACTTTGGTCACGCAGCACCAGATTACGGGCTGTCAGACTGACGATGTTGTAGTTGTTTTCGTAAATCGGATCGCCTGGTTCGGTAGTGACCCCATTGGACTCTTGCGTGCTGATCTGCACATTATTGCCTTTACGTACCCAGCAACCGCTTTCGTTCAAACCTTGTGACGGCTTGTTAGGGCGTTTGACCTGTTCGGTGTACGCCATGGAGCCATCCGTTTGCAAGGTGAACAAGGTACGAAGCTCGCCCACAACACCTTTCTGGCGGTGCTTGCTTAACCAGTTACCTGCCAGCTCATCCCCGGCAGCAGCAGGCTGGCAGGCAGGATGAACCGGCTTGGCGGCCGCGGTCTGCGCAGCAGGCTCGGGAGCCGGCGCTTTCACGGCGCAGGCGCTTAAAAAAACTGTAGCCAGCACAGCGACCCAGGAAGTGCGTCGCAAGATATTCGCCTTCGTCATAAAACCCCGTCCTTCATGCTTACATACCGACCCACGACAGGCCACCGAATCCTGAATATTCTACCTGAAGGCGCTTGTTTTACCCCATAACAAGATGCTTCAAAGTGGCAAAGGCAGGCGGGTCACGTTCTTGATTTCTCGCATGGCCACAATGGTGCGGGTTTGGCGCACGCCCGGCATATTAAACAGAAAGCGGTGCAGGAAATCGTCGTAGGACTCGGCGCTGGGCACCATGATCTTCAGCAGAAAATCCGCATCGCCGGTCACAGCATGGCATTCCAGAATCTCGGGCGCATCGCGCACGGCACGGATGAAGTTATCGACAATTTCACCCGAATGACGGTCCAGACTGATCTGGGTAAACATGCAACTTTGCAGGCCAACCTGACGGCGATCCACACGCGCATAATAGCCCTGGATGACCTTGTTTTTTTCCAGGTTTTTAATGCGCCGCCAGACGGGCGCAGTGGACAAACCCACCTGCTCGGAGACCTGCTGAGCCGAGGCCCGACCGTCCAATTGCAAGGCATCCAGGATTTTTAAGTCAGTTTTATCCATATTTGAATATTTACGAAATGAACATTTCAAAGAATAGGGAATATCCGCAACTATAACGCAAAAAAAAGCGAGGACAGACTCTCTATCATGATCTCTATCTGGAGGTTTCATCATGACGCAGTCCGTCGACACTCAATACAAGCTCAGCGACAACCTGACCGCACAATCAGGACGCATCTTTTTAACGGGCACACAGGCCCTGGTGCGCATGTTGCTGACCCAGGCTCGCCTGGATAAAGAACACGGTTTGAACACCGCTGGTTTTGTCTCTGGCTACCGTGGCTCGCCACTGGGTGGCGTGGACATGATCATGTGGAAGGCCCAGAAGCATCTGGACCAGGCCAAGGTACGTTTTCAACCCGCCATCAACGAAGATCTGGCCGCCTCCATGATTATGGGTACGCAGCAGGCCGGTGAACGTGCAGACCGCACCGTCGATGGGGTGTTTTCCATGTGGTACGGCAAAGGCCCCGGTGTCGACCGCGCAGGCGATGCCTTGCACCACGGCCATGCCGCCGGTGCCTCCCAGCACGGTGGCGTCCTGATGATTGTGGGTGATGACCACGTGGCCTCGTCCTCGTCCATCCCCCACGCCAGCGAACAATCCCTGATTGCCTGGGGTATCCCGGTCGTCAATCCCTGTTCGGTCGAAGAATACGAGCGCTTTGGTATCTGGGCCTGGGCCTTGTCGCGCTACTCGGGCTCCTGGGTCGCCTTCAAAGCTATTACCGAAACGGTAGAAAGCGGCCGCTCTTTTGAAATTGCCCCCCTGGATGATCTGGCCCCTGCACTGGCTGATCAGCAAGGCGGCAAGTATTCCTACGATCCGAGCAAATTCCTGACCCCGTCCATGGAAGGCACCCTGGATGCCCGTCTGGATAGCGTGCGCGAGTTCGCTCATAAATACAGCCTGGATCGCATCCTGGAAGCCGCTCCTGATGCGCGTATTGGTATTGTCTCCACCGGCAAAGCCACACTGGATACGCTGGACGCGCTGGAACAGCTCAGCAGCCTGAAGGATCTGCCCGCCATTCGCCATCTGAAGATTGGTTTGAGCTGGCCAGTTAACCCGCAATCGCTGAACGACTTTATTGAAGGCCTGGACCACGTTTTGGTCATTGAGGAAAAGGGCCCGATTATTGAAGACCAGTTAAAGAACCTGCTCTTTAACCGTGCCCAGCGTCCCACTGTCTCGGGCAAGCGCGATATTGAAAATGAAGTGCTGATTCCTGCTGATGGTCAGCTCAGCCCCGCCCGTGTGGCTGTGGGCCTGCGCCGCTGGCTGGGTCACCATGCCAATGTGCAACTGCCTGCCTGTACGGTGCAGAATCTGGCTCCCATTGATACCAATGGTCTGACTCGTCGCCCCTACTTCTGTTCGGGCTGTCCGCACAACACGTCCACCAAAGTCCCCGAAGGCAGCCAGGCCATGGCGGGTGTGGGTTGCCACTATATGGCGACCTGGATGGACCGCAAGACTCGTGGTCTGACTCAAATGGGGGGCGAAGGCACGGACTGGGTCGGCCTGTCTCCGTTTATTCAAACGGGCCACATGTTCCAGAACATGGGTGAAGGCACGTACTTCCACTCCGGCTATCTGGCAATTCGTCAGGCCATTGCGGCGGGCGCCAACATTACCTACAAGATCCTGTTCAACGATGCGGTTGCCATGACAGGCGGCCAACCCGTTGACGGCCCCATCTCTGTACCCCGCATTTGCCAACAAACCATTGGTGAAGGTGCGCGTCGTGTGGTCATCACCACCGATGAGCCCGAGCGCTATCGCGGCATCAGCCTGCCTGCCGGTGTGGATGTTCACCACCGTCGTGAACTGGACCGCCTGCAGCGTGAGCTGCGCGAGATCTCCGGCGTGACTATCCTGATTCACGATCAGACGTGTGCTGCTGAAAAACGCCGTCGCCGTAAAAAGAATGAGTATCCCGATCCTGCTCGCCGCCTCTTTATTAACAAGGCAGTCTGCGAAGGCTGTGGCGATTGCGGTGTGCAATCGAACTGTCTGTCTCTGGTTCCCGCCGAAACCCCGGAAGGCCGCAAGCGTCAGATCGACCAGTCCAGTTGCAATAAGGATTACTCCTGCGTGGATGGTTTCTGCCCCAGCTTTGTATCAGTGATGGGCGGTGCCTTGCGTCGTGGCGACCAGAACGGTCAAGCCGACATGAAGGCGCAATTGCTGGCCAAACTGGAAGGTCTGCCTCAGCCCGCCATTCACGCACAGGAATGCAATGTGATTGTGGCCGGTGTCGGCGGTACGGGTGTGATTACGATTGGTGCCGTGCTCTCCATGGCCGTGCACCTGGAAGGCCGTTCCAGCTCGGTACTGGACATGACAGGTCTGGCACAAAAAGGCGGTACCGTCATCAGCCACATTCGCCTGTCTGCGGATAAAGAAACAACTGGCGCAGTACGCGTTGACCCCGGTCAGGCCGACCTGGCTATTTTGTGCGACGTGGTTGCGGCTGCCCATCCGAACGCGCTGTCCTGCCTGCGCCCTGGTCATACCCACGCCATCATCAACGAATACCTGGCCCCCACTGCAGAGTTCACCCGCAACCCGGATGCACCGTTGGATGCCCAACACTTGTTGAGCCAATTGAAAGCCACCGCCGGGGACAACCAGGTGCGCTCCTTCAATGCACACCAGGCCGCCACTTTATTGTTTGGCGATAGCCTGCTGTCCAATATGCTCTTGATGGGTATGGCCTGGCAACAAGGCTCAATGCCGGTCAGCAGTGCCGCTATTGAACAGGCTATCCGCCTGAACGGTGTGGCCATTCAAGCCAACCTGGATGCCTTCCATTTGGGTCGCGTGCTGGCTCATGACGAAAAAGCGCTGAACAGCCTCCTGGCCCCCGCGGCTCAAGTCGTGACCTTGCAGCGCCGCGAAACGCTGGAACAAATCATGCAGCGCTGCACCAGCAGCCTGGAGCAGTATCAGAACGCCGCCTATGCCCAACGCTTTGCCAGCACCATCAATGCGCTGCGTGACGCCGAGCAAAAACTGCGTCCTGGTCAGCGCCCTGCCTTGACTGAAAAAGCCGCACGCAGCTTGTACAAGCTGATGGCTTACAAGGATGAGTACGAAGTGGCTCGCCTGTTCAGCTCGCCTGCTTTCCGTCAGGATCTGGAGCAACAATTTGAAGGCGACTTCTCCTTGCGCTTTCACTTTGCACCACCCTTGTTGGCGCGTCGTGATCCTGCTACAGGCCGCCCACGCAAAATCACCCTGGGTCCACGCACCGCCACCTTGCTGCGCTGGATGGCTAAAGGCAAGGGTCTGCGCAACACCGCGCTGGATCCATTTGGCTACACCCATGAGCGTCGTATGGAACGCCGCTTTTGGCGTGAGTACCAGAACCTGCTCAACAGCCTGAGCAAAAATCTGGATCAAGCCAACTATGCCAGCGCCCTGGAACTGGCCGAGCTGCCACAACAATTGCGTGGTTTCGGCCCAGTCAAAATGGAATCGGCCAAGAAATACGAAGCCCGTTTTGCAGAGCTGTCGCAACAGTTGAAAAACACAGGACCGAATATTCAGGCGGTCCCCGCCTAAGCCTTAGTGGCTGCGGTTCTCCCAACGATTAACCTGCCCTTTCAGCCCTGTTTATGCAGGGCTTTTTTTTGGTCTGCACCCTATCCAGAAACGCGATGTACCACAGGCAAAACAGCAGCTTAATCACCGCTTTTTTCTGGCCCCATTTTGATGCCTCACATCATTTTTTAAAACAGCAAAATATCAGCACAAGGCATCCAGCAATGCGTAAAAAATCAGGGACTTGGATGCGGCTTGCTATCAAGCAAGCGTGTCCAGAACGCAACTTATTGGAGACAGCCAGCACTGATTCCTAAATCCATAAGCCCCAAGCTATGATTAATGCTTGACTGTAGAGGGGCTTACGTTAGACTTCTAAGCGTATAAGGTATCGACCTTAAACGCCTGCGTCATTTGAAAAAGGCCATTGCAGTTTTCCAGGCCAGGTCAAATGGGTGTGGACAAACTAAAGACTTGTTCTCGAGGAGCATGATCATGGCAACAGCCAAGAAAGGCGCAGCAAAAGCAGCAAGCAGCAAAACCGTCAGCCCTAAAAAAGCAACGCCAGCCAAACCAGCCGCAGCTCCAGTCAAAGCGACTGCTACCAAGACCAGTCCCAGCAGCAAACCCGCTGCCACAAAGTCCCCCGCTAAAACCACTGCCACCAAGACCAGCAAGGCTGCTGTAAAAGCCCCTGCCAAGTCTACGGCCAGCGCTGCCGCCAAGAAAACGGTTGCGAAAAAAGCAGCGGTAAAGAAAACCACTCCGGCAAAAACCACGGCTGTTAAAGCCACCGCGACCAAGACAACTGCCACCAAAACCGTAGCAAAAAAAGCAGCCGCTAAAAAGACGGTCGCCAAAAAGGCCGTGGCCAAGAAAGCCGTTGCCAAAAAGGTCGTCGCTAAAAAAGCAGTAGCCAAAAAGGCTGTTGCCAAGAAAGTCGTCGCCAAAAAAACAGTGGCTAAAAAAGTAGCTGCGCCTAAAACGGCCAGCACCAAAGCTGCCACTGCCAAGCCTGCCACCACGGCTGCCGCAAAAAAACCGGCTAGCACAAAGGCAAGCAAACCCGTGGCCAAAAAAGCCACTCCCAGCAAAGCGGCAGCAAAACCTGCCACTAAAACCAGCACCAAGGCAGCAGTAAAGACAGCGGCTAAAAAAGCCAGTCCTGCTACCAGTGCCAAGAAACCCGTAGCTCCAAAGAAGAAAGAAGTTAAATCCGTGACCGCAGAAACCAAGACCCAAAAGACCAGTACCACGACTAAAGCTGCCGCCAAGGTTGGCAATAAAACCGCTGCCCGCAAAGCGACTAAAACCGCCGCGGCTCCTGCCGAGCCTCGCCGCGAAGACGTCAACCCTGCTGGCTCCTGGCCCTTCCCGACCGGCAAGCGTCCTTAATCGCACGCTGCTTTTATGTTTCTCCCCAAAGAGCCACCCTGATCAGGGTGGCTCTTTGGTTTGTAGCACTTGCATGCGACAATTCCCTCTCCTATCAATTCATACCAAGCCACTATGTTCAGTGAAGTCGCCCTCTTCCTAATCCATATTGTTCTGTCGCTGCTGGGCACAATTTTGCTGCTGCGTGCCTGGGTCTATGCGCTCAGAATTCATCCTTTCAACCCCTATTCGCAAGCCATGTTCAAAGTAACGGACTGGCTGATCATGCCCTTGCGGCGCGTGATCAAAAGCGGCAACCGTTGGGACTGGACGTCCTTGGTCGCGGCCTGGCTAAGCGCGCTGGTGTACCTGGTCCTCAGTGCCATGGTGCTGACCGGCTCGGTGTCCATGCTCTCGAACTTCCCCATGTTCTTGCTGGCCGCCGTCTTTACCGTGCTGCGCTGGAGCTTGAGCCTGATTTTCTGGGTCGTGCTGCTGCAAGCCCTGCTGTCCTGGATTCAGCCACAATCGCCCAGCATGCCTTTGCTGCGTTCCATTACCGCCCCCTTGCTGGATCCGATCCGTCGTGTCTTGCCAGACCTGGGTGGCCTGGACCTGTCGCCACTGGTAGTCCTGCTGCTGACCCAAGTGCTGAATATGGTCATCACCCGTACGGCTTTTAGCCTGGTGCCAATCTAAGCACGACACGCTGCACACTAAAAAAACCTGGGTATAGCCCAGGTTTTTTTCACTCCGAATTCAAGAGCAAGAATCAGGGTGTCTTGTGCAGAAGCGAACTTTATACTGACTCCATCATCAATCTGCAGGCCGCTTCCATGACTCACCTTCCATCAAAACCAGACCCAGCCAACCGCTACCGCGAGGCTGAACAATTCCTGGCCGCCCTGGACACGGACTGGCAAGCACTGGTCGCCCATGTTGGCCCTTGCATCCATCAGCCACGTCCAGAACGCGACCCGTACGAAGCATTGATTCGCTCCGTTGTGTATCAGCAATTGCACACCCGTGCTGCCGAGCGCATCCTGCAGCGCCTGATTGATATCTATCCACACGGCCACTGCCCAAGCCCTGAGGAAGTGCTGGCGACGCCTTACGAAACCCTGCGTGCTTGCGGTTTGTCCGGTGCCAAGGCCAATAGCATTCTGGGTCTGGCTCAAGCACGTTTGGACGGCATCATTCCCGATCAGGTCACTGCCTTGCAAATGCCTGATGAAGAACTGATCAAGCGACTAACTACCCTGCGCGGCATCGGTCGATGGACGGTGGAAATGATGATGATGTACACGCTGGAGCATGAAGACATTCTGCCCGCGGACGACTTTGGGGTACGTGATGGCTATCGCAATTTAAAGCGTCTGGACACCGCACCCACAGCCCGCGCCTTGCGTGAAATTGGTCAGGCCTGGGCACCGTATCGCAGCGTGGCTTCCTGGTACTTGTGGCGCATGCCCAAGCAAGCAGCCGCACTTTCATATCAAAGCGACACACAACACCAACAAGCCAAGGCATTGCGTAAACAAAGCCAAAGCAACCGCATTCGCTTTGCCATTGCCCAATGCAGTCTGGGCGCACTGCTAATCGCGGAAAACGAACGTGGGATTTGCGCCATTTCTTTGGGTGATGATTCCAGTGTTTTACTGAAGCAATTACAGGAACGCTTCAAGGCAGCAGACTTGATTGATGCCGATCCACAACTCAATCAGCGCGTCGCCCAAATTGTCGCCATGGTGGAAAAACCCGCCTTGGGTTTAAGCCTGCCCCTGGACATTCAAGGCACCGCTTTCCAACAACGAGTTTGGGAACTGCTCCGTCATATCCCCGTGGGCCAGACCTTGAGCTATACCCAGATTGCCGAACGCCTGGGGATGCCCAAAGGTGCCCGTGCCGTTGCCCGTGCATGTGCAAGCAATACGCTGGCTATTGCGATCCCCTGTCATCGAGTCGTACGTCAAAGTGGCGATCTGGCAGGCTATCGCTGGGGCCTGGAGCGCAAGAAAGCCTTGTTGGAACGTGAGCGTTCCAAGGCCACACGCAACAAACAGGCATGAAAAAACCCGGCCATTGGCCGGGTTCTTTTGCACAAAACCAGTAGGCTTTGATTACAGAGGCACCACGCGGGTTGGGCCGTTACCACTAAGCATGCGTACACGCTGACCAGCGGACAGTGGAACGTCGGCTTCCTGGGCCACTACACGAGTTTCGCCGTTATCCAACTGAACCGTGATTTCCAGACCCTGGGTTTTGCCCATGCGGTTTTCAACGGCATTACCGACCAAACCACCCAGAATGGCACCACCAATACTGGCCAGGATGCTACCGCGACCACCACCAATGCTGCTGGCAGCCACACCACCCAAGGCAGCGCCACCCACGGTGCCCACGCCCGAGCTCTGATCTTCCTGAATAGTAACGGCGCGTACCGAAACAACGGTACCCAAACGCACGATTTGTTCGCGCTGAGCCTGACCGTAGCTGTACACCGAGCTGGATGCCGATTTATTGGCACAACCTGCCAGCAAAAAAACAGGTGCTGCCAGACTCGCCACTACCAGCAAACGTACTTTGGGACGATCGAAAAAAGAAACGTACATACGGTTTACTCCAAAAAACGTAGCTGGCCGAATCATAAAAAATTGTCGAGCGCTCTCTTACAAGCTGCGCTCAATACCATAGTGCTCTTTTAGCATGGCCGAGATATCTGACCGTTTAAATTCATGATTTTGCGGGCCATCCGCTTGGATTTTAATACTGCCCATCAAGTTACCCAAGCTGCAAGCCTCCTGCCAGCTCCAGCCTTTTGTAAGCCCATATAACAGGCCCGCGCGATGCGCATCGCCGCAACCGGTGGGATCAACCACCCTTTCTACAGGCACTGGTGCAATTTCGTAGGTCTGGCCGTTGTGGTAAAGCGTGCTGCCATGCTCTCCGCGCGTCACGATAGCGGCATGCAAACCTTGGGCGATCTGCGCCATACTCTTGGAAGTGCGCTGCTCGATCGCTTCGGCTTCGTATTCATTAGCAGTAAGAACTTGACACAGTTCCAGCATCTCCAACAAGTCCCCGCCTTCGTACAAGGGCATGGCCTGGCCCAGGTCAAAAATAAAGGGCGTGCCTTGCGCGTGCAGACGACGAGCATGAGCAAACATACCGTCTTTGGAGTCGGGAGCCACAATACCCCAGGCGGCTTCCTGACCGGACAAATCGATCTGGGCCGAGTTCGCCATGGCGCCTGGGTGGAACGAGGTAATCTGGCTAGCGGCCAAGTCAGTGGTGATAAAGCACTGGGGGGTGAACATTTCAGGCATCACACGCACCATGCTGGTATCAATACCCTGGTCCTGCATGTGCTGCACATAATCCACACCGTCACTACCAACGGCACCCACAGGAACAGGCTGGCCACCCAGCATGTTCAAGGTATAGGAAATATTACCTGCACAGCCGCCCCACTCTTTACGCAAGCTGGGTACAAAGAAGGACACGCTCAGGGTTTTAATGCTGTCGGGCAAGATGTGATCTTTGAAGTACCCCTCGAAAACCGCGATCGTATCAAACGCGATCGAACCACATACCAGCACTCGCTCGGTCATAAATTACCTTATGGAAAAAAAGGGCTAATCTGGTAGCCATTAACTTGGAGCTGCCCTGTATTCAAAGGCAGGCGCACCATAATTTCACTGCGCGCTGCAAAGGCAGGCTCACGTCGCTCGGAAGCCAAGTACTGAGCTGGCGTGATATTGCGCCTGGCGATCAAGGCTCCGGAAAAATCTTTTAAATCTAGAACCAGCGTAGGCCATTCCTGGGGCCGCTCAAACTCGTTGCGCAGCGTGAAACCCAAGGTAGATTGCCCTGGCTGGTTGGGGGCTTTATGCAAGGCAGACGCCTGCACTCGAATCTGGTCCAGGCGGCGCTCGTAGGGCACCTTGCAGGACAAGGTTTCGCAGGTGCGCTCGAACACAGGACGCAGCATGGGGATTTGGCTAACAATCTGTACGCGATACACATACATCAGTTGCAGTACAAACAGCACAACTCCCAGGACGCACAAGCTGGTCCAGATCAGCGAACCGACGCGCTGACCGAAGCTGGCCTCGCCTTCGTAACGGGTTTCGCGCTGCAAGGCAGGGTTGGGATCAATAAGCCATTCCTGCTGTACGGGATCGGTATCATCGCCATGCGTGCCGTCGGCCTGACGCGAGGGGAAAGAGGCGCGCAAGGTACTGGCGCGGTCCCCCACACTGAATTCAGGCTCAGCCGTCGACCAGGAAGCCTGACCAATATGGTGATCCCCTTCTGGCTCTGCAGCAGAGCCGGTCGACACAAAAAAAGAGGTGTCCTGATCATCCTGCGACGCAGGCTCGGGTCGAGAGCGTGCGCGAATGACTGAGGGCTCGGGAGGCCGGATAGAGGGTTCAGTCGACACAACAGGAGGTTCGATAGACGGCTCTTCCAAGCGAACAAAAGGCTCTGCTGCGATGACAGAAGGTTCTGCAGGCGTGACGGAAGGCTGTGCCGGCGTGACAGGTGCCTGTGTCAGGATGGAATCGGGGAATTTGCGTACCTGCAAGGATTCGTGAGCAGTCCCTTCATCACGCGGCGGGGCGTGGCGGGAATGCTCTACAAACCGTGGCCCCGGAATGGGAGCCTGCAAATCCACTGTCTGCGCCTGCTCCTGTCGTGGAGACGGCGCTTGATCTTCTTCTATGGCAGGCTGAACCTGCACGGGGGCAGAAGGTGGGATATAGGAGGGCTCAGGGGCTTGCTCATCAATGACTTCTTCAAAGCCATCAAAGATATGCGCACATTGAATGCAGCGGATATAGCCCCGGCGGCGTTGCAGCGCTTCCACACTGGCTGCAAACGATGTCCCGCAACGGGGGCAGCGAGTCTTTAGCTCCATGAACTCACCTTAGGTTCTGCCGTCTTACAACGGGCGTTGTCCAGCCAGACACACCCAGCCATCGCGCTCTTGCCAGACCGACAAAGGCAGGTAAGAGGAATAGACCTCGATCATTTCCTCGGCCTGCCAATCGTAAATGCCGGACAGGATCAGATGTCCGCCCGGTTTGACGCGGTTGGCCAGCATGGGAGCCAGCATACGCAGGGGATTGGCCAGAATATTGGCAACGACCAGATCGGTTTGCCCGGCGGGCATGGCATCGGGCAGCAAGCCTTCAACCTCGACCTGATTGACTTGCGCATTGTAGCGCGTGGCAATCACGGCTTGCTCGTCGATATCCACGCCGACGGTATGGCCTGCGCCCAGCTTGCGGGCCGCAATCGCCAAAATACCGGAACCACAACCGTAGTCCAGGACGGTCTGACCGGCCTGCACATGGTGAGCCAGCCAATCCAGACACAGATGAGTCGTCGGATGACTGCCGGTACCAAACGCCAGGCCGGGGTCCAGTTCGATGCGAACCAGACCGTCTTCACCCTCTTGGGCGACCGGCAGATCCTCATCGTCCTTGTGCCAACTGGGCACAATCAAAATACGGTCGCCCACCGGGATGGGGCCGAACTGCGATTGCGTCAAACGAACCCAATCCTGATCGGGCACTTCGCGCACGCTCCATTGGGCTTTTTCAGGTGTCAGCACACCGGCTTCAAAGAGCGGTTGCAGCAACTCTTCAGGCTCCAGCTCCTCGGGCAGCAAAGCGACAACCCGATTGCGATCCCAGGCCAGCACATCCGGTTCAATACCGGGTTCGCCAAACAGGGGCTTTTCCTGCTCGGTATCGCCGTCGGCATCTTCCACCGACACCGACAAGGCGCCAGCTTCAAGCAAAGCATCGGACAAGCGCTCGGCCTCGTGCTCCTGGCAGCTCAGTAAGAGTTCACGCATACATAGTTTCCATAAAGCAAAACAGGGGCGAGCCCCTGTTTTACATAATCATCATTCTTGACAGGTCAGACCGGTGGTCTGACCTGTTGCCGCCCTTACTTGTTACGTTGGGCCAGCTTTTGTTCCAGGTAGTGAATGCTGGTGCCGCCTGCCTTGAAGCTGGCGTCCTTCATCAATTCCCGGTGCAGATCCACGTTGGTCTTGATCCCTTCCACCACCATTTCGGACAAGGCAATGTCCATACGGGCAATGGCTTGCTCACGCGTTTTACCGTAGGTAATCAGCTTGGCAATCATGGAATCGTAGTACGGAGGCACGGTGTAACCGGTAAAGACATGCGAGTCGATACGCACGCCAGGGCCGCCGGGAGTGTGCCACTTGCTGACCAGGCCTGGGCTTGGTACGAAAGTGAACGGGTCTTCCGCGTTGATACGGCACTCGATCGAGTGGCCTTCAAATTCAATGTCACGCTGGCGCAGCACGAATTTCTCGCCTGCCGCCACTTTGATCTGCTCTTGAACCAGATCAATGCCAGTGATCATTTCAGTGATGGTGTGCTCAACCTGAATACGGGTGTTCATCTCGATAAAGAAGAACTCGCCGTTTTCGTACAGGAACTCGAAAGTACCTGCACCGCGGTAACGCATCTTGCGGCAGGCGTCAGCACAACGCTCGCCAATACGTTCGATCAGGCGACGGGCAATACCAGGAGCCGGTGCTTCTTCAATCACTTTCTGGTGACGACGCTGCATGGAGCAATCGCGCTCGCCCAGCCAAATAGCATTGCGTTCACCATCAGCCAATACCTGAATTTCGATATGGCGTGGATTCTCGAGGTACTTTTCCATGTACACCTCGGGATTGTTGAACGCGGCTGCGGCTTCGGTTTTGGTCGTGGCAACCGCTGTCAACAAGGCTGCTTCGGTGTAGACCACGCGCATGCCACGGCCACCACCACCGCCAGAGGCTTTGATGATGACTGGGTAGCCTACTTCACGCCCGATGCGAATAATTTCAGCCGGGTCGTCCGGCAAGGCGCCGTCCGAACCGGGAACCACAGGCACACCGGCCTCGATCATGGCTTTTTTGGCCATGACCTTATCGCCCATCGTACGGATGCTCTCGGGACGTGGACCGATAAAGACAAAACCGCTCTTTTCGACACGATCAGCGAAGTCCGCGTTTTCAGCCATAAAGCCGTAGCCAGGGTGAATGGCTTCCGCATCTGTGACTTCTGCTGCCGAGATAATGGCAGGCATGCTCAGGTAGCTGTCACGTGCCTGGGCGGGGCCAATACACACGGCCTCGTCAGCCAGACGCACGTACTTGGCACCACGATCAGCTTCAGAATAAACGACGACTGTCTTGATACCCATCTCGCGGCAAGCGCGTTGGATACGCAAGGCAATTTCGCCCCGATTGGCGATTAGGATTTTTTCAAACATATCATCAACCGATGACGAACAGAGTCTGACCGTACTCCACCGGTCCGCCGTTTTCAACCAGAATTTCTTTGATGACGCCGGACTTGTCGGCTTCAATCTCGTTGAGCAGCTTCATGGCTTCGATAATGCACAGGGGCTCGCCTTCTTTGACCGATTGGCCAACTTCTACAAAGGGAGCGGCGCCTGGGCTAGGAGCACGGTAGAAAGTACCGACCATCGGAGCCTTGACAGCATGGCCCTCGGGAACGGCGGGTGCAGCGGGAGCACCTGCGGCCGGGGCTACTACCTGGGCTACAGGAGCCTCGGGAGCATAGACCACGGGAGCTGCCGAGCTTTGCGAGAATTTAACAATACGAACCTTGTCATCACCTTCAGTGATTTCCAGTTCGGCAATGCCAGACTCGGCTACCAGATCGATCAGGGTTTTGAGTTTTCTAAGATCCATGCGTACTTCCCGCAACGCCGCACTAGCCACTGACTGGGTCAGGACGGCATTAAAAAAATATTGGTCAAAAAAACGAAACGAACCGCCTAACTATTCAAAGCAAACCGCAGAGCGGCTTCATAACCGTAGGCCCCCAAACCAACAATGACACCGCTAGCGATGTCAGAGAGATAGGAGTGGTGACGGAACGGCTCACGACGGTGAACATTGGACAGATGAACTTCAATAAACGGAATACCGACACCGGCAAGTGCATCCCGTATCGCCACACTGGTGTGCGTATAGGCCCCAGCATTGATAAGGATGTAATCGACGCCCTCGGCACGGGCTTGATGAATTCGATCGACGAGCCCGCCTTCGTGATTGCTCTGAAAAAAATGACACTGCGCGCCATGCTGATCGGCCAGCACCTGTAAACCGCTGTTAATGTCATCGAGCGTCTGATGTCCGTAGACATCGGGTTCTCGTGTTCCCAGCAGGTTGAGGTTAGGCCCGTTAAGGACCAGGACATGTTTCGCCATAGCGGATTTTTCGTCAAGACAGACCGCCTTTTTACGCTAAATAACGTCATTTGTCCATAAACCTGCTTGGCTTACAAACGGTTAGCATTGGTTCTATCCCGTTTTAAACAGGGACCCGGCTGAGCGGCAATTTGACGAAATTAAGCGAAAAAGTCGGCCAGTTAGCGTTGAGCCTTAATAACTTCGTCCAACTTTTCTGGATCTATCTGGCCCAAAATGCGTTCGCTGACCCGGCCATTGCTGCCAAAGACCACGGTAAAGGGCAAACCGCCCTTTTTATTACCCACGCTGCGCATTTGTTTCAGGCCACCTGAACCGGCCAGCAAGATGTCGTAGCTGACTGGCACGCGGCTCAAGAACTCCGTCACATTATCCAGCGAGTCCACGGCAATGCCGACAAAGCTCACGTCCGGATAGCGTTTATGCAATTCCTGCAGGTCCGGCATTTCCTTGACGCAGGGGGCGCACCAGGTCGCCCAGAAGTTGACCACCAGGGGCTTGCCTATATAAGTAGAGAGAGCGCGATCCTCACCTTGAAGATCCTTGAAGCTTTGTGCGAGAAAAGGGTCTGAAGGCAGCAAACTGGCCCAAGGGGCAGGATGCAGGGCCACAAGACTGGCACACACTAGCGATTTCTGCAGAAAAAGACGCCTACTCATACCGGCTCACACCTGAAAAAATATCATCTGAGGATGATAGCACCGGCTCTAACCAAAGCTCACGCATCAGATCAAACAGTCGTCTAGAATACAGGCCGGAGGATTGTCATGCACATACATATACTAGGAATTTGCGGCACATTCATGGGCGGTCTGGCCCTGATTGCCCGTTCGGCTGGCCATACAGTTACAGGTTGCGATGCCGGGGTCTACCCGCCCATGAGCACGCAACTGGAAGAACAAGGCATTGCCCTGATTGAAGGCTTTGGCGCGGAACAGACCAGCCTGTCCCCTGATCTCTATATAGTGGGCAATGTGGTGACACGCGGTAATCCTCTGATGGAAGCCATTCTGGATCAGGGCCTGCCCTACACCTCCGGTCCCCAATGGCTGGGTGAAAACATCCTGCACAAGCAGCACGTTCTGGCGGTGGCCGGTACGCACGGCAAAACCTCCACCAGCTCCATGCTGGGCTGGATTCTGGAACAGGCCGACCTGTCGCCCAACTTCCTGATTGGTGGTGTGGCTCCCGGCCTGGGCGTATCCGCCCGCTTCAACCCCGAACAATCCCTGTTTGTGATCGAGGCTGACGAATACGACACCGCCTTTTTCGACAAGCGCTCCAAATTTGTCCATTACCGCCCCCGCACGGCCATTCTGAACAATCTGGAATACGATCACGCTGACATCTTCCCCGATCTGCACGCTATCCAGACCCAATTCCACCATCTGGTACGTACTATCCCCTCCACCGGCCTGATTCTGCGCCCCACCCACACCCCCAGCCTGGACGAAACCCTGGCCCGAGGTTGCTGGACGCCGGTCGAGCAGTTTGGCCCCGAAGGAGATTGGGACAGCAAGGCACTCGGCCCCACCTCTTTTGAAGTGATTTTCAAAGGACAGGTCCAAGGCATTGTTCAGTGGACGCTGACTGGCGAACACAATCGCCTGAACGCCCTGGCCGCGATTGCTGCTGCCCACCATGTAGGCGTAAAGCCCGAGCAGGCTTGCGCGGCACTGAGCCAATTTGCTGGCATCAAACGCCGTATGGAAGTGCGTGGTGTAGTCAATGACATTACCGTCTATGACGATTTTGCCCATCACCCGACTGCCATTGCCACCACACTGGCCGGTTTACGCAGCCAGACAGGTAAAGCCACCCGGATTCTGGCCGTGCTGGAGCCCCGCTCCAACACCATGAAGCTGGGCGCGATGGCCGCCCGCCTGCCGGGTTCACTGGAAGAGGCTGATCTGGTGTTTTGCTATGGCGAAGCACAAGGCAAGCACGCGCTGGGTTGGGATGCAGCCCAAGTCCTGGCTCCTTTGGGTGATCGCGCCACAGCGTGGACTGATTTGGATAAAATGGTTCAGGCCATTGTTCAGGCCAGCCAGCCCGGCGACGCCATTGTCGTGATGAGTAACGGCAGTTTTGGCGGCATTCATCAGCGCCTGCTGGATCAACTGTCACGCTGACCCTCTCTATATATAGCAGGTGCTCCCATGATCCTCTATCTACACGGCTTTCGTTCCTCGCCTTCGTCCTATAAAGCGCAGCGCCTGAAACAAACCCTGGAAGACAGAGGCTTGTTGCACCTGTGGCGCTGCCCGCAGTTGCCCGCCAGCCCGGCCCAGGCCATTGCCATGTGCAAGCGGATTGTGGACACGGAAATGCAGGCAGGTATGGGGGCTGATCAATTATGTGTGATCGGCTCCTCATTGGGCGGTTACTATGCCAGCCACCTGGCCCAGTTCTATCACAGCCGAGCCGTCTTGCTAAACCCGGTGGTCTACGCAGGACGGGATCTGGCTACGCAGGTAGGCGAGCATGTCTGTTATCACTCGCCCGACCCGTTTCACTTCCTGCCCGACTATGTGGATGAGCTTAACGACATTCACGTACCGCGCCCCAGCGATCCCCAGCGTTTTTACCTGCTGGCCGCCAAAGGTGATGAAGTCCTGAACTGGCGCGAGATGGCGGACTGGTACAAAGGCAGCCAAGGACACATTCTGGAAGGCGGAGACCACGGCCTGACCGACTTTGATCCCTGGATCGACGAAATTTTGCGCTTTGCCCTGCAACAACCTTAACTATCTTTACCGGATGGCCAGCACCATCCAGATGGAAAATCATGTACGTCCTTTTTGAAGACAGCGGTAATTTCAAAGCAGAAAAAATATTTTCTGACAGCGATACCACCATGCAGGTGGAATCCGCGTCTGGCAAACGCAGCAAAATAAAGAAAAACAGCGTTCTATTTACCTTCGAGCAACCTGCCCCGGCAGAGCTGCTGGAAAAAGCGCAAGCGCTGGCCGAATCCCTGGATATCAACTTTTTGTGGGAATGCGCCCCCCAGGACGAGTTTGAGGCATCCACGCTGGCACAAGAATATTTCGGCCACGCACCCAGCGCCATCGAAAAAACCGGCACCATCTTTGCCCTGCACAGCGCACCAGCCTACTTCCACCGCCGTGGCAAAGGTCTGTACCGCCCTGCTCCTCCCGACATTCTGCAAGCTGCCCTGGCCGCGATTGAAAAGAAGCGCCTGCAACAAGAACAAATCCAGACTTGGGCCGAGCAGATGATCAAGGGCGAGTTGCCGCCCGAAGTTGCCGAAAAAGCAGGCACCTTCCTGACCCAGCCAGACAAGAACACGCTGGAATGGAAAGCCTTTGATCAGGCCCAGAAAGAACTGGGCGTCAGCACCGAGAAACTGTTGCTGTCGCTAGGCGCCTGGTCCAATCCCCTGACCTTGCACCAACACCGTTTCCTGGCCTCCCATTTCCCCAAAGGAACAGGTTTCCCCGCTGTTGCCCTGCAAAGCTGGGGTCAGGACTTGCCTGAAGCCAATGTCACCGCCTACTCGGTGGACGATGCCAATACCATTGAAATTGACGATGCCCTGTCCGTCCAGCACCCGGAGCCGGGCCGTCTGCGTATCGGGGTTCATATTGCCGTGCCTTCGCTGGCGATGGCACGTGGCAATGAAATTGACCAGATCGCGCGCAACCGCATGGCTACGGTGTACACACCGGGCTACAAGATCCCCATGTTGCCGCCCGAACTGATTGCGCACTTTTCCCTGGATCAAGGGAAAACTCGCCCTACCCTGTCACTGTATGTAGACGCAGACATCAGCACCGGCGAGATTCTGTCGCACCAGACCCGTCTGGAACGCATTACCGTGGCGGGCAACTTGCGTCAGCACGAACTGGACCCGCTGATCAGCGAAGAAGCCCTGGCCGACGAAAATGCCGAGCTGCCCTATGCAGAATGGCTGCGCCCGCTGTGGAATTTCTCGCGCCAACTGTCGGCCCAGCGTGAAGCCGTGCGTGGCAAGCCTGAAAACAATAATCGCGTGGAATACAGCTTTGAGCTGGATGGCCCGCACGATGATCCTAATTCCATCATTCGTCTGGTGCCTCGCGTGCGTAATGCGCCGCTCAGTCTGCTGGTGGCCGAATACATGATTCTGGCCAATCAACTGTGGGGCGGCTTGCTGGCCGAGCACAATGTGCCCGGTATTTACCGCTCCCAACAGTTCATGCGTACGCGCATGTCCACCACACCCGGCCCGCACGACTCCATCGGCGTACCGCAATACATCTGGTCCACCTCGCCATTGCGTCGCTATGTGGACCTGATCAATCAGGGCCAGATTCTGGCAGCTGCCGAACACGGAATTTCTGCGCGTCTGGCCGCCCCCTTCCAGCCCAAGGATGCTGATTTGTACGCCATTATTGGCGCCTTTGAATCGCAATACACCCAGTGGTCGGATTACCAGTCCTCCCTGGAGCGCTTCTGGTGCCTGCGCTGGCTGCAACAAAACGACATCAAGCAAGTTCAGGCCAACTTCATCAAGGAAGACCTGCTGCGTTTGAGCAATGCGCCTCTGGTACTGCATGTCCCCGGCCTGCCAGCGCTGGAGCGTGGTCAGGAAGTGACGCTCGATCTGCTGTCTTTTGATGAGCTGGCTTTGACGGTGGAAGCTCGTTTACGCTCGGTCGCCACGGCTGACTGACGACCATGGCCACGCTCGACCGCCGCCACGCACCCAAAGATTATCTATGGTTGGCGGTCGCCCTTTCGGCCCTGATCCACCTTTTGCTGATTTTCTGGCCTGCTCGTGCGCCCTTGCCCGCCGCAGCCCAGAGTCTGGATGTGGCGCTGGTCAATTTCAGTACCGACTCGGTGCCACTGCACCCCCAACTGCTGGCCCAACTGAATCTGGACGGTGGCGGAGAGCATCAGCAAGGGCAAGCCAGCAACCCTCTTCCGCTCACTGATCCCAATCTGCCCAATCAATTAGTGCTGGAAGCCTTGCGCGCGCGCCAGCAAAGCCTGGAAGCGGAACAGCAGCGTCTGCTGGGCGAACTGGAAAGTCAGGATAAAGCGCCCCCCTCGACACCCAGCCCTGAATATATTGGTGCGTCCATTGAGCCTGGCCCCGACGACCACGATCTGGACCCGCAAGTTCAAAACAGCCAGCTGGCCATTTTGCGCGAGCAAATTCGTGAACAGCAACGCCAGCCCCGCTACCACTACGTAGGCCCCAGTGCCAAAGCCAGTGATCAAGCCCAGTACCTGGATCAATGGCGTCAGAAAATTGAGCAGACCGGCACACGCCACTACCCCAAGCAAGCAGGCGAGCAGCTCTATGGCCAGCTTCAGATGACCGTCTATATCCGGCGCGATGGCAGTCTTTTACGTGCCCAGATTACCCAAGCTTCTGAGCAGGCAGCCTTGAATCTGGCTGCCCGCCGCATTGTGGAACTGGCCGCCCCTTTTGCACCGTTGCCCGAACAATTGGCACCCGGCTCGGATGTGCTGGTGATCACCCGAACCTGGAGTTTCACGCATGACAAACTCAGTATGCACAGCCCGGGCTCACCCTAAGACCGTATTGTCCACAGCAAGCTCTAGTTAAAGCAGACCCTGGGGTAAAATACGTCCTTTCAGCCTCGGTGCTGACACCTCACAACAAGACACGCATCGCTTAACCATGCCCGACACGACTCCTGCCAAGCGCTACGGCGTTATTGGTCACCCTATCGAGCACAGCCGCTCGCCACAAATCCATACGCAGTTTGCCAGCCAGTTCAATCTGGCCCTAAGCTACGAACGCATTCTTGCACCCCTGGATGGCTTTAGCGCCACGGTGGAGGAGTTCTTCAAAGACGGCAGCGGCCTGAACGTGACCTTGCCGTTCAAAGAGCAAGCCTATGACCTGGTGGGCTCGAATCTGAGCCGCCGTGCCCGCATGGCCGGGGCCGTCAATACACTGTGGCTGGAAAATGGCCAGTTGCATGGCTGCAATACGGACGGCGTGGGCCTGTGCGCGGACCTGCTGCGCGTCGGCCATAACCCGGAAGGCAAGCGCATCTTGCTGATTGGTGCGGGCGGTGCCTCGCGTGGGGTCGTGTTCCCCTTGCTGGAAGCGGGTTGCGAGCTGCTGCACATTATCAATCGCACCAGCGCCAAGGCCTACGACATCCGTGAACAAGTGGTTGCCCTGGACCCGGATGCCTCGCGTCGTCTGAGCGCAGGCGGTCTGGATGACCACTGTGGCGACTGGGACATCGTGATCAACGCTACCTCGGCCAGCCTGAACCAGAATCTGCCCGAACTGCCGGACGCCCGCTACCGCAGCAACTCCCTGGCCTACGATATGTTCTACGCCAGCGAACCTACCGCCTTCATGCGCGCTGCCGAACAGGCTGGTGCCACCCATAGCAAAGATGGCTTGGGCATGCTGGTCGGCCAGGCCGCAGCCAGCTTTCAGATTTGGCATGGTGTCGAGGCCGATGTAGAACCCGTACTGGCCAGCTTGCGCCAGGCTATCGGACAAGTCTGACGTGCGTCGCCTTCTGGCCCACCCCTGGAAACTGGCTGGCCTGGCCGTTCTGGCCGTGGCCGCTGGTGTCCTGCTCTATCAGATCGCCCTCTTTTTGATGGTGCTCTGGTATAGCGTGGTGCCGCCCCGCATGACCACCTTTATGGCGGCAGAACAGGGCCAGTTGCGCAGTACCAATGCCGACGCTGAATTACGCTACCAATGGGTCCCCTACGACCAGATCAATGCGAACTTGAAGCGCGCGGTGATTGCATCCGAAGACTCGAACTTCCTGAACCATTCCGGAGTCGAATGGGATGCCATCCGTAAAGCCTGGGAATACAACCGTCGCCAGTCGGAAAAGGGCTCTGCCCGCCGCCGCGGTGGCTCTACTATTTCCCAGCAGTTGGCCAAGAATCTGTTTCTATCGGAATCACGCAGTTATTTTCGTAAAGGCCAGGAGTTGATTCTGACCTATATGATTGAAACCGTCATGAGCAAGGAACGCATCCTGGAGCTGTACCTGAACGTGGCCCAATGGGGAGAAGGAGTATTTGGCGCCCAAGCCGCTTCGCGCCATTACTTCAAAATTGATGCCGCCAAGCTCAGCGCCCTGCAAGCCGCCAAGCTGGCGGGCATGTTGCCCAACCCAGCCTACTATGACAAAAACCGTAACAGCCCCTATCTGCAATCGCGCACGCGCACCATCAGTCAACGTATGCGACAAGTCGCTATTCCCTGACTGCAATCCGCATTTTTGTTAAGCTAGCCACGTCTTTCCTGGGCCCTATTTTCATGCGCACCGCTCGCCGCTATCTCGCTTCCGAAATCTATCGCTCCAGCGCCGTGGTGCTGATTGCCTTGCTTGGCCTGTTTACCTTTTTCGCCCTGATCGAAGAGCTGGACAAAGTCGGCTCCAAATTTACCTTGGCCAATCTGTTCTACATTCAGGCGCTAGAACTGCCCACCCGTTTGTACGATTTGCTGCCCATCGGTTTGCTGATTGGGGCCACCCTGGCTTTGGCCAGCCTGGCCCAGCGCAATGAGCTGGTTATCTTGCGAGCCTCGGGCGTCAGCGGCCTGCACATGATGCTGATGCTCTGGACCATCACACTACCCCTGGTAGGCGGTGCCTTTGTATTGTCCGAGTATGTCACCCCAATGGCCGAGATCAAATCCAGCGAACAAGGCATGGCCCTGCTGGGCCGCTCAGGGGGTGGACGGCTCGAAAGTGGATATTGGTTCAAAGAGAGCAATGACAGTGGTGGCGTACGCATCATCAATATTGCCAATCTGCAGGGCAATGGCAACGTGACAGATGTCAGTGTGTTTGACTTCACTGACGGACAACGCCTGAACACCATGACACAAGCACCCACTGGCCAGTTCCACAAGAACCAACTGGACTTGCAGGACGTTACCGAAACCCATTTGAGTGAACAGTCCCACAAGGCCCTGGCGCAAGACAAAGCACCCGATCAGCCTTTGGTGCGTATTGAAAAACGCCCGGACCTGACACTGACCACCACACTGACGCCCGACCGTCTGATTGCCCGTGTGGTCACCCCCGAGCGCATGTCCATTCTGGATTTGAAGGACTACATCGGCTATCTGGACGCGAACAAGCTGCAAACCAAACGTCAGGTTGTGGCCCTGTGGCGCAAAGTGGCTTACCCCTTTACCTTGCTGGTCATGATTACCATTGCTGCACCTATCGGCTTCATGCAAACCCGCCACGGCGGTGTGGGAACCAAGGTCTTTACCGGCATCTTGCTGGGCGTGGGCTTTTTCATGATCAACCAGCTTGCCCTGAACGTAGCCATGCTTAGCAATCTGGCGCCGTGGGTCACGGCACTGGTGCCGAACTTGGTCGCTATGGCTATGGCCTTGAGTGCTCTTATCATGATGGAAAACCGGCACAACCGGCGACGTCGCAACTCCAGCACAACCAACTAAATCATGTCCCTAGCAACTTCCCCCGCCATCTGGGCGATTGGTGATATTCAAGGCTGCTGCCGCCCCCTGGACAGCTTGCTCAGCCATCCTGATGTGGCGGCTGACAGCCAGGCCACCTTCTGGTTTGCGGGCGATCTGGTCAACCGCGGCCCGGACTCTCTGGGTGCCCTGCGTCTGATTCGCTCTCTGGGTGATCGCGCTGTTTGCGTGCTGGGCAACCACGACATTCACTGCCTGGCGGTTGCTGCCGGGGTACGCAAGTCCGGCAAGCAGGATACCTTGCAGGAACTGCTGGCTGCGCCAGACGCGCAAGAGCTGCTGGACTGGCTGCGACACCAGCCCCTGGCTCATTACGAGCATGGACATTTGATGGTTCATGCCGGTGTGCATCCTGACTGGAGCCCAGAACAGGCGCTGGAATACGCCCACGAACTGGAAACGCTGCTGCGTGCGGATGACTGGCAAGACAAGATTATCGAATTGTTCGGCAACAACCCCGACCGCTGGGATGCCGAACTGCAAGGCTACGACCGTCTGCGTGCCATTGTCAGCACCCTGACCCGCATGCGCATGTGCGATGTGAATGGCCATATGGACTTCAAGCACAAGGGTGCGCCTGATACCGAGTCCGGCTTGCTGCCTTGGTACGAACTACCGAATCGCGCCTGTGCCCACGTGCCTATTATTTTTGGTCATTGGTCTACCTTGGGCTTGCTGAACACGCCTACCGTGATCAGCCTGGATACGGGTTGTGTCTGGGGACGCCAGTTAAGCGCGGTCCGTTTGCAGGACCGTCATCTGGTACAAATTCATTGTCCAGAAAGCAAAAAGCCGACCTGAACCCAGGCGGCCTGGCCCTTTAGACTTCTACTGCAAGCTCTTCAGGACACACAATGGCGCGGACTTGCTCCCTGGCCTGCTGCGCCGTCTGTGAACGCCCCCACTCCGTACAGGACTGAGCGGGAATCAATTCCAGAAAATGACAATGCACGGACACCTTGCGGGCGCTTAACAAGACCCAGATATTCGCAACCAGGGATTGTTCACCCACAAAAGCAAAACGCTCGGTGCGTTGCCCTGCGTGTTCAAACACCAAGGCCATAGGCTGAATATCCACATTCAAGGCAATGGCAGCCTCAAACAAACTGGCATGAAAGGGCCGCACATCCAGCCCCGTGGATGTTGTGCCTTCAGGAAAGAGCCCAACCGCATCACCCCGCTCGAAGCAGGTAGCCATTTGCTGGCTGACAATCTGAATGGCGCGACGCTGGCCACGCTCGATAAATACGGTCCCTGCACCGGCAACCAGCCAGCCGATGACAGGCCAGCGCCGAATATCGCTTTTGGCAATAAAAGACGTGCAGCGCACACTATTGATGACGAAGATATCCAGCCAGGACACGTGATTGGAGACATAGAGCACGGCGCGATCCTGCACAGCCTGACCATGCGCAATAACACGCACACCGCAGATACGCATCAACAGGCGTGACATCAGCAGTACCATGACGCGACGCCCACCTGGGCGCAATACCGGAAAAACCAGGCCGACGCTGAACAGACCGAATAAGATCCACACAATCAGGGCGACGGCGCGCCAACTAAAACGAAATAAACTAATCAAAAGGCTGCAACCTTGTAGAGGGCTCAGGCCCGTGGCAGGCTATCCAGATATCGCTGCAGGATTACGCAGGCTGCCATGGCATCATCATCGTCATTATTGCCCAGCAATTCTTGAGCTTCCATACTGGAGCCCCGCTCATCGACCAGGTCTACTGCTACGCCGTAGCGACCATGCAGTTGGTTGGCGAAACGCCGACACCGCAGCGAAGCATACTGCTCGCCACCATCCAGGGTCAAAGGCAAACCCACCACGACGCGATCAGGCTGCCATTCTTTTAGCAAAGCCTCGATAGCCGCAAAGCGCTGTTCCCGCGTGACGGGCCGCAAAATCGTATAAGGGCGGGCCTGGCGCGTCAAGGTATTACCTAAAGCCACACCAATTTTTTTCAGGCCATAGTCAAAGGCCAGCAAGGTTTGCGCCGAGCTGACCGTTGACGGGGTTTCGTGTTCAGGCATGGCCCGCAGCACCTGTCAGGGTAAAAGGACTGATTCCCAGCAGAGCAAGGGCACGATCGTAGCGCTCGCCGACTGGCGTAGAGAACAAGATTTCATGGGTGGCTTTAATGCTCAGCCAGGCATTGTCAGCCATCTCGCTTTCCAACTGACCGGCACCCCAACCGGCGTAGCCCAGCGTAACCAGCATATGCACTGGTCCCTGGCCTTGAGCCACATCCTGCAAAACATCGCGGGAAGTCGTCAGGGTCAGATCACCCACCCCCAAGCTGGAGGTATAGATTTTATCGGAGTCATGGAGAACAAAGCCGCGGTCCGTTTGCACAGGTCCGCCAAAGTAAACGGAGGTCGCGGCCAGATCCGCCCGGTTTTCTACGTCCACCTCGATACGAGACAGAAGCTCAACCAGGCTTAGATCCGTTGGTCGATTAATGACCAGACCCAAGGCGCCTTGTTCATTATGTTCACAGACATAAATCACCGTGTCGGCCAAGCTGCCCGATACCACACCGGGCATGGCAAGTAACAGGTGGTGCGTTAAATCAGCGCTTTCTTGGATTAGCGGGGACTGGCTAGTGGCACTCATACACACCTCCCGTCAAAACAAACCACCTTGGAACTTGAAATGATCACACCTGGATCATTTCAAAGTCTTCCTTACGAGCGCCGCATTCGGGACAGACCCAGTTTGGAGGGACATCTTCCCAGAGTGTGCCCGGCGCAATGCCTTCCTCAGGCAAGCCTGCTTCTTCATCATAAATCCAGCCGCAAATCAGGCACATCCACGTACGCATAGTATTCCTACTGTATTTGTAAACATAGTCCGATCCGCGTGCAAATCGGGGCAATCCATTAAAATGGGGTTCATATTACTAAATTACTCAACCCGTGACATCCAGAGCCGTGCTGGCCCTGCATGTGTAACCAAGACAAGATGGCTGCTGAAATCAAAAATTCAAGTCCTGCCCTGGCCCTCGTGCTGGCTCCCTATGACCCCAGCGGTGGGGCTCACCTGCCTGCGGATGCGATCACTGGCGCTCGTCTGGGCTGCCATATTGTCAGCGTTCCGACCGCCTTGCTGGTACGCGATAGCGCCCAGCAGGAAAACATCCAGACTCTGGCTGAAGACATTGCCGACGACCAGGCACGCTGCTTGCTGGAAGACATGAATATTCAGGCCATCAAGTGCGGCCCCGTCTACAGCCCCGAAATCGCCAGCATGGTGGCCGAGCTTTGCTCCGACTACCCCGAACTGCCCTTGGTCCTGCATTTAAGCGCCATGCCCACAGGCCTGGACGAGCTGGATGCAGACGACGCCCTGGATGCCAGTTTACGCCTGCTGCTGCCGCTCAGTTCTTTATTACTGATCGACCACCCCAGCCTGGAGCGCTGGCAAGCCGACGAACTGCTGGGCGACACCCCCGACGCCGTGGAAACCTTGCTGAATAACGGCGCCAATGCCGTACTGGTAACGGGCGTACCGGGTGCCGCCGGGCAGTGGCATACCCGTTTCCAGGGGCATCATGGCCGACTGGACTACAGCATTCCGCTCGATGGCGGTGTGCGCCAGCAGGACAGCGATAGTTTGCTGGCTACGGCTTGCCTGAGCTTTCTGGCTCAAGGCCACGAGCTGGATAACGCGGTAGAATCAGCCTTGCTGCATCTACAGGCACGCGCCACCGACACCTTCCAGCCCGGTATGGGCCACCGCCTGTTCAACCCTGTTGCTCCCCAAAATGACTGACGCCACCACCCTGCGCTTTCCTGCCGGTCTCTACGGCATTACTCCCGAATGGGACGACACCGCCCGCCTGTTGAACGCAGTGCGCGCCGCTCACGAAGGTGGTTTGCAGGTCTTGCAGTTTCGTCGCAAGAACGGCCCGGAACCAATCCGCCAGCAACAACTCAAAGAGTTGATCAAGTTATGCCTGTCTTTGGATCTGCCGTTATTGGTGAACGATCATTGGAGTTGGGCGCAAGAGTTTGACGTGCAAGGCGCACACCTGGGTAAAAGCGATGGCGAACTGACCCAGGCCCGTCAGGCACTGGGGCCGCAAGCCCTGCTGGGACGCTCCTGCTACAACAGTCTGGATCTGGCTCGCCAGGCCCTGGCGGACGATGCAGACTACATTGCCTTCGGGGCCATGTATCCATCCAGCGTCAAACCCGAAGCCCCACCGGCTGAACTGAACACCTTGCGACAAGCAAGACTGCTTTGCCAAGAACAAGAACACGAGGGACGGCGTGCTGCCATTGTGGCCATTGGCGGCATCACACCCGAGAAAATGCCCGAACTGCTGGAAGCAGGGGTTGATAGCGTTGCCGTTATCAGCAGCCTGTTTGAAACCAGCGATATACGCGCTACGGCGCAACGCTTTACCGACTACTTTCACGCCCAGGACTCATCGCGCTTTGTGCGCTGATCCCTTGCCTGGCCTTGACCTTTTCACATCTGGATTCTTGCCTCATGTCCCGTAACTCCGAACTTTTTGAACGTGCCTGCAAAGTCATCCCCGGCGGCGTCAACTCGCCTGTCCGTGCCTTCGGTTCCGTGGGCGGTACACCTTGCTTTATCGAACGCGCCCAAGGCCCTTACATCTGGGATGCAGACGGCCAGCAATACACGGACTACGTAGGTTCCTGGGGGCCGGCTATTCTGGGCCACTCCGATCCGGACGTTATCAAAGCCGTACAGGAAGCCGCCGTACACGGTCTGTCCTACGGCGCGCCTACCGAAGGCGAGGTCGTGCTGGCTGAAACCCTGACCAAGATGCTGCCATCCATCGAGCAAGTGCGTCTGGTCAGCTCCGGCACCGAAGCCACCATGAGCGCCATTCGTCTGGCCCGTGGCTTTACCGGCCGCAACACCATCATCAAATTTGAAGGCTGCTACCACGGCCACGCCGACAGCCTGTTGGTCAAAGCCGGTTCCGGCCTGCTGACCTTTGGCAACCCCACCTCGGCTGGCGTGCCCGCCGAATTCGTGGCCCACACTCTGGTGCTGGACTACAACAAGCTGGACGCCGTACGCGACGCCTTCAAACAAAAGGGCGATGAAATCGCTTGCGTGATCGTTGAGCCCTTTGCAGGCAATATGAATCTGGTACGCCCTGCCCCCGGTTTCCTGGAAGGCTTGCGCGAACTGTGTACCGAATACGGTGCCGTGCTGATTTTTGACGAAGTCATGACCGGCTTCCGTGTTGGCCCCCAAGGCGTGCAAGGTCTGACCAACATCCGCCCCGACCTGACAACACTGGCCAAAGTCATCGGCGGCGGTATGCCCGTTGGTGCCTTCGGTGGTCGCCGCGACATCATGCAATGCGTAGCCCCCGTAGGCGGCGTATATCAGGCAGGTACTCTGTCCGGTAACCCCGTAGCCGTGGCCGCCGGTCTGGCTACCTTGAAAAAACTGGCTCAACCCGGTTTCTACGACACCCTGACGGCCAATACCGCCAACTTGATCCAGGGCCTGAAAGCGGCTGCCAAAGAAGCAGGCATCCCGTTCACCGCCGACCACCAGGGCGGTCTGTTCGGTATCTACTTCAGCGAGAACGTCCCCACTTCCCTGGCCGAAGTCTCGGCTGGCGACATCGAACGCTTCAAGCAATTCTTCCACGCCATGCTGGACAAGGGCGTGTACTTTGCACCCTCGGCCTTTGAAGCCGGTTTTGTGTCGGTGCAGCACACCTCCGACATTACCGACGCAACCGTGCAAGCAGCCCGCGAAGTTTTTGCTAGCTTCAAAAACTAAAAACGCCGGACACAAAAAAGCGGGCCTAGGCCCGCTTTTTTATTGCCTGATGACTCAGTCCTGAGCCATCTGACGCAGCACAAAGCGCTGCAACTTGCCCGTTTCAGTACGAGGCAAGGAAGCTACAAACTCGATGGCACGCGGGTATTTGTACGGAGCGGCATTCTCCTTTACAAAATCCTGCAGCTTTTTCTTGAGCTCGTCACTGCCAGTAAAGCCGGGTTTGAGCACAATGAACGCCTGCACAATCTGGCCACGCTCTTCATCCGCAGCACCCACCACGCCGCACTCGGCCACAGCCTCGTGCTTGAGCAAGGTGCCTTCCACCTCTGGACCGGCAATGTTGTAGCCCGAAGAAACAATCATGTCGTCGTTACGGGCCTGGTAGTAGAGGTAGCCGTCTTCGTCCATCTTGAAGGTATCGCCAGGGAAGTTCCAACCACCTTGCACAAATTGCTTCTGACGTTCGTCGTTCAGATACTTGCAGCCCGTTGGGCCTTTAACGGCCAAACGGCCTACCGTACCGACCGGCACAGGATTGAGATCATCGTCCAGAATCGTGGCGACATAGCCAGGGACCACTTGGCCAATCGCACCGGCACGCACTTTTTCTGGCGGGCTGGACACGTACACGTGAATCATTTCCGTGCCACCAATACCGTCCGTCATCTCGATGCCGCTGGCCTGTTTCCAAAGCTGACGCGTCGCATCTGGCAAGGCTTCACCTGCCGATACGGTGGCACGCAAGCTGGCCAGGGAGTAACGATCCACCAAACCAGCCATCTGACGATAGAAGGTAGGTGCGGTAAAGCTCATGGTGACCTTGAAGCGATCAATCATGCCCAACAAATCCGAGGGTGTCAGACGCTCCAGCAAGACGGTAGACGCACCCACGCGCAGCGGGAAGCACAGCAAACCGCCCAGACCAAAGGTGAACGCTAAAGGAGGCGTACCGCAGACCACATCATCTGGCGTCAAACGCAGCACATGACGCGAGAAGGTGTCGCACATGGCCAGCACATCACGGTGGAAATGCATGCAACCTTTAGGCTGGCCAGTCGTTCCGCTAGTGAATGCGATCAGGCAAATATCATCAGCCGCCGTATCGCAAGCGGTGAACTCTTCAGGCTTGTCTGCCAGCAAGGCCTCCAGACCTGTGGCGCTTTCATCGTTAAAGCACAGCAGTTGCTTCAGCACGGGCGCATAAGAATCATGCGCGGAGTCCATGCAGTGCTCCAGCTCTTCACGCAGGCGCTCGTCACACAAGGCGGCATGGATCTCGGCCTTGTCCAGAATGGTCTTCAGTTCCACCGCACGCAGCAAAGGCATAGTGGGAACCGTCACCAGACCAGCCTTGATGCTGGCCAGCCAGCAAGCGGCCATCATGGGGTTATTGGGGCCACGCAGCAAAATCCGGTTGCCGGGCACCAGTTTCAGGTCCTCAACCAGGACATGCGCAATACGGTTGGTCAGCACGTCCAGTTGCTTGTAGCTCAGGCTGCGATTCTCATCGCCCTGTGCCCACTGCAAAGCCACGCGATCACCATGCCCCGCTGCTACCTGCTCCCCCAACAACGCAACAGCGCAATTAAGACGAGCGGGGTAGTCCACATCCGGATTTCCTTCCAGCAACATTTCCGGCCACCACTCCATGGGTGGCAGATTGTCGCGTGCAAAGGTATCAAGGTGCGCTGAACGTTCCATCCTTATCTCCTGCGTAGATTACGCCCCACTCAGGCGTAGACCCTGCTCTGACAAAGGCGCCAGCCAAATTGGCAAGGTCTATATTGTTTAGTTCTAAAGGATATTAGCAAAAAAAACGTCCCAACATCAGTAATCCCGACTACGGGTTATCCGCAGTAGCGCATCACCATCGGCTGTTTCAAGGGGTATCCTAACGAAGCCTGAAGATCCCTGAGGCCTGTGCGTGTGCATCAAAAAAAGAATAAGAAATGTCAGGATATAAGAAATAAATCGATCCGTAGCGTGGATTTTTTTCAATGAAGAAAAATTACGGCAAACATTATTTTTGAAACAAAAAAAAATATCAAAAATAGCAGGAAAGTGATTAGGCAAACAGGCGATATCCAGGCAAATGCCTTATACTTCAACTAAATAATCACTTGAATTTAGCCAGCTTATCGCCTCAGGTTCACGTCCGAGCGCAAGTAGGTCAATATTCAAAGCCGCGGCAGTGAAAGTAATAGCAGACAAGAGTTTGCATTTTTTTACCTAATGCTTTGCAAGCCCTGCCAGCGCTTTCCATGAAGTTGATTAATTTAAGCTTAAAAACGAATTTACTTTGATCTGTCGCAATGTCAAACTTCGATGCAGCCCCTAAGATACCCTCCAAGCTAACCCAGCTTGCTCATGGCTGCGGTCTGCGTCCTTCAAAGCTAAATATTTTGGACATGCACCATTAAGGCAAGCTATCTATGATCATGAACGATATCCCCGCTTCCGCCGTCGCCGATGCCGCTCCCGACTTGGAAAGCCGTGCCCATAGCGACGACCACTTCGACACCCGTCTGTGGCTCCGCTTGATGGCCTGCACCAATCTGGTTGAAGGCGAAATTCGCAGCCGACTGCGCACCGAACACACCACAACCCTGCCCCGCTTTGACCTGATGGCGCAATTGCAGCGTCAGCCCGCCGGCATGAAAATGAGCGAGCTGTCCCGCCACCTTATGGTTACCAACGGCAATATCACGGGCATTACCGATCAGTTGGAAAAAGAAGGCCTGGTCGAACGCATCAAGGTGCTGACCGACCGTCGCAGCTCCCTGATCCGCCTGACACCCAAGGGCAAGCGCCAGTTCAAGAAAATGGCTGCCTCCCACGAACAGTGGCTACAAGAGATGTTTGCCAACCTGTCGGAAAAGGCTCGTTCCAGCCTGTTTGAAGCGCTGGGCGAACTCAAGCTGATCACACGCAACAACGTGGCACTGGCCGCTCGCCAAAGCTAAAAACGCCACGCGACCAAAGCTATGCTCAGGCGGCTCAAAGCAAGTATCATTACTGCTTTGAGCCGCCTTTAACATTGTTTTCCGGATCGCGTCATGGCCGTTAATCTGTTCATCCCCTCTGAATCTGATATTTACCCCATTGCCGGTGTCAAAATCGGTATTACCGAAGCCGGTATCCGCAAGGCTAACCGACGCGACCTGACCGTGTTTGAACTGGCCCCCGGCACTAGCGTGGCGGGCGTGTTCACCACCAATCGCTTCCGTGCCGCCCCGGTGCAAGTGTGCGAAGCGCACTTGGCTACCCACGATGGCATTCGCGCCCTGGTCATCAACACCGGCAATGCCAACGCCGGTACTGGTCAGCTTGGCCTGGAAAAAGCCCAGCAAACGTGTAAAGAAGCGGCCCGTCTGCTGAACATTCTGCCCCAGCAAGTGCTGCCTTTCTCCACGGGCGTGATTCTGGAACCCCTGCCTATGGATCGCCTGCTAGGCGCTCTGCCCGCAGCGGTGAATGATCTGTCCGACAACAACTGGCTCAATGCTGCCCACAGCATCATGACCACCGACACGCAGCCAAAAATCGTATCGCGTCAGATTGAACTGTCCGGTAAAACCGTCACCCTGACAGGCATCAGCAAAGGCGCGGGCATGATTCGCCCCAATATGGCCACCATGCTCGGTTACCTGGCCACTGACGCCGGTATTGCTCCCGAACTGCTGCGCGATATGTGCCGTCTGGCGGCTGACCGCTCGTTCAACCGTATTACGGTTGATGGCGACACTTCCACCAACGACTCTTTCATCATCATGGCAACCGGCCAAAGCGGTGTGACGGTAGAATCCATTGCGGATCCTAACTACAACGCCTTGCTGGATGCCCTGGTCGACGCCTCGCGCGAACTGGCCCAGAAAATCGTGCGTGACGCTGAAGGCGCCACCAAATTCATGACGGTTCAGGTCGATGACGCCGGTTCCAGCGAAGAAGCCCTGAAAGTGGCATACGCCATCGCCCATTCGCCTCTGGTGAAAACGGCGTTCTTTGCCTCCGACCCGAACCTGGGCCGTATTTTGTGCGCTATCGGTTATGCCGGTATCACCGATCTGGACGTCAACAAGCTGCGTCTGTGGCTGGGTGATGTGCTGGTAGCGGTAGACGGTGGTCGCAACCCCGACTACCAGGAAGAAGACGGCCAGCGCGTCATGAAGGAAGCCGAAATTCTGGTGCGTGTTTCCCTGGGCCGTGGTCAACACAGCGAAACGGTCTACACCTGCGACTTCTCGCACGAATACGTGACCATCAACGCCGACTACCGCTCCTGATAAAAAAACCGCTTTCACCCAATCGGTAAAAGCGGTTTGGCACTTCAGACAGGCCCGCCCCTAGCGGGCCTGTTCTATTTCTTGCCCATGCCCTTGACCAGCGAAAGCACCGCCAGAATCAAGAACACCACAAACAGAATTTTGGCAATGGACGCAGCACCGGCGGCAATACCGCCAAAGCCCAATACAGCAGCCACAATAGCAACAATAAAAAAGATGACGGCGTAGTAAAGCATACGATTCTCCTCATTATCAGTACGTACAGGATCAAGGCTTTGTCTGGCGGGCCGTTTTTTACGGCTCAAGAAATAGGCATCAGACAAAAAACAGGTCCCACCTCACTAACGGTCGTACTTGTCGTAGAAATCTTTTACTTCGCGCTCCGCTTCTTCGCGGGTACGGCCATAACGCTCTTGCACCAGGCCCGCCAATTGGGTGGCATCACCTTTAACCTTGGCCCAGTCGTCATCCGTAATTTCGCCCCAAACGCTGCGAGCCTTGCCAGCCAGTTGTTTCCATTTGCCTTCGATCGTGTCCTTATTCATACGTTTCCCCTTAGTCAGGTTCGAAAAATAAATGACTTACGCTTCAGTGAACGCAACAGCTCTACCGTAACGAAAGGACGGCAACGCAAAGGCCACAGATTGAGGGGAAATGTAACAAGTTAGCTTCTGCCCGGATCCGGGGAATCTCCCGCTCTGACCTGCCTGACACAGTCTGCGTCCCTGCCCGCCCCTCTGCTGCCCAGTGAAAACGAAAGGATTGGATGCAAAATACTGACAGGGCCAGCCCCAAGCCATTGACAGCAAAGCCTTTTTATCCTATTATCTTTTGCTTGGCATTTTGCGTGTCAAGATTTTTTTATGTTAGATGGCATTGCAAGGGGCAGTAATCAGCCTTTGCGCGATGCCTGTTTGACTCTTTAAGGGATTCCCTATGTACGCGGTTATAAAAACCGGCGGTAAGCAATATCGCATTACTGCTGGCCAAAAACTCAAAATAGAACAGATACCGGCAGACATTGGGCAAGAAATTTCGCTTGACCAGGTTCTGTCCGTCGGCGAAGGTGAAGCACTGCAAATCGGTGCTCCTTTCGTTGCTGGTGCTGTGGTCAAGGCTACCGTTCTTGCGCAAGGCCGTCACGACAAAATCAAGATTTTCAAAATGCGCCGTCGCAAGCACTACCGCAAAACGCAAGGCCATCGTCAAAACTACACCGAAATCCGCATCGAAGCGATCAACGCCTAAGTTGTTGCTAAAAGCGAATTTGGTATTTTCTTCATCTAGGAGCTAAAGAAATGGCACAGAAGAAAGGCGGCGGCTCTACGCGGAACGGCCGTGACTCACAGGCCAAACGTCTGGGCGTTAAAGTCTACGGCGGTCAGGTAATTTCGGCTGGCGGCATCATTGTTCGTCAGCGCGGTACTCAGTTTCACCCCGGCGTGAACGTGGGCATTGGTAAAGACCACACCCTGTTCTCCCTGGTCGATGGCAAAGTCAAATTTTCCATCACTGGTGCTCTGAACAAGCGTACTGTTTCGGTCGTTGCTGGCGAATAAGCCCCTCGATTAAAACGTAGTCGCTACGAAAAAGCCCTGCCGCCATAGGCAGGGCTTTTTTTATGTATGGCCATTGTGCCATTTGCAAACCCACACACCCGGCTTAGCCAGTCTCCCTACGGCCACAGCAAGAGATTAAAAATCGGCCACTATCACAGCACATACCGGCAGATAAGCCAATCTCCTATACACTAAGCAATTGGGGTTTTTGTTTAAAATGGTCTGCTCCCAGACCAGCAGCAAATACTGTTCTGCGGCCCCTGGACCTATACAGCACTCATCACCATGAAATTCGTAGACGAAGCGACCATTGAAGTGGTCGCAGGCAAAGGTGGAAACGGCGCTGCCAGTTTCCGCCGAGAAAAATTTATTGAAAAAGGTGGCCCCAATGGTGGCGACGGTGGACGCGGCGGCAGCATTTATGCCGAGGCCGACCGTAACGTCAACACCTTGATCGACTACCGCTACGCCCGCCTGCACCGCGCTCGCAACGGCGAAAATGGCCGTGGCTCTGACCAGTACGGCGCGGGTGGTGAGGACATCATCTTGCGCGTGCCCGTAGGCACCATGATTTTTGACGCGGAAACCGGCGAACAACTGTTTGACATGAAGCGCCACGGCGAGAAGATCACCCTGGCTCAAGGTGGCTCAGGCGGTCTGGGTAACCTGCACTTCAAATCCAGTGTGAACCGTGCCCCACGTCAATTTACCTACGGCAAGGAAGGCGAGCATCGCAAGCTGCGCCTGGAACTGAAGGTGCTGGCCGATGTGGGCCTGCTGGGTATGCCTAACGCGGGTAAATCCACGCTGATCACCCGTATTTCCAACGCCAAGCCCCGCATTGCGGACTACCCCTTCACCACCTTGCACCCCAATCTGGGTGTGGTGCGTTCGTCCGAAGCCCACAGCTTTGTGGTTGCGGATATTCCTGGTCTGATCGAAGGCGCGTCGGAAGGTGCCGGTCTGGGCCATTTGTTCCTGCGCCACCTGACCCGTACCCGTATCCTGTTGCACCTGCTGGATGTCTCCAGCCTGGACCCGGACGAGGATATCGTCACCAAAGTGGCAACAGAAGCACGCGCTATTGTTGAAGAGCTGCGTTTGTACAGCGAAGAGCTTTACGCCAAGCCCCGTTGGCTGGTTCTGAACAAGCTGGATATGGTGTCCGACCCCGAAGATCTGAAAGCCAAGCTGCTCAAAGAACTGAACTGGGAAGGCCCGGTCTTTGGCATCTCCGCACTGACAGGCGTGGGTACCCAGGATCTGGTGTACCAATTGCAGTCCTGGCTGGACGAAGAAAGCCGCAAAGAGCATATCGAGCAAGACATTGCCGATGGCACCCATATTTACGACGAGAGGTTTGCTCCAGACTGATCGTGCTACACAGGTCCAGGGCTTCGGCCCTGAGACTGAACCCCAAAATGCCCGGAAGACGCGGTTAAACCAGCCGCCCTACTCCTGGCATTTTCTCTATTTACACGCCAAGCGATGGATTTCTGAACTCGTCATGCAGCACTCTTCTCATTCTGAATCGGCCGTAGCGCAATCGCGCCGACTGGTTATTAAAGTAGGCTCTTCCCTGGTCACCAACGAAGGCAAAGGGATTGACCTGGATGCCGTGGAGCAATGGGCTACCCAGATTGCTCAACTGCATGCCCAAGGCAAGCAATTGGTGCTGGTTTCCAGCGGTGCCATTGCCGAAGGCATGGCCCGCCTGGGCTGGCCGCGCCGACCGAAGGCCATGAATGAGTTGCAGGCCGCCGCCGCCGTCGGCCAAATGGGTTTGATTCAAGCCTATGAAGTGGCCTTTGCCCGCCACGGCGTGCGCACAGCCCAGATCCTGCTGACCCACGAGGACCTGGCAGACCGCCATCGCTAC
Organism: Alcaligenes parafaecalis; assembly: GCF_026344135.1. Classification (NCBI taxonomy): domain Bacteria; kingdom Pseudomonadati; phylum Pseudomonadota; class Betaproteobacteria; order Burkholderiales; family Alcaligenaceae; genus Alcaligenes; species Alcaligenes parafaecalis. Next base: position 511,564 of record NZ_JAPKNA010000002.1, on the reverse strand, counting down.
CTGAATGCACGCGGCACCATCAATACCCTGCTGGACCTGGGTGTGGTGCCCATCGTGAACGAAAACGACACCGTGGTAACCGACGAAATCCGCGTTGGCGACAATGACACCCTGGGCGCCCTGGTCACCAACCTGATCGAAGCCGAGACTCTGATTATCCTGACAGACCAGGCTGGCCTGTACAGCGCCGACCCTCGCAGCAACCCTGATGCGCAGTTCATCTCGCTGGGGCAAGCAGGTGACCCGACCCTGGAAGCAATGGCAGGTGGTTCAGGCAGCAATATCGGCACCGGCGGCATGATTACCAAAATCCTGGCCGCCAAACGTGCAGCCCAAAGCGGCGGCCACACCATTATTGCCTCAGGTCGGGAAAAACAAGTCCTCTCGCGTTTGGCTGAAGGCGAACGCATTGGCACCGAACTGCGCGCCACCCTGCCCGTGCGTTCAGCCCGTCAGCGTTGGCTGGTCGACCAGTTGCGTGTGCGTGGTCGCGTATCGCTGGATGAGGGCGCAGTACGGGCGCTGGTAGATGGCCACAAGAGCCTGTTGCCCGTGGGCGTCACCCATGTGGAAGGCGAGTTTGACCGGGGCGATGTGGTTGCTTGTGTCGACAAGCACGGTGTGGAGTACGCCCGTGGCCTGATCAATTACTCCTCTGACGACACACGTCGCATCATGGGCCAGCCTAGCCACTTGATCAACGAGCTGCTCGGTAGCGAGCACGATACGGAACTGATACACCGAAACAATATGGTGTTTCCACGCAATGTCCCGGAACAAGACTAATCCTTGACCCCTACCCTGCCCGCCTGTTGAAATAGACGGATAAAACGTATCGAATTGCGACAGCAAGCGCGGTCTTGCCGCGCCTGATCGCAACACTCTCCCTCTCGGGTGATGCTCCCAAGGAACCGTATGAAGATCCTCGTGCTAGGTGCTGGAGTAGAAGGTGTAACCAGCGCTTATTATCTTGCTCGCCAAGGACATAGCGTGACGGTCGTTGACCGCATGTCTGGGCCTGCTCTGGAAACCAGTTTTGCCAACGCCGGCCAGCTCTCCTTTGGTTATGCCTGCCCGTGGGCTGCGCCGGGTATCCCGCGCAAAGCCATCAAGTGGATGTTCGACAAGCACCCTCCCCTGACGATTCGCCCGGACGGCACGCTAGCCCAAATCAAGTGGCTGCTGGCCATGTGGCGCAATTGCACGGCCGATCGCTACGCTACCAACAAAGAACGCATGGTCCGCTTGGCAGAGTACAGCCGCCATTGCATGGCCGAGCTGCGCGCCCAGACCGATATTCAGTTCGAGCACCGCTCCCAGGGCACCTTGCAGGTATTCCGCACGCAAAAGCAACTGGACGGTATTGCGGCAGACATCGAAGTGCTGAAAGAAGCCGGTGTGCCCTACGAGCTGCTGTCTGCCTCCGAACTGCACACGGTAGAACCCGCTCTACGTCATGTGGAGCACAAATTAAGCGGTGGCCTGCGTTTCCCCGAAGATGAAACCGGCGACTGCCAGATGTTCACGCGCCGCCTGACCGAGCTGGCGGAACAAGAAGGCGTGGAATTCCGCTGGAACCAGAATATTCAGCGTATCCACAGCAGCGGCAATGAAATCAGCGGCGTACAATCCTCCGACGGCTTGCTGACGGCAGATGCCTATGTTGTGGCCCTGGGCTCGTGGTCTACCGGCCTGATGAAAGATCTGCAGGCCATTCCGGTCTACCCTCTGAAAGGCTATTCAATTACCGCGACGATTGCGGACGAGTCCAGAGCGCCCCGCTCCACCTTGCTGGATGAGAGCTACAAAATCGCCCTGACCCGCTTTGACAAGCGTATTCGGGTCGGGGGTATGGCCGAGGTAGTGGGCTTTAGCAAACACCTGAATCCACGCCGTGAGCAGACCTTGCTGATGGTCTTGAACGACTTGTTCCCAGGCAGCTACCAAAGCGATGCGGACCTGCACTTCTGGACGGGTCTGCGTCCCAAGACGCCGGACAGCACCCCCATTGTGGGCCGTAGCCGTTATTCCAACCTGTTCCTGAATACCGGTCACGGAACCCTGGGCTGGACTCTGGCAACCGGTAGTGCGCAATTGCTGGCGGATCTGATCAGCAACAAGGAACCTGCCATCCGCGCAGACGACTTGTCGGTGCAACGTTATTACTAAGCCTTGGCACGTTTCAGCATGAAAGAAGGCTCTGCCCGGTTTTACTGGCAGAGCCTTTTTTATTCCCTGCTCTACTGTCGCACCGGTTCAGCCAGCAACTGGCACGTCGCGGCAAACATATAGCCCCAGTTATGGATTGACCGGATGGGCAAGACCGTCCCGCCCTGGTTGAACTTGCGCCGCATACGGCTGACCAGGACACCTAGCCGATTGATATGCAGCGCACCAGGCGGATTGGTAATGACATCCGTTTTACTGGCAACCGCGCGCATCAGTTCGTAATGGCTGGCCCGTCTGTCCTCCTCTTTCAACAAACGGACAATAAAAGCACGCTCGGTACTGGTCAGGCCAAAGGAAATACCTATAGGCGATATCAAGGTCCAGCCTTCCTGATCCAGCACCCACTCTTGCGTTAGGGAAGGCTCAGGAATCATGGGCATCTGCATCAAACGTCGCTGCAAGCTGTGCAAACTGGCGGCCAGCAACTCCAAAGAGGCATTCTTGGGGCAAAACTGGTCTCCCCCACTATGCAAGGCTTGCAGCATGGCCGAGTCTGTCGCATCAGACTGCATCAAAATCCCAATCTGGGGACACAGGATGCGCAGGCGTACCGCCGCCGAGCAGATCTCTGCCAAGGTCCCGCCCAGCCAGGCAATACATACCGAACCCGCGTAACGACCCCGCGTCTGGGCCAACTGCAATAAGGCTGTGGCATCCGGGCAGAAAATAAGGCGATAACCTCGCTCTGCCAAGGCCTGAATATTTTGTTCCAACAAGCTTCGATCAGGAATAGCACTGGCCAGGTACAGCACAACAGGACCGCCAGCAATTTCATTTGCAACCGACATAGTTGATACCTTAACTATAATGACATCTGATGACTATGTCGGACAGTATAAATCACGACCGTGATTTTTAATTAAAACCATCGTGTTTGGCTTTACATCAACAATCTGTTGTGTGAAACATTTCTCCGAACGCCTTCGCCACGCACGTCAATATCGCGGTCTTTCTCAGGCAGATTTGGCACGTCTATGCGGATTGACCCAGAGCGCCATATCCAACTATGAAAATGGCACTCGTCGGGATGCCCGTGAGATTCTGGAGTTGGCTAGAGCCTTGAATGTCAGCGCTTTGTGGTTACGCAAAGGTATTGGCAATATGGAATTCACGAAGGACAGCTACACACTGTCCGAACCCCAAGATGGTCCTCCTATTGTCTCCTGGCCCTTCCGTCTGTTTTCCGTCGATGAAGTCGTCGCTTTGGCAGATAGCGAACGGGATTTGCTCGATCGCACTTTGCGTCATTTACTGGACGGCATGAAAAAACGGTAAGCCTGCTCCCTTTCTGCCTGCAAATGCCACCTGCGTCATTGCGCAATAACGACGCCCGGCAGACAAACTGCAAACTGATCACGGCAAATCTGCGGCGACACCCATTCTACGCTCCGCCTTACCCCATCAAGTCGATTGAACCGGATCGATTTATCACATACGAAATTTTTGTTCAAAACCATCGTGCAGGACGTTCCATGAACAATCTGTAGTGTGAAACACTTCTCTGATCGCCTCCGCCACGCCCGCCTGCAACGCGGCTTTTCTCAAGCCGAACTTGCACGCCTATGCAACCTCAGCCAAAGCGCCATCTCCAACTACGAGAGCGGCACTCGGCGTGATGCGCGCGAGATTCTGGACCTGGCAAAAGCCCTTAATATCAGCGCTCAATGGCTCAAGAATGGCTTGGGCAATATGGAATTGAGTGCGGCCCACGCAGCAACACTGCAGGACTCCGGTGAAGGCCCACCCATTGTGACCTGGCCCTTCCACCGCTTTTCCGTGGACGAGATTGTGGCTTTACCGGGTAAAGAGCGTGACCATCTGGACCAAACCATCCGCCACCTGCTCAACGGCATGAAAAGAAAATAAGCCTTATACGTCCACAAGCAGCTCCAATATACCTATACTTGTCAGCACGCAGGGGTACTCGCCATTTGGCGGGTTGAGATAAACCCTCGTACCAGTACGGATAATGCCGATGCTGGGAGCGTGTGCCACAGGTGCAATGCCTGCACTGCACTTCTTCCTATATCGGCTCCACCATTTCTTTGGAGCTGCAATGACAAGCAAAACCCCTTCTTTTACGGCCACAGCGGCCAGCGTAGACCCGGCTGCGATCCAGCCTTTACCCAACTCCCGAAAAATCTACCAAACCGGCTCACGGCCTGATCTGCGTGTGCCCTTTCGGGAAATCTCCCTGGCTGATACGCCCAGCCAATTCGGCGCCGAGCCCAATCCTTCCTTGAGCGTTTATGACACCAGTGGTCCTTACACAGACCCCACGGTGCAGATCGATATTCGCAAAGGCCTGCCACCGCTACGCCAAGCCTGGGTAACCGAGCGCGGCGACACAGAGCTGATGGCAGGACTCAATAGCCAGTACGGTCAGGCACGCCAGGCCGACCCGGAACTGGACACCTTGCGCTTTGAACTGAAGCGTCAGCCTCGACGCAGCATTTCGGGTGCCAATGTTACTCAAATGCATTACGCACGGCGCGGCATCATTACGCCCGAAATGGAGTTTGTGGCGATTCGGGAAAATCTGCGTCGCGAGCAATACATTGCCAATTTACGCGCCAGCGGCCCACAAGGTGAAGAGATGGCTCGTCGCCTGACCAAGGTACACCCCGGTCAAGGTTTCGGTGCCAGCTTGCCCACTACGGTCACGCCCGAATTTGTCCGTGATGAAATTGCGCGTGGTCGAGCCATTCTGCCCGCCAATATCAACCACCCGGAAACCGAGCCCATGATTATTGGCCGAAATTTCCTGGTGAAGATCAACGCGAATATTGGCAACTCGGCCCTGGGTTCCACTATTGGCGAAGAGGTCGAGAAGATGACCTGGGCGATTCGCTGGGGTGCGGATACCATCATGGATTTGTCCACGGGCAAGAACATCCATGAGACGCGCGAGTGGATTATTCGGAACTCGCCGGTTCCGGTCGGTACGGTGCCTATTTACCAGGCGCTGGAAAAGGTAGGCGGCATTGCCGAAGACCTGACCTGGGATATTTTCCGCGACACCTTGATCGAGCAGGCGGAACAAGGTGTGGATTACTTCACGATTCACGCCGGTGTACGTTTGCCTTTTGTACCGATGACAGCCAGCCGCATGACGGGCATTGTGTCGCGTGGTGGTTCTATCATGGCCAAATGGTGTCTGGCGCATCACCGCGAAAGCTTCTTGTACGAGCATTTCGAGGATATCTGCGAAATCATGAAGCAGTACGATGTGGCTTTCTCGCTGGGCGATGGTCTGCGTCCTGGCTCGGGTTATGACGCGAATGATCAGGCGCAGTTCGCAGAGTTGCGTACTTTAGGCGAGCTGACTCAAGTGGCCTGGAAGCATGATGTTCAAGTCATGATTGAAGGCCCCGGCCATGTGCCTTTGCATCTGATTCCAGAAAATATGCAATTGCAGTTGGAGCACTGTCATGAGGCCCCTTTCTATACCTTGGGGCCTTTGGCGACGGATATTGCTCCGGGCTACGATCACATCACTTCCGGTTTGGGTGCGGCGATGATTGCTTGGCAAGGCACGGCGATGCTGTGCTATGTGACGCCCAAGGAGCATCTGGGCTTGCCGAACAAGAAGGACGTGAAGGACGGCATCATCACGTACAAGATTGCTGCCCATGCAGCGGACTTGGCCAAGGGGCATCCTTCGGCGGCGTTCCGGGACAATGCCTTGTCCAAGGCGCGCTTTGAATTCCGTTGGGATGATCAATTCAATCTGGGTCTGGACCCGGATACGGCACGCGAGTTCCATGATGAGACTTTGCCTAAAGACTCGATGAAAGTGGCGCATTTCTGCTCCATGTGTGGGCCAAAGTTCTGCAGCATGAAGATCTCGCAGGATGTACGGGACTATGCCAAGGCGAATGGTCTGGATGAGCAGTCCGCTGTGGATCAGGGGATGAAGGCTATGTCGGTGCAGTTTTTGCAGCAGGGGAGCAAGCTGTATCAGGATGCCTGATGCCTGTTTAATGGGAACGTAGTTCAAGCCTGATGCTTGCTTGCGTGCGTGCGTGCGTGCTTGCTTGCTTGCTTGCTTGCTTGCTTGCTTGCTTGCTTGCTTGTTGGCTGGCATCGGCTTTGATGGATGAAAAGCCCTAGGTGGACTGTATGTCTGCTTAGGGCTTTTCCCTTTTTGAAATGTAGGGGCTCAAGTAAAGAAGAAGTTGCGCTTGCAGGCAGAAGAGATCGTTGCAGGAGACGCCAGTTGAGCCTAGCCTCCGGGTGTCCGGGCTGAGTGTTTGCCGGTGCTGCGCACCGGTGCCCTTGTCGGAAGATAGCTACGGGCGCATCCTGAACTCGCCGGGTACTTGGTCCCCCGGACCAAGTACAAGCGTCCGGCTCAAACAGCAGGATGCTTGCACCCCTACGCTATCTCCCGACTGCGGCAAACCCTCTGAACCGCCCGGACACCCGGAGGCTAGGCTCAACTGGCTCACAATCGTTTTCTTTTGCATGACTTCAAACTGCATCCTTGAATGGCGTATGACACTTTCCTGGTCTGCGTCGAATCTCTGACCTCTGACCTATTACCTCCGACCTATCACCTCTGACCTATCACCTCTGACCTATCACCTCTGACCTATCACCTCAGTCCTTTCACCTCAGTCCTTTCACCTCAGACGTCAAACGTCAAACCTCAGATCCGAGATCCGAGACCCCAGATCTCAGACCCAGACCCAGACCCTCAATACATGATTTCTTGAATAGCCACGGTATGAGCCCTTGGGGGCGGTGGGGACCCGGAGGGGCGATTCAGAGTACTTGCCGCAGGCGGGGGCATCATCCGGGGTTCAAGCACTCTGCTGTTTGAGCGGGGCGCTTGTGGTTCGTCCGGGGGACGAACCACCCCGCGAGTTCAGAGTGCGCCCGGATGATGTCCTCGACAAGGGAACCGGTGCGCAGCACCGGCAAGTGCTCAAGCCCCTCCGGGTCCCCACCGCCCCCAAGGGCGTGTTCACTACCTGGTCCTACTCAATAATCAGCGCTAACTCCCAAGCAACGGTAACGCTCTCAACGACAACAGATAACCGCCAATTGGCAGCTCGCGGCTAACAACAGACAACAAGCAAAGAACACTGCCCTCAAACCGCGCCATTACTCCCCAATCGAACACAAAAAAAAGCCCGGCTAAAAAACCGGGCCTTTTGTCAGCACACCCGAGGGTATGCAAGCAGAGACTTACTTCTGCGGAGCGTACAGATACAACTCCACGCGGCGGTTCATGGCACGGCCTTCTGCCGTCGCATTATCACCAATAGGAGCATTCGGGCCACGGCCTTCAACCATCAAACGACCTTGCCCCACACCTTGCTGCGTCAGGTAATTGGTCACAGCGCTTGCGCGGTTAACCGACAAAGTCTGATTAGTCTGTGCCGAACCAGTGCTATCAGTATGACCAACAGACTTCGCGCGCAGCTCAGGATGCTGATTCATGGCACGTGCCACGCTATCCAGAACTGGCAGCAAAGCTGGCTTCAACTGATAACGCCCCGTATCAAAAGACACGCTGCTTGGGATATTGACCCGCAAGCTACCATCCGGCATTTCAGTGACATCCACACCCAAACCTGTTGCACCAGACTGCTGCACATCTTTCTTGATGCCAGACCAGTTATACGCCGCAATACCACCAGCCAGTGCACCGATACCTGCACCGATCATGGCTGCCTTGCTGCTATCGCCAATCAAGGCCCCAATACCAGCCCCCACAGCAGCGCCACCACCCGCACCTACTGCGGTGCGACCGCCTGTGCTCATATTGTCCATTGTGCCGCAAGCGGCCAAGAGGGAAAGAGCACCAGCACATGCTGCTAATTTTGCAGAACGAATGGAAATTGTCATTATTGGCTCCGTAATCTCAAATTAAGTACCAGGACCGCTTGAATGCCTCTAATACTAGCAAGAGGCACTGCAAGCAGGTACTTCAAAACAGACTTCACTGCCTTCTTTAACAATTCTTGATCTTGCGGGCGGCTATGCAGACCCTAGTCACTCATTGCCTGGGGGCTTAAGTCCTTGAAAGCTTAGAACAACTCGGCGCCCGAGTCAGCAACGACTTCTTTGTACTTCTTAAGATCATTGCTGACAAGCTCGCTGAATTCGGCCATGGTGCCTGGCTCTACATCCGAACCCATTGTTGCCAGCGCTTCACGGACAGCAGGATCCAGCAAGGCTTTGGCGTAAGCCGCATACAGCTTGTCCAGCACAGGCTGTGGAGTACCACCCGTGGCGAACACGCCAAACCAGGTTCCCAGATCAAATGGCTTTACACCTGCCTGTTCCATCGTCGGCACGTCGGGCAGGAAGCTGGAGCGCTCCAGAGTCGTCACAGCCAGGGCCTTGACGGTATCTGCCTTGATCAACGGGGAAGCCGAAGCCAGGTTATCGAACATGAAATGCACTTGGCCAGCCAGCAAAGCTGTCTTGGCGGGGTTGGCACCAGCGTAAGGAACGTGCACGGAATTGATCTGGGCACGGGTATTCAGCACTTCACCGGCCAGATGACCAGCACTGCCATTACCACCCGACGCAAAGTTCATCTGACCGGGGTGTTCTTTCGCATAGCTGATCAAATCCTGCACGGAAGCAATCTTGTTTTCCGCAGCAAATTCTTTGTTCACGATCAGGATGTTAGGTACCGAGGCAACCAGGGCGATAGGCGCAAAGCTCTCGACCGGATCAAAAGGCACGCTCTTGTACAACCAAGGGTTGATGGAGTTGATCGCCACCGCGCCCATCATCAAGGTGTAGCCATCCGGGGCAGCCTTGGCCACGATGCTGGCACCGATATTGCCGCCCGCGCCAGATTTGTTCTCCACCACAACCGTGCCCAGATCGCCTTTAACGCGTTCGGCCAGCAAGCGAGCCATGCTATCCAAAGGGCCGCCCGGTGGGTAAGGCACCACAAACTGAATAGGTTTGGAGGGATAAGAATCCTCTGCCATCACAGCAGGCGCAGCCACGACAGCAGCGACACCCGAGACAGCCAGCAGCCACTTACAGACACGAAACATCACTTTTTTCCTTGAAATTAAAATGCATATGGGCTGCACAAGGCAGCCCATTCAGAGCAGCCGCTAATCCTTAATGAATGATCTGGCTTAAGAACTCACGGGTTCTTTCACTGCGCGGCGAGTCAAAGAACGCATCAGGCGTATTTTGCTCGATGATTTCGCCCTGATCCATAAAAATGACCCGATCAGCCACTTTACGCGCAAAACCCATCTCGTGGGTCACGCACAGCATGGTCATGCCGGTATGAGCCAGTTCAACCATGACTTCCAGTACTTCCTTGACCATTTCCGGGTCCAGCGCCGAGGTTGGCTCATCAAACAACATGATTTTAGGCTCCATGCACAAGGAACGTGCAATGGCAACGCGCTGTTGTTGTCCACCCGAAAGCTGTCCGGGATACTTGTTGGCCTGCTCTGGGATACGAACGCGCTCCAGATACTGCATGGCCAGTTCCTGCGCCTGAGCCTTGGTCTTGCGACGCACCCACATCGGTCCCAAGGTCAGGTTTTCCATCACGGTCAAGTGCGGAAACAGGTTGAAGTGCTGAAATACCATGCCCACGTCGCGCCGAATGGCCTCGACCTGACGCACATCGTTGGTGAGCTCTTCGCCCGCCACAATAATCTGCCCCTTCTGGTGCTCTTCCAGGCGATTGATACACCGGATCAGGGTAGATTTACCCGAGCCAGAAGGCCCGCAAATAACGATGCGCTCGCCGGAGGCCACATCCAGATTGATATCGCGCAGCACATGGAACTGCCCGTACCATTTATTGACGTTCTTTAGCTGAATAATGGCGTCTGCCATGCAAAACTCCTTGTCTGGCCAGCAAGGCTAGCGGTGTCACCCAAAGCCTTGCTACCTGTGTCAGCGTTCATAACCCGTTTGCAAACGTCGCTCCAGCGAACGACTGTAGCGAGAGATGGAGTAGCAGAACACAAAATAAATCAGTGCGATGAACAGATAGGCTTCCCGGCTGAAACCGCGCCAGGCGGCATCGGCCAAGGCCACTTTGGCTGCCTGGGTCAAATCGAAGATACCGATAATAACGACCAGGGAGGTGTCCTTGAACAGGGAAATAAAGATGCCTACCAGTGGCGGAATCACGATCTTGAGGGCCTGCGGCAAGATGATCTGACGCATGGTGCGCCAGTAGCTCAAGCCCAGCGAGGCTGCTCCTTCGTACTGCCCTTTGGGAATAGCTTGCAAGCCGCCCCGCACGGTTTCCGCGATGTAGGCCGCCGCAAACAAAATGATAGCGATCTGGGCACGCAGGAGCTTGTCGATGTTAAAGCCCTCGGGCATGAACAAGGGCAGCATCACCGAGGACATGAACAGCAGGCTGATCAGCGGCACGCCACGAATCAGCTCGATGTAGACCACGCAAACAGCTTTGACAGCAGGCAAACGCGAGGTCCGGCCCAAAGCCAGCAACAGTCCCAGGGGAAAGGCGAAAGCGATACCGAAAGTAGCCAGAATCAGGGTCAGCGGCAAGCCACCCCACAAGCTGTTTTCCACGTAGCTCAGGCCCAGCACACCGCCCCACATCAGCACACCCACGACGGTCAGGCCGACCAGCCACAGCAAAGGCAACCAAGGCTTCCAGAACCAGCGTACGCAACTGCAGACAATCAGCAGAGTCAGCAGGATAGAGGCCAGCAAGGGCCGCCATTGCTCGTCATAGGGGTAGATACCGAACAGGATCAGGCGGTGCTTTTCACGAATGAAAGCCCAGCACGCACCCGCACTGGCCCGACAATCCTGCGCAGTTTGCGCATCGAAATTGGCTTTGATGAACAGCCAGTCGATCATGGCTGGCACGGTCATCAGGAGCAGCCAGGCCGACAGCGCTGTCAGAATGGCATTCAAAGGGGATGAAAACAGGTTCTGACGCAGCCAGCCCAAAGTGCCCCGCTGCAATGGCGGTGGCCCACTAATGGTGGATGTAGGCGTATGACTCATTTAGCGCTCCACCAAGGCAATACGGTTGTTGTACCAGTTCATGAAGACCGAGATAGACAGGCTGACCGTCAGATAAGCCGCCATGATGATCAAAATGCCTTCAATCGCCTGCCCAGTCTGGTTCAGAGTGGTATTCACTACAGACACAATATCCGGATAGCCAATAGCCACCGCCAGGGAGCTGTTCTTGGTCAGGTTCAGGTACTGGCTGGTCATGGGCGGCACAATCACGCGCAATGCCTGGGGCAGGACCACCAGACGCATCATGCGACCACGGGACAAGCCCAGTGCTTGTGCAGCTTCCCACTGTCCTTTACCTACAGCCTGGATACCGGAGCGCACCACTTCAGCCACGAAAGCCGAGGTATAGGTAATCAGACCGGCCAGCAGCGCTGCAAATTCAGGCGATAAGGTCAGACCACCAACAAAGTTGAAGCCTTGCAAACGCGGGACATCCAAAGCTAAAGGCCCGGGACTCAGGAGCAAAGCCAAGGCTGGCATCAACACCAGCAACAGCAGGCCAACGCGAATCGTGGGGAAAGGACGGCCCGTTTTTTCCAGACGGCGACGCGCCCAGTGTGCCATCACTACCCACAGCACCACGGCCACGCCCAGACCCATAAAGATCCAGTCCATGCCGTCGCCCTGCAAGGTAGGCAACTTCAAACCACGATTAGATAGAAATACGCCGCCTAGAGGATTCAAAGCCTGCCGGGGTCCGGGCAAGGTTTCGGTAATCAGGGCGTACCAGAAGAACAGTTGCAGCAGCAGTGGCACGTTACGCATCACTTCCACGTACAAGCCCGCCAGCCGGGAAATCAGCCAGTTCTTGGACAAGCGTGCAATGCCCAGCAAGGTGCCAAACACAGTGGCGGCAATGATGCCGATGACCGCTACTTTCAGCGTATTGACCAGACCGACCAGAATGGCCCGTCCATACGTATCCGAAGGCTTGTATTCCAGGGACGATTCGCCAATGGCGAAACCTGCCTCTCGATTCAGAAAGTCAAAACCGGTAGAAATATTGCGAACAGCCAGATTGTGCAGGGTATTGGAAACCAGATACCACACACAAAAACCGAGCACACCCAAAATCAGCACCTGGTAAATAATGCCGCGTGTGAACGGATCATTCCAGGACAAGCGCCGTTTAGGGGGGGCTGGCGCGGCAGGTGTATTTTGTGCCATAGCGTAAAACCCATGGATGCAGCACTACGCGTAGCCCTGCGAGGTGGCGCGCGTCTGGCCGAAGCCAGACGCAACAACAAACAGTGAAGATCGAAATCTTAACGCACTGGCCAGCCGTACATCACACCACCGTCACGCCATTGTGCATTCAAACCGCGATCCAGCTTCAATGCAGTCGATTTACCCAGATTACGATCAAAGCTTTCGCCGTAATTGCCGACCTGTTTAATTATGTTGTAGGCCCACTTGTTATCCAGCTTCAGACCTTTGCCCAGCTCGCCAGATACGCCCAAAATACGCTGAATATTGGGATTATCGCTCTTGGTCTTTTCATCCACGTTAGCGCTGGTAATGCCGTACTCTTCGGCTTCCAGCATGGCGTTCAGAGTCCAGCGCACCAAAGTGAACCAGTCCTCGTCACCCTGACGCACGAACGGGCCCAGAGGTTCTTTGGAGAAGTCTTCGGGCAGGATGTCGAACTCTTCAGGTGTGGCCTGGGCAGCACGCATGGCAGCCAACTGAGATTTATCGCTGGTAAAGCCGTCACAACGACCAGAGGTGAAGGAGCGCATCGCCTCTTCAGGGTTATTAATCACCACAGGGTTGAACTTGATGCCTTGACCTCGGAACCAGTCTGCCAGGTTCAGCTCGGTCGTGGTGCCGGGCTGTACGCACACAGCGGCTCCATCCAGTTCTTTGGCGCTTTTCACGCCCAGGGATTTTTTAACCATCACGCCCTGGCTGTCATAGTAGTTAATGCCAGTGCTGACCAAACCCAAGGTCGTATCGCGAGAGATCGTCGCGGTGGTGTTACGGGTCAGCACATCGACCTCACCCGATTGCAGGGCTGTAAAGCGCTGCTGGGTGGTCAAGGGCGTGACTTTGAATTTTTTGGCATCACCAAAAACAGCAGCAGCGATCGCACTGCACATGTCCACGTCAATGCCGGACCAGACGCCCTTACTGTCTGCCAGCGAGAATCCTGCAATACCGGTTGAGACACCGCACTGAACAAAGCCTTTCTTCTTCACCGAGTCCAGGGTTTCACCTGCCTGTGCATTAGCGGCCAGGGCCATCAACGCAACACTACATGCAATGGTTTTCACTAAGGTCATGGAATATCACCTCCTGTTTACTTTTGGTAAATGGATGCAGATTACAATTGCAGCTAAGCTGTGGTGTCCAATCGTAGAGCCAGTCTGTGCAATCACAAATCGGGGGTTTCCCTCTAACAGTCTGACTAATACTTTTACCTACGCCGACATTTTCATGCGGGCCCCCAGGTTTATTCCATAAGGGCTTTCCAAGCAGATTCCTCTTTAATTGTGCGTCGCGATGATCGAGTTCCAACACGTTTTCAAATCGTATGGCCGCAGTAAAAACATTCTAGCCGACATTAATTTTCGCATTGATGACGGCGAATTCATTTTTGTGTCTGGTCCCTCGGGAGCAGGGAAATCCACCCTGCTGCGTCTGATCGGCGGCCTGGAACTGCCTAGCCGTGGCTCGGTTCAGGTCAATGGGCACAGGCTGGACAAGCTCCCTGCCCGCGCACGACCGTATCTGCGCCGCGCTGTGGGCGTGGTTTTACAGGATACGCACCTGCTGCAAGACCGCAGTGCATTGGCCAATGTACTCTTGCCCCTGGCGGTCATGGGTCTGGAGCCCAGCACCGCCCAGGCACGGGCCCGCGCCGCAATGGAAAAAGTAGGCTTGCGCGGCAAAGAAGATTTAAAGCCGGTAGAGATGTCCGGTGGTGAACAACAACGACTGGCCATTGCCCGCGCCATTGTGAATCGCCCCGCTATTTTGATTGCGGACGAGCCCACCGCCAATCTGGACGCTGATAACGCCAAACGCATCATGGACGTATTGATGGATTTTAACCGGGTGGGTGTCACCACCCTGATTGCCTCCCACGATCTGAATTTGATGGCCCGCTATGCCCGTCGAACCTTACTGATTCAGGACGGCCGTTTTTCCGATCACCCCGGAGTGCTGGCATGAGAACCTGGCTGCGCCATCATCAATACGCCTTTCTGGTGGCCCTGCGCCGCCTGAAGGTGCAACCCTTCTCCTCCCTGTCCAACCTGCTGGTCATTGCCCTGACCCTGGCAGTGCCGGTTCTGGGGGCCAGTATCTTGCTGGCTGCACAGCCTGTCGTGCGCGAAATCCCAACTTCGCCCGAAATGACGGTGTTCATGAAACAGAACAGCACGCTGGAACAGGCTCAGGCCTTCAGCAAGGCGCTAGGCAAGGAATTCCAAACTGAACTGGCCCAGATCAGGCTGGTCAGCAAAGAACAAGCACTCAAACAATTACAGAGCAACCCTAGCTGGACAGACGCTTTGGGCGCCTTGCCTAGCAACCCCTTGCCGCACGCCATTGTGCTGACCCTGCATGAAACCCCGGATCTGGTGACACGTGCAGACACCCTGGCCAAAACGCTACAGGGCCGCGAAGGCGTGGATAGCGTGCTGCTGGATAGCGAATGGGTACAACGTCTGGCCGCAATTCTGAGCTTTATCCGCATTGGCTTGTGGATTTTGATGGCAGGCGTAGGCGTGGTGGTCATTGCCACCGTATTCAACACGGTCCGTCTGCAAGCCCTGAACCAGCGCGAAGAAATTGCCGTGGCCCGTCTGGTGGGCGCGACTGAAGCTTTTGTGCGCCGCCCTTTCCTGTACATGGGCGCGCTAACCGGCCTGCTTGCCAGCGCCCTGGCCTGCGCACTGGCCTTGCTGGCCCTGACACCACTGAACAAAGCCTTGTCCAGTCTGGCCCAAAGCTACGGCGTCCAACTGACGCTAAGCCTACCGGAATTTTCACTGTTACTGACAGCCGCTATTTTGGTCGCCATTTTGGGCGCACTGGCGGCTCGCTGGTCTGTTACCCGTAGTACCCAATATTGATGTCACTTCCTGAACCCTGTCCCAAACATCTGGCCGAAAAAGTGGTGGCCTGGCAAAAAACCTCCGGCCGCCACCACCTCCCCTGGCAGAACACGCAAGACCCTTACCGCGTCTGGCTTTCCGAGATCATGCTGCAACAAACTCAGGTCGCTACGGTGCTGGGTTATTACGAGCGTTTTCTGAAACGCTTCCCCACCGTCAAGGATCTGGCTGCGGCCGAGCAAGACGAAGTCATGCCCTATTGGGCTGGTTTGGGCTATTACGCCCGTGCCCGCAACTTGCACCGCTGTGCCCGTGAGGTCATGGAAAAATGGGGTGGCAGTTTTCCTGGCAATGCCTCCGATCTGGCGACTTTGCCCGGCATAGGCCGCTCCACCGCCTGTGCTATCGCCGCCTTCTGTTTTGGCGAACGCAGTCCTATCATGGATGGCAACGTGAAACGTGTGTTCACGCGCTATTTCGGGATTTACGGGCCCACGCAGAAAAAGGCCGTAGAAAACACCTTGTGGGCCAAGGCGGATGAGGTGGTAGAACTAGCCCCTGCCGACCTGGATATGGCAGCTTACACACAAGGGCTGATGGACCTGGGCTCGCAATGCTGTACGCGCAGCAAACCGACCTGTAGCCTCTGTCCGCTGCAAAGCGACTGCTATGCCCATAGCCATCAGGCACAATCCGAGCTACCCAGCCCTAAAGAGCGCCTCCGCCAGGATGAACGCTACGCGCATGTGTTGATTCTTGAGTTGAACGGTCAGGTACTGCTGGAACAGCGCCCGGATAAAGGCATCTGGGGTGGTCTGCTGACCTTGCCTCAATTCGAGGATGCCATGAGCCTGCACACCGCGGCACTGCATTGGTCCAATGAAGAGGCGCTTGCTCTGGCCTCCTTCCAGCACGTGTTCTCGCACTTCAAACTGCACATCACGCCTTGGCTGTTGCAAGTAGACGAATCCATCCTGGCCGAGCCGGTAGCAGGCCAGCAATGGCAGGATCATGAAGCACTGGAGCAGACCGCTTTACCAGCGCCCATCCGCAAGCTGCTGCTGGGTTTGTACCAGAGCAAAGATAGTGAACAGTTGATATTGGGCTAAGAGTCGCTCCCCCGGCGATGCTGGGGGAGATTGAATCAGGTCGGCCGCGCTGGCTTATCGTTGCTGATGCTCATCAGCATCCCGCAGGCCACACCCAGGGTCATCAAGGCCGTACCGCCATAGCTCAGGAAGGGCAAAGGCACACCCACCACGGGCAGAATCCCTGTCACCATGCCTATGTTCACGAACACATAAACAAACAGCATCATGGACATGGAACCGGCCAACAGACGGCTGAACTGTGTGTGAGCCACGGCGGCAATGGACAAGCCGCGCAGAATCAGCAAGGCATAGAGCACCAGCAGCATGATGCCGCCATACAAACCGAACTCTTCAGCAAATACGGCAAAAATGAAGTCAGTCGTACGCTCTGGAACAAAGTCCAGATGGGACTGCGTGCCCATCATGTAACCCTTGCCGTACACACCGCCCGAGCCAATCGCAATCATGGACTGGATAGTGTGAAAGCCTCTGCCCAGACGGTCACTACCGGGGTTAAGCAATGTGCAGACCCGGTGTTTTTGATAGTCGTGCAGCACTACCCAATCCAGGTCGGGTACGCAGATATAATCTTCGTAATACAGCAAGGCACTGATGCCCAGCACCAGCACCACCACAATCGGCACGATCAGCTTGAAGGACAGGCCTGCAAAGTAAATCACGCAGAAACCCGCCGCAAACACCAGCAAAGCAGTACCCAAGTCAGGCTGACGCACGATCAGCAGGAACGGAATCATCAGCAAGATGCCTGCCACCATGAAGTCCAGCAGGCTCATCTTGGGCCGCTGGTAACGGTGGAAATACCAGGCCAGCATCAAAGGCACCGAGATCTTGAGCATTTCAGAGGGCTGAATACGGGCCACGCCCAGGTCTAGCCAACGCGTTGCACCCTTGCTGGTTTCGCCAAAGAACTCTACCCCCAGAAGCAGCACAACCCCGATTGAATACACCACCGGGGCCAGCTTCATCCACAAGGCAGGGGGAATCAGGGCGGCCACCCACATCACGCCAAAGGCCAGCAGGAAATTACGAACCTGGTCTGCAAAACGCCAGTCCGTACCGCCCACGGCCGAATGCATGACGGTCATACCCAGCGCGGCCATCAAGACCAGCAACAACAGCAAGGGCCAATCAAAGGCAGTGACGGCTCTCAGGCCCAGTTGCAAAAGTCGCTTCATTGCATCTGCCCTCGTTCCACCAACCAGTAATCAAAAACCTTGCGCACAATGGGTGCCGCAACCGAACCGCCCCAACCCGCATTTTCTACAATCAAGGCGACTGCGATTTTGGGGTTCTCTGCCGGAGCGTAGGACATGAACAAAGCGTGGTCGCGCAAACGCTCGTCAATAGCGTTGGCGTTGTACTTGGCGCCGCGCAAGCTAAAGACCTGTGCCGTCCCCGTCTTGCCAGCCGCCTGATAAGCCGCACCCGCAAAGGCGCGACGGGCCGTACCCAGGCGCACCACATCCACCAGAGCGCGTTTGACCACATCCACATTAGCCTGCTTCAAGGGAATCAGCTTGGCATCAATACGCACAGGCTGTTCAATCTCCGGGTCATGTGGGTTCAAGGTCTGGGTGACCAGGTGTGGAGGCCGCACAATGCCATTGCTAGCCAGCACGGCAGTCGCATGCGCCAGTTGCAGCACAGTAAAGGAGTTATAGCCCTGCCCCACCGCCACCGAGATACTTTCTCCGGCATACCAGCGCTGTTGGGCCGGCTTTTTGTAGGCCTGACGTTTCCATTCAGTAGAAGGCAGAATGCCTTGGCGCTCGCCATCCAGGTCAATACCCGTCTGCTGGCCAAAGCCAAACTGCTTCATGAAGTCGTGCAGATTATCAACGCCGATTTCCGGGCCCAAGGAATAGAAGTAGGTATCCGAAGAAACCACCAAGGCACGGTGCATGTCGGTAGAGCCGTAGACCGCGCCACCTGCGTTACGGAAACGCTGGCCACCAAATTCAAAATAGCCGGGATCGGAAATGCGGTCCGTTGCCTTGCGCTTGCCGGTTTCCAGAGCCGCCAAGGCCACAAAGGGCTTGTAGGTCGAGCCGATAGGATACGTGCCGTACAGCGGGCGGTTAATCAGCGGATGATCAGGCGAGTCGTTCAGCTTGCGCCAGTTTTCTACATCAATCCCGTCGATAAACAGGTTCGGGTCAAAAGACGGGGCCGACACAAAAGCCAGCACTTCGCCTGTGCTGGGCTCAATCGCCACCAAGGCACCGCGTCGCCCTGTGAACATGGCTTCGGCCATTTTCTGCAAGCCAATATCCAGAGACAGACGCAAGCTGGCACCGGGCACCGGGTCTACGCGGCTAAGTGTACGTACAGGACGGCCCGAGGCAGCCACTTCTACTTCCTCGATACCCGTACGGCCATGCAGCGTTTTTTCCCAGGTTTTTTCAATTCCTTTCTTACCGATAACCTGCGTGCCACGGTAATTACCAGTTTGCCCGGTTTCTTCCAGCCTTTGCTGGTCGCCCTCGGAAATACGGCCTACATAACCCAGCACGTGTGCAGCGGCCTCGCCTTGGGGGTACTCACGCACCCAACGGGCTTGCAGAGTCACACCGGGGAATTTGAAGGCATGGGCAGAAAACCAGGCGGCTTCATCATCGCTCAGGTTATTGCGCAGCAGGATTTCGGAGTAGCGGCTATTTTGAGCGACGTTCTGCTTGAATCGACGCCGATCGCGTGGACTGAGCTCCACCAGCTCGCCAACACGATCCAGCATATCGTCCAGAGGTTCACCCAGACTGGCTGGCACGGCGGACAAGGTGTAGTCCCGGTAATTACGGGCCAGAACCTCGCCATTACGGTCCAGAATCTCGCCACGACGGGGGGTAATCGGGATGACGGCAATACGGTTCTGATCGGCGCGGGCCGCAAAGCCTTCGTAGCGCACCACCTGCAAATACCACAGGCGCACGCCCAACACCCCTAGCAAGACGCAGGCCAGAACCGCCGCTACCAGGGCGCGGAAAAGAATGCGCTGGCGCAACTGATGCGAGGTTTTTTTGAATTCAAACATGGCCGCCCTACCAATCAGGACGAACCGGAGTCGGACTCGTCCAGACGTCGCTGCGGCAAAAACAGCACACTATCGGCCAGGGGCCACAAAGCGGCTGTCAACAAAGTGCCACCAGCCCACTCCCAGCCAGACCACTCACCCACCAGCCAGGCATGCAGGACCCGTACGATCAACTGTGCCAGCAACATGACAACCGCCATGTGCAGGAAGTGGGTCCACATGCCAAAGTTCAGAATTCGTTTGCGCAATACCAAAGCGCCATACACGACCAGGATATAAGCCAGAGCGTGTTCGCCCAACAGGCTGCCATCGTGTACATCGATCAAAATACCCAGTACGAACGCCAGGGACATGGGCACCCGGCGCGGCTCGTGCACGGCCCAGAAGGCCAACACCAGCATCAACAGATCGGGGGCAAAAGGTAAAAGCCGCCACGGCAGCATGGAGCTTAGCCACATCAGCAGAATCGAGCCCCACACCAGCCAAGGGCTGGAGGCCCGAGAGAAAGGGCTGCTATCAATGGGCTGCAAGCTACCCAGAGACGAGGTCCGAGTTTTGCGGCCAGAGGTATCCGAGGACTCAGCGCGTCGCATCATTGCCCTCGTCCTGTTCCAGGGAGCGTTCGCTCTCGGGCACCAGCAAAATCAGAAAATGGCGGTAACGCTCCGGGTGCGACAAGGGCGTGACCATGGCCAGGGCAAAGCCCGAGGCATCATCGCGCTCAATACTGCTGACCGTACCAACCGGCAAACCCGCCGGGAACAAACCGCCAATACCACTGGTGATCAGGGTATCGTCGGGCTCCAGGTCCACATCACTTGTCAGGAAACGCACTTCCACCTTGCCACCGGGATTGCCCCCAAAGGCAATCAGGCGCAGGCCATTACGCAGCACCTGTACCGGGACCGAGACTTTATCGTCGGTAATCAGCGCGGCTTCGGAGGTAAAGCGTGTAACCCGCACCACCTGACCCACTACCCCGCCTTCATCAATCACCGGCATGCCGGGACGAATGCCACTGGCCGAGCCTTTATTGAAAATCAGGTGACGAGCGTAACCATTGGGAGGTTCATACAGGACTTCCACTGCAACAGAAGGTTGGGTGACGGTATCGGCCACTTGCAGCAAACGGCGTAATTGCTCGTTTTCTGCAGAAAGCTGGGCGGCATGGGTAGAGAGCTGAGCCAGCTCGATACGCTGGCGTTGCAAGGCTTCTTTTTCAGACCGTGCGGTCGAGGCCGCATCTGTCCAGCTACTGAAGTAAGTAACCAGATCGCGCGGGGCCAGCATGACACGCTGAAAGGGATATAGCACGGCAGCGACGGCTTGGCGCACGGGTTCGAGCACCGCGTAACGAGCATCCGTGATCAACAAGCCCACGGCCAGCACCAAAAGAGCGGCCAGACGCAGCTCGGGAGATGAGCCACGTCTAAATAGCCGGATGGAGCCTTGTTCTCGCATTAATCAAGCACTCGGTCGCTTGTCCCCACAAGCAATACATTGCCGTGGGGGCCAAGCAAAGATCAATCGTAAATAAATACGGACTCCAGACGCTCCAGATGCTCCAGAGCCTCACCGCAACCCCGTACCACGCAGGTCAGAGGATCTTCAGCTACCACCACGGGCAAGCCAGTCTCTTCTTGCAAAAGACGGTCCAGATCGTGAACCAGAGCCCCCCCCCCCGTCAGGACAATACCCTTGTCGGTAATATCCGCGCCCAATTCAGGAGGCGTTTGTTCCAGGGCAGTTTTAACGGCAGAGACGATCTGATTCAAAGGATCGGTCAACGATTCCAGAATCTCGTTGGACGAAACGGTGAAACTGCGTGGCACCCCTTCGGACAAATTGCGACCCTTGACTTCAATTTCGCGAATTTCAGTACCGGGGAATGCAGAACCGATCTCTTTTTTGATCAATTCAGCCGTGGGTTCACCAATTAGCATTCCGTAATTGCGACGGATGTAATTAATAATGGCTTCGTCAAACTTATCGCCACCGACGCGAACCGATCCTTTATAGACCATACCGCCCAAAGAGATCACTGCCACTTCGGTCGTGCCACCACCAATATCGACCACCATGGAACCGCTGGCATCGGACACGGCCAGGCCTGCACCGATTGCAGCCGCCATGGGCTCTTCAATCAGGTAGACCTTGCTGGCGCCAGCGCCCAGAGCAGATTCTTTGATGGCACGGCGTTCCACCTGGGTGGAGCCACAAGGCACGCACACGATAATGCGTGGGCTGGGAGCAAACATGCTGCGTGGGTGAACCATGCGGATGAACTGCTTGAGCATTTGCTCGGTAACAGTAAAGTCCGCGATCACACCATCCTTCATGGGCCGGATGGCTTCAATATTGCCAGGCACCCGACCCAGCATTTGCTTGGCCTCCTGCCCAACGGCCTGAATGATTTTTTTACCATTAGGTCCACCTTCATGGCGGATGGCTACAACGGACGGTTCATCCAGTACGATACCCTTGCCGCGTACATAGATAAGGGTATTGGCCGTACCGAGGTCGATTGCCATATCGCTGGAAAAGTAACTGCGTAGGAATCCGAACATGGGCGCGCAAAGTGTAAAGTGTTTGGGGGAAAAGGCAGGTAAATTCGGCGCGGAACTCAAGCGTAAAACGACAGGCACAAGAACCAGGCAACGAATTCAAAAATACCTGGGAAGGAAACGGTCAATGATAACTTATAATTGCTCTACATTAGGACTGTTTTAATGGTCAGTTAAGTTCTGTAACCCCCGCATTTGCTGTAAAAGTGCCAAACTGTCCCTAACTGACGGATTTCCGCTTTTTTTTATTACTCATTTTCCAGTACCCACCCACATGTCTATCACTGAACAGGATGTTGCCCGTATAGCGCAACTGGCGCGCCTTGATCTTTCCGCTGAACAGGCCTCCCAGGTCGAGCACGATTTGACGCGCATCCTGGGCCTGATCCAGACCTTGCAAACCGTTGATACTCAAGGCGTTGAGCCTATGGCCCATCCTTTGTCCGCCCGCCAGCAGATCAGTCTGCGTCTGCGCGAGGACAAGGCCCTGCCTTCCGGAACGGTAGAAAGCCGCCAGGCCATGATGCGCAACGCCCCCGCCGAGCAGGATGGCCTGTTTCTGGTGCCCACGGTCATCGAATAAAGCAAAACCATGTCTTTTACCCCTGAATTCGCGACTATTGCAGCGCTGCGACTAGCCCTGCAAAACAAAACTGTCAGTGCCCGCGAGCTGGCCCAGCAAGCCCTGGACAATAGCGCCCGTCAAAAAGAGCTCAATGCCTTTGTGCAGCAGGACGCTGCCCTGACCCTGGCCCAGGCCGATGCCGCTGATGCCCTGATTGCTCAAGGCAAGGCCGGTCCACTGACCGGTATCCCTATCGCCCACAAAGATTTGTTTGTCACCAAGGATTGGCAGACTACCGCCTGCAGCAAAATGCTGGAAGGCTATGTCAGCCCCTTTGACGCTACGGTCGTGACCAAGCTGCAGGCAGCCGGTGCTGTCTCGCTGGGCAAACTGAACTGTGACGAGTTCGCCATGGGCTCGCGCAATGAAAGCTCGGTCTTTGGCCCCGTGCGCAACCCTTGGGACCACTCCATGGTTCCCGGTGGCTCCTCGGGTGGCTCCGCCGCCGCCGTTGCTGCTGGCCTGATCGCTGGTGCCACTGCCACGGATACCGGCGGTTCGATTCGCCAGCCAGCCGCCCTGTGTGGCGTTAGCGGCATCAAGCCCACCTACGGCACGATTTCCCGCTTTGGCATTATTGCGTACGGCTCCAGCCTGGATCAGGCCGGTCCTATCGCCCGCAATGCCCGCGACTTGCTGGATCTGCTGGAAACCATGTGTGGTTTTGACCCGCAAGATGCCACTAGTTTGGAATTCTGCGACGATCAGCCCAATAACGGCGCGCGCATTCGTCAGCAGTTTGAACAGCAGCAGTCCCAGCAAGAAGCCCAAGGCAGCCAGCCACTGAAAGGCTTGCGTATTGGTGTGCCCGCCCAGTTCTTTGGCCCCGGCCTGGACCCGGTTGTAGCCGACGCCATCGAAGCCGCGCTGAAAACCTACGAAAGCCTGGGTGCAGAGCGCGTCAGCGTGCAACTGCCCCTGACAGAACTGTCTGTCCCTACTTATTACGTCATCAGCCCGGCTGAAGCCTCGACCAACCTGTCGCGCTTTGACGGCGTACGCTTTGGCCACCGCGCCAATCAGTACACCGACCTGAGCAGCATGATTTCGCGTTCGCGCTCGGAAGGCTTTGGACCTGAAGTGGTGCGTCGAATCCTGGTGGGCACCTATGTGCTGTCCCACGGTTACTACGATGCCTACTATCTGCAAGCCCAACGCGTACGCCGCATGATTGTGGACGACTTCCAGAAAGTCTTTGAACAGTGCGACCTGATCCTTGGCCCGGTCACCCCGGCCCTGGGCCGCAAGCTGGGCACAACGATTGAAGACCCAACGACCGACTGGCTGGGTGATGTTTACACCCTGGGCGTCAGCCTGGCTGGCCTGCCCGCCATGTCCATCCCCTGCGGTTTCAGCAACGATGAGCAGCCCTTGCCCATCGGCCTGCAAATTATTGGCAATTACTTCCGCGAAGGCCAATTGCTGGCTTTTGCCGACCGCTTCCAGCAAGTCACCGACTGGCATCAACGTCAACCAGGACAACAATAATGGAATGGGAAATTGTGATCGGGCTGGAAACCCATACCCAGCTCTCGACCGAATCCAAAATCTTCTCCAGCAGCAGCACCCGCTTTGGTGCCTTGCCCAACACGCAAGCCAACGAAGTGGACATGGCCCTGCCCGGCGCACTGCCTGTTTTTAACCGTGGCGCTGCCGAACGGGCCATTCGCTTGGGTCTGGCCGTAGGCGGGCACATTGCCCCCCGCTCCGTGTTTGAACGCAAAAACTACTTCTACC
This sequence comes from Alcaligenes parafaecalis, assembly GCF_026344135.1. Taxonomy (NCBI): domain Bacteria; kingdom Pseudomonadati; phylum Pseudomonadota; class Betaproteobacteria; order Burkholderiales; family Alcaligenaceae; genus Alcaligenes; species Alcaligenes parafaecalis. Next base: position 487,193 of record NZ_JAPKNA010000002.1, on the reverse strand, counting down.
CGGATCTGCCCAAGAACTACCAGATCAGCCAGATGGAAATCCCCGTCATCAGCGGTGGCACCATCAGCTTCATGCTGGGCGACGAGGAAAAGACCATTAATCTGACTCGTGCCCACTTGGAAGAAGATGCCGGTAAATCCCTGCATGAAAACTTCCGTGGCCCTTACGGCGAATCCAGCACCGGGATCGACTTGAACCGCGCGGGCACGCCGCTGCTGGAAATCGTATCCGAACCTGAAATGCGCTCGGCTGCCGAAGCCGTGGGCTATGCCCGCGCCTTGCACAGCCTGGTTGTCTGGCTGGGTATTTGTGACGGCAATATGCAGGAAGGCTCGTTCCGCGTGGACGCCAACGTCTCGGTACGTCCCAAGGGCCAGAAGGAACTGGGCACCCGCTGCGAACTGAAAAACATCAACTCCTTCCGCTTTCTGGAACGCGCGATTCAGTACGAAGTGCGCCGTCAGATCGAGCTGATTGAAGATGGTGGCAAAGTGGTTCAGGAAACCCGCCTGTACGACTCGGACCGCGACGAAACACGCAGCATGCGCAGCAAAGAAGACGCGCATGATTACCGCTACTTCCCCGACCCGGATCTGCCACCGCTGTTGATCAGCGAGGAATGGATCGAGCAAGTTCGTCAGGACATGCCCGAGCTGCCTGCTCAAAAACTGGCTCGCTTCGAGCAAGAGTTCGAGCTGAGCCGTTACGACGCCTCGCAACTGACAGTAGACCGCGCCACTTCAGACTTCTTTGAAGCCATTTTGCAAGCAGGCTCCAGCGCCAATGCCAAACTGGCTGCCAACTGGGTGCTGGGCGAGCTGTCGGCTGCCTTGAACCGTGAAGAAATCAGCATTGAGCAATCCAAAGTCAGCCCAGCACAACTGGCCCAACTGATTGCCCGTATTGCTGACGGCACCATCTCGAACAAGATTGCTCGTGACGTATTTGCGGCGCAATGGGACGGCGAACTGAATGGCGATGTGGATGCCATCATCGACTCCCGTGGCTTGAAGCAAATCAACGATGCCGGTGCCATTGGCGCCATGGTGGACGAAGTTCTGGCCGCCAACCCCAGCATTGTCGAACAGCACCGTGCTGGCAAGCCAAAGGCTTTCAACGCTTTGGTCGGTCAGGTAATGAAGGTTGCCAAGGGCAAAGCCAATCCGCAGCAGATCAATGAAATGCTCAAGCAAAAGCTGGATGCCTGAATTCAGGCTCTGCACTTAGCGGATACAAAAACACCAGGCCTTGGCCTGGTGTTTTTTTTACTGCTCAATATGGCTAACTAAGGCTGGTGATCAAACACCATAGCGATCACGGTAGGCTTTTACCTGAGGGGCATGAGCAGCCAAAGTAGTGTCGTCAGCCAATACCGCCATGATGTCCGCCAGCGAGGCAATGCTGATCACTGGAATACCGTAAGTCTGTTCCACTTCCTGCACAGCAGAATGTGCGGACAGTTCCTGGTCATTACCAGCGCGTTCCATGCGATCCAGAGCAATCAGCACCGCTGCAGGTTCTGCACCCGCAGCCTTGATGATCTGCATGGATTCACGCACGGACGTACCCGCTGTGATCACGTCATCAATAATCACGACTTTGCCTTGCAAGGGTGCGCCCACCAGGGTGCCGCCTTCGCCATGGTCTTTGGCTTCTTTGCGGTTGAAGGCAAAGGGCACGTCACGATCACCGATTTGAGGATGCTCGGCCAGCGCAATCGAGGTCGCTGCTGCCAATGGAATACCTTTGTAGGCAGGCCCGAACAGCATGTCAAACGACACGCCCGAATCCAGCAAGGCCTGGGCATAGAAGCGAGCCAGTTGGCCCACGCTACGTCCCGTATTGAACAGGCCGGCATTGAAAAAGTAAGGGCTCAAACGGCCAGACTTGACCTTGAATTCCCCAAAGCGCAGTACTCCCTGTTCCAGGGAAAAGCGCACAAAATTACGACGATTATCGTTAGTAGCCGACATGACAGAGTATGAAAAAGATAGAGACGAAAGGCATTTTAGCGTGTTGTTAGCCATCACTTGCCAGCTTCGGCCAGCTCTTCTAACAAGAAGTCGATAAAACTGCGTACTTTAGGCGTCAAATAGCGACGACTGGCATAGACGGCATGCAATTGCTGCAGCTCTTCAGTGTAGTCAGGCAAGAGGCGCAGCAGACGGCCACTGTCCAGATCATCCATTACCAACCACTCAGGCAAGTAGGCCAGCCCTGCTCCGCCCAAGGCGCTGTAATAGGTCAGATTTGTATTGTCCGAACGCATAAAAGGATTCAGACGCAAGGACTCGGGCCCATCCGGCCCCAGAAACTCGAAGCTGGGCTGCTGCAAATAACTGGGACTGATCGCAGGCAGACGCATCACCTCCGCACAGTTGCGCGGCATACCATGTTGGGCCACAAACTCCGGGCTGGCCACCAGATGAAACGGTGTGGGGCAAATAAGACGCGCAATCTGATGCGGGGCAGGTTCACGCATGACCCGCAGGGCCAGGTCAAAACCTTCTGCCACCAAATCCACCTTGTGATTACTCAAGCTCATATCCAGGGTGACCTCAGGAAAGCGAGTTTGGTAATCCTGCAACAACTGGGCCACTTTGCGGTTTGCAAACCACACGGGCGCCGTCACCCGAAGCACCCCTTGGGGCTGATGCTCTGGACCCGACAAAGCCTGCTGGCCCCGCTCCAGAGTATCGAGCGCCTGCAAACAATAATCAAAGTAGGTCTGCCCCAATTCCGTCAGGCTCAAACGACGACTGCTGCGATGGAGCAAGCGCGTACCAAGCTGTTTTTCCAGACTGGCCAAATGCTTGCTGACCATAGGCGCGGACATATCCAGACGTTGTGCCGCCGCCGCAAAACTGCCCGCCGCCACGATTTCCCGGAACACCCGCAAACTCTGAATCGTATCCATGCTTTCCTAATAAGAAAGTAACTAATGAAAATAGGCCTGTTTATTTCCTGATAGTAATTGATTAATCTTAAACGAGCGCTACACCGGTGCCTGTCTGGGCCTTGAATGGGCGGGACCAGCACCAGGCTGACTCCAGGTCATGATTGACGCAGATCCTCTGTCACCACACCGGGCCAAGCGCTTTGTTTACCGATACTGTCAACTTTCCAAAGGAAAATACATGAGCGCCCTTATCTCTAGCTGGACTCCTCGCCTCCTTAGCCTGCTGCGCATCGTCACAGGTTATTTGCTGCTGACACACGGTACTGCCAAGATCCTGGGTTTCCCCAAAGTAGACATGTTTGCCAACCTGCAAATCAGCTCCATGTACGGTGTTGCGGGCATTCTGGAACTGATCCTGGGTGTCTTGCTGGTCATTGGTCTGTTCTCGCGTTTGTCTGCCTTTGTTGCTTCCGGCCTGTGCGCTTTCGCCTACTTTATTGGCCACGCCAGCGCCAGCACCGTTGCCACCCCCATCCTGAATGGCGGTGAAGCGGCCGTTCTTTTCTGCTTTGCCTTCCTGTACCTGGCCTTTGCTGGCCCAGGCCCATGGAGCGTAGACGCTGGCCGCGGCAAAGCCTGACGCCTTATTCAACCCCTTATCCCCTGCCCCTCTCAGGGCAGGGGCAGGAGATCATCATCATGACAATGCCCACCTATTTCATCTCGCACGGTGGCGGACCCTGGCCCTGGATGCCTGAAGCGCAAACCATGTACGCTCCGCTGCGTGCTGCCTTGCAGGATATTCCACGCCAATTGGGCCGTACGCCCAAAGCGATCCTGATGGTCTCCGCTCATTGGGAAGCTCAACAGGCGAATTTACTGGTCGCCTCTGCCGCACAGCCCAGCATGGTGTACGACTACTACGGCTTTCCCTCCCATACCTATGAAATTCATTACCCCGCACCAGGCGATCCCGCACTGGCGCAGCAAGTCTGTGGCCTGCTGGAAGGTGCCGGTCTGCCCACTCGGCTAGATGCGGAACGCGGCTTTGACCACGGTGCCTTTGTGCCTGCGTATGTAATTTATCCGCAAGCCAAAGTGCCTATGGTGCAACTGTCCATTCACGCCAATTACGACCCTGCCCTGCACTACGCCATGGGCGAGGCACTTGCCCCTTTACGAGACAAAGATGTGCTGATTATTGGCAGCGGCCTGAGCTATCACAACCTGCGCAATATGGGGCCCGGCGGTGTAGAGCCTTCTGCCCAGTTTGATGCCTGGTTGCACCAAAGCCTGAGCCTGGACGATCCCGCCGCTCGTCGTCAGGCCTTGATGAATTGGGAACAAGCCCCGGCCGCACGTATTGCTCACCCCCGCGAAGACCATTTGGTTCCTGTCATGGTGGCGGCTGGTGCTGCGCGTGGAGATGCGGCGCATCGCTTCCACCATGAAACCCAGGCCTTTGGCGGTTTGACCGTGTCCAGCTACCGCTTTGGTTCGGCTACGTAACAAGCTCTGACGGCCACTGACACCAAAGCAGATTACGGGTTACAGTGCTGACGCTATAAGGAGAATTGCCACGTGTTACGCGTCACCTCGTTAAACGTCAACGGTATTCGGGCTGCCTTTCGTAAAGGCCTGCCCGCCTGGCTGGAAGCTCAGAAACCCCATATTGTCTGCATGCAGGAAATCAAGATCAGCGAGCCTGATCTGACACCTGATCTGACTCACCCTGGTGAGTATCACGGGCATTTCCACCATGCACAGAAAAAAGGCTATAGCGGCGTTGGCCTGTACTTGAACCACAAGGCAGAAACCGTGGCCGAAGGCATGGCCTGCGAAGAGTTTGATGCCGAAGGCCGCATTATCCGCGCCGACTGGGACAAGCTCAGTGTGATCAGCGCCTACCTGCCCTCGGGTTCCTCTGGCGACGAACGCCAAACCGCCAAGTACCGCTTTCTGGATCATTTTGAACAGTGGATTGGTGGCTTGATGCAGGAACACCGCGAGACAGGCCGCGAGTTCATTATTTGTGGTGACTGGAATATTGCGCACCACGAAGCCGATTTGAAGAACTGGAAAGGCAATCTGAAAAACAGCGGCTTTCTGCCTGAAGAACGCGCCTGGATGACGAAAGTGCTGGGCGAGCTGTCTTGGGTGGATGTGTACCGCAGCCTGCATCCTGACACCACGGACGAGTGCTACACCTGGTGGAGCAACCGTGGCCAGGCTTGGGCCAAAAATGTGGGGTGGCGCATTGATTATCAAATTGCCACCCCAGGTATTGCTGCTAAAGCGCGTAGTGCCACGGTCTATAAAGAAGAGCGTTTCAGCGACCACGCGCCACTAACCGTTGATTACGACTGGAGCTTGTAAGCCCAGTCTGAAAAGGTCAGTGTCTTAGCTGGCCTTTTCAATCATGTAGCGCACGACGCTGCGCAGTTGCTCGTCGGTGGCCTTGGGAGCTGCGCCACGCGGTGGCATGGCACCCTTGCCATTGATGACCACTTCCATCAAGGCATCCTCGCCTTGTGCAATCAGGGGCTCCCAACGAGCCTTATCGCCCAGACGGGGTGCATTGGCCATGCCTGATGCGTGACAGACCATACACGAGGACTTGTACAGTTTGAGAGCTTCTTCCGAATCGGCATGAGCTGCGGGTGCAGCAGCCAACAAGAGCAAAGCGGCCATTGCGGAGTACATCATGGTGGCGGGTCGATAGGTTCTCATGGGTTTACCCTTTAAACAGTCGGCATGAACGCATGCCAGGCTGATACTTCGTTTTCTGAACAAGAGGCCCGGTTTTCATGGCTCGAACCTCCTGCTTATTCCTTAGCTAATCACTATCCAGGTACTGCTTTGAAACCCAGGCGGAATTGATTGGTACCGCTGTCTATCAATTCCGCTTACCGGGTACTACCCCCTGATTAGCCCTTGATGGGGCCGGGAGGGCTGACTTGCTTCATCAAGTCGTCGTTCCAGTCGCCTTCGACCAGTACGTGACCTGCTGCGCCCAGTTCCATGGCTTCGATCAGGTTGTGGTTCACGTAGGCGTACACACCAGGCTGCTTGAAGGTGTAGATCGCCACGCCAGCCGAACCGCCGCGGATGAACCAGGTTTCCAGGTTCTTGGCTGGTGGGTCATCAAATTTGCCCAGCTCCCAAACCCAGTCACCGTGACCACCGATCAGGTGAGGACGTGTATCGCGGTTAGCCTGCGAGTGGATGAACATGACGGTTTCGCCCACGTTTGCTTTCATGGCACCGTCGCCCATCAAGGCACCGACTTTACCGTTGAACACCACGTGGCTGGGGATCAGACCACGCATGGCTTCCAAGGTGTCGCCGTAGCTTTCAGCCGAAGAGCCATACTTTTTGAAGTTGCCCTTTTCATCACGCGGGATGTAGAGGTCAAATTCGCCAATGGTGTAGACACGGTCGTAATGCAAGGCATTGCCAGCCGAGTCTTTCAGGCCGTCGCGTGGCAGCACCATGACGGTACCGTGCATACCCTGAACCACGTGCCAGGCTACCGAGCCTTCGGGTGCGCAGTGGTACACAAAGGTACCGGTGCGGTCGGCCTTAAAGCGCAGTGTGGCTTGTTCACCAGGGTTCACGTTGGTCAGCTTGGCACCACCCAGCGCGCCGGTCGAGGCGTGAAAGTCGATGTTGTGCGGCATGGTGTTGGTGGCTGGATTGATCAGCGTCAGCTCCAGGTAGTCACCCTCATGCACAACCATGGTGGGGCCGGGCATGGAACCGTCAAACATCATGGCATGCATGGTTGTGCCGTCGCGATCGACCACGATCTCTTTTTCGACAATGCTCATGCGGAATTCCACCACACGGGGCTCGGGGCCTACTTTTTGCTCGTGCTTGTGGACCATAGGAGGCGCAACCAGATCCACCTTGACCCGCTCCAGCTTGGCGATCTGGGCTTCTGTACGCGCGGCCATCCAGGGCGCGTTCTTTTGTGGTGCGGCCGTCTCGCGGGCTTGTACTTGAGCCGCCAGCAAAGTCGTTCCTGCGGCGACACCTAGGCCAGCACTTTTCAAGAAATGACGACGTTCCATACTACCTCCGGTTTGATCCAGGCGTGATGCCTGCTGATTAAATGTTATTCAGATCTAACAGTTACTGAATGTATTGGACCGCAATCAGACTGCGCACTCTTTGCTGCAGCGCAAGCATCTCGTATAAGCAACAAAAAAAACCGCCCGAAGGCGGTTTTGTTCATAGACGGAATCTCACAGAAGAAAGAAACCGTCTCGTAAAAACATCATGATGTTTTTATTGCACCTGCAGCATTCGCCGAAGCACCACGACGCCCGGCCGAAATACGTACCCATACTTGCTGGAACACAATCAGGGCACCGGCAATAAATACCACATCACCCAAGGTGCGCCACCAGCGCAAGGACTGCAAGATAGGCTGTTGCATGAACTCTTCGCTACGGGCGTACCACATGCCTTCCGAGATGCTGGCCCAGGCCTGAATAATCCCGGCTGGTAGCAAGCTGACGAACATCATCAGAACCAGACCGATATTCAGCGTCCAGAAACCCCAGCTCATCAGACGGTCGTTGTAGCGCACCTCTGGCGAGATATAACGCACCACCAGCAAGACAAAGCCCAGAGACAGGAAGCCATATACCCCGAACAAGGCAGCGTGAGCATGCAATGGAGTGGTATTCAAACCCTGGATGTAGTACAGCGAGATAGGTGGGTTGATCAGGAAACCAAATACACCTGCACCGAGCATGTTCCAGAAAGCCACAGCCACAAAGAACATGACAGGCCAGCGCAGATCACTCATCCAGCTTGCTTGTTTTTGCATCTTCCAGTTATGGAAGGCTTCGTAACCCAGCATGATCAAAGGCACTACTTCCAAAGCACTGAAGGAAGCACCGATAGCCATGATGGGCGTAGTCGTGCCCGAGAAATACATGTGATGCAAGGTACCAGGCACACCACCGACCAGGAACAGCGAGGCGGCAGCCAGACCAGCAATGGTGGCACTGCGCTTGGAGACCAAACCCAAGGTCAGGAAAATAAAGCCCATGGCCACGGTGGCAAAGACCTCGAAGAAGCCTTCAACCCACAGGTGAACCACCCACCAGCGCCAGTACTCCATGATGGTGATATTGGTGTGCTCGCCGTAGAACAAACCGGTACCGTAGAACAGGCCAATGGCTACGGTGGAGATGGTCAGCAGAACCAGCAAGTGGTTGTCGCCTTTGTCGCGACGCAAGGCAGGCCACATGCCACGCAGCATCAGCAAGAGCCAAAAAGCCAGACCAATAAACTTCACGATCTGCCAGAAGCGACCCAGATCCAGGTATTCATAGCCCTGATGGCCAAACCAGAAGTTCAGCTCGGGCGGCAGAATGTGTTTGATCGCCAGGAAGTTACCGGCAAAAGAACCGATGAACAGGACAACCAGAGCACCAAACAGGACATCCACACCCAAACGCTGGAACTTGGGATCTTCACCGCCGTTGATCAAGGGCACCAAGAACAAACCTGCAGTCAAGAAGCCACTGGCAATCCACAGCAAAGCCGCCTGAATGTGCCAGGTACGGGTCAAGGAATAAGGGAACCACTGCGACACGTCAATGCCGTAGAACATCTGACCTTCAACGGTGTAGTGCGCGGTAAAGCCGCCCAAAAAGACCTGGATGACAAACAGGGCAACCGTCAAAAAGGCATATTTTTTCAAGGCACGCTGGGAAGGTGTCAGGCGAAAAGCCAACACCGGATCACTGGCCGGAGCAACGGGGGCCGCTTCATCTTTATGTGTAAAGGCCCAGATCCAGACCAGGAAACCGATACCGGCCAGCAAGAGCACGATACTGACAATGGACCACACAATATTGGCGGTGGAAGGATGGTTATCCACCAGAGGTTCGTGCGGCCAGTTGTTGGTATAGCTGACAGTAGTGCCGGGACGCTCGGTCACGGTGGCCCAGGACAGCCAGAAGAAAAAGCGGGTCATGTCCTGACGACGCTGCAACTCTGGCAAGGTGTTGTCCTTCATGGCGAAACTTTCGCGACTGGATTTCAGCTCGGGCGCATCGCCAAACAGGTCAATGTAGTACTGGGCTGTCGTATCGATGGCCTGCGCACGACGCTCACTGATTTGCAGCACGCCAGTCGCTTCATCAATGCGATTGGGACGGTACTCGTCTTGCAACTCCTGGCGCAAGGTCGCCTGCTGACTGGAGGTCAGTTGATCGTAGCTCAGGGAATAAGTTTTCTGGGCAGCCAGATCCAGCCAGGCCAGCGCTTCGCGGTGCAGCCAGTCTGCACTCCAGTCCGGTGCCTGATAGGCGCCATGCCCCCAGATCGAACCCAGTTGCATCCCACCGGTACTTTGCCAGGCGGACTGGCCACGGTGGATCTGTTCCTGTGAGGTAAATTCACGGCCATCGGGTGTGACTACCTTGGTGGGCATGGGAGGTGCCTGACGATACACCTCCACACCCGTCCATCCCAGAATGGCAAAGGTGACCATGGTGACTGCCACCAGGGACCACCATAGTTTTTTGTAGCTACGCATTTTCTTCTCCGTCTCGCTGATGAATCAAACGACCCAATCCAAACAGGTCCTGGCACGGCCCAGCTACCTGGTCAAAACCTGTTTGGGTACGGCCCCATCGCGGGGGACGGACCGAAGTACAAGCTTGGTAGCGATGTTCTGCTAATTCGGGGGTCATGTCATAGTCCTTAAAAATGTATGACAAAACCTATAAAGCAAAGACCGTGCCAAGTCGCAGACGATATAGATCAATGGTTTGCCACCAGCCTGGGTATAAACTACCCCCACAAAACTGGGTATTTTTCACCATAAGGGTATTTTTCACCCATGCTAGATCTCCTGATTGCCGACCTTGCGACCGAAATTCCGGGGCCATTACGCCTGCAACGCATGGTTCATTTGCTGGCCCGTCACTTCGGTTGTGATGCGGCTGGTCTGCTCAAACTGGACGACACCGTACTGCGCATCGTGGCGGCCAGCGGTCTGGGCAACGACACTTTGGGGCGTCACTTTGTGATTGCCGATCACCCACGGCTGGCCCGCATTCTGAGCACGGCCAACCTGACCCGCTTTGAGCCCAACTGTGGCTTGCCCGACCCCTACGATGGCCTGCTGGATGACAAGCTGGGGCAGCCCTTGCCCGTGCATGATTGCGTGGGGGTGACCTTGCAAGTGCAAGGTGCGCCCTGGGGGATACTCACCCTGGATGCCTTACGACCCGGCACCTTTTCAGCCTCCATGCTGGTCGAGCTGAAACACTGGTGCCTGGTGCTGGAAAGTGCGATTCGCATCAGCGAACTGGAAGAAGAAAACCGCAGCCTGCGTTTGCTGTCCACCTTGCCGCCCGATTATTTATCCCGCAACAACTCGGCCGCTATCATCGGCAACAGCAAATCCTTGCTGGAGGTGATTCAGCTTCTGGACACCGTGGCGACGTCGGAGCTACCTGTTTTGTTGTTGGGCGAAACTGGCGTGGGTAAAGAGCTGTTTGCGCAGCGTCTGCACCAGCGTTCCCCACGGCACAGCAAGCCGTTGATCTACGTGAACTGTGCGGCTCTGCCAGAGTCCCTGGCGGAAAGCGAGTTGTTTGGCCATGTCAAAGGGGCATTTTCAGGCGCTCATGAACACCGCGCAGGACGTTTTGAGGCGGCTCAGGGTGGCACGCTCTTTCTGGATGAGATCGGTGAGCTGTCTTTAACCATTCAGGCCAAGCTGCTGCGTACCTTGCAAAATGGCGAGATCCAACGCCTGGGGGCCGACCACCCCATCCGACTGAATGTGCGTCTGGTCGCTGCTACCAATCGGGACCTGAGCCAGCAAATTGCCCAAGGCGGTTTTCGGGCAGACCTGTTTCACCGCCTGTCGGTTTTCCCCCTGACCATCCCCGCCTTGCGCGAACGTCACCAGGATATTCTGCTGCTGGCCGGTCATTTTTTGGAAACCAACCGCTCTCGTTTGGGATTGCGCGGAATTCGTCTCTCACCCGACGCAGAAGCTGCTTTACTGGCTTATCATTGGCCAGGTAATGTTCGCGAACTAGAACATTTAATCAGCCGAGCAACCATCCGCCTGCTGGTCGATACGCCAGATCGTAACCAAATATTTACACTTAGCGCCGATAATCTCAATTTGTTACCTTCTACCCACGAGCCCGTCGCACGGACCAAGCTGGCCATTGGAGCCCCTAACCAGTCCTTGCGTCAGTCCGTTGAACAACTGCAAAGCCAGTTGATCCGGCAAGCTCTGGACCAGAACGAAGGCAATTGGAGCCAGGCTGCCCGACAGCTAGGCATAGACCCCAGCAATCTGCACAAGCTGGCCAGCAAACTCGGGCTTAAAACCCGCTCAGAAAGCTTAAGTGATGACTGACACTTCCTACCCCTCCTTGTTAGCCAGCCTGCCCGTCTTCTCTGATCTGGATGCCGCCAGCATCGACGAACTCTGGCAAGAGGGACGCCTGATCCACTACGACAAGGACAGCCAGGTCTTTCGGCAAGAGCAAAGCAGCGACCATTTTTATGTACTGCTGCAAGGCCTGATCAAAGTCGTACGCACCATGCCCAACGGCTCGCAATTACTGGTGCGCTTTGCCTTGCCTGGCGATGTAATTGGCATTGCCCCTGCCCTGCGCCGTCGCAACTACCCGGCTACCGCTATCAGCGTGACGACCAGTGCCGCCCTGGCCTGGCCAGAGAAATCCTGGGACAGTCTGACTCAACGCTTCCCCTGCCTGCTCAGCTCTGCGCAAGACACGGTCGCACGCAGGCTAAGCGATGCAGATGATCGCTTGCTGGAAATTCACAGTTTGGAGGTGGAGCAACGGCTGGCCCACAGCCTGCTGCGTCTGATTCGACAAGTAGGCCAAAGCGGTGCGGAAGGGACGTCCTTGAGTATTCCGGTGACCCGGCAAGATCTGGCGGATCTGGCCGGAACCACCTTGTATACAGCCAGCCGCGTGGTCAGCAGTTGGGATCATCAGGGTTTGATCCTGGCAGGCCGCAAGCAAATTACGATTGCGGACCTGGATAAATTTGCACAAACCGTACTGGAACGGGGCTAAGCGCTGGCTTAGTCCTCGGTAACCAGACGCAGGCCCAAGTAGCGCGGTGGCACCCCAACCGAACACGCCCCGGTTTTAGGATCGCGGATAAAGTCGGGCATCACCGCAATATGCTCCCCGCCCAAGGTACGTACACCGCAGTTTTCCAGGCGGGATTCAGCACGCGGCATGCTGATGCGGTGTACCCGCACGTGGCAGGTATTGGTCCATTCTGCGACCTGACCACCGGCGTCAAAGACGCCATACGCATTGGCGACACCCTGCCCCAAAGGGGCCAGGGGAACTTCCTGCTCCTGCTTGCGCTTGTAGCTGTCCTGATATTCCTGCAGCCACAAGGCAGCCTGTTCGTTTTCATCCAGACCGCTCTGAGCCGACTCAGGCACTTTCTGGTCTGCAAAGTAGCTCCATTCCAGGTAGTCCGGCAAACGGAATTTCTTGCCGGTACGCTCGCTTAGCCAGGCGGCGTAATCCTGCCCGTCCTGCCAGCTAACCCCCACCACCGGCATATTTTTGGCCTGACCTTGGCCAACCGCATCGGCAGCTTTGCAGCGCTCGGCACGGACGCATTGGTCGTACTCATACTGGCTGACCTGATACTTCATGGCCTTCAAGGTGGGAACGGGGGCATACATCACGGTATCTGATGCGATCAAGCGGCCATCCAGCAGGAACTCGCCTGCCTGCATGACCTCGCGTGCCGGGCCGGCTACCTCAACCAGTTCTGGCAGACCGGCTTGATTGCTGGACTCGCCAGCCGAACATCCGGCCAGAATGGCCACCAACAGCACTGATCCCACTACATGGCTTCGCATTGTGCACTCCCTAGAGACAATCACAATTGAAGCGCAGCTACGTCCTGGCGTCCTTGCGCCAAGGCAAATAGAAGATAGAACAGATCAATAAGTTTCAGGGCTAGAAGTGTGAATAAACCGCAAGCAAAAACCAACACGCAAAAAAACGGCCCTCAATCTGCCTGGACAAGAGTCCAGGCAGATTGAGGGCTAAGCGAATCAGGCTACGTGTTAACGCAAGGCGCCTGGAACGCAGTGTTAGCTCAATACCTTCAAGAAGCCCGTGATGATGACGGCATTGAAGAAATCGATAAACAAAGATCCCACCAAAGGAATTACAAAGAAGGCCTTGCGCGACGGGCCATTATCCTCAGTAAAGGCTTGCATATTGGCCATGGCATTGGGCGTGGCACCCATACCAAAACCACAATGCCCGGCCGACATCACAACCGCGTCATAGTCTTTGCCCATGACCTTGAACGTGACGTAGCTGGCGAAAAAAAACATCATTACCGTCTGGGCGATCAAGATCAGCAGGAGGGGGCCTGCCACCTCAGCCAATTGCCACAGTTTCATGATCATCAAGGACAAGACCAGGAAAAAAGCCAGGGAGACATTACCGATAGTCTCAAACTCTTTTTCGGGCAAGCGATAGCGACGCCAGTCGATAATGTTGCGTATAGCCGCCGCAATCAGCATGGACCCCAGATACTCGGGCAAGACAATTTTGTAGTGAGCCAGAAAATCAATAATCACGCTACCAATACCAATGGCAACGCAGAGCAGTACGACCGCGTAAACGGGCATATCAAAGCCACCATCCTCAACCCGGGTGGTTTCAGTCACCGTTTTTGCAGGTGCCTCTTTGCCTTCGTGCTGGCGACGATGACGGCGATGTGGCTCAGGCCCCGAAATACTGTGTTTTCTCATCAGGCGCTTGCCCAAAGGTCCACCGATGACACACCCCATCACCAGTCCCCAGGTCGAGGCAGCAATGGCGGCGGGTAAGGCTCCCACAGCACCCGCTTTTTCCAACAAAGGACCAAATGCACCCGAGGTACCGTGACCACCGGTCATGGACACGGAGCCTGCGGCCAAACCCAGCAAGGGGTTGGCATCCAACAGCACCGCCAAAGAAACGCCCAGTATGTTTTGCAGAACGATCAAACCGACTGCACAGCCCAGAAACAGGGCAACAGCAACACCGCCCTTTTTCAACAGCTCAAAACTGGCTGAAAACCCAATTGTGGTGAAGAAGGCCATTAACAGGAAATGGCGTATATCGTCATTGAACTCAAAGGTAAAAGAGCCAGTTTGATAGCCGATCAAAGCGATCAGAGAAAAGACCAGGCCACCAATAATCGGACTGGGAATGAAATAGCGGGCCAAAATAGCCACGCGATTTTTTATGTATTCCCCTATCACGAGAAAAACAGCGGCCATCCCGACCGTCTGTGCAATATCGAGTTGAATATTCATCTATCCGAATTTCCTTACATCTTTTGGATAAGGCAACGCCTCTGTCTGCTGCATGGCACAGGTGAAAGCCAAATCCTTCAGAGCGCGTATCAATCAGGTGCGAGCCAGTCAAAGACAAGCAAGACTCGCACAGAAATCATAGTAATGGGCTAGAAAAATAACATGATCGGCTGTCTACACACGCGAAAACACGTAACTTTCAGGTTCTTATTACAAAAAAAGCCCGCCTGATGGCGGGCTTGATTTCGTACGGCGCTTAACGATCTCGTTGAACCGAGAATGCGCACAAATCCAGTAAAACTCGTTTGAACTCGCTGTCTGGCACGGCGGCCAATGCTTCTACCGCCAACTGAGCCTCTGCTTGTGCCGCCTGACGGGTGTAAGTCAGTGCATCGGTCTGCTCGATAGCCTGGGCAACGGCAGCAAAATCCGCATCGCCGGTCTCAATCGCTGACTTGATTAGTTGAACCTGGTCAGGCGTACCTACTTCCATGACACGGATCAGCGGCATGGTGGGCTTACCTTCACGCAGATCGTCACCCACGTTTTTGCCCAATGCCTGTGCATCGCCGGTGTAATCGAGCACGTCGTCGACCAACTGGAAGGCCGTACCCAAGTGGCGACCATAGGCGGCCATGGCTTCTTCCATCTCGGCCGAAGCACCCGCCACAATGGCACCGACCTGTGCGGCCGCTTCAAACAGCTTGGCTGTTTTGTAGCGCACCACTTGCAGGTAACGCTCCAGCGAAACGTCCGGGTCGTGTACGTTCAGCAGTTGCAACACCTCGCCTTCGGCGATGACGGTGGTGGCCGCCGACAAAACCGCCATGGAAGGCATGGAATTGGACTGCACCATCATTTCGAAAGAACGCGAGTACAGGTAGTCACCCACCAGCACGCTGGCCGCATTGCCGTAGACCGCATTGGCCGTGTTACGGCCGCGACGCATATCGGACTCATCGACCACATCATCGTGCAACAAGGTAGCGGTATGGATGAATTCCACCACACCAGCCAGCAAATGATGCGTGGTTCCCTTGTAGGCCAGGGCGCGGGCGACCAGCAAGAGCAGCGCAGGACGCATGCGCTTGCCACCGGCACCAACAATGTATTCGCCGATTGTGCGTATCAGCACCACATCCGAATTCAAGCGCTCACGAATGACGACATCAAGAGCCTTCATGTCGTCGGCAATAGGTTCAATCAGGGTGGACAGGTTCAAAACAGAATTCCGGACGAGTAAGGGAGGGGGCCAATATCGGCCAACCGTAACTGGATGATTATACGATTTTGAATCGCTTTGGGCCCATTGTTACGCGTCGGGTGCAACAGTGATGGCAGAAAAAGATGCCAAATTAGCGATAATAAGCATTTAACCCTGAAACGGAGACTGTCTTGAGTTCGCAAGACCTAAGTACCCTGATCAGCCGGGCCGAGCGCGTTCTTGCTCAACTGGAAGCCTGGCTGCCCCCTGCTCCACCCCCCATCAACTGGGATGCCATTGCTTTTCGCTGGCGCACCAACGGCGCACGCGGCTGGCTGGAAGGTGTTCAGCATGTGGCCTCTATCCACACTGAAGACCTGCATCACATCGAACGCCAAAAAGGCATTATCGAGCGCAACACCCGCCATTTCCTGGCTGGCAAACCCGCCAATAACGTCTTGATGACGGGCGCTCGCGGCACGGGAAAAAGCTCGCTGGTCAAAGCCATGCTGGCCAAATTTGCCGACCAGGGCCTGCGCCTGATTGAAGTAGACAAGTCCGACCTGGGCGATCTGGGCACGATCATTGACCTGATCAGCGGCCGCCCCGAACACTTCATCATCTTCAGCGACGACCTGTCTTTTGAAGAAGGCGAAGCAGGCTACAAGGCGCTCAAATCCGTGCTGGACGGCTCCCTGGCCTCCCCCGGCGACAATGTGCTGATCTACGCCACATCCAACCGCCGTCACCTGATGCCCGAGTACATGAAGGAAAACCTGAGTACCTCCACGTCCGCAGACGGCGAGATCCACCCCGGTGAAGCGGTAGAAGAAAAGGTATCCCTGTCCGAGCGCTTTGGACTATGGTTGTCGTTTTACCCCTTTAAACAAGACGACTACCTGGACATTGTGTATTACTGGCTTGGCGCTTCGGGTTGCCCGGCAGAACACATTGAAAGCTCGCGCATGGAAGCCTTGCAATGGGCTTTGGAACGCGGCTCACGCTCAGGCCGGGTAGCACGTCAATTTGCAAGAGACTGGACCGCTAGACATGTCTAAACCCACGCTGGAAGTGGCCGTTGGCGTTTTACTGAACCAACACGGCCAAGTGCTACTGGGAAAACGCCCAGCCGACAAACCCTGGCCAGGCTGGTGGGAATTACCAGGCGGCAAGATCGAATCGGGCGAGAGCGTCATACAGGCGCTGGTACGGGAACTGCGCGAAGAACTCGGCATTGAAACCACCCAAGCACACCCCTGGGTCACCTATACACACGAATACCCCAAGAATTTCGTCAAACTCTCTTTCTGCCTGGTGCGGGAATGGGAAGGCGAACCGCAGTGTCTGGAAGGCCAGGAGCTTGCCTGGGTCAACCCAAAAGGTCCTCTGGAAGTAGGCCCTGTCCTGCCCGCCACCGAGCCTCCGCTGAAATGGCTGCAACTGCCCGAACGCTATCTGATTACCAACATCGACGAGCCGGCCCGCTTACCCGCCTATCTGGAACAACTGGAACATGCCCTGCAACAAGGCCCGGCATTAGTCCAATTTCGTGAGCCAGCCTGGGCTGCCCGGCCCGATGCCGAATTCCATCTGCACCAAGCGTTCCTGCAAGTGGTGAACCTGTGCCAGCGCTACCAAGCCCGCTGCCTGGTCAATAGCCTGCACCCCGAGAGCTGGTGGGACCATGCCGATGGTGTGCATTTGCGCGCCAGCGATGCTCAAGCCCTGTCCGCGAAATGTCACGACACCCTGACGACATTTCCTGCGATCAGCAAAGGCTTGATCGGCATGTCCACGCACAATGAAAGTGATATTGAAATAGCCCGCAAAATCCAGGCGGACTTTCTGGTTCTGGGCCATGTCCTGGAAACCTCCTCCCATCCCGGCGATCCCGGCATGGGCTGGGCCCGTTTTGCCAGCCTGGCAGAAAACGCTGGCCTCCCTGTGTTTGCCATCGGCGGACAATCGGCCCACACCCTGGCCGACGCACGCGAGCACGGCGCACACGGTATTGCCGGTATTCGCCATATGTTGGACAACGATCCGGCATGACGCCACACGTCACTATTTCGGAACACGAAGGCGTACGCTACCTGCACCTGGGCTCTGCCTGGGTGCAGGGCGCCATGCGCCTGGATGCGCCCGATCAGCTAGAGCTGCACTACATCCGACAGATGATGATCTGGACCTTGTTCCAGGCCGAACCCCGTCGCATTGCCCAGCTTGGTTTGGGCGCAGGCAGCCTGACGCGCTTTTGCTACCAGCACTTCCCCCAGACGCGTATCGACGCCGTGGAAATCAACCCGGAAGTCGTGCAAGCCAGTCGTCTGCTGTTTAATCTGCCGTCCGACGACGAGCGCCTGAACGTACACACGGTAGACGCGCTGGACTATCTGGATGCCGTGCATGGCGAACTGGATGTGCTACAAATTGACGTGTATTCCGATCAGGCCGAGCACCCTGCGCTGGAAAGCGAAGCCTTTTATCAAGCCTGCCGCAAAGCGCTGGGCCCGCAAGGACTGCTGACGGTGAATTTGCTGGGGTCAGAGCTGGTACATGCGCGTAATCTGCATGCACTGCAAGAGAGTTTCCCGGCCGTGGTCTGGTTGCCTGAAACGCACGATGGCAACCTGGTTGCTCTGGCCTTTGCCGACCCACCACAAATTGATTTTGATGATCTGTATGAACGGGCCGAGCTGATTCACGCCACCTTAGGCTTGGCAGACGGCAAAGAATGGGTAGATGGGCTGTATGCCTGGATGGATCAGGACTGAGGCGGTTTCCGTGGACCTTCAAGCGATGATGCGGGCATCGCTGTTGAATGACAGCCAAGCCAAGCTAAGCCCAAAGCCTGACTAGAGCAGATCCAGTCAGGCCGACGCTATTCTGCTTTGGCGGCTGGATCAGCCGCTACAGCTTTCGGCTCTTCGGGATTCAGACCTGTCGCTACATCCCAGCCGCCGCCCAAGGCCACCATCAACTTGACTGAAGCCCGCAGACGTTGAGACTCCAGGTCCAAAGCCTGTCGCTCTGCCGACAAAGCCGTGGCCTGGGTTTGCGCCAAGCTCAGGAAGTCCACCAGACCAGCATCAAACTGGTTACGCGTCAGTTGCAAGGACTCGCGTGCGGCAGCCAGAGAGCGCGCCTGGCTGGCTTGCTCCAGTTCCAGGCCATTGCGCTCAGACAAGGCATCTTCCACTTCTTTCAGCGCATCCAGCACCGTCTGACGGTAGGCGGCCAATTGTTCGTCATAGCTGGCCTCGGCCTGCTCAACCTGAGCACGACGTGCGCCAAAATCCAGCAAGGTCAGGGCGAAAGCAGGTCCCAAGGACCAGACACGCGCAGGGGCCGTCAACCACTCGCTTAAATCACTGCTGCTGAAACCCCCGCTGGCTTTCAGGCTCAGGCTGGGAAACCACGCCGCTTTGGCCACACCAATCTGAGCATTGGCCTGCGCCATGCGTCGCTCGGCACGAGCCACATCCGGACGACGTTCCAGCAAGCTGGACGGCAAGCCCACGGGTACATCCGGGGCAACCGGCCAAGGCGCATTAGGCACCACTTCAAACTGGGATGGCGCACGGCCTACCAAGACGGCCATCGCGTGCTGATACGTGGCTTTTTCCCGATTCAGAGCCAAGCGCTGGGTGCGGGCACCTTCAAGTTGGCTCAACGCTGCCGCCACCTCTCCCGGTGCCGAAAAACCGGCGTCCAGGCGATTCTGATTAATCCGCAAAGAACGCTCGTAGGCGGCCACGGTTTGATCCAGCACTTGTTCGCTGGATTCGACACTGCGGTACTGCAAATAGGTCTGCGCCAATTGAGACTGCAGGCTCAAACGGGTAGCGGCCATATCAGCAGCACTGGCTTGCAGACCCGCATCACCCGCCTCGACCTGACGACGAATTCGCCCCCACAAATCCACTTCCCAATTCACGGTGATGCTGGCGTCGTAAGCGCTGCTGCTTTGGCTGGTATCGCCCGAGCCACTGCCACGCCGTGTCGTGCCGACCGAACTGCCCACTTGCGGGAACTGAGTCGAGCGCGTGTTGGACAAGGTGGCTTGCGCCTGACGGACGCGTGCCTGTGCTTGCTGCAAGGTGAAGTTCTGCTCGTTCAGGCTTTGCATCAAGGCGTTGAGCACGCCGTCACTCAGGCTTTCCCACCAGGGTCCCCGATCCTTCAAATCAGCCGGTTCCGCCTGCTTCCAGGCCGTGGAGCGTACCTCTTCCCGAAAGTGCTCGCCAAGCGGCGCATCAGGTCGTTGATAATCCGGTCCAACAGCACATGCGGACAAGAGCAGCACCATCCCAGCCAGTGCAAAGCGCGGAAACATCGTGGCAGTAGAAATAGGCATATCAGCTTATGTATTCAAGTTTGTCTGGTTCTTGCGGCGCATGAAGCGGTGTCGCAAACGATCCAGATAAAGATAAACCACGGGCGTGGTGTACAAGGTCAGGATTTGACTGAGCACCAGACCACCCACAATGGTGACCCCCAAGGGCTGGCGCATTTCCACGCCGGGCCCGGACGCCATAATCAAAGGAATAGCCCCGAAGATGGCAGACAAGGTCGTCATCATGATGGGACGGAAACGCACCAGGCAAGCCTCGTAGATGGCCTCACGCGAATCCATGCCGCGCTCGCGCTCCATCTGCAAAGCGTAGTCCACCATCATGATGGCGTTTTTCTTGACGATACCAATCAGCAAGAACACCCCGATCATGGCAATCAGGTTGAACTCGCCACTGGTCATCATCAAGGCCAGCAAAGCCCCAATCCCGGCAGAGGGCAAGGTCGACAGAATGGTGAGCGGGTGCATATAGCTCTCGTACAGCATCCCCAGCACGATATACAAGGCCACCAAAGCGGCCAGGAACATCATGGGCTGCTTGGCCAGGGCATCGAGCATCTGCGCGGTATTGCCTTCAAACCCGGCCTGAATCTCGCGGGTAGGCAGTTGAATACGTGCCATAGCCTGCTCAATCGCTGCCGTCGCTTCGCTAAGGGTGACACCTTCAGCCAGGCCAAAAGACACCGACTCGGCCACTAACAAGCCCATATGATTAATACTGCGCGGGGCCGTGCCAGTCGTGAAACGGGTAAAAGCGGACAAGGGCACTCGGGTGCCGTCCTTGGCAACTACTTCAATTTCCTTCAGGGATTCCAGGTCCTGGGCAAAGCGCGGCTCTACCTCCATGACCACGTAATACTGGTTCAAGCGGCCAAAAATCGTGGAAACCTGGCGCTGGGAGAAGGAGTTGTTCAAGGTGCCCGCCACCATAGACATATCAATGCCCAGGCGAGTCGCCATATCACGATCAATCTCCAACTGCACCAAACCGGCCTTGTCGTCGGTGCCTGTGTCCACGTCTACCAGCTCCGGCAATTCAGCCATCGCCTGCTGTACCTTGGGCAGCCAGGTTTTCAGCAACTCCAGATCGCTACCCAGCAAGGAATAGTCGTAAGAGCCACTGCGCCCACCGCCCCCGCTACCTACTGGAATATCCTGCTGCGGCACCATGAACATGCGTGCGCCCGGTGTCGTCGATAAAGGATCACGCAGGCGGTTCACGATATCCGTGGTGCTGGCCTTGCGCTCATCCATAGGCTTGAGTTCAACCAGAATAAAGGACGAGGTACTGCCACCGCGGCCACCGGCAAACACGGCCACCGAACGAATATCCGGGTCCTGATTCAAGATGGAACGGAAGTACTCCAGCTTGGGCACCATGGACTGGAAGGAGGTGCCCCTGTCGACCCGGAAAAAGCCCATTAACTGGCCGGTATCCTGCTGCGGAAACAAGCCCTTGGGCACCACGGTATAGAGATACACATTCAGACCAATGGTGGCGAACAAGGAGAACAGCATCAGACGATGATGCTTTAGCGCCCATTGCAAGGAGCGACGATAGCCCCGCCAGCTAACACTGCCTATCCAGCCCAGGAAACGGCTGACAGGATGATTCGATTCATGCTCTTGCGGCCCCGAACGCAGCAAGCGTGCCGACATCATGGGAGTCAACATCAAAGAGATCACCAGCGACACCAGCACGGCCGTACACAAGGTGACGGCGAACTCCATGAACAAGCGTCCGGCCAGCCCCCCAATCAACCACAAGGGGATGAACACCGCGACCAGCGACAAACTCATGGCCGTAACCGTAAAGCCCACCTCGCGCGTTCCTCGCAAGGCAGCCCTCATGGGGGACAAGCCTTTTTCCAGATAACGCATAATGCTTTCCAGCACCACGATAGCGTCATCGACCACAAAGCCGGTCGCCACAATCAAAGCCATCAAGGAAATGGTGTTCAGCGTAAAGCCAAACAAATGCATGAAGGCAAAGGTGCTGATCAGGGAAGCAGGCACCGCAATGGCTGGAATCAAGGCTGCGCGCCAGTTTCGCAGGAATAACAAGACCACCAGCACCACCAGCGCCACTGCAATAATCAGGGTGAGCTGGGCCTCTTCCAGCGTGGCCCGAATACTGGGGGTGCGATCCTGTGCCACCGTCAACTGCGCCTGGCTAGGCAGCATTTCTTCAATATTGGGCAAGCGCTCGCGAATGGTGTTCACGGTCTCGATAATATTGGCACCGGCCTGACGCCGCACAATCAACAGAACCGCTTCCTGATTATTCCAATAACCCAGGCTATGAATGTTCTCGACCGAGTCCTCGACCGTGGCTACATCACCCAAACGGATAATCTGCCCATTCTGATTTTTCAGGACTAGAGGATCAAAAAAACGGGCCTGGTTGTATTGCTTGCCAGAGTTGATCTGCCACTGACCCTGATCGCTTTCCAGATAACCGTTAGGTCGCAGGCTGTTCGCGTTATTGATGACCGCGCGCACATCATCCAGCGCAATTCCAGCCGACGCCAAAGCTTTGGGGTTCAAACCTACCCGAACCGCAGGCAAGGAACCTCCACCCACATCGACCGAACCCACACCCGGAATCTGAGCCAGCTTCTGCTGCACAATGCCACTGGCCATATCAAAAAGCTGAGCTTTGCTCGCCGTCTGCGAGGTCAGTGCCAGCACCATGATGGGCATGGACGAGGGGTTAACCTTTTCATAGGTCGGCACGCTGGACATGCCGGACGGCAACATGGGCCGGGCCTGATTGATAGCGGCCTGTACATCACGCGCAGCCCCCTCAATATCCCGGTCCAGTTCAAAGACCAGCATGATTTCGGCCGACCCCTCGCTACTGCGAGAGCTCATCTCGGACACTCCGGCAATCGAGCCTAAAGCCTGTTCCAGTGGGGTTGCCACACTGGAAGCCATGGTTTCAGGGCTGGCACCGGGCAAATTGGCCGAGATCGCAATCACCGGAAAATCCATTTCCGGCAAAGACGCCACAGGCAAGAGCCGCAAGGCCAATGCGCCCACCAGAACCATCGCCAGTGCCAGCAGACTGGAGCCCACTGGCCGGAAAATAAACAGCCCTAGCAAGCGTTTCATGACGGTTTGTGCACCGACTTAGCGCTGCGACGAGTAAAGCGATCAAAGAACAGATAGATCACCGGAGTCGTAAATAGCGTCAGCACCTGGCTGGCCAGCAGACCACCCACCATGACCAGGCCCAAGGGTTGACGCAACTCGGCGCCAGAGCCGGTAGCCAGCATCAAGGGAATCGCACTGAACAAGGCCGCCAGGGTCGTCATCAGGATAGGGCGAAAACGTAACAAGGCTGCTTGATGAATCGCCTCTTGGGGACTGGCACCCTGCTCCCGCTGCGCCTCCAGCGCGAAGTCGATCATCATGATGGCATTCTTTTTCACGATACCAATCAACAGAATGATCCCGATGACCCCGACCATATCCAGATCCCGTCCCGCCAGCAGCAAGGCCAGCAGCGCACCAATAGCAGCAGAAGGCAAAGTGGACAGAATCGTGATGGGGTGAATATAGCTTTCGTACAAAATGCCCAGCACGATGTACATGGTCAGCACCGCAGCCAGCATTAACCACAGTGTGCTGGACAAGGAAGCATGAAAAGCCTTGGCCGCACCCAGGTAGCGGGTATCCACCGAAGCGGGCATACCGATTTCATCGGGCACGGTTTCAATGGCTTCAATCGCATCGGACAAGGAATACCCATCAGCCAGGTCAAAAGACACATTGACCGACGGGAATTGCCCCAGCCGCTCTACCGATAGCGTCGTCGGCACCAGTTGCACACGCGCCAGAGAGGTAATAGGCACTGGCTTGCCCGCCGCCGTCATCACATGGACCGTTTCCAGATCCTGTGGGCCTTGGCGATACGCATCCTGCACTTCCAGCACGACCCGGTATTGAGCAGACTGCGTATAAATCGTGGAGATCAAACGCTGCCCGAAAGCGTCATACAAGGCATCGTCAATATTGGCTTTAGTCACCCCCACACGGGCAGCCGCATCCCGGTCAATATCCAGCAGCACTTGCAAACCATCGTTTTGCAAGCTCATGGATGCATCTTTAATCTGCGGCAAGGCATTGACGGCATCCAGCCAGCGCGGCATCCAGGTCTTCAGCACTTCTGTTTCCGGATCCGACAAGGCCATCTGGTACACATTGCGGCTGATCTGGTCGTCCACCGTCAGTTCCTGAATGGACTGCTGGTACACCGACAAACCGGGAATATCTTTCAGGCGCTCATCCAGCCTGCTCATGATCTCATTGGCACCCGCTCGGCCCGAGCCGATGGGCTTCAGGGCAATTTGCAGACGGCCATTATTCAAGGTGGCATTGGTGCCATCGACCCCAATAAAAGAGGTGACGGCTTCCACATCCGGGTCCTCCAGCACAATGGCAACAGCCTGCTGCTGCAACTGCCCCATCGCCCGGAACGAAGCCGTTTGCGGCCCTTGGGTAATGGCTTGAATCAGGCCAGTATCCTGTTGAGGGAAGAAACCTTTGGGGACGACGATATACAGCAGACCCGTCAAGGCGACGGTGCCCAGGGCCACCCACAAGGTCAAGGTCTGGTGCCGTAGCACGACAACCAGACCGCGATCGTAAGCCGCAATAAGTCGGTCCATCTGAGCGCCCAACCATGTGGTGAAGCGACCATACTGACGCTCGTCCTCGGGCTTGAGCATACGCGCGCACATCATGGGTGTCAGCGTCAGGGAGATGAACAGGGACAGCAAGATGGCCACGGCCAAGGTAATGGCAAACTCACGGAACAGACGGCCGATCACATCGCTCATGAACAAGAGCGGGATCAGTACCGCGATCAGGGAAATGGTCAGCGACAAGAGCGTAAAACCAATCTGCGCAGCGCCCTTCAAGGCGGCTTGCATAGCGGTTTCGCCTTTTTCAATATAGCGAGCGATGTTTTCGATCATCACAATCGCATCATCGACCACAAAGCCGGTGGCAACCGTCAAGGCCATCAAGGTCAGATTATTAATGCTGAAGCCCCACATCAGCATGATGGCAAAGGTTGCGATCAGGGAAATAGGCACCACGATGCTGGGAATCAGTGTCGCGGTCCAGGTGCGCAGGAACACGAAGGTCACCAGCACCACCAGCACAATCGCCAGCATCATTTCCTTTTGAACATGGTCCACCGAATCCCGAATGGTCTGGGTACGGTCGGTAGCCACTTCCACATCCACACCTACCGGCAAGGAACGGCGAATCTCGGGCAGCAAGCTGTGAATCTGGTCCACCACATCAATGACGTTGGCTCCGGGCTGACGTTGAATATTCAGCAAAATCGCGGGGACCGTGCCCATCCAGGCCGCCTGGCGTACATCCTGGGCATCGCGTACCACTTTGGCCAATTCACCCAGGCGTACAGCGGCACCATCTTTGTAGCTGACGATCAGGTTTTCGTAGTCTTGTACTGTTTTTAACTGCTCGTTGGCACCAATGCTAGTGGAGCGTTGAGGGCCATCCAGGTTCCCTTTGGGCTGATTCACGTTGGCTGCCACCACGGCTTGCCGCAGATGGCTCAAGGTCAGATTGCGCACCGCCAGCGCATTGGGATTGGCCTGAATACGCATGGCCGGTTCCTGCCCACCCGCAATACTGACCAGACCCACACCGGTAACCTGCGAGAGCTTCTGTGCCACCCGCACATCAATCAGGTCGCGCACCTCGTGCAAGGGCATATTGGGCGAGGTCACCGCCAGGGAAATGACAGGGGTATCGGCCGGATTGACCTTGTTATAAATAGGCGGCGCAGGCAAATCATTGGGCAGCATATTGGAGGCTGCATTAATCGCCGCCTGCACCTCTTGCTCGGCCACATCCAGCGACAGACCCAAATCAAACTGCAACGTAATGCGCGATGCCCCGCCCGAGCTGGACGAGATCATCTGCGACAGGCCCGACATACTGCCGAAGCGCCTCTCCAGGGGTGAGGTAATCAGGGCTGCCACCACATCCGGGCTGGCACCCGGGTACAAGGTGACCACCTGGATAGTGGGATAGTCCACCTGCGGCAAAGCGGCCACAGGCAACATGCGATAGGCCAGCAAGCCGGACACCAGCAAAGCTACCATCGCCAAGGTGGTAGCTACCGGGCGCAGAATAAAAAGACGCGACATGCTCACGGCTTACTCGCTTGCAGGACGTGGACGGCGGCCCTCACCCGTGCGTTTGCCTGGCTCTGGTTTGGCGGGCGTATCAGCTTGAGCAGGCGTTTCCTTGGCCTTGCCATCCAACTGCATCACCTCGACCTCCGAGCCTTCACGCAAACGGTCTGTGCCTTCGACCACCACACGATCGCCCTCTTTCAGGCCGGTTTTAATCAGCGTGGATTCCAGGGTCGCCGTACCCAGTTCAACGACCTGAATATGAACTTTGTCCTCGGTATCCAGGGTGTACACATAGGTGCCGACCGAACCGCGTTGCACGGCATGCGATGGAATCAACAAACCGTTTTCCTGCCCCAGGAACACACGTGAATTCACAAACTGATTGGCAAACAAGGTTTCATCGGCGTTATCAAACTCGGCCTTCACCTTCAAGGTGCCGGTATTGATGTCGATCTGGTTATCCAGCGCCTGCAAGCGGCCTTTATCCGATAAGAGCAGGCCTTTGCTATCAATCAAGGACACTCGCAAAGGCGACTCGTTTTGCTTCATGGCCTCCAGCAAGCTGCTTAACTGGTTCTGCGGCAGGGAAAACTCCACACCAATAGGGTCGATCTGGGTAATAGTGACAATCCCATCCGTATTCCCGGCTGACACCAGATTACCCTGGTCCAGTTTGCGCAAGCCCAGGCGACCATCCAAAGGGGCCGTGATGCGCGTACGATCCAGTTGCACCTGCGTACGGGCGACTTCAGCTTGACTGGCCTTGATCTGTGCCTGCAATTGCTGAACCGCTGTTTCCTTGGTTTCCAAGGCCTGGCGAGCAATCGAGTTCTGCTGGAACAGCACGCGGTGGCGCGCCAGTTCCTGCTGCGCCCCTTTCAGTTGGGCCTGATTCTGCGCCAGTTGTCCACGGGCCTGATCCAGTTGCACCTGATAGGTACGTGGATCAATCTCGGCCAATAAATCGCCCGCCTTGACGCGCTGACCGTCCTTGAAATGGATGCGCTCGAGCACGCCATCGACTTGACCGCGAATCGCGACCGTCTGCAAAGGTTTAACCGTGGCAATGGCATTAACCGTCTGATCGATCAAACCGGTTTGCACCGTGACCACCTGAACCGGGACTTTTGTCGCCCCCATCATGCCGCGTGGCCCACGCATGGGACTAGCAGTGGGCGAGGGGGAAGACAGGGCGTAATAAACGAGACCTGCTGTAATCAGCAGACCCACCATCACCCAGACATAGAAAGATCGGGACCGCCGACCCCTGCCTGCGTTCAACTCCGACATGAAAACTCCCCGGCTAAAACTTGATTGTCTCTGCGCCCGGTCTAAAGAAGCGTTTAAGCACTCACAAAACAGCTACTCACGCTAGACCAAGCTGGCACGGCAAGTATAAAAGCGGCTGTCTGAACCGTATATGAACAGCGTTTTCAGCCGAAGTTGCAACGAGCCAGCCGAAAGGGGATATCCACGGTAACGGCCTGCGGTTTCAATTGATTGTCTTGCTGCACAAAGCGTATCCAGATCACATACCGGTTAGCGCTCATTTCCGGATAGATACACGCACCGGCATCCACCCAGACACGCAGCAACTGGAAGGTCTTGCCTGCCAGCATTTCTTGATAGGAACCGTCACGGGCCACTTGATCGGCTGAGTCACCGGACTGGCGCAGCAAACGCAAGATCAGGGCCAGGCCTTGATACAAGGGCAAGAAGGATTCGGACCAACGGCGCAAATCCTGCACGCGGTCGGTGTCAGAGCGCTGCTGCCATGAATAATACGAAGGCATATCCACCTGGGACGTACCGCCGGGCACCGCCACCCTGCCTCGCAAGCTGGTCAGCCATTCATTGTCGCGCAAGCCCTGCCCTACCCGCCCTTGAGCCGACAGGTCGGCGGCAGCACGCACAATTTGCTCAATCATCTTGTCCAGCGCCTCTAACTGGACACCGGGGTGTTCACGCAGCGCAGCCAGCGCCACGCGCTGGCGCTCCAGATCTTGCAGGACGGCAGAACGTAAATCGGTTCGATCCGCAATGTCCAGCAAATCAAACAAGGTCGCGACAGCGATCTGATGCGAGTACGCATCCTGGTTGGCCGAAAAATGAAACAGCCTATCGAACAAGTATTCGACTCTCAGTAAAGCCCGGACACGCTCATTGCAGGGGTATTCGTATAGAGTCACGCGTTTAAAAACCTTTATTTGTCGACTGGGGGGTCAGACACATCGCGCTGTCAGGCAGTCAGGGCACACCAGTTCTGGTGCACGGCCCACGCCCGCTCTTGCAACAAGGGCAAAGTAGTCTGTCCATCATTCAGAACAACATCATCGGCCACGGCCAAGCGCTGCTGACGTTGCGCCTGTGCCGCCATGATACGTTCAATTGTGGCCACTGCCAGCCCGCTGCGTTGCTGAACACGCGCAATCTGGGTCGCTTCATCACAATCCACAACGCAAATCCGGTCTACACGGTCGCGCCATCGTCCTGACTCCACCAGCAAGGGTACAACCACAACAAGATAACATCCTTGCGCTTTCAAGGTCTGTGCTTTTGTTACGTTCCAAATCAGGGGATGAATGATCGCTTCCAGGCGATGGCGGGCCTTGGGGTCTGCAAATACACAGGCACGCATCCAGTCCCGGTCCATCGAACCATCCGCGGCCAGCGCCTCCGTACCAAACGCCTCGCGAATCGGAGCGATAGCCAAGCCCCCCGGAGCCGTCAGCTCATGCGCGATCACATCCGTGTCCACCACGGCCGCCCCCCACGAGGCGAAAAAATCGGCCACTTTGCTCTTGCCCGATCCTATTCCACCGGTCAGCCCAATCGTCAGCATGCGCAATCCACGGATAAAAAACAAAACTGTAACGTACCCGCGCCAATCCTCCTACCCTGGGATAGACCTGATACTGTCCTGCTGCCCCTGGTCTAGCGTAGAATTCAGCTATCAACCCGTTTACGGAAGCCCGCCATGTCTTTCACCAAGATTTCCCCTCTGCGTTCCCTGACCTTGCTGTCAGTTGTTTTGCTGGCTGCATGTGCACAAGCACCCGTCCAGACCGCCCCCAACGAGGGTCGTGACTCCACACAGAAAGACGCCCTGCGCCAGGCACAAGGCAGCGGTACTACCCGTGCCCCCTCGCAAATCAACCTGGGCTTTGGTAACCAGGAAGGCCTGCACGCCATCACCCCGGCTCGCGTAGAACAGCCTGCCGCCCAGGCTGACCGCAGCGTCCCCGAACTGGCCGAACCCAAAACCTTTCTGGGCACCCTGTCCTGCCCACCTCAAGGCGGCGCATGTGAGCCCTACAAAATCAGCGTGACCCTGGCTCCCGCCGGTCAATGGCGCTTGCGTGCCACCCCGGTGGCTGCTGGCGAAGAACATCGCATGAGCGGTTGCTGGGTACCCATCGGCACACAGCCCACCCGCATCGCCCTGCTCGCCAACAACGACTCCACACTGGCAGACCTGAGCTTTGTGAACAACAACGTCTTGCGCATCAACACCTTTAACCAGCAGCGTCCTACCCTGGAAAGCCATCTGACCCGCCAAGCCGACATTGATCCGGTCAGCGAACTGGACGGCCAGGCCACTCCAGCCTGCCGCTAAGCTAAGGCACCGCCAACCCGCCCACCAGACTGGGCGGGAGCACATCCCGCAAGTCCGGCTCGCTGAACACAAAGCGAGTCAATTCAACTGCATTGCGCACGCGTAACTTCTGAAAAACACGTGCCCGATGCGCCTCCACCGTACGCTGGGAAATCTCCAATTCAGCCGCAATAACCTTATTCGCCTTGCCAATGGCGATATAAGAGAGCACGTCGCGC
This sequence comes from Alcaligenes parafaecalis, assembly GCF_026344135.1. Lineage (NCBI taxonomy): Bacteria > Pseudomonadati > Pseudomonadota > Betaproteobacteria > Burkholderiales > Alcaligenaceae > Alcaligenes > Alcaligenes parafaecalis. The sequence goes on along the minus strand of NZ_JAPKNA010000002.1, from coordinate 457,352 downwards.
TCGCGCGGCGTCAAACTTTCAAACAGCACGGCAGCAGGAAGGTGACCATTCAATACCATGTCAGTCTCGTATATCTGTGCCAGGCGAACAGGCCGCCTGCGATGTGAAAAGTTAACCATAGACAGAGTTTGTCATTTTAGGCGCGGCCACCGCGACTGTTAACTTATACGGGATGTTTTTGTCACGGGACTAATATAGAAGCCCTTATTTCAATGCGCCGGAAAACAGCCATTTCAGCCGACAAATTGGCGATAAGCACAGGCCAAACCAGTCTTTTATCACCCACTCAAAATACATCAATCACCTAGGTCAAAATCACCTAGCGGGCAGGCACGAACACAAAACCCCACCCATAAACTGCCAACAAAGCGAGCAATCTACGGCTATGAGCCACTCTGGCGCGCGGCTCAGGGGGACGGCGATTCAGACTGCTTGCCGCGGGCGAGAGCTAGCGCAGGGGTGCAAGCATCCTGCTGTTTGAACCCGACGCTTGTACTTGGTCCGGGGGACCAAGTACCGGGTGAGTTCAGGATGCGCCCGGAGCTAGCTCTCGCCAAGGGCACCGGTGCGCAGCACCGGCAAGTAGTCAGCCGCGCCCCTGAGCCGCGTGCCAGAGTGGCGTCTTACTGAGTGCATCCATGGCATGAATAAGCGCAAGGTCGCTACTACTAACAACCAGCAAAACAGACGCAGACTTACAAAGCCCCCCCCTGCAGGTATAAAAAAAGCACAGTAAAAACTGTGCTTTTCTCACCAAACAACACAAGAAATCAGGCTTTGACCATTTCCAGGTTGTCGATCAAGCGTGTCGCGCCCAACTTGGCTGCGGCCAACGCCACCAAAGGCTCACCGGCTGCAATTTGCTCTTCTGTCGGTTCCAGCAAATCCGACTGACGACGCAAAGCCATATAGTCAACTTTCCAACCCAGATCCGTCATCTTCTTGGTCGCGTAGGCCTCGATCTCCTCGCGGCTCTGCCCCTGCTGCAAGCGCTCATTCATCTCTTGCAGCGCGTAATAAATCTGCGGAGCCTGGGCCCGTTCCTCTGGGCTCAAATAGCGATTACGCGAAGACATAGCCAAACCATCCTCTTCCCGCACCGTCTCGTGAGCCAGAATTTCCACCGGCAACTGGAACTGGCGCACCATCTGACGCACCACCATCAACTGCTGATAGTCCTTCTTCCCGAACACCGCCACACGTGGCTGGACACAGGAAAACAGCTTCAGCACGACCGTACACACACCTTCAAAAAAGTCGGGACGGAAGTGGCCTTCCAGAATACGACCCAAATGATCAGGCGGGCTGACACGGAAACTTTGTGGCTCCGGATACATCTCGCGCTCCGAAGGAGCAAACAAGACATACACATCACGCTCTTGCTCCATCTTTGCCGCATCGTCCTGCAAGGTACGTGGATACCGATCAAAGTCTTCGTTAGGACCAAACTGCAGACGATTCACAAAAATACTGGCCACCACCGGATCGCCATGCTGACGAGCCAGCTTCATCAAGTCCAGGTGGGCTCGATGCAAGTTCCCCATGGTTGGTACAAATGCCACGCGTGTCTGGCCCTGAAGCTGATCGCGCAGTTCTTGGATGTTATGGACGACTTTCAAAAAATTCTCCGCTACGGAATAAGATCAGGCCCATCGGCCTGTGCTCGAATATACGTCAGGCGTAAATAAATAGGAGCGTAGGGCTCGGCCTGCGTGATTTCAAGCAGTGACTCTCGTGCTAATTCCAGCATGGCCAGAAAATGCACGACAAGCACCGCCGCCGGATCACCCTGATCCAGGCGTTCATTAAACAGCTCGGTAAACTCCATAAAGCGCACATGCTGCAAACGTCGCAGAATCTGGCTCATGTGATCGCGCACAGACAACTGCTCGCGCGTGATCTTATGGCTAGCATTGAGCTTGGCGCGCTTCAAGATACCCAGCCAGGCCTCGCGCAAATCATCCGCATTTACTTCAGGCGGGATCGCTTCAATGACCAATTCGGCCTGGGCATTGGCCAGCAAATAATCGCGCCCCATCAAAGGCAACTCGTCCAGACGACGCGCGCCTTCCTTCATGCGCTCGTACTCCAGCAGACGACGCACCAGCTCCGCACGCGGGTCATCGACCTCTTCGCCCGTATCCGCGCGTCGCACCGGCAGCAACATGCGGGATTTAATCTCGATCAGCAAAGCCGCCATCAAGAGATACTCGCCCGCCAACTCCAGATTGGTGGCGCGAATCTGCTCCACATAAGCCAGATACTGCCCGGTGACCTGAGCCATCGGAATATCCAGCACGTTGAAGTTCTGCTTGCGAATCAAATACAGCAATAAATCCAGCGGCCCCTCAAAGGCATCCAGAAAAATTTCCAGCGCATCGGGCGGGATATACAAATCCTGAGGAATCGCAAACAGTGGCTCGCCATAAAGACGCGCCAGCACATCCTCGGGCTGAGGAGCTGGCGTATCCACAACAGTCTGCTGTGCAATCTCAGTCACAGGCTCAGGTGTGTAGATTTAGTTGTTTTCGTAGTACACGTAAGGTTTCTGAGGCGTGCGAGCAGCCTTGTAACCATCTTGCAGCTCCTGATCAATCTGCTTGTCCCACAGCCGATAGCGGCCTTCACGCTGCCGTGCTTCGGTATCCGCATTCTGATCTTTATACTGTTTAAGAAACTGGGTAATTTCGGATTCGAAGTTCTTTGCCATGATCACCGCACGTTAAACATACTACGTTCAAAGCCTGGAGTTTACTGCAAACTGGACCATAAGCAGAATCCACCGCGCAAATCCGGCCACTGCTACATCTGTATGGATCTTAGCAGCCCTTGGCCCTCTGTGTGGCCTACTGGTTTTGGAAACCCTGCCTATCAAGGCCTTGGACGCACATTCTGCCCGGAGTCTGCTCAACTATCACGGCGCCACGTAATCGGCCTGATTCTCAGGTGCCGCTACTTGAAACGCCGGTAGGGCAGTGCAATATTCATATACACGACGACAGCGCGGATAGGCACTCAAATCGCACCCCATACGAACGGCATTAGCCAATTGGGGAACCAAGCAGCAATCGGCCAGGGTCGGAGCCTGGCCTACACAAAACTGTTCAGACCCTGCTTTCACTAATAGTTGTTCTATCCCTTGCAGGCCCTCGGCAATCCAATGCTCATACCAGGCCTGCTTTTGCTCGTCACTCAACAACAGCACATCGCTCAGGTATTTCAAAATTCGCATGTTATTCACAGGGTGAATATCACTGACAATGCCATACGTGATCTCCAAAACCCGTGAACGTGATAGAGGTTCCTGAGGGATCAAACGTGGTTCTGGATACTGTTGGTCCAAATAATCAATAATGGCCAAAGACTGCCCTATCGTTCCCACTGGTCCATCGTCAAGAGCAGGAACCAGCGCCATCGCGTTATGCACCTTATAGTCTGCGGCCTTATGGGCACCCACACGGATATTGACCCCCTCCATGTCGTAGCTCAGTTTTTTTAGCTCCAGTGCGATGCGCACACGGTACGACGCGGAACTATTAAAAAAGCTATACAGCTTCATGGTTTCTCTTTCCTAAATAATTTTTCGCTATCACCACATCTGCGTTTAAAACCGACTAAAACGTAGCACCCGAATCGGAATTCAGATGACTTTCACCGACAAAGGAGTCAGACCCTGCACGCCTCCTTCCATCAAATCACCTCGCCCCACCGGCCCCACTCCTTCCGGAGTTCCGGTGAAAATCAAATCGCCCTGCTCCAGCCTAAAATACCTGGACAAATAACTGATCGTTTCCGCTACCGACCAGATCAAACAATTCACATTGCTGCGCTGTTTATTCACTCCATTGACCTGCAACCAGAGTGGCGCATTGTGTAGGTCGCTCACCTGATCGGCCAGATGCAAGGGGGCGATAGGTGCCGAGGCATCAAAAGCCTTCCCGATTTCCCAAGGACGTCCCATTTGGCGCATTTCCATCTGCAAATCACGCCTGGTCATATCCAGGCCCGTCGCATAGCCAAACACATGGGCCAAGGCATCTTCTTGCGCAATATCACTCCCACCTTCCCTTATCGCTACCACCAGCTCAATCTCATAGTGATAGTTCTGGGTTTGCTCGGGATATGGCAGACTCAAGGTTTGCCCTGCAGCCACAGGCACCACAGCGTCTGCTGGTTTGCAAAAGAAGAAGGGAGGCTCGCGATCCGGGTCAAAGCCCATTTCACGCGCATGTGCGGCATAGTTACGACCCACGCAATACACACGTCGCACGGGAAACTGCTTATCACTCCCTACAACAGGAATACCCACAGGAGAGGCTGGAGGAAAAAGATATTGGGTCACAGATGGCTTCCTTATTTTGACTAAAACGGGGTTATGCACGAGACTCGCGCAGCAATCCAAGCGCTTCCTGCACTGGACGATCCGAAAAGCTAAACAGCACCACATCCTCATTCGTCTCAAAACTCACCGGTTCCCAAGACGGAACAACAAAAATATCTTTCTTGGTGAACTCAAAAATTTTGCTACCAATGTGTGCTTTGCCACTGCCCTCAACAACGTGATACACCGTACCGTCAGTACTGCGAGCCTTCTTGCCCACAAACCCTTTGGGCAACAACTGAAGGAAGGTCGCAATGGTGGGCATCGTATCTTTACCATTGGCAGGATTGATATATCGCAGCTTAAAGCCCTCATACTCATCCACCGGGCTGTGTTGGTTGAGTCGGTACAAGGCTTCTCGACTGCGTTCGTAGCGATAGTTAAAAATGGGAGACGAGTTACCCGACTGATAGCGTACTGGCAGCATATTGGCGGCATAACGCGCCTCAAAACCGCCTTCCTGATGTGTCTGGGCTTGTTGCTCCTCGGGGTATTCCTCTGCAAATGCAGCACCAAAATTATTGACCAGCGGCAAATCCAGCGCGTCCAGCCAGACCATCGGATCACTGCCCACGTGACCGTGATCGTGCCAATGCCACTGCGGCGTCAAAATCAGATCACCTTCGTGCATCATGGTGCGTTCGCCATCGACCGCGGTAAAGCCCCCTTTACCTTCCACAATAAAGCGTAAGGCAGATTGCATATGACGATGGCTAGGCGCAACCTCATTGGGCAAGATCAATTGCAGACCCGCATACAAAGTCGGCGTGATAGCAAAAGCGCCGCGCATTTGAGGGTTTTCCAACACCAATACCCGACGTATGGCCTCACGTGCGCCTATTAATTCACCGCTGCGCAGCAAATAAGGTCTTACTTGGCTATATTTCCACAAATGGGCAATGTATTTCACTTCGGGATTTTTGGTCACCAGCGAATGTAAAGACTCCCACAAAGGAACCAGATCAATCTTGCTTATTTCCCCATAAAACTCCTGGCGCTGCTGTGGCTCCAACTTGCTCGTGCTATTCATTGCACTATTTCCTTAAAGGTTAATAAGACAGCGTGGTCAAGCACTTGCCGCCCTTTAGACAGCCTCTTGTGCCGTTACAGCGCTGATGTGCAACTGCATATCATGGCGTTTGATCCGCGCTATCTGTAGCAAGATCAGCAAGCACAGAGCCGTGATCAGTGCCGGGATTCCCAACACCATGAAAATAGTGGAAAAACCCAAATCCCAAGAAATCATGGCACCGCCTACCAGAGCACCAAAAATGGCTCCGCAACGCCCCATGGCATTGGCCCAGCTCACCCCGGTCGCTCGGCACCCTGTGGGGTACAACGTGGCTACCAAAGCGTTGAAACCGACTTGCGCACCACTTAGACCCACGCCTGCACCGAAAATCACCAGCACCAGTACGGGAATAGAGGTGCTGGCTGCCCCTATGGAGGCGATAAATGCCGCTCCCATCGCATAGCTGACAATCAGCACTTTGTAGGGATTCTGTTTATCCATTAGCGCCCCCAGCAATAAAGCTCCCAGGGTGCCACCTATCTGAAACGCCGCTGTAATCCACGACGCAGATTCAAGCTCAATGCCAATCCCAGCCAGCAGTGTTGGCAACCAACTGGACACCATATAGATCACCAGCAGGCTCATGAAAAACGCGCACCATAACACCAAGGTAATCGCGAGCAGATTTTTCTGAAACAGCGCCACAATCGAATTTTTTTCGGTCTTGTTTTCTGCTAGGAAAAACGATGTTTGGTCCGCATAGTTCACTCCTGTGAGCTTGCGCATAAGCCGCAGCATCTGCTCGGCCGAATGCTGTTTCAACAGTCGATAGCGCGGCGACTCCTCCATAAGGAACAACAGGAAAAGCACCAGCACCAAAGGCAAAATGCCTCCTACTATCAAAATGCCGCGCCATTGAATGAAAGGCAGCAATTGCGCCGTCAATACCCCCCCCAGGGCTGAACCCAAGGTAAAGCCACAAAACATCATGGTGACTAATGCCGATCGGCGTCGCACCGGCAAAAATTCAGACGTTAAAGTGATGGCGGTTGGTAGTGCGCCTCCCAAGCCTATCCCTGTCAGAAAACGCGCCACGATCAGCACAGTCAGACTGGGCGAAAACGCAGACAGCAGACTCATCAACCCAAAAAGAGAGATGCTGAAAATCAGAATATTTTTACGACCCAGTCGATCTGCCAGCGGGCCAAACAACAAAGCCCCTACGGTCAAGCCCAACAACCCTGAAATGAACAACGGCGTCAACGCCGGTTTACTCAGCTCCCACTCGGTCATGATGGCGGGCGCAATAAACCCGATGCCGGCTGTATCCAGTCCATCGGCAGCCACGACAAGAAAGCAGCAAATCAAGATTTTCCATTGCAAGAACCCAACTTTTTGATCGTCAATGGCCTGCTGTACATTTATAGACTTCGGCTCAGAGAATTGCATGGTGTCGTCTCCAGTGAAGGCGGCAGATCTAATGTCTGCCCAGCCCTTTTCATACGCCGCACTTAGGCTCGCGTTCGTTGTTTTTATTGATTTTGCTGGTGACAGTACTGAAAATATAATGGTATTTTCATCCAATCCATAACCTACAGGCTATGTCAAAAAATATGGATTGGACACAGAAGCTTAAATTCCATCATCTACAAACGCTCGTTCATTTGGCCGATCAGTGCAATCTGACCCGCGTTGCCGAACTCATGAGCATCACTCAACCCGCCCTCTCGAAATGGCTCACGGGATTAGAGCAAGAAATGGGCATGCTGTTATTTGAACGGCATAGCAAGGGCATACGCCCTACCCCCGGTGGTCAGCTCGTCATCAAACATGCCAGACGCATACTGAATGAGCTAGAGCGCTCAAGGGCCGATATATCGCTATTCAAAAGTGGGATGCAAGGCAGCCTGATGATAGGCAGCTCGCCTGTGGCAACAGACATCGTGGCGCAAAGCATACTGAACCTGATGCAGGATCACCCCAAGATTCATTTGCATATTGTGGAAAGCATCATGACGCCACTGTTAGAGCAATTGCTCCTGGGGCAGATTGACGTAGTCATTGGACGCATTGGCAGCAGTGCGCTTGCCCTGCCCTTGAACTACAAGGTGCTTTACAGCGAACCCATTCGCTTTGTGACCCGGCGTGAACACCCTCTGGCCCTGCAAGAAAGCGTGTCATGGGAGGATTTGGAACAGTGGCGATGGGTGGTTTGGCCCATAGGCACCCCCATACGGACAAGCATAGACAACACCCTGATTGCCAATAATCTATTGATGCCACCCGATCATATTGAGTCTGGCTCCATGAATCTGACCTTGCACATGCTGCAAGGCAGCGACATGATCGGGATTTTGTCTCAACGACTCGCGCAAAGCCATGAAGCCGAAAAACGCTTATCCATTATGAACTTACCAAACACGACCCAGCAAGGAAGCGTTGGTGTGTTCTGGCGAACTGATGAGCAGCCATCCGATGTGCTACAAGCCTTTCTGGATCATTTGCTCAATCTGTCCACCCCCTGAGGCCCGCCCCCTCCACCGCCAGGGAAGCGAACTTATCTACAGGCAACAACAAGGCCGACTTGGGTCAGTAAAGTAAATCCGAAACAAGAAACTGGCCTGTCTCCAACCGTCTAGCAGACCGCCTTAATCACAGGCGCAGGTGTACAGATTTAGTTGTTTTCGTAGTACACGTAAGGTTTTTGAGGCGTGCGAGCAGCCTTGTAACCGTCTTGCAGTTCCTGATCAATCTGCTTGTCCCACAGACGATAGCGGCCTTCACGCTGCCGCGCTTCGGTATCCGCATTCTGATCTTTATACTGTTTAAGAAACTGGGTAATTTCGGATTCGAAATTCTTTGCCATAATACCTGTACGCCTAAAATAAATTGGATAACAGAAAAGTTTGAGTTTACTGCACCGCACACCAGAGAGTTCGCCGCATGGCATCTGAACAGACCGAAGCCGCCAAACCGGCGACCATGTCCCCTCAAGAGCGTCGAGCCATCCGCATCATTCCCTACATCGTGGGATGTGCATTATTCATGCAGATGCTGGACTCTACGGTTGTCGCCACTGCCCTGCCCACGATGGCCTTATCGCTGGATACCAGCGTCATACGCATGAATACCATCATTACCAGCTACCTGCTGGCCGTGGCTGTATTCGTTCCTATCAGTGGATGGGCTGCAGACCGCTTTGGCGCGCGCAAGGTGTTCCTGGCCGCCATTCTACTCTTTACCGCCAGTTCTGTTGCATGTGCCCTGTCCCAGACCCTACCCCAACTGGTCATTTCCCGCGTGATACAAGGCATGGCGGGGGCCATGATGGTGCCGGTGGGACGCATTATCTTACTGCGACGCGTGCCTAAAGATCAGCTTTTAAGCGCCATGGCAGTGCTAACCTTGCCCGCCTTGTTAGGCCCCATCATCGGCCCGCCCGTGGGTGGTTTTTTAGTCACGTACGCGAGCTGGCACTGGATTTTCCTGATCAATATCCCCGTAGGGATACTGGGCATCGCCCTGGTGCTGCGCTATATCCGCGAGGACTACCCCACCGAGCGACCACCACTGGACTGGCTAGGCTTTCTATTAAGCGCTATTTGTCTGGCCACATTGGTAACCAGCTTCGAGAACGTAGGTCACGGCACCATTAGCTGGGCCACCCTGGGCTGGCTAACCCTGGCAGGTCTGGTTGCTGGTGCATGGTACATCTGGCATGCGCGGCAAGTAGCCTATCCTATTATTGATTTGTCCTTGCTGCGCACCAAAACCTTTGCCATTTCCGTGCTGGGCGGCAATCTGTGCCGCTTCTCGTTGGGGGCCGCACCATTCCTGTTAGCGATCATGCTGCAAACCAATTTTGGCATGAGCGCCTTGTCGGCAGGTCTGATCACCTTCACCGGTGCGATTGGCGCTCTGGGCATGAAACTGGTGGCCCCACCCATCATCCGGCGCTACGGTTTTCGCAAAGTCCTGATCGTCAACGCCTGGCTGACGGGCTTGTTCATCGCCCTGTGCGCCATGTTCCAGGCCACCACTCCTATGTGGCTGATGATCGCCGTACTAACCGCAGGCGGCTTTTTCCGCTCCCTGCAGTTCACTGCCGTCAACACCCTGACCTATGCCGACCTGGAGTCTGAGGCCATGAGCCAGGCCAGCAGTTTCGCCGCCATGGCGCAGCAACTGGCCATCAGTCTGGGCGTGGCATGTGCGGCGGTGACCTTGAATGTCAGCATGTCCCTGCGTGGCGCGACCAGCGTGGCAACGCAAGATACGATCTGGGCCTTTCTGATCTTGGGCGCGATTACGGCGATATCGAGCCTGTCCTTCGCGCGTTTATCCGCTACAGACGGTGAAGCTTTGCAGCAATCACCTCGCAAAGCAAAAAAAGTTAAAGGTTGAGCCAGAGCGAGGGAGACAGCCTGTCAAACAGGCTGTTTTCTTCGGCTAAACCAGTGCCAGGACTCTCAACGATCCTGATACGCCACCTTAGATCACTATTCCAATGGCGGTATCTGATCATTCAACAGCATGACTAGCTTGCAATCAGGCCGTATCGCCAGACGAAAAGTAAACTGTTGAAAACGCCGGACACCTTCTTTGGGGTGTCGAAAATCCCGCAAGCCCCCTTCCCGTTCCACCACGGTCTGGCGTCCCCACCAAAACGCAAAGACCTGGCTTTGATGTGCCAGCTCCTGGATCAAGGCCTGTACATCAGCTTCGTCCGCGTGTGCGCCTACATCGGCACGGAACTCCGCCACCACACGGCTGGCGCGCTGTTCCCAATCCACCACCAGCTCACGCGCGGCAGGGTCCAAAAAGATATAGCGTAATAAATTGGGCTGCTCGCTGCGGTCCGGCCAGCCGTCGAACAGGCTGAGCAAGGCTTCGTTGCGGGCCAAGACGTTCCAGCTACGGTCCAAGATATAGGCGGGCGCCAAAATGCTATCCACGCAGGCGCTCAAGCCTTGCGGCAAGGGTTGGATATCGCCTTGCCAATGTTCGGGATCAGCGCAATCTGCCAGTTCAAACAGGTAGTGGCGCTCGGCACGAGCCAGCTTCAGAACGGTAGCCAGACGAGCGCATACGGTGGGCGACACGGTCACATCGCGGCCCTGCTCGATCCAGGTGTACCAGGTGGTGCTGATGTCGCACAACTGAGCGACTTCTTCGCGGCGCAGACCCGGAGTGCGACGGCGCACGCCGGGGGCCAACCCCAGGTCTACAGGCCGGATACGTTCCCGCGCATGGCGCAAGAAGCGACCCAAAGCCTGACGCCGGGTTTGGGATGCGCTCTCGGCGCCTCCCGGATTAGCCCCTGTCTGCCCCGTCGCTCCCATATCAGCCCAGAACGCCCGACAAGGTACGGCGTACGTCTTCTTCTGTACGGCCACTACGCTGGATGTAGTCTTGCAATTGATCCTCGCCGATATTGCCCACGTTGAAGTACTTGGACTGCGGGTGGCTGAAGTAGAAACCCGAGACGCTGGAAGCCGGAATCATGGCGTAACTGTCGGTGATGAACATATCAATATCCTCACACTGCAAGACACGGAACATTTCGTGTTTGACTACGTGCTCCGGGCAGGCTGGGTAGCCGGGTGCGGGGCGAATGCCCTGGTATTTTTCGTCAATCAGCTCTTCGTTGGACAGACGTTCGTCCGTCACATAGCCCCACAAGTCCGTGCGCACGCGAGCGTGCAGACATTCTGCAAAGCCTTCTGCAAAACGGTCGCCCAGTGCTTTGATCATCAGGTCGGAGTAATCGTCACCAGCGGCCTGGAAACGCTCGGACAGTTTGTCTACACCGATCCCGCCGGTGACGGCAAACATACCGATGTAATCCGCTACACCGCTTTCTTTAGGAGCGATGTAGTCGGCCAGGCACTTGCTGTCCACGCCTTCACGCTTGACGCCTTGCTGGCGCAGATTTCGCCAGGTGAACAGCACTTCGCTGCGCGATTCGTCTGAATAGACCTCGATATCTTCGCCATTGACGGTATTGGCGGGGTAGAAAGCAATCACGCCATTTGCCGTCAACCAGCGGCCTTCAATGACTTTTTTCAACATGGCCTGCCCTTCGGCAAACAATGTCTTGGCCTGCTCCCCCACCACCTTGTCTTCCAGAATGGCCGGGTACTTGCCAAACAGGCTCCAGGTCTGGAAGAACGGCGTCCAGTCGATGAACTGGGCAATATCCGCCAGGTCGTAATTCTTGAAGGTACGACGGCCAATGAACTTGGGGCGCGGCGGCACGTAAGTAGACCAGTCGATGACGGGTTTGTCTTCGCGTGCTTTTCCCAGAGAGATCAGCGGTGTGGCTTTGCGATTGGCATGGCGCTGACGCACCTGCTCGTATTCCTCGCGCACCTCGGCCAGAAAATCTTCCACGTTATCCGACACCAATTGGGTTGCTACACCGACACAGCGGCTGGCATCAGGCGTGTAGATCACCGGGCCATCGTAGTGTGGGGCAATTTTTACGGCGGTATGCACGCGGCTGGTAGTGGCACCACCAATCATCAAGGGGATATTGCGCTCGCGGAAGTAAGGATCGCGCTGCATTTCCGAGGCCACATAGGCCATTTCTTCCAGGCTAGGGGTGATCAGGCCTGACAAACCTACGATATCGGCGTCCACCTCTTTAGCCTTGGCCAGAATCTCGGCACAAGGCACCATCACGCCCATATTGACCACTTCAAAGTTATTACACTGCATAACCACGGACACAATGTTCTTGCCGATGTCGTGGACGTCGCCTTTCACGGTGGCAATCACCATGCGCCCCTTGGAGCGCACATCACCACCAGCCGCTTCAATCTGGCGCTTTTCTTCTTCAATGAAGGGAATCAAGTGGGCCACGGCCTGTTTCATCACGCGGGCAGATTTCACGACCTGTGGCAGAAACATCTTGCCCTGACCGAAGAGGTCTCCCACCACGTTCATGCCGTCCATCAAGGGACCTTCAATCACGCTGATGGGACGTCCGCCCTGGGCATCAATTTTCTGCCGGACTTCTTCGGTGTCTTCCACAATGAAGCTGGTAATGCCGTGCACCAATGAGTGGATCAGGCGCTGCTCCACAGTCGTTTCACGCCAGCTCAAGTCTTCTTCTTTCTTGGCACCCGAGCCTTTCACGCTTTCGGCCATTTCAACCAGGCGCTCGGTGGGCGTGCGCTCGTCTGCCGGATCGGTTTTACCTTTAGGCTCGGCCCGGTTCAGGATCACGTCTTCAATCAGATCGCGCAAACGCGGCTCGATATTGGCGTAGACACCCAACTGGCCCGCATTCACGATACCCATCGTCAGGCCTTCCTGAATGGCGTAGTACAGGAAGACGGTGTGAATGGCCTCGCGCATGGCTTCGTTGCCACGGAAGGAGAAGCTGACGTTGGAGATACCGCCAGACAAGCGGGCATGGGGCAGATTCTTGTGAATCCAGCCTGCACCACGGATAAAGTCCAGACCGTAATTAGCGTGCTCGTCCATGCCGGTTGCGACCGCAAAAACGTTAGGGTCGAAAATAATGTCTTCAGGCGGGAAGCCGACTTCGTCTACCAGCAGGCGGTAAGCGCGTTCGCAAATCTCCACCCGGCGTTCGTAGCTATCGGCCTGACCTTGCTGGTCAAAAGCCATTACGACTACGGCCGCCCCGTATTTACGGCACAGGCGCGCGTGTTCCAGGAAGGGCTCAACGCCTTCCTTCATGGAAATGGAGTTCACAATTGCCTTGCCCTGCACACAGCGCAGACCCGTTTCGATCACATCCCACTTGGAGCTGTCGATCATGATGGGCACACGGGCAATGTCCGGCTCGGAAGCGATCAGGTTCAGGAAACGATGCATACAGGCGGCTGAGTCCAGCATGCCCTCGTCCATATTGATGTCGATAATCTGCGCGCCGTTTTCTACTTGCTGGCGGGCAACCGACAAGGCTTCCTCGTAATTTTCCTGCTGAATCAAGCGCAAAAACGCCTTGCTGCCGGTGACGTTGGTACGTTCGCCCACGTTCACAAACAAGGTGTCTTCGTCGATATTCAAGGGCTCCAAACCCGAGAGGCGGGTTTTAACTGGAATCTCAGGTACGACACGGGCTGGCAGTTTGCGGCACAGCTCGGCAATAGCCGCAATGTGTTCAGGCGTCGTTCCGCAACAGCCGCCCACCATATTCACCAAACCCGCCTGGGTAAATTCCTGCAGCAGGCTGGAGGTGTCGGCAGGCGTTTCATCAAAGCCGGTTTCCGCCATCGGGTTGGGCAAACCTGCGTTGGGGTAGACACACACATAGGTGTCGCAAATCTTGGACAGCTCGGCCACGTATGGGCGCATCAAGGCGGCACCCAGGGCACAGTTCAGACCAATCGTGATTGGGCGGGCATGACGCATGGAGTTCCAGAAGGCCTCCACGGTCTGGCCAGACAAGATACGGCCAGAGGCGTCCGTCACCGTACCCGACACCATGACGGGAACACGCTCGCCCCGTTCATCAAACACCGACTCCAAGGCAAACACGGCCGCTTTGGCGTTCAAGGTATCGAAAACGGTTTCGATCAGCAGCACATCCACGCCACCGTCCAGCAAAGCATGTACCTGCTCGGTATACGCCACGCGCAACTGCTCAAAGGTGACGTTACGGGCAGCCGGGTCGTTCACATCTGGAGAAATAGAGGCTGTTTTAGGCTGTGGGCCCAAGGCACCGGCCACAAAGCGCGGCCATTCAGGTGTGCTGAAGGCATCGCGCGCCTGACAGGCCAGTTGGGCCGAGGCCAGATTCAGGTCATAGCTGATGCCCTGCAAATCGTAATCGCCCTGGGCAATATCCGTTGCACCAAAGGTATTGGTACTGATGACGTCGGCCCCAGCAGCCAGGTATTTCTCGTGAATTTCCTGAATGATGTCCGGGCGCACCAGCGACAGCAATTCGTTATTGCCCTTCACATCTTTGTGATGATCCGCAAAACGCTCGCCCCGGAAGTCGGCCTCACCCAGCTTGTAGCGTTGAATCATGGTGCCCATCGCACCGTCCAGAATCAAAATCTGTTGACCCAGGCGGCGAGCAAATTCTGCACCACGCGTGTAGGCAGAGATCGGGTAAGGCAAGGCAGGATAGGACACTAAAAGCTCCGTAACACGAAACGGGACGTTGACGGCATCTGGCAGCAAGAGCCGCGAGAATGGTGGATTGACGCCACAATTGTAGCGCTTTGTACGGGAATTCCGCCCTAAACACTTAACCTTTGCCCCCGCGGCATGTAACATTTTCCGCTCGGAAAGAGGTGCTTTCCGGTCCACGCCAAGTTGGACCTGGGAAAGTCAAATGGGAAACGTGATCTGTTCACACCCGAACAGCCAAACGTGCTGCCCCCGCAACGGTACCTGCTACGCGCAAAGCCCGACACCAGCCTGCTTATCGACCCTGAATTCATGGCCGCCCCACCAAGGGGCAGCTTCGCTTACTGGTGTGCGGGGACGCACATCCCACAGGAATTTCCATGACTCTACTGTCCATCAGACCTTTGATGGTCGCCCTGGCGGGCGCCCTGCCTTTCATCGCCACGGCCCAAACCGCCTCTGTCACCAAGCTGGATCAAATTGTTGTTACCCCTAGCCGCATGGCGCAACCACTGAAAAACGTGGTAGGTGATGTAACGGTGATTGATCAGGAGACCCTGCAGAAAGCGGGTCAAAGCAGCGTGGCTGAAATTTTGCAGCGTCAGCCTGGGGTGGAGATTTACAGCAGTGGTGGTCCGCAGACTACAACCGGCGTTTTTTTACGCGGTACTGACCCCAAACATACCCGCGTCATGATTGACGGCATGCGTATCAATAGCCCCACCAGTGGTTCGGTAAACTGGCAAGCGATTGACCCTGCCCTGATCGAGCGCATTGAAATTGTGCGTGGAGCAGGCAGCAGCCTGTATGGCTCGGATGCGATTGGTGGTGTCATCAACATCATCACGAAAAAAGGTGGCGGTGACCGTGCCTTGAGTGCCTGGGGTAATGTTGGTGTGGGTTCGCAAGACACCTTCAAAGCCAGCGCCGGTTTTTCGGGGGCGTCTCAAGGTTGGGACTACAGCCTGGCCTCCAGCTACGGTACCAGCGATGGCTTTAATGCTACTAATCCACTTGCAGGTATATACACCTATAACCCTGACAAGAACGGCTACACCCAACACGGGCTGAGTGGTTCCGTGGGTTACGAATGGGCGAAAGGCCAACACCTAGGTTTGACCGTCATGAATAACTATATAGACGGTCAATTCGACAACGGCCAGAAACTAGCCAGTACCCCCACGACACAGGCTCGCCAACAAGCCTATGGTTTAACCAGCACAAACAAGCTAAGCGAGCTTTGGTCCAGCCGTCTCAACATGTCTTGGGGTAAGGAGACTGTTAACAATCACGCTGAAACAGTGGACTATCCGTTTAGCTCACGCTATTCGACCATACAACGTCAATACAGTTGGCAAAATGACCTAACGGTTGCTAAAGGCCACGTAGTGTCTGTGCTAGCTGAACGTCTGGAGGAGCGTATGACCCACTCCAACGCTCATACAGCAGACAAACGAAACACCAATGCCTTTGCCCTGATCTACCGTGGCGACATCAATCAACATCACCTGCAGGCCAGTGTCCGTAACGACAATATTGGCGGCTTTGGTCACAAGGTAACTGGTGGACTGGGCTATGACTTGGATCTCACTACGAATTGGACGGTCGGTGTGGCCGCCAATACAGGCTTCCGTGCAGCCTCTTTTGCAGACCTCTACACTCCCTACCAAGCAAGCGACTATGGTAGTTTTGTTGGTAACCCCAACCTTAAGCCTGAAAAATCCCGCAACATCGAAGGCAATATCCGCTATACAGACGACACGACTGAATTAGCCCTAGTGGTTTATCAAAACAGTATTCGTGACTTCATTAACACTTATAACTGCGACGCTGCCTTTAACTGTACTACTACGAATACGGAGAGGGCCCGTATCACAGGCCTAACACTAACTGCCATGAAGCAATTGGGCGACACCACGCTGACTGCTAGTGCCGACTTTACCGACCCCAAAGATAGAAACACCGACAAGCAGTTGGTACGCCGTGCCAAGCAAAACTACAAAGTGGCCGTGGAGCACAAGTTCGGTGATCTGAAAACTGGTGCCGAATACCTGTTCGCTTCCCACCGTTATGAAGACGCAAAGAATGAGCAACGTCTGGGCGGCTACGGCCTGCTAAACCTGACTGCCAGCTACCCGCTGACTTCCAGCCTGGAAGCGCAACTGCGCTGGAACAATGTGCTCGACAAGGACTACAACCTGGCCAGCCGTGGCTACAACAACGCAGGCTCCAGCGTGTTCCTGAACTTTGCCTGGCGCATGTAAGCAGTAAAATCAGCTTCGCTTGATTCTGGCGCGGTTCTGCTCAAGAGCCGCGCCATTTACTTAAAGGCGCATGATGCCCTCTTTGCCTGCGACGTTTCGTCTCCAACACCCGAAGCGCTCTGTCTGGAGCGGATTGGGGCTATGGACTTTGCTTGGCCTGTTCGTCCTGCTTTCGGGATTGCCCATCCTGACGCAAGCGCGTGAGAAAGACCCGCTGCAATCACAGGCGCAGATTCAAGCACAGCCCAAGACACAGACACAGACACAGACACAGACAAGCACAGAACAAAGCACTCAAGAGGTACAAAACAAGCAGCAAGATCAACAAGTACAAAAAGCCTCAACAGACCAAGAGGCGCTGTACACACCAACGACCGCTCCTGCCCGCGCAATCAGTCTGGCCCCTCACATCACTGAGATCCTGTTTGCCGCCGGTGCTCAAGACCACTTGATCGCTGTGGACAGTTCCAGCGACTACCCGCCTGCTGCCAAGGATCTGCCCCGCGTTGGGGACGCCTTGCGCGTCAACCCCGAACGGCTGCTGGAGCTGAAACCTGATCAGGTCTGGGCCTGGCAGTCCAACCAGATCGGGCCTGAGATACAGCGCCAGCTAGAGCAAACCCATATCAGCCTGATCTTTGCCGCACCCCAAAAACTGGACGATATTCCCGCCTTTATCCGTCTGGCAGGAGACAGCCTGGATACGGCTGATGTAGCCGTTCCTATCGCCGCCTTGCTGGATAATCAGATTGCCGCCCTGCGTCAGAACAGCCGCTTGGGCGAGACTGTCAGCGTGTTTCTGGAAATCGGCTCCGAGCCTTTGTACACCCTGGCGCGCGATCCCTTGATTCAGGATGTGTTGACTACCTGCAAGGCGCAGAATATCTACGCCCATCATGCCGCCGTCGCCCCCACCATCAGCCTGGAAGATGTGCTGCACAAGCGCCCACAGGTCGTGATCATGGCCTACCGTGATCCAGCACAATTGCGCACCCGTCATCTGTTCTGGGAAAAGCATCTGGGCCTGAGCCCCCACGCTTTGCTGAACCTGAACCCGGATGCGCTGTACCGCCCTGGCCCCAGGCTGATAGAGGCTACTCGCGAACTGTGCGAGCAGTTGGATCGCTATCGAGCCCAGGTGTCCTAGACGCTTGTCAGCTCTGGCTTAGAACTGATACTTCACCGCCAGCATCATGTTGCGCGGCTCGCCCCAGGTATACGTGCTGTACCAGGAGAACATGGAGTAATAGCGCTTGTCGAACAGGTTATTGACGGTAAAGGTGGCCGACAAATTCTTGTTGAAGCGATAACGTGCCATCGCATCCACCAGCCAGTAACCCGAGACCGTATGCTGCACCTTGCCCGGCGATCCTGGTCGGCTTACATTGCCCCAGGTCTTGCTTTGCCAGCGTGCACCGCCACCTAGCGTCAGACCATTCAGCTCACCCTCGAAATCATAGGTGGTGTAAATATTGAACTGATGCTCAGGCGATAAGGTCGACACCTTTTCACCATCGCGACGCGACAGCTTGTAGGCATAGCCCGCGTGCATCTGCCATTGCGGCGTCAACTGGCCAGCCACTTCCAGCTCTACCCCATTCGTACGCACGCCCTGGGTCGCCTCATAGGCAATGCCGCCTGATGGTGTGCGCCCCCCCGTTTCCTTGCCAAAGTTATCCTGACGCAATTGGAAATAAGCCACGCTCGACGTCAAACGCCCCCCCAGGAACTCGCCTTTGACACCGACCTCATAGTTGTCGCCACGCAAGGGGTCCAGCGTACGGCCGCCTTCGTCCCGCAGGTCTTGAGGCTGGAAGATGTTGGTGTAGCTGGCATAGACCGAGAAGTTGTCGTTCAGGTCGTACACGGCCCCAAAGTACGGCACCCATACGCCAGTCTCGCGCATATCAAGCTTGTTGTAGTTGGCGTAGCGTGTGCCCAGCAGCAGCTTCAAGTCGTCACGCAGGTTCAGACGCGTGCTGATATACACGCCATTTTCCCGTGTCACTTCCCGATCATCTCTCAAATGCTTCCAGTTCATGCGCGGCCAGCGGCCATCCCATTCGTAGTAATTCGGAACATCGGTATTGCTGCTTTCACCGTAAGACGCATTGGTCCAGCGACGGCGCGATACCCCACCCCCGACCACCAGTTCATGCTCTCGCCCGAACAGTTCAAAGGGGCCAGTCGCATAGAAGTCAGCCGTGTTGGATACCGTCTTGCCTACGTAGCGCCCAGACCACAAAGAAGTGCCTTTGCCGGTTAGAGGATCAGGATTGCCAGCAGCCACCGAAGCCAGTTCGGAGTCATAACCATTGATCAGGTGGTTAAGCTGCACCTTGGCCATCCAGCCGCTGTCGAACTCATGCTCCAGCGTGGCAAAGGCCGAACGGGTGTACTGGTTCCAGCGACTCCAGCGCGTACCGTTATTAAAGGAACGGTCCATATCGTTGAAGTTGCCTTGCGCGTCATAGATCGGGATGCCGCCCCAGGTCGAGCCTTTGGGGTCGTTATCCTGCAAGTCCGCTCCCAAGGTCAGCCGGGTATCCGGTGTCAGGTCAGCCTCTACAATGCCGTACAGCACCAAGGTCTGGCGCTGGTAGTGGTCCAACTGACTTTTCTTGTCCTGATAGGCGCCGACCATACGGCCACGTATAGAGCCTGTCTCGTTCAAGGGACCGGAGAAATCCACCTCACCACGATAGTTGTCCCAAGTGCCTGCACCCGCACTGGCATGGCCCTGAAACTCTTGCGTCGGCTTTTTACGAATCATATTGATCGTAGCGCCGGGGTTACCACTGCCGGTCAACAGGCCAGAGGCCCCTTTCAAGACCTCGACACGATCATAAATGGCCATATCGCTGAGAGTGTTACCCGCGGAGTATGGCGAATCCCGCAAGGTGGGGATGCCGTCGTACTGGAAGTTCTTGATATCGAAACCACGTGCCTCGTAGGCGGTACGCTCACTGTCGTACGTAATGATGCTGACACCTGGGGTATGGCGCACCACATCATCAATGCTGGTCAGATTAAAGTCGTCCATCATCTTGCGTGTGGTCACGCTGATGGCCTGCGGTGTCTGGCGTGGCGTCAGGCGCAAACGGGTTGCCGTGGCAATCGTCCCGGCAGCATAAGTGCCTGAACCTTCGGTAATGTCGCCCAGTGCATTGCGGCGCACTTCAATACGCGACAACGATTGCACACCCGCCTCATCGGCCAGGGTGTCGCTATCGGACAAGGCAATCAAGACATAGCCCTGATCCCGACTTTGAACCTGAAACGGCTGCCCGGCCAGCAAGGCGGCAAAACCTTCCTGTACCGAATACTGGCCTTGCAAGCGCGGCGCGCTCAGGCCCTGTAATCGCGAGGAATCCATCACCAAGGCCACCCCAGCCTGTTGAGCAAACTGGCTCAAGCGGCTGGCCAGATCACCGGCCTCCAGAGAATAGGCTTGCGTGTTCTGGGCCGATACCGGGGCCACATTCAGCATCAATGCCCCCACCACAGCCAAGCCCAGCAGGCGGCGACAAGTAGCAGGCATGAGCGGCGTCTTCACAAGCGCCAAAGGCGGCGCATTCTTCGGGACCATGAAATCTCTCCTTCTTTGGCAAGGTCTATCTGTTAAAGACGCACGAGCCCAAAAAAGCGGCAATCAAGGCCTGAAAGTAATCGTCAATATTTCGTCTGGCGTGTTCTGCACCTGCAAGCCGGGATACAGATCCTTCAGCAAGGCCAGGGCCGACAAAGGCTGATCAGCAGGCAAGACGGCACTGACCGTCAAACCTGCCATCCCTTGTGGATTGACCTGTGTTTTGCCGGGGTACTGGCGGGTGATCTGCTCCAAAGCCTGTGTCAGGGGCATATGCTCCAGCACCAGTTGTCGCTGATCCCAATTACGCTTGCTGCGCTCCACATCGGCCTGGCGATTCGCACCCAAACCTTGCGCATCAATCTGCACCTGGTCCCCAGGCCTCAGCTCGCGTGCAGCTTGTGGACCTTGGGCTCGTGGATAGGCCAGAATCCGAGAGGACAAAACGGTCAGCAAGGTGCCTTGCGGCTGCTCTTGCACAATGAACTCAGTGCCCAAAGCCTGCGAGACAGCCTGACTGCTTAATACCCGCAAGGGTCGATCCGGCTGTTTGGCGACCACCACGCGAACTTGCCCTTCCAGCAGCTCAATATCCCGGTACTGTTTGCTGTACAGAATTTTTACCCGCGATGCGCCCGCCAGTTCCAGGCGAGAGCCATCTTCCAGCACCACGCTGCGCCATTGCCCAGCAGCGGTGTGCAAGGACTGATTCGACCAAGGAAACAGAAAGGCCAGGATGGGCAAAATAATCGCCAGCGCCCAGAGCGAGAGCATCATGCCCTGGCGCCAATCACGTAGCAGCTTCCGCCGTGCCGACAGGCCTGCATCCAGAGCACTACGTCCCGGGGCGGTATTCGCTTGTACGGCCAGTTTTTTCACCGTACCCAGCACGGTTTCCATCCCGACGGCCGCCGCTTCATGACGAGGATCCTGGGCACGCCAGGCTCTGAACTCGGCCTGGGCCTGCTCGGTGAATTGTTCGGGGTCGGACAGAAGCACTACCCATTGGGCCGCCTGTCGTTCAATTTCCGTGCTGGACATGAGGCTCAAGCAGGAATCAAGGTCTGGATATGGAGCAAGGCCTGCACCAGATCATTACGCACGGTGCGTTCGCTGACGCCCAGGCGCTGAGCCACCACTGACTGGGTTTCCCCATCCAGATAGCAGCTTAAAAATGCCATGCGCGTCCGTTCAGGTAGCTCGTCCAAGGCTTGGGCCAACAAGGCCAGGGCTTCAAGGGTTTGAGCACACTGCTCTGCCGAGGGCGCTTGAGCCCCTTCGGCCAGCGTGGCCGCCAAGGCATCCAGATAGGCCTGCTCTACCGCCAGACGTCGGCTGCGATCAATCAGAAGCCGTCTGGCCGTGGTGGCCAGAAACGCACGGGGGTGACGTAAATGATGAACAGCGGACGGTGCCAGAAGCAGACGAACAAACGTGTCCTGAACCAGATCTTCCGCTGTAAAGCTGCAATGCAGGCGCGCACGCAACCACCGCAGCAACCAGCTACGGTGATCTTGATAGAAATCTCCCATCCCTATGGGCGCTGCCGGATAGTCCATATCCCCTACACGCACTAATCAATAATCATTCTCATTCCAAAATTATGACATGAAAAAGTGAGGATGCCGCGCGCATGCACGGCAAGCGTCGTCTTGCCACGACAGATGGCAACAGAAAACACCTTTTAGCACCGAGGAGGCAAACAGAAAACCGAAAGTGGGGGCGGACTCAAACCTGAATCAAGACGGAACAGGCACCACCCAAAGGGTGGTGCCTGCGATGACATACTTGTACTGAGATTACAGCGATAGAGGGCCAGGCAGGCCCACACACAGCAAACCTTAAGGCCCCTACAAACTCGGCCTTACATCATGAAAGAAGGCAAAGTCAGCACAGCATGGGTAGGTGGACGGCGGAAGCCTTCTGCATCATTCAGACGGGCTTGTGCACGACGGGACAGATGCTTGAGGACTTGGCTACGTTCCACCGTAGGCAGCGTGGACAGTGCGTTTTCAATGGTGCGACCGGACAGGTCGTTAAGGGCGTAAGCAAACTCGCGAGCACCGTGAGTTTGCAGCAGCTCCAGCAGATAGCCTTGGCGCTGGCGGGATGCAGCCAGGCGCAGAGCGTCTTGCAGAGCGTTGTTGTGTGGAGCGGAACGGAACAGGTTGAGGCGGAACATAGCATTCTCCTTCGGACACAGGGGCCCAGAAAGAGTGCTCACCTCATCAGAGGGGCCCGCTTTGTGGTCCAGCGTCCAATTGACCGGTCATTGAGGAGGCTTGTCCTTTACAGGAACAAAGCCATAAAGAAGGATCAGGATCCATTTACTTTTAAACGTGAGTAGTTAAAAAAGAAGGTGCAACGGTTTTTGCACCAACGATATTTTCGCATCTGGGTATGGGCTTGTCTGCCAGGCATTGGCACACCTTTCATCACCCTATGGCCATCAAATTTATACTTAGGGATAGGTGGGTAAGCCGCGCATCCCCAAGTCTCTGCCCCCTTGCAGATCTCCTGCCCTTGAGCCTGATCCATGAACAGCCCAAGCGCAGGAAAGCAGCACGCTACTTAGAAGTGGTGCGTCAGACCAAAGGCCACACGGCTGCTACGCGGTTCGCTGGCGTTGGCAGCGGTTTCCATATCAAAGCGACGTCCTTGAGCCGCAAAGGCATAGACACTGGTGCGGGGCGACAAGGCATGCACATAGCCCACAGACATCACCTGAATGCGACGTGCGCGCTCGTCGGTATCCTCCCAGGTCCAGTTCGGACGGCCCAAAGACCACTGCAACTGAAACTCGCCCTTGCCCACTGGAATCGCCGTGCCGACATACCAGGTATCCAGACGGCCACCGTTAATGAATTCTGCCGGGCCCAAACCTCCCAGCCCTTTGTCTTCCAGATGGGCCGGGCCATCATCACCATTCAGACCCACAAAACCATTGCTCTGACGGCTCCAGCCAGCAGCAAGGCGGGCCACCTCAAAGTCATAGCTGGCCCCTAATTGCCAGGCCGTAGGACGATTGGATTCAACACGGCTCAGGCTTTCATAGCTGGCGCCCAGCAACCAAGGGCCATCCTCGTAGCGCAGGGCCACGCTATAGAGTTTGGTCCGTGAGCCACCCATACCCTGCTCACCCACATCTGCGCTGTAGCTGGCACCTAACTGCATGCCCGCCCATTCGGGGCTGCGCCAACTGAACTGATTGGAGATCTGATAATTATCGGAAGCGCGCATCAAGGCGCCCATACCAAAGTCTTTCCAGGAACCCACTTCCACCGCAGAAACAAACTCCTGACCAACGGTGTACTGGCGTCCAAAACGCAGCTCCCCCCAGTGCTCACTGCCCAGACCTAGCCAGGCCTGATAGTTGAACAGACGATCTGATTCTTCAGCCCGGCCCGTCGCCAGATCAATGCCACTTTCCAGATTGAAGGTCGCGCGCAGGCCATCACCCAAATCTTCATGGCCGCGAATCCCCCACAGGGAGTCCGTCTGCCCGCCGCTCAAGACCTCGCGCTGCGAGCCTTCGCCGCTAATACGTGTCCAGCCCAAACCAGCATCCAAAGTGCCATACAGTTGCACCGAGGTTTCAGCATGGCTGTGACTGGGCAGCAGCAAACCAGCCATACCGGCCAGCGCCACACCCGCTGCCAGCGAGGCGGCTTTACTCAATTGAAAAGGGCTGAATTCCAGCACACGACGCCAGCCAGAAACGGCCGGAGCAGGTTCACGCATCAAAATCCCCAATAAAGTTTTATTCCCCGTTGCCACAACCACTCCCTGTGCCGTGCCTGCCACTACCCGGTCGCCCATGGCGCAGGTATCCGGTGCCGCCTGCAAAATAGCGCGGTTCAAAATCAGGTGATCCTGCTGAATCAGGCGCAGATCGGCGGGCACATAATCCCCTGCCGATAACAGCACCACATCGCCCGTCACCACCATGCGAGCGGGTACACGGGACTGGTGATCGCGCGCCAGATCGTACATGGTCAAATCACGGCGCACCTGACACGTTTGTTTTCTTAAAGTCTGTGCCAACTGGAGCAGATCACCGGCGCTGGAGCGCAGCGCCCGGATTTGATTGGGGCCGTTCTGAATCAGACGGCGCAAGACTTCATCAAAGGCCAGGCCGTGGCGCTGGGTATTCAAGGCTTGCAACACATGCGGCACGCTGCGGGTGGCGTAGTAGCTCAGCGCACAGTGGGCGCGGCGCACCAGACGCACCGGGCTCTGGTGTACGACGGCGCTGTGATCGGGATGGAAAAACTGGCTTGCATTCATGGGTACCTCTACACATTGGTACAGGGACGGCCACCCCGCTCTGAAAGGCTAAGGATGTGTTTACCGTCGCAGTGGAAAGACAAAAATCGCTGATTGATTCGGGTAGGAATTACCGCCCGCTGGCTTGCATTCAGAACCAGCGGGCACTATCTCGTGGTCATCGGCCATCGACACCTCTGTTTCGTTCAATGAGTTCTTCAACAAACAGCCTGCGTGTCGCACTACCGGGCCAACACACAGCGTTCTCCCTCAACGCAATGCGCCCGATTTTTTGATTGTCCATATCGGCACCGCCGTCAAAGCCAGAACGGTCACCAACTGCACCCACATTGTGCCTTCCCAAGATAACTCGGGCATGACATGAAAGTTCTGACCATACCAGTTAATCAAGGCCGTGCCGGGCACCAGCAAGGCCCACAGCACGGTAAAGACTTTGGTCACGTTCAGATCACTCATGGCCACGGATTCGCCTGCAGCACGCCAATGAAACCGTTGACGCTCAATGGCAAAATGCGCACGGCGCTGCATCCCTTCAATGGCGGCAATCAGCTCGTCCACGCGGCTCAAGGCCATGCTTTGTCCCTGATACACCAAGCGGCGCAAACGCTGTGCGGCCTGCTCCAGATCGTCAATCGAATGCATGACGTAAGACAGCGGCTTGTGCAGGGTGGCCATATGGCTATCCAGATCAATCATGTCCTCGGCACCGCGCGAATAATCCGTGCCTACATTGGATAGAAAGCCGCGCAGGGACAAGGTGGAGACGCTCAAGCCCTGATCAATGCGATCCAGCACTTGAGAGGTCTGGGCCAACAGTTGATACAGCAGCGTCAAGGCCAAGGCATGCGAGCTGGCCAAAGACATTTCCTGCGCACTCAGGCGTTCCAGCGCCTGGCCTGGACGCAGCAGGCGATGCCCCGTTTCCACGGTGTACAGCGGCTGTTCATCCTCTCCCAAGCGCCAGACCAGGTCAGAAACCTGTACCTGATCCTCCTGCAGGCGCACACAGCGGATACGAGTACTCATGCCCAGGCTGGCCTGAGTCTGCGGCACCAGATCCACGCGGTACAACTTGCCCAAGTCCTCCAGTGCCTGACGGTCGGGGGCCTGCAAGCGCCGCCAGGAAGCCATATCCTTGAAACGGGCCGTCATCGCATCCACCCTTTGCGTTTCACGTAGGCCAAAGGAGCCAAGGCAAAAATGGCGGTCATGCCCATCACCAGCCACTCTCCGCTGACAATTTCCAGCTCGGGCATATTCGCAAAGTTCTGGCCGTAGAACGCAGCGATCAGCGTGGGCGGCAGGAACACGGCGGTCACCACCGTAAAGACCTTGATCACCTGGTTTTGCTTCAAATCCAATGTGGTCATCAAGGACTGCTGCAGATTGCGGATTTTGTCGTGCTGGAAACGGGCATAGCGGCGCAAGCTTTGAATGTCCGAAAGCAGCATGGACAGGTTCTCTGCACTTTCACCACCGGGGGTGCGACGCAGCCAGCGGCCCGCTCGTGCGAGCATCAACTGACCTTCCACGGTTTTAGCGACCAGCTCTTCCGCCTCACCCAAACCGATGGCGGTGCTGGCGATATCTGCTACCCCGGCCTGACGTCCCGAGGTATCAAAGCCGCCACTGGCCGCCGCGACCGTATCGCTGCGCTCGTCCAGACGACCGGCCACGTCAGAAATCGTAGCGCGAGCCTGATCGTTCAAGGCCTGCAAAATCATGAACAGAATCGACGCGGGGCTGGGTGCAGGCTGGCCCGAATCCACCAGGGCATGCAATTGCTGGCTGACCCGCTCCAGCGTATCCACACGTACGTCCTGCTCCACACTGATCAAACGATCTTTACCCAAAGCAAACAACAGACTGGTTTCCCGATACTGCTGTCCTTGGCGTATCACCATTTCCACGGGAATCAGAATAAAGCCTGCCTCTTCGGCGGCGGCACGGCCCCGTTTGATACTCAAATCCAGACCCAGTTTGGCCTGTGCCTCGGCCAATTCCTCGTGACGGCTGGCCGACAGTTGCAGCCATGCTGTTTTTTGCCCGCGCTTGTCGCTCAGGCTGGACACCACGGCACCCCCCTGTTTTTTATCAGTCATGGCTTAGTCCTCGCTTTGTACCTGTTCGGCGTCCGGGGAAACCATGTAGTGGCCGTACAAGTGCAGACCGGCAAAACTGCCCAGAATCAGGATGTACAGCACCACCACCGCAATCATGATTTCGCGTTCGATATGCGCGGTGCGCGGGCGGCTGGCACGGGCCCGGTCAATCGCCTGGCGACGCTGCTGGACCGCCGCGTTGGAGTCCGACTGCAGGCTCAAATCTTCATTCCAGACCAGACCACGCAATTTGTCCGAGCCTGCCGTTGCCACCTCGGCGCTGCTTTTCAGTGTGTTCAACATACGAAATTCTTCCCATTCATTTAATTGTCAAAGGCTGCGAGCCCGACGCTCGCCCAGGCGCGCTCTAGCGCAGCCAGCCCCGGTGTTTCACATAGATCAGCGGCAGCATGGAGAACAAGGCGGTGGAAATAATCCCCACCATTTCGGCGTGCTCCCATTGCAGAATCGGCATATAGGCAAAGTTCATGCTGTAGTAGGTGGAGATCAGCATGGCGGGCAGGAATACGGCCGTCACCACCGAGAACACCTTCACAATCTGGTTCTGCTTGACGTTCAACGCCATATTGTTGGTGGTCTGCAAAAGACGGACACGGTCGTGCACAAAGTTCACCTGCTTTTCCACGGCTTCGATGTCTTCGATCAAGGTATGGAATACCGGTTTGAGTTTTTCCTGATCGGCGGGTAAACGAGCCAGGGCATGACGGGCCGCCATAGCCAACTGCAACTGACTTTCCAGACAATCGGACAGCAACTCTTCCACTTCACTCAGGTCCATCTGGGTGGACACCACGTCGCTGACTCCAAAGTCCCGGTCTTTGGTTTCCAGGCTGTTGAGCACGGCATTGGTCTGGGTCAACACTTTGCCCAGATCATGGCTCAGGGAATCCAGCAGCTCGTCAGCCGCGTCGTTAATGGACTGCAAGATGACGGCAAAGCTCTCGAAGGAGTCGTTCTCCCGGCCATCACGCTGCAAGCGTTGCAACGCCTGGGCCAAGGGTTTGGGACTGGGGTCCGGCTCAATCGACACCAGAACCTGGCGGCTCAGGATGAAGACCACACGGCTGGCTTTCTTCTGGCCCTTTTCCACATTCAAAAATGTCACGGGCACAAAGCTGAACGCTCCTTCCTGAGTAGGGCTGTTCTGCAAGGTCTGGGGAATTTCCACGCCCAGCTTTTTGCGCAGGCCACTGATCTGCTCGGTGGCGTGGATGCTGATCCGCATCCAGTTATTGGGCTGGCCGTCGTTGCCAAAAAGCGGCGGCGTTTTACCTTGGTCCGTCATTGTTGATCTCCATCAGAACGGGTCTCTTGGGAGGTGGACGCATCGGGCGACGGCGTCGAGGTTCCCATGTAAAAACTGGAATGCGAGCCGGAGGTGGAACTGGTCCGGGTTTCCAGGTGCGAGTTGCTGAAAAACAGCCAGCTCACCACCACAATCAAAATGCCCCACGAAGAGAGCAGCATGGAAAAAGACAAACGCTCGTAGCGCGACCAACGCTTGCGGCCTTTGAAGGGAGCGGCACTGGGACGACGCGCTGAACGAGTCCAGACCTGGGCGGCAAGCGAGTTGTCTTGATACGGTTTGCTGCTCAAAGAAGAGGGAATGGTTTGCGGCATAGCACTCTTTTGGCTTGATAAAAACCAAACCAGCCGCCCATGACGATGCGACCCCCGCATGGGCTGGCTAGTTGTGGTGGGTTAACAGAAAAGGCAGCGTCCGGCGCTCAAGAGCGCTGGGGCTGTCGATACTCACGCAACCAGTCCTGCGTGCCGTAGCGGTGCGGGAACAGGGTGAACAAACTGGGTGCGGGGCCGGGGCTCTGGCGACGGCCCAAATGACCAGTACGAATGCCCGTCGTCATGGCCGTCTGGATTTGGTGACGATCAGACTCAGGCAGCATGGCCAGGACATCAGCACGAACGCGCGCCGAGAGATCCGGCAAGGCCTTGGCAAAGGCCAAGGTGCCGTGTGAAGCCAGCAAGTCGCACACGGCGACGGGGCGGTAAGTAGCGACAGCCATGCGCAAAGCGCGTTGCAGGCCATCGTGGGGACGGGAGTAGCGAAACAGCATGAGATTCTCCTGAGGCACGCGGCCACAGAAGCACCTCACACGTCTAGACCGTGAGGAACCTGGAGCCGGTGCTCAATTCGCAGTGGGGTTTCATGCAGGCATGAAACGCTGGGCAGGACGCAGGTGTGCGTCTTTCAGATTCAGGGTCAGGGCCCAAGAACGTGCTCCTCTATCAATCAAAAAAAACGGACTGTCTGTACAAAGACCTGGAAAAGGCAAAGACATCAGCCATGAACAGGCGCTCTGCTTCGGTCTGAAAGGTCCAGGACCGTAGCCAATCGGACTCAAGCCTCAGGTACATCAGCACCTGAGGCTTGAGTCCGACCGATGAAACAGAAAGAGCGCATGAAATCTACGGATCCCTCAAGAAAAATCCCGTTCTTGAGGAACAACAGAATTTTCGCATCGCAGCCCTGGCAGGGCCAGTCGGCATTGGGGCCTTGTGCATGGCCTTAAACATAATGCGAATATGCCAAGGTATATATTCGCTGCGCCTGCAGCCCAATTCGGCCTGCATCCTCGGCCTTCCCTCTGCCGGATCCAAATCCCCACCGTACACAGACAAGCCGCCATACGGGTTTTCCTGCGAGTACCGGCCAAATGGATTATTCTTGCAGTGTTTGCCCAGCAAAAAACCAATTCTTTATCCGCCCCAGAAGCGGATGTTTTACGTAGCACCACCATGACCCAAACAGTGAACAACGATCCCTTTATCCTGGCCGGCACCAGCTACCAATCCCGGCTATTGGTAGGCACCGGTAAATACAAAGATTTTGACGAAACCCGCCTGGCCATTGAAGCCAGCGGCGCTGAAATTGTGACTGTGGCCATTCGCCGCACCAATATCGGTCAAAACGCCAACGAGCCCAATCTGCTCGATTACCTGCCCCCCTCCAAGTACACGCTGCTGCCCAACACGGCAGGCTGCTACACCGCTGACGACGCGGTGCGCACCTTGCGTCTGGCCCGCGAACTGCTGGACGGCCACAAGCTGGTCAAACTGGAAGTGCTGGGCGACGCTGGCAATCTGTTCCCCAATATGCCCGAAACCCTGAAAGCCGCTAAAACTCTGGTGGATGAAGGCTTTGACGTCATGGTGTATTGCGCCGACGATCCCATCCAGGCCCGCATGCTGGAAGATATCGGCTGTGTTGCCATCATGCCTTTGGCCTCCCTGATCGGTTCGGGCATGGGCATCATCAACCCCTGGAACCTGCGCCTGATCATCGATCAGAGCAAAGTGCCTGTGCTGGTGGATGCCGGTGTCGGTACCGCCTCGGATGCGGCGATTGCCATGGAACTGGGCTGTGATGGCGTGCTGATGAACACCGCGATTGCCGGTGCCCGTCAGCCTGTGATGATGGCCAGTGCCATGAATCTGGCTGTGCAAGCCGGTCGCCACGCCTATCTGGCTGGCCGCGTGCCCCGCAAATACTACGATGCCGACCCCAGTTCGCCCACTGAGGGGCTGATTCACTCCCGTACCTGAACGAGACATGATTCCCAACACGCTGACCATTGCCGGAGTTGACCCCTCCGGCGGCGCCGGTATTCTGGCTGATGTCAAAGCCATGAGCGCCCTGGGTGCTTATGCCACCGCTGTCATTGCTGCTTTGACGGCACAAAACACCCAAGGTGTCACCGGCATCAGCCCGGTTCCTGCCGACTTTGTACGCCAGCAAATTGATACCCTGTTTGCCGATGTGCGCATTGATGGCGTCAAGATCGGCATGTTGGGCCAGGAGGCCGTCACCACCGTGGTGGCCGAACGCATGGCTCACTTCAAGCCCAAGCATCTGGTACTGGACCCGGTGATGATCGCCAAAAGTGGCGACCACCTGCTGGAAAAGGCCGCCGTCCATGCCTTGCGCGAGCAACTGGTGCCCCAATGCACCATGATCACGCCCAATCTGCCCGAAGCCGGTGTCCTGCTGGATGCCCGCCCGGTAGAAACCGTCAAGGAAATGCGTCAGGCTGCCGAGCGCCTGCGTCGCCTGATGAATCACAGCGATCAGCGCTGGGTATTCCTGAAAGGCGGCCACCTGCCCGGTTCGGACTGCATAGACTTGCTGCACGATGGCGACAAGATGATTGAAATGCCCGCCAAGCGTATTGATACCGCCAATACCCATGGCACTGGCTGCACCTTGTCGGCTGCACTGGCCGCCCTGCTGCCCCAATACAGCAATGTGCCGGACGCCGCCCTGGCTGCCAAAAAGTACTTGTACGAAGCCATTGCCCGTTCGGGTGAACTGACTGTGGGCAGCGGACACGGTCCGGTGCATCACTTCCATAAACTGTGGCCATCGTCCTGATACGTGCCGTTTGATCGGGCCGCGTAAGGCCCCTGCCCTATGTCTACACTTGGAATTATTGTCGCCATGCGCGAAGAGCTGGAAATTGTGCTGGAGCGCTTGCAAGAGCCCCAGACTATCCAGCGCGCAGGCATGGATTTTCATCGCGGCAGCTATCTGGGCAAGCCTGTGGTGGCCGTGGTCTGCGGCGTAGGCAAGGTCAATGCCGCTGCCTGCACCCAGATGCTGATCTCGGAATTTGCCGTAGGCAGCATCATCAATATTGGTATTGCCGGTGCCGTCGAGCCCAGCATTCGCCCGGGCGATATCGTCATTGCCGATACGCTGGTCCAGCACGATGTGGAGCTCAAGGCTCTGGGGCTGGCGCCGGGACAAGTGTTCCGTCTGGATACCTTTGACTTTCCGGCTGACCCCGCCCTGCTGGCGGTTGCCCAAACGGCTGCCCGGCAGATCGAAGGCCACCAGATCCATACGGGCCGAATTGTTACCGGCGACCAATTTATCGCGTGTAACGATAAAATACAGTGGTTAAGCGCCACCTTTAACGCTTTAGCCTGCGAAATGGAAAGTGGCGCCATTGCCCAGGTGTGCTATCTGAATACCGTGCCGTTTGTCTGCATTCGCAGTATTTCAGACAATGCCAACAGCGAAGCGCACATGGATTTTGATACCTTTTTGCCCATCGCCGTCAATAACGCCAGCACCTTGCTCCATGCGATGGTGCCATCCTGCTAAGTCCAACAGCGCATCTTTATCGATGCGCTGGCTTATAATCGGCTCTTTGCCAAGCCTTTAGTTTTCTGGAAGCTATGAACCATATTGCGCTGTCTGAACTCGAACGTGCCCGTTACTACATGGTGGAACAACAGATCCGTCCCTGGAACGTATCCGACGAAAAAGTGCTGCAAGCATTGGTCGAGGTCCAGCGTGAACGCTTTGTTCCCTCGTCTTTGCGCTCGTCGGCCTTTTCGGACACCGAGCTGCCACTGATTATCAATGCCGTGGACACGCACGAGACCATGCTCTCGCCCAAAGTGGAAGCCCGTCTGGCGCAAGAGCTGCTCCTGGAAGCCAGCGATGGCGTGCTGGAAATTGGTACTGGCTCGGGTTATCAGGCGGCTTTGCTGGCTCACCTGTCCCAACAAGTCACTTCCATCGAAATTGACAGCAAGCTGGCCGCTTTCGCCCAGGAAAACCTGCAACGCAACAATGTGCGCAACGTCAAAGTTGAAGTGGGCGATGCACACGCAGGCTGGGGCACCACCGAGTACGACGCCATTTTGGTCAC
Organism: Alcaligenes parafaecalis; assembly: GCF_026344135.1. Classification (NCBI taxonomy): domain Bacteria; kingdom Pseudomonadati; phylum Pseudomonadota; class Betaproteobacteria; order Burkholderiales; family Alcaligenaceae; genus Alcaligenes; species Alcaligenes parafaecalis. The sequence goes on along the minus strand of NZ_JAPKNA010000002.1, from coordinate 424,904 downwards.
CGGCTCCGTGCCTACCATTCCTGATGCCTTGAAGTATCAGCTCTGTATTGGGGGCCGTCTGGTTGTAGTGGTCGGTCAAAACCCGGTCATGACAGCCGTGCGTATTACACGCACCAGCGCTGCCAGCTTTGAGACCACGCCCCTGTTCGACACCTGGATCAAACCATTGCGCGGCACCGCCGTCTCTCAGTTTCGTTTTTAAACACCTATGCGGTTCATGACTTCCTTGCGCCTGGCGCTGCTCTCGCTGCTTGCCTTAAGCAGCACTGCCCAGTCGCAAGATTTGCTGCAGGCCTGGAACCAGGCCTTGGCACATGAACCGCAATTTGGTGCGGCCCAGGCAGTCCATCAGGCAGACCAGGAACAAGTACCCCAAAGCCGGGCGCAGTTGCTGCCGCAAATCAGCGCTATCGGCACAGCCGAACTGCAAGAACGCCGTCAAACCAGCAAGCTGTCCAACCAGCACTCCAGCGACCGAGCCGCCTGGACACTGACGCTGAGCCAACCCGTCTACAACCGCAATGCTTGGGCCCGCTATGAACGCGCTCAGCTATTGGCGCAGGGTGCCGATATTCAGTTAACGCTGGACCGTCAGGATTTGATGCTGCGCGTCAGCCAAAGCTATTTTGATGTGCTGGCGGCGCAAGACACGCTGTCCACCCTGAAAGCGCAGCAGGCTGCTATTGACGAGCAATTGCGCGCCGCCGACCAAACCTTTCAACTGGGCGGCACCACGATTACCGATACCTACGAAGCCAAGTCGCGTCTGGATCTGACCCGCGCCAGTGTGCTGCAAGCAGAAAATGCACTGCAAGTCGCCCAGGACAAACTGGCCGCGTTAACGCTGGAACGCTATGAGACCTTGGCTCGCCTGCGTGAACCTTTGCGCTTGCCTGCCCCTCAACCAGCGAACCTGCAAGACTGGCTGGATCAGTCCAGCCAATCCGGCTTGAAAGTGGCGCTGGCTGACATCAAGGCGCGTGCTGCCGAAGAGCAGTTGAAAGGCACTCAAGCCCTGCATGAACCCACCTTGGCTCTGAAAGCCCAGACAGGCAGTGGCAGCGACCAAACCTTGTTTGGACAAGCGGGCGGTGGCCCTCGCTCCTTGAACAGTGCTTTGGGTCTGGAGCTAAGCATCCCGATTTTCCGGGGCGGTGAAACCAGCTCGCAAGTCCGCGAACAAAGCTCGCGCCTGCAACAGGCCCGCTATGATCACCAGTTCGCCATTCAGCAATCCATCCAGCAAACGCGCCAGTACTTCTCTGGCGTCACCACGGGCCTGGTCCGTGTGCAGGCCCTGGAAGCAGCCACCAAGTCCAGCCAGGACGCTCTGGAGGCCAATAAGCTGGCTTACGAGATCGGGGTGCGTGTGAATATCGACGTACTCAATGCCCAGCAACAGCTTTACGAAGCACAACGCAGCTTGGCTCAGGCCCGTTACGAAGTCCTGATGAACAGCCTGCGCTTGAAAGCCGCCAGCGGCACCTTGAACGAAAACGACCTGCGCGCCGTGAACGATCTGCTTCAACCAGCATCCTGAGCCCCACAAGCAAAAAAATCCCGGACCATGCCGGGACTCAAAACTTCAATACTGCTTGTTCAGTCGCGTAGCTTCTTGACCAACGCCGTTGTGGAACGCTGAAACTCAAAAGGAATGGCGACCGCATCGCCTCCCCAACTACGCACCAGGGCCGTTTCGGGCAAGGCTTCCATATCGTAGTCGCCACCCTTCACGATCAGATCCGGGCGTAGCGCAGCGATCAAGGCTTCGGGCGTATCTTCATCAAACAAGACCACCGCATCGACGCAGGCCAAGGCAGCCAGCAAGGCAGCACGATCCTGCTCCGGATTGATGGGGCGCTCCGGCCCTTTATTAAGGCGACGTACCGAGGCATCGGTATTCACACCGACAATCAGCGAAGCGCCCAATTGAGCGGCTTCATCCAGGTAGCTGACATGCCCACGATGCAAAATATCAAATACACCGTTGGTAAAGACCAGGGGACGCGCCAGGCGTCCCTGTGCCAGTTCCTGCTGTAAAGCCTCAAGATTCAGAACCTTGGCCTCGAACCGTGCGCTCATATCAAGCTTGCACCAAAGGCGAGTCCGAACCTACTTGGCGCGCCAAGTCCTTACGGTAGCGGTTCAATTCCTGCACGGTCTCGAACGAGCTGCCCATCAAGAGCGACATATTGTGCAAGATACGCGAGCTGACCTTGTGCTCCCATTCCTTGTCGAAGCGAATCTGCGTATCCAGCCAGTTTTCCAGCCAACCGGGCGATGGCAGTTTGGACTGCACCGTATCTTCCGGGAACATGGCTTTATTAACGTGCAAGTTGGTGGGGTGCAAAGCCTGGGCGGTGCGATGAGCCGAAGCCATCAGAACACCAATTTTGGAGAAAGCCAGACGTGCTTGCAGACCAAATTCCTGGCCTTTATGCACCAGAGCACGCTTCATGTAGCGCAGGTAAGCACCTGCGTGACGGGCTTCGTCCTGGGCCACGATTTTGTAGATGGACTTGATCACTGGCTCGGTATGCCAGTCTGCCGCACGGCGGTACCAGTGGTTCAGACGCACTTCACCGCAAAAGTGCAGCATCAGCGTTTCCATGGCGGGAGCCGGATCGAAGTCAAAGCGCACTTTGTGCAGCTCTTCTTCGGTAGGCATCAGCTCGGGGCGGAAACGACGCAGGTATTCAATCAAGACCAGCGAGTGCTTTTGCTCTTCAAAGAACCAGACGGACATAAAGGCGCAAAAGTCGCTGTCATCTTTATTGTCACGCAGGAACATTTCGGTAGCAGGCAAAGCAGCCCACTCGGTGATGGCGTTCATTTTGATGGTGTAAGCCTGCTCATCGCTGAGCTTGGTGCCATCAAAGTCATCCCACGGTATGTCATGCGCGAAATTCCAGCGCACCGCTTCCATGGATTTAAATAAGTCATGGTAAAGCATAACGATTCCTAAAAAGAATCAAGCGGTTCCTTGAGGGCGGCCATTCACCGTCCGGAAGGCGCCGGAAAGCGCCAGCTTAGCAAGAAGCTGGCGGACCTGCGTCTATCGTAGAACCTGCAGTTATCAGAAATATGTCAGCCACAAAAAAACTGACGCGTTGCGGGTAGATCACACTTATCGCCCCACCAAAGCCCAGATGGCCACCCCGACCGCAACTGCCAGCACAGCACATAAGGCAGTCAATAATCGGTTGGTCTGCTGCTGCGACTGGCGCAACAGCTTAAGTTCCTGGTTCAACGCCTGCCCTGTCTCTGGCCTATTCAAAGCGGAATACACCAGACGCGGAAGCTGCGGCATGATCTGGGCCCACTGCCCCGCTTCCTGTTTCAAACGCGAATAAAAGCCCGATGGACCAATACGTTGGTACATCCACTTTTCCAGATAAGGTTTGGCGGTATCCCACAGATCCAGTTCCGGATCCAGGTCCCGCCCCATCCCTTCCACATTCAGAAGGGTTTTCTGCAGCAGCACAAGCTGCGGCTGAATTTCCACATTGAACCGGCGCGAGGTCTGGAACAGGCGCAAGAGCACTTGCCCCAGGGAGATCTCGGACAAGGGCCGGTCAAAATACGGTTCACACACCGCGCGTACCGAGCCTTCCAACTCCTCTTCGCGGGTTTCAGGTGGCACCCAGCCGGACTCAATATGCAATTGAGCCACCCGGCGATAATCGCGCCGAAAAAAAGCCAGGAAGTTTTGTGCCAGATAGTTCTTATCGAACTCGGACAGCGAACCCACAATGCCAAAGTCCAGGGCAATGTAGCGGCCCAGAGATTCAGGCGCATCCGAGACATAAATATTGCCCGGGTGCATGTCGGCATGGAAAAAACCGTCGGTAAAGACTTGGGTGAAGAAGATTTCTACACCTTTACGGGCCAGATCCTTCAAGTCCACATTGGCGGCGCGCAAACGGTCAATCTGATTGACCGGAATGCCCTTCATGCGATCCATGGTGAACACGGTCGAGGCGCAGTAGTCCCAATGCACTTCAGGAACAATCAGCAACTGGGTGCGTTCTATATCTTTGGTGAAGTTGCGGCGCAGTTGGCTGCAATTGGAGGCTTCACGAATCAGGTCCAGCTCGTCGTTCAGATACTTGTCGAACTCGGCGACGACTTCACGCGGTTTAAGACGGCGGGCATCAGGGCCCAGACGTTCCATGAACACAGCCAGAACCCGCATCAGGCGCAGGTCTTTGTGAATGACCTCACGCATGCCGGGACGCAGCACCTTGACGGCGACTTCGCGGCCGTTGTGCAGCTCGGCAAAATGCACCTGGGCAATCGAGGCCGAGGCAATCGGTTCGCGGTCAAACTTCTTGAACAGCTCGTAAGGCGAGGCGCCCAAAGCCTTCAGAATAGTGGCTTCCGCCACGTCTGATGGAAATGGCGGCACACGGTCCTGCAGCAAAGCCAGTTGCTCGGCAATATCCAGCGGGATCAAGTCCCGGCGGGTAGAGAGCACCTGACCGAATTTAACAAAAATGGGGCCCAGACTTTCCAGGGCAAGACGCAAGCGCACACCGCGCGGCAATTTGGGCTTACGACCCAGACGCGCAATACGCAACAGGCGCGACGCCCAGGGATGGCGGATGCTGGATAGAACCAGCTCATCCAGGCGATAACGGAAAACAACCAGCAGGATAGTCAGCAGGCGGCACAGAGAAAACATGCTCAGGACTCCCGCCGACGTGCATCAAGGCGGTTCAAACGCCGATCCAGCTCGTCCAGACGTTGAGTCAGGCCAGTCGATTGCTCTCGCAAGCCATCCAGCTCGGGACGAGTCACCAGCAAGGCGGTTTCTTCCGTCAGATATTCGCTGACATTGCCTGTCAGACGCTGACCCAGATCACGCAAGCCCGAAAAAGCACGGCGCGCACCGCTGAACAGACGCACCGCCATGACATCACCCACGATATTGGCCAGATCGTGCTCCGCATCCCAGCGCAGATTCGCCGCCAGATCGGACACCAGATTAGCCAGACCGGCCTCGCCCTGCACATGCATCAGCTGAGCGACACGGCTGAAATCACCGTCTTGCAGGATTTGTGGCAGTTCAGGCAGCTTGTCTTGCGGCAAGGTCAAAGTGACATCGGGCACCACGGCAGGATGGCCCTGCTCCAGCTTCCCTTGAGAACTGATGGTGTAGATCAGTTGCACACGGCCCACGACCAGCGAGACTGTCTTGCCTGCATAACCGCGCAGACGTTCACGCGCCCAGTCCTCGCGATCAAGCAAGGCATTGAGCAAACGCACGCCCACGGCGCCAGGTTCTAGGAATGAGGGGATACCAAGCATGTCCATGCAAGTCTACTGCCGGGGCAAGTAAACCAGTCCAATTAAAACAGCCAGTTTAACCCGACACAGACACGGCCGGATGCACGGGGCTAGAGGAACACGGGCAAATGGGATCACGGAGAAACGAGAGCGCTCATAACAGAACAGCCGCCTGAGGAACAAGGCGGCTGTTTGTATAGATGACGATTAAGCGTTGGGGTCAACCGGGATTTGCTGAATGCCAGCCAGCATCCAACCTGCGCCGTCGGCCTTGAACAGATTCCAGACTTCTTCAAAGCGGAAGGCTTCTGCCCCGACCTCTTCGCGCAACATACCGGAGTAGCGCACGCTGGCCAGGTGACCATCGGCTACTTTTTCGATGCCCAGCAGTTCAGCATTCAACAGCACGATCTGGGTGACGTTATCGCCCTGGCGCTGTGCAATCTGAGGGGCCGCTTCTTTCAGCAGATCATCGGTCAAGAAGGTACGCAGTTGTTCCACGTCGCCCTTGTCCCACAGCTTCTGGATTTCCACAAACTGAGTCTTGGCATTGGCCAGGAACGTAGGAGTGTCGAAATCACCGGGAATAAACCAGCTTTCGTCTACAGGTGGTGCGGGAACCGCAGCCGCTGCAGCGGGCTGAGCAGCAGGAGCGGCAGCAGGCATAGGTGCTGGCGCAGCCTGAGGCTGTTGCCATGGGCTAGGTGCTGGATCAGCATTACGCATCATGGACTGACCACCGGCCTGTTGCATGGCGGGGCGAGCAGCCGAACCACGGAAACGACGCACGATGAACAGAACGGCGAAGATCACCAGACCGATCAGCAAGAGGCTGGACATCATTTCCAGGAACGCACCGCCCAGACCCATGCTGGACAGCAAGGCAGCAATACCCAGACCAGCAGCAATACCGGCGATCGGGCCCAGGAAGCGGGACATGCCCGACTTGGCAGCAGTACCAGCGGCGGCCGTACCGGCAGCAGCAGCGCCCGCAGCAGGAGCAGCCGAGCGAGTGGCATTATTTGCTGCAGCAGGCGGTGTCGCTGCCGAGCGGTTGCTCGTGATGTTGGAGGACTGGCGGCCAAAACTGGAACCACCACCCATGCGACGTGCTTCCGCATCATAGGAAACAGTCAGCAAAGCGCCAGTGCTAAAAGCCAATACAGCGGCCATGAAATAACGAGAAAGCCGTCCAGACATAGTCACAAACTCCTAACCAAGATCAGCGTCTAACACACAGGGTTTTGAAGCCCCCGGCCATGCCGTCCCAGTCGATTATTCAAGAAAACTTACGATAAGCTGAACATTAACATGACAACTTCTCATGCACCATGTTTTTTTTACCCTTAATTACAGACGAAAAACGAACGGCACCCAAAGGTGCCGCTGTTTATAGAAAGGGAGCGCCCGACATCAATCCAGGCGAATGCCTTCGTGCAGCGCGGCCACACCGGCTGTCAGATTGAAATACTGCACACGCTCCAGGCCCACTTCGCGCATCATGTCGGCCAGGGTTTCCTGATCGGGGTGCATGCGAATGGATTCAGCCAGGTAGCGGTAGCTTTCCTCGTCCTTGGCCACAAACTTGCCAATACGGGGCAGGATATTGAAGGAATACCAGTCATACGGGGCCTGCAAAGGCTTGGCCACGCGGGAAAACTCCAGCACCAGCAATTTGCCGCCTGGACGCAACACCCGCTTCATTTCAGCCAGCGCGCGGTCCTTGTGCGTCATATTGCGCAAACCAAAGGCCACCGATACACGGTCAAAATAGCCATCGGGGAAAGGCAGGTGCTCGGCATCACAGACCGCCACCGGGGTGATGATGCCCTTGTCTTGCAGACGATCACGGCCCACGCGCAGCATGGAGCTATTGATATCGGTATGCCAGACTTCGCCATCCGCACCCGCCTGACGCGCAAAGGTTTTGGTCAAATCACCCGTTCCCGCTGCAATATCCAGCACTTTCATGCCAGGACGCACGGCCGCTCGGCCAATGGTGAAGGCTTTCCAGATACGGTGCAGGCCGCCCGACATCAGATCATTCATGATGTCGTAGTTGTTAGCTACCGAATGAAAAACCTGGGCAACTTTGCCCGCTTTTTCGCTTTCGGCCACGGTTTGAAAGCCGAAGTGCGTGTCGGCGTTCTGAGCGGAGGGGTGTTGAGGACGCTGTTTTTCCATAGTGGCATAATCGTAACGCAGATTTCCCGGTACAGAAACGAAAATCCAGCCCACTGACAGCCACCGTTTCATGCACGTTCACAAACCTGAAACATTAACGCCATATGATGGCGCTATTACGTGCAGTCAGGGATGCAAGCGCCCCCGTATTGCCCTTGAGCCGCCTTACGGGCCAAGTACTCAAGCACAATACAGACAGCCTGCCTGACCCTCTTTTATTTTTTATCGGACCAGTCTGAAGCTAACAATGAGTACAAGCATATTAGTCGTGGAAGATGAGCCTGCGATCCAGGAGCTGATCTCTGTCAACCTGTCTTTTGCAGGCCATAAAGTGCTACGCGCCTTCGATGCCGAGCAAGCCCAGATCCTCATCCGCGCCGAGCTGCCTGATTTGATTCTGGTGGACTGGATGCTGCCCGGCTCCTCGGGCATCAATCTGGCCCGCAAACTGCGCTCGGACGAACGTACCCGTCATATCCCGGTCATCATGCTGACCGCCAAAGGCTCGGAGCAGGACAAGGTCGATGGTCTGGAAGCCGGTGCGGACGATTACATCACCAAGCCCTTCTCGCCCAAAGAGCTGATTGCCCGCATCAAGGCCGTGCTGCGCCGCCGCGCACCTCAGTTGACGGACGATGTCATCTCCATTGGCAATCTGCAACTGGATCCCAGCACACATCGCTTGTCCAGCCAGGGCATGGCGCTGACTATCGGGCCTACCGAATTTCGTTTGCTGCATTTTTTCATGACCCATACCGAGCGCGTATTCACCCGCTCCCAATTGCTGGACCAGGTCTGGGGCGACCACGTGTTTGTGGAAGAACGCACGGTAGACGTCCATATCCGCCGCTTGCGCAAGGCGCTGGAGCCTAGTGGACACGATAAACATATTGAAACGATCCGTGGCTCAGGCTATCGTTTTGCCCTTTCCCCACTGGAAAAGGCTCCAAGCGCCTGATCCCATGTTCAGCATATTTACGTCTATTGTTATCTGGGCCCTGTTGGGCAGCTTGATCGGTTGGTGGCTAGGTCCATTCATCGGTCTGGCTTTATTTTGCGGTGGTTTGCTGATGCTGGTTGTCATCAGCACCTTGCAGTTGTCCCGCGTTGAGCGCTGGACCCGCAATCTGAATGATCCCCCGCCCCCTGCCGTTGGTCCTTGGGACGCCATCCTGGCTCCCATCTACCGCCAATTGCGGCGTGATCGGCAAGAAATCCAGGATCTGAACCGTTACGTAGACGGCATCATGATGGCCGCCGAGGCCCTGCCCGATGGCGCCATTACCCTGAACGGGGATATGGAATTGCAATGGTGCAACCAGACCGCCTGTGAGCACATAGGTTTGAATCTGGCCACGGACCGCCATCACAGCATCTTCAATATTCTGCGCGAACCCGAGTTTTCTCGTTACGCCCGCCTGCCCAAGTGGGACGGCCCCTTGCTGCTGCATCTGAGCAAAGACGGGCGTGAACGCTCCTTGCTGCTGCAATTGACCCCCTATGGCCTGGGCCAGTTCCTGATCGTGACCCGCGATGTCACCCAGGTCGAAATGCTGGAGACCACCCGCAAGGACTTTGTGGCCAATGTTTCCCATGAACTGCGTACCCCTTTGACCGTCTTGCTGGGTTTTCTGGAAACCCTGCAGGATATGCCCCCCGAGAGCCTGCCTCTGGAGCAGCGTCAGCGCTACGAACAGATGATGCTGGAGCAGACGCGCCACATGCAGTCGATTGTGTCCGACTTGCTGACCTTGTCCTCGCTGGAGTCCTCCCCCACCGTGGAAGGGGAAACCGTGCAAGTCAGCCAGTTAATTGAAAGCGCGCTGAAACAAGGCGAGGCTATTTCCGGCGGACAACACAGCTTTGTCACGGATCTGGACCCGCGCATCGCCATTCAAGGCATGGAAACCGAATTAAGCTCGGCCGTCTCCAATCTGATTACCAATGCGGTGCGCTATACCCCCAAGGATGGCACCATCACCGTGCGCTGGTATTTAAATGACAGCGGCGAAGCCTGTTATTCCGTCCAGGACACGGGTATCGGCATTGCTGCTCAGGACATTCCCCGCCTGACCGAACGCTTTTACCGAGTAGATAAAGGCCGTTCGCGCTCCACCGGCGGGACCGGCCTGGGCCTGGCCATTACCAAACACATCATCGTGCGACATAACGCCGACCTGCAAATCCAGAGCCGTCTGGGTGTAGGCAGCGTATTTATGTTGCGTTTCCCCAAGAGCCGGGTTCGACTCCAGGACAGCTAGGACCTGTGGGGCCTATTTGGCCCTACAATAAACGGCTCTGAAGACCACGTTGGCGGCCTTATGCCGCACAGGAGCCAAGCATGTCCAATACCAACGAGCTGCGCCCTTTCCACCTGGCTTTTCCGGTCCATGATCTGGCCGTTGCACGCCAGTTCTACGGACAGACACTGGGCTGTCCCGAAGGCCGATCCTCTGATCAGTGGATTGACTTCAACTTCTACGGCCACCAGATCGTGGCTCACCTGGCCCCTTCGGAATGCGGCAGCAATGCCACCAGCGCCGTCGATGCGCACAATGTCCCCGTGCGTCACTTCGGCGTCGTTCTGGACATGCCGACCTGGCAGACCCTGGCAGACAAGCTGGTTGCCGCTGGCACCAAATTCGTGATCGAGCCCTACATCCGCTTCAAAGGCGAGCCCGGCGAACAGGCCACCATGTTCTTCATGGACCCTTCGGGCAATGCCCTGGAATTCAAAGCGTTCAACAGCCTGGATTCTCTTTTCGCCAAATAAAGATGCACAAACCCTGGCAACTTAGCGAGCAAGGCGACCGCTGTCTGCTGGTGCAGTTCAGCGGAGAGCTTTCTTTGGACACCGGTTTGCGCTGCACCCGCGCTGCACGCCTGCTACGCGACCATGCGCCCGCCTGTGTCCGTGATCTGGTCCCCAGCTTTACGGCTGTCGCCATCCACTTCTACCCGGATGGCAGCAGTGACCAGCTCGCTCGCCTGCACGACTATGTTCACCAGGCACTGGCTGGGCTGGATGCCAATCAGGATCAGGCCGCACCCGGTGCCCTGGTGGATATCCCCGTGTGCTACGGCGGCCCTTTCGGCCCTGATCTGCCCGCCATTGCGGAGCAACTGGGACTGAGCCAGGAGCAGGTCATTGAATTGCACAGCAGTCAGGCGCAATTAGTCTTTATGGTTGGCTTCGCACCCGGCGCGCCCTATATGGGCATTTTGCCCGAGCAATTGAATGTGCCGCGTCGTGCCACTCCTCGCACCGTGCTGCCCAAAGGCTCAGTAGCCATTGCCAACCAGCAAACCATTATTTACCCCAACGAATCTCCTGGCGGCTGGCATTTGATTGGCCGCTCGCCAGTTAATCTGTTCGATGCCCGGCGCTCGCCCGCTGCCCTGCTCGCCCCCGGCGATCAGGTGCGCTTTGTGCCCCTGCCCCACGAACAGTTTGATCACTGGACTCCCGCATGACGGTGCATATCCTCAAACCAGGCATGATGAGCAGCCTGCAAGACCGGGGCCGTTATGGACACCAGCATCTGGGCGTCTCGCCTAGCGGTGCCATGGATGAACGTGCTCACCGACTGGCCCATTTACTGGCAGGTAACGCTGCCGAGCAAGATCTGGCCAGCCTGGAGATTACCGTACAAGGCCCTAGCCTGCGTTTTGACGAACCCGCCTTGTTTGTACTGACCGGCGCGGATCTGAACGCCAGCCTGGACGGGCAAGCTGTGGCGGTATTACGCCCGACCTTGGCCCGCACCGGACAAACACTGACGCTGCTATCAGCCAAGCCCGGCCAGGGTGCACGCACCTACCTGTCTATCTACGGTGGCTTTCAAGTCGAATCCTTGCTGGGCAGCCAAAGCACCCATATGCGAGTTGGCCTGGGCGGGTTTGAAGGTCGCGCACTGAAAAAGGGCGATCAGATTCAACTGGCCCAACCTCTGATGAATGACGAAACCGCACTAAACCGTCTGCAAGCCGAACTGGATGAGCTGCGCATTTACATGCCTGCTGCACTGGCCTTGGCCCCACGAGAACGCCTGCGCGTCATTCTGGATCAGGCCGATCTGTTTACTGACGAATCGCTGGACCTGTTCCAGAACCAGAGCTATCGCATCAGCCCCGCCTCGGAACGCATGGGCTATCGCCTGGAGGGTCAGCCCTTGCAGCGTAAGACGGCTAAAGAGCTGCTCTCCGCCCCCACCTGCTTTGGCACTATCCAAGTCCCTAACGATGGCCAGCCCATTGTCCTGATGGCCGACCGGCAAACTACCGGGGGCTATCCTCGAATCGGACAGGTCGCCAGCGTGGATCTGGCCCAAGTTGCTCAGCGCTTGCCGGGGCAGAATCTGGGCTTTGAGGTGGTGACGGCAGAACAGGCCCATGCCCTGTCTGCCCGTCAGGAACAAGCGTTTATGCGTCTGAATGACAGCCTGGAACCGTTGCGGCAGGCTTTAAAACAGTGTGTGGCATAGAGCTTGTTAAGACACCACCCGTACTAGCAAAGCATCTGACACTGTCCCGCGTTCGTCTGCCCTAACGACAGCCATCAAACTCAAGCTCCAATAAAAAACACCTCGCTCTTTCAAGCGAGGTGTTTTCATTTTTTCTGGCGCAAGACAGCGAGTGCCTTACGCCACCCACGGGCTTACAGGAACAGCTTGTAAGCCGGGTTATCTGTCTCGTCCCAGTGTGGGTAGCCCAGATTGCCCAGGAATGCCTTGAACTCTTTCTTGTCCGAAGACGGCACCTGGATACCGATCAGGATGCGACCGTAGTCATCCCCCTGATTACGGTAGTGGAACAAGCTGATATTCCAGTCCTGATTCATGCTGGACAAGAACTTGCGCAAGGCGCCGGGGCGCTCCGGGAACTCGAAACGCAACAGGACTTCGTCCGTGGCCTGGCTGGATACCCCACCCACCATATGACGTACATGGGTCTTGGCCAGCTCGTTGCCCGTCAGGTTCAAAGTGCCAAAGCCTTTCTTCACGAAACGCTCTTCCAGCTTTTCGATCTCCGCTTCCGAGGAAATCGACATACCCACAAAGACATGCGCCTTTTCAGAGTTGGACATGCGGTAATTGAACTCGGTAACTGAACGCGTACCCAGCGCATCGCACAGACGGCGGAAGCTGCCTTTGGCCTCAGGGATAGTCAGGGCAAACAACGCTTCACGAGCCTGCCCCACATCCGCACGGTCTGCCACCATGCGCATACGGTCAAAGTTCATGTTCGCGCCGGAAGTCACCGCAATGAGCGTTTTGTTCTTGAGCTTGTGCTGGGCGGCATAGCGTTTAGCACCGGCCAAGGCCAAGGCACCGGCAGGCTCCAACACGCTGCGCGAGTCCTGAAACACATCTTTGATAGCGGCACAGATCGCATCCGTGTCCACAATCACAAAGTCGTCCACATACTGACGCACCAGTCGGAAGGTTTCCGAACCGACTTGCTTGACGGCCGTGCCATCAGAAAACAGGCCCACATCCGACAAGTTCACGCGCCGGCCTGCCTTGATACTGCGTACCATGGCACAGGAGTCCTCGGTCTGCACGCCGATCACTTTAATTTCAGGACGCAAAGCCTTGATGTAGGTCGCCACACCCGCCGCCAGACCGCCGCCGCCAATCGCCACAAACACAGCTTCGATAGGGCCAGAGTGCTGCTGCAAGATTTCCATGGCCACTGTGCCCTGTCCGGCGATAACATCCGGGTCATCAAAGGGGTGCACAAAGGTCAGGCCTTCGCTCTTTTGCAGTTCCAGGGCGTGCTGATAGGAGTCGGAATAACTCTCGCCTACCAGAACCACTTCACCACCCAGATTGCGCACGCCATCAATTTTGACTTGCGGGGTGGTGGTGGGCATCACGATAACGGCGCGGCAGCCCAGCTTGCGCGCTGACATTGCCACACCTTGTGCGTGGTTCCCAGCAGACGCCGCCAGGACACCACGCTTTAATTCTGCGGCCGACAGATTGGCCATCTTGTTATAGGCACCGCGCAGCTTGAAACTAAAAACAGGTTGATAGTCTTCGCGCTTAAGCAGCACCGTGTTACTAATTCGTGCCGATACCTGGGGAGCGGGTTCAAGTGGTGTTTCGATGGCAACATCGTACACTTTCGAGGTCAGAATTCGCTTTAGGTAATCGTTCGACATGATTCAGGCTTCAATTAACAACCGGTTTGCCACCAAGGCCAGTGCCAGGCCCCTGCCTGAGACTGCTCACCGGGAAAGAAAAACAGAATACCATAGGCAGATGCCCTAACCGGCGTCCATTATCCCTTCCGAGACCCATCCACTTTTCCTATGCAAGCCTGGACCTCCGACCTTATTTCTTGGCTCTTGACCGCCCTGTCTTTGCCCGAAGTGGGCCTAAGCGCCATCTTTATCATCAGTCTGGTGTCAGCTACCTTGCTCCCCCTGGGTTCGGAACCAGCAGTATTTGCCTATATCAACCTGTCCCCGCATATGTTCTGGCCCGCCGTTCTGGTTGCCACGGTAGGCAATACCGTGGGCGGTGCCATCAGCTACGCTACCGGCCTGGGCGCGGAAAAGGCCTATGAAGCCTGGCGCCTGAAGCACCCGCATGACGGTGAGGACGAACAGACTCCCAAAAACAAGGCTGCTGGCCGCTGGCACGAGCTGGGGCAACGCTGGCTGACCCGTATGGGCCCACCCGCCCTGCTCCTGTCCTGGTTACCTGTCGTGGGAGATCCGCTGTGCGCCGTGGCCGGTTGGCTACGCCTGCCTTTTTGGCCCAGCGTGTTTTACATGGCGGTAGGAAAACTGGGTCGCTACATCACCATGACTGCCGGTCTGCTGTGGATTTTCCCCAAGCTGGGTTGGTAATTTGCTGCAAACTCGCCGCAAACGCCCCCTTATCCCTGCCTTGGCCCTGTAGTAAGGGGGCAGCCCGGCTACGATTCGTATACACTTGTCTTTTGCCTATCTGCTCCTCGCTGAGCCGCCCTTGACGGGCCTTGCCAACTATCGCCATGAACGCCCCCATCGCAAGTAAGCACCTGGCCGCCCAGGCACGCAACAATGACACGCCGCGCCTGCGTGAAATCCCCTACAACTACACCTCTTACTCAGACCGGGAAATTATCCTGCGGCTGCTGGGCGAGGAAGCCTGGGAAAAGCTGTCCGAGCTACGCTCCGAACGCCGTACCGGCCGCTCTGCCCGCATGCTGTTTGAAGTGCTGGGTGATATCTGGGTCGTCAAGCGCAACCCCTACTTGCAGGACGATCTGCTGGACAATCCCAAGCGCCAGCATCAACTGATCGAAGCCCTGAACCATAGACTGAACGAGATCGACCAGCGCCGTGATAGCGCCGTGCCCGATCGCGATGCCAAGGTTTTGCGCCTGTTGCACGCTGCCCGTGGTGCCGTGGCTGCGTTTGAACAAGAATTTACCGATACCCGCGCCCTGCGCCAGCAGATCGTGCGCTCGCTCTCGCGCCTGACCGCTAAAGACAACATCAAGTTCGATGGTCTGTCCCGTGTCTCGCACGTCACCGACGCCACCGACTGGCGGGTGGAATATCCCTTTGTCGTGCTCACCCCCGATCACGAAAACGAGATGGCCGCGCTGGTTCGTGCCTGTATCGAGCTGAAGCTGACCATCATCCCGCGTGGGGGTGGCACAGGCTACACCGGCGGCGCTATTCCGCTTAGCTGGCGCTCGGTAGTCATCAATACTGAAAAGCTGGACGCCATTGGCAAGCCGGAGCAATCCACGCTGCCCGGCATGAGCGAACCCGTCACCACCATCCTGACTGGTGCGGGTGTCGTCACCCGTCGTGTGGCTGACGCCGCCGAAGCGGCCGGCACTGTATTTGCGGTTGATCCGACTTCGGCCGATGCCTCCTGTGTGGGCGGCAATATCGCCATGAACGCCGGTGGTAAAAAAGCCGTGCTGTGGGGGACCGCACTGGATAACCTCGCCTGGTGGCGCATGGTGGATGCTCAGGGCAACTGGCTGGAAGTCACCCGCCTTGAGCACAATATGGGCAAGATCCACGACGTGGAAATGGCCCACTTTGAAGTCAAATGGTTTGATGGCCGCTACGCCCCTGGCGCTCAATTGCTGC
Source organism: Alcaligenes parafaecalis (assembly GCF_026344135.1). NCBI lineage: Bacteria > Pseudomonadati > Pseudomonadota > Betaproteobacteria > Burkholderiales > Alcaligenaceae > Alcaligenes > Alcaligenes parafaecalis. The sequence goes on along the minus strand of NZ_JAPKNA010000002.1, from coordinate 409,327 downwards.
GCAGCGAGACGCTGCACATTGAAGGCCGCCGCTTCCGCAAGGAAGGCCTGGGTAAAGACGTTACCGACAAATTCCTGGCTGGCCTGCCCGGTATTCAGAAAGAAGGCTGTGATGGCCTGATCACGCAAGCCCGCTGGGTCTTGCACCGCATGCCTGCGCATACACGCACCGTCTGTATGGAGTTTTTCGGCCAGGCCAAACAGGCCGTGCCCTCCATTGTGGAAGTCATTGACTACCTGAACGGCGAAGGCAAGCGCATCGGCGCCATTCTGGCTGGTCTGGAGCACTTGGACGAGCGTTATCTGCGTGCCGTAGGCTACGCCACCAAGAGCAAGCGTGATGGCCTGCCCAAGATGGTCTTGATTGGCGACATCGTGGGCGACGATCCCGATGCCGTAGCGACCGCCGCCTCTGAAGTAGTGCGCCTGGCCAATGGCCGTTCCGGTGAAGGCTTTGTAGCCGTCAGCGCCGAAGCCCGCAAGAAATTCTGGGCTGACCGTTCCCGTACCGCCGCCATTGCCCGCCACACTAACGCCTTCAAGATCAACGAAGACGTGGTGATCCCCCTGCGCCGCATGGGTGAGTACACCGAAGAGATCGAACGCATCAATATTGAACTGTCCACGGACAACAAGCTGCGCTTGACCCGTGAACTGGAAGACTTCCTGCAGGGCGATCTGCCCGTAGGCAAGATCGAAGACCACAATGATGCCGAGCACACACGCGAAGAAATCCTGGACGAGCGCCGTCACGACGCCCTCCAGATCGTACGCGACGTACGCCAACGCTGGCAGTGGTTACAAGACAATCTGGACAAGCCCCTGCAAGACTCACGGGCTGATCTGGCTGAAATTGGTGTGCCGCTGGACAGCGCCGCTATCGACGCCCGTCTGCAAGAAGACCCGAGCACCTCGATTTTTCAGCTTCTGCAAGATCACACGATCCGCACTTCCTGGAAGAGCGAAATCCGTGAAAGCCTGGAACACATTTTCCCTGGCGCCGATTGCGCGGCGGTACTGACCGAACTGCAAGCCATTCACGACCGCGTGCTGAAAAGCCGTGTGTTTGTGGCTCTGCACATGCACGCCGGTGACGGTAACGTACACACCAACATCCCCGTGAACTCGGACGATTACGGCATGCTGCAGCAAGCCAACGTCACCGTGGCCCGCATCATGCAAATTGCGCGCGGTCTGGATGGCGTGATTTCCGGCGAGCACGGCATTGGTCTGACCAAGTACGAATTCCTGACGCAAGAAGAGCTGGAACCCTTCCAGAACTACAAGCGTGAAGTGGACCCTGACAACCACTTCAACGCAGGCAAGCTGATGCCCGGTGCGGATTTAAGCCGCGCCTGGACCCCCAGCTTCAACCTGCTGGGCCACGAATCGCTGATCATGCAACGCAGCGAAATCGGTTCCATCTCCCACGCCATCAAGGACTGCTTGCGCTGCGGTAAATGCAAACCGGTCTGTGCCACCCACGTGCCACGTGCCAACCTGCTGTACTCGCCCCGCAACAAGATTCTGGCCACCTCCTTGCTGATCGAAGCCTTCCTGTACGAAGAGCAAACGCGTCGCGGGATCAGCCTGAAGCACTGGGAAGAGTTTGAAGATGTAGGCGACCACTGCACCCTGTGCCACAAGTGCTACAACCCCTGTCCGGTGGATATCGACTTTGGTGATGTGTCCATGGAAATGCGTTCCTTGCTGAACCGCATGGGCAAGAAGTCCTTTAATCCGGGCTCGGCCGCGGCCATGTTCTTCCTGAACGCCAAGGACCCGCGCGTCATCAAGGCCACCCGTACCGCCATGATTGAAGTGGGCTACAAGGCCCAGCGCGCTGTACACAATCTGCTGGCGGCTCCTGCACGCAAACAGGTCAGTGCCCCACCAGCCACTATTGGCAAAGCACCGATCCGTGAACAGGTCATCCACTTCATCAACCGCAAGATGCCCGGTGGCCTGCCCAAGCAGACTGCCCGTAAATTGCTGGATATCGAGAACTCGGATTACGTACCTATCATCCGTAACCCTGAAGCTACCTCGGTGGATTCGGAAGCCGTGTTCTACTTCCCCGGCTGTGGTTCGGAGCGCTTGTTCTCGCAAGTGGGTCTGGCAACACAGGCCATGCTATGGCATGTAGGCGTGCAAACGGTTCTGCCTCCTGGCTACCTGTGCTGTGGCTACCCGCAGCGTGGCAGCGGTCAAAGCGACAAGGCCGAGAAGATCATCACCGATAACCGCGTGCTGTTCCACCGCATGGCCACCACCCTGAACTACCTGGACATCAAAACCGTGGTGGTGAGCTGTGGTACCTGTTACGACCAATTGGCAGGTTACGAATTCGACAAGATTTTTCCTGGCTGCCGCTTGATCGACATCCACGAATATCTGCTGGAAAAAGGCTTGAAGCTGGAAGACGTACAAGGCGTGCGCTACATGTACCACGACCCTTGCCACAGCCCCATGAAGCTGCAAGACCCCATGAAAACGGTCAAATCCCTGGTGGGCGACAGCACCATCAAGGCAGATCGTTGCTGTGGTGAGTCCGGCACGCTGGCTGTGTCGCGTCCGGATATCTCCACGCAAATCCGTTTCCGCAAGCACGAAGAACTGCAGAAGAACCAGGATGCAGTCCGCGCCGATGGCTTCCAAGGCGAAGTCAAAGTGCTGACTTCCTGTCCGTCCTGCCTGCAAGGTTTGTCCCGTTACGAGGACGAAACCAAGATGGATGCGGACTACATCGTGGTGGAAATGGCCAAGCACATGCTGGGCGAGAACTGGATGGCGGACTACGTACGCCACGCCAATGATGGTGGTATTGAACGCGTTCTGGTGTAAACCACACGCCTCACTCCCCCTGAACAGGCCGGCTTCATGTCGGCCTGTTTTGTAAGTGCTGTGTGGGTATTTTTTGCTGCTGGGCCGCCCGAGGTAATCTCCCTCAGGGTGCCTCCAGCCCAAAACGCAGTATGGAAGCTTTTTCAGAATAGGTGTTTTTATGTCTGTTGATGATCCATTGCTAATCAGCCTGCAAGCTCTGCTCCGCAGCGAACGCACCGCGTCGCTGGGAACCCTCAGCAATCAGGGATTGCCGGTAGTCTCCCGCGTCCCCTTTGCGATCTGCCCCGAGCAAGCCAACATCATCATCCACATCAGCGAAATGGCGGCTCATACCCGTTATTTGCTGCAACGCCCCGATGCCAGTCTGATGGTCAGCCAAAGCGAACAGGGCCAGGATGCCGTCCATGACCTGCCCCGTGTCACCTTTCAGATGCTGGCCCGCAAACTGGAGCGCGAGCAGCCCGACTGGGAACAGGCCAAGCAGGCCTATACCGCCCGCTTTCCCGATATGGAATTTCTGAGCAGCTTTACGGATTTCCATTTCTTTGCCCTGGACCTGGTCAGGGTGCGCCATATTGCCAGGTTTGCAGCGGCACGGACCTTGAAACCTGAACTGGTACGCGCCTTGCTGGCCGAGCCTGTGGCCAATTGAAGTCCCCAAGTTTGCAATCACAGCAAGCCTTGAAAGCGCTGGCGCCGCACTCCAGCCATAGCCACCTCAAAGCACCTTAAAACAGCGGCAAACTGGGGAGCCTTCGTCTCTTGCAGGCTCCGGTCCGCATCCAAAATATTGCGGACCTTGCGACAAAGTCGTCACGAACTGATCTCCAGACAAAGAAATCTGATCGCCAATTAAACGCCTTTCCCACCAGAGAAATCGCCACTCCTTCTCTCGTCCCCTCCGAAGCAGACGCACGTTTTCGCGTGTTTCAAACGCTAAGCATGACAAAACGTAAATTCCGCCGCTACAAGATTCAACGGCCACGACGTTAAATGTCACACAAGGACGCGACAACACGTCCTCAAAACGAGTTGCCGCCAAGCATGGAAGAACACCCAGGAGAGGAAGAGATGTCGAACAAGAAACGCAGCACCTATGTGCTAGTGCAAATGGCCTTGCTGAGCCTGTTTTTGCCGGGCATCGCCCAGGCAGAACCAGACAACTCGCTAGAGCAATGGCGCACTAAAGAATACAAACGTCAGCCTGGCCTGGACATGATCAATGCCGCCAAAGCCTATTCGCTGGGTTTTACTGGCAAGGGCGTGACGGTCGGCTATCTGGACTCGGGGATTGAGGCCAAACACCCGGAGTTTGCGGGTGCGATTGCGGGCGGCTTTGACTTCAACACGGATACCCACTATGCCAACGGTCAAGGCATAGACGCCGATCCTCCAGCAGGTCACGGCAGCCACGTTGCGGGCATTATTGGCGCACGCCGCGACGGAGTAGGCATGCACGGTGTCGCCTTCAACAGCCAGCTCTTTGCTGTCGCCTACGATACGAGAGACGACGATGATGACATGCTTGGCAACGATCCTTTTGAGCCGGACCCACGCGACCAAGCTGCCGCATTCGACCGCGTTGCCTCCCAAGGCTGGAACTATCTGGCTCAGTTCAATCTGCCCATCATCAACAGCAGCCTGGGAGTCAATGGTTGCAACGACGCCAGCTCCCCACCACCCTGTAATGTCGTGGACTACGGCTCACCCGAAGGCGTGCTGGATTGGCAACCACTGGCTATCGAGGCTTTTCACAACAGCGTAGATGCAGGCTCCCTGATGGTATTTGCCACCGGCAATGAATCGCAGGACCATCCCGACCTGCTGGCTGGCTCCCCCTACTGGTTTCCTGAACTAAAAGATAATTGGCTGGCGGTAACGGCCCTGGGCGAGGATGGATCTTTAGCCTCCTATGCGAACAAGTGCGGCGTGGCAGCCGAGTGGTGTCTGGCCGCCCCCGGTGGTGACGACGACCCAGGGATTAATTCGGTCCAATCCTCGGGCGGCTATGTCGCCTTTAGCGGCACCTCCATGGCCTCTCCGCACGTAGCGGGTGGTGCTGCCCTGGTAAAGGAAGCTTTCCCTTACTTCACGGCGTATCACCTGCAACAAACTTTGTTGACCACCGCTACCGACATGGGTGACCCCAGCATTTATGGCTGGGGCCTGTTGAACGTCGGTAAAGCCGTACAAGGCCCCGGACAATTTACGCGCCTATTCGACGTAGACACGCTGGGCTACAACTCGACTTTCTCCAATGACATCAATGGCACAGGCGGCTTGCACAAGCGCGGCTCCGGCTCTTTGGAGCTGACGGGCAATAACAGCTATACCGGCGACACCACTGTCAGCGGTGGTCGTCTGGCCGTCAATGGCACACTGGCTTCTGCCGTGACCGTTGAACGTGAGGGAACGCTGGGTGGTTCCGGTACGGTTTCTAAAGTTGATAACTACGGCACCCTGGCTCCAGGCAACTCGGTTGGCACGCTAACCGTCAGCGGCGACTACACAGCTCATGCTGGCTCGGTACATGAACTGGAAGTTGGCCCCGCAGGTGCGACAGATCGCTTAGTCGTAGGCGGTGCCGCCCATATCGACGGCACACTGAAACTGGCCGGTGGCCCCTTCCGCCAGAACGTCGCCTATTCCTTTCTGGATGCCGCCAACGGTGTGACAGGTCAGTACAGCCACATCACTTACGAGATGGCTTTCCTGTCGCCAACGCTGCTCTACGGCCCCAGCCTGTCCTTGATGATCAAGCGCAATGACACGCCGTTTGCCGCATTTTCCAGTACCGGCAACCAGAAAGCCGTGGCCAATGCCCTGGATACCGGCTCGGACCAGCCACCAGCCGCGATGGCTGAACTGTATGACACGGTGCTCAATGCCCAGTCCAACAGCGTGGCGGGCTATATGGAGCAGTTACAAGGCCAGATCCATGCAGGCACCACCTCCGCCCTGCTGAGCAACGGCGACCTGCTGCCCCGCACCTTGGGCAAACAAGCTTCGGGCGCTCGTAATGCAACTGGCAAAGATACTGTGTTGTGGGCTGAAGTCATCCATCAGCAACGTGATCTGGATGGTGACGACAACAGCCAGGATGTACGCCACAAAGTGGGCGGTCTGTTCCTGGGTGGCGATACCGCTATCGGCGAGCAAGGTTGGCGTATTGGTGCGTCCTTGGGTTATCTGGAAAACCGCATCAAGCTGGATGATCGTCGTCAGAGCTCGCGTAGCAATAGCTACAGCGCAGCCCTGTACGGCACACAGGCTTGGGAAATGGGGTCGGGTAGTCTGAATCTGTTGGCTGGTGGTGCTTACACCCGCCACAGCCTGGACAGCGAGCGCTCCATCTCCGTTCATCAGAGTGAAACACTGAAGGCAGACTACAAAGCGCATAGCATTCAAGCCTTTGCCCAGTTGGGTTACCGCATGCCGGTCAGCCCTCGCTCCAGCGTAGAGCCCTATGCCAGTGTGAACTGGCATCAACTGCGTCACGGCTCCTTCAGTGAATCTGGTGGTCAAGCCGCCTTGCGTGGTGACTCGCAACGCCAGAACTTAAGCACTGTCACATTGGGGCTGCGTGGCTCCACGGAACTGGACTTGTCCAAAACCACGCTGTCCTTAAGTGCAGGTTTGGGCTGGCGTCATGCCCTGGGTGACACCACACCCGAGCTTGAACTGGCCTTTGCTGCCTTGCCAGGAAGCAACTTCCGTGTCAGCGGTGCACCTATCGCCAAGAATGCCGCTGTTGCCGAGTTGGGCGCAGAGCTGAAAGCGGGCAAGAGCACTTCCTTCGGTCTGAACTACCAAGGTCAGTTTGGCCGCAATCAGGATCATGCAGGCTCGCTGTTCATGAAGGTTCGTTTCTAAGCAGGACGAAAAACACGGGGCTGACAGCGCGTCAGCCCCGTGTTCTATCAAACAGACGGGCATGAAAAATCCCTGCGATGCTCAAGCACGGCAGGGACTCGGGCTACAAGGCTAAACCGGCGTTACACCGCTTACATAGCGATTAGCGATCAGATTCGTTAAAACTACAGACGGTGTAAACCGACAGGCCGGAATCCTTCACGGCTTTAGATCCACCCAGCTCAGGCAAATCAATAATGGCAGCGGCTTCCACTACGTTGGCGCCCAAACGCTGCAGCAATCGGGCAGCAGCCAACAGGGTGCCACCGGTAGCGATCAGGTCGTCGATCAGCAAAACGCGCTGTCCAGGACGCACAGAGTCAGTGTGCATTTCAACGCTGGCATTGCCATATTCCAGGGAATACTCTTCAGCCACGGTATTGAAAGGCAGCTTGCCTTTCTTGCGCACGGGCACAAAACCCAGATTCAGTTCGTAAGCCAGAACCGAGCCCACAATAAAGCCACGCGCATCCACACCCGCCACCAGATCCAGCTTTTGTCCCATGTAGCGGTAGACAAACAGATCAATCAATACCCGGAAGGAACGCGGGTCTTGCAGGACCGTCGTGATATCGCGGAAAGTCACCCCTGGCTTAGGCCAGTCCGGCACATTGCGAATGATTTGACGGATGTACTGGGTGGGATCAATTTGCATGTCAAAGCTTCTACAACAAAAAATCCGGACGCGGAGGGCGCTCTTGGATACGTTGCAAGTGTACACAATTGGGCAGCAGCAACAAGGGCTCGCCCGGCTTGTGCCCGTAAGTTGTACTAATACGACGCGATTGAGCAGAAATCCTCGCAGACTTGACCCGACGCGTCCTTTTAGTTTGGCTCTAAAGTATTTTTTCCAGTGCTGGAACCGGCCTGCAAACGACCGGCATCGAACTGATAAACCTGGTCAAGCAAAGGCAGCAAGCGAGTATCGTGGGTCGCCATAATAACGGTTTTGCCCCGCGCTGCCGCCAGAATATCCTGCATCAGGGCCTGGCTGGTGGGGCCATCCAGACTGGCTGTGGGTTCATCCAGAAACCAGATATGCGCAGGCGACAATAGCACCCGCGCCAGGCACAAGCGGCGCTGCTGTCCCAAGGACAATTGCTGCCCGCCCTCCCCCAGCCAGGTATCCAAGCCTTGCGGCAAATCTCGTACCACTGCATCTAACTGCGCATCGTGAAGCACCTGCCAAATACGCTGTTCTGATGCGGCAGGTTCGGCCAGCAATAAATTGTCTCGTACAGAACCCAGAAACAGCGGTGAATCCTGGGCTAACAAGGCGCAATGATCAAACCAGCTAGCGCGAGTCCACTGTTGAGCCGCCAAGCCATCAATCTGATACTGCTGACCCGGTACAGGCAGAAGACGCATCAGCACGCCTAGCAAGGTCGACTTTCCAGAGCCACTCGGGCCGAAAATGGCAATGTGCTCACCGGGCGGCACGCGTAGCGACAAGTGCTCCAGCACGGGCTGCAAACCATAGGCAAAATTCAGGTCTGTAATTTCCAGCAAAGCGGGCTTGTCCAAGGCAATGACTTGCCCCTGCTCCTGTTCAGCCTCAAGTGGCTCATCCAGAATCATCAACAGGCGATTGCTGGCTGCCTGCACTTCACCCAAGCGCGAAGCACCCCGCATCATGGGAGCCATAATCTCGAACAGGCCCAGCAAAGCCAGCACCAGACCCACCCACAAAGGACCGCTCATGGCTTGTACATTGACTTGCTGTGCGCCCACGATCAGACAGGTCATCAAGGCCACGCCCATCAAGACTTGCTGGGAAAACTGCCCGACAATTCCCCAACCATTGCTGCGCAAACGAGCTTGCCCCAGTTTCTGACTCAACTTGTCCACTTGCTCCTGCACAGCATCAGCCGCGGCAAACACCTGGATATCGGCATAAGCACGAATAGCCTGATGCACCAGAACACGCTGACGGTTCTCCAACTGATGGACCTGCTGGGCGGCACGGCTGGCTCCGCGTGCACAAACATAAGGAACCAGGCAGGCGGCCAGCAGCAAACAAGCCAGAATCAGCCAAGCCCACCACGACAGCCAGGTTTGCAGCACGGCACTGAATACCAGCCCCGCCACAACTGCTGTTGTCAAAGGCACCAGAATCAGCAAGAGCACCAGATCCAGAATAGCTACGTCAGACGTCAGGCTCGATGCCAGCTCACCATCCCGGAACTGAGCCAGACGGGATTGGCTAAAACGGCTCAAGCGTCCAAAAACCAGGCTGCGTATGCGCACCTGTAGATCCAGTGTCAGGGCATGTCCGACCACTCGCTCCAGGTAGCGGGAGGTGATGCGCCAAAAAGACAGACCGCGAATCATGGCCGACGGGCCAAACAGGTTGAAAACAATACCCATCGTCGCCAGGAACGCACTGCTCAAAAACCAGCCTGCTACGCCCAACAGCCCCACACCGGCGGCCACGGTGCTGATGGCTAAAAGGACAGTGAATAGAACCGCCCCGCGACGGGCACGCAAACTGGAACCCAGGAGACGAAACCATGCTTTCATGCCGTCAGGGCTCCTTGGGCGATACGCAACTGGTTCGAGCACATGGCGGCCAACTCCTCGTCATGCGTCGCTACGACCAGACAACGGCCCCGGCAGAAACGAAGAATGTTGTGCATGACACGATCTCGTGTCGCGGCGTCCAGGCGAGAGCTGGGTTCATCCAGCAACACAACATGGGGGTCCGTCAGGAACAGGCGGGCCAAGGCCAGGCGCTGAATCTGGCCGCCGGACAGCCCAAAACCACCCTCTCCCAAGGCGGTCTGCAAGCTATCGGGCAAAGCGCGCACGAATTCCGCTGCACAGGCTTGTTCCAGAGCTTGCCAAAGCTGTTCATCGCTGGCTTGGGGAGCGGCCAGACGCAAACCATCGGCAATCGTGCCCATGGCTAAAAAGGCTTGTTGAGAAATCAGCACCACACCGTCGTGACGAGTCAGCAAACGACCGGCCGTGTCGCTATTGCGCAGCAGGATTTCACCCTGCGCTAAAGGCCGTAAACCGATCAGGCTTTCCAGCAAGCTGGTTTTGCCAGAGCCACTGGCGCCCAGCAAAGCGTAAGACTGATCTATATAGAGTTGCAGGCCGGGCACTTCCAGCAAGGTCCCCTGCCCGCTCAACTGCGGCAAATGCAGATGACGCAATACCAATACCGGCAAGTTGGGAAAAACTGCCTCATGGTCTGCGCTGGTGGGGGCTGCAGGAATCAAATCCTGACCCAGTTTTGCCCACAGTCTGTCGACCTCTACCGCAGCCGCACGCGCCGCTGCCCGGTCATGATAATTGGCGGCTAACTGACGCAATGGCTGGTAAGCCTCGGGGGCCAGGAGCAAACAGAACAAGCCTTGCTGCAAACTGATGCCTGAAAAGGACTCGCCCAGATAGCCCAGGTAACCCAAACCAATATAGACAGCGATCCCCGCCACTCCCAGGGCCGCAAAGAATTCCAGTACGGCGGACGATAGAAATGCGATACGCAGCACTTTCATGGTGCGCGTACGTAATTCCTGGCTGGCCAGTTCGACACGCTGCAACTCATCCTGCCCACGCCCCATCAGACTCAGGGTAAAGATCCCGCGCAGGCGGTCAGCAAAAAAACCGGATAAACGTAGCGTGGTTTGCTGCTGCTCTCGGCTGGCGGCTTCTGCCCCCCAACCGACCAATGCCATGAACAAGGGAATCAAGGGTGTGCTCAGCAGCAAAATCAAAGCCACAATGCCATCCACCGGCAAGACAGCCAGCACCAATGCCAACGGCACCAGAGCCGCAGCCGCCATGCAAGGGATGTAGCGCGTCACAAAGCCATCCAGGGCTTCGATTTGCGTGATCAGGCTAGTGGACAGTTCGCCGCTATTGCTGGCCCGCAAACGGGGCACCGTACTGCGAAACAGCCGGGCAAACAAGTCGGAACGCAGCCCCTGCTTCAATTGTTCTGAAACCTTCTGGGCACGGCGTTCGCCGAAAGCGGAAACGGCGGCCCGCAGCAATAAGAGCACAGCCACCATCAAGATAGAAACAAGCTGCCCGGTCCAAGGCAAACCATCGACCACAATGGCCTGCACAATTTGCGCCAGCAACCAGGCTTGAGGAATCAGTAATGCACCGGCCAGCACCGGGGTCAGCATGGAAACCCGCAAAGCCGTGCGGGCGCGGCTGGAGAATTGCTCCAGCCACTGTTGCGCCGTTGGACTTTGCGGGGTCAATCAGACCTCGATGTCTGCATTGGCCTTGGAGGAAGCTGCATTCTGCAAAGCAGTGTTCTCACGCAGCTCGAACCACATCGCATTCAAGATAGAAAATGCGCAGGCCAAACCCAAACCTAGAACCCAAGAGAAGTACCACATATGCGCTGGCCTCCTTAGTAAGAATGAGAAGAATCGTTCATGCTGGCAATCGACACTTTGCCCCGCATCACGCGGTAAACCCAGGATGTATAGAGCACGATGATAGGCAGGAACACCAGTGTCACCAGCAGCATGATCCACAAGGTCAAATGACTGGCCGAGGCATCAAACAAGGTCAGGCTGGAACCGGGGTTCAAGGACGAAGGCAAAAGGAAGGGGAAAACGGCAAAACCAAAAGTCAGGATGATGCCCCCCAAAGCCAGGGACGAAAACAGCAAGGCCAGCAAGCCACGACCACGGCCCGCCAACAAGGCCCCCAGCAACAAGCCCACAAAACCGACAACTGGGGCCGCCCACAAGGCAGGCCAGGTACGGTAGTTGGCCAACCAGGCGCCTTGCACCATCTCTACTGTTTTACCAATCGGATTGGACATGGCATGAGCCACTTCAGGCCAAGGCATGCTGTAGCCATCCATCGCGCTGATCCACCAACCACCTGCCGCAAAGGCCAGAATAGAAAGCAGACCCAAAGGCATGGCCCAGGCACGTGCACGTCGAGCAACCTGATCACTGCCCTTCCAAGCCACCACAACCGCCCCCTGGAAAGCCAGCATCAACACGCTAAGCAGGCCACACAAGACGGCAAAGGGCTGGAACAGGCCGAAGAAGTTGCCGTGGTACATAGGACGCAGCGTCGTGGGGTCAAAGCCAAACGGCACACCCAGCATGACGTTACCAATGGCCACCCCGAACACCAGAGCACAAACCAGACCCGAAGCAGTCCAGATCGCGTCCCAGTTACGACGCCAGCGCGTAGAGCTGAGTTTGCTGCGGTATTTGATGGCAACCGGGCGGACAATCAAGGCCACCAGGAGCAGCATCATGGCCAGGTAAAAGCCCGAGAACGCCATGGCATACAGCAAGGGCCAGGCCGCAAAAGCCACGCCACCGGCCACAATCAGCCAGACCTGGTTACCTTCCCAGACCGGACCAATCACGTTGTACAGCGTGCGTCGCTCGTCATCGCTGCGAGCAACCAGTGGCAACACCATCGCCACACCCAGGTCAGCCCCGTCCATGATGGCAAAGGCCGCCAGCAAAACGCCCAGCAGCAACCACCAGATGATGCGCAAGGTGTCGTAATCGAGAAGAATCAAATTATCCATGATGGTTCCCTCTCCTTAACCGCGCAGCAACGGAGCGTTGCGCGAACCATAAGACAAAGCGGACGGTGTCGCTGTGGCGCTCTCGTCATCCGGACCTTTGCGTATCGAGTGCAGCATGACCTTGATACCGATCACCGCCAACGTGGAATAGAGCAGCAAGAAGATGCTCATACTGATCATCAGATCCACAAAGGACAAACCGGAAGCCGCATAGTACGTGGGCAGGACACCTTCAATCGCCCAGGGCTGGCGTCCGAACTCGGCCACAAACCAGCCACATTCGATCGCAATCCAGGGAAGGGGAATACTCCAGACAGCCGCTTTGAGCAGACGCGGGTGACGCTGCAGACGGTCACGCGATGCCAGCACAAAAGCCACGCCAAAGAACAGGATGAAGTACAGGCCCAACGCTACCATCACACGGAAGCTCCAGAACAAAGGCGCAACCTGTGGCACCGTATCCCAGGCAGCCTGAGCAATAGTGTCGGTATCCGCTTTGGTGATGTCTTCGGTATAGCGCTTGAGCAGCAAGGCGTAACCCAGGTCCTTCCAGTTATTGTCAAAGACGCGACGGGCCTCGATATTGCTGGCATCGGCACGTACTAGCTGAAGTGCCTCATAAGCCCGCAAGCCATTGGCGATTCGGATCTTGGCGTGCTCCACCAGCTCGTTAATACCCATCATGGGGGTACTGACGGAACGTGTCCCGATCAGCCCCATCACCCAGGGAATTTCCACGGCAAAGCGGTTTTCACGGGCTTCCTGATCCGGCCAGGCTATAAGATTGAAGCTCGCTGGTGCTTCCTCGGTTTCCCACATGGATTCCATGGCCGCAATCTTCATTTGCTGGTGTTCAGTGGTCAGGTAACCACTTTCATCACCCAGAACCACCACGGACAGGGACGCCGCCAAACCGAAACTGGCCGCTACTGTCATGGAACGCTTGGCCAAATCAATATTACGGCCACGCAGCAAGTACCAGGCGCTGATGCCCATGACGAACATGGCACCCAGAACGTAACCGGCACTAACGGTATGAACAACTTTGGCTTGCGCAACGGGATTGAGAATGACCTCGGCAAAGTCGGTCATTTCCATACGCATGGTGTGGGGGTTGAAGATGGCGCCGACCGGGTTCTGCATCCAGCCGTTAGCGACCAGAATCCACAGAGCCGACAGATTGGTGCCGATAGCGACCAGCCAGGTAACGATCAGGTGTCCCAGTTTGGAGAGACGGTCCCAGCCAAAAAAGAACAGGCCGACAAAGGTAGCTTCCAAGAAAAAAGCCATTAATCCTTCAATGGCTAGTGGCGCTCCGAAAATATCGCCTACATAGTGACTGTAATAGGCCCAGTTCATGCCGAACTGAAATTCCATCACAATCCCGGTGGCCACGCCCAAGGCAAAGTTAATGCCAAAGAGTACGCCCCAGAACTTGGTCATGCGGCGCCAGATGGCTTTGCCCGTCATGACATAAACGCTTTCCATAATGGCCAGCAAAAACGACAGGCCTAGCGTCAAGGGTACAAACAAAAAGTGAAACATCGCGGTGGAAGCAAATTGCAGCCGCGATAAGGTAACGACATCCAGATCAATCATGACGACCCCCAGTTTGATCAGCTTTGCGAATCTTTCCGGCGAAACCCAGCACTTTCTGAACTTTGCTACCTAAACGCATCAGATTTTGCAGGGTCTCGGGCGGTAAGTGATGAACCTCGTCAAACCAACCACAAGCCAACTCGATCAACTCCAGCATTTCGTTAATGCGCTGCTGCCCATATTCTTCTTCTTCATTTACAGGCGCTTCCATTAGGATACTTCGCAATAAGGTCAATGTGGGATCTATCTCGCGCTTGCGTTTCTCCTCCACCAAAGTGCGGAAAATCTCCCAAATATCCTTGGGAGATTCAAAGTATTCCCGGCGCTCGCCGATCTTGTGCGTCATGTTGACCAGTCGCCAGGACTGCAACTCGCGCAAGCTCATGCTGACATTGGAACGAGAGATGCCTAGCGTTTCAGCAATCTCGTCGGCGTGGAGGGCTTCGGGTGCAATGAACAGCAACGCATAGATCTGGCCCACCGTACGGTTGACTCCCCAGCGCCCGCCCATCTCCCCAAAGTGCAGAATAAAACGCTCTGCCTGTGGTCCTAGATTCATGGCTTCCTGAATTTTCAGTAATTACTGAAATTACAAAACAGGGTGTATCTTAACCCTAAACTATTCAGCTTGCCACTGGTCCAAAGGCTTCTGACCTTACAATTTGCCTCCTGCAAATCTGCATGCCAAGCAGACACTTCACGTTTACAATTTCGCCATGAATACAACGGCACTTTTCGATCCCGCGCATATCCTGTCCTCGGCACGTCGCACCTTCGACATTGAAGTTGAAGCCTTGCAGGCGCTTGGCACCCGTTTGGACCAGAGCTTTGTCGAAGCCACCAAGCTGCTCGTGCACTGCCAGGGCCGCGTCGTGGTGACGGGTATTGGCAAGTCCGGCCATGTCGCCCGCAAAATCGCGGCTACCCTGGCCTCTACCGGAACCCCTGCCTTTTTCATGCACGCGGCCGAGGCCCTGCATGGCGATCTGGGCATGATTACCAAGCAGGACGTGGTCATTGCCATTTCCTACTCTGGTCAGGCTCAAGAGCTGGTCACGATTCTGACCGTGTTGCGCCGCATGGGAGCCAAGCTGATTGCCATCACCGGTAATGCCCAGTCCGAGCTGGCCCAAAACGCGGACCTGCATCTGGATGCGCATGTGGAGCACGAAGCCTGCCCGCTCAATCTGGCTCCAACGGCCAGCACTACCGCCGCTTTAGTATTAGGGGATGCACTTGCCGTTGCTTGCCTGGAAGCACGAGGCTTTAGCCGCGAAGATTTCGCCCGCTCCCACCCCGGTGGGGCCCTGGGTCGTCAATTACTGACGTTTGTGCGCGACATTATGCGTAGTGGAGAGCAACTGCCCATTGTCGCCGCCGACACCCTGGTTCCCGATGCCCTGGCCGAAATGTCCAGCAAGGGTATGGGCATGACGATTGTCACGGACGCACAAGGCCATCCCGTCGGAATGTTCACGGATGGCGACCTGCGCCGCCTGATTGCACGCGAAGGCGACATTCGTACCCTGCCCGTTTCCGCCGGTATGTCGCGCGACCCACGCAGCATTGCAGCCGAAGCCCTAGCCATTGAAGCAGCCGAGCAAATGGATGCCCTGCGTATCAGCCAAATGCTGGTTCTGGACGCAAACGGGCTATTATTGGGAGCTCTGCACATGCACGACCTGTTGGCTGCAAAGGTAATCTGATCATGATGAATACGCCCACTACCCCCATCCACCCTGCTGAAGCCCAGATTCTGGCCAAGCTGCCTGAAAACGTACGCAACCAATTACGTCAGTTGCGCATGATGGTGTTTGACGTGGACGGCGTACTGACAGACGGCCGCCTGTGGTACAGCGAGAACGGCGAAGAATTCAAAAGTTTCCATGCGCTGGACGGGCATGGTTTGCGCATGTTGGGCGAAAGCGGAATCAACGTGGCCCTGATTACGGGCCGTGAAAGCGGCATTGTGTCGCGCCGCGCCGCCGAGCTGGGCATTCCTTTTGTTCATCAGGGCGTACGCGACAAAATTGCTATCCTGACCCAGATTGCCCAGGAAAATGGCCTGTCCTTGAGCGAAGTGGGCTATATGGGCGACGATCTGATCGATTTGCCCGCCATGCAGCGCGTGGGTTTTTCCGCCAGCGTGCCTGAAGCCCCTTTCTATATTAGTCAGATCGCCAGTTGGGTCGCCACGCTGCCCGCCGGTCAAGGTGCGGTGCGCGAATGCTGTGACACCATTCTGGCTGCCCAACATCGTCTGGCCCCCTTTATTACCGGTGGTCCGCTGAAAACGACCGGAGTCATTCAGTAATCATGCGTGACCGTCTACCCACCGTCATTTCCCTGTTGCTGCTGGCCATGCTGGTGCTGGCAACCTTGTGGGCGGTCGATTACACCCAAAGCTCGGTGGCTATTGATCCCCCGCGCCGTATCACCCACGAGCCCGACTCCTGGGCGCGCGACTTCACCATGATCAGTACTGATCAAAGCGGCAAGGCCATCAGCCGTCTGGACGGGGTCATTGCCTACCACTATCCCGATGACGACTCGCACGACATCACGTCCCCGCGCGCAGTCAGCAACCGGGCCGATTCGCCCTTGACCATCGCCACCTCGGACACAGCGCATATGAATGCGGGCGGCGATACGATCACCATGACAGGCAATGCCCACATCCACCGCCAGGCGACCCCTGAAGAAGAGGCCATGGATGTGCGCAGCGAAGTGCTGATCATCCTGCCCGAAGAGGACGTGGTCTACACCAACGAACCGGCTTTGGTCGTGAATGGTCAGTCCACCATGCGCGGTACCGGTATGCGTTACGATAATCGCGTTCGCCAATTGAACGTCATGTCGGAATCCGACGTTAAAATCTCGGGCCAACAAACACAAAAAGCGCGTTCTTCCAATAGCTCTAAGGATTCCCCTCAATGATCACGCCTGACAGCGCCCGCCTGGGCCACAAGCCCAAGCTCTCCTTTAGCCTTTTGCGTGGTGCCCTGGCCCTGTGCCTGAGCACTGCAAGCCTGGCTTTGCTGCCTACGGCCCCTGCTCTGGCCCAGGCGGCTGCCCCTGCTGCCGCCGAACCAGACACTTCCGTGCTGTCCGACACCCTGACCTACGACGATATTGCCAAGCAGACTATCTACAAGGGCAACATCATCCTGACCCGTGGCGCCATGACCTTGATGGCCGACCAACTGGCTATCGAGCAGGACGCGGAAGGTTTCCAGCATGGCACCGCGACGGTAACCGAGCGCGCCCGTGTGACTATTCGCCAGGAAGATCCCGCCAAGTTTGAGCTTCTGGTCGCCGAAGGCGTCCGAGGCATTTATAACGGCAAGACAGAAGAAGTCGAGCTGATTGGCAAAGCTGTAGTCAACCGCTATGTCTGCGGCAAGTTGCAGGACACCATTCAGGGTCAGCGCATTGTTTACCGCCAGAAAGACGGCACCTACCAGGCTTTTGGTGGCTCCGAATCTGCCACACGTGATGGCCGGGTGCGCTCCGTTGCCCGCCCACGCGCCAATGCCGACGCTGCTCTGGCCGAATGCCAACGCAAGTCCTCCCCCCGCAAATAGCCCGGACACCTCTGAATCATGGTTGCTCCTAACAACCCGTCTACCCCTACCCGCGCCAGCCACTCGACCAAAGGCAGCCTGATTGCGCAAGGACTGCGCAAGACCTACGGCAAACGCACGGTCGTGCACGATGTTTCCCTGAATGTGGAAAGCGGTGAGGTCGTCGGCCTGCTCGGCCCGAACGGGGCTGGTAAAACCACCAGCTTCTATATGATTGTAGGCATTGTGCCCGCTGATGCCGGCCGCATTGAAATTGACGGCACGCCCATTACCGCCATGCCCATGCACAAGCGGGCACGTCTGGGACTGTCTTACCTGCCCCAGGATGCGTCTGTCTTTCGTCGCCTGACGGTTGAAGAAAACATCCGCGCCGTGCTGGAGCTGCAACTGGACGAAAACAGTCGCAGCATCAACAAGCACGATATCAACGAGCGCCTGGAAACCCTGATCAGCGAGCTGCAAATTGCGCACATCCGACAAAATACCGCCCTATCCCTGTCTGGTGGCGAGCGCCGCCGCGTAGAAATTGCCCGCGCGCTCGCCAGCAACCCCCGCTTCATCCTGCTGGACGAGCCCTTTGCCGGGGTGGACCCGATTGCCGTGATCGAGATCCAGCGCATTGTACAGTTTCTGAAAGGCCGCAATATTGGTGTGCTGATTACCGATCACAACGTACGAGAAACCCTGGGCATTTGTGACCGCGCCTACATCATCAGCGAAGGTACAGTCCTGACCAGCGGGCACCCGTCCGAGATTATTGATAACGAAGCCGTGCGCAAGGTTTACCTGGGCTCGAACTTCCGAATGTAAGCTGATTTTTGGCCCTGTAACGGGGCCAATCAAAGCAAGGGTTTTCCTGCACATCACAGATTGATCCAGGTCATGTTATCTGACCAACATATAGGTATACTGGAATATCCAGGATCAGTAGTAAGGAGGCTAAAGACGATCAACCTTCCCCTTCTTGAACACGTTGTTTGACTACTACGGAGAGCCTATATGAGCCTTAATATCACTGGCCGTAATCTTGACATAACTCCTGCCATTCGCGACTACGTCAAAAGCAAAATTGGTCGAATTGAAAAACACTTCGACAACGTGGTTGACTCGCAGGTTATGCTTTCCATCGAACGCCTGAAGCACACTGCCGAAGTGACCGTCCGCGTCCCCGGCAAAGATATACACTGCGCCTCTTCAGACGAGAACTTGTATGCCGCCATTGATCTGCTGGCCGATAAAATCGACCGCCAGATTCTGAAATACAAGGAAAAGGCAAACAGCCATGCGCATGAGCCCGCCAAGCGGCTCGAAGTTCCGGCAGTCTGATCACGCCGAACTGTTACAGCGGGCATAGCCTGCCGACAAACCCCGTTCTTTCAGAAGTTCGGGGTTTTGTGTTTCTGGGCACAGTGTCCGCCTGTTGTTAGCCATCCAAAAAATGTTTAGCTAAAAAACATTCCCCCCTATAATGGCCGTCATGAATCTCTTGTCGCGTATATTGCCTTTGTCCAACGTGGTTCTGGATCTTGCTGTTACCAGCAAGAAGCGCGCTTTTGAACAAGCCGGACTGATTTTCGAGAACCATCACGGCATTGCCCGGACAGCCGTTTTCCACAGCCTGATCGCTCGCGAGCGTCTGGGCTCCACTGCCCTTGGTCACGACGTTGCCGTCCCGCACGGCCGTATCAAGGACTTGAAGGAGCCTTGTGCCGTCTTCATGCGTCTGGCCGAGCCAGTGCGTTTTGATGCCAGCGACGGTCGGACTGCCAGCCTGCTGTTCTTTTTGCTGGTTCCCGAGACCGCTACCCAAATCCACCTGGACCTGCTGGCCGAGATCGCCCGTTTGATGGCCGATCAGGACATCCGCCAGGCGCTGGCCCAGGAAACGGACCCTGTTCAAATTCACCAGATCCTGACCCAGACCCCTGATCTCAACGCGGAACATCCCGATGCTGACAGTTCAAGAACTGGTCAATGATAATAATGACAAGCTTGAGGTAAGCTGGGCAGCCGGAAAACACGCTGCCCAACGTCCCATACCCGATCTTGGCGCCTCCGCCGCGGACCTGGTGGGTCACTTGAACCTGATCCACCCCGCTCGCATTCAGGTTTTCGGCCCTGAAGAGCTCTCCTTCTACAATCGCTTTGACGTCAAACGTCGCCTGCATCATCTGGACGACCTCCGGCAAGGCGGTGTTCCTGCCCTGTTTGTGGCCAACGACGCCGTTGCACCCGATGACCTGATCCAGTTTTGCGAAGAACAAGGGGTGCCGCTGCTCTACACCCCTATCGATGCGGCCCAGCTTATTGATCTGCTGCGCATTTACCTGGGCAAACGGCTGGCTCCCAAAACCACCATGCACGGTGTGTTCATGGACGTGCTGGGTCTGGGAGTACTGATTACAGGCGAATCCGGCCTGGGTAAAAGCGAATTGGCGCTGGAACTGATTTCCCGTGGCCACGGACTGGTGGCTGACGATGCGGTTGAACTGTCACGCACCGCCCCCAATATGATTGACGGCCAATGCCCGCCTTTGCTGCAGAATCTGCTGGAAGTACGCGGGCTGGGGCTGCTGGACATTCGCACCATTTTCGGCGAAACCTCTGTTCGCCGTAGAATGAAGCTTAAATTAATTGTGCACCTGGTTCGTTCCAACCCCGACAGCTTTGAGCGTTTGCCCACCCAGGATCAGACCCAGGAAGTGCTGGGCGTGGACATCAAACGCGTCATGCTTCAAGTGGCAGCAGGCCGAAATCTGGCTGTGCTAGTGGAAGCGGCCGTGCGCAACACGATTCTCGCCTTCCGCGGCATTGATACCATGGGCGACTTCATCGAGCGCCAGGCATTGGCTATCATGAACAGCCGCGATGACTAGGCACCTAAGGGTCTGTTAGCATTAAACGGCCCTGACGGCTTTGCCCTGTTTCACCTAACCGCCGCCCGCTGGGCAGCGACACGGAGCCCTTTGCTACGATGCTGAAAGTTGTATTGATTACCGGCATATCCGGTTCGGGAAAATCAGTTGCCTTGCGCCTGCTGGAAGATACCGGCTACCTGTGCATTGACAACCTGCCACCCCGATTTCTGGCCGAATTTGTCGAACGCTCTGCCGAACAAGGGCTGGAGCGGCTAGCCGTGGCCATTGACGTGCGCGGCGCCGGTGATCTGGACATCCTGCCCGGTGTGATCAGCAAACTGAATGAAGAAGGCTACGCCCTGCGCGTGCTGTTTTTGAACGCCAGCGATCACACCCTGATGCAGCGTTACTCGGAATCACGCCGCCGTCACCCGCTGACTGACCGTTTGCGCCAGGATGGCCGCTCGCCATCCCTGGAAGAATGTATTGCCGTTGAGCGAGAAATGACGGCCCCCTTGCGTGAGCTGGGCCACATTATCGACACCACCGACCTGACCCCGGGCCAATTGCGCGCCTGGATTCGGGATCTGGTACAGGCGGATCGCGCCAGCGTCGTGCTGACTTTCGAGTCCTTTGCCTACAAACGTGGCGTGCCCGGCGATGCCGATCTGATGTTCGACGTGCGCTGCCTACCCAACCCCCACTACGACCCGGAGCTACGCCCCATGACAGGCCGTGACGAACCAGTTGCCAAATGGCTGGCCCAGTTCGGCTCTGTGGAAACCATGGTGGATGATATTGCAGGCTTTGTACGCCGCTGGTTGCCTTTGTATATGCAGGACACCCGCAACTACCTGACGGTTGCCATCGGCTGCACCGGAGGTCAGCACCGTTCTGTGTACGTTACCGAACAACTGGCACTGCGTTTTGCCGACTACGCCCCCTTGCTAGTGCGACATCGCAATCAACCGCCCATCAATCCCGTCCCATGAGCCTGTCCACTTTACGCAAACTAGGCGCCACCCTCAGCATCCTGGCCTTACTGGCCGGGTGCGCATCCAGCCCCAAGGGCGCCAAATCCAAAGCCAAACCGGGAGCCACCGTCTCGGCACCTCGCGGAGGAGGCTATTACAAAGACGATGGCCCAGACGCCCGAATCCCGGCGAACCTTCAGGCCACCCCCGACGCTACACCTCGAATAGAACCCATCGCCCGCAGTAATACCCGCCCCTATACCGTGCTCGGCAAAAGCTTTGTTCCCCATACCTCTCACAAAGCCTTTTCCCAGACCGGCACAGCTTCCTGGTACGGACGCAAATTCCACGGCAAAAAAACCGCCAACGGCGAAACCTACGATATGTACGCCATGACGGCGGCACATCCCACCCTGCCCATCCCCAGCTACGCCCGCGTCACCCGCCCCAAAACCGGCAAGTCCGTGATAGTGCGCATTAACGACCGTGGTCCATTCCATAGCTCCCGCATCATCGACTTGTCCTACGTTGCAGCCGCCAAGCTGGACTTGATTGCACCGGGCAGTGGCACCGTTGTGGTGGAGTCGATTACTCAGGAAGAAATACGCACGGGCAGCTTTGGCCGTGGCGAAGTCGAAGTGGTCGAAGCAGCACCACCTCCCCCTGTCGCCCCCCAACCCAGCCTGACCATGACTGAAAAGCTGGAGCCCACGCCGGATGCGCTGGCCGTCCTGCCAGGAGATGATCTGACTGTAGAATTGGACGACTCCCCAAGCTGGAGCAGCGATGCCAATGATCAGCAGTTAATTGTGCAATCTTCGAGCACAAGCCCCAGCAAACCTCAGGCCCCATCAGGTCAAAATCGGGTTTATCTCCAGTTTGGCGCATTCTCCGCAAGAGAAAATGCGGCCGCACTGGCGCAGCAGTTGAACCGTCAGATTTCGCAGGTGGAGTACCGGGACGCCCAGGTTCAGATGCACAACGATTTGTACCGCGTGCAAATTGGCCCGTACCAGAACCGGACCGAAGCCATTAATGCGGCCTATCGGATACAGCAGAAAACCGGACTTAGCCCCTCAGTGGCGGTGCGTTAATCTTTAGGCGAATTCGCCAAGCCCCAGGCATACAAGACATCACGCGGTATGCCGCTGGCTTGGCTGGCAATTCGGGCGGCATCACGCAGTGAAACCTGCTCCAACAAAGCCTTCATCCAGCGTTCCGTATTGGCATCCAGGGCGGGGGCATCCTCGTCCACCTCTTGCACCGCAGCGTGCAAAATTAAAACAAACTCCCCCTGCTCACGGTGGCTATCCTCATCCAGCCAGGCCAAGGCCTGCCCCAGTGGCAAAGTATGAATCTGCTCGAAACGCTTGCTCAGCTCGCGAGCAAAGGTCAGTTCTCGCTCTGGGCCGCACACTTCTTCCATATCGCGCAAAGCAGCACGCAGGCGGTGCGGGGACTCAAACATCAACACCGGCATGCCCAGACTGGACCAATGCTGCAGCCACTTGCGACGCGCAACCGTTTTAGGTGGCATGAAACCGGCGAAAGCAAAGGCGGGATTCTCGTCACTCGTTGCACCGCTACCCATCAAGGCGGTAATAACCGCAGAGGCGCCGGGCAAAGGCACAACCTGAAAACCTGCGTCCCGCACTGCCCGCACCACGCGCGCGCCTGGGTCGCTCACCGCCGGAGCACCCGCGTCTGACACCAGGGCCACCCGTTGCCCTTGCTCAAGGCGCTCAATAATCGCCTGAGCCGCCTGGGCTTCGTTATGACGATGTGCCGCCATCAAAGGGGTTTGAATGCCCCAGGCCTGCAAAAAAGGACGAGTCGCCCGCGTATCCTCTGCCGCAATAATGTCGCAGCATTCCAGCGCCTGCCAGCCGCGCAGGCTAAGGTCTCCCATATTGCCGATAGGCGTGGCCACTACGTACAGACAAGACTGCGGCCAGACCTGACCTTGCACCTTGTCCATCATGCTTTGCCAGACCCCGGCATTCCCTGTTCGGTTTTCGATATCGCTCATGCTCGATCCTGCTTATTCATCATCGTGTATCCCTATGAATCCCTTTGAATACGCTCGCCAGGCACAAAACAAGCGACTGCGGCAGCGTCAGCGCATTCGCCCTCAGACCAGAGAAGACCGACCACAGCGCTCCCCCAGTCAACGAAGGGGCGATCAGGCCGAACAGCGTGCCTGCGATCATGTCACCGCCCAAGGTGCTCGCGTTCTGGCGCGGCAATTGGGTGCTCGTTTCGGGGAAATTGACCTGGTCCTGTGGCATCAGAGTCATCTTGTCTTTCTGGAGGTACGCCAGCGCAGTCACACAGGCTACGGAGGAGCGCTTGCCAGTGTAAACCGGGACAAGCAACGGCGCTTGATTCTGAGCGCCCAGCAGTGGCTGCCCACACTGAGCCAGCGCTACTTCCATGGCAAGCTGCCCGCCTGCCGGTTTGATGTCATCGCTATCGAAGGCGACACCCTGAACTGGGTGCAAAATGCCTTCGATCAGCCCTGAGCACACCTGAGCACACAGCGCCATGCACTGATTTCCCAGGCAGGACATTCATGCCCATCCTGAAAAAACCCAGACAAAACGCCGCATTTTGGCTTTGATACAGCATCTGGTTTCAATACCGTGGCGTTTTTTTCAACATGACACGATCTGCCTGCCCCACAGGGAAATTCTCCGTGCGATAATGCGCGCTATGGACCTTATCGCCTTAATGACTTCGCATTTCGACGATTCCGTCGATACCCTCAAAGCCAGCACACGCGAACTGGCCGAACCTTTGGCCGCCGCTGTCGAGCTGTTGTTTGCCACCTTGGCCAACGACGGCAAGATTCTGGCTTGCGGAAACGGCGGATCAGCAGCCGACGCCCAGCACTTTATTGCAGAGCTGGTGGGCCGTTTTGAGCGCGACCGTTTACCCCTGGCTGGCATCGCCTTGAATACCGACACCTCCATCATGACGGCGGTGGGTAATGATTATGGCTTTGACAGCATCTTTGAACGCCAGGTCAGCGCCTTGGGCCAGACTGGCGACATTCTGGTGGCCATCTCCACCAGCGGCAATTCGCCAAACGTCATCCGTGCCATTGAGGCCGCTCGCGAACGCGATATGGTCATCATTGCCCTGACCGGCAAAGGCGGCGGACAAATTGCCGACCTGCTCTCGGACACCGACATCCATCTGTGCGTACCGCACGATCGAACCATGCGTATTCAGGAAGTACACATCGTTCTGTTGCATGCCATGTGCGATGGCATTGATGCGCTGCTGCTCGGAGATCCACTATGAAACACCGTTTGATTCTGGCCGCCCTGCTGGCCAGCACCACTCTGACCGGTTGCGGTCTGCTGGTTGTTGGCGGCGCGGCTGCCACCACCGCCGTTGTCGCTACCGACCGCCGCACGACGGGCGAGCAGGTCGAGGACAAAACCATTGTCATGAAGGCCGGTGCTGAAACACGCCGTCTGCTGGAAAACAAGGAAGGCCGCATCAACTCCACCTCGTACGCCGGAGTTGTCCTGCTGACAGGCGATGTGCCTACCCAGGCTGATAAAGAAGAAGCCGCCCGTCTGGTTTCCAAAGTTGACAAGGTGAATCGCGTGGTCAACGAGCTACGCGTGGGCGAACCTACCGCGCTGGGCGTACGCTCGAACGACTCCTGGATTACCACCCGCGTCAGCACCGCCCTGCTCAACGCCAAAGAAGTACCTAGCCGCACTATTTCCACGACCACAGAGCGTGGCGTGGTCTACCTGCTGGGCCGTGTGACCCACCAGGAAGGCGAACGTGCTGCCATTGCTGCCTCCAGCGTGCCGGGCGTGAACAAAGTCGCCAAGCTCTTTGAGTATGTCAGCGCTGAAAGCCTGGCACAGCCTTTGAGCAGCAACAAGCAGGATGCCCCCAACACCGCCGCCCCAGCCGCTGAACCGGCCGCCGCCGCCTCTGTAGAAGTTATGCCCGTCCAATGAAAAAAGTAGTCATCATTGCTCTTGTTGTTGCTGTCGCCGTCGGTCTGGGTGTCTGGACCATGTCCGGCAGCTCCAAATCCAGCGCGCCTGATGTGGCCTTCACCGACCTGAACGGCAAGCACTTTGAAACCAAAGACTTGCAAGGCAAGGTCGTCCTGGTGAAATTCTGGGCCACGGACTGCACCACCTGCGTCGCACAGATGCCCGACAACATTAAAAACTTCAATGCCTTGTCCGGCAAGGGCTTTGATATTGTGGCCGTTGCCATGAAGCACGACCCGATCAACTACGTGCGCAACTTCACCCAATCCCGCCAACTGCCGTTCACGGTTGTCCATGACGACAAGGGCGAAATCGCCAAGGCCTTTGGGGATGTCCGTTTGACACCCACCGCCTTTTTACTCAACAAACAGGGCAACATCATCAAGCGTTACCTGGGCAACTACGACAAGCAGGAATTTATCGCTACCGTCGAAAAAGCCCTGGCTAGCAGCTAAAAAACTGTTTCTGCCCCCAGCCACATAACCCCGGGTACCAGCAGTGGACCCGGGTTTTCTTCAAGTGAGCGCATCAATGAGCACCACAGATCCGCAGAATTACCCCGCAACCGTCAAAGCAGAAGTGTTGTCCGAGGCCCTGCCTTATATTCGTCGCTTCCACGGCAAGACCGTTGTCATCAAATACGGCGGCAATGCCATGACCGAAGAGGCTTTGCAGCGCAGCTTTGCCCATGACGTCGTCTTGCTCAAGCTGGTTGGCCTGAACCCCGTTGTGGTGCACGGTGGCGGCCCCCAGATCAATGACGCCCTCAAGCGTATTGGCAAAGAAGGCACATTCATCCAGGGCATGCGTGTGACGGATGCTGAAACCATGGAAGTGGTGGAATGGGTGCTGGGCGGGCAAGTGCAGCAAGACATTGTCATGATGATCAATGAAGCAGGCGGCAAGGCCGTGGGTCTGACCGGAAAAGACGGTGGCATGATTCGTGTCACCAAGAAAATGCTGCCTGATGCCGAACACCCTGGCGAACTGCTGGATATCGGCTTTGTGGGCGATATTGAAAGCATCCAGCCTGAAGTGGTCAAAGCTCTGCAAGACGATCAGTTCATTCCCGTTATTTCCTCTATCGGTTACGGTGAGGACGGCCAGGCCTACAACATCAATGCGGACGTGGTGGCTGGCAAGATGGCGGAAGTGCTGAGCGCTGAAAAGCTGGTCATGCTGACCAACACGCCCGGCGTGCTGGACAAGGCTGGCCAACTGCTGCGCCGCCTGTCGGCCCAGACCATTGACGAGCTGTTTGCCGACGGCACGATCTCCGGCGGCATGCTGCCCAAGATCTCCTCGGCCCTGGATGCAGCCCGCAACGGTGTCAATTCCGTGCATGTGATCGACGGCCGTGTCCCCCACTGCCTGCTGCTGGAAATCCTGACTGATCGTGGTGTTGGCACCATGATCAGCTCTCACTAATCCGTGCGCGCCCCTATCCGTGCCCATCCCTGGGCACGGCCTTTGTCGGCCTGCCAGCCAGATGAAACCATCTGGCTGTTTGATCTGGATAACACCCTGCACAATGCCTCCAAAGGCATTTTTCAAGCCATTGATGGGCGTATGCGCATCGGCGTGGCTGAAACGCTGGGGGTGGATATGGATGAGGCCGACCGGCTGCGTCTGGAGTACTGGAAGCGTTACGGCGCCACCATGATTGGCCTGCAGCGCCATCACGGCGCAGACCCGGCGACTTTCCTGAAACACGCGCACGACTTTGATGTGCCTACTCTGCTCAGTTCCGAGCGTGGCCTGGCATCCCAGTTACGTCGTCTGCCCGGCTACAAGCTATTGCTGACCAATGCGCCGCTGGACTACGCACATCGCGTGCTGAAAGCCCTGAATCTGCTGCCTGTCTTTGACGGCCTGTGGGCGATTGAGCATATGCAGCTTCAGGGACGCTACCGCCCCAAGCCGTCCCAAGCGCTGATGAAACAAGCCCTGGCGGTGCTCAAATCCCAGGCACGTGACATCGTGCTGGTGGAAGATACGCTGCGCAATCTGAAAAGTGCCCGCCAGCTAGGGATGCAAACCATCCATATCTATAACGCGGGCACTCCGTTCAGCGCTTTGTATCATGGACGCGGCCCGTATGTAGACCAGCGCATCAACCGCATTGCACAACTGGTCAAAAACTGGCCACGCCCCCAGGGCTGATTAGAACGCCAACTGGCGTTCTCCTTGCTGGATGGTGACCCATTTCAGCTCAGTCATGTCGGCAATGGAATAACGGCCGTTTTCCTTGCCGTAGCCACTGTCCTTGAAGCCACCGAAAGGCGCGTTCGGATCATCATCAAAAGAGTTGTCATTGATGTGAACTGAACCTGCCTCGATACGCTCGGCAAAATCCATCGCTTTTTGCAGATCATTGGTCAGAATCGCGGAAGACAAACCGTAGGATGTGTCATTGGCCATTTCCAGTGCGTGCTCGTAGTCACGCGCCTTGTAGATGGCAGCGACCGGGCCAAAGGTTTCCTCGTGGTACAGATGCATATCCGGGGTGACATCGCACAAGGCTGTAGGCTGAACCACATTGCCCTCACGACCACCACCTGCCAACAAGGTTGCCCCCTTGGACACGGCATCTTCAATATGGGCCTGCACAAAATCAGCCTGTTCGGAACTGATCAAGGGACCGACAGCCGTTTGTGGCAAAGCAGGGTCCCCTGTGGGGATACGGGCTACCTGTTTGGCGAAAGCCTCGCAGAAGGCCTCGTAAATCCCCTGTTCCACAATAATGCGCGAATTGGCCATGCACACCTGGCCCTGGTTGAAGTAGATCCCGAACGCAGCAGAACGCACGGCGTAATCCAGCGTGGCATCATCCAGCACCACCACGGGGCTTTTACCGCCCAGCTCCAGCACAATCCGCTTCTGATGGCGACCCGCCAGATCAGCCAGAATCCGACCCACACGAGCCGAGCCTGTAAAAGTCACCAATTTGACGCGTGGATCGGAGAACAGGGTATCGCCCAAGGCTTCGTCCGTTGTCAGCAGAACGGTCAGCACGCCTGCAGGCAGACCGGCTTCTTCCAGAATCTCGGCAAACATCAGGGCGGCCATCGGAGTATGAGGCGAAGGCTTCAGAATGAAGCTGTTACCAGCAGCCAGAGCGGGAGCCAGCTTCTTGCCATTCAGCAGCAAAGGAGCGTTAAAAGGGCCAATCCCGGCGACCACGCCCAAAGGACGGCGAATGCTCATGGAAATACGGCCAGGCAGATCCGAAGGCATGGTTTCACCGCGAATATCACGAGTCTGACCGGCGGCTATGCGGAAGGTGCTTACGATGTAATCGCACTCGAACATGGCCTTGCCAAAGACGTTACCGCCCTCTTCCACCAGCACTCGCACGATATCGTCACGGCGGCGCTCCACAATATCGGCCGCACGGCACAGGATGGCCTCGCGCTCACGCGCCAGCATCTTGCCCCAGGTACGCTGCGCACGCTCTGCACTGGCCAGCGCTTCTTCAATATCCTGCTTGGTCGCCAGAAACACACGTGCCAGTGGTTTGCCGGTGTAAGGATTGACCAGATCTTTATGCTGCTGACCCTCTGATTTCCAGGCCTGGCCGTTGATATAGGGGTAGATCTGCTTTAGCTGTTCTGTCATGACTGCTCCTTTCCTGTATTGTCTCCAGGTGCGCTGTGGGCACCCTTCATGGTTAAACCCGATAGCCACCGAGGTGTGCCGTGGCCCACCATGCAGTACTGTCTTAGATACTATTCTTGAGCCTATTGCCTCTCTGTGTCGTGGACTGGGGCGCAGCCCAATCTGGACAATGACGCAGAAGACGGAAATAAACCGCATGAGCACGAACTACCACTGGGATACACAGACTTCGCCCCCCGGACAGGGAGCCAAGCTCTGGACACAAGCCATTTCACAGTCCTTTCAGCATGTGCAGACGCAGTGCTACGGGCAGAACTTCCATGGCACCCTGCGCTCCCAACGCCTTGGAGAGGTAGCGATTAATCGGCTGACGGCGCAGCCCTATCGAGTCAGCACGGGCAGGCCGCAAACGGATCAACCCTGGTTGTTTTTGAATGTGCATCAGCAAGGCCACTGCCGCCTGATTCAGAACGGGCGCGAACAATGGCTGCCCGCGGGCAGCTTGAGCCTGAATGTGGGCACCAGCCCCTTCACGCTGGATTTTGTGGACGAAGTCATCATGACCACGTTGCGGCTGCCGCTGGACGGGCTATTGCCGTATACGGGCCCCTTGAATGATGTAGTCGCCCAGCCCTTGAACCCGGGAGCCAGCCTGCACTTGCTGGAGCATTATCTGCAAGGCCTGCTGCTGTCAGCCGATGGCTTACGGGCCAATCAGCATGACCAGGCTTGGCGCTGCCTGCGCGATTTGCTGGCCATGAGTATCAACGAGCGACGCACGACGCCGCTGGCACCGACCACAGCGCGTTACGAAGATGCGCTGGGCTATCTCTCTGACCGTTTGGGTGATCCCGCTTTGACTATTGCGGCCCTGTCCGAATACCTGGGTATGGCACCACGCACTGTCCAGGAACTATTCAAAACGCAGGGCACGACGTTTACCGCCCAGTTGATGCATTTACGCCTGGAAGCGGCGGCACAATTGCTGCGCCAGACACCGTCCAACACGGTAGCGCAAGTGGCGTATTCAGTGGGATTTTCGGATCTGTCCTACTTTCATCGCCAGTTCCGGCGACGCTTCGGAATCACACCAGGCCATTTTTACGGACATGGCCTGGAGTCTTGATCAACACATCAGGAAAGTATCAGGCGTGGTCGGCATGCTCTGCCGAGCCTGCACTACATACCGGGCAAGCCGGGTCTTTGCGGAAACGCACGGTATGCCAGTTCATATTGAAAGCATCCACGCTCAACAAACGGCCCACCAGAGGCTCTCCGAAGCCGCCTAACAGCTTCAAGGCCTCTACTGCCTGTGCACTCCCCACCATACCCAATAAAGGCGATAGAACGCCTGTGGTGGCACAACGCAATTCCTCGACATCATCGGCTTCCGGGAACAGGCAGTGATAACAAGGGGCATCAGGCTGTCGCAAGTCGTAGGTGCTGACCTGGCCGGAGAACCGGATAGCGGCACCTGACACCAAGGGTTTACGCAGTGCCACGCAGGCACGGTTAATCGCATGGCGGGTTGCGAAGTTATCGCAGCAATCCAGCACCAGATCCACTTGCTGAACCCAATGCATCAAACCCGCTTCGTCCAGACGTTGAACGACAGGCGTCACCTTCACTTCGGGATTAAGTTGCTCGATATGCAGCTTGGCGGACTCGACCTTGTCCCAGCCCAGGCGGTCGGTGGTGTGAGCAATCTGGCGTTGCAGATTGCTCAATTCCACTTGGTCATCATCAACCAGAATGATGGAGCCCACACCCGAGGCCGCCAGATAAGCCACCACGGGGGAACCCAGCCCCCCCGCGCCTACCACCAGAATGCGGGAGGCCAGAATCCGCTCTTGCGCTTCTACCCCGAACTCATCGAGCAGAATATGCCGCGCATAGCGCAGTAATTGCTGATCTTCCACGTCAAAAACCCATCTTTACGGTTTTACCGGTTCGAGACCCTTGGGGGTGATTCGGAACCGTTCAACGCTGGGTTGCTGATTCAAGGGACTTTTTTTTTCCGGCGAATCGGACTCTACTTCCTTTTCGCGCTTGGCAGCCGCTTCCTTGGCGGCAGCAACTTTGGCAGGATCATTCTTGATGACCGTACGGCCAGCCAAATGATTCAGCGCTTGCTGCAACTGGAAGTCGTCGTCACCACCGAACTCAAACATCTTGAACTCTGGGCTCATGCCCAGGTCAGGCTGTTCTTCTTCCGTGTTTTCATCGACCTTGCTGTTAACCAGGTGACGCTTCAAGTCCACTTCGCGCGGCAGGCGGAACAAATTACCTTGGGCCGTATCATCCACCACCACATCAGGCTGTACACCCGTTACCTGGATGGAAGTGCCGCTAGGCGTGTAGTACAGCGCCGTCGTCAGCTTCAGGCCCGAGTCTTCAGACAGAGGCACCACGCTTTGAACCGAGCCTTTACCAAAGGTGCGGTTGCCGATAATGGTGGCGCGTTTGTGATCCTGCAAGGCACCGGCCACAATTTCCGAAGCCGAGGCCGAACCCACGTTCACCAGCACCACGATAGGCACCGTCTTGAGCCAATCCAGCTTCTTCAAGACGTCAGCGTCCGTATCCAGTTCGCCCAGAACGGACTGCATGGATTTGACGTAGTACTCGCGGTTTGACGAAGGAATACGGCCTTTGGTCGATACCACCAAAGCACCGGAATCCAGGAAGGCAGAAGACACACCAATCGCGCTTTCCAGCAAGCCACCGGGGTCATTACGCAGGTCAATCACCAAGCCTTTCGGTGCGCCTGGGCCTTTATTCACCTCGGACAATTGCTTGACCAGATCCGCAGCAGTGCGCTCCTGGAACTGAGCAATACGCACGTAGGCCACATTGTCGTTCAGCATCTTGGAGCGCACGCTGCGCACCTTGATGACATCGCGCACCAAGTTGAATTCCAACGGCTTGTCACGGCCTGCACGGCGGATAGTCAGCTTGATAGACGTTTTAGGCTCGCCGCGCATTTGCTTGACGGCATCATTCAGGCTCAAATCCTTGGTCGGTTTGCCATTGATGTGCGTGATGATGTCGCCCGCCAGAATCCCGGCGCGCGCCGCAGGCGTATCTTCAATAGGCGAGATGACTTTGGGCATCCCGTCCTCGCTGCCGATTTCTATGCCCAGGCCACCGAAGCCACCTTGGGTCATGGCTTCCATTTCCTTGAAAGCGTCGGCATCCAGATAGGCGGAATGCGGATCCAGATCGGTAAACAGACCTTTGATCGCGTTATTGACCAAAGCCTGATCGGTCAGGGGCTCCACATATGTGTTCTTGATGGCAGCGAACACATTGGCGAACTGTTGCAGTTCGCGCAAAGGCAATGGCTCGCCGCGTTGAGCGACCGCAGTAATGCCCAGGCTGATCAAAATACCGCCCACAGCACCTGCTGCCACTAGTCCTATGCTGCCAATCCTTCGAGTGCTCATGCACATTCCCATTATTTTCAGATTCAAGACGGGGCCACCTCCCGGAGCTGACCCGACCATGCATTATAAGAGTAGCGTAAAGCGTCGACCAGCGTGAACTGGGCTGGAGTCGCTACCCGGCGCTACAAATGCGAGCAAACGTAAGTGCGGGGTTCTACACCTGGGGAAAAACGGAATCAGGAACCCAGCCAGACCTGCGGATTAATAGGCTTGCCCTGATGGCGCAGCTCGAAGTACAGACCCGGCTCAACCTGCCCACCGGTAGCCCCCACCCGAGCAACGGCATCCCCGCGCCCTACAATATCGCCAACCTGCTTAAGCGTGCTCTGGTTATAGGCATAAACGCTTAAGTAATCGCGGCCATGATCAATGATCAGCAAGTTTCCAAACCCGGTCATCCAGCTTGCAAAGACCACACGACCTGGAGCTACGGCACGCACCGTTGTCCCCGCTTGCGCACGCAACACAATGCCGCGCCAAATACCGCCGTCGGGGCGCTCGGCACCAAATTTGCCTTGCACCTCGCCCCGTACCGGGTAAGGCAAGCCACGTTTCAGACCAGCAAATCCACCTTCTGGTTCCAAGGCTGGCCCGGAAGCCTGATCCACAGGCTCTTCAACCACCTGCACCTCACGTACCTTCGGTGCTACCGGTTTACTGATCGGCTCACTTGGTTCCGACGAGGCTTCCAAGCTGTCTGACAGCAAGCGCTCGTTGGAAGTTGGCGGCGTATACGTGAGCGGAGGACGCGGAATGAGTGGCTCTGGCTGCTGCGGAGCGGCAGGCTCCGGCTTGCTGGGTGGCAAGGCCGGTGGCAAAGGTGGCTGTGTAGCACGTGCCCGCTCCAGCAATTCCCGCTCGCGTTCCAGGCGCGCCTGTTCACGGGCAGCCTGCTCTTGCTTGGCTTTACGCTGCAATTCTTGCTGACGGGCCAATTCAGCTTTGCGCGCTTCTTCAGCACGGCGTGCGGCTTCGCGTCGGCGTTGTTCTTCGGCGCGACGGGCCAGCTCGGCCTGTCGGGCAATTTCAGTTTCCAGACCGGAGATCAAATCCCCCAGTCGTTTGTCATTGCTTTGCAGGTTCGCAGCCTGACCGCGCTGTCGGTCCAGTTCAGCACTGATATCAGCCACCACCTTGCTTCGTTTTTCTTTTTGTTCTTCCAAGGCCACTTTTTGGGCGGCAGCGTCGGTGGCAAGCTGTTCC
This sequence comes from Alcaligenes parafaecalis, assembly GCF_026344135.1. Classification (NCBI taxonomy): domain Bacteria; kingdom Pseudomonadati; phylum Pseudomonadota; class Betaproteobacteria; order Burkholderiales; family Alcaligenaceae; genus Alcaligenes; species Alcaligenes parafaecalis. The sequence continues at coordinate 375,735 of NZ_JAPKNA010000002.1, read as the reverse complement.
TGCTCTTTTTCACGCGCCGCGACCTGGGTCTGCAAACGGTCCAGCCGCTCGACAGTGCGGCGTACCTTATGAACCTGTTCGGTCTGCTGACGCGAGACATAGCCCAGATAATGCAGTTCACGGTTGATGGCGTTCGGGTCATCACCCGACAGCAAGGCGGACCATGGCGACACGCCATTGGCATATTGCGCCCGCAGTTGCTCGGCCAGCTCTTGCTGACGCTGCTCTTTGATGACTTGTTGTTCGCTGATCTGCTTGCCCAACGAACCCAACTGTTGGTGCAACTGCTCTTGCCGCTGCTCGATCTGAGCCAGCGTGCGATCTATATCGGAAATAGCCTGCTCGGATTCGCGCAAGGCATTGGCCGCATCCCGACGCGAGCTTTCGCTGGTATCAATGGTTTTACGCAGCGATTCAATTTTCTGGCGCAGCTCTGCCTGCTGCTTTTGGGCCTGGGCCTGGCGGGCGGCCAAGTCAGGATCAGCAGCCAGGGCCGGAAAGGTCCAGGCTGCCAGCAACAGGCAAACGCTGTAGCGCCACATTTTTTACTGCGCCTTGCCCTGATTGGCGACGGCTTGCATCTGGGCCTCAATCGCTGCCTGGTCACCCAGGTAGTAATGGCGGATAGGACGCAGGTTTTCGTCCAGCTCGTACACCAGAGGCTGGCCGGTAGGAATGTTCAGGTGAACGATATCCTCGTCAGAAATGCCATCCAGGTGCTTGATCAGTGCGCGCAGGCTGTTGCCGTGAGCAGTCACCAGCACACGACGGCCCGAACGAATCGCAGGAGCGATAGACTCGTCCCAGAAAGGAACCACGCGGGCCACGGTGTCTTGCAGACACTCGGTGCGAGGCAGTTGATCGTCCGGCACGCGGGCGTAGCGAGCATCAAAGCGTGGGTTGCGTGGATCGTCCACGGCGACAGGATCGGGAGCGATCGCGTAGGCACGACGCCAGACCAGGACCTGGTCTTCACCGTACTTTTGTGCGGTTTCGGCTTTATTTAAGCCTTGTAAAGCACCATAATGGCGTTCGTTCAGGCGCCAGCTCAAACCCACGGGGGTGTGCATGGCGTCCATCGAATCCAGGGCGATCCACAATGTACGGATAGCGCGCTTGAGGACCGAGGCGAAAGCCAGGTCGAACTCAAAACCGTTTTCTTTCAGCAAATCACCGGCTTGCTTTGCCTGTTGACGCCCGGTTTCGGTAAGATCGACATCGGTCCAGCCAGTAAACCGGTTCTCCAGGTTCCACTGGCTTTCGCCGTGCCGCATCAGTACAAGTTTATACATGGTAAAAACAGCCTCGAGGTTGAAAAATTGGCGCCACTCTATAATCGTGTGATCTTGCCCTTTTTTCTTGCTTTTCTTGGTAATCAACAGGATTTAACGTGGACTTCATCTTAAGTCAGAACAATCTTCTAATTTTAGCAATTGCGGTGCTTGCCGGCATTATGCTGTTAATACCCAGCTTTTTCAAAGGCCGTGCCGGGCGCGCAGTTTCAAGCGCTGAAGCGGTACAGATGGTAAACCAGAAAGACGCCATTTTGATTGATCTGCGCAGCGCCGATCAGTTCAAAGCCGGGGCAATTGCACAATCTCGCAACATTCCTGCTGCCGACCTTGACGCCAAGGCCAGCTCGCTGCCCAAAGACAAGCCTGTCATTCTGGTGTGTGACACCGGCCGCAGCGCCCCGCGCAGCGTGGCCGTTTTGCGCAAGCACGGCATCAACGAAGCCTACACACTGCAAGGCGGTATTCAGGGTTGGCTGCAATCGAGCCTGCCCGTCAAAAAATCGTAAGCTCCCCTTCTACGAGGCTCTCATGGCAAAAGTCACGATGTACTCCACAATGGTGTGCCCCTATTGTGTGCGCGCTGAAATGCTGCTCAAGCAACGCGGCGTAACTGAAATCAATAAAATCATGATTGATCGCGAACCCGAACAGCGCGCCCTCATGATGGAGCGCACCGGTCGGCGTACCGTTCCCCAAATCTACATTGGCGACACCCATGTAGGTGGCTACGATGATCTGGCCGCTTTGGACCGCGAAGGTGGCTTGCTGCCTCTGCTGGCCGCCTGATTTTTTTTCTAACAATTTTTTTATCCCATAGGATCACCCATGGCCGACCAGAACACCCCAGCCGCTGAACAAGAAGCTCAACAACCCAGCTTCAGCCTGCAGCGCACCTACATCAAAGACCTGTCCATCGAAATGCCCCACGCTCCCCAGATCTTTCTGGAGCAAGAGGCCCCTTCCGTGGAAGTGTCCATCAATGTGGGCGGCCAACGCCTGGCTGACACGGTCTACGAAAGCACCGTAACCGCCACTGTGACCACTCGCATTGGCGACAAGGTCATGTACCTGGTGGAAGCCACCCAGGCCGGTATTTTTGAAGCCGCCAACATCCCTGAAGAGCAACTTGAGCCTCTGCTGGGCATTGTGTGCCCCACCATGCTGTACCCCTACTTGCGTGCTGCCGTGGCTGATGCCATCAACCGCACATCCTTGCCTGCCTTGCACCTGACTGAAGTGAACTTCCAGTCTCTGTACGAGCAGCGCATGGCGCAGCAACAAGGTGCCGCACAAGCTGACGGCCAGCCTTTGCAGGCTTAATGATGTCAAACGCGCACACTCCCGTTCGTGTTGCAGTTCTGGGCGCTGGAAGCTGGGGCACGGCACTGGCCGCCCTGGCCAGCACCCAGGCTCCCACGATGGTCTGGGCGCGCAAAGCATCAACGGCGCAAGCCATCGGGCAGGATCATCGCAACCCTGCGTACTTGCCCGATGTCTTGCTGCCCGAATCGCTACAGGCCAGCGACAGCCTGCAGCAAGTCATGGATTTCGCCCTGGGCGACGACACCGGCCCTGCCCTGCTGATTCTGGGTGTACCTGTGCGTGGTCTGGCGCAAACCTGTCTGGACCTGGCGCAGCATTTGCCTGCGACCCGTCGTCATCCCGTCCTGCTGGTGTGGACCTGCAAAGGTTTTCATCAGGAAAGCGGTTTATTGCCCCACCAGATTGTGCGTGAAAGCCTGCCCGACCATCCCTGGTTAGGCCGTGCCGTGCTCTCTGGCCCCTCGTTCGCCCTGGAAGTCGCCAAAGGCCTGCCTGTTGCGCTGACTCTGGCTTGCGAGCCTGCTGATATGGCCGGCATTGCCCTGGAGGCTCTGCATGGCAAACAAGCCCGTCTTTACACCAGCACCGACATGATCGGTGTGGAAGTGGGCGGTGCTGTCAAAAACATTATGGCTATTGCCTGTGGCATTGCCGATGCACTGGGCCTGGGCCACAACGCCCGTGCCGCCCTGATTACCCGAGGCCTGGCTGAAATGCAGCGCCTGGGCGTCGCATTAGGTGGTCAGGCAGAAACCTTCTCTGGTCTGGCAGGTTTGGGTGATCTGGTGCTGACAGCCACGGGCGAATTGTCCCGCAACCGCCAAGTGGGCCTGGCGCTGGGTGCAGGCGAAAGCCTGGACAGCATCCTGGCCACCGGCATTACCGCCGAAGGTGTGCGCTGTGCCCGTTCGGTTCTGGAAATGGGCCGGGCGCACCAGATTGAACTACCGATTACCGCAGCGGTCTGCCAGATCCTGTTTGAACAACTGGCCCCGCGCGAAGCTGTCCACGCCTTGTTAACCCGCGAGGCCAAGCAGGAAGGCCACTAATACCTTCGTCTGCCCGATCTGGCACCTGACCCGCGCTGCCAGACCTGCGGTCAACCGTCTCTTACTCAGAATCAAAACAATGTCATTGCTTGCTCGTTCTCGTGATCTTCTGATCCGCTCCGTTCTGGGGCTGGCCTGCACCGGTTTGCTGGCGCACTCGGCTCAAGCCCAATCCAGTTGGCCCGAGCGTCCCATTCAAATGGTGGTGCCCTTCCCGGCAGGCTCCTCGCCTGACGCCTTGGCCCGTGCCATTTCCGAGCCTCTGTCCCAAGCTCTGGGCCAGACCGTCATTGTTGATAACCGTCCCGGTGCTGGTGGCAATATCGGCACCCGCTTTGTGGCACACGCCAAACCCGACGGCTACACCCTGCTGCTGACCATCAATGGCCCCATGGTGACTGCCCCTACCCTGTACAAGACTTCGCTGGGTTACGACCCGCTGAAGGACTTGCAGGCCATCTCCATGATTGGCACCAGCCCCAACGTACTGGTGGTACCGGCGAACTCGCCCGCCAACACCGTGGAAGAATTCATTGCCCTGGCCAAGTCTCGCCCCGGCGAATTGAACTACGGTTCGGTCGGCCCCGGCAGCTCGGCCCACCTGGCCATGGCCATGCTGGAGCACGCTGTCGATATCAAGCTGGAACAAATCCCTTACTCGGGCTTCCCGCAAATCCTGACCGCCATTATTGGTGGCGACATTGACGCGGCCTTTATGGTTCCCGGCATTGCCATGCCCCAGGTCGAAGCAGGCAAGGTTAAAGCCCTGGCGGTGACTTCCTTGCAGCCCAGCGAACTGCTTCCCGGCCTGAACACCATGGCCCAAGCTGGCCTGGAAAACTTCGAGGCAATTTCCTGGGACGCTTTCTTTGTGCCGCACAACACCTCGGATGATGTGGTCAAACGTCTGAACCAGGAAGTCACCACCATCCTGCAACGCGACGATATCAAGGCCAAGCTCAACGCTTTTTACTTCTCGGCCGAGCCATCAACGCCGCAAGAAATGACGGACAAGATCATTGCCGACAAAGCTCGTTGGGATGAGGTGATTGAACGATTGAACCTGTCGCTGGAATAAAACCAACAACTGGATTCCACAAAAACGGCCCTGCAAACTCTTCGTTTGTAGGGCCGTTTTCTTTGAGACTATCAACAGAAAATAAATACGTGTAAGTCAGCGTGTCCCGTAACAAGCTTCCGCTTCTTGAGTCTTGTTCCTGTGGTGTCAAAGCACAAAAAAGCTCTAACACAAGATTCTCCAGCCCTCATCACTTCAACAGAATTCGTCGTACACACTGCTAAATGACAAGTTTGACGTAGTGCCTCGATCCAAGACTCAAGCTTGCTACTTACCTCTGCCCGAGCTTAAACACCACCTTCGTAACCCGCTTGCCGCCAGGCATCAAACACACAAATCGCCACAGCGTTGGACAGATTCAAGCTGCGTTGCCCCGTCAACATGGGCAGGCGAATCCGCTGCTCGTTAGGAAACAGCGCAAGTTGCTCGACAGACAAACCGGCGGTTTCGCGGCCGAACACGAACACATCCCCTGGCTGAAAACTTTGCTCAGCCAGCAAATGGCTGCCACGTGTAGTCAGGGCAAACGCGCGATCAGGTGCAGAGCCCGTGGCCTGCAAGGCTTCTTCCAGGCTGTCATGTACCTTCACCTGCGCCCACTCGTGATAATCCAGCCCGGCGCGGCGCAGCTTGCTGTCTTCCAGCTCAAAGCCCAAGGGCCGCACCAAGTGCAGGACACAACCTGTATTGGCCGCCAGTCGAATGACGTTACCCGTATTGGGAGGGATCTCGGGCGAAACCAGGACGATATGAAACATGAAGAACCTAAAAAATGCAGAAAAAATGCAAAGAAAAGCCGCGCGTCAGCGGCGAAGTATACAAGGCTAGAGTGCCTTCAATTTCCAGGGCGCCCGGGCGGCAACCAGGGCATACACAGCACCCGCCCCCGCCCAACGGCAAGCCCGCGCCAAAGAGTCCAACGTGGCCCCTGTGGTCAGCACATCATCAACCAGCAGTACAGGCCGCCCTTCCAATGGTGCCAACACCTTAAAAGCTCCCCGCATAGCCTGTCTGCGCGCTTGACGTCCCAAGGACTTCTGGGCCTGATCATGCCGAGACTGCGACGCGACCAGATGCAAATGAGCTGACACCCCTAATAAGCGTGCCACACGCTTGGCCAGCACCGCTGCCGGATTAAAGCCTCTACGATGCAAGGCACGGCGCTGAGACGGCACTGGTATTACCCAGGTATCTGAATCCAGCGGAGGCCCCTGACAGCGCCATTGCTGCACCATCAGCTCAGCAAGTACTGCCGCCATTTCCAGCCGACGTGAAATTTTAAACGCATGGATCAACATATCGCCAGGATGTTCATAATCGAATCCTGTGACCGTGGCGTGCAAGCTTATCTGTCCCGCACCGCAATCCGGGCAAGCCAGTAAAGCCAGCGGCGGCAAGGCCAAGGCACAGCGCGGACAGCGCAAACCTTGAGCCGCTGCGCCCAGCGCGTCCCGACACAGAGCGCACAGCGAGCCAGTTTGCGAGCGCAGACCACACAGTACACAGGGTCGCGCCAGCAGAGGAATCCCTACAAGACGGTTGGGCGACTCGCGCCGGAACAGGGGATGCGCCATAATAGATCATTACCTTTCAGAGCCAGGCTGACCTGATCACAGCACACGCCACTGATCCAGGCCAGCAACGTCCGCGCAACTATGTCCCAGTTACCTTCTTTGCCAATCAACTCCGCCCACGTCGAGCAGCAGTTCAATCGCCGCGCTCCCCTGGATCACGCTCAGTTTCTTTATGGTGAAGTCGCACAGCGGATGTTGTCCCGACTGGCCCTGGTGCGTTTGCAGCCCACTCATATTCTGGATGCAGGTTGCGGTGCCAGCCACGCGCTGGAACCCTTGCGTTCCCGCTACCCGGACATGATTTACACCGGGCTGGATCGCAGTGAAAAACTGCTGGAAGTCGCCCGCGAGCGCTACCAGGCCAAGCCCAGTCTGTGGCAGAAACTGCGCAATCAACCCACCCCGGCAGCCAGTTGGGTTCATGCCGATATGGCCGAAAGCGGCTTGCCTGCCGAAAGCCAGGAACTGGTCTGGTCAAATATGGCCCTGCACTGGCACCCTGAGCCTCATCGGGTGCTGGCGGAATGGAACCGCTTGCTCAAACCCGAAACGCTGGTCATGTTCTCTTGTCTGGGCCCGGGCTCTTTGGCTGAACTGCGCAGCGCCATGGAGCAGGCCGATCTGGGCACCCAGACACTGGAATTCGTGGATATGCACGACTTTGGGGATTTGCTGCTGGAAAACGGCTTTGCAGACCCCGTCATGGACCAGGAAGTCGTGACCCTGACCTATCGTAGCGCTGAAAAACTGCTGGATGATTTGCGTCTGCTGGGTGGCAACCCGCATCCCCAACGCAAAGCCAGTCTCAGTACGCTGCCGTGGCGTCAACGCCTGCTCAATGCTTTGGAAAAACAGCGCCATATGGATGGCACTTTGCATCTGAGCCTGGAAATTGCCTACGGACACGCCTGGCGTGCCCGTAGTCGTCGCAGCACCCTGGGTGAGGTCAGCGTGCCTATTTCCACTATCAGCCGCCGCCCCAAGCCCCAGGAATAACACTCTCGCTTAGAAGCGGTATTCCCCCTGCAACCAGAAGCGTCGCCCATCTTCCGCGTAGGAGTAAGCGCCGTTTGTACCTGAATCACGACGACGGTCAGTCAGGTTATAGACGGCAGCACTCAAGCTCAGGTCTTTTCTGGCGCGCCAGCTTGCACCTAGATCAATGGTTGCAATCGTTCCCATGCTGTCGCTGACCGCACCACCCTGCCCCCAGGAAATATTGGTTTCACGACCACGTACATTCAGAGTCGAGAAAGCAGACACAGCTTCATTCGGCGTCCAATCCACCGTCAGGCTACCCATATTGCGAGGGGTCGCAACCAGGGGCTGACCTTCAGATTGTGGATACCCGAAGCCCAGAATAGTGGCGCTACCGTTACGCACCTTGGAGTCCGTGAAGGTATAGCTACCGCGCAATTTCCACTGATCGTTGAAGCGGTAGGCCAAACCCAGCTCCAGACCCTGCACACGCGCTTCAGTAATGTTGAAGTAGGTGCTGTACATGCTGTTGGTGTATGGGTCCGGTGGCACGGGACGGCCATCGGGGTAATACAACTGACGCGAACCCGTATTAGCAATCTTGTTCTTGTAGCGCGTGTGGAACAAGGTCGCATTGCCGCTCAGGGGCCCGCCGTCATCAAAGTACAAGCCCAGCTCTACGTTGGTGCTGGCTTCAGGTTCCAGATCCGGATTACCCCAGGTATAGGCACCACCACGCTGCGGCAAACCGATCTGCGGATTGCTTTGCATAATCGTGGGCGACTTGAAGCCTTTGGCAATCCCGCCTTTCAGCGTCCAAGCATCCGTGGCACTCCACACGCCATATAGGCGTGGAGTCCAGTGGCGACCATAGAACTCGTTATCATCCATACGCACACCTGCCGTCAGCGCAAAGGACGGGGACAGACTCCATTCATCTTCCAGGAACAAGGAGTACTCACGCACCGAGGTATCCACGCCTGCGCCATTCGGATTGGCGTAATAGCCATCGGCCTTCAGCTCGCTTTTACGCCACTGAAACCCGCCGACCAGCATGTGATCAGCCAGAGGCATAGTGAGCTTGCCATCAATCACGGTGTTGCGAATATCAGGGCGTGCGCTCTGGGTGGGGCCATCGCGGTAAGCCTGCTCCCGGTTGATGCTCAATTCGGTATCAAAAGCGTCCCAACGCCCTGTGTGCGCCAGTGTGTAGGTGTCGCGCACATATTCATTTTCATTTGCCTTGCCGGTCAATGCCAAGGACTTGCCAGGAGTAGTCCAGAAGTGCTGAGTCGTACGCCCCGCTTCAAACATGAATTCGTGATTGGCATTCGGGGTGGCCCACAAACGCACGGTGCCGTTTTGGCGTGTAGCACGCGCAAAACCATTCAGAACCTGATCTTCCTGACGCTGCTTGTGATAACCCCAGAATTGCAAACCCAGGCGACCAGGCACGATAGGGCCGGACAGATACAAATCAGCCGAGCCACTATTTCCTGCCGAGCCACTGTCTTGCAAGGTATAGCCACCCGTCACCGAACCGTGCCATTTATCAGCCACTTTGCGCGTGACGATATTGATCACCCCGCCCAAGGCCTCCGAGCCGTACAGCGTGGACATGGGGCCACGCACCACTTCGATACGCTCAATGGCTTCCAGCGGGGGAATCCAGTTCATATCCAGTGCTTCAGACACCCCGCCCTTCATGGTGATCTGGCGCATATCCTGACGACGGCCATCAATCAGAACCAGCACGTGCTCGGACTCCATGCCACGGATCGAGATAGCTCCTTTGTCGCCCCCCAAAACGCTGACGCCCGGCACCTGCCGCAAGGCATCGGCCAAGGACTCGAAGCGCTTGCCCTCCAGCTCCTCACGCGGGATGACCGTGATGGAAGCCGGTGCCGTCACCACTTCCTGCGCAAACCCCGAGGCAGTCACAGAGATAGTACTTAACTGCTCGACTTCATTACGTTCCTGCGCCCAGGCAGACATGCATGCCAGGGACAAGGCAGCCAAGGGCCAGCAAAGGCCCGTTTTCATTTTCATCACGGCTTCTTCCATTATTTATAATACGAACCAAACTCATTTCTATTTGCTACTATCATGAGCCCGGTTTCTGACCGTAGTCTGATGAAAAACATTCTGATCATTGAAGACCACAGGCCTTTGCTGAGCCTGCTGGCGACCCATTTGCAAGGGCAGGGATACGCTATCCGCACGGCTACCACCGGCCGGATTGGCTTGGCCCTGCTCCAAGAGCACAGCTTTGACGCCCTGATTCTGGATCTGGGCCTGCCCGATATGGATGGCATGGAAATTCTGGCTCAGTTGCATCATCCAGACCGCAGCCAACGCCTGCCCTGCCTGATCCTGAGCGCCCGTGACGCGGTCCACAATCGCATTCAAGGACTACGTGGCGGTGCGGATGACTACCTGCTCAAACCATTTGATCTGGTTGAGCTGGAGGCACGCCTTAGTGCGATCTTGCGGCGGGCTGCCCCCCATCGCTATCAGCAACTGATCATCGCCAATCTGCGATTCGAACCCGAAGTCCGACAAGCCTGGGTGAATGACCAGGCCTTGATGCTGCCGCGTCGGGAAAGTGTGCTATTGCTGGAACTGATGCAGGCCAGCCCACGTTTGCTGGTCAAGGATTACTTGCTGGAGCAGCTCTACAACAGTCAGACCGAGATCAGCCTGAATGCCATCGAAGCCTTGATCTCCAAACTGCGCCGCAAGCTGCGTGATCACAATGCACTTGTGTGCATCGACACGGTTCGAGGTGTTGGCTACCGTTTGCGTACCCTGTGAGCAAGCGCGCTTTCAGCCTGCGCAGGCGGCTCCTGATCAGCCTGCTGCTAATGCTGGCCTTGGGTTTTTGTGCTTTGGCCGTCTCCCTGTTCGATACCCGGGACGAGCTGCGCCGCATCAGTCTTTTTCTGCAAGCCGAAGAAATTGCCCGGGACTTCAGGCCAGAAGAATCGCTGGATAGCTTGCCACGGCAGTACGCCGGTGGAGAAATGTCCTACTCGCTCTACAGTGCCCAGGGAGCCCTGCTCCAGGCCTCCTCCAATCTGGAAATCCCACGACGCCTGCGCCCTGCCCAGCCCGAGGACGAACTGGCTCTATTCAAGCTGAAACACCGTAGCGGCTATGTCGTATCCGTTTCGGTGACACTGCCCACTGGCGAGATCCTGATGGTCGCCAAACGGGATCAACGCGAGCGTGAACTGATCGGCGCTTTGCTGCAAACCCGCATGTGGCGCTCTCTGCTCTTATGGCTGCCAGTCTGTGCGGTGGGCCTGTTGCTGATTGCCTGGCTCATACACTGGACCTTGCGCCCGGTACGGCAAGCGGCAAGCCTGGCCGCTACACTGGGGCCCGCACAACCCGAGCTGCGCTTGCCAGTCACGGAACTGCCCAAAGAAATCCGCCCTTTGGCGCAGGCGGTCAATCAAAGCCTGGACCGTCTGATGCAGGCCTATCGCCATGAACAACAATTGGTCGCAGATACCGCTCATCAATTGCGTACGCCCTTGGCGGTCATGTCTTTACGGCTACAAACGACGCAACATCACGACGACAAAGACTGGGATTTACTGCGCGAAGACATTGCCCATTTACAGCGTTTGGTCAGCCAATGGCTAAGCCTGGCGCGCAAACAGGAACAGCCCACAGAACTGGTCGATAAAACCGCATTAGCCCCGCTATGCCGACGTGTCATGGGAGAGCTATGGCCCCTGTTTGAGCAAGCCGGACGTGAACTTCAATTTCAGGATGACAGCCCACAAGACCTGGTGCTGGCCTGCGAGGCTGATTTGGCTGAGGCAATCGCCAATGCGCTGGACAATGCGCTGACCCACGGTAAAGACACTGTCACGCTACGCCTGCATCAGCCACAGGCGGATAGCTGCGCCATCGACATCAGTGATCAGGGCAGCGCCCTGGATGCGCAGACCGCCCACTTGGCTTTTGAACGCTTTCACAAGCAAGACAGTGCCAGCAAAGGGGCGGGATTGGGGCTGACGATTGTGCGCCAGATTCTGCTGCGTCATGGCGGCCAAGCCCATTTTCTGCCTGGCCCCCACTGCACCCTTCGCTTGCTGCTGCCACTGGCAACCCAAGCTCCGGCCAGCTCTGACAAAAAAATGGTTTAGCGGTACACTCGCTCAGTTGGCCTCTCCGGCCAACTACGTTCTCAGGGCGGGGTGCAAGTCCCCACCGGCGGTAATGGCACTAGCCTAGCCCGCGAGCGCCTGACCTTAGGTCAGGGACAGCAGACCCGGTGTGATTCCGGGGCCGACGGTATAGTCCGGATAAAGAGAGAACGGGATATCCTCAACACCCTCTCCGGGAGTGATCCCGCTATGGGCTTGAGCTATCCTGCTTCCTGCATGCCCTGTTTTTGTTGTCATAAAACAGGAAATCAAGATGAACAGTATTACTCCAGCCAATCTTCTGGCTCCCCGCATCGCCTTTATTCAAGCTTGCTGGCACAAAGACATTGTTGATCAGGCCCGCCAGGGTTTTGTCGACGAGGTCAAAGCAATGGGCCACGACAGCAGCCTGATCGACTTCTTTGAAGTAGGCGGCGCATTTGAAATTCCACTGCATGCACAGCGTCTGGCCCAGTCCGGGCAATACGCCGCTATCGTCGCTGCGGGTCTGGTTGTTGATGGCGGTATCTATCGCCACGACTTTGTGGCTACCGCAGTGATTCAGGGCTTGATGCAAGTACAGCTCAGCACCAACGTGCCTGTGTTCTCGGTCGTACTGACTCCGCACCATTTCCATGATGGCAAAGAGCACCACGACTACTTCCACCGTCACTTTGTGCTCAAGGGCCAGGAAGCGGCCCGTACTTGCCTGGATACCGTGACCAAGCTGCAGGCATTGCCTGTTGCGGCATCCGTGGCCGCTCTCTAAGCAGCCAGGCGGCCTGAAATGGCCGCCTCAATCCAAACATCCCTAAGGCTGCATTCACTCGCAGCGTTGGGGCAGGCCAGACTCCTCCCGGCCACGTATTTGGTAACTACTGTATCAGGACTGGTTACGCTTGCGCGAGGAGTCGATACCCAACTGCTTGAGCTTGCGGTACAAGTGGGTGCGCTCCAGTCCGGTGCGTTCCGAGACTCGCGTCATGCTGTGATTTTCGCGGCGCAGATGATATTCAAAATAAATGCGCTCGAACTCGTCACGCGCTTCACGCAAAGGCAGATCCAAAGAAATGCTGCCTAGCTGGGACTCATCCTGTTCGACCTCAGCCACCGCCATGGCAGGTGCCATGCCAGGAACCATTGTCGCGGCTTCAGGGCGACGATCCCCACCTTGAACCACTGGGCGAGCAGCCGCTGCCAAAGCCTTGGGCGCAACTGTGCGCTCCAGACCCGAGGCCACTGTTTTCAGCAAACGCTGCATGGTGATGGGTTTTTCCAGGAAGTCCACCGCACCAATACGGGTTGCTTCCACCGCGGTATCCACCGTGGCGTGGCCGCTCATCATGACCACAGGCATATCCAGCAAGCCTTGGGAGGCCCACTCTTTGAGCAGGCTGACACCGTCAGTGTCTGGCATCCAGATATCCAGCAAGACCAGATCGGGGCGGCCCCGCAAGCGTGCCTCGCGAGCCTGGGCGGCATTTTCTGCCAATTGCACGGTGTGCCCTTCGTCGTAAAGAATTTCCGACAAAAGTTCCCGAATGCCGATTTCGTCATCAACTACCAGAATTCTGGCCATAAAACGTCACCTACGTGATTTTTACGCATTATCGTTTGCTCGCCGCCCAGAGTCCAGACGAATATGCTGGCCAGCAAGCCGGGTAAAGAGGATGGAAATGCGAGCCCCCCCCTCACGACGATTGGAAACATCGATTCTGCCGCCGTGCTCCTCGATGATTTTCTTAACTATAGCAAGTCCCAGACCCGTGCCGGTGGGCTTGGTGGTGACATAAGGTTCAAAAACGCGCACCAACATCTGGGGATCAAAACCAGGCCCGTTATCTGACACCACAAAACTGACGGCACAAGAGTCGGAACCTTCTACGCCCGCAATCATGGTTTTAACAAATACATGCGCCTGGTCAAGTGATTGATCCTGGGCAGCCGCTTCACGAGCATTGGCCAGCAGATTATGAATAACCTGGCGTAACTGTGTGGGGTCCCCTTGCACCATGGGTAAATCGGGGTCCAGTTCCACATCAATCGCCACACTATACCCATCGTCCCGGACCATGCCCTCTTCCGGGTCCCAACCATATAACGTCAGTACTTCAGTGATCAGCTCGTTCAGATTCAGGGCTTGCATCTGCGTCGCAGGTTTACGGGCATATTCGCGGAAATCTTCCACCATCTTTTTCAGGGAGCTGACCTGATTGACGATGGTATTGGTATAGCGCAGCAGCATGGCCGCATGGACCTCGTCCAACTGCGACTCCAGTTTCATGGCCAGACGTTCAGCAGACAACTGAATCGGGGTAAGCGGGTTCTTGATCTCGTGTGCCAAGCGTCGGGCTACCTCGCTCCAGGCCACCAGACGGCTGGCGGAAATCACGTCGGTAATATCGTCAAACACCACCAGATAACCGGTTGGCTGACCATCCACACGCAGCAAAGTACCACGGGCTAAAACGGTGACGATAGTATCACGCGCTTCATTACCTTCTTTCATTTCCAATTCAAATTGCTGCTGCCAATACGGATGGTCCGAACCCATGGCCTGATGCGTGGAAAAAGCCTCACGAATCACGGACGCAAAAGTCAGCGCCCCTTCCAGCGTTTCCAGCGGACGACCTTTAATAGAGCGCAAGTCCACCTGCAAGATACGCTGCGCCCCCTGGTTGAACATGGTGACACGGAACATCTCGTCAAAGGCCAACACACCGCTGGACAAGTTACTGAGCACCGACTCCAGGTACATATTGGAGCGCTCCAGTTGCAGGCGGTTTTTCTCGACCATGCGCCGCGCTTCATCCAGTTGCCGGGTCATGGCATTGAAAGAGCGGGTCAGTTGGCCGACCTCATCCTTGGCGGGAGGCTCTGGCAAGGCACGGTAATCCCCTACCCCCACGGCTTGCGTCCCCGCCGCCAGCGTCAGCAAAGGACGAGTCAGACGACGTGACAGCGCCAGCGCCGCCGCCACAGCAGTAAACACGGCCAGGATCAAAGCCAGTGTCAGCGTAATACCGTAGAGCTTGCGCAAACCCTGACGGGACAGAGCCAGCTCCTGATAATCCCGAAAGCCTTGCTGCACCTGATTAGCATTACGGGCAATCTTGTCAGGCACAGGCTGAATCACCTGTAGCCAACGCGAATCTGCCGTACCGCTCAAGGTCGCCGTAAAACGATTGGGATCAGCCAATGGCAAGACCGTACGCAAACGCAAACCCGTGGACTCTGCAGGCACACCGCCTTCATCCAGACCGTTATCGCGTACAGGAGCGTCATCATCCACTTCAGCCGCCGAAAAACGGCCAGCGATACGCAACTGGTTCATCACGCTGGATGGCGGCATATCCGGCAGCAAGGTGTCGTAGCGTGCCGACGAAAAAGCAATCAAACGGCCATTGCCCGAAAACACCATGGCCTCGGTGACACCACTGTTTTCGCGCAAGGAAATCAACAGACTGCTGTACTGCGAGCTATCGGCCTTATTGAGCGCCGTCACCATTTCACTGGCGCGCCCTTCCAATTCATTGAGCTGCGAGTCCAGCGCCGCCCGGCCCAGGGCCAAGCCCGATTCCAGCGCGGAATCCACCCGCACGTTGAACCAGGACTCGATCGAACGCGACATGAACTGAACCGACAGCACGTAAATCAGTGCGCCCGGAATAATGCCGATCAAAGTGAAATAAAAAGCGAAACGCGCTGTCATGCGAGCGCCAAACTGACGCCTGCGTATCTGCCTGAACAGACGAATGGTCAGCAACAGCACCCAGGAAATCAGCGTGGCCGCCAGCACCCCGTTAAGTACCAGCAGCAAGTCATATTGCTGTGCGTAGCGCGAGGCATTGCCAGTTGACCAGACAAGAAGCGAAAACAGCGCCAACGCGCTGACGCCCGCCCCGAACAGAGCGGTGCGCAAGATCCAACGGATCAAGGTTGGGGCTCGTCGACGGAGACGGAAAAGGAAAAGGTTTTCCATGGAGTAGCCAGTGTCCAGGCAGAACTATTGATGGCGTCCACTTGGAACGGACGGGCCAGCAAAGAGGTATCCAGGCGCAGACGCACACGACCTTGGTATTCCTGGTCGCGGTCCAGATCAGCCACATAGGCCACGGGCCAGACGCGGATATGCCGCAGCATGGCCAATGCGTCATTCATGGAAGATTCGGGCAAAGACAGATCCCCGGTGCCAACGCGCCACTGACGAGTCAGCGCGTTATACACGACCCGCCAAGTCTGTTGTTCCTTAACAACATTCTTGTCGAACCAGTACCAGCGCGGCTGAGCCAATTCCACTTCAACCGTGAAATACAGCGGCACGCCTTTCTCGGCAGCGGTGCGTAATTCGGGACTGAGCTCGAACTCGACGTCGGCATCGATATACAGTTTTTCGTCTCGAATACGGGGCTCGACCTTGACGACTCGCTCTCCCGACGTAGCGACCGGCACAATCGTATTAGCCGAGCTTAGCGCGCAGTTGAAAATCAGCAGAAAAGACAAAAAAACGCGCCACATCGTGATTAACCGCAAAAAGGACAAAGTCAGAGCCCTAATTGTGACAAGTCAAACCGGGCGCGTAAACAAGGCGTAGAAAAAACCGTCGCCATCTGCCAGCGATCGTCCGGCAACACCGGGCAAAATCTGGCCGGGAGAATCCAGAAGCTGGG
This sequence comes from Alcaligenes parafaecalis, assembly GCF_026344135.1. Classification (NCBI taxonomy): domain Bacteria; kingdom Pseudomonadati; phylum Pseudomonadota; class Betaproteobacteria; order Burkholderiales; family Alcaligenaceae; genus Alcaligenes; species Alcaligenes parafaecalis. The sequence goes on along the minus strand of NZ_JAPKNA010000002.1, from coordinate 359,608 downwards.
CTTCCGGGTGACGGGCCAAAAACGCCTCGACCTGTTCCTGCCCTTCTGCAGGGAAAATCGAGCAGGTCGAATACAGGAAGTGCCCGCCGGGTCGCAATGTGGACCACAAGGCATCCAGTATAGAGCTTTGCAAACGCGCGGTATCGGCAATGTCCGACTCGCGGCGCAGCCAGCGAATATCAGGGTGGCGACGCACAATCCCCGAGGCGGTGCAGGGCACGTCAGCCAGGATCGCATCGAAAGGCTGACCATCCCACCACTGCGCAGGACGAGCAGCATCACCACGCTTGAGCTGAACCTTATCGCTTTCCAGGCCTAGACGACGCAGGTTGTGGCCGATACGCTCCAGACGCTCCGCGTCCGAATCCAGCGCCAGCACAGACAAATCAGCCTGTTCCAGCAGATGAGCGGTCTTGCCACCTGGAGCCGCACACGCATCCAGAACGCGCATGCCATCTTTAACGGGCAACAGCAGCCCCGCTTGTTGAGCCGACCAATCCTGCACCGACCACCAACCCAGATCAAAGCCAGGAATCGCCTGCACAGGCATCGCTTTGTCCAAAGTGACCGCACCGGCTCCCGGGCTGCTGGACGCAATACCGGCTTCCGTCAGCACCGCCTGCAAGCGCTCCACCGAGCAACGACGCTGGTTAACACGCAAAGTCAAAGGACCCGGGCGATTCGCAGCTTGCAGCAGCGCTTCCCAATCACGCGGGTACGCACGGCGCAATTCCTTGACCCACCACCCTGGGTGGTTCCAACGCGCTTCTGGGCGGCTTTCCACTTGGGACAAAATCATCTTGCGCTCGCGGGTAAAGCGACGCAGCACCCCATTGACCAGGCCCTTGGACAGACGCAAGGCCGCTTGGCTATCTGCCGCCCGCACTGCCTGATCCACCACAGTATGCACGGCGTACACCGGCACATCCGGACGATCCTCAAAGGCCTTGGCATCCTCTTGCACACGCATGGCGGTATCCAGCAAGGCCAGCGACACCATCAGCAAGGCATCCAGCCAGGTATTGCTGGGCTGACGTGGCACCAGCGTGATACGGATCTGACGAGCATGGCCCAGACGGCGCAAAACATGGAAGCTGATCGATTGCACTGCCCCACGGGCAGAGGCTGGCGTTGCCGCCAAACTTTCAGTCAGGGATTTGCCTGCCAGCACGCCTTCAATATTGCGCGCGCTCAACAGCATGACTTCGGACAGGGGCAAGGAGGGGGAAAGATGTGTGTCGGACACAGGACAACCGCTAGAAAAGAAAAATATGACTGCGACTGTAGCACTATTTACCGCATAAACCGGGCCCAAACACACAAGATCCGCACGCATCCGGGCATGGGACGGTAAAATCAAGCCTATTTCCCAATTTCGAGCCCTCAAGCTCCAGAAGGACCCTCTATGAGCGCCCCCAAAGTCGGATTCGTGAGCCTGGGTTGTCCCAAGGCCCTGGTCGATTCCGAACGAATTCTTACCCAACTGCGTACTGACGGCTATCAGATCACCCCCAGCTACGACAATGCTGACGTGGTCGTGGTCAATACCTGTGGTTTTATCGACAGCGCCAAGGCCGAATCGCTGGAAGCGATTGGCGAAGCGCTGGCTGAAAACGGCCGCGTTATCGTCACCGGCTGTATGGGTGTGGACGAAGGCCTGATCCGTGAGGTTCACCCTTCGGTGCTGTCCGTCAGTGGCCCCCAACAGTACGAGCAAGTGCTGCGTGCGGTGCGCGAAGCCGCCCCGCCCTCGCTGGATCACAATCCTTATATTGATCTGGTGCCCCCACAAGGCATCAAGCTGACTCCGCGCCACTACGCTTACCTGAAGATTTCCGAAGGCTGTAACCACAGTTGCAGCTTCTGTATTATCCCGTCCATGCGCGGCAAGCTCGTCAGCCGCCCTGTAGGCGACGTTCTGGGCGAGGCCGAGCGTCTGGTCAAGGCCGGTGTCAAAGAGCTGCTGGTGATCTCTCAGGACACCAGCGCCTATGGTGTCGACATCCGCCAACGCACCGGCTTCTGGAATGGCCGCCCCGTCAAGAGCAGCATGCTGGACTTGAGTGCTGCCCTCTCCGAGCTAGGCGCCTGGGTACGTCTGCATTACGTCTACCCCTACCCGCACGTGGACAACATCATCCCCTTGATGGCTGAAGGCAAAGTGCTGCCTTACCTCGATATTCCGTTCCAGCACGCCAGCCCCTCTGTGCTGCGCGCCATGAAGCGCCCAGCCTTTGAAGACCGCACCCTGTCACGTATCAAGCAATGGCGTCAGGACTGCCCGGATCTGACCATCCGCTCCACCTTCATCGTGGGCTTCCCCGGCGAGACCGAGGAAGACTTCCAATACCTGCTGGACTGGATGACCGAAGCCCAGTTGGATCGCGTCGGCTGTTTCCAATACTCTCCCGTGGAAGGCGCTCCCGCCAACAAGCTCGATGGCATCGTCCCCGACGAAGTCAAACAAGAGCGTTGGGAACGTTTCATGGAACATCAGCAAGCCATCTCCACCGCTCGCCTGGCCGCCAAAGTGGGCCGCGAAATGGATGTGCTGATTGATGAGATTGATGAGGACGGCGATGCCGTTGGCCGCTCCAGCGCCGACGCCCCCGAAATTGATGGCAACGTCTTCATCACCAGCGAACAAAAGCTGGAACCCGGCCAAATGGTGCGCGTGCGCATTACGGATTCCAGTGAATATGACTTGTTCGGCGAAACAAGCTAAGCTCGAACGTCCCTCATTTCATTTGACAACAGCCCGGCTCTCGAGCCGGGCTGTTCGCTTACGCCATGACAAGAACAAGACTCATCGAGCTGGCTGTTGTTATCGCGCTGGGGTACTTCCAGCACTATCTTTTGCAAGACCATCTGGATTTTCTCTTTCTGGATGAGGCAGACCAATATCGATGGCTTGCGCTGGCGCTCTCTATGGCCCCGCTATTTGCGCTCTACTTTCTACTGCGAGTGGTTCTGCCCTGTACAGTAGCCGGGGCCCTGACTGCGGGGGTCTCCTTGTTACTGACAGAAGCCAGTAACACCAAGCAAGCGCTGACTACTGAACCGCTTAGCTGGACGGATATCACTCGCACTGACAATCTGTCAGTTGTGCCGCACTACATAAACCAATCCCACATCATCTATGCCTTACTAGTGGTCGCCGGGATTGTGCTGCTGATGCGCCTTGATCAAACAGCACGCTTAAAAAAGACCGGGATTGTGCTGGCAGCCCTTTTCTCCCTGCTGTCCCTCCATCCCTACTTAAACCGTATCGACACCCCATTAAGTCACGTAGCGCAGTTTGAGCTGACACGTCAAGACATCAACTATGTCGTCTGGGACTGGCCCAGAAATATCAGAAAAAATGGCCTGCTCACCCATTTAGTTCAAACAAGTCAGCGCCGTATACCCCCGAAGCCTTCAACCACAGAACGGGAGCAATTTGATATTTTGACAGAGTCCAGCACTGATACGTCAGTTCAGCCTTCAAACATCATTGTGATTCTCTGTGAAGCATGCTGGCATGATGAACAGCATTTCAAAGAAGCGTTCAGTCCTTTAGAAAAAATTGGCTTTCAAGCCTTCCGCGCTATTGCCCCTGTGTATGGGGGAGGGACTGTCAACTCAGCATTTGAACTCCTGACAGGATTACCTGCAAATGGCGCCTTAAATGGCATCATTTACCAGGAATACACGAAGCTGCTCTCCCCACAAGCTTGGAGTTGGCCCCGTAGCCTTGAAAACAGCGGCTATGCCAGCGTCTCACTACACAATCACAATGCGGTCTTCTGGAACCGACACATTATTAATCCAAAGCTTGGGTTTCGACGGTTTCTCGCTCTTGAAGACATGAACTACGACGGCCCGATATGGGCCAACGATGAGATTCTTTTCAAGGCTGCAACTCAAGAGCGGCAAAACAGTGACGGACCAAACTTTCAGTTCATCACAACCGTCTATACACACGGGGCCTACTACCCACGCGACGGTGACCATGGTGAGCAACACTACCAAGAGAAACTCACTCAAAGCCTGCGTGATGCAGCTGATTTTGCCGACCGACTCCTTGCCGACCATCCAGACTCCATGATCCTGCTTGTTGGAGACCACAAACCAGCCTTGACCCGCTTTTTCCATCAAGAAAATATCTTTTCAGATGACTTTTTCATACGAACAGGGGAAATGAACGACGACTATATGTTCTCTCCCTCCGCCTCAAAAGAGATACTGGGTGACGTACCGGGCTATATTTATTATCGTGATCAGGATCTGGCAGCCCGCTTGAACCATCAACCTTTTTTCTGCCTTGGCCAGATCATTAACGAGGCTTCTGCAGGCGCTATCTTGCCGGCATTCCAGTATGCCCGGCATTATGATCTTTGCTCAGCTGCCCCAAAGCTCACCTATACCCAGCGCAGCGAATCCTATCCAGGCTGGTTGTACTCCGCCTCCCTCTTCGACTTCTGATTTTTGTACATTGTTATGCCTATTTATCAACTAGACGAACACAGCCCACAAATCCACGACAGCAGCTTTGTTGCCGCAGAGGCCACCCTGATTGGCAAGGTCGTATTGAAAGAGCACAGCAGTGTCTGGCCCGGCGCTGTTATCCGTGGCGATAACGAAACCATTACCGTGGGCGTAGGCTCGAACGTACAAGAAGGTGCCGTACTGCACACCGACCCCGGCTATCCCCTGGATATTGGTAACCACGTCACCATCGGCCACCAAGCCATGCTGCACGGCTGTACCATCGGTGAAGGCGCGTTGATCGGCATCCAGGCCGTCGTGCTGAACGGTGCCGTCATCGGTCGCGATAGCCTGGTCGGTGCCGGGGCACTGGTCACAGAAGGCAAAGTCTTCCCGGAACGCAGCCTGATCATCGGATCACCCGCCAAGGCCGTGCGCACCCTGAGCGATGAAGACATTGCCAAGCTGCGCCAGAACGCCAGTGTTTACGCCGAACGCGGCGGTCACTACAAAACAGCCTTGAAACGCATAGACTAAAAAAAGCAAGTACACGCTGGCCCCTCTTGGCAGTGCACCTTGCAGTTGAAGGTCGCTTACACAATCTCCAAACGAAGAGCGACGACACCTGGCGCTGGCAATCCGGCCAGTCCTGATCTCTGCCAATTCTGCCATCGCCGTTGGCGATGGCACGTTGACAGATGATTGATTTGCAAGGAAGAAAACGGGTCCTAGAATGAAGGCGTCAATCTAAAAACCACCTTCAGAGACAGATACTTATGAAAACCTACCGCATCGGTCAGATCGTTCCTAGCTCCAACACCACTATGGAAACCGAGATTCCTGCCATGTTGCAGGCTCGTTACGCTGAGTTTCCTGAAGAGCGCTTCACTTTCCACTCCTCGCGCATGCGCATGATGCACGTGAACCCCGAAGAGCTGAAAGCCATGGACATCGCCAGCGACCGCTGCGCGGTTGAACTGAGCGACGCCCGCATGAGCGTGATGGCCTACGCTTGCCTGGTCGCCATCATGGCCCAAGGCGACGGCTACCACCGCGTCTCGCAAGCCCGTCTGCAAAACACCGTTAAAGAAAACGGCGTGGAAATTCCTGTGCTGAGCTCGGCCGGTGCCCTGGTCGATACGCTGAAAGAATTCGGCTACAAGAAAGTCTCCATCATCACCCCTTACATGAAACCGCTGACCAAGCGCGTGGCTGACTACATCGAAGCCGAAGGCATCGAAGTTCAAGACTCCATCAGCCTGGAAGTGTCGGACAACCTGGAAGTGGGCCTGCTGAACCCGGAAAACCTGCTGGAACACGTCAAGCGCTTGAACCACGACGGCGTGGACGCTGTCATCCTGTCCGCTTGCGTACAAATGCCTTCCTTGCCCGCTATCCAGCGCGCTCAAGATCAGATCGGCAAACCCGTTCTGTCCGCCGCTGTTTGCACCGTGTACCAAATGCTCAAGACCCTGGGTCTGGAAACCCGCGTACCTAACGCTGGCCACATCCTGTCGGGCGCCAAGCCACAAGCCTAATCAAACAGGCTTAGCAGTACACAGCCCTGCCGACCGTGTGTCGGCAGGGCTTTTTTTATGCTTGGACGTCATCAAAGCGTGCGGTAAAAAATGCAGTTGTACCGGCTCATAAGCAAATGCCACACCACGGATGGCCGTTCGTTCTCGATATAGGCTGATGACACCCTTTGCCATTACATCCATATGGGCACTGGTGTAGACGCAACTCGAAGTAACCATAAAGCTTAGGACGACGACTCTCTTCGCTGTCACAGTCACCCCATGTGCAGATAAGCAAAAAAAAGCGATATGATGCCTGCATGAAATTGGACCTTCTGACCCTCAAACTGTTTGTCCGCATCCTGGAAGAAGGCACGATCAGCCAGGCGGCTGAGCGTGAGCACATTGCTGCCGCGGCAGTCAGCCGCCGGATTGCGGATTTGGAACAGTCTCTGAATACCACCTTGCTGCTACGCACCAACAAAGGCGTCAGCCCGACTGCAGCAGGCCTGGAACTGCTGTACCGCTCGCGTGCATTGCTCAATAGCGCGCAAGAGATCGAAACGCGCCTCCAAGCGTTCTCGCAAGGCCAGCAAGGTCTGGTGCATATCCTGGCCAATACATCGGCTATTTCTCAGTTTCTGGCCGAGCCGCTAGGTGAGTTTGGACGTGTGCACCCAGCTATTCCCCTGCAACTGGAAGAACAAACCAGCCTGGATATTATTCGTGCTCTGGCAGAGGGCAAAGCCGACCTGGGTGTCTTTACCCGCCTGCCCTATGCAGCGGACATCGAAGCCTACCCGTTTCGCAGTGACAAGCTGGTCGTGCTGGTGCCTCTCAATCATCCCTTGGCCCAGCATGAGAAAGTCCATTTTGAGCAAACCCTGGAGCATGAGCAGATCACGCTGCTAACAGGCACTCAGTTGCATTACCAGATCACCAAAATCGCCATGGAGGCCAACCGCTCCGTGCGCATCCGCACCGAAGTATCAGGCTACGACGCCATGTGTTTGTTGATTAATGCAGGCATGGGCATTGGCATCTTGCCGCGCAAGAGCGCCAGCATTTATCAGATCCCGAATACCCGCGTGATTGAGCTGGACGAAGAATGGAGCCAACGAGAAATTCTGATCGGTGTGCGCCGCCGTAGCGACCTGCAACCTAGCGCAGAAAGCTTGCTAAGCTTTCTGCTCGATAGCGGCGCTTAAGATTTAGTAAGCCGCGCCAGGCTGGGCAAGCGGCACCACGACCTCGTCCTTGAATTGACCCAGCAAAGCCGTCGCTGCCTGTCGCAACAAAACGGCATCCACACCTACGGCTACAAACAAGGCGCCCAAGGACAGGTAATGATGCGCCGCCTCGACATTCGCCTGCAAGATTCCAGGGGCTTTACCTGCCTTGCTGATACGCACAATCGCATCCTCGATCGCTGACAGGACATCTGGATGCCCTGGTTCGGTCAAATACCCCATGCTGGCCGCCAAATCCGCCGGGCCGATGAAAACACCATCCACACCCTCTACCGCCAGAATCTCGTCCAGGTTATCCAGCGCCTCACGAGTTTCCACCTGGCAAATCACGCACATTTCCTGGTTAGCTCGCGCCACATAATCCGTGGTCGCTCCCCAACGAGCAGCACGAGCCAGAGCTGCACCCACCCCTCGAATACCGTGCGGAGGATAACGTGTCGCAGCAACAGCCGCTTTAGCCTGCTCAGCGTTTTGCACCATAGGAATCAACAGGTTCTGAGCCCCCATATCCAGCAGCAGCTTGATCTGCACAGGGTCATTCCAGCTAGGACGCACGATCGGCGCGATGGGATGAGCCGATACGGCCTGCAACTGTGCCAGCAAGGTCTGTACTGTATTGGGGACATGCTCGCCATCCAGCAAGATCCAGTCATAGCCCAGGCCAGCGCAAAGATCCGCCACATATGGGCTGGCCAGGCCATGCCACAAACCGATCTGGGACTTGCCCTGCCGCAAAGCCTGCTTGAACGCATTTACCGGGTGCTTCATGTCCTCTCCTTGTCATATGCTTAGGCGTCGAACAAGCAGTGTAAAGCGCACAAAGCAGAAGTGAACATAAAGCCTGGTTGTTTTGTGCCAGAGCATCGTCGTGCATAGCCTCCAGGCACTAATGGACAAAAGAAACGGCCCACTAAATGGGCCGTATTTCTTGATGCACTGGCTAACGAGACTACAAGGCCTGACCGACCTCTTTCACCAGTTCCCCAAAGCGGGGGGAAGTGCGATCTCGAGGACGCGGTAGGTCTACCTCTATCCGGGCGCTGACACCAGCCGGACTGCCACCCAGAACAATAATGGTGTCGGCTAAAAAGACAGCCTCATCAATGTCGTGCGTCACGAACAGAACTGCGGCCGAACTGCGCTGCCAAACCTGAACCAGCTCATCCTGCAAGGCCTGACGGGTCAAGGCATCCACGGCAGAAAAAGGCTCGTCCATCAAGAGCAAGTCTGGTTGCACGGCCAAGGCTCGCGCAATACCGACACGCTGCACCTGACCACCCGACAACTGATGTGGCCAACGGTCTTTCAGATGTGCCAGGCCTACCTGATTCAAGGCCGCATCAACACGCTGATCCAGTTCCTGACGCGACAGGCCCAGACCTTCCAGACCATACGCCACGTTGGAGGCGATACGACGCCAGGGCAACAAGCGGCTGTCCTGAAACACAAAGGCATTCGCACGACGGCCTGGGCTGTCTTGAAGGTTGGATCGCAGATGCCCGAAACTGGGCTGGCTCAAACCGGCCGCCGCACGCAACAAGGTGCTCTTGCCTACGCCCGAACCACCCACAATCGCCACAAAATGCCCTGCCTGAACATCCAGATTCACATCACGGATCACAGGTGCAGGCGCACCGGGGTATTGAAAACCAAACCCCTGAAACTGAATCAAGGCTGCCACTGAAGTACCCATTTATTGAAAGTCAGAAAAAGCATGTCGCACACGGTGTAAACCACCGAGATGATCAACATGTAGACCACGACCGCGTCATAAGCACCAACTCCGGCAGCCGCATTCATTTCCTGACCCATGCCAGGCACACCTAAAAGCTCGGCGGCAATCAGGGTCATCCAGGCCTGCCCAATACCCGCACGTACACCACTCAGCAAACCGGGACTGATCGCAGGCAAAACCACGGTCCAGGCACGCGAGAAGTACGAGTTATGCCCAAAGGCAGCCGCCAACTCGTAATAACGTGGATCTACCGAACGCACAGCGCTATACGTTGCAAAGTAGTTCAACCAGAACACACCAATTGCAATCACAAAGGCCGCGCCGGTATGGCTAACCTTGAACCAGGCAATGGCAAACACCACCCACGCCAAAGGCGGGATAGGACGCAGCAAACGCACCAAATAGGCTTGCAGCAAATCAAAGCGATGAATGGTTGCCGCAGCAAGGCCAAAGACAATGCCCAGAATCGTCCCAATACCCAGGCCCCAGAAATAATGCACCAGACTGGATTGAGCGGCAGGCCAGAGACGACCGGCCTCGATTTCCTGAAACAAGGCAGACGGCAGACTTAAGGGATCTGGCAAGGTACCGCGCGGAGCCCAGCCATAGGCATAAGCCAGTCGCCACACCAGGATAAACAAGGCCAGACCAGCCACACCGTAAACAATCCGCTCCAGACCACGACGCCATAAGGCATCAACCAAGGCACCCGCAGGTGCAGGTGCCGCGGCGGGCAAACTTGCTTGTTTCGCGACACTCATTACGGTACTGCCTTCTCATAAAAGCGAACATCGAACAGGCTTTGCACATCAGCCAGCTTGGTCGCCAACGTGCCTAAAGAAACCTGAAAGTCCTGCAACTGAACCGTGCCATCAATAATCTTGCGAGGATCAGGCTGGAACTGATCGTGTGAGCGCTCGATAGCAGCCTGCACAATATCCTTGGGCAAGCGACCACCGCCTACATACTTCTGCACATACGGCGTAGCCTTGGCAGGTTCATCACGCAGCATGGCAGTGGCACGCAGGTGAGCATTCACCAAGTGCTGAACCAACTCAGGATTGGATTTGATCAGACCTTCACGTACCAGCAGCACCGAGCCAGGCTCATTAGGGAACAGCTCACCACCGTGCGCCACGATTTTGGCATCAGGTTGGCGTTGCAGGATCTGGCTAACCGTAGGTTCCAGAATGGCCGCAGCATCCACAGCATGGTTGCTCAAGGCTTGCTGAATCTGAGCCTCACCTTGATAAATCACTTCGACCACATCTGGGTCGACCTTCAACATATTGCGCAGCCAGTATTGCAAGGCAGCCTCGGGCACCGCTCCTTTGGGGTAGCTGGCAACCTTGGGCTTATGCCCTTTTTCCTGAGTGAATTTAGCGACAGCAGCAGCGAAGTCCGGCTTGTCTGCATCCAGGTAGCTGGACAGATCACCAATTGCCACCACGCTGACCTGCTCCACAATATTGGAGGCCACCACCTTGACGTCTGCTTCCTTGGCCTTGGCCACCAAAGCGGGGCCAATACCAACATAGGCAACGTCCAACTGACCGGCGATCAGAGCCTGGGTCAGCGCTGGACCACTTTGAAACTGGACCAGTTTAGGATCCGGTTGCCCCTCTGGCAGTAAGTCGCCAGACCCTAAGCCCACGAACAATTGAGCAGCAGGCATGATGGGCAAATAGCCAATCTCCAGCGCTTGCTCGGCCGCCTGTGCGGAGAAGGAAACAGAGAGGGCAAGAAGGCTGGGGGCTAAATAACGGGAAAACATAAAGATCTCGTGAAACAGGCGAAAACTGAAGCTTAAACCTGTTGGGGAGACGCATCTTTATTTGTTTATAGCTATCAGTAATAAAAAGAAGGTTCTTTACGCAAAACCATCAATCAACTTTTAGCAACGTTTCTAACTCGAAGCTGCTGGCCTACTGGTTACGGAGCAGCTTCGTAAAATTACTGACAAACAAAGAAGATTGAAAATTATCCCTTAAAACCAATGACTTAGCAGAAAACCCCTCATAATCCGCCATAATTTTCCCTATTTTTACTAAAGCGTCTCCCTGACTTTCATAGATAAAGTCTCGACCAAAATCCTTCACTAGCTTCTTGTGCGCATCAATCTTAGAAAGCAGCACAGGTAGGCCAGCACAAATAGCCTCTGCAGCAGACAAGCCAAAAGACTCCCCCCGTGAGGGAGAAACAAATATACCGCCAGAGCCTTTGAGGGCATGAAAAAACGGTGATACAGAGTAAAAAGGGATAGATGGCAGCACTAACACTCGTCCCAGCATTTTTCTTTGAGCTATCTCTTTTCTGATATCTACTTCAGGACTTCGTGGCCCACACATTACTCCCATGAATTTACCTGGATACCGCACTTCAAGATCAGCGAGTAAATCCAAATAAAACCCAGGGTTCTTCAACTTATCCATTCTGCCTAGAAAACAAAGAGGTGTTCGACTCCATCCAGGCAAGCATTGCCAAGAGCTGTGATCTTCCTCTAAATCCCAAGGGACAAAATTCTCGAAAATATGAATGTGCTCCTCGGGAATCTGATAGCGCACCCTAATCTCTTCTCCAAAGTCTTTACCAGGTGCAACTACCCCCAAACAAAATGACCGCTTCTTTGCCAAATAGCTTTGATTCTCGAGGTATGCGGTATGGCACTCAATAAAATAAGCCCAACCCTTACTTTCAAATAAGTCTAAAACATCGGGACAATCGATAATAAAATTTACATCATAATCATTATCGATTTCAAAACCAAAATCCACCTGAACGTCTAAGCCATATCTAGCCAGTGTACCTTTAAAAGCCTTCAACCCGCCTGAATCGTGTAAAAAATGAAAACATATTTTATATTCAGTCGACTTATCCAGGAGAACCCTAGCCCTATTTATAAGTACTCTTTCAACTCCACCCAATGTTGCCCAGGGATAAAAAAAACGAATTTTTTTATGCATATAAAACGCTCATAGCAGGCTTCCTACTAACAGTGTCTAAAATCTGCTCAAACCTTTTATCCCAAGTGCAATCAGCTAAAAATATCTGAATGCAGGAATAATCAACATTCAAGGAAAGTAGTTTTTCCAATTTTTCTGCAGCATTATACTTATCAGCCACCTCAGTATAAGGATAAGATTTCAAATGCTCTATTCCCGTCACCAATACTGGAAGCCCAAAATATAAATATTCATAGATTTTTATAGGATCAACCGACTGCGCCAAAGCACCATCTTTAAAAGGAATCAGTGCCATATTCCAATTTTTTACATAGCGGTGCAAGTCTTTGGGTAAAACCTTTCCAATTAAACTCACGTTTTCAAATTGATGCAACTTTCCAACAACCCAATCAGGCTCGCCATACCCAATAATTTCAAAACGGTAAGTCGGAAACTGTGTAGCTAAAGAAAAGAGAAGGTCCCATTCGAACCATGCATCGGTTAGATGCCCCACATAACCTATAACTTTTTCTCCCCCGCTCTCGGATTTACCCAGACTGATCATTGCATTGTTTTCGCCGATGACAGTGGAACTAAAACCGTTACCTACGACTTCGATATCTTTACGTAAGTGCAAGAACTTCTCACGTAGAGCAGGCGCCACTACTGTTACCCCATCAGCACTTAACACAGCCAACTCCTCTGCTTCAGCCGTATACCACGGAGCCTGTCCGGCATTAAAAAACTCTTCCCAATTATCCATCACATCATATATGACGTTAAATCCCTTGCTCCTCAAGAGATACATGGGATCGACAAGAATTTCTGCAGGCAAGGTCGCCAGATAAATTGATTCTTGCCTATCTCCATTTAGCAATGGAAGGTACTTTATAAAATCATATAAAGGCACCTGCCACACATTGGGATACACCTCAGAATCAGCTTTCTCCTGCTGCTCATCAGGGCTCCACTGCCAAGAGACAAACAGTGTTTTTATCCCTTTTTGAGAAAAACATTTGGCAAAATTTATAGGTCGCTGATTAACAAGTTCATCAAACTCAAACCCACATGGCACGACTGCCAATTTTTCACATCCATTCGCTACTAAAAGCCATTCTGGCGCATCCAAAAGGCTAACACCCTCTTGATTATCCACAAAGCTGGAATATCTTTTATTAAGGTACTTTGCCTTTAATCCATGAAGCCTTTTTTTAATGCTTTCCGGTAAGACCTTATAAACATTCTTTAACAGACAGTGAGAAAAGTCAGTCAACCTTATTTTTTTTGAAAAATCCCCAGCCATCCGTAAAGGTTTAGTAATTCTCCACGAAGTGGAGTTTTTCAACATATTAATTAAATCCTCCTTTTGGCGGATAGAGCCTTTCAATTCTGAAACCTGATCCCGCAAAAATTTATTATTTTTCTTTTGTTGCGATAAACCGTCCTTGATATTATCCAGTTCCGTAGAAATCTTAGCCAAGGAATGTTTCAGTATTTTTGAAAACTCATACTCGCGATGCCAGCTTAACGAGTCATAACCCGCCAACGGCTCATTAACTACACCGGAGTCAATATGCATATCCCCCAGGAACTCTGAGTGATTGAAAGCCCATGCTGAATCAGCATAGACAAGAATAACCTGATCTCCCGCCCACATCGTGTTCTTGATCAAGCTGCAGTCAACCACCTTGGACCAGAAAAGGCTAAACCTTCCTATGCGCGTAGGAAGATTATCTTTAGTAAACGTAAAAAAATGCTCATCTATACGATCATATTCTCTATATGGCAAAGCAAAGATCAACCCCAATTTCGCTTTTGAAGAAATTTTTTTTATGACTTCAAAAGGGTCATGAAAATGCTCTAGAGTATTAGATGAGAAAACAAAATCATACTCCTTTCCTAGCTCCGAAAAACTCTCTTGAAGCCAGTCCTCAGCCAAAAAATCTATCGCGCCATAACGCTTTTTTGCGGCAGCAATTGATTCCGTTGAAAAATCTACCCCAGTTAAACTCTTCGGATCAAAAAACCTAACTAAAGCATCAGTCCCATCGCCTTGGGCACACCCCCAGTCAACAAGAGTCAATTCCTGCTTTTTTACTGCTCTAATCAGCCAAGATGGTAGGTTATCCAATGTCACATTGGCAAAAAATCGGGACTGAGCAGGACCTGAATTCTGCTCCCAATCGTCTGCAAATCGATTATTCCAATAATCTTGAGAGTTAATACTTTTGCTCATACTAAGCTACCGACTCAACTTCAATTTCAGGGCAAAAAATACCAAACATTTTTTTATCACTGGCGCTTACGAAGTAATGTGCACCTTCATAATATTCATAATAATGTATATCGGTACTATTTCTTTTTTCTATAGTTGCCACTAATAAATATTTACCTGGCGACAAATAATTCTTAAAGTTAAACTCAACAGTTCTTTCTACAGCATCAGAGTTATTTTCAAAATCTTCCGGATGCGTTGCCACCAATATATCGTTACCTTTTAAATCCTTCACAGAAAAGGCAACTGTTAAATCTTCTTTTTGAACATCATCAGTTAATTGATACGTAATCTTAACCTTAATATCCATACCCCATTGAATCAGATCGACTCGCTTCCCTTCATTATCTTGAACAGCAGCATATTTAATAATTCCGATATTGGATCCCCAATGAGATGAAGGCCGATCATCGAGACTTTGCTCTAGTTGTTGGACAGTAGGCTCAAGCAAAGCTTGCCCAGCAGTCGCAACGGACTCTATATCACTATCGTCCTTAAACATGTATTCCATATACTTACTGGTAATTGGAAATACATCTCCTATGTCAATCATCCTGCCCCTATCTAGCCAAAGAACCCGATCACAAAGCGTCCGAACACTAGACACATCATGGCTTACAAAAATAATTGTTGCCCCAGATTCTTTTATTTCATTAATCCTACGCATGCATTTTGCTACAAAACGGGCATCCCCAACAGCAAGCGCCTCATCAACTATTAATATTTCGGGCTCAACATGAATAGCGACTGAAAAAGCCAGGCGTGCATACATACCACTAGAATAAGTTTTAACCGGCTGATCTATAAAATCCTCTAATTCTGAGAATTTAATCAATTCATCAATTTTTCTTTCTATTTTTTCTTTTGGATATCCCAGAATTGCTGCATTAAGCAAAACATTATCTCGGCCTGTAAACTCCGGGTTAAATCCAGCACCAAGTTCTAACAAAGCTGCGATCCTACCTTTAACCTCAATACTTCCCGTACTAGTGCTTACTGTTCCACATATCATCTGCAGCAAGGTAGATTTTCCACTTCCATTTCTACCAATTATTCCAAAAGTTTCCCCGCGATGAATCACAAGGCTCAATTTCTGTACAGCAACGAACTCTCTGTAATATTGTTTCTTTGGTCGCAGCATCTGCTTTAAACGATCTGAAGGACTGCTATATATCCTATAGACCTTAGATACATCTTTTATAGTGATCATCTCAGAGGACATCAGCGAACCCCCTTTTCAATTTCTTGAACACACCAAAAGAAACAAGCAAGAAAATAATTGACAAAAAGAGGGCAAGAAGGCTTAAGCCTATATCCGGAAGTCTACCCCAATACACTACATCTCTAAATGATTCAATATAAAAAGCAAGAGGATTTAAATACAAAAACCCTTGAAACCTAGAAGGAAGTGCTTCTATAGGATAAAATATCGGCGACATAAACATTAAAATCGTAGTGATAATTCCTACGAATTGCCCAACATCTCTCAGATATACACCTACTGCAGATATCAACCACACACATCCCAAAACAAATAAAACCAATGGAACCATATAGAGGGGAGCCAAAAATATAGATAAATTTGGTACTCCTATTAGAATAAAATACGCAATTAACCAGACAAAAAAACTTACGAAGAAATTAAAGAGAGCTGAGCCAACAGCTACAACACCCAAAACCTCAATCGGAAAAACCACTTTCTTAACATAATTAACATTGCTCAGAATAATAGCTGGAGCTCTATTTACGCATTCTGAAAAGAAGTTAAATACGATGAGACCTGCAAATAAAATCAAAGCAAATTCAACCCTATTGCCGCCAGAAGTCCCCCAACGAGCTTGAAAAATCACACTAAACACAAAGGTATAAACCAATAACAAAACAAATGGTATTAGCAGTGACCACAAAACTCCTAGAAACGACCCTTTATACTTGGCCTGTATATCTCTATAAATTAATACTTTTATCAAATAACGATGATCTAGCAAGCTAAAATGTGCCATATTTCAATCTTTACTTAACTTTTTCATAAAAATATGAATCTTTTCAAACCCAATCACTTAACTGTGAAGGCTATGATAATCTGTGCCCATTAAAATTAATTAACTTTGCAATTTCAAAAAACTAACGTGCAGTCTGCAACACACCATCTTATCTGATGATGATGAAGAGTTCCTGCTTATTACGTACTAGTTAGCAACAAAAAAACAATAGGTAGTGCCTTCTCGGGTGAGGATACACCATGCTCTTACAGCATCAGCATACTCCCGATGAGATGGGACTCCTCCATCCAAGGATGTTATTTTTCCAATAGAGCAAGGATGAATACGAGACTGATGATCCGCTTTTTTGAATGACACGTAATCTCATCTTCCTCTGTCGTTCCTAAGATAGGATACGTAAATCATCGAAAAAAATGGCTACATTTAATTACGGACCTACAAAAATACAAGTCGGTATCTACAGATCAAAACCAACCATTTTCAGCTACTCCTGTTAAGCAATATTAGCGTTGTTTAGCGTGTAATAAAATACGTTCCGATCATCAAAAAACATACACCAATCAACTTATTAAACGTTATCACTTCCCCAAAAAACATCCAGGCTAAAATCAAACCAACAAGATAGCCTAAAGACAGCAAGGGATATGCCACACCGACCTCAAACTTAGACAAAACCACTACCCATACCGCAAAACTCAATACATAAAGAACGAGTCCTCCAGTAATAAATGGGTTAAATAGTGCTCGAAATATTGAATAGAATAAGCCCTTCTCAGGCAACAACAGAACCTGTAAAGAATTAGTACCCGCCTTTAAGAGCATTTGGGCAAATGTATTCAAAAAAACGGCGGACAAGACTAAACCAAGTTGAGCGGCAGCCATATCTAGATCCCAGCCGCATGCAAAGCTGTTGCGGTCGCACAGCCTACAAGACAACCTGCTCCAATTTCAGCTTTACTATGGCCGATACGCTCACGAAGCTTGAAATCACCTAGAGCATTCAAGCTGATCGCATGTTTTTCTATCTGCTTGCGTAAACTATTAGCATC
Organism: Alcaligenes parafaecalis; assembly: GCF_026344135.1. Classification (NCBI taxonomy): domain Bacteria; kingdom Pseudomonadati; phylum Pseudomonadota; class Betaproteobacteria; order Burkholderiales; family Alcaligenaceae; genus Alcaligenes; species Alcaligenes parafaecalis. The sequence goes on along the minus strand of NZ_JAPKNA010000002.1, from coordinate 342,370 downwards.
TAGCAAAACAATAAAACTCAAAGCCAATGCTACGCCAAACGCCGGACTAGAAATCCCTTCCTTGAGAAAAACAAGCATCGTCATACTGCTGACAATAGTACTGTGGTTACTAGGCATCCCTCCATAACCAATAAGATCGAAGGCTAGACGGCGGTTTTTTACACTATTAATTAAGAATTTTAGAACCCCAGTCACAAGCCAAGAAAAAAAGGGGGTTATTAAATATGCATAGGTCATATATTAAAATATAGCTGATAAACAACTAATCCTATCCAAGCCAAGACAATAATTAAAATAGGTTTATCTTGCACGACTGCATCAGTGGGGGACTCACCAATATCCGAAGATTCAACAATATACCAATATCTGAAAATTCCAAAGAGTATAATCGGAATAGTTAAAACTAGATTTGGCTTTGATTCCAACACAAACATACTATAAAAGATGATGGCACACGTAGCTGATGTCTCAACATATTTCTTGACCAAGGAGCTTGAATATTTTTCAAGAGAGGCCCGAGCAATATGGCCAGAGTTCTTTAGCTCTTGTTCTCGCTTTACTGCAGCCAAATAAAGAGACAAAGCCAAAACTGTTATTAACATCCAATTCGACACTGGGACCTGTATAGCCAAGGCTCCGGCATAAACCCTAAGAACAAAACCGAACGCAACAATGAAAATATCTACAACTGGTATATCTTTTAATATCTTTGTATAGAAAAAATTAATTAACACATAAACCAGAAGAACTAAAGCAACCTTATAATTAAATAAAAAAGCAGATAAAATAACAATATAGCAAAAAGCCAGTAAAAAAAAAGACTGAAGAACGGAAACCTTACCACTTGCTAATGGCCTAAATTTCTTTTTTGGATGAAGTCTATCTTTCTCTATATCGCCTAAATCATTTACGATATAAACAGATGAAGCAGCGAAACAAAAAAACAAAAAAGCAAATAGGGAATTTAGCAGAAAACCCCAGTTAAACATAAACCCAGAAAAAACAAGAGGAGAAAAAACAAAAAAATTTTTCACCCACTGCTTCGGGCGCATTAGCAGCAACAAATCCCTAACAGGAAAAAAATCAATCTTGCTCATTACTTCTCCACTTCAAAGCCATAAAAACAATAGCTAGAAACATAAACGGAGTTATAGACAAGGTGTATCTGGCCTGAACTTCAAAGACCAGATAAAAAACAGCCATCATTGAAACATAGACGGCATTAAATAAGTACAAGAAATCGAGCTTACCAAGTCTTTTAGGCCTGGAAAATACATAGAACAACGAAGCTGCTATAAATAAAAATATTAATGAATAATAATAGTAAATATTTATCCTTGTCAAAATCGAAGAGTATTCAGAATCCACAGAAAAATCTTTATTATTTTCTGACCAATACAAAACAGATCCAGTTGGAGACCATAAATTTTTTATTTTCTCTTCAACAGAAAACCTTGCAAACCCAGAAAAATCCTTTGTAATGCGACTGTAAATTTCGGCTTTGACTATTTCTTTAATCTCATATTCATCTTTGCCCTCTTTCCTAAGATTTAACACCAGGTTCATATCATCTTGATTATACATCCCACTCTTGGCCTGATTCGTTCCAAACAATAATACGTACCCCCCAACGCCATGGTTTGAGTTAACGCTATAGAAACCAAGGTATTGATTAGTAAAAACTGAGTGTGAGAAAAAACCCAAAGCAACAGGAACAATAAAAAAAAGCAAAGGCTTAGAAAGCCGTTTTGAAAACAAGACGAGACCAGACAAAAAAAGAGCAATAAAAAATATAGCTGTCGGCCTAGAATAAAAAGCCAACACTAGTAAAATAGCCGAAATAACTAAAAAATAAAATCTTCCTTTGTTCAAATATTTTAAGAAGAACAGTAAAGCCAGCAAGGAAAAAAGAAGATAGCTAGCCTCACTTGAAACAACAGAAGAATAAATAATTATGGAAGGAAAAAAGGCATACACAAGAGCAATTAAGGAGGATACCTTGTTACTAGCCCCCGCCTCAATAGCAAGCATACGCACCACCACAGCTTGTAGTGACCAACACGCTGCGGCTGTCATAGAAGCACTAAGATGGCTAGCTCCGAGAATCAGAAACCCGAAGAAATACACTAAAGAAGTCGATGGATACTTTGATGTAGCCCAAACATAAAAAAAATTCATGTCTAAAAATCTTACAGCATCATCATAATAAATAAGATAATCACTGACAGGAATGGTTCTTACATTTGAAATCCAAATAAAATAGACAGAAAATGATATTAAAAATATAGAAAAGCCAGATATTGACGGTAATTTTTTATATAGAAAAAACAAAAAGACAACAAAAAAAGAGACAAAAAACAAAATAAAAGAAACAGAGTATTCCGTTCCAGTAATATATAGGACACGAAAAAAATATACAACCGACAACAACACAAAGGGGAAAGAAATAATTTTAAAAAAACTACTTTTCACCATTAAATTTGATAACAGATCTTTCATATTTATCTTGAAAATAAACCCGTAAAACAAAAAGAGATCAAATGCCAAATTCCAAATAATCTTCAGAAATAATTAGATTCCAGACAAAATAAAAAAACTTGGAATTATAATAAAATATTATGGTAAAAACGCTGAGCCATTATCCCCCGCCCTAACTAGTAACGACAACTGACATTCCGCTCAAACCAGGTAAAATACTATGGCAACACTTAATCTTTACCTTGTAATATGTGGTGGCAACTTATTTTTCGTACTAGGTCGCATTTGCAGCGATTTCTTCATATCCCATGAGCACTACCCAGTCAGTGATCGTCAGCGTTATCATGCCAGCCTTTAATGCTGCCCATACTTTGCCTGATTCTTTACGCTCTGTATCTCAGCAAGACTACCCATATTGGGAGTTACTTGTTGTTGATGATGGTTCCAGCGACAACACAATCGAGCTTGTTCGCGAACACGCATTTGCAGACCCCAGGATTAAATTGCTCCGGCAACCTTTCAATCAGGGAGTTGCCGCTGCACGCAATGCTGGAATAGCCGCCGCCCAGGGAAAGTACATCGCCTTTCTAGACTCCGACGACCTTTGGCTGCCTCAAAAGCTGAGCCAGCAGTTAAAGGCAATGCGGGCGAATCAAGCGCTGGTCTCGATGACGGCTTACTATCGCTTTACACAGATACCAAAATGGCAAAGCACCAGCACTCCTCCAAACTGGTTGGACTACGCGAGCCTGCTTAAAGGGAACGCCATTGGTAACCTAACGGGCATGTATGATTGCCAGGCCATAGGTAAGGTTTATCAAAAGGCTGTCCGCCACGAAGACTATTTAATGTGGCTGGAGGTCGTGCGCAAGGCTGGGCCTGCCTATGGGCTGCAGGAAGTATTAGCTGCCTATCGGGTCAGCGCGACCAGCTTGTCTGGCAACAAAATCAAGTCCTTACAATGGACATGGCAGATCTACCGACGTCATCTGAAACTGTCCGTTGTACAATCTAGCTACCTAATATTTCACTACATAGTGAAAGCAATTCTGAAGCGGGCTTAGTTAACCATGAATAACGTCGTTCAGTCTGCACCTTGGGTCGACTTTATTCTGGTTAACTACAACGGTGGCAAAAAAATTGTTGATACCATCAACAGTATCAAGCAGTTCAGCACAAAACACGCATACAGCATCACCGTTGTCGACAATGACTCTACTGACCTAAGTTGCAGTCTGATCGCCCAACAGCACCCTGACACACAAATCATCAAGGCCCATGCCAATCACGGTTTTGGTAAGGCTTGCAATATTGGGGCTGCTCATACGCAAGCTCCCAACATCCTTCTGATCAATCCGGACGCTAAGCTGCAGACTGATGTTCTGAGTATTTTTGAGCAATTCCTGAACTCCTACCCGGACTCTCCCCCCCCTATTCTGGGTGGATCAGCTTTGGGCATAAAAGGGCAACCAGATTTTGCTTTTGAACGCTTTCCAAACTGCTTCACCCTACTGTTGAAAGCAGTGGGGCTAGGACGTCTGCTACGCAGCAAACACCCGCTGACCGCCCCCACACAAGTTGACCATGTGTCAGGTAGCTTGCTATTTATCAGTCGGGAACAATACGAAGCGTTGAGTGGCTTTGACGAGCAGTTCTTCCTGTACTTTGAAGAGACTGATCTACAGTTCCGTGCTCGTGAGATGGGAATCCTGTCCTACCATATTCCCGCCGCTCAATATTTCCACGAAGCCGGGGGCACCTTTACTGACAAGTCCTTCCGTGGCCGGTGTTATAGCGCGGGCATGAAAGTCTATTTGAGGAAGCGCTACGGTACAGCCGGCAAGTTCATTTTTGCGGTCTACGATGTACTGGACAAGTTTACACGCCCCGCACGTCACCTGGTCAAATGCCTACTGCGCGAACACAAGCCTAACGCGCCCCAAAGCCAGTAAGCATCGTCTTCACCGTCAAAAATACGATATAGATATCCAGCATCACCGAGCAGTGTTTGATGTAGTAAAAATCGTGTTCGATCTTGACGCGTGTCTCGTCCTCATTGGCCACATACCCCTGACGGACTTGCGCCCACCCGGTAATACCAGGCTTCACAACATGACGGTAGCTATAGAACGGGATCTTCTCGTCGAACTCCCGCACAAAAGAAGGCTGCTCCGGGCGAGGACCAATCAAGCTCATTTCGCCTCGCAGCACGTTATAGAACTGCGGCAGCTCATCAATACGCAACTTGCGAATGATTTTGCCCACTCGGGTAATTCTCGGGTCATCCTCCCCTGCAAACTGCTCGACCACGCAATCCTGGTCAAAGCGCATGCTGCGCAGCTTGTAGATAGTGAACTCACGGTTTCCCAAGCCAATCCGTTGCTGGGAGTAAATGACCTTACCGGGACTTTCCAGGCGAATAGCCAACATGGCCAACAAGCAAACCGGCAGCACAACCACGGAACTGAGAATGACCATGGCATAGTCAAAAAACAGTTTCAAAATCTCGTAGCCTCGTGACGGCAGCAACGAGCCAATTGTATTTTCCGACATGCGGTCAATCTTGACCCGCCCCGTCAAAGACTCAAAAACCTGCCGAGAGTTATAGACCGCCACTCGGTCCAGCGCGCAGCGTGTCAAAAAACGCTCCGCTTCAGGCTGTACACAGGAAAAGTCCGCTACCACCCCATCATAGCGATACCCGGCAAGATCATAGTCTTTCAGCAAACGACCATCCAGGCCCGGCAGGTCCAGCAAGGTCTCTGCCTCCCCACCAGGAACAATCGCTAATTTCAGTATCCGATAACGATTGGTAAACAGGCTCTCCAACAAGAACCAGCCCAATGCCAGGAAGCTGCTACTTAGCAACAAGGCTCGCGACGCGTCGTAACGAAACACAAAACTGGTGGTGTAAATAAGGGCATAAGTTACGCCTACCGTGGGAATAATCAGCCAGGCACTACGCGCTCCCGGATAGCCTTGCTGGCTTTTATCAATCAGCAGCTTGCAGGCGACAAATGCCACGACGACCAGAATCAATGCGGTACGCTGCCCGTTATCCAGGTTCCACAAGCGCCCCCATCCCCACAACAGCAAAACAGGGACAAGCACCACCACGGCGAATCCAATCAACCACGAGCTTGGCCCGGATAATAGGAGTATCTCGTGCAAACGCTTAAACCGCCTGATTTTAATTTGATTCATCGAAGCACTAATAACCTAAAATAGACCATTTACGCGCCAATTATACGTCGCTCCCGTCTGGGTCCAACCAGACCTTGGTAGATTTACTTGACGTGCTGAATATATAAACTCGCCTTGCTGGCAAAGCCTGTTGATCCGCTATTGTTTCCGCAAATTTTTGGCCTTCCCCCCCTCTTATGTCCGAGCCCGTATCCAAGTCTCTTTTTTCATTTAATGCGGCAGCTCACCTGGGCGTAAGCCTGTTTTTCATCAGCCTGCTCTCTACCCGGAATGTTTATTCTGCAGGGGTGATTCTGCTTCTGCTCACGACCCTGTGCTGGTATCCGACCTCTTTGCGCTCTGGCCAGTCTTTACAAAGCCAGAGCATCAGCCGCGGCCTGTACACGATACTGGCGCTGGTCTTTGCCAATGGGCTGCTGATTTGGTTTCTGCACCAGAACCCGAGCAATCAACTGGATCTGCTTAGCCGCTATCTATTACTGGTCCCCATTTTTTACATGCTCAGCTCCCTTCGTTTGCATAGCGGCGTGATCTGGGTGTGCTTTGCGCTGGCAAGCTTGTCTGCTCTCTGGATCATTCCCGCCCAGTATGGCGGCCCGCTGCATGATGGTCGGATCTATGGTTATACCGGAGCCATCCAGTTCGGCAATATTGCCCTAAGCCTGGCTTGCTTTTGTCTGGTGGCGCTCTTAAGCCAGCTTAGCCAGGCGCAGCGCTCTAGCCCTATTCTTCTTGTTTCATTCCTGGGCTGTCTGGCTGGCTTCTTGCTGTCATTACTCGCCGGTAGCCGTGGTGGCTGGATTGCTCTGCCTGCCGTATTCTTGATCCTTGCCTACGCCTACTTGCCCAAGCAGTATTTCCGACGCGGCATGATGATTCTTTCGCTAGCCGCCGCCCTAAGCGCCAGCATTCTCTGGCAAACCGAGACGATCCAATCACGCATCGCTCTGGCACAGCACGATATTGAGCAATTTGAGGCTGGCAACTCCAACACCTCCATTGGAGCCAGGTTTGCGATCTGGCAAGCCAACTGGAAGCTGATCCAGGAACGCCCCCTGTCGGGCTGGTCCTATCAACAACACGAACAGGCCCTCACCGAACTGGTCAGAACCGGGCAAGCCGATGCCGTGGTCCTGAACCTGGCGAACTCGCATAACAACTACATTGAAACCTGGGTAGACTTGGGACTGGCAGGGCTGTTACTGCAGATACTGCTTCTGCTGTACTGCTTTTATGGCTTCATTCGACGTGTGCATGCTTCTGAGCCACATGTTCGCGCTTATGCCGCCTGTGGAAGCATCCTTATCGCCATCTACGCACTCGCAAACCTGACTCAGAACATGATGGAGCGCAACAATACGCTCTTGTTCCTCCTGATCAGCATCGCCTTGTTCTGGAGCCAGATTTACCCCAATCAAGCCAAACTGCGGTCTGAGCCTTAGGCCATGTCTGCCAAAAAACTATTAGGTAATTCGTTCTGGAACCTGAGCTCCTATATGGTGCTCATGTTCGCCTTCTTGCCCTCTATGGGCATGATGGCGCGCATTTTGGGCCTGGAACCTTTTGGTATTTACACCCTGCTCTTTGCCTTGATTGGCTATGCCAGCATGTTTGACTTGGGGATCGGTCGCGCCTTGATCCGAGCCATTGCCATGGCAGACAAGCAAACTCCACAGATCCAGTCCATTCTAGGCACCGCCAGCTTGCTGATCCTGCTCAGCAGCAGTGTCGCTGCAGCCCTGGTTTTCCTATTCAGCCCCTTGCTGGTGCAATGGCTTAACATCAGCCCTGATCTGCGCACCGACAGCCTGTTTGCCTTTCGACTGATGGCACTCAGCTTGCCATTTCTGCTTTTGCAAGCAGTCTGGTTGTCCTATCTAGAGGGTTTATCCGACTTCAAGCAAGTCAATATTCAGCGCACCATCAGCGGCCTGCTACTTGCGATACTGCCTTTGCTGGCCATCCTGTATCAAGCCAGCCTGAGCTTTGCGGTATTGGGCCTGTTCGTCGGACGTCTGATTACCTGCGTATTGGCCTATTTCTGGGCTCTGCCCACTTCTCTTCGCAAAGGCTTGTGGCACTGGGACAAGCAACAAGCTCATGGTTTGCTACGCTTTGGTGGCTGGCTGACAGTCAGCAACGTGATCAGCCCTTTAATGGTGTACTTTGATCGCTTCCTGCTGTCCAACCTGAACGGCGCCACCACCGTCAGCTTTTATACCGCCCCCGCAGAAGCCATTACACGCTTATTGAACATTCCAGGTGCCGTGGTCCGAGTGATTTTCCCTTTGATCAGCGCACAGAAGGATGCTCGCCAAGAAACTCGTCTGACGTATCTCTTGCTGTTGGGAGTCTGCGGGCTGATCAGCCTGGTGGGCATCGTTGGAGCAAAGTGGATTATCCTGCTTTGGCTGGGTGAAGCCTACGTTGAGCAATCGGTACCCCTGCTACAGATTTTGCTGGTGGGCTTCTTTTTCAATGCCATCGCCCAGATCCCTTACACAGTTATTCAAGCCAAGGGGCACGCTCACATTACTGCCTATGTGCACTTGGCCGAGATCCTGCCATATATAGCCTTGCTCTATGTCTTGATTTCCCACTTTGGCTTGCTGGGCGCCGCAATTGCCTGGACCAGCCGGGTTATCGTAGACTGCCTTGCCCTTTTAATTCTGGCTAAGCGTTATCGCTAAGCCTTACGGAACGCTACTTTATCGTCATGCATATTCTCGTTACCGGTGGCGCCGGCTTTATTGGCTCAGCATTGGTCCGGCACCTGATCCAGGCTACAGAGCACCACGTCCTTAATGTAGACAAGCTGACGTACGCAGGCAATCTGGAATCCCTGGCAGCCGTTCAGAACGACCCGCGGTATCAATTCGCTCAGCATGACATTCAAGATGCTGCGGCTATCCAAACCCTGCTGCAGAAATTTCAGCCAGACGCCATCATGCATCTGGCCGCTGAGTCCCATGTTGATCGCTCTCTGGATGGCCCCGCCGCATTTATACAAACCAATATCGTTGGCACCAGCACCCTTTTGGAGTGCGCCCGCCACTATTGGAATAAACTGCCTGAACCGAAAAAATCGAGTTTCCGCTTTCACCACATCTCGACTGACGAGGTCTATGGCGACCTGCACAATACCGACGATCTGTTTGTAGAAACGACGCCCTACGCTCCCAGCTCGCCTTACTCCGCCAGCAAAGCCAGCTCGGACCATCTGGTCAGGGCCTGGCAACGTAGTTATGGCCTGCCTACCCTGATCAGTAACTGCTCCAATAACTACGGGCCATATCACTTCCCCGAAAAGCTGATTCCACACATGATCCTGAATGCACTTAAAGCACAGGCTCTGCCCGTCTACGGAGAAGGTAAACAGATCCGGGATTGGCTCTACGTGGAAGACCATGTCCGCGCGCTCTTAACGGTGCTGGAAAAAGGCCAAGTAGGAGAAACCTACAATATCGGTGGCCATAACGAGCAAGAAAATATTTATGTGGTGCAGCAGATCTGCGCCTTGCTTGAAGAGTTAGCCCCGGAAAAGCCCAAGGGCCTGCAACACTACGCCGACTTGATCACCTTCGTCCAGGACCGACCTGGGCATGATCAACGCTACGCAATCGACGCCGGTAAAATCGAGCGGGAACTCGGCTGGAAACCGCAGGAAACCTTTGAGACAGGTTTACGCAAAACCGTCCAATGGTATTTAGAAAATTCAGGCTGGTGGGAGCGCATCCTGAACGGCCGCTATCAGCTCCATCGCTTAGGTCAGACAGAATCATGAAAGGCATTATCCTCGCCGGTGGGTCCGGAACCCGCTTGCACCCCATTACCCTGGGTGTGTCCAAACAGCTATTGCCGATCTACGACAAACCCATGATCTACTACCCCTTGTCCGTGCTGATGTTGGCGGGCATACGGGAAATTCTGATTATCTCGACTCCTACCGACCTGCCCAGCTTCCGTACCTTGCTAGGTGATGGCAGCAAATTCGGTATCCAGCTTAGTTACGCAGAGCAACCCTCACCCGACGGCCTGGCTCAAGCCTTTCTGATTGGTGCCGACTTTATTGGGTCTGATCGCGTCAGCCTGATCCTGGGGGACAATATTTTTTACGGCTATGGTTTCAGTCAGATGCTGAAAGAAGCAGCCCAGCGTGAGCAGGGCGCCACTATTTTTGGCTATCAAGTCAGTGATCCCGAGCGTTTTGGTGTGGTGGAGTTCGATCCACAGGGCAAAGCAATTTCAATTGAAGAGAAACCCCAGCAACCCAAGTCGAACTTCGCGGTAACGGGTTTGTACTTTTACGATAACTCGGTTGTGGATATTGCACGGCAAGTACGCCCTTCTGCACGGGGCGAACTGGAAATCACGGACGTCAACAACGCCTACCTGCAGCAGAACAGCCTGCATGTCAGCTTGTTAGGCCGAGGCTTTGCTTGGCTGGACACAGGTACGCACGAAAGTCTGCAAGAGGCGGGAAGTTTTGTTCGTACTATCGAACATCGCCAAGGCTTGAAAATCGCTTGTCTGGAAGAGATCGGTTTCAGGCAAGGGTGGCTGAGTCGCTCAGACCTGGAACAACAAGCCCAAGCCCTGGCAAAAACCGAATATGGCCAATACTTGCACAAGCTGCTGCAAGATGAGCCTGACACGGGAAAAGCAGCTTAAACCCGTCGCAAGGCTCGGACCGTTTGCAAATACTGACCAGCATAATGCTGGTCAAAATAATTTGTGTACTGGTCCAGCCATACTTGACGAGCACGAGCGGCTGCAGCCTGAATCTGCTGTATATCCAGCCCCTGCAACCACGTTGCAATCGCTTGCTGACCTTCCTCAACAGCCCAACCCGTCTGATGAGCACGAACTTTGTCTGCCGTTGGAATTCCCGCTGTGGTGAGCATGGCCCGACCCAGCATCAGATGCTCGTAGTACTTATTGGGTGCTGCAAATAAATGATTGGGCACTCGTTTGTAATACATACCCACCACAATCTGGCAGGATTGCATTATCTGTAGCCCTTGCACCGAACTTTGAGCCCCGTAGTAATGAATATGGGAGTGTTGTTGGGCCGACTGCGTAAACAAGTCAGCCAAAGGACCATAACCAGCCACATGCAGCTCACAGGCCGGAAATTGCTCACAGGCTGCCAGCAAATCTTCCAGACCTCGATTTTTGGCCTCCAGCACACCAAAATAAGCAATTTTGACAGGCTGTTGGTCCGACACCGGAACGTACTCCTGCACCTCTGATTTTTGTGGCACGTTCTCCAGCACCATGACCGAAGGCAGCAAACTGGGGCTAAGTCCGTGTTGCTCAAACCGGCAGGGATCAGCCAAAATCCCCGCATTTGCAGTCTTCAACAAATAGTTCTCCAGCTTGTCGACCCACCTGCCCAACACCCCAGGAAAGTAACGCAACGAACTGTACTTGTCGTAGACATCAAAAATCCACGGCTTGCGACATAAAGCGGCATAGACCTTTACAGCCATAGCTGTATCCAGATCAATCGCATGGACCAGATCTACGTTACGGTTGTTCTTGAGCAACCAGCGCAATACAAACAGGTTCCAGAAAAAGATACCAATCAGACTGCGCCACCCGGCACCTAAAGCGGCCGGGCGTGAATAATAGGTATCGTTGCTGTTTTTTTGAGCCGGGACTGTACCACGCTCCCACCCCACAAAGTGATAGGGAATTTGTGCCTCATCCAAGACCTTCAAGTACTTGGCGAGTTTGCCATCCACGTGGCGCAAGTATGAGCGAATAAAAACAACCATCCTGGTGTCGTCCAGTGTTTCAGCAAGCTATCCACGATAGCTAAAAAAAACCTAAATAGATACAATTTCCATCAGTAGCGCATACCAGCCACCAGCGAATTACAATCCCATGCTGGCCGTAGAAACACTTGCTTTGCGCACCTTTGCCCGGCTCTGTATTGACGCGGCAACTCAAGCACCTCACCCCCACATCAACATGACCATTTATCCCACTCGCCTGGCGGGCGTTCTAATCATTGAACCCACTGTTTTTGGTGACGAACGCGGGTTCTTCAAAGAAACCTATCACCAGCAACGCTATCAAGAGCAAGCGGGGATCAGCCTTCCCTTTGTACAAGACAATTTTTCACGGTCCGAAAAGGGTGTATTACGGGGCCTGCATTTTCAGAAAACCCGGCCTCAAGGCAAGCTGGTTAGCGTCAGTCGGGGAGCAGTATACGATGTAGCCGTAGATATACAGCCCGACTCATCCACTTTTGGACAGTATGTCGGCGTTGAACTGAGCGAGTCCAATCATAAGCAACTCTGGATCCCCCCAGGCTATGCCCACGGTTTTTGTGTCCTGTCGAACTTTGCCGACTTCAGCTACAAATGCACCGACTTTTACTTCCCACAGGATGAAGGGGGATTGGCCTGGAACTGTCCTGAAGTCGCGATAGATTGGCCAATCCAGAACCCGCAGTTGTCCGAAAAGGACAAACACTATCCTGTCCTTAGCCAGCTCGTCACCCAAGGTCAGGCCTAAACTCATGACACGTCCTGTCATCCTGCTTACCGGGGCTCACGGTCAACTGGGTCAGTCCTTTGCAGACTTGAGTAGGAACACCGATACAAGTGCCGAGCTTCTCATGCTTGGGCGTGCTGAGCTGGACATTACTCAAGCCAACTCTATTGCCTTGACGTTGGAGCAGCGTCGCCCCGATATCGTCATCAATACCGCAGCCTACACCGCAGTCGACAAGGCGGAGTCCGAGCCGGAGGCAGCACATCTGATTAACGGTGTCGCTCCAGGCCTTCTGGCCGCTGCCTGCGCCGAACGTGACATAGGAATGGTACATATCTCTACAGACTACGTTTTTGACGGTCTGGCAGAGCAGCCCTATGCCGAAGATGCCCCTACGTCTCCTGTCAGCATCTATGGGCAAAGCAAGCTGGCAGGTGAACAAGCCGTCATGGCTGCCCTGCCCTCCGCCCTCATTTTGCGTACTAGCTGGGTGTTCAGTCAGTTTGGAAGCAACTTCCTGAAAGCCATGCTGCGCCTTGGTCGAGAGCGCGCTGAGCTAAGCATTGTGGATGATCAAATTGGTGGCCCCAGCTATGCACCACATATTGCTCAGGTGCTGTTGCAGTTGGCTGAAAGGCTATATGAATCACAGCAAAGCCACGGTCAGCAGCAAGCCCTGTCAGGTGTTTATCATTTTGCGGGGCAGCCCACTGTAAGTTGGTATGGATTCGCCCAGGAAATCTTTGCTCAGGCGTTCAAGCTTGGGCTGTTATCCAAAGCGCCAGCATTAAGCCCTATTCCTACCAGTCAATACCCAACACCTGCTAAGCGACCCGGACAGTCAGGTCTGCGACAAGACAGGCTGGATACTCTACTGGGAAAGGAAAACATAGAAAGAGATTGGCGCAAAGGCATAGCAAACAGCCTTTTATCCCTTCAAAAGTCGTCGTAGGCCATAAACACGCTGCCCGCAAAAAAGCCACCCCTAAGGGTGGCTTTTTCATGGATGCTACCGGGCCTGGGATCAGTGCTTGCGCACGCTACGCAGGCGGCGTGCTGCAGCAGCCTGGGCGGCCAGCATGGCCAGCTCGGCTTCCACAACAGCGATGTCGGCTTTGTCCTTGGTGTTGCGCAGGGCTTCTTCCGCATGTTTGCGGGCTTCAAGTGCCTTTGCTTCATCCAAGTCGTTAGCGCGAATCGCGGTATCCGACAATACAGTGACTTTCCCAGGCTGAACCTCGAGTATGCCGCCAGCGACAAAGATATGCTCTTCGCTGCCATCGGCCATAACGATCTTCAGCGTGCCGGGACGAATCCGCGAGATCAGTGGGGTGTGGCCGGGCAAAATACCCAGTTCCCCAGCCTCGCCGGGCAGCGCCACGAACTTTGCCTCACCAGCAAAGATCGATTCTTCGGCACTGACCACGTCAACATGAAGCTTAGCCATGAGCAATCCTTATTACTGAATAGTCTTGGCTTTCTCGAAAGCCTCGTCGATCGAACCGACCATGTAGAACGCCTGTTCTGGCAGTGCATCACACTCGCCGTCGACGATCATCTTGAAGCCGCGCAGGGTTTCAGCCAGTGGAACGTACTTACCAGGCGAGCCGGTAAACACTTCAGCCACGTGGAAAGGCTGGGACAGGAAGCGCTGGATCTTACGAGCACGAGCAACAGCCTGTTTGTCTTCTGGAGACAATTCGTCCATACCCAGAATGGCGATAATATCGCGCAATTCTTTGTAGCGCTGCAGTGTCTGCTGTACGCCACGAGCCACTGCGTAGTGCTCTTCACCCACAACTTGTGGATCAAGCTGACGGCTGGTGGAATCCAGAGGATCCACAGCAGGGTAAATACCCAGAGCAGCAATGTCACGCGACAACACAACGGTGGAGTCCAAGTGCAAGAAGGTCGTAGCAGGCGATGGGTCAGTCAAGTCATCGGCTGGAACGTAAACGGCCTGAATGGACGTAATCGAACCGGTCTTGGTAGAGGTAATACGCTCTTGCAGCTTACCCATTTCCTCGGCCAGCGTAGGCTGGTAACCCACTGCGGAAGGCATACGACCCAGCAGAGCAGACACTTCAGTACCGGCAAGGGTGTAGCGGTAGATGTTGTCCACAAAGAACAGAATGTCACGGCCTTCGTCACGGAACTTCTCGGCCATGGTCAGGCCGGACAGTGCCACACGCAGACGGTTGCCTGGAGGTTCGTTCATCTGACCGAACACCATGGCCACTTTGGACTCGCTCAGGTTGTCCATCTGGATAACGCCAGCATCAGCCATTTCGTGGTAGAAGTCGTTACCTTCACGGGTACGCTCACCCACACCAGCAAACACGGACAGACCGCTGTGTGCCTTGGCGATGTTGTTGATCAGTTCCAGCATGTTCACGGTTTTGCCCACACCGGCACCACCGAACAGACCAACCTTACCACCCTTGGCGAACGGGCAAACCAGGTCAATCACTTTAATACCGGTTTCCAGCAGCTCTACGGAAGGCGACAGTTCGTCAAAAGTAGGAGCGGCCTGGTGAATGGCGCGACGCTCGTCAGACTGGATAGGACCAGCTTCGTCGATCGGACGACCCAACACGTCCATGATGCGGCCCAATGTGCCCAGACCCACGGGTACGGAGATCGGTGCGCCGGAGCCGGCCACTTCCATACCACGACGCAGGCCGTCGCTGGAACCCATGGCGATGGTGCGAACTACACCGTCACCCAATTGTTGCTGTACTTCAAATGTCAGGCCTTTTTCTGCGAAAGCCGAACTTTCGTCAACGAGCGTCAACGCTTCGTAGACTTTAGGGATGCTGTCGCGGGGGAACTGAATATCCACCACGGCGCCGATGCACTGAACGATGGTACCGTTGCTCATGTTGAGTCCTTGCAATATAACTTTGATGGTGTGCCTTGCCGTGATTACACAGCAGCGGCACCCCCCACGATTTCAGAGATTTCTTTCGTAATCGCTGCCTGGCGGGTCTTGTTATAGACCAGCTGAAGATCACCGATAACGGTCTTGGCGTTGTCCGAAGCGGCTTTCATGGCCACCATACGGGCAGACTGCTCAGAGGCCATGTTCTCGGCAACGGCCTGATACACCAGACCCTCTACGTAACGCAGCAACAAGTCATCAATAACCGACTTGGCATCGGGTTCGTAGATGTAATCCCAACCGTATTCGGAAGAATTAGCGCTTTCTTGAGCTTCTACCTGTTCACCAGCCTGGAAAGGATCTTTCAGACCGGAAGGCAGAGGCAGCAAGCGAATAAATGTCGGGTCCTGCTTCATCGTATTGACAAAGCGGCTGGTCGCCAGATACACCGCATCAATGCGGCCTTCCACGAAGTCGTCGATCTGCACTTTGATAGCGCCGATCAGACGTTCCAGGTTAGGCGCATCGCCCAAGCCCACTTCCTGAGAAACCAGATTGGCACCAACACGCGCCAATGTTCCAGCAGCTTTACTACCCAAAGCCGTTGTCTGAACCGAAATCCCTTTGTCTTCAAACTCGCGCACACGCGCAAGTACCAAACGCAGGATGTTGGTGTTCAAGCCGCCACACAGACCTTTGTCCGTGCTGACAACCACGATACCAACCGATTTGACTTCGGCAGGCTCAACCATGTAAGGGTGAGTGTAGTCGGGGTGCGCCTGCATCAGATGCGAAGCAATCTCGCGCACCTTGTCTGCATAGGGACGGCCAGCACGCATCCGCTCTTGCGCCTTGCGCATCTTGGATGCCGCCACCATCTCCATGGCTTTGGTGATCTTGGACGTGTTTTGCACGCTCTTGATCTTAGTACGAATTTCCTTGATTCCGGCCATCACACTTTCCTGTAAGGGCATTATCGGGAGCCAGACTAGGCTGTCGACTCCCGCTAATCATGGCGCCGGGGTTTCCGGCGCCTGCCAACAATGATTAGAAAGCGCCGTGCTTTTTGAAGTCCTGGATGGCTGCAACCAGCTCAGCCTCGTCTTCTTTAACCAGTTCCTTCTTGCTTTCGACACGCTCAACCAGAGCAGCGAACTTGCTGCGCAGGTGATCTTTCAGACCTTTCTCGAAAGGCAGAATCTGAGCGACTTCCAGATCGTCGAAGTAACCGTTGTTCACAGCGTACAGGCTCACGGCCAGTTCCCACACAGCCAAAGGCTGATACTGGGGCTGCTTGAGCAGTTCGACCACGCGCTTGCCACGTTCCAACTGGCGACGGGTTGCGTCATCCAGGTCGGAGGCGAACTGAGCAAACGCAGCCAATTCACGATACTGAGCCAAGTCGGTACGAATACCGCCGGACAGTTTCTTGATGACCTTGGTTTGAGCAGCGCCACCCACGCGGGACACCGAAATACCGGCGTTAATAGCGGGACGAACACCTGCGTTGAACAAGTCCGATTCCAGGAAGATCTGGCCGTCGGTAATCGAAATCACGTTGGTTGGAACGAAGGCGGAAACGTCACCGGCTTGCGTTTCAATGATAGGCAGTGCGGTCAACGAACCGGTCTTGCCTTTCACTTCACCGTTAGTGAATTTTTCTACGTACTCGGCGTTCACACGAGCAGCGCGCTCGAGCAGACGGGAGTGCAGGTAGAACACGTCACCGGGGTAGGCTTCACGGCCTGGTGGGCGACGCAGCAACAGGGATACTTGACGGTAGGCCCAAGCTTGCTTGGTCAAGTCGTCATAAATGATCAGGGCGTCTTCGCCACGATCACGGAAGTATTCACCCATGGTGCAACCGGAGTAAGGAGCCAGATATTGCATGGCAGCGGACTCGGAAGCCGAGGCGGCCACAATAATCGTGTACTCCAGAGCACCGTGCTCTTCGAGCTTGCGCACCACGTTGCTGATCGTGGAAGCTTTTTGGCCCACGGCAACATAAATACATTTAACGCCATTGCCCTTTTGAGCAATGATGGTGTCCACAGCCACGGCAGTTTTACCGGTCTGACGGTCACCAATGATCAGCTCGCGCTGACCACGGCCAATTGGCACCATGGAGTCCACGGCTTTTGTGCCGGTCTGCATGGGCTGAGAGACGGACTCACGGGCGATAACGCCAGGAGCTACTTTCTCGATGACGTCTGTCATCTTGGCGTTGATCGGGCCTTTGCCGTCGATAGGCATACCCAGCGTATCCACCACACGACCCAACAATTCCGGGCCGACGGGTACTTCCAGAATACGGCCAGTTGTTTTAACTGAGTCGCCTTCGGAAACACCGGTGTATTCACCCAGAATCACGGCGCCGACAGAGTCGCGCTCGAGGTTAAGGGCCAGACCGAACGTGTTGTTCGGAAATTCGAGCATTTCGCCCTGCATCACATCGGACAAACCGTGGATGCGCGTAATACCGTCGGTCACGGATACGACCGTACCTTGTGTACGAACGTCAGTCGACGCACCCAGGCCTTCGATGCGGCTCTTGAGCAGTTCGCTGATCTCGGACGGATTAAGTTGCATGTTCAGACTCCTGAAATCCTGTTTACTGACTCGCGCTATGCGGTCAGCGTATCGCGCATGCTGGCCAGCCGGGCCTGCACGGAAGTGTCGAGCACCTGGTCACCAACAATCACCCGAATACCGCCGATAAGGTCAGTGTCGACGGTCACAGTCGGTTTTAGCTTCAGGCCAAACTTTTTCTCCAGCCCAGCGGTCAGCTCAGCAACCTGAGCCTCAGCCATCGGGAAAGCACTGATAATTTGTGCCTGCGCCGTGCCTTCGAGTTGGTGTTTCAATAGTTCAAACTGTTCTGCAATCTGTGGCAGCAGCAAGATGCGCTGGTTGTCCACCAACAATTGAAGAAAGTTGCGAGCCTTTTCGGTGACCTGTGACTTAACCAGGCCCGTAAAGAGTTCGAGTCGCTGCCCATTATTCAGGCGCGGATCGTTCAGTGCCTCGCGCACATCGTGGAGACCGGCCACCTGAGCCATTTCGGACAACAGGGCCGACCACGATTCGAGGCCCTGGCGCTCGTCGCTTACCGCGGCGAACAGGGCTTCGGCGTAAGGTCTGGCAATAGTCGATAGTTCAGCCATGGCCTGCCTTGATGTTAAAGTTCTGCCTTGAGCTGCTCGAGCAGCTGGGCGTGCGCATTCGCGTCAACTTCGCGTCGCAAGATTTGCTCGGCACCCTTGACAGCCAACGCAGCCACTTCGCTACGCAGACCTTCACGTACGCGTTGTACTTCCTGACTGGCGTCTTGCTGGGCCTGCGCAATAATGCGGGCTTTTTCGGCTTCGGCTTCACGACGAGCTTGCTCCAGCAGAGCAGTCGCCTGTTTTTCAGCGTCGACAATGCGTTGATGGTTGTCGGACTTGGCCGAGGCATCCATCAGGCTGATACGCGCTTGGGCCTGGGCCAGATCGGCTTTGCCTTTATCAGCAGCAGCCAAACCATCAGCGATTTTCTGACGACGATCATCGATTGCTTTCGTCAGTGGCGGCCATACGAATTTCATCGTAAACCAGGCCAAAACGAAAAACACGATCATCTGAAAAAAGAGAGTCGCGTTTAAATTCACGGTCGTATCCCTTCAATACCACGTGTGTAGGAGGCGGTATGCGTCCTGACACATGTATGTTCAAGTCGACAAGCGGTGCATGATCAAATCGAGCAACACACCGCTAACGACGACTGCCTGCCCGTCTGCCAAAAGCGGCAACGGACTCGCCTTATTACCCAACAAATGGGTTGGCGAATGCAAACAACATGGCGATACCGACACCGATCAGGAAAGCAGCATCGATCAGACCGGCCAGCAGGAACATCTTGGTTTGCAGAGCGTTCATCAGTTCTGGCTGACGAGCGGATGCTTCCAGATATTTACCACCCATCAGGGCGATACCAATGCAAGCGCCAAATGCGCCCAGACCGATGATGATACCGCAAGCAAGAGCAACGAAAGCTACGTTGGTCATGACAACTCCTTGGTTAAAAATCAGGTGTAATTCAAAAAAATCAAAGCGTTAGCAGGCTAAGCCTGCTCCCCCCAACCAGACACCATTGTCCAGTCGGAATCGGATTAATGGCCTTCGTGTGCTTGTCCAATATAGACAAGGGTGAGCATCATGAAGATGAACGCCTGGAGCAACACAATCAGAATGTGGAAGATTGCCCACACAGAACCGGCCAGAATGTGACCGATACCCAGTCCCAGGCTGGCGCCATTAAACCCTGTCCATGCGCCACCCAGCAGAGCGATCAGCATGAAAACCAGTTCACCGGCAAACATATTGCCGAACAACCGCATACCCAAGGAGACCGACTTGGCGGCGTACTCGATGCAGTTCAGCAAGAAGTTAAAGGGTGCGAGCACCACGGCCATCAGGCCCGAGGCGGCGAACGGTGCAGTAAACAGCTCTTTGACAAAGCCGCCTGGGTGCTTGATCTTGATGCCGTAGTAGAACATCAGCAGCAGCACGCCCATGGACATGCCCATTGGCACGTTCAGGTCAGCGGTAGGCAAAATACGGTGGTAGTACAGAGGGTCGCCGTGTTCGGCGGCCAGACCTGTCTGGATGAAGATCCAGCCCAGGCCATCAACGGGCAGCAAGTCCAGCACGTTCATCATGATGATCCACAGGAACACGGTCAGCGCCAAAGGCGAGACAAATTTCCGGGACTCAGCGTTAGGAACAATGGATTTGGCCTGGTCTTCAACCCAGTCGACCAGCATTTCTACAAAAGACTGCAGGCGGCCTGGCACACCGGCTGTTGCGGCCGAAGCGGCGCGCCACAGAAAGAAAACCACAACCAGACCCATCAGCAGGGACCAGAACATGGAGTCGTAGTTAATGACACCGAAGTTGGCCAGAACATCCTGTTTTTCACCTACGTTATTCAAGTGAACCAGGTGATGCTGGATGTACCCTGACTGAGGCGAAATATCACTAGCAGCAGCCATCTGTATTTACCCTGTGATGTATACGTTATGGGACAAGCCCGTGAAACAAAAATTCGTTATGGCAGCTTGCGGAAAAACAGCAGCAGCACATATCCCTTCAAGACACACAACAAGCCAAAGAGCAAAGCAGGCCAAACCAACCAGCCCGTATTTGCCATGGCAGCCGTTGCCAGTGTCAATACTGCAAAACCGAGCTTGAACGCTTCACCCCAGAAAAAGGAGAGAGCTCCGGCGTTACCGCCGCCCATCAAACCCAGCAAAAGACGCAATGCGAACAATGCGTTAGGCACAAAATAAGCAGCCGCACCGATAAGTGCTGAGGCTGCTGCATGTGCGCCGGAAATCCATGCCGACAGGACTATAGCCAACAGGCCCATAAAAGCCTGAGCAACAAGTGTGCGCACAATTCCTTGCCCTGCCCGGCGAGCCATGCGGCTACGTTGCTCGGGCGTAAGTACGACGGGTTCGGGAATTGGCGACGTGTCCCCTGCTGTGTGCACCTTGGCTGCGGTGCCTGTCTGCTGATAAATCGGCTGATTCATAGATTAGGAAACAATCAGATAACGTTGTGTGGGTGGATGTACTGCAAAGGCCTCTGGCCAATCCATCCGCGCAATATTATCGGCCCCTTTCAAAAGCCGGTGTCGTCAAACCCATAAAGTATAGCGTCTTTTTTTTGTTGTAAGCAAATTCAGCCTTGCTTGTTTGATACTTAATGCAAGGCTGATTTCCGCAATCTCAATGGCATCAAGGGGTAAGCTTATTTTGTAACATTGCAGTGCAGCAATTTTACAACACACCCCCTGTTTTATCGGCTATTGAGAAACTTAGCGATGCTTGAACTCGGGCTTACGCTTCTCGACGAAAGCACGCATGCCTTCTTTCTGATCGTCAGTGGCAAACAAGCCATGGAAATTACGGCGCTCGAACAGCAGACCTTCTTCCAGCGACGACTCAAAAGCACGGTTCACACATTCTTTGGCCATCAGGACCGACGGCAAGGACATGCTGGAAATAACCGTTGCCGCTTCCAGTGCTTCTTCAAGCAGTTTGTCGGCAGGCACCACGCGCGACACCAGACCGGAGCGCTCTGCTTCTTCGGCATTCATCATGCGCGAAGTCAGGATCAGATCCATCGCCTTGGCTTTACCCACAGCACGCGGCAAACGCTGCGTGCCACCAAAGCCGGGAATCACGCCCAGTTTGATTTCAGGCTGGCCAAAACGTGCGGAGTCGGCAGCAATAATGAAATCACACAGCATGGCTAACTCGCAGCCACCACCCAGAGCGTAACCAGCAACGGCCGCGATGATGGGTTTGCGGAAACGGCGCAGTTCTTCCCACTGGCCACCCAAGTAATCCTGGGAGCTGACATCGTGGTAATTCCAGTCTTTCATGGCGCCGATATCGGCACCAGCCGCAAAGGCTTTTTCGTTACCGGTCAGCACGATACAACCGATTTCGTTGTCGGTATCGTATTTCTTGAGCAGGGCATACAACTCGGCGATCAGCTCGTTATTGAGCGCATTCAAAGCCTTGGGCCGATTTAATGTCAATAAAGCAACACGACCATGCACCTCTGCTTTGACTAAGGGTTCGTTCATGCTGACTCCCAGAAAAATTAAATAGAATAGGGGAATGGAACCTACACCCGTACTTTACCGTGCCGAGCCGACAGATCTCGTCGGCCACCGCCTGACTGTCCAGATACAGATCACTTCCCCCCAAACAGATGGCCAAGTCCTCAGCCTTCCGGCCTGGATTCCTGGCAGCTATCTGATCCGCGACTTCTCACGTCAGATCGAGAGCATAGCTGCCTTCTCTGGCGAAAAACCGGTTTCCATCCGCAAGCTGGACAATCACCGCTGGCAATGCGAGCCCTGCGAGGGTCCCTTGAGCGTGCAATACCAGGTCTACGCCTGGGATCTGTCCGTACGAGGCGCGCATATTGATCAGACCCATGCTTTCTTTAATGGCACCAGCGCCCTGCTGGCCGTCGAAGGTCAGACAGAACAGCCTTGCCTGCTGGAACTGGTGTCCAACGAGGACATGGAAGATTGGCAGGTCTACACTAGCCTGCCCGAAGCCACTGGCATGCCGGGCGCAGCAGAGCGCTATGGTTTTGGCCTGTACCGCGCCAGCAATTACGATGAGCTGATCGACCACCCGATTGAGATGGGTACTCCACAGGTCATCAGCTTCTTTGCTCACGGCGCTGAGCATGAACTGGTCTTTACCGGCATCATCCCCAATCTGGATTTACCACGCATCGCCCGTGACGTAGAGAAAATCTGCGCCGAGCAAATCGCCTTCTTTGAGCCAGAAACCCGCCACGCGCCCTTTCTGGATTGCAGCTCGCGCTACGTATTCATGACCATGGTGACCGATGACGGTTACGGCGGTCTGGAGCATCGCGCCTCGACCGCACTGGTCGCATCGCGCCGTGATCTGCCCACCCAGGGCCAGGATAAATCGATAAAAAGCGCAGGCTACCAAACCTTTTTGGGTCTGGTCAGCCATGAGTACTTCCACACCTGGAACGTCAAGCGCATCAAGCCCGCTGCATTTGCGCCGTATGACCTGAGCCGCGAAAACCATACCCGCCTGCTGTGGGTGTTTGAAGGCTTCACGTCTTACTACGACGATTTGATGCTGCTGCGCTCGGGTGTGCTCAGTGAAGCCGACTACCTGAAGCTGCTGGCCAAGAACATTAATGCCGTTGAACGTGGCCCTGGCCGCTTCAAGCAGTCCGCCGCACAAAGCTCTTTTGATGCCTGGACGCGCTATTACAAACAGGACGAGAACTCGCCCAATGCGCTGGTCAGCTACTACAGCAAAGGGGCTTTGATCGCCCTGGGCCTGGACCTGTGCATTCGCAGCCACACCCAGCAAGCCAAGAGCCTGGACGATGTGATGCTGCTGATGTGGGAGCGCTATGGCCGCGACTTCTATCAAGGCAAGCCACAAGGCATTCCTGAAGATGCCATGCCTGCCCTGATCCTGGAAGCTACTGGCTACGACGCCTCGGATTTCATTGCTCGCTACGTTGAAGGTTGCGAAGACCTGCCATTAAAACCCTGGCTGGCCGAACACGGCCTGAAGCTGGAATGGCAAGCCTCCTCCAAACTACCCAGCCTGAACGCCCGCTTGCGTCAAAGCGCAGGCCAATGCCAACTGGCAACCGTGTTTACCGATGGCGCAGCGCATCAAGCTGGGCTGTCTGCTGGTGATGCCCTGGTCGCCGTTGACGGTTTGCGCGTCAGTGACACGGCCAGCCTGGAGCGCCTGTTGGCCGCTTACGAACCCGGCCAGACCGTTCAGGTCTACGCCTTCCGCCGCGATGAACTACACTGCTTCACGCTGCAACTGGCGCGCCCTGCTTTGGACGAATGCGTCCTTAGCCGTCAGTCCTGATCTTCTTCACAGGCCTGTCACCACTGGCGGGCCTGATACTTTGTTTTTGCCATGACTACACGCCGTATATTTATCAACAATCTGGTGGTGCAGGCCTCGATCGGCATGCTGGACCACGAGCTGGTTCACCGTCAGCCCCTGCATATTGATGCCGAGTTCGACACCACCATTACGCAAGATGTCCAAGACAATGACATTGGCACCGTACTGGACTACCGCGAGCTGCGCGAGGCGCTGATTGAAGTCAGCAGCACCGAACACACCAATCTGCTGGAAACCCTGGTAGAGCGCCTGGCCCAGCGTATCCAGAATCAGTTTCCAAGCGTGGAACGCGTTAAAATCCGGGCCAGCAAGCCCGAGGCC
Organism: Alcaligenes parafaecalis; assembly: GCF_026344135.1. Taxonomy (NCBI): domain Bacteria; kingdom Pseudomonadati; phylum Pseudomonadota; class Betaproteobacteria; order Burkholderiales; family Alcaligenaceae; genus Alcaligenes; species Alcaligenes parafaecalis. The sequence goes on along the minus strand of NZ_JAPKNA010000002.1, from coordinate 318,494 downwards.
TTTGCCGACTGTGATGCCGTCGGCATCGAGATCGAACGCCACCGCTAACGCTCCCGCCCCGCTTCCTGCCGGGGCCACGATGACACCTCTATTCGCTTTTCCTTATGTCCCAAGACACCAGCCCCCTACCCGCCTCCGAAACCGATACGCCCGTATTTGCCACCAAGGCTGAACGCAAGCAACGCGTTAATGACAACAAGCTGAGCAAGCGCATCATGCGTGAAGTGGGCCGCGCCATCGGGGACTTCAACATGATCGAAGACGGCGACAAGATCATGGTCTGCCTGTCCGGCGGCAAGGACTCTTATGGTCTGCTGGACGTGCTGATGACCTTGCAAAAGCGCGCTCCGATCAAGTTCGACATCGTGGCCGTGAACCTGGACCAGAAGCAGCCCGGTTTCCCGGACCATATCTTGCCCGAATATCTGGAAAAGCTGGGTGTGCCGTATCACATCGAAACCCAGGACACGTACTCGGTGGTGACACGCGTTATTGCCGAAGGCAAGACCATGTGTTCGCTGTGCTCGCGCCTACGTCGTGGCATTTTGTACCGCGTCGCCAAAGAGCTGGGTGCGACCAAAATTGCCCTGGGTCACCACCGTGACGATATTCTGGCCACCTTCTTCCTGAACCTGTTTTATGGTGGCCGGATGAAGGGCATGCCGCCCAAGCTGATGTCAGACAACGGCGAGCATATTGTGATCCGCCCTCTAGCCTATGTGCCCGAGAAGGATCTGATCGCGTACGCCAAGCTGAAAGAATTCCCTATTATTCCCTGTAACCTGTGCGGCTCCCAGGAAAACCTGAAGCGCCAGGAAATCAATCGCATGATTGCTGAATGGGACAAGAAATACCCCTATCGCTCCTGGAATGTCTTTGGCGCGCTGACTCGCGTGGTGCCCTCGCACCTGATGGACCCCAAACTGCATAATTTTGCTGATATGAAGGTGACGGGTCAGGCCGATCCGGAAGGCGATAAGGGCTTCGATCAGGATTACTTTGACGACCACCTGCCTGAGAGCCTGCTAGCGGCAGGCGGTCTGGATGAAGAAGGTGAAGCAGCAAGCCCCACAGCTCGCCAAGATGCGTTCACCCCAGCCCAAGCAGCCGCGTCCGGTGAACAGCAGATTGTTTTCATGAGCAAGCGCCGCTCGGGACAGTAAAGAAAACGGCTGGGTGCGCTGCTTTGCGCAGCGCCTATCTCCAAAAATAGACAAGCTGCGGCTAATAAAAAGCCCCGATATAAACATCCAGAACCTGAATGTTTATATCGGGGCTTTTTTATACCTGCCAGACTGCTATCAGACCTTAGTTCGGCTTTTGCGAACCATCCCAGCGCTCGCCGGGAACCTGAATATCAAACAGCTCCAGCACCCGCATCACCGTGTGATCAACAATATCGTCGATACTTTTGGGACGCAGGTAAAACGCGGGCATAGGCGGGAAGATAATCCCCCCCATTTCCGTCACGGCCGTCATATTACGCAAATGCGCCAGATTGAACGGCGTTTCGCGCACCATCATCACCAAACGGCGACGCTCTTTCAAAGTAACGTCAGCCGCCCGGGTAATCAGGTTATCGGACAGGCCATGCGCCACGGCCGCCAAGGTACGCATCGAACACGGCACAACCACCATGCCAGCAGTCGGAAAACTGCCGCTGGCCAAGGTTGCACCTACATCACGAAAGCTATACACCTGATCGGCCAGAGCCTGGATATCGTGTCTACCGATATCCAGCTCGTATTTGATGTTCAGCACCCCGGAAGGCGAGATCACCAAATGAGTTTCCACATCCGGACAGGACTGCAGCACTTGCAACAGACGCACGGTGTAGACCGCTCCGGTGGCCCCGGTCATACCAATGACCAGGCGTCGCTTGGTGCTCACTCCAGAGCCCCAGCCTCGCGCAGCATGGTTTCCAGTTCGCCGTTTTCGTACATTTCAGACACGATGTCCGAACCACCGACGAATTCGCCCTTGATGTACAACTGAGGGATGGTGGGCCAGTTGGAGAAATCCTTGATGGCCTGACGCACTTCGGCGTCGTCCAGCACGTTGACCACAACCACTTGGCTCAGGCCAACAGCACGCAGAATCTGCACCGTACGAGCGGAGAAACCGCACTGAGGCGCTTGAGCTGTGCCCTTCATAAACAGCACAACTGGGTTTTCCGTTACGGTTTCGCGGATGAAATCTTGAACTTCACTCATGATGTTCTCTTAAGAAAAGAATTAACACTGTCCACCTGTGACCCGCCGGATTCCTGCCAGATCCTCATAACTGATGACCTGTTTGAACCCTGCCTGCCGCAGCATATTTTGCACATGGTCGGCCTGATCCCAGCCGTGCTCCATGAGAAGACTCGCACCAGGACGTAGATACGGCCCGGCTCCCTGAACTATTGTACGCAAATCCGTCAAGCCGTCAGAACCATCTGTCAGCGCCTGACGTGGCTCAAAGCGCACATCGCCCTGGCCCAAATGTTCGTCATCCACTGCAATGTATGGAGGGTTGGACACGATCAGGTCAAAAGGTTCCTGGCCTGCCACGGCATCGTACCAACTCCCCAGGCAAAACTCGACTTTCCCACACAAACGCTGAGCATTTAGGCCCGCTTGCGCCAGAACCAGGGTGCTGATGTCGCTCGCCACCACATGGGCATCGGGGCGTGCCAGGGCCAAGGACACCGCGATCGCACCGCTGCCACAGCCCATATCCAGAATGCGGGGGGATTTAATGTTTTGCACGCGTTCCAGCGCACGTTCGACCAGGGTTTCAGTGTCGGGGCGTGGAATCAGCACCGAGGGCGAAACCAGAAACTCGTGGCCCATGAATTCACGGACACCGACGATATAGGCCATAGGCTCACCCGCCACGCGGCGGGCTTCCAGAGCTTGATAGGCTTGAATCTTGTCCAGCGGCAACTCGTCTGTGTCGTGCGCAATCAGCCAGGAACGGCCGACTTCCAGCACCTGCATCCACAGCATGTCGCGCTCCAGGCGCGGCAAGGGGCTTAGCGGCTGCAAGGCTCGCAGGGTACGGGGAGAATCAGCAGGCATAACCGTTTGGGGTACGGCCTGCTCACCGGATAGGCTCATGCTCACGCCTGCGCCAGATCAGCCAGCAAGCCGGCCTGATGTTCGGACAACAAGGCCTTGATCAGCTCGTCCAGATCGCCATCCATGATGTAGCCCAGCTTGTACAAAGTCAGGTTGATACGGTGATCCGTCATGCGGCCTTGCGGGAAGTTGTAGGTGCGGATGCGCTCGGAGCGGTCACCCGTACCCACCAGACTTTTACGCTCGGCGGCTTCTTTGTCGGATTGTTCGCGCTGCTGCTTGTCTTTCAGACGGGCAGCCAGCACCTGCAAGGCTTTTTCGCGGTTGCGGTGCTGGGAACGGTCGTCCTGACACTCCACCACCAGACCCGTAGGCAGGTGAGTCAAGCGCACAGCAGAGTCCGTCTTGTTCACGTGCTGACCACCAGCACCACTGGCGCGGAAGGTGTCAACGCGCAAATCAGCGGGGTTGATGGTGATTTCAGCCAAACCTTCGGCTTCGGGCAAGACGGCCACGGTACACGTAGAGGTATGGATGCGGCCCTGCGCTTCAGTTTCGGGCACACGTTGCACACGATGCGCGCCAGACTCAAATTTCAGGCGACCATATACATCCTGGCCCTCAATACGCACGATGACTTCTTTGTAGCCGCCCACTTCCGAATCGCTGGCGGACATGATTTCCGTACGCCAGCCACAGTTTTCGGCGTAGCGCATGTACATGCGCAGCAAATCCCCGGCAAACAAGGCGCTTTCATCACCACCGGCACCAGCACGGATTTCAATAAATACGTTGCGGGTATCGTCCGGGTCACGTGGCAAGAGCAGAACCTGCAGCTCCTCTTCCAATTGAGCGATACGCTCTTTGCCCAGCTTGTATTCTTCTTCGCCCATTTCCTTCAGTTCGGGGTCGGACATCATGTCCAGAGCGGCCTGCAAATCGCCCTCGGCTGCCTCATAGGCCTTGAACGCCGTCACGACAGGATCCAGCTCGGCGCGCTCGCGCGACATTTTGCGGAACTCATCCATATTGCCCGCAATTTCAGGCTCGGCAAGCATGGCATCAACTTCATGCAGACGGCGAGCCAATTGCTCAAGCCGACTGCGCATAGAGTCTTTCATAGGGAACAGCCTAAAGGGAAAATCAGAGGGTCTGGGCGCAGGTCAAAGCGATCATGCTGCACCGCAGGAGACGGTGGACAGACAAGAGCCCGGACGCTAACGCCGACGCGTTGTCGAGGGCAAGAGGCGAGGCAGCAAACTGAGCAATTGCTCGCGCTCGGAGCCTTCGCTGCGCGTCAATTCAGCCATAGGGCCGTGCATGTACTTTTGAGTGAGGCCATGCGCCAGCATTTCAATGACTTCAGCCGGATCATCACCGCGGGCCAGCATGCGACGCGCGCGTTCCAGCTCGTGCTGACGTACTTTTTCGACCGACTGCTGCACATCCAGAATGGCGGGCACAATTGCACGAGTGCTAAGCCAGTGCATATAGTGCTGCACCTGGGTGTCGATAATGGCCTCGGCCTGAACCACAGCGGCCTGACGGGCATCGGCTCCCCGTTGCACAAAGCGACCCAGATCATCGACGGTGTACAGATACACGTCATCCAGGCGGCCTACTTCGGTTTCAATATCGCGTGGCACGGCCAGATCGACCATGACCACAGGGCGGTGACGACGCGAACGCACGGCTCGCTCCACCATGCCCAGGCCCAAGATGGGCAAAGTGCTGGCCGTACAGGATACGACCACATCAAAATCAGCCAGACGCTCGGGCACATCGGCCAGCTTCATGGTGCTAGCCATAAAGCGGGACGCCAGGCTTTCAGCGCGTTCCTGGGTACGGTTGGCGACCACGATGCTACAGGGGTTCACCGCCGCAAAGTGCGTGGCGCACAGTTCGATCATTTCGCCAGCACCAATAAACAGCACCTTGGCCTGACTAAGATCACCAAACACACGCTCGGCCAAACGAACAGCCGCCGCAGCCATGGACACAGAATGAGCGCCAATAGCAGTTTGCGTACGGACTTCCTTGGCGACCGAGAAAGTGCGCTGGAACAATTGATGCAGCAAAGTGCCTAGCGAACCAGCCTCGTTGGCGGCACGCACGGCATCTTTCATCTGACCCAGAATCTGGGGCTCACCCAAGACCATGGAGTCCAGACCGCTGGCAACACGGAACGCATGGCGCACGGCCTCGTTCTGGTTGTAGCGATACAAATGGGGGGTCAGCTCGGCAGAACGCAGACTATTGAAGTCGGCCATCCACTCGGGCAGGCGCTCGGCCACATGGGGCTCGGCTGCACAGTAGATCTCGGTGCGATTACAGGTAGACAGAATGGCTGCTTCACGCACACCAGTGCCAAAGGTGGCACGCAAGGTATCAAGTGCAGGCTTTAACACATCGATCGGAAACGCAACGCGCTCGCGCACGGCAACCGGCGCGGACACATGATTCAGACCGAAGGTTAGAACATCTACAGACATGAGCAGTACAGGCTATAGCCCTGAAAAGACCAAGACAGGCAATTTTGCCGAAGCAAAACGCATGAAATTTAAGTGATTTTACGCCGCATGCCGGGGTTTTGCCAAAAATGTTACTTGCATTGCCTTTTTGTGATTACAATTGCTCTCCTTTATGCAGCCCACTTTTCCCTGAAAAGGGCCCCCTCCTAGGGGTACGGCAAAGTTGAAGTCGAAAAGATGCATAAAATTTTTGTTGTACTATGCGCACAAATTAAAAAACGTGGTATAGTTCTATTTTTACCGAGCAGTACACGTTGGCCTGGTAGCTCAGTCGGTAGAGCAGAGGATTGAAAATCCTTGTGTCGGTGGTTCGATTCCGCCCCAGGCCACCAAGAATTCAAACAAAAAGCCCAGTCAAACGACTGGGCTTTTTGTTTTTCTGTGCCATCGGCTGCTACTTCAGCCAGTTAGCCGCACCTCCTCTTATCCCAATGTCGCAGGCATAGCCTCCAAACGTCTGGCTGACTCACGCATTCCTTGTGCAATAGCCTCAAACACCGTCATGGGATACTCAGTCGGCAATTGCTTGGCCACCACATCAAGCACATCCGGCACACGTTCCAGGCAAGCCGCAATCAGATCCTCCATCGTCTCTCCCCACCCACATCGTCGAGCCATATGGTTGAAATGCCGACGCTGGATATCACGCAAACGATAGTGGGTGTTTTTTCCACGGACTGCCATGGCCAACTTGAGGCGATTCACATCCAGCTTGTTTGGCCCGGTACCCGTGACCGGCCACGCCGACAAAATGTCGTACAAAGGCGTCAAACGGTACCGGCCGCCAGGTAGGAGAAAAATAGAAAAATTCTTCGCGTGGCCATCCGTCGCTGCCAGCATCCAGAACACTAATTGCGCGGTCAGCAAAGTGCGCAAGTCATGTTCTCTCGCTTCGGATTGCTGCAAGATACGCGCAATATCAACAATACCCGGCCCGCCATCAGCTTCATATTTGGCATCAGGAGATGTTCCTGTTGCCTGACAAAAGTCTTCCTGCGGCAACCTTAACCAATAGGACTGCTCAGCTAACTTCCGATCAAAACGCTCAACAATCAATACCTTTTGCTCTTCAAACCTGGCCATCTCGCAGTGAGCGACAGGTAAATCGAAGGCGCGCAAAATCTGTGCACATAACCATTCATTTTCCACAGAGCTGCGCATATCCGCTTGGCGGCCACCCACCAAACCCAGAGGCAACTTAAAGATATGTGTTGTCGGCGTAGAGCCGACAGGTCGGCACCATTGCCCCTGATGCCTTAAAAAAGCTGTTTTTTCCTGGGCGCCAGCCAAGGATATTCTGAAATCATCGTCAGACACTTGCTGTTGCCCCAAGACTAACGGTGCTGCAGCGGCCACCCTCAAAGCATTGGCGATTTCACCCTCATTTAAAGGGTGAGCCTGAATGTCAAAGACATCCTCCGGCTCCTCACCGTCGGGAAGCAACTGAATAGCTCCAACACAATCACGCCCAATAGCCGTTAGCAAATCAAAGGCATCTGTACTTGATGTTCTGAACCGCGCCTGCAAACGACGGCGAATTACATCACTATCTGGCAGCAAGTTATCAAAATAATGGCGTACTTGGGGGCCACGTAAGGGAGCGTTATCAATAGTGAAGGGTAAGGAAAGCGATAAGGGACGCCCTTGTGATGATGCGTGCCAACGCGAATCATAATTCAGCCTGTCCTCGCCATTGGCTGCAACTTGCCACGTTCCTACCCGAATTCCATTGGCCCATAAGCCAAGCAAGAGTCGCTGTGAACGTTGTGTCATAGCTACCACTCACTTTCATTCAAAGGGGCTTGGGAGCGCTGTTGTACGCTTAGCTCCAACCCCAAAATACCAGTCAAGGCTAACAATCGCTCAACGGTTAACTGGCTCGGCTGACTTTCCAGCTCGGACAAACGATTTTGGCTAATCCCCAGACGAGAAGCCACTTCCTGTTGCGTCAAACCTAAAGCCTTGCGGCGAGCAACAAGCTGGTAACCAAGCTGATCACTGGTAGAAAGTATTTGCATGTCGGCTTATCGCTAATATCGATAATTAAATTATATCGATAAACTCGATAAACAACAAATATCGGTATTGTCGATATAGTAAAAATATCGATCATATCGATACCAGTAACAAATCAGAACCCCACCGGCTCCGCCATCCACCCGAACCCTGCACTCATGCTCGGTGGTGGCTTCACACAGCTATTGCGTCCCTGACGCAGCTCCGTCCAGTTCCCCAGCAAGGCCTGCTCGCAATGGGCTTCTGCCCGGCGCAGTTCATTACGGGCTTTGCTGGTGGTGACGCCGAAGCGTTCGGCCACGACGCTCAGACTTTGCTCTTCCAGGCGAGCAGCCAGAAAGATGGCGCGACGTTGGCGGGGTAGCAGCTCGATGGCGTAGATCAGGACCGACAACAAGGACCGACCGATCAGGCTGGATTCTGGCCCTGGCATAGGGGAAATCTGCTGCTGTTCGTCCAGCTCTTCCAAAGGCACCAGCATCCCTCTTCCTGATTCTGCTCGCCATTCGTCGATGGCCAGGTTCCTGGCCATGCGCAGCAAATACTGGCGTGGGTTAGCCACTGGCCCGATCTCCCGGCTGCCGTGCAGGCGCAGCCAGGTGTCGTGCAGGGCATCGGCTGCGCGGTCGCGGCAGCGCAGCCGGATGGTCAATTGCCGCAATAGTTCTTCGTAGTTCACCTTCAAGTACAAGCACAGTGAATACTGCGGCGTCACGCACTCCTCATTCCGCTTGCGGGTGGGCAAGGGCAGGCAAGTCGACAACATGATCAGATCTCCCAGGCTCAGGCTACAGTGTCATCCGCCGCCGCTCCTCGGGCGTCAATCGATCCAGAGCGGATTGCGGATTGGCGCCCAGTCCCAGGACCTGCACCGTACTGTCTTGGCGATACGCAGAGGCATCGATCTTGGATGTTGCCGGGCCTGCCCCTGATGAGGTGGCCCCGCCCCCTGACTGCCCTGCGTCCCCAAATCCCAGAATCTGCACGGTAATGACCGATGGCAGATTCTGACGAGCCTGTGCACGAGCGCGGTTCACCGTGTCCTGGGCTGCCGAAGCAGCCGAGGATGCTGTCGCGCTGGCGTTAGTCAGCGCTCCGGTGTTGACCGTCGCCACGACCGGAATACCCTTGGACTCGCCCTGCACCTGAATATTGTCTGCATTGACCACACGCAGGGCGGCGATATTGATGTCACCCGACACGCGAATCCCGGCCTCGCCCGCATCCACGGTTCCCAGCGGCGCAATCAAATCGATATAGCCTGGTGGAACTTCCGGAACAGGATTCAGCGTGGCAATACCCGCACCGGTATTCGGTGTGGATGGCGACAGCGCCACATTGCCAAACAAGTCATAAACACGGCGTTGCGGGGTGTAAACCACCGTTGTCTTGCTGCCTCGGCCAGCGTTGATATCACCTGCCGCCGACCAGGCCAGGATGTTGCCACCAAAGGTCGTAAAGACCCGGCTCTGCCCCATCAAAATATCGCTTTGCGAGAAGAAGTTGATATCCCCCTCCCCTTGCGTAATCACCCCCGAGCCGGGGCCGGGGTTGAAACCGCCATCAATCCCCACCAGAGCACGGCCACCGGGCGTCAGGATACTGATGTCACCACCAAAGTTGGTATGAATACCGGCATCCAGCACATCGTAGAAGGACACGTTATAACCTGGCATTCCCAAGGCCTCCCACTCGGCTTTGGTCAGGTAATTCACCTTGGGCGTGGGTCGGTTTTTACCGCTCGTATTATTGACGTAGTCGGCGTCGTAGTAGAGCGCGCTGCTGTACATGGTCAAGTCACCGGTATAGCTCAGCGCCTTGCCTTGTGCATCCTGCTCCGGGAACAGGGTGGCAATGGCTTCACGGCCACGCAAGTAGCTGCCTGCTCGCTTGCTGTCCCCATCGTTGTATTCACGGCCTGACGCACGCAATTCTGCGTAGTAGACGTTACGCAGATAACTGCGCTGCTGCTCGGGTGGCAATGCCTCAAAGAAGCTGCGTGCATCCATGCTGGCGGCATCAAAATGCAGACCCAAGCCGTTATCGCCCGCAAAGCGTGTTGTCAGCCAGTTGACCAGATGCAGTTGGCTCTCCAGCTTGTACTCACGCGCCAAGGGGCGGCTGGACGCGGTGCGCCCTTCTGCCCGGGCCTGATCACGCACCAGATCCAGCTCGGCCTGTTTCTGATCCAGGAAGCTCTGGGCGCCTGCCTCGTCACCTGTGTAGGCAAACTCTCGCTGCAGCCACTGGGACAAGGTCAGGCCACCGTTATAGACGTACAGCACCTTACCCTGCTGATCGGCAAAAGGCAGCTCCAGATCAGCCTGGTTATCGGGGTTCAGATAACGCGCGGCGAAGTCGTCCCAATGCGCGCCCTCGCCCATCCCTGCCGACACCGAAATGCTGGCACCACCGCCTCGACTCTCTGACACGGCGGATGCCAAAGGCCCCAGGCTCTTGATCTCGCCCTTGTCGGCCAAATACACATGGCGTCCTGCCGATACGTCCAGCAAACCAGGACCCTGAATGTAGAAGCTGCTATTGCGCACATCCCGGCCTGCTTCCACGATGGAAATATCGTCTGCCCAGGCGTGGGTGATCAGATTGCCACGTGTCGTAGCCGTGGGGCTCCAACTACCCGCCACCGCATCTTTCTGCCCCAAACGGGTGCCGGAATCCGTAATATCTCGGCCGGCGCGAATCGCGACCGGAACCGAGCCTTCCATACGCGAGCCCGCCGAGCCTGGGGGATAGCCCAGCAAGACTTCTTGCCCGACACGCAAGCCCACAATGTCACCATTAACTGCGTAATAACGGGCGGGCTGTCGTTGCTTGGCGGCCGTCGCGATATTGACCGGGGTACCGAATACAAACAGCGAACCCGCGGTGGCACGGCCACCGTAAAGAGAGGTGACCCCTCCATTAGTACTCACCGTAAACCAGTTATTCAGACGCATCGCCTCACTATCCACGTTGTGAATAATGCGAGGATTAAAACCATGCTCTCCCCCACCGGTCTGAGACACCAGACCCACAAAGCCAGGGCGCATCGGGCTAGGCATGGCAGCAGGATCAGCAGTCGACGCCGAGAACACATAGCCTGCTCCCAGGATGGAGCGACCGGCCAGAAATTGCAGCTCCCCACGACCGCTTGCGTTCACAAACTGCTCCCCTATGGGCGATGGAGCCAAAACCGTACCAAAGCCGTAGCGCAGCAAACCGCCACTTCCCACGGAGACTGAAGCGTCACTGGCACTGGCGCCATAAGCAATATTGCCGTTAGCTGCTGTTGCTCGCAGGATAGATGGGTAGAAATGGCCATCCGCGTTATGGGACTGGTTACGATTCAGATCGCCCCAACGCGTATCTTCATACGCAATACGCTCGTCCCACGCCGTAGTGGGCGTCAAGTTGCCCCCAGCACTGAACAGATCCACCCCAGTCGCCGGTGTCCACAAGGAGAACCAGGACCAGCCATTGCCATCGTAATGTTGGCCATCCACCGAAAACGGCGTGGAATGCAGCAAAGCCGTACGCCCTGGGTCCGCCACGCTGCCCAGTACCAGATCGCCACGGGTTTGCATGCGCACCGCAGAGTCACCCAGGATCAGAATGGGGCCACCCGTCGCCGCCCCGCCCCCGGCGGTGTAGAGATTAGCGGGACGCGTATCCATTTGATCCGCGCCACCAAAGCTTTGCTTGATCCCGCCAATCGCCCCGGCATCCAGGGCTGTTGCGCCACGCAAGTTCACAAACGTACTGTTCAGATCATGCTCGTTCAGGCGTACCTCGGGATTCGGATTCAAGGCTCCTCCCAGACGCAGGATCAAATCACCGCCACCCGTCTGCACCAGTTCACCACCCGGTGTGACACGGCCAGTGCTGCCAACCACCAAATGCAAGCCCTGACTGCGCGGTGTGTGCGACTGCTGATTCCACGTGCTGCGAATACCACGCGGATCAAGCATGCCTGCATCAGCCCCGGCTTCCACAGTCAAATTACCGCCGCCCAGCGTGCCTACGCCAGTAAAACCGGTCAGGAAAGGATCATTGGCAAACAACCAGGTGTCGTACTCACTGTAGTTACCGTCTGCCGCCCCAGCCACATACGTACCGAAGTTGACCCACCAGGCGCTGGGAACACCCTCGCTGCCGGACACGGCAGTGCCGGTGCCCTGACGCCACAGCCAACTGCCCACCGCGGTAGAGGCAATCTGTTGACGAGTATTGTGGAAGGTATATCCCAGGTCGTTCCGACCACTGTTATTACCGACCAGATCCCCTTTCACGCTGCCCTGAGCTCGCAATAACAAATTGCCGCCGTTTTCGGGATACCAGGCCCGATACAGGCTGTCCGCCCCACCATTGACCAAGGACTCAAAACGCTTGCCTTCCTTGCGCAGGACCGTGCCATCGGGCAACTTGCCACGCGCCTGGTTATAGGCCGCCCCCATGGACGCCGACGGTGTACCGGCGGTATAGACCCCGTACAGCGAATTCATTTCAATATCGCCGCCGGAAACCAGGTCCAGATCACCCACACCCGTACGCAATACACTGAACAGTTGCTCGCGGGCGGCCTGCGTCACTTCCGCCATCTCGGGCGGTGTGGCGGGTGTCAATTCCTTTGACGCCACCATGTCGCCCATTCCAAAGTCATTCAGCCCCATAGGATCAGTACCGATGAAACCCATGGAGCTCAGCTCGTCCACCTCGGCCTGGGTAATGATGGCCCCTGGTGTTGGCACAAAACTCAACAAATATTCGCCAAACATCAGATTGACCAGCTCCTCAAACTGGCTAAGGTCGCCCCAACGGTACTCGTAGGTGGCAGGCGAACCTGTGCCTGGCACCAGAACGGTTTTAACCCCCAGACCAAAATGCGTATCGGCCAGCATCAGACGATTATTGCTACCCACGGCAGTCAGGCGATTATCGGCGGCAGCCGTATCCGCCCCGGCCACCAGTCGAATATCCCAGGACTGTGAACCCGCTGCCAGCATCGGGGCCAGTGCCAGCATGCGACCTTGCATGTCATCTGTACCTCGCGAGCGCAGATCCACCATCGCCACACCACCTGGCAGAATCACATCGGTTTCTGAAGGAACCAGAGCGCCCTTGCTCAGATTCACGGGCTGAGTCAGCTTCATGGCCACGGGCAAAGGCACCCCTTTGGGCCACCAGGTCGCCGCAATTTGAGCGTCTTCTGGCAGACGGAAGCCTGCCGACAACTGCATATTGGCCTGCAAGACAACAGGCTCTTTCAGAACGGTACCGGCGGCATAAATCACTTGGCCTGAAGCATCCAGCACGGCGGCAGACAAGACCGTACCTGCAGGCAGAGACAAGCTCTGAGCCAGGCTCACCAGACCAGGAATCAGCGTGTCACGCGGCAGGGTCATCGCGCCTACCGGCACGTCGTAATTCAAGGTACGACCCGCTGCAAATTGAGTGCCTGTATCCAGGGTCACCATGCCACCGCGAGGGATGATCAAGTCACCACCAAAAGGCATGCGGCCTGCGGGCAGCACCCAGCTCTGATCATCCGCAGTAACACCCAACACGGAGGTATCAAAGCCATCTGTCACGCTACCGAAGATCGCCAGGTCGCCAGCGGCGCGCAAGACTAGCGCCCCTGCTTCTCCCGAGCCATAGAGCGAGCTTTTTTGGCTATGCGGGTTCACGCTAGCGTAGCGGAAACCGGACAGATCAATATCACCATCCACATGCAAATCACCATCCGGGTTGATGGCAGCGTTGCTGACAATTTCTACGCCAGGGCGCAGGTGGAATTCATCGCCATAGGCACGCAGCCCGGCCAGCTTGCCTTGCATCAGAGCCTGATTGGCCAGGGCCTTGTTGATGAAGGTTTCGCTATCCTGGTGTTTCTTCTTCAGATAGTCCTGATCGATGCGCTGATAACTGCGGCCATCCACGGTCAAATCGGTGCCTGGCTCGGCATCGTCGTATTGGTAGAAGGCATTGACGGCGATGGACTTGACGCCGCTGATATTGAGCGCGCCACGGGCATCAATATCCACATCATTACCCGTTGCGCCCCCCAGACGTGGGGCATTCAAAGCCACGGTGCCATAACGTGCGTCCGTTCCAGCCACGCTCAGATTCATGCGCATGCCGTCGGCCAGAAGCAATCGTCCCAGACCCGAATCAAGCTCAATGACTGCGCGGTTAGGTGCTTCAATGACCTGTCCGTAACTATCACGACGCAGAACACTGGCGCTGGCATCCAGAACAGTGGTATCGGCCAGTGTGAGGCCGCGCTTGGCAGCCAGACGAATACTGCCTGCCTGCTCGCCGCTGGCATCCACCTTGCCCACCACGGTCAGGCTGCCATTGTCCACGGACACGTTGATTTCACGGGCTTTGAGCTCGTCGCCAATGGTCAGATCACCCTGACGCAACTGGAAGCTGCGGCCACCCCAGACCGAGCCTTCGTTCAAGCGAGTATTCAAACCGGCAAAATCGGCAATCTGCTGTGCGCGTGCCTCGATAAAGCCCGCGCCAAACGGCACCAGCGTGCCACCGGCATCGTAATGCCCACTGGCGGCACCGCTGATGCGGCCACGCAAATCCAGCAGACCGTCCATCGCCAACGCCGTCAATTTACCGGCGCGGTTTTGCTGGGCGGACAGATCAATCAGGGAAGCGGCATCCTGAATGACATTGCCCCCACGGCTATTCAGGATGACATCCCCACCCCAACTGTATTTGCTGACATCAAAAAAGCGGATGGGGCGGCCTGCCATATCAATCTGCGCACCGTCACGCAAACTCACATCGCCTTGGGCGGTCAGGGTCAACTTGCCGCTAGGCAGCAAAACTGCACTATCAAAATTCAGATAGCTACCTGCATCCAGCTTCAACTCCGCACCCAGCGATTGGGCGGCGGTCGCTACATCGGGTTGCATATAATTCGCACCCTCAGGTCGGACGGCGTTAATGCTGCCACCGGCGCGAATATGGTTGACCGACCCTGCCTGCCCCGTAAACACAGGCGTGCTGAAATTCACGTCTCCACCGTAGTAGGTCCAATCCTTGGCGCTTTCATCCCAGGCACCACGGCTGTGATAGACCGACAAAGAACCTTTGTGATTGGCCGTGATACGTTCGCTGGCATTGAAGTTCACCGTGCCAAAGCCCAGGGCCAGACGGTCATGCGTGCCAACGGTATCCGGCTGGCTGCGTGGGCCATAGCCAAACTCGATCTGCTTGGCATCAATGAGCAGACGGCCGTTGCCCGTGCCTGCACCGCCCGCAATGATGTTGCCTGCTGGCGTCGTGGCGCCGTTCCAGACCAGGATACCGGTCTCGATACGTGCCTGAGTGTTCGCATCACCGTAGCCATAAATGGCTGGAGTGCCTAATAGCAATGCTTGTTGGGGACCATGGGCGGAACGCGATGCGCTGCGCCTGTCACAAAAACTTCACGCATCAGAAAGGCGGCTTGCGCTAGGGTGTGGGGACTCCGAACCCGTTTCTGGTTTCGCATTTATTGAGTGGTACTGCCCCATGCGCCCCGTACTTTTTTTATTATTGTTTTTGGCCCGGGCAAGCAGCTCTGCCCAGGAGAGCACGCAAGCAGAAGCGGCCAGGAAGCCGCAGGGCGAGACATCGCCGGGCTGCGTCAGTGTGGTGGTGGATGGGCAGGCGGCGCTGTCTTACGATTGCTTGAGCCAGCAGATGCAGCCCAAAGCAGGGCCGGGGCCCAGCACGCCAGGTATGGGATCGGAAGCGATCATCCAAAAAGGCCCGAATGCGATGGGCTTGGTGAGCCCGGCGACCACCAGCAATCGCATGGGGTCGAATTTCGGGACGTCGGCTTATCCACAACGACCACCCAGGCCGACCACCCCCTCGCCGTTCGCGCCGCCTAATCCTTGAAGCAAATTTAGCTGCGTTGATACTGCAAGCAGCGTCCCTTGTAGGACAATTCCTTGCCTTCGGGCATCAAGATAGGCCGGTCGCGCAAACAGACTTGCCGCACCAGCTCAAAGCCGTAGCGTTCCATTTCCTGAGTGAATTTATTGCGGTGTCCACGATCCGGGTCCACCACCCAGACTTCGGCCTGCTCTTTGGCGCGCTGGTTCACCAGTTCCGCCAACTGGGCGGGGGTATTGCCTTCATAAAGCAGATCACTGCCCACAATCAGGTCGTAGCGCTGCCGGGCAGGCTGTAGCCCCAGGGAAGCGAGCAAATCAGGGCAGGATTGCTCGCCCCACTGCGCATGGACATAGGGCAAATCGGCCAAACCATTCAAGGCCTGATTCAACTTCAAAAAATGCGGCACCAGAGGGTGGCAATCGCTGGCGTGAATCTGAGCCCCACGCTTGTGCATGAGCAAGCTGGTCAAACCCAAGCCGCAGCCCAGCTCCAGAATGGTTTCATCAGGCCGGACAGGACGATTTTTCAGCTTGCGGGCCAACTGTATGCTGGACGGCCACACCAAACCAAACAAGGGCCAGACGGCGGGACCTATGCCCAAGGCCTGAGCATGCCCCAAGGGGTCCGCGTACTGCATGTGGTCGGCCAAGGCACGAATCCGTAACGATTCTCTGGGCGAGATTCGTATATGCTGAAGACGCGTTTTGAGCTTGGCGGACGTGGGTGAGGTAGAGCCATGTAAGTCTGACATAGATCGATGATCGGCCATATCGACACAAAAAGCGAATTTAGGCCTATTTTGCCGTGGTTTAAACTATAAATGGCAAAAATTAGACGAACTTCGACTTCAACCCCCTATAAGGACTGCTATTGTTCAAAGACCTGATTAACGACCTCAACGACCATTCCATCGTGGAACCAGACATCTTCTTGGACGTACCCTTTGTCCCCAGTGATGACCGCGTCATCGACACCATGCTGCAACTGGCCGGAACCGGCCGCAAAGACGTGCTGTATGACCTGGGCTGCGGCGATGGCCGCATTGTTATTGCTGCCGCCAAAAAATATCGCTGCACCAGCATCGGGGTTGAACTGGACCCGCTACGCGTTGCCGATGCCATGGAGCAAGCAGGCCACGCTGGCGTGGAGTATCTGGTGGACTTTGTGGAAGAGGATCTGTTTACCGCAGACTTCAGCCAGGCCACGATCGTGACGCTGTATTTGATGGACACCATCAACGCCATCCTGCGCCCCCGCTTGCTGCAAGAGCTGCGGCCCGGTGCGCGTATTGTGTCGCACGCCTTTGATATGGGCGACTGGCAGGCCGACGAAATCCTGCAAGTAGGCGGCATCAAGATCTACAAATGGATTGTGCCTGCACAGGTCGCGGGCGAATGGGAGTGGGAGGGGCTGGATGGGACAGACTACCGCTTGCAACTGAAACAGCGTTATCAGGAAGTCAGCGGCAAGGTCTGGATCAATAGCGAACCGGGTGTGCTGGATAATTTGCACTTGTCAGGCGACTGTCTGGAAATCAGTACACAGGCGAACCCGTCGGCCCCTCAGATTTGGACCACGCTGTATTTTGACCATGAAGAACTGCTGTCTGTAGAAGAAGCCGCCTGAATCTTGCAGGCGCTTGTTAGCACTCTTCTTGCTACCTCCATTTCCCGCGTTTGATCGTCCAGGCTTAGACGATTTCCAAGCCCCGAGTCCGGCACAACGCCGGACTCGGGGCTTTTTGCTTAAAACTGATATTTCATCGTCAGCATGATCTTTTGTGGTGCGCCATAAAAGCCCTGCGAATCCTCCGTCAGATCCACATACTTCTTGTCGAACAGATTGTTGACGTTCAACTGGGCTGACAGGCTGGACGAGAAGCGGTAATTCGCCATCATGTTCGCCAGCAGGATGGAGCCTTGCGCACGTCTGGCCTTTACGTTCGGCGCGACAACCCTGTCCACGTAAACATGGCTACGCCATTGCAAGCCGCCGCCCACCGTCAGTTTCCCCTCGGTGCCCGGCACCACATAAGAGGTCTGGAGATTCGCCATGTTTTGAGGTTCGGAAGTTTTAAATGGGCCACCTTCCGCATTGCGCACCAGGTTACGAGCAAAGCCCGCAGACACCTGCCAGCCTGGCTGAATTTCACCCGAAGCCTGCAGCTCGAACCCTTCGCTGGTTACGCCCTTGGCACCCCGATAAGCAAAATCGCTAGAGCCGGGAACAGTCAGGTCACCATCTTTCTGGGCCACATTGTCTTGTTCGATCCGAAACACGGCTACCGAGGTGTTGAGCTTGCCGCCAAAGTGCTCGGCTTTCAGGCCCAGTTCGTAGCTCTTGCCCTGCACCGGGTCCAGATAGCCACCACTGGCGTCACGATAGGTCTGTGGCTGGAAGATATCCGTGTAGCTGGCATAGGCGGTGTAGTTCTCGTTGAAGTCGTACAGCAGGCCCGCATACGGCGTAAAGACATGGTGAGTCATGGTGTCATCGCCAGTCTCACGTTTCCAGTTGGTTTGACGGCCACCCACAATCAACTTCAGGGAGTCGCCAAGCGACAAGCGCAAGGCACCATAGACCGCATTCTGGCGCGTTTCCTGCTCGCCCAGCAGTTGGAAATTGCCCCACACCGGCTCCGGGTAAGAACCATTCCACTCGAACACATTGCCCACCGGGGTATTGCCCTGTGGCGCGTGATTGCCATAGCGATAGTTGGCCTTGCTGCCCATCAGGCCCACAAACGCTTCGTGTTCCTGACCAAAAGCGGCGAATGGCCCGCTCAATTCCAGGGACGCACTGTTCTGGTCAAACTCCTGATGCGAGCGGTTCAGCAAGGAGCTCATGCCTAGCCCAGTGACAGGATCGGGATGGCCCATCAGATAAATCAGCTTGGAGTCGTACTTGCTTTCCAGACGGCTGACATTGGCCTCCAAGGACCAGCCATTAGAGAAACGATGATCAACACCGGCATAAAAGGTATTGCTGGTCGTGTCCCAGCGGGTCCAGTCCGCACCAATGCTGAAAGAACGACGCCAATCCAGGTCGTTCCCCTGGTTATCCAAGGTTGGCAAGCCACCCCAGGTGACACCAGTTGGACGTTTAGCCTGATGCTCTACCCCCACGCGCACCGTTGTGTCCGGTGTCACATCCGCTTCTGCCGTGGCCAGCCAGGCACGATTGCGGGTGTGGTAGCGGTCGATATAGGAGTCACGCTCCTCCATCATCCCGGCCACTCGTGCGCGTACGGTGCCGTCCTTGTTCAAGGGCGTGGACAGATCAATCGCGCCCCGATGGTGGTCCCAGGAGCCTATGCCTACCGAGGCCGTGCCGGTGAATACATCACTGCTGGCGCGTTTGCGCACCATGTTGACCGACGCACCGGGGTTGCCCGCACCTGTCATCAAACCGGTAGCGCCACGCACAATCTCGATACGGTCGTACAGAATAGGATCGAAGTTGGAAGTGCCAAAGAAGTCATTCTGCGTGGCAATGGACACCCCATCGTACTGATAATTGTCGATATAAAAACCGCGCGAATGGATGTCGGTACGATCGATATCAGAGGTGGAGGCAGTGACCCCCGTTACGGTGCGAAAGGTGTCGCCCAGCGTGGTCAGATTCATGTCTTCCATCTGCTGACGTGTCACCACACTGACCGATTGAGGCGTCTCCCGTGGCGACAAACGCAGACCTGTTGCGGCCGTTGTTGCCTGCGTCGTATAGGAGCCTGAGCCTTCGGTAGACAGATCCCGCCCGACCACGCGCACCGGAGCCAACTGCGTGGCCTCGCCTTGTACAGGGCGCGTCACAGAGACATTGTTGCCATTGCGCCGAAACTCCAGGCCCGTACCGGCCAGCAAGCGGCTCAAGGCCTGATCGGCCGTCAAACTTCCGGAAACAGAGGGCGCATTCAGCCCTTTAACCGCATCGGGCAGATAGAAAATCTGCAAACCGGCCTGCGCGCCCAGTTTTTCCAGCGCCGCATCCAAGGGCTGGGCGGCAATACTGATGGCAACCGGCGCTTCCTGCGCCTGGGCGTCAGAAGCGTGCAAACCAAAAGCAAGAAAAAGCGAGAGTGCGAGGGCGTTAAGGCCAATCAATGTCGTACCCCGACGCGCCGAGGCGGTGGGGCTAGCTTGCGTGTCCAGCATGAACGGAGTTCCAAAAAATAAGTACGCGCACGGTGCGCAGACGCCCTTGGCCAAGGCTATGGGTCAGCTTGTTTTTCGTCTGAAAAGACAAGCCCCCATAAGTAAGACGCCGTAGCGAAAAATTTTCCGGAATGATTCTCACTGCTCTTTTTGATACAGAATGTATCTTTAACGAAGCCTTATCGCGCCATCAACAATGCACTGCCATCAGCCTGCCGTGCCACCAGAACCGGGGCGATATCCGGCAGGATATCCAGGGCTGCCGCAGGCTCTTCAATACTGAGCGTGCCTGAAATACGCAACTTGGCAATCTGCGGGTCTAGCACTCGCAGGGGCTGGTCCAGATAACGGCTCAATTCGCTGGCTACCGTTGCCAAGGGCACATCACGGAACACGATACGCCCTTGCTGCCAGGCGGTGATGGCCTCCACCCGCTCCTGGCTCAATGGCGTCAAACTGCTCTGCACCGCGCTGGAGACCTGTCCCGCCGTCAGGGAAGCCCGCTCGCGACGCCACCAAGGCCCAGTCGACAATTGCACCGATCCTTCCCGCACCGCGACAGTCACCTTGTCCGCCTCCCGGCGCACATTGAATTGCGTGCCCGTCACCAGCACATGCGCCTCGCCCGCCTCGACGGAAAAGGGTCGGCTCTTGTCGGAATGAACGGCAAACAAGGCCTCGCCCCGCAGTAATTCCACACTACGGCGCGATTCGTAAAAGGCGATGTTCAACTCCGTATCGGTATTCAGATCCAGCCGGGAGCCATCGGGCAAGTCAAACTGCTGGCGCCCACCGCGCGCGGTCAGTAATCGTTGGGTAAAAACCGGCGTCTCTGCCCACATCGGACGGCTGATCCAGGCACCTGCTGCCACCGTGGCAACCGTCGCTCCCGTCCCTATCAACCAGCGCCTACGCGTGAAACGGGGCGTCTCCTGCGCCGGGCGCGTCATAATCTCCCGCATTTCATCCATAGGCAGATGGTCGGCCACCTGCCAGACCTGCTGCAAAGAACGGTACTCACGCTCATGAGCCGGGTTACTGGCTAACCAGGCATCCCGCTCCTGCTTCTCCTGCACACTCAAGGTGCCAAGCTGCTCCCGGGAAAACCATTCCAGGGCTTGTTCACGCGGCAGATGGGAGGGGGTAGCGTTGTCGTTTCTAGGCATGGTTCGCGTCGCTAGGGACACAGGGCAGAAAACCACGCCCTTCACTATTAAGACGTCTGGGCATGGGGAAATCCGGAATCAATGGGGGGCATAGTTTTGTAACTTTTTTTGAAGATGCCTCAAGGCCCGCTTCATGTATTTTTCCACCGAACTGGGCGTCAAATCCAGCTTCTCGGCAATTTCCTTTTGGGTATAGCCCTCTATTTTGTTCCATAAAAAGACCTGCTGGCACTTCAAGGGCAGCTCCTGCAGCGCATCCCGCAAGGCCTGGCTTAATTGCGCCATACGCAAGTCGCTGTCCGGGCCTGCTTGCACCGGATGCTCGTCCTCGGGCAGCTCGTGCAAGGACACAAGCTCGTGCCGTGACTGACGGCGAATTTCACTGATCAACTGGTTTTTCGCACTGTGATACAGATACGCTTTTTGATCCAGTGCCGCCGCATGCTCGCCCCGCAACAGGCCTTCAATTGAGTCCTGCGCCGCATCCTCGGCATCCTGCGGCAGGGAGCTGCGTTTCGCCCACGACCCGATCAGCCCGCTGTAATGAGCGAGCCACGTTTTCTTGGGCTTGGGGTGGCGGGACATGGAAAAGGCAGCAGGCAGAGAGCGAATGAATCGGCCATATTAACAATAATTCTCATTTAGATATAGAAAAGTCCCCGCAATGTGGCGTCCTGTCTCACCCTGCAAATTTGCAAGAGGGCTTGCAACATTGGCGCTTTCCTATCCCGCCCTCCTTCTTAAGAATGGTGAGTACAAATCCAATCATAAAAAGGAGACAAACATGGCGGATATCTCTGCCCAGGTTTATGAGGCGCTCTACGCCAAGCCTCAATTCCAGGATCTGGTACGCAAGCGAAGGGGCGTCGTGCTGAGCTTGTTATTTGTCAGCATGGCCTTCTTTTTTCTGGTCCCCATTCTTTCCAGTCTGACCCCCGATCTATTCCGTCTGAAAGTGAGCGCATCCACCAACTTCGGGCTTTGGTATCTGATTGCCCAGTATCTGGTGGGCGGTGCCGTGGCCTGGCGCTATGCCGTCCAGCTCCGTCATCTGGACAAGATGGTTCAGCAGTTAACGCAACAAGAATCCCCGCAGTCCTCCCTACCCTCGGCTGCCCTTTAAGGGACTCATCATGAAAAAAACAGTATTTGCGACTGCCTTGATGGCGGTCAGCGAAACCGTGCTTGCACAGGAAAGCACCTTGGTTAACGAAGGCAACAGGGTGCTGACATTTTCAGTCTTCGCCTTTCTATTCTTGTTCACGCTGGGTATCACCTTTTTAGCCGCACGCCGTAACTCCACCGCCAGTGATTTCTACACGGCAGGCGGTGGCATCAGCGCCCGTTTCAATGGGCTGGCGATTGCCGGGGACTATCTCTCGGCAGCGGCTTTTTTAGGGGTTTCCGGGCTGATTGCGCTGTACGGTCTGGATGGCATCAGCTATCTGGTGGGCTTTTTTGTGTCCTTTATCCCGGTGCTGATTCTGGTGGCCGAACCCTGCCGTAATCTGGGCCGCTACACGCTGGGCGATGTGCTGTCCTATCGCAACAACTTCCGCGCGACCAAGCTGGTGGTGGCCGGTTCCAGCATTCTGGTGGCCTTGTTCTATATGGTTCCGCAGATTGTGGGCGGGGCCGTCATTATCCGTGCGCTGATCGGCATTCCCTATGAAGTTTCCGTGGGCATCGTTGGTTTGATGATGCTGATTTATGTGCTGTTTGGCGGTATGCGCGCCACCACGTCCGTGCAGGTCCTGAAGGCCGGGCTGCTGATCTCCTTTTGCTTTGTGCTGGTCATCCTGTCCTGGGCCCCCTACGGCTTTAACGTGGAAGCCTTCTTTGGCTCGGTGATTTCCAGCCCTGCCATCCAGAACCATGTGATCAATTTCCTGGGCCAATCCTCGCTGGGCGTGGCTGAAGCCGGGCAGCGCTTTCTGGAGCCGGGCCTGTACCTGAAAAACCCGATCGAACAGGTTTCTCTGGGCATGGCCTTGGTGCTGGGAACAGCGGCCATGCCCCATATCCTGATGCGCTTTTTTACCGTGCCTAATGCAAAGGCCGCACGCAAATCCGCGCTGTATGCCATGTTCGCCATCGGCCTGTGCCATCTGTTCATTGTCGTGATCGGGTTCTCTGCTGCGCTCAATGTCAGCCCCAGCGCCATTCTGGGTCTGGATAAAGGCGGCAATCTGGCCGCACCCATGTTGGCGCAACTGCTGGGGGGTGGCCCGGAAAGCATGATGGGCAACTTCATGCTGGCTGTTGTTGCCGCCGTGTCCTTTGCGACGATTGTGGCGGTGGTAGCCGGATTGACCCTGGCCGCCGCGTCCTCGCTGGCCCATGACGTGTATATCGGTGCGATTCGCAATGGTTCAGGCACCGAGCGTGAGCAGGTCATTGCCGCCCGTATCGCCACGCTGCTGATGGCCGTCATCTCCATCATTGCCGGTATTGCTGCCAAGGGGCAGAACGTGGCGCATCTGGTCGGTCTGGGCTATGCCGTTGCGGCCTCTGCCAACCTGCCCGCCCTGGTCTGCACCCTGTACTGGAAACGCTGCAATACCGCTGGCGTGGTGGCGGGCGTGGTGGGTGGAACGCTGCTATCCATCGGGCTGGTTCTGGTGTCACCCAATATGACCTATCCCCTGCTGCAAAAAGAGGCAGCACTGGCTACTGTCACCACTGTGAATCAAAAGCTGAGTGCAGCAGGCGACCCCGCTGCGCGCGAAAAGCTGCTTTCTGACCGCGCTACGGCCCAGGCCACAGCAGATGCCATTCCTGCCAACGCAAGCAGCGTAGTGGGCCTGTCCAAGCCCCTGATCAGCCTGCGCAACCCCGGAATTATCTCCATCCCCCTGGGCTTCTTACTGGTGATTCTGTTCTCGCTGTTTACACGCAGCGCCTTGTCCGAATCCAAGTGGGTAGAGATGTCCGTTCGCCGGGAAACCGGATTAGGTGTGGCCAAGGCCACGGTTCACTAAACGTAGAGAGAAACACACCATGTCACTTCCAATCACCCAAGTTGCCGCCGCGCACATTGCCTCTGTTTACATGGATGCCGCCGGTTCCGTGCGCAAGGCCATTGCCATCATTGACGAGGCGGCCCGTCATGGGGCGGAGCTGGTCACTTTCCCCGAGGCCTTTATCCCCGGCTTCCCTGTCTGGGCGGCTTTGTGGGCCCCTATCTACAACCACGAGTGGTTCAAGAAAATGGCGGCCAACAGCATCCATATTGATGGCCCGGAAATCGCCCAGATCCGTGCTGCTGCCAAGCGCAACGGCATCTTTGTGTCCCTGGGATTCAGCGAAAGTACCGAGGCTAGCGTAGGCTGCATCTGGAACTCCAATGTGATCATTGGCGATGATGGCTCCATCCTGAATCACCACCGCAAACTGGTACCCACTTTCTACGAAAAAATGGTCTGGGCACCAGGTGATGGTCACGGCCTGCGCGTATGCCAAACCCGTATTGGCCGTATCGGCGCCCTGATCTGCGGCGAAAACACCAACCCGCTGGCACGCTACTCGCTGGCGGCTCAGGGAGAGCAGATTCATATCTCGGCCTGGCCCGCCATCTGGCCTACACGTATGCCCAAATCCGGCCAGAATTTTGACAATGTGGCGGCCAACAAAATACGGGCAGGCGGTCACTCTTTCGAGTCCAAGGTTTTCGGTATTTTGAATGCAGGTTTCATGGACAAGGCCATGCTGGACGCCCTGACCGAAGGCGGCGATGCCCAGGCACGGGAAGTACTGGAAAACACCCCGCGTGCAGCCACCCAGTTTCTGGACCCCACCGGCGCATCCGTAGGCGACTTTCTGCAAAATGAAGAAGGCATTGCCTATGCCACTTTTGATCTGAATGCCTGCGTGGAACCCAAGCAATTCCACGACATTGTGGGCTACTACAACCGCTTTGATGTATTTGATCTTTCCATTGACCGCCGCCGCATCACCCCCGCCACATTCCGGGGCGGCAACGCCACCCAGTCACGTAGCAGTGAGCCCATGCAGGATAGTCAGCCAGCCCGTTCGGAAACGATGGAAGAATAAAGCCATCGTCTGATACCCCCTGCAAGCAGTAACTGCCCTGTACTTCCGTTGCCTCGGGAGGACAGGGCAGCCCCTATTCCTCTTTCCAAATAAGCCAGTCAGCAGCACAAGGCGCATTGCAAATTTGCAACTCCCTGAAAGCATGATCTATCCAGTGATCGCTCGCAGTAGACTTAAAAATACGCACGGGTTTAAACACGAATCCTGAACCTGTCTTGCAAATATTCTTGTACCGGGTTGCGGCCATGTCCCCTATAGCTCCCAATTGGCATGATTTAAAGATTTTCCTGGAAGTGGCGCGCTGCGGCACCTTGGGTGCGGCCGCCCGCCGTCTGAAGGTGGACCCGTCCACCCTGAGCCGTCACATAAGCCGCCTGGAAGAAACCATTAACGCGCCTATCTTCGAGCGCAACAACCAGGGTCTGCACCTGACGGCAGGCGGGCAAGGCCTGCTGGAATATGTAGAGTCCATGGAAGCCAGTGCCATCGCCCTGGCCGAGCAATTGGGGGATCGCCCCAAAGAGCCCTCCGGCACGGTGCGGGTCGGCTCCATGGAAGGGATCGCCTCCCTGTATCTGGCCGCAGAGTTTCAGGGCTTTTCTGCACTACACCCCAAGATTGCGATTGAATTGGTCACCACCACCCAGCAAATGCACGTCAACCGGCGCGAAGCAGATGTGTTCCTGAGCTTCTTTCCCATGGCGGGCAAATCCATTGATGTGGTCCCCTTGGGCTCCTTTCCGCTGCATCTGTACGCCGCCCCCGAGTACCTGGCCCGCCACGGCCACCCCTGCGATCTGGACGACCTGCTGGACCACCAGTTTGCCTCCTATGTGGACGACCTGATCCAACTGGACACCGTGCGCTGGCTAAACGAAATCATCAGCCGACCCAAGCTGGCTTTTCAGTCCTCCAGCATGATTGCCCAGATGTTTGCCGCCGCAGCCGGTGCGGGCATCGTCATGCTGCCCTCTTTTGCCAAGCCGGAGCGACTGGGCATGCTCAAACTGCTGGATGAGCAGGTCAAGGTACGCCGCACCATCTGGATGACAGTGCATCGGGACTTGCAGTACCTGCCACGTATCAAGGCCGTAACGCGTTTTCTGGAAAAAACGATTAACAGGGACTACCCCTGTCAGACCGAGTAGACGCCTGCGCTGCCACCCTTCGCGGCGCACCTCAAGGGCGCACTTTACTGACAAAGAGAAACGTCTCTTAACTGCATGGCGCGTCGGCAATGCTAGGCTGGTCTAACTCCCTGTTTACCCAGCAAAGGAATCAGCCTTATGCGTTTTTCCACCCTCAAAGCACGATGCGCAATGGCCCTGGCCACCGTAGGCGCTACTTTTGCTTTATCCGCCCCCTCGCTGGCGGACGTGATCATCCCCATGAATATGGCCACCGAAAACGGTGCTGGCGAGCAAATCGGCCAGGTTAGCGTCCGTCAGACAGAGCACGGTCTGGTTTTCACTCCAGACCTGAAAAACCTGAAACCCGGTGTGCATGGCTTCCATGTGCATGAAAACCCAAGCTGCGCCCCCAGCGAAAAAGACGGCAAAGTCACCCCAGCCGGAGCAGCAGGCGGCCACCTGGACCCTGAAAAAACCGGCAAGCACGGTTTCCCCTGGGGCAATGGCCACTTGGGCGACCTGCCCGCCTTGTATGTTCAGGCTGACGGCACCGCCAGCACGCCCGTCCTGGCCCCACGCCTGAAGTCTCTGGATCAGATCAAGGGCCACTCCCTGATGATCCACGAAGGCGGTGACAATCACTCCGACCACCCCGCGCCATTAGGCGGCGGTGCCGGGCGTTTTGCTTGCGGAGTGATCAAATAAGCGCCTTCATCCCTCTCACTTTTCCAAGGAGATACCATGAACGAAACGATTGAATCTTCCTTTGAACAACTGCAAGAGATGATCAAGGACATTCGCTTTGCGATGTTCGTCACCCACGCGGAAGGGGGCCAGCTTCATGCCTGGCCCATGACCACGCAACAAGCCAAGATGGGCTCGGAGCATGAGGTCCATGAGCACGACAAGCTCTGGTTCTTCATGGCCAGGTCCAGCAAGGTGGTCCACAATCTGGTGGCCAATCCACATGTAAACATCAGCTACGCCGAGCCCAGAACTGACACCTATGTCTCGGTCTCGGGCATGGCCAGCGTCGTGGAATCCATGAATCAAAAAGAGCGCTTCTGGAACACGCTGGTCGAGGCCTGGTATGAAGACGGCATCACCGATCCGGATGTTGCATTGGTCTGCGTACAGATAGACAGTGCCGAATACTGGAGCGTGCGCGAAGGCAAGCTGGCTCAGGCAGGCAAGATGCTGAAAGCAACCCTGATGGGCGAGCGCCTGACCGAAATAGGTGAGCACGGCAAAATCACGCCTGCTACCAAACCAGGTCGCTAAACGTCGCCTCCCTGCGGCATCAAACCAGACGCCCGGCCTTGCGCCGGGCTTTTGCTGGCACGCTTGCAGGCGAAGGTGCGACCTTGGTCAACGCCCCTCCAGCCAACGGGCAATACGTGTGTACAAAGGTCCGGTCAGCACCAGTACACACACCATGCGCGCCACCTGAAAGGAGGTCACCATGGGTGCGCCTAACTGCAAGACCTTGGCGGTAATGGCCATCTCTGCAATACCACCGGGGCTGACACCGAGTACCAGCGTGGGGTAAGCAATATCAGACAGCCGATACAAGCCGTAAGCAAAACCAAATGCCAGGGCCAGATTAATCAAGTTGCTGACGGCGGCGACGCCTAGATAACGAGGTGCCCGACGGAAAAAATCAGGGCCGAACTTGTCTCCCAACGCCCAGCCAATACACAACTGCCCCAAGTTGGAAATTTCTACCGGCAAGCCCGACAAAATAATGTCGTTATAGGTCAGGATAGCCACCACCAGCAAAGGCCCTAACACCCAGGGATTGGGCAGGCGCAACACCTGGAAGACAAACCCCGCGGCACTACTCAAGAACACCAACAGAGCCAGACCGGGCAGGTGCAAAAAATCGGGCCTGACCACAGCTCCAGCCTGCTCTCCTGAAAAGCCCAAAGCCTCGAAGGCGAAGGGAATAATGACCACCACCATCAGCACCCGCAAGCCATGGGCAGAGGCGACAAGATCCGGGCGTGCGCCGTAGCGTTCGGCCAGCCCTGTCATTTCGCTAGCACCACCGACCGCGCTGGCAAACCAGGCCGTACGCAAGTCAGTACCGGCAAAGCGGGTCAGCATGAAAGTGCCGATACAGCACAAGACCAGCGCAAACACCATGCCCATCACAATGAACACGGCATTGCTGCCAATCAGGTGCACCATGGCAGGGGTGAAATACAGCCCCAGAGACGCCCCAATAACCCATTGCCCCGCATTACGTGCCAGCGGCATGCAGGCACCCGGGCTGCCGGCCATTTTTGTCGCTGCCGTCAATATCAACGCGCCCAGCATCCAGGGCAAAGGCATGTTCAGCCAACTGGCCACCCATGCGCCGACCAAGGCTACCCCAAAACCCAAAGCAATCCGAAACCAGTTAGCCATAGCAAAAACAACAAGGCCAGGCGGCAGCCTGGCGCTTTCTCCCGATAAAAGCCCCGCCAATAAAGCGGGGCATTCTTATTTATGCCTTGTCCTGTTCGACTTTACGTCCCACAAATCGACGCAACAGAATCGGACCTACACTAACCAAAACGGCCGCTACCCACAAGGAGATTGAGACGGGGCTCTGGAACAAGATGCCGATCTCACCATCTGTAATGGACAAAGCTCGACGCAGATTCTGCTCCATCATATTCCCCAGCACCACCCCCAGCACCATCGGCGCCATGGGCACATTCATCTTGCGCAGGAAATAGCCCAGTACACCGATACCCACAACCAGCAGCAAATCAAACGTCGTGCCATTGATAGCGTAAACGCCGATATAGCTGATGGCCAGGATGCCCGGCACCAATAAACGGGGAGGAATAGCCAGCATGGACGCAAACACCCGCACCATGGGCACGTTCATCAAGAACAACATGACGTTGGCCACCATCAAGGAGGCTATCAAGCCCCACACAATCTGTGGCTGGGACTCAAACAGCGCAGGGCCCGGCGTGATGTTGTACAGGGTCAGGGCACCCATCATGACCGCCGTCGTTCCCGATCCAGGCACACCCAAGGTCAGCATGGGGATAAAGGAGCCAGTTGCGGCACTGTTATTGGCAGCCTCTGGCGCTGCCAGGCCACGCATGTCCCCCTGACCAAACATGGCATTGGGGTCTTTACCTTCGATGTATTTTTTCTCGTTGGCATAGGCCACAGCAGAAGCCACGCTGGCCCCGGCTCCGGGCAAGATACCGATAAAAAAGCCCATCAGGCCACCACGCACGGTACTCCACCAGGTAAAGGCCAACTCTTTCAGGTTAAAGAGCTTGCGCTTGCTCTTAGGCACTTCAATCGACACGCCGCCCAACAGGTTTTCCAGCATCTGCAACATCTCGGCCACAGCAAACAAGCCGATCACGACGACCACAAAATCAATGCCGTCCGCCAGGTTCGGAATGTCGAAGCTGTAACGGTATACCCCCGAGTTGGCGTCCACCCCGACAGTAGAGATAAACAGGCCCAGCATGGCGGCCAGAATACCTTTGACGGGCTCATCGCCCAGCAAGCTGGTCAGCGCGCAGAAGGCAAACACCATCAGTACAAAATATTCGGCAGGGCCAAAGGCCACCGCCCAGCCCGCCAGCAGGGGAGCCAGCAACACAATGCCGCAAATGGCAATCGTCGAACCAATGAACGATGAAAAAGCAGACAAGGACAAGGCCACACTGGCCAGACCTTTACGCGCCAAGGGATAGCCGTCCAGGGTGGTCATGACTGCGGCCGCTTCACCCGGCACATTGATCAGAATAGACGTGATACGACCGCCATACTCCGCGCCCACATAAACTGCAGCCAGCAGAATCAGGGCGGACTCCGGCGGCAACTTCATGGCAAAGGCAATCGGCACCAGCATGGCCACGCCATTAATAGGCCCCAGCCCCGGCAACACACCCACAATGGTGCCAATAAAGGCACCGACCGCTGCAACCAGCAAGTTCTGGACAGAAAAGGCGACGCCAAAACCAACGCTTAAATAGTCAAGAATAGAGCTCATAGCCACTCTCCCAGAATGCCGTATGGAAGAACCACATCCAGGCCCAGGTCAAACAAAAGGAACAGCCCGACACCCATCGCCAGCCCCCCGACAAGCGCCTGCTTCCAACTACCACCAAACAGACGGCCCACCAAGGTGGCCATCACTGTGGTGGCGATGATGAAACCCAGCCACTGGAACAACCAGGCATACGCCGCCAAGTACGCCACCATCATCAGAATGCGGCCATTGGCTCCACCTGGATTGGCAGCCACTTGCCCGCCCCCTTTGAGAATCAGGCGCAGTCCGCACAAAGCGATGATCAATGCCAGCAATAAGGGGAAGGCTTTGGGCCCAACGGGCTCATAGGAAAAGGGGGGCTCTAGGTCGTAGCCAAAAGCGGTGATCAGGGCAGCAAACACCAGCGCGCCCACGCCGAGTACGCGATCATTCAGCGTCATGATTGGAATCTCCGGATTCGCCCGCCATGAACGACGGGGCAGACAGGCGGCACTCCCGGCGCAAACCGGGCCGGGAGCACCGTAAAGACTTACTTCTTGATCAGGCCAAACGAGTCAGCCAACTCGCGATACTGGACCACTTGCTGTTTGACGTAAGTGTCCAGTTCCGGGCCGCTCATATTGAAAGGGAACAGGCCCTGCTGGGTTTGCATGCGCGCAAACTCGGGGGTCTTCATCAGATTTTCGAACGCCTGAACCCACCACTGATATTGCTCATCAGAGACTTTGGGGCCTACGTAAAAGCCGCGGATAATCGGCCACTCAATGTCAAAGCCTTGCTCTTTGGCTGTTGGGATGGCAGCCAGCGCACCGTCCAGACGCTTGTCATTAAAGACAGCCAGGACACGGATGGGCGCACCACCCTCCAGCATGGTGTGAGCTTCGGCCGCATCGCCCATATAGGCCTGAATATGGCCGCCACGTAATGCCGTCATGGCCTCGCCACCACCTTCAAACGCGACAAAGCGCATCTTGCGGAAATCCACATCTGCCGCACGCGCAGTCAGAGCCGCCTTCATCCAGTCTTGCCCACCCACAGAGCCACCCGCCCCCAAGACAATCTTGGTCGGGTCGGCCTTGAATGCTTCCATCAAGGACTTCAGGTCCTGGTAGGGCGAATCCGCACGGACAATGGCCACACCGTAATCACTGCCAATCGATGCAAGCCAACGCACATCCTCTACTGAGTATTTGCCAAACTTGCCCTGTGCCAGATTCAGCAGGGAGCCACCGGAGAAAGCAGCAATGGCATTGCTGTCACCAGGGCGCTGCGCCACGATGTGGTTGTACGCCACGGCACCCACGCCACCCGGCATATAAACGGTGCGCATGGGATTTTCCAGCAATTTGGTTTCCAGAAAACCATTCACGGCCACCCGACAGGTCAAGTCAAACCCGCCGCCCGGCTGCGCAGGGGCAATACATTCAGGCTTGGAGGGTTGCTGGGCCTGTGCACCACTCAAGCTGCTCAAACCCAGAACACTGCTGGCCAGTAGCACCCGTAGTTTCATGTGGATAGTCATTGATTCGCCTCCGGGAAAATCGTAGTCGTTGTAATGGTTGCGACCTTACCGGAGCGAAGCTTTCGCCTACCTTTCAGTTTCGCCAAAAACCACTATTTTCAAGGGTATACCCTGAACAATACCGTCAGCGATCAGACGAATTGAACTCCAGACGCACGATCAAACCACGCTGCTCCGGCCCGGTTTGCAAGCTCATGCGGGCGCCGTGAATCTGGGCAATGGCCTGGACAATCGCCAGCCCCAGACCCGAGCCTTGCAAGGCTTTCCCGGCCTCCCCCCGCCTGAAGCGATGGCCAGCCTTGGCCATGTCATCGGCGCTCATGCCAGGGCCATCGTCTTCGACCTGTATGCTGCACACTGCGCCCTCCTCCTTCACGGTCACGGTAATGCGTGCCCCGCGAGGACAGTACTTGATGGCGTTGCTGACCATATTGCTCAAGGCCTGCTGCAACAGCCACGCCTCCCCCGCGACCCAAACAGCGTGAGACGGAGCCTCCAGCCCCAAGTCCTGGCGACGTGATCGCGCCAGGCTCCAGAGCTCATCCACCACCTGCCCGGCCTGCTGGCACAGATCAACCGCTCCCAAAGCGGCACGGGTACGCAACTGGTCGGCCGCATCCCGCACACGCGACAAAGCCACCATCTGGTGGGTCATCTGGGCCGTATTACTCAAGCGCAACTGGATCGCTTCCAGCACCTCTTTCATCTCATCGGTCTTGGCCAGGGTCAAGGCAAAATCCACTTGGGTCAGCAAAACGGCCAAAGGGGTTTTCAACTGATGGGAAGCATCATCCAGAAACTGCTGTTGCTCACGTGATTTGCGCGCATAGCGATCCATATGCAAATTGATGGTCTGCACCAAAGGCCGTACCTCTCGGGGCAGGCTGGCGTCGCTGATAGGCTCCAGATTGTCGGGGGAACGATGCCGCACATCGGCACTGAGCTTGCGCAAAGGGCGCAAAGCCAGCAAGGTCCCAGCCAGAATCAGAATAATAAAAAGGCTCAGCACGGCAACGTCCTGAATCAGGTTCTGAATAATGACTTTACGTATGAATTGATGACGTTCACTCAGGTTTTCACCGGCCTGAATCAGCACACGGCTATTCTGATACGTTTGCAAGCGCCCGTCCGATTCCAGCGCTACAGCCGCAATACGCAAGGGCTCTCCCAAATACTCCGCGTCATAAAAAACAGGCTGATTGCTGACCAGGCGTCGCGTTGGCAAGGGCATGCCGGTAAAGCCAATTTCCGACAAACCATCTTCTGTGGCCACCCGAAAATACACCTGGCTGCTGATGGTGTACTCCATGAACTCCATCATGTAGTAGGACTGCTCCATGGCCAGACCACCACTGATGGTCAGCACATTGGACGACATGGATTTCAGAGCCCCCGCCAAGGCCCGGTCAAATGCGGCATTCACCTGGTCTTTCAGCGTCATGCTGGAAATGAACAGGGACACGCCCGAGGTCAGCAAGGCTGCCGGAATCAGTATGGACAGCAAGGTACGGCGCAGACTGCTCAAGGCCATGTTTGCTCCAGAAGAAAGGCTACGGCGCTAGGGCTCATCATCCGTCACCGGCTCCAGGCAGTAACCTACGCCGCGCAAGGTGACAATATGAACATCCGAAGACTGCAGTTTTTTGCGCAGACGATGCACCAGTACTTCGATAGCCTCGATATTGATTTCGTCTTCATCCTTGTCATTGAGCCGATCCAGAATGAACTGCTTGTTGACCGGTTCTCCGCTACGCTGAACCAGGATACGCAGCACCTCGGCCTCGCGCGGCGACACAGACAGCAGCGCCCCATCCAGAGTAAAGCGCAGTGTGGACAGGTCATAGACCAGGCTGCCACACGCCATGCGGGGCTTGTCCTTGCCACGGCTACGGCGAATCAGGGCATTGACGCGGGCCACCAGCTCTTCAATACGAAACGGTTTGGGCAAAAAATCATCTGCCCCGCACTCCAGAGCTTCCACCCTTTCCTGAAGAGAATCACGGGCCGTCAGAATCAGCACTGGAGTCCGGTTATCCTCCGAGCGCAGTCGCGCCAGCAAGGCACGTCCATCCATACCCGGCAGGCCCAGGTCCAGAACCAGAGCATCAAACTCCTCGATCTGCAGGCGGTGGTAGGCCACCATCCCGTCGTTGGACCACTCGACCGCAAACCCTTTTTTTTGCAAGCTGCGCGTCAGCCACAAGGCCAGATCGGGCTCGTCTTCAATCAATAAAATTCGCATGGCGGATAGTCGAAAAGAAAACAGAACAGGGCCAATAGTAAGCCGCCAGACCGCATTGCACGCGCTTTACTCGCTCACCGGCTCGGTCAGCTCCAGCACAAAACGGCGCAACCAACGGCTTTCTTCATCGTTCTCCTT
This sequence comes from Alcaligenes parafaecalis, assembly GCF_026344135.1. Lineage (NCBI taxonomy): Bacteria > Pseudomonadati > Pseudomonadota > Betaproteobacteria > Burkholderiales > Alcaligenaceae > Alcaligenes > Alcaligenes parafaecalis. The sequence continues at coordinate 284,566 of NZ_JAPKNA010000002.1, read as the reverse complement.
GTTGATATCCCAGATCATGGACACCACAAAAGACGGCACGCGCAGCGGGACAGGCGAGACGGCCAGGCGGCTATTGCACTCTGCAAAAGAACGGGCCGCGTAATCCGGCATGGTCAGCACCAAGGGGCTGTCAATAATCGCATTGATGGCCCCGGAAAAATGGGTGAAAGAAGCCTTCACCTTACGCTGCAGCCGCTCGGCATCGAAGAGTTCATCCACAAAGCCGCGCAGGCCGTCAAAAGATACCCGGCCATGATGAGCATGCAGATACTCCTGCTTGCTGATGGGCGTAGAGAACTGCGTGGACTGTTTGTCATATACACAGATATACGATGCTGGAAACAGCACTTGCGACTTGTGCATGGTGCTCAGAAATTTTGGGCTGGAACAGATCGCCAGGTCCGCGCCATGTTCCACCATGCTTTGCGGCCACAGATAGCTATTGGTTTGGTAGAAGGAAAAGCTGATCGCCCACCCCTGCTCATCCGCCATGCGAATCATGCGTTTGGCCAGCATATTTTCCAGATCGTCGGACAAGGCGATGCGAAAAACGCGGCTGGAGCGGCTGGGATCGAACTCCTGCTCGGAAGTAACCAGTGCCGAAATGCTTTTCAAGGCTTCAGAGATCTGTGGAGCAATCTCCAGCGCCCGATGTGTAGGCGTCATCCCGTGCGAGCCACGCGTAAACAGCTCGTCATTGAACGCCACCCGCAACTTGCGCAAGGACGCGCTGACCGCACCCTGGGTCAGAAACAAGGCATTGGCAGCCTTGGTCACGCTGCGTTCATTCATCAAGCACTGGAACACCAGCAGCAGATTCAAATCCACCCGCCTGATATTAGCGATATTAATGGAAGCCATTTTTCTAATTAGTTTGAATAATTATTTGGCTTGATTAGACTAAAAATCAGCCACAACCACAATAAGGGTCAGGTATTCACCTGCCCTGCTCGAGGAGATATCTATGGGCACTGCTACCGTCGCCCCTTCACGTGCCAACTCGGCACCCCCAGGCCAGCCGGGCCTGAGTAGAAAACAAGTTGTTGCCGTTGGTATTGGCAACTTTATGGAATGGTTTGACTTCGCGATTTATGGCTACTTTGCAGCCATTATCGGCAGCATCTACTTTCCATCCGACGCCACTGGCGTTTCCCTGCTGTCGTCCCTGGCCGTATTTGCGGTCGGTTTCGTATCGCGCCCCTTCGGCGCCCTGATTCTGGGCCCGATTGGTGACCGCTTTGGTCGCAAGACCGTGCTGATGATTACCGTTTTCGGGATGGGTGTCTTCACCACCCTGATCGGCCTGCTGCCGGGCTATGACACCATCGGCATTACCGCTCCCATCCTGCTGGTTGTGCTGCGCTTCTTGCAAGGCATGATGGTGGGTGGCGAATGGTCGGCTGCCGGTATTTTCCTGGTAGAAAGCGCCCCCGCGAATCGTCGCGCAAGCGCAGCCAGCGTAGTGACCTTCACCGCCGGTGTGGCCTTCCTGCTGGGTACAGCCACCGCCGCTGCCATCAACGCCACCTTGACCGAAGCCCAGGTCTATAGCTGGGGCTGGCGTGTGCCGTTCGTGCTGTCGATTGTGATGACCTTCATTGCAGTCTTTATCCGCCGCAAACTGAACGACACCCCGGTCTACCACGAGCTCCAAGAAAAGAAGGCCAACAACACCCTGGAGCGCGTCTCGTCCAAGGACAAGCTCAACGCCTTTGTGTTGTCCTTCGCCTTTTCCGCCCTGTTCCTGGTGTCGCTGTATTACTTCATCACCTACGCCAATAACCACCTGGTCTCCATCCTGGGCATGAGCAAGACCTCCGCCCTGTGGCTGTGCAGTGCCTCGCTGGTGGTGTATTGCATTTTGCACCCGCTGGTTGGCCGCTTCTCGGACCACTACGGTCGCCGCAAACTGGCCCTGTTCGCCGCAGCGGGCCTGACCGTCATGGCCTACCCGATTTTCGTGATGATGAACTCCGGCAAGCCTGCCCTGATCCTGCTGGGCCTGATCATCATGGCCTTCCTGGTCGCGATCTCCGCCGTCATGAACGTGGTGCTGCTGGTGGAAGTATTCCCCGCCTCCATCCGTTCCACCGGCGCAGCATTGGGCCACAACGTCTCGTCGGCTCTGTTGGCTGGCCCCGGCCCCTTCATTGCCGCTGCCCTGATCCAGTACACCGGTAACCCCAACGTCCCGGCCTGGTACTTGGCCGCCGTATCCCTGGTGTGCTTCCTGATCCTGTATACCCGCCTGCCTGAAACCAAAAACGTGGACTTGTCCGCAGGCTGACCTTTAAAGGAGACCTTGTTATGAGCAAAGTTGCTGTTATCCAAGCGGCATCCGTACCCTTCGACTCTGCCAGCAGTGTAGAAAAAGCCGCCACCATCTTGCAGCGCGTGGCAGCCAACGGCGCCACCCTGGCTGTCTTTCCCGAAGCCTTTCTAGGTGGATACCCCAAAGGCATCAGCTTTGGCAGCGTGATCGGCAACCGCCGTCCCGAAGGACGTGCCCTGTACCAGATGTACGTCGAAGGCGCCGTCACCCTGGGTGGCCCTGAACTGGAAGCGCTGGCCGATGCCGTCACCCAAACCGGTGTGTACACCGTGATGGGTGTCATCGAAAAAATGGGCCGCACCCTGTACTGCACCGCTCTGACACTGGCTCCTGGTAAAGGCGTGGTGGGCATTCACCGCAAACTGATGCCTACCGGCCAGGAACGGCTGGTCTGGGGCTTTGGCGATGGCTCTACCATGGGCACCGTCGACACTCCCATGGGCCGTATCGGCAACGTGATCTGCTGGGAAAACTACATGCCGACCCTGCGTCAGACCATGTACGCCCAAGGCACCGAAATCTATTGCGCCCCTACGGCAGACGACCGCCCCACCTGGGCCTCGTCCATGATTCACATCGCCGTTGAAGGCCGTGTGTTTGTGCTGTCCGCTTGCCAGGCTATTCGCCTGAACACCTACCCCGAGTCCTTCCAAAGCGAATTTGCCCTGCCCGGCGAATTTGCACCGGACAGCTACGTCATGCACGGCGGCAGCATGATCGTCAGCCCCACCGGCGAAGTCCTGGCTGGCCCGGTATTCGACGAAGAAACCGAGCTGTACGCCGAACTGGACATGGACCTGCTCAAACAGGCCAATCTGGACTTTGACGTCTACGGCCACTACTCGCGCCCGGACATCTTCTCCCTGCACGTAGACACCCGCGCCAAACAGGTCGTTAAACTACAAACCGAAGACTCGGCCGAATAAAGCCGCCAAATCCTGCACCCCAAAAACCGGCCCCATCGCGCGATAAACGTGATGGGGCCGGAACTGCTTCAGAGCCTGGTACAGCCTGCTGCCTATACCTGCCCTTTCCTGTCGTAGCTTTCCTTTTTATCCCTTGGCTCTAGCTCAAAGCCAAAGGTTCCAGCACGGGCTGATACGGAGACAACTGCAACTGCGTCTCGTCCAGACCCATTCCCTGCGCCAACAGAGCCAACATCGTCAGGCTCAACGGCACAAGACCTTTCTCGATCACGTTGTATTCCGCCACGCTGATCCCCAGGCGACCGGCCAGACGCTCCCGCTTGATCTCCAGGTATTCACGCCAGGCACGAATCAAAGTCCAGTGATGGGTGCGCATATCCTTGAGCACCACATACGGAATACCCTTGTCCGAACGCACAAAACGCGGCGCGGCCATCAACTTGCGCACACACTCATCTTTCATGGCATCGCGAGTCAACAGATGGGCATACAACACCGCCTGTTCAGGCAGCGTACGAGGATCAATATCTTCAGTGGTCAACAAGTATGTATTCATCATGGCTGACAAACCTCAGGATGTAAGAGGACAGTGAACCCTGAACTTACCGGCACACCCCGCCTTGGTCTGTCAGATAATTCTGAAAGTGCGCCCAGGCCGCCCCGTCGGCTGATCCTGATCAAGAAACGCGCCCAAACAGATAATAAAAAATGCCCCTGAACACGTTCAGAGGCACTCTTCCAAAACACAGCATATCCAAGGCATCGCGCAATCAATAAAAACCCAAATCACAAGCTCAGAGTCAGAAACCCCTAAGGCATGAATTCCCTGTGAGCCCCTCTGGCCTGCGCCGGGGCCTTGGGGCGATTCAGAGTGCTTGCCGCAGGCGGGAGATCAGGGGACCGGTGCGCAGCACCGGCAAGAGCTCAAGCCCCAAGGCCCCGACGCAGGCCAGAGGGGCGTCTTCACTGAGGCAATTCCTGCCTAATCGTTATCAACCTTCAAGCCAAAAAACGAGGCATCAAAAACGATCAGAAGTTATATTTCACGCCACCAAAGAAACTCCTGCCATTGCCCGCCAGATACGTAGGCATTGCCTCCGAAGCCGAGCGACGAATCACATAGCTGCTGGCGTAGGTCTTATCAAAAATGTTATCCGCCATCAGATACGCACTCCAATGCTTGTCATGCTGATAAGCGACCTTGAAGCCCCAAATGGCATACGCATTTTGATGCGTCCCTTCCACATTCTGGTGATTGGTCGGCGTATCCGAAGCCAGCCAGCGCACATTCGGCCCAAAACGCCAGCCACCACGGCGATACATCAGCTCTGCACCCAGCAAATGCTTGGGCACCCCGGCAATACGATTGCCTTCATACTCGCCGCCACGGAAGCGGAAATCGCTATAGGTGTAGGACAGGCGATAGTCCCAGCGCCCTGCCGCCGGAGCAGGTAAAGAACCGCTCAAACCCGCTTCCAAACCCTGATGCCGCGTGCGATCGCCATAGTTGAACGTCACCGAGGACGCACCAGTTGCATCGCTGACAGCCATCAGCTCGTCTTTCACATTGCTGCGATACACGGCCAAGGACCAATCCACCGCCGACTCGCCACTACCCAAACGCCCTGCCCCACCTAATTCAAAAGTCGTGGCCTTTTGCACATTCAATTCCGTCAGCCCTGTCACGGCCGAACGCACGTTCATGGGCTGCGGCACTTCCGCGCTGATGATCTCCCAATACGTAGGCGCTTCATGACTGCGGCTGACATTGGCAAACACGCGTAAATCTTCAGACGGCTTCCACACCACGCCCAGCTTCGGGCTGGCATACGACCACTTCTGGTTCAAGGTATCGCCACCCAAACGATTACGCGCATCGCGGATCGCCTGGCTGTACTTCACATCCCCCACCACTGTCCACTGGGGTGCAACATTCCAGCTCAAGCCCAAGAGTGCATTGCGGTTTTCCGCGCGCAGACGGTAATCCCCAAAGAACAGCGCACGGCTGCCATTGGCGGGATTAACCGCATACAGTTCACGATCCATATCGCTGCGCGCCCAGTCCAGAGCCAAGCGATAATCCAGGCTGCCTTCACGGCCCGCTACCTGCCATTGCGCCCCATAGGTATGCCCCTTGGTAGGCGAAGACACCTGCGGATTCGTAAAGGTATCGTCCACCGTCTGCCAGTACAGGCCCACGGTCTGGTTGAAATCCTCCGTTCCCCAATAGCTGCGGTTAGCCAAGCGGAACTGCGTGGCCTTGCGATTCGGGTCACGCTTATAGACATTCGCCGCCATATCCTGCGGTGTGCCGTAATCCCCCATCACACTGCGCGGATCGCTGTAGAGACGCTCACGCGGGACCACATTGGGAATATCAAACTTCAAATCCACATAGGACAGATAGGTGCGATTCTCGAACTGCCCGCGCTTGAAGCCAATATTGCCCTGCACATTCGTGCGCTCGGAATCCGAGTGATGACGATAGCCATCGGCCTTGTCATGGCTGACCGCCAATCGCCCATCAAACTCGTCTGTCTGAAAACCCTTGGCCGCATACAAGCCCAAACGCCCAAAGCTGCCGCCTTCCACGCTGATGGTATCGCCTTGCGTGCCATTCATGGAACGGAAATCCAGCTCGCCACCCAAGGTAGTGGCGCTAGCCGACAAGGCATTGGCACCGCGCCGCACACTGATCAGGGAGCTATTGCGGGGCTCCAGAAAACCGATCACAAACGAGCCATCCGCCTCGTTCAAAGGCAGGCCATCCTGCAACAGCAAGACACCTCGATTGACCGGATTACTTTGAATCCCCGAACCGCGAATATTGAGCCGTGGCTGATCAATCCCGCCAAAGAAATCCTGCACGATCAGACCGGGCTGATAGTCCAGGGCATCGCGCAAAGTCACCAACCGCACTTCTTCCTGCGGCTGAATCAAGTTGGTGCCACCGGGCACAGCGTCCAGGCGGGCTTTTTCTTGTCGCAGGTCAGCCTGCAGCACGCTTTGTCCGACAGGCGCCTTGATGACAATGGGAGACAAGGTGGAGGTAGACGGGTCGGCCCAGGCGGCGCCCGACCACAGGCCTCCCAGCGCCAGGCTGATCGTCAGCCGACGCAATACAGGAACGTGTGACATCGTATTCTCGATAGGAAAGTGAAATTACCAGTGCAGATAAAACATGGTCTTGGCCAGGATCACGATCCCGACCATGTGACAGAACACGCTTAGGTGAATGCGCTTGAAATGGATGGACTTCATGCGTCCGGTGCGCCGCAAGGTCATGGCCGTCAGAAAGTGGCCAAAAACGCTGAGCGCCAACAGAATCTTGATCGTCAGAAACAGGCCCAGGGTGTTATCAAAAGGATGGGCCAGCGCAGCGCGGTGGTGCCAGGCCAAACCTATCCCGGCGCTGTACAAAACCAGCAAAACCCAGGGCATGATGCGGCGGGCACGATCACCAATGGCAATCTCCAAAGTACGCATGGCCTCTCGTGGAACGTGCTTGCGTATGCCTTCCAGCATCAGGACTTCAAAAAACACCGTGCCGATGAAAAACAGTGCGGCAAACAAATGGAACAGCAAAATCACGGGATAGGCAGTCATGGCGTCAAAGCCTCCTGAGACAAGAGTTGGGCATACAAGGAATCAGCCAGACGCTCGCGGGCAGCGGCATCGACAGGGCTGGCAGGCTCAAACATTTGGCCCTGCCCTTTTTGCAGTAACAGGCAAGAGTCGGCCACCCGCATCAGTTCGCGTGGTTGATGGCTGACATAAAGCAGTGCCGCTCCGGTTTCTTCCAGACAACGCAGGCAGACTTGGGCCAGGCTGTTACGCAGGGCCGGGTCCAGGGCGCTGAAAGGTTCGTCCAGCAGCAATAAATCCGGCTGCAAAGCAAAGGCGCGGGCCAGTGCCACCCGCTGCGCCATGCCACCGGACAACTCACCGGGCCAGGACTGGGCAACATCGGCCAGCTCTACCTGTCCCAGCCAATACATGGCACGCTCTTTGGCTTGAGCAGCAGACAGGCCCTGCGCGCGCAGCGGAATCTGCACGTTGTCCAGCACGCTGCGCCAAGGCAGCAAACGAGGCTGTTGAAACACCAGCACGGGGTGGCGAAACTCGTTCCAGATCTGCCCGTTATCGGGTTTGATGAGCCCGGCTACCAAGCGCAGCAAGGTGCTTTTGCCTTCACCGCTGGGGCCCAGAACGCCCAAACGCTGACCTGCTCTCAAGGTGAAACTCAAATCCTGCAAAACCGGCTTTTGCCCGAACAGGACCTGCACGTGGCTGAGCTCAAGCATGGCTGTCCTCCTGCCATTGCCCCAGACGACGCTGCAAGGGTTGCAGCAAGATGAATTCAATCGCAGCCACCAAGCCCAGAATCAACACCACCCAGGCATACAGCTCGGCACTGTCAAAAGTGCTGCGAGCATTGGCCAAGGCATAACCTGCACCACTTTCTGCGCCCAGCACTTCAGCCATCACCACCAGACGGACACCGCCGCAGCAGGCAATCAACAAGGCAGCGGTCAAGGGAGCCGTCAGCGAGGGCAGATACAGGTGACGCAGACGACGCCACCAGCAAAAGCGGTACACGTGGCTCATCTCGATCAAGTTGCGGTCCACCTGCAACATGCCTTTGACGGTGTTGACGTACATGCCTGGCACCATCATCAGCACCGTCATGAAAATCACCATGCCCGAGCCCAGACCAAACCACAGCATGGCCAACACAACAACCACCACAGGCGGAATCGCCATCAGCAGCCAGCGCAGGGGTTCCAGCAAGCCACGCAGGCGCGGGCTGTGTGCCGCCAAAATACCTAGCGTGAAACCAATGGAGCAGCCCACGCTGACGCCAATTGCCACGCGCAGCAAACTGGCTCCGGCATCATTCAGGAAGTGGCCCGAAGTCATCAAGCGTGGAATAGCACGAGCTGTTTCCATGGGCGAGGCCATCAACAAAGGCCCCAGAAACATGGCGCTGATCTGCCAGCACAGCAAGATCAGCAACACACCCACAAAGCCCCAGGCGCGCGAGCTATGGGCCGACAAATGTGGCTTGGTTTTCATGGCCCATAGAATCCGGCAGCAGGCAGACCACCACCCAAGGCTTGGGGATGCTGATCAGCCAGCAATTGGTACAGCGCTTCCAGTTGAGGGCGAATTTCGCTGGCTGGGCGACTGTCCAGACGCGTCTTTTCAATCGCGGTCTGAATCGCAGGGACGGGGAACTGCGGCAGATAGCCGTGAACCATTTGGGCGCATTCTTGCGGCTGCTGGCTACACCAACGGGCAGACTCGGCATATGCCCGCTCCACAGCGTGATTCAGCTCGGTATCGTGGGCAACGGTGACGTTCGCCATGACACCCGCTTGAGGCAGCGCCTGTTGCGAAGGGAAAACCTCGGCCCAGGCTTGCTCCAGACTTTGGCCGCGATGCAGCTCTACCTTTTTCTGCTCGGCCTGCCACAAGAGCAAGGAGGCCGTTGGCTCAACCAGCAAGGCTTGATCGCCCTGCCCGGTCAGCATCAAGGCAATCGCATCCTGAGCATCGCGGGTACGGCGTAAACGCACGGCTTCCTTGCCCGGTTCGGCCTGCTTGGCCAGCAAGGTGTCCAGCAGAACGGCGGGCAGATCGCGCTGAAATGGCACCAGCAACTCTTTACCGGCCAGATCACTAAAGCTTTTGACTGCAGGATCTCGGCTGACCAGCCACAGAATCCCCCAGACCGAGATATTCAGTTGCTTGACGGCCTGCCCCTTGTTGAACATCAAGGCAGACAAATTACTGGGCGCAGCACTGTAATCCACTTCCTTTTTAGCCAGCAGCACACGCAACTGATCGGGGTTCTGCCACAGGCGGAACTCCAGCTTGTCCGTGTATTGGCTCAAGGCCTGAGTCTGCGCCATATGCATCAAGGGATAGGACACCACGGCACCAGGGCCAGCCAGCGTCAAAGACTCATAGCGGGGAGCGGCCTGGGCACCTGCTACCAGCGAAGCCAAGAGCAAGCCAGGCAACACACGGCTCAAGACTTTGCGGACAAACATCCCACTGCCATCGTTTTTGGAAGTGCCCGGCACCTTGGGAACAGCCTGATTAAAGGGAAACCCACACGTATGGCTGGCCTCAGCCTGCTGCCCTCTCTCTGAACGGGCACTTTTTGCGTGGGGAGCAGCCCAGCGGCAAAACCCTTGATAGATATATGGCATGAAGATTCGTATAATGAGAACTATTATCAAATGGGAATTCTCCCATCTTCATCCCAGCGCCCAAATGACAAAAGTCAACATACCCGGCCCGGGTCCAGCTTTGTTTGAATTGCTGGCCCGCCACCGTCTCTTGCAAGGTTTGCCCATCGAGGTCATCCAGCATTTGTGCCGTGACGCCTTGGCTCAAAACGCCAGCACCGGGCAGATTCTGTTCAATGAAGGTGACGAGGCTCGCTATTGCCTGCTCGTAGACAACGGCCAGGTAGAAATCCTGCGCTATAGCCAAAATGGTGATGAGCGAGTCTTCAACGTCTTCGAGCCCGGCCAGATGGTGGCCGAAGCCGCCATGTTCATGCCGCACGGCCGTTACCCCATGTGCGCTCGCGCCAAAGGAGCGGTACGGGTCTACAAGCTCTCGCGCAGCAGTCTGCAAGAAGCCTGCCGCCGCTGGCCCGAACTGGCCATGAACATGATGGCGGGCTTGAGCAGCGCCTTGTATGCGCAGGTCAATAAAGTGGACTGGATTTCCGCCAGCTCGGCCGCCGAGCGTCTGGCGAACTACTTGCTGAATCTGCAAACCCGCCAGGGGGAAAATATCCAGTTGCCCTTGAACCAGCGGCAACTGGCCGCCCATCTGGGGATACGGGCAGAAACCTTGAGCCGATTGTTTACTGACTGGCAGGCGCGCGGTTACGTCAGTGGCAAACGCAGCGACTGGCAGGTACACGACCAGGCACATTTACTACGTCTAGCCAGTCCAGCACAGCGCTCCTTTTAAGTGGCCTCGCACCAGAGTCGGACGGGTTCCGTCTCTATGTCGTCATGACTTTTGTCATTGGAGGACCTTTCAAGCAGACCGAGAATGCCGACTTTTAGCTTCTCTGCTTGATACCCATGACACACGCGCAGCCGCAGGCCGATTACACCGAAGCCGACATCCGCCACCTGGTGACCCAGTTCTACGCCCAGGTGCGGCAAGATACGCAGCTAGGCCCGATTTTTGAACACAATGTGCAGAACTGGGACGAGCATCTGGATATGCTGTGCGATTTCTGGTCGGCCATTTTGCTGGGCACACGCCGCTTCAAGGGCGCCCCGATTGCGCGCCATGCCGCCCTGCCCGAGTTATCCTGGCCCTTGTTCGAGCGCTGGCTGGAAATTTTCCACCAAGCCACGGCTTCTCTGGGCAAACCCGCACTTCAACACAAGGCTGACGCGATGGCAGACCGCATTGCCGCCAAACTCTGGCAGACCTATCAGGCGCAAAGTAATCAAACGAACTTGCCCGACACCCTGCCCGAGGGGCTGGAGCGCTACAGCCAATCGCCCGTTTTCACGCCCGACAATTTGCCCGACGCCCTGCGCCGCGTCCACAACACCAAGGTCGGCACCTGGGGCCTGCTGCGGGTTCAAACCGGCGTACTGCGCTTCGCACTGGACCAGGAACCCTTTACCGAAGTGGTCCTGACCGCCGGGCAATGCGTGGCCATCGAGCCCCAGGTTCTGCACCACGTGGAATTCGAGCTGCCCGGCAGCTTCCAAATCGAGTTCTTCAAACAAGCCCGCTAAATTGAAAAAATCCCTTACAAATAGTAGGTGAATACCCGCATCACCGACTACACTTGCGGCTCTGGCGTGAAAACCTCAATAGAATCAAGATTGTCCTTGATCAATTTGGCACGCCCTTCGGGCAGTTAGCTATAAGCTCAACGCTTATACTGTTCAACTATAAAACAGGGGCACCGCTCACAAGGCGAGCCCCCTGACGATTTCAAACACGAAAACACAATCCTATTGGAGAGCCGCATGGTGAACATGAATCGGCGTCAGTTCTTCAAAGTGACGGGGGCCTCGCTGGCCAGTTCCAGCATGGTTTTGTTGGGCGCTGCGCCCACCCCCGCCATGGCGGAAGTCAGGCAGTACAAACTGACCCGCATGACAGAGACGCGCAATACCTGTCCTTACTGTTCTGTAGCCTGTGGAGTGCTGCTGTACTCCCGTGGTGACGGTGCCATGAATGCCGAGCCCAGCGTGGTTCACATCGAAGGCGATGCCGACCACCCGGTCAATCGCGGCACACTCTGTCCCAAGGGCGCAGGCTTGGTGGATTTCATCAAGAGCCCCAACCGCCTCAAATATCCCGAATACCGCGCCGCTGGCTCGGACAAGTGGGAACGCATTTCCTGGGAAGACGCCTTCACGCGTATTTCCAAGCTGATGAAAGAAGACCGCGACGCCAACTTCCAGGCAACTGCCGAAGACGGCACCGTGGTGAACCGTTGGCTAACCACTGGCATGCTGGCGGCATCGGCCAGCAGTAACGAAGTGGGCTATATCACTCATAAAGTCGTCCGCAGTATGGGCGTCCTGGCGTTCGATAACCAAGCACGTGTCTGACACGGCCCGACGGTGGCAGGTCTTGCCCCGACGTTTGGCCGTGGAGCGATGACGAACCATTGGGTCGACATCAAGAACGCGGATATTGTGCTGATTATGGGCGGCAACGCAGCCGAGGCACACCCCTGTGGCTTCAAATGGGTGACCGAGGCCAAAGCACACAACAATGCAAAACTGATCGTTGTGGATCCACGCTTTACGCGTTCAGCATCCGTAGCGGACTTTTACGCGCCTATACGTACTGGTAGTGACATCACCTTCCTGGGTGGCGTCATCAAATACCTGCTGGATAACGACAAGATCCAGCACGAATACGTGCGCAACTACACCGATATGCCATTTATCGTGCGCGAAGACTTTGACTTCGAGCAGGGGCTGTATTCGGGCTACAACGAAGAAAAACGCAGCTACGACAAGTCCTCCTGGGACTACGAGCTGGGCGAGGACGGCTACGTCAAAACCGACCCCACCTTGCAACACCCACGCTCGGTCTACCAACTGCTGCGCAAGCACTACGAGCGCTACACGCCCGAGATGGTGGAACGCGTCTGTGGCACGCCCAAAGACAAGTTCCTGAAAGTCTGTGAAATGCTGGCCTCGACCGCTGAACCGGGTCGCGCGGGCACCATTCTGTATGCACTGGGCTGGACGCAACACAGTATTGGTTCGCAGATCATCCGTACCGGCGCTATGGTGCAGTTGCTGCTGGGCAATATCGGTATTGCCGGTGGTGGCATGAACGCACTGCGCGGACACTCCAATATTCAGGGTCTGACTGACCTGGGTTTGATGTCCAACCTGCTGCCCGGCTATCTGACTTTGCCCAACCAGGCCGAGAAGGAGTTTGACGGCTACATTGGCGCGCGTGCCCAACAGCCACTACGTCCCAACCAGCTCAGCTACTGGCGCAACTACAAGAAGTTCCACGTCAGCCTGATGAAAGCCTGGTTTGGCGATGCCGCCCAGGCCGACAACAACTGGGCCTTTGACTATCTGCCCAAGCTGGACAAGCTCTACGACATGCTGCAAGTGTTCGAGCTGATGGACGAAGGCAAGATGACGGGCTACATCTGTCAGGGCTTCAACCCCCTGGCGGCGGCACCCTACAAGGCCAAGCTGCTGCGCGGTTTCTCCAAGCTCAAGTACATGGTCATCATGGACCCGCTGGTCACGGAAACGTCAGAGTTCTGGAAGAACTATGGCGAACACAATGATGTCGATTCCGCATCCATCCAGACCGAAGTCTTCCGTCTGCCCACCACCTGTTTCGCCGAGGAAGAAGGCGCACTGGTGAACTCGGGCCGCTGGTTGCAATGGCACTGGAAGGCCGCCAACCCTCCGGGCGAGGCCAAGAGCGACATTGAGATCATGAGTACGCTATTCACGCGTATTCGCTCGCTGTACCAGAAAGAAGGCGGTGCCTTCCCTGATCCGATCCTGAACCTGTCCTGGCCGTACTCCAACCCGGATGATCCAACCGCCGCTGAACTGGCCAAGGAATACTCGGGCCGCGCACTGGTGGATCTGCATGATCCTAAAGATCCAACCAAGATCACGCGTAAAGCAGGCGAGCAGCTTGATGGCTTTGCCGAATTGCGCGACGACGGCACCACGCTAAGCGGTTGCTGGATCTATGCCGGTGCCTGGACGCAGCAAGGCAATATGATGGCTCGCCGCGACAATAGCGACCCAACCGGCATCGGCCAGACGCTGAACTGGGCCTGGGCCTGGCCAGCGAACCGACGTGTGCTCTATAACCGTGCATCCTGTGACCTGACCGGCAAACCCTTTGACCCACGCCGCAGCCTGGTTCACTGGGACGGCAAGCGCTGGGGTGGTGCGGATGTCCCTGACTACAAGGCCGATGAGAATCCGGCTGATGGCATGGGTCCGTTCATCATGAACCCTGAAGGGGTGGCCCGCTTCTTTGCCCGCAAAGGCATGGCAGAAGGTCCGTTCCCCGAGCACTACGAGCCCTTTGAAAGCCCGCTCAGCTACAACCCGCTCAGTCCTGACGAGCCACGTGCCATCACCAACCCGGCGGCGCGTATCTTCAAGGACGACCTGGCCGCCATGGGTACGGTAGACAAGTTCCCCTATGTGGGCACGACCTACCGCCTGACCGAGCACTTCCACTACTGGACCAAGCACGTGAAGCTGAACGCTATCGTGCAGCCGGAACAGTTTGTGGAAATTGGCGAGGAACTGGCCAAGGAAGTGGGAATTGTGCAAGGCGACCGCGTCAAGGTGTCCTCCAACCGTGGCTATATCAAGGCCGTGGCGGTGGTAACCAAGCGCATCAAGGCTCTGAACGTGGATGGCAAGGTCGTCCACCAAGTGGGTATCCCGCTGCACTGGGGATTTGTAGGTCTGGCACGACCTGGTTTCCTGATCAATGCACTGACACCGCCCGTGGGGGATGGCAACTCGCAAACGCCAGAGACCAAGGCCTTCCTGGTTCAACTTGAAAAGATTAAGGAGTAAGCCATGGCCTTGCAATCACTTGATATCAAACGGCGCTCCGCAACCACCACCCCCATGCCCAGCGTGCGCGAGCCCGTGGGCGGGGAAGTGGCCAAGCTGATCGACACCAGTAAGTGCATTGGCTGTAAGGCCTGTCAGGTCGCCTGCATGGAATGGAACGATACGCGCGACGAAATCGGCCACAACGTCGGGGTGTATGACAACCCGGCGGACCTGACCGACAAGTCCTGGACCATCATGCGTTTTGCGGAGTATGAAAACCCCGCTGGCGATCTGGAATGGCTGATTCGCAAAGACGGCTGTATGCACTGCGAGGACCCGGGCTGCTTGAAGGCCTGTCCCTCGCCGGGCGCTATCGTGCAGTACACCAACGGCATTGTGGATTTCCACGAGGAAAACTGCATTGGCTGCGGCTACTGCGTAACCGGCTGTCCTTTCGATGTGCCCCGCATTTCGGAAAAGGACAAGAAAGCCTACAAGTGCACCTTGTGTTCGGACCGTGTCGCGGTCGGACAGGAACCGGCCTGTGCCAAGACCTGTCCTACCGGCGCGATTGTGTTCGGTACGAAAGAAGACATGCAGCACCACGCTGCAGAGCGTATCGAAGACCTGAAATCGCGTGGCTTTGAGAACGCCGGTCTGTACGACCCGGCCGGAGTGGGCGGCACCCACGTCATGTACGTGCTGCACCACGCCGACAAGCCCGAGCTGTACAGCGATCTGCCCAAAGACCCGCAAATCAGCCCGATGGTCTCGCTCTGGAAGGGAGTGGCCAAACCACTGGGGGTTGCTGCCATGGCACTGACCGCCCTGATTGGTTTCTTCCACTACATCCGAACCGGCCCTAACGAGACTGACGAGGAAGACGAGCGCCGCGCCGACGAGGAAGCACGCAAGATCCAGGAGGCTCATCATGACTGATCACAACCGCAAGGGCATGATTCAGCGCTACACCACCAGTCAGCGCATTAATCACTGGATCATTGCCATGAGCTTTGTGCTGCTGGCGCTGTCCGGGCTGGCGCTGTTTCATCCGTCCATGTTCTGGCTGAGCAATCTGTTTGGCGGCGGCCCGTGGACACGCATTCTTCACCCGTTTATTGGCGTGGTGATGTTTGTGTGCTTTTTCCTGTTTGCAGCCCGCATGGTACGGCACAATATGTTCTCCAAGGGTGACGCGGCCTGGCTGCGTCACTTCAAGGACGTGCTTGATGCCAAGGACGAGCGTATCCCCGAAGTAGGCCGCTATAACGCCGGGCAAAAGATCCTGTTTTTTGCTTTGGTGATTTTCATGATCGGCCTGCTGGCAACCGGTGTGGTGATGTGGCGCGAATACTTTTCCGCCTTCTTCCCCATCTGGGCTATCCGCCTGGCCTCCGTGCTGCACGCGGTCTGCGCCCTGCTGATGATTTGCGCGATTATCGTGCACATCTACGCCGGTATCTGGGTAAAAGGTTCGGTCAAAGCCATGACCCGCGGTACGGTGACCCGTGCCTGGGCCTGGAAACACCACCGCGCCTGGTTCCGTGAAGAAATGGAAAAAGGCCCCAGCCGTCCCGCTGAGTAAGCTTGTATCTGGTTTATCAGCAACCCGGCTGCCATGCGCCATTTCGGGCATGGCAGCCTTGTTTTCAGGAGTCTGTCTTGCAACGCATCCTTCCGCGCGGCGAAATCGAAAGTCTGGACCACACCTCCATCCCCCGACTGCGCCTGCCAGTGCGAGCCAGCGTCTTTGCAGACCGGGCAGCGCGTCTGCGTCAATTGGCTGAGGGCAATCCCGTCGGCGCCTACCTGCTCTTGCTGGCGCATCTGGTGGACGGGCAACACAAGCAGCTCACTGCGCTTGCCCCCGCCGAACTGCCCGCTGATGTGCTGGAAACGGCACGACGACACGGCATGCCGCCCTTGCTGGCCTCGGGCTGGAAACGCGATCCGCAGTGGCTCAGCATCTTGAGCAACCTGCTCAATCACATGATCAATACCTCGGATGTGCCTGCCGCCGCCCAAGAGGTTTGCCAGGATCTGCTTAAAAAGGCCGAGTCCGACCCGCAAAAGCTGGAAGATCTGGCTGACGCCATTCTGGCCGAGCAATTGCCAGAGCAAGACGGTGCTGCGGCACCCTTTGTCATGGCCGCCTTGCAGGTGTACTGGACACATCTGGCCTGCTCGCTGACCGAAGGCCAACTATCGGTGACCAGTCCCTTTGGCGTATGCCCATCCTGCGGCAGCCTGCCCGTATCCAGCGTGGTGCGGGTCGGTGGTCGTGAAGATGGTTGCCGCTACATGTGCTGCCCACGCTGCAGCGTGGAATGGCATCTGGTGCGTGTCACCTGCTCGCACTGCGAAAGCACAAAAAGCGTGGCTTATCACGCCATTGAAGATGGCCCGGAAGGGATCAAGGCCGAGTCCTGCGACAACTGCCATACCTACCGCAAAATCTTCTATCAGGAAAAGCAGTTGGGCCTTGACCCCGTTGCGGATGATCTGGCCAGTCTGGCTCTGGACGTTCTGATGGGCGAAGAAGGCTATTCCCGCGCCAGCGGTAATCCGCTTCTTTGGCATCAGTCTTAAGCTAAGATTCCCCTACGCCTTGCTGCTTCACGCGCAAGGCGTAGCTGACGGACCCTGCCCATAGACTCAAATGCCTGCCTTTGAATGATGAGCCCAACTCCCGATCTCTCCCCCGCCCATATCCCTTCCCTGGACCGCCTGCTGCACTCGCCAGAGTTCGAGCCCTTGCTGAAGCAATTCGGCCACACACGCCTCAGCCAGCGCACTCGCACCCATTTGCAGACACTGCGCGATGCCGTTCTGAAGGGAACACTCAGCCCTCAGGATCTAGAGTCAGCCCAGCTCGCCAAAGCCCTGCACGCACAGCTACAAGAAGACTCCCGGCTACAGCTACGCCCGGTCTTCAATCTGACAGGCACGGTTCTACACACCAATCTGGGGCGTGCGCTGCTGCCCGATGAGGCTATACAAGCCGTCGTCCAGGCCATGCGCTCGCCCGCCAATCTGGAATTTGATCTGGAAACCGGTGGCCGAGGCGACCGGGATGACCTGATCAACCCCTTGCTTTGCGAACTGACCGGTGCTGAAGCCGCCACGGTGGTCAACAATAACGCCGCCGCCGTGCTGCTGATGCTCAGCACCCTAAGCCCCCGGCGTGAAACCGTAGTGTCGCGCGGCGAGCTGGTTGAAATTGGCGGTGCCTTTCGTATCCCCGACATTATGAAACGTGCGGGTGCTCGCCTGCATGAAGTAGGCACCACCAACCGTACCCATGCGGCTGACTACGAAAATGCCATCAACGAGCGCACAGCCATGTTGATGAAAGTGCATTGCAGCAACTACGCCGTCAAAGGTTTCACCAAAAGCGTTTCAGTCGAAGAAGTTGCACAGATCGCCAGGAAACACGGCCTGCCAACCAGTGTGGATCTGGGCAGCGGCACCTTGGTGGACCTGAGCCAGTGGGGCCTGCCGCCCGAACCCACTGTGCGCGAGACCATCGAAGCCGGTGCCGATATCGTGACCTTCAGCGGCGACAAGCTGCTGGGTGGCCCGCAGGCCGGTCTGATCGTAGGTCGTGCAGACCTGATCGCCAAGATCAAGAAAAACCCGCTCAAACGCGCTCTGCGCGTGGGCAAAATCACCCTGGCCTCGCTGGAACCTGTGCTGGCCCTGTACCGTTCCCCCGAGCGCCTGCCCGAACACCTGACAACACTGCGCCTGCTGACCCGTCCATCAACGGAAATGCGCGCCCAGGCGCTACGTCTGGCTCCCCTCCTGCAAAAATGGGTAGGGACTTTATTTACCGTCGAGCCCACCGCCATGCTCAGTCAGATCGGCAGCGGTGCCTTGCCTGAAGACGTGTTGCCCAGCTTCGGGCTGCGCTTTACCTATACAGGCACAGGCCGTCCGGGCCGCCATCTGACTCAACTGGAAAAACGCCTGCGTACCCTGCCCCAGCCCGTTATCGGGCGCATTGCGCAAGATGCCTTCTGGCTGGACCTGCGCTGCCTGGAACAGCCCTTTGAGGCTGCCTTCAGCGCACAACTGATTCCCGAGCAAGCATGATTGTTGGTACTGCAGGCCATATCGACCACGGCAAAACCACGTTGATCCGCGCCTTGACCGGCGTGGATACCGACCGTCTGGAAGAAGAAAAAAAGCGCGGCATTTCCATCCAGCTCGGCTATGCCTATACGCCTTTGCCGGACGGGCAGATTCTGGGATTTATCGATGTGCCCGGCCACGAGCGTCTGGTTCACACCATGGTGGCAGGCGCGACCGGTATCGATTTTGGCCTGCTGATTGTTGCGGCGGATGATGGCGTCATGCCTCAAACCCGCGAGCATCTGGCCGTCTTGCAATTGCTGGGTTTGCAGACCGGCGCCATCGTCCTGAGCAAGGCGGATCGCGCCGATGCCGCACGCATTGAAGCCGTTAAAGCCGAACTGCAAGCGCTTGTCCACGGAACCTTTCTGGACGGCGCACCTGTCTTTGTTGTCGATGCCCTGTCCGATGACAAACCCGGCCTGGAAGACTTGCGCCAGCATTTGCACACGCAGGCCATGCAATCCGCCAAACAGGATGGTCAAGGCTATTTCCGCCTGGCTATCGATCGCGTATTTACCTTGCAAGGTCATGGCACTGTCGTCACCGGCACGGTGCACGAAGGTGTTCTGGATCTGGATGGCCCCACTATCGATCTGCGCCTGATGCCACGCGGTACACCCGTGCGGGTGCGCAGTATTCACGCCCAGAATCAGGCTTCTCGCCAAGCCCTTGCGGGCCAGCGTTGTGCGCTGAACCTGGGTGGGATTGATGTGCAGGATATTGAGCGTGGAGACTGGCTGGCCGACGCCCGCTGCTTTATCCCCACCACGCGTATCGATGTAGAACTGAGCCTGCTGGACAAAGACATCCCCGCCTTGCGTACCTGGTCGCCTTGGCATGTACACATGGGGGCTGCCCATCTAACCGCTCACGCCGTACCTTTGGATGGCGAGTCTTTACAGCCGGGCCAGACTGGCAAAGTCCAACTGGTCTTTGATCGCCCCATCTGCGCCATGACCGGCGAGCGCTTCATTTTGCGCAACGCTCAGGCCAGCGAAACCGTGGGTGGTGGCATCGTCCTGGACCCGAATGCACCCGATCGCAAACGCCGCTCCGCCACCCGTCTGGCTTGGCTGGACGCCTTGGCGCAGTGGACTCGCGGTGGCCCACTGGAAAACCTGCTGGCTCAAGCCCCCTACGGTTTGGACGAAGAAACCCTGCTGCGCCTGTCCGGTGGGGCTAAACATCGCCTGACAGCCCCGGCCCATGCTCGCTGGCACACAGGCTCACGTCCACAAAGTCAGCCTATCCTGCTCAGCGATGCGCGCCTGGAAGCACTGTGCCAGCACATAGAAAGCGTGATGCTGCAGTTTCACGAGCGCAATTCAGACGAGCCGGGCTTGTCCATCAGCCGTTTGCGACGCATGGCTGCGCCCACTATGCCCGACGCAATCTGGCAGTTACTGACCGAACATCTGCTGGCAGAGCACCGTTTAGCCCGTCAGGGAGCCTGGCTGCATACGCCCGGACACCGCGTCACTCTGAGCCCTGAGGACCAGGCCCTGGCCGCTGCTCTACTCCCTTTACTGGAGGCAGGCCGCTTCGACCCGCCCTGGACACGCGATCTGGCCAAAGAAACCGAATCCCCGGAAGACCAGACCCGCGCAGTGCTACGCCGTCTGGTACGCCAGGGCGAGCTGTTTCAAGTCGTGCATGACTTGTTCTATCACCGTCACCAAATGGCTATCCTGGCCAACATCGTCAGCGAGCTGCACACCGGCCAGGGCGTCAGTGCTGCACAGTTCCGAGACGCAACAGGATTAGGCCGCAAAAGGGCCATTCAGATTCTGGAGTTTTTTGATCGCATGGGCTACACCCGGCGGGTACGTGATCGCCATGTTTTACGCGGCGAAGCCTGGGCTGCAGCAGAATGAAGCAAGGGTGCGATGCTGGCCCAAAAGCGGGCAGCGCCCTGATCGTTGAAGCGTAATCGGCCCTAACGTATGATAGGGCCTCTTGAGGGAAAGCATCCGTGCCCGGTGGCACGGCCGGGCTTCAAACCCGGTTGGGGGCGTCAGACGTTCCCAGGTAGGTTCGACTCCTGCTGCTTTCCGCCACTTTGCTGATAGAGCATTCTTCATCCCCACCACATGCTAGGGACACCTGTCCATTGACTACGCCGGCGTATCGGACGTTGGACGCCCTGCTGTTGGCCCCGAGTCAGAGCACGTCACCGCCAGTACCTGCGCCTGTTGATCCCCCAAGCTAAGCACGCTGTGGGGTAGCTCCGAATCAAAATATACGGAGTCACCCGTCTCCAAGGTCATGCTGTGCTCTGCAATAGTGACTTGCACTTGCCCGTGGATCACAAACAAAAACTCTTCTCCCCCATGCGGAAACGTTGGCGCTGGCTGCTGTTGCTCGTGTGGAGGGTAGATTACAAAGGGGTCCATCAAACGAAAGCGCCGCCGTCCGGCCATGCTTTCGTAACGGTAGGCGCTATGACCTGCCACACTGGGCAAGGGCATACGTTCGTGTCTACGCACGACACACACACTTTCGTCTTGACCCAGATCCCCCTCTCCAATCAACTGCGACACCCCCATGCCATAAGCCTGGGCCAGCTTGACCACGGTAGAGATGGACGGCGCACTGACTGCCCGCTCCAGCTTGGACAGATAACTTTTAGTCAGACCGGTGCGCTGGGCCAACTGCTCCAGCGACAAGCCATGTTGGCGACGCAGGGCGCGCAAGCGAAAGGGAAGATGGGTCATGGGTTAAACAAGTGGTGTAGCGCCCGAGGTCAGCCTCGGAGCGCATATAAAAAAGCAGCCTCTTATTCTACTCAAAAACATCCGTATGGCGTTTCAGCGCTTTGCGGGCATAGTATTCAAAGCCGATCTGGGAGCGACGCGGCCTCAGAATCCAATCATGTGCCTCCCGGCCCAGTTCCGGCGCAATAGGCTTGATCGTTCCGGCTGACATCGCCAACAATTGCATGCGCGCTGTGCGCTCAAATTGCAAAGCCAATACGCAGGCTTCTTCTACTGAGGCCGCCGCCACCAACATTCCATGGTGCGACAAAAGAATAGCGCGCTTGTCACCCAAGGCCTCGGCAATGATCTGCCCCTCTTCATTGCCCACAGGGACACCTGGCCAATCCTTCAAGAACGCGCAGTCCTCATACAAGGGGCAGTTGTCCATATGAGATACGATCAAGGGCACCTCCAGCATGGACAGGGCGGCCACGTGCAAGGGATGTGTATGAATGATGCAGTTCACATCCGGCCGGGCACGATACACCCAGGAGTGAAAACGGTTTGCTGGATTAGGCATCCCATATCCCTTCAAAACCGTTAAGTCTTCGTCTACCAGCAAGACGTTGGTCGACGTAATTTCATCAAACCCAAGCCCCAGCTGCTGCGTAAAATACGTGCCCTCCTGTTCGCCGCGTGCTGTGATCTGGCCAGCCAAACCAGAGTCATGGCCGCCATCAAAAAGAATACGGCAAGTCAGTGCGAGCTTCTCGGGAACACTGCGCTCAGGGATTTCGAAGAGGGCCTGCATCTGGCTTTGCGCCTGTTCAATCAGCACGGACTTGGACAAGCTCATGGTGTCACTCATAACAACTCCTTTTGTAAATTAATATCCTGCTCACAACAGCGGGACATAGCCCGCCAGGGCCTGCATACGCTCGAGCCAATGTCGTACCGATGGATAGGGGTGCAGGTCGTACCCGCCCTGCTCTGCCATGCAGGTATAGGGAAACAAGGCCACATCGATGATGCTGGGCCTGCCCCCAACGAAATAGCGATGCAACTGCAAGTGCACCTCCATCTGAGCCAGAGCTTTATCGCCCTGTTCGCGCCACGCCAGCACCGCAGGATCATCCACCGTCATCGTCCCCCGCAACGCCACCCACAGTCTGGGCTGTGCAAGGTTGGTCATATGCTGAGTCTGCTCAAAAGACAGCCACTGCAGCACCTGCGCCTGCGCAAGCGGGTCCGCGGGCAGAAAGTCTGTGCCCTGCGCCAGGTACCACAAAATAGCGGCCGACTCTGCCAGCCAGGGCCCTTCCCGGGTTCGCAGTACCGGAACCTGTCCCCAGGGGTTGATTTGCCGGAACACCTCGGTATCCAGATCCCCCTCCACAATAGACAGGCTGCGCCGCTGTAGCGCTATACCCAAATAACCGCACAACAGTCGTACCTTCCAGCCATTGCCGGTATGCACCGTGTCGATAAGCTCCAGAGCGGCGTGGTTCATTGTCTTTACCTCACTCAAGACTGATTTCTGCGGTCTGAACAATACGCTGCCACTTGCTGCGCTCAGCCGCGATGAAGGTTTGATATTCATCTTGGGTGCCGGTGTAAACCTGGCTGCCCTGCTGCTCCAGATGGCTTTTGAACTCCGGGTTGACCAGTGTCTTTTGCAATGCCGTCTCCAATACCGCAATCACCTCCTGTGGAGTGCCCGGCGGGGCCAACAACACGTTCCAGGAACTGATGCGCAGTTCAGCAGCCCCCAGCTCTGCGCTGGAAGGCACATCGGGAGCGGCTGGGGAGCGTTGGTTATCAGCCAGAACCAGGGCCTGAAGCTTGCCCGCCTTCACCTGCGGCATGATCACGGGAATGGCATCCATCACCATGTCGGCATGACGACCCACAACGGCACTGACCGCTTCCCCTCCACTCTTGAAAGGGATATGTCGCACATCAAGTTTCTCGGTCAACTTGAAAAGCTCTACCCCCAAGTGCGGAGCACTCCCTATCCCCGCCGATCCGAAGTTAAGGAGCCCTGGCTCCTGACGGGCATGGGCAACCAGTTGGGCATAGTTCTCCGTACCCAAATCCGAACGAACCGCCAAAACATACGGAGACCCCGTCACCATGCCGATGGGCACAAAGGCCTGCGGGTCGTAGTTGATTTTGGAAAGAATCAAAGGGTTGACCACCTGTGTGCCTACTGTCCCCATGAACACGGTGTAACCGTCCGCTTTCGCATTTTGTGCAGCCTGAGCGGCAACCATGCCTCCGGCTCCTGCCTTGTTTTCAACAATGACAGTCTGGCCCAACTCCTTGCCCAATTGTTGGGCAAGGAGGCGTGCTACCAGATCGGTAATCCCCCCTGCACCAAAGGGCACGATCAAACGTACTGGCTGTGCCGGGAACGTTGTTGCTTGTACCGGACCCGCCATCATCGTCAAGGCCGCCCACCCGGCCATCATCAAACCAAGCGTCTTTTTCACTGGATGTCTCCTGAACTTTTTAAGTTTGAATTGTTCAGGACACATTCTCATCAAAAATGACCCATCGTGTCAAATAGAACAAAAATGTCCTTGATGATTTTTTTAACGTATTAAAAAAATTAAACAAAAACATGAGTTCGCAATACTCAGAATGCTTTCCAAGAACTAAGTCTGTCTAAAAAGCTACCAAAATATCCTTTCAGACAATTCGTGTCTGGTGCGCTTATTAATACCCCTCTTTTCTGTGCGTGTTTCATACACCACAAAACCGTCAGGTTTCTCGACAGCCGTCACATTTTTAAACACAATTCGTAGCGCGAACAATTCTCATTCTGTTTATCGTTTACTAGGAAAGTGTTATGAATTTATCGGCGCCTCCGGCCCGCCGCCCGATCTTTGCATTGGGCTTGCTCGCCACGGCTTTGGCAGCCAGTTTCAGCGCTAACGCGCAAACCTCCAGCGTCCGGGGTGGGGTGACCTCGCTGGAAGAAATTCGTGTACTGCCTTCGGCGGAAGAAGCTGTCAAACAGGCACCCGGCGTGTCCACCATTACCGCCAACGATATTGAAAAACGTCCTCCCGCCAACGACCTGTCCGAACTGATCCGCACCATGCCCGGTGTGAACCTGACAGGTAACAGCCCCTCGGGCTCGTACGGTAATAGCCGTCAGATCGACTTGCGCGGCATGGGCCCGGAAAACACCCTGATTCTGATTGACGGCAAACCCGTCAGCTCACGTGACTCCATCCGCATGGGTCGTGACGGTGAGCGCAATACCCGTGGCGACAGCAACTGGGTGCCCGTCAACGCCATCGAACGCATTGAAGTATTGCGTGGACCAGCCGCTTCCCGCTACGGTTCTGGCGCGGCCGGTGGTGTTGTGAACATCATTACCAAAGCCCCTACCGACACCTTCTCCGGCTCGGTGACGGCCTACGGTTTAATTCCTGAAGACAGCAACTACGGCTCCACACGTCGTACCGGCTTTAACCTGTCCGGCCCTATTGCAGACAAGCTGTCCTTCCGCGTCTACGGCAATATCGCCAAAACAGATGCCGACAAACCTGCGCTGAACGCAAAGTCATCCGGCATTGACGTCAGCGACAAAAATGTTCCGCCCGCGGGGCGTGAAGGTGTTCGCAACAAGGACATCAACGGTTTGGTACGTCTGGACATCAACCGCGACCACCGCCTGGAGCTGGAAGGCTCGTTCAGCCGTCAGGGCAATATTTTTGCCGGTGAACGCCTGTTCTCCAACGCCAATGCCACCATTGCCTCGCTGGCAGATGACGGCGCCGAAACCAACATCATGTACCGCCGCGCTGGCTCGCTAAGCCACTATGGCGACTATGGCCAGGGCCGCCGTTCGCGCCTGACCTTTGCCTACGAAGGCACCACCAACTCCCGCCTGAATGAAGGCATGGCAGGTGCTGGCGAAGGCAGCATCTCCAACCCCGGTGCAGGTTCTGTTTCCGAGCTGCGTTCGCTGAATATCTCGGGTGAATACAACACACCGCTCCAGATCGCCAACAAACACGTGCTGATGACCGTGGGCTTTGAGCACCGAGATCAAAGCCTGGACGATGATTACGCCACACGCTCTGGCCAGACCATCAACAAGAACACCGACTCCAAGAGCAAAGCAAAAACCACGGCTGCTTATGTAGAAGGCAATATCGAGTTGACCGAGGCCCTGACCATCACCCCCGGTGTGCGTTTTGACCACCACAGCAAATTCGGTGATAACTGGAGCCCCAGCCTGAACGCCTCCTACTTCATCACTGAAAACATCACTTTGAAAGGCGGTATTGCCCGCGCCTTCAAAGCCCCTAACCTGTATCAGTCCAACCCCAACTACCTGTACCAGACCCGCGGCAACGGTTGCCCCTACGACCCCGTAACCGGTCAACGTGTCAGCGGTCCTTGCTACATCTTCGGTAATGATGATCTGTCCCCCGAGCGCAGCATCAACAAGGAAATCGGTCTGGCCTACGACAATGCAGGCTGGGCTGCTGGCATGACCTACTTCCAGAACGACTACAGCAACAAGATTGTGGCCGATATGGGCGACCAGACCATTCCTGACGCCATCTACATTGGCGGTTCGCTGGTGCGTCCGTTCCAGTGGGTCAACTCCGGCAAAGCTGTTATTCGCGGCCTGGAAGGTAACCTGACTATCCCGATTCTGGGCGAGAACGGTGACACTCTGAGCCTGAGCAACAACCTGACTTACATGATTACCAACAAGTCCAAGGAAACGAATCAGCCTCTGACCGTGATCCCACGCTACACCCTGAACAGCACACTGGATTGGCGCGTAAACGACAAGCTGTCCATGCTGGCTACTGCCACGCTGTATGGCAAACAAAAGCCACGCTCGCACAACCTGTCCAATAACTCGGAAGTGAAAGGCGATGGGCTGCGTGAGCGTGGTTCGTACGCCATCTTCGGTCTGAGTGGCGCTTACCAGATCACCAAATCCACCAACGTGCGTCTGGGTGTGAACAACCTGTTCGACAAGCGCCTGTACCGCGAAGACTCGGGTAGCGGCCAGGGTGCCAACACCTACAACGAACCAGGCCGCCAGTACTACGCAACGCTGACTGCCAGCTTCTAAAACCTGATGCTTTGCTCCGGACTCCAGCAGGCGTCCGGATAATGGATCGTTTTACCAGCCCCTGCCTGCCCCCTCTGGAGCAGCAGGGGCATTCCATCTTGCCTCAACCCAAGAGAGCCCTCCCCAGCCCCACGGCAACAGCGCTAGACTAAAGCCTGCCAGCCATCCAACCGGCTGTAGAGTCACCACATTCGGGAGCTGATCTTGTTGTCCACCGAGCCTGACCTCGCTATCTACGCAGGCCCACGCGCCTACCGCCATATTCAAAGCCATGGTCTTCATGCCAAAGATATAGGCACCCTGATCGGCAGTGCAGGCGGACCCAAGGCTTTGGCGCTGACCGGACTGGATCAATATCTGTTCGCGGACTGGCTAAATAGACATGGCGAGCCCCTGTGGTTGTTTGGCAGTTCCATTGCTTCCTGGCGCTTTGCATGTGCGGCACAGAACGATCCCTACAAAGCCTTTGCGGACTTTGCGCAGCTCTACATTCATAGCCCCTTCCTGCCCAAATCCACGGTGGCGGACATTACACGCTCGACTCAGGCCATGCTCAAGACGCTGCTGGGCGACTCCGACACACAGGCCGCCATCCTGAATCACCCTCGCTATCGTTTTGCGATTACCGTGGCACGTAGCAAAGGCTGGGCGGGCTCCCGCAATCAGCGCCAATTAAGTGCCGCCTTGTTAAGCTGCATGGTCGGCAACTATCTGCACCCTGCGATCCCGCACTGGTTCTTCGAGCGGGTCATCGTGCACGACACACGCAGCCCTTTACCCATTCACGGCAAACACCAGAGTCAGGCCCGGTACGCTGCGCTGGACCACGACAATCTGTTTGAAACCCTGGCTGCCAGCACCGCCATTCCATTAGTCATTGACGGCGTTGATGCAGCCCACAACTGGCCTGCCGGGCTGTACCGTGACGGAGGCCTGGTGGACTACAACTTCTGCGCTCTGGATCTGGACAGTCCAGGCCTGACGCTATTTCCCCATTTCACCCAAAAAATCAGCGCTAGCTGGTTCGACAAATACCTGCCCCGTTGGCAAAAGGCCCGCCGCCCCCACAACCTGGACAATCTGATTCTGCTTTGCCCGACCCCTACCTTCTACGAGCGTCTAAAAGACCGCAAAATCCCTGATCGCTCCGACTACAAGCGCCTATCAGACACAGAGCGTCGTCAGGCCTGGCAGAACTCGGTAGATCAAAGCCAGCGGCTGGGCGAGCAATTCGCGCAATGGGTGGCGGCGGATCAGTTTGCGCAAGTCGTGCGCCCACTGCCCTTCCCTTAAGTAAAAGCCTGCTGGGACAAAAAGCAATTTAGTATCATTTCAACTTCAACCTATTTCGCGGTGCGTGCTCATGGATACTCCCATTCGTCTGACCCAATACAGTCATGGAGCCGGTTGCGGCTGCAAGATTTCCCCCAAGGTACTGGACATTATCCTGGCGGGCAGCGGTGCCCAGAATCTGGACCCGAACCTGTGGGTCGGCAATACCTCGCGTGACGATGCGGCTGTCTACGGCATTGATGAAGAACGTGGCGTAGTCTCGACCACAGACTTTTTCATGCCCATCGTGGACGACCCCTACGACTTTGGACGCATTGCCGCGACCAACGCCATCAGCGATATCTACGCCATGGGCGGCAAGCCCATCATGGCGATTGCGATTTTGGGTTGGCCTATCAATGTGCTCTCCCCCGAAGTCGCCCGCGAAGTGGTGCGTGGTGGGCGTGCGGCCTGCGATGCAGCCGGTATTACATTGGCAGGCGGCCATTCTATTGATGCGCCCGAACCTATTTTTGGCCTGGCCGTCACTGGCATGGTCAATAAAGGCCAGTTAAAACGCAACGACACCGCGACCGAGGGTTGCCAGCTCTATCTGACCAAGCCTTTGGGCATAGGCGTGCTGACGACGGCAGAGAAAAAAGCCAAGCTGCGCCCGGAAGATCAAAACCTGGCACGCGACTGGATGTGTACCTTGAACACCCCCGGCAGCCGCTTTGCACAACTATCCGGCGTCAAAGCCATGACGGATGTGACCGGCTTTGGTCTGCTGGGCCACTTGATCGAAATGGCCGATGGCAGCGGCCTGACGGCTCGCCTGAATCTGGACCGCGTCCCCCTGCTGCCCGGCATCGAATACTACTTGGAACAGGGCTGCGTGCCCGGTGGCACACAACGTAACTTTGACAGCTACGGCCACCGCATCGCTCCCATCAGCCAGGAACAAATCAATATCCTGTGCGACCCACAAACCAGCGGTGGTTTGCTGGTGGCGGTTGAACCTTCTGCCACGGCCGAGTTCCTGTCCACCGCTGCCGAGCTGGGCCTGAAGCTGGAAGCCATCGGGGAATTTATCCCCGCCAAAACCCACGCCGTCGAAATCGCTTGATGCGCCCTGATACCCACCATTACCGCGAGCTGTTCCTGAACGATGTGCCTTTGATGGACGCTCGCGCTCCCATCGAATTCAGTAAAGGGGCCTTTCCTGGTGCCTTGAACCTGCCACTGATGAACGATGAAGAGCGGCATCAGGTGGGTATCTGCTACAAGCAGCACGGTCAGGACGCTGCCATTGCACTAGGCAACAAACTGGTCAGCGGCCAGATCAAGGCAGAGCGCCTGCAAGCCTGGGCACAATTTACACAAGCACACCCCGACGGCTATCTGTATTGTTTTCGAGGCGGCCTGCGCTCCCAGATCACACAAACCTGGCTGCGCGAAGAGGCAGGCATTCACTATCCTCGTGTGGTGGGCGGCTATAAAGCCATGCGCGGCTTTTTATTGAACAATCTGGAGCAGACTGTCAGCAGCGCCCGCTTTCAGGTTCTGGGCGGCATGACAGGCACGGGCAAAACCGATGTGTTGCAGCAACTGGAGCACAGCCTGGATCTGGAGGGCTACGCTCATCATCGTGGTTCCAGTTTTGGCAAACATGCCACCGAGCAGCCCAGCCAGATCGACTTCGAGCATCGTCTGTCCGTCACCCTGCTCAAAAAATCTGCACAAGGCCATCAAAGCTTTGTGCTGGAAGATGAAAGCCAGACCATAGGCCGTTGCAGCTTGCCGCTAGGCCTGTATCGAGGGATGCAGCAATGGCCCATCATCTGGCTGGAGGACAGCCTGGAAAACCGCATTACGCGCATCGTGCGCGACTACGTCCAGAATCTGCACGCTGAATTCACAGCACAGCACGGCCCGCAAACCGGCTTTGTCCTCTTTGCAGAACAGCTACGTCAAAGCCTGAGTCGCATCACCAAGCGATTGGGCCATCAACGCTACCAGCATTTGTCAGCCATCATGGACGAGGCCTTGCAGGAGCAAGAACGCAGTGGTGCGCTGGACGGGCACCGCGACTGGATTGGGGGGCTGCTGACGCAATACTACGACCCCATGTACAGCTATCAGCGCGAACAAAAAGCAGAGCGAGTCGTCTTCCAAGGCGATGCCGATGCGGTGCTGAAATATTTACAGCAACATCACTAATCATCCCTTCGCAGGGCACCGCCCGCCATCCAAGCCAGTCCGCACTGTCGTGAACAGGGTTGTGACACGCTGACACACGCCCGCGCGCACCCTTGTCAGAATCTGTCCTTGCTCTGACACAAAGAGTAAACAAAGGGTAACCCCTACCATCTCGCAAGAATCTTGTTGCAGGTGGTAAGAAATGACGTCCCTCAATCGCTTGGCCCGGCATGTGCAGTTGCGTACTCTCTGGCTCCTGCTTTTTATACTCGCGGCCTGTTTAAGCAGCACTTCAGCACACTCTACTTCTCGCATTGCCCACTTCCTCCCGGACATTGCCCTCAACGAGATTTACCCGACCGCCACCCATACCAGCGAGCCCTCAGGCACGCTACCCGTTGCCAAGGTCTTCAAGGACCAGGAGCAACTGGGGTACGTGTATGTCACGACTGACATCGTCAACACACGCGGTTATTCCAGCTTTCCCATCGACACTCTGGTAGCCATGAGCATGGATGGCAGCATCCTGGCTGCCAAGCTGCTGGAACACCATGAACCTATCGTGTTGATTGGTATTCCAGAGTCCCGCGTCGATGCCTTCATCCAAGGTTATGTCGGCCAGAACTACGTCAAGAACCGGCCTAAACCCGGTGCCCCTCCTCCCGTTGACATCATCAGTGGTGCCACTGTGACCTTGATGGTGGTGGGCGACAGCATCATGCGCTCCTCCCAGTTGGTGGCGCGGCAAGAAGGCATAGGCCAAGCGGCCGCCCCGGCTACGGCACAAGCAGCGGTCAAGCGCAGCATCGATACCAGCAATCACAGCATTTCCAGTTGGGACGAGCTGATCCAAAGCGGTGCCATCCAACGCCTGCATGTCAGCGTGGCCGATATCAACCAGGCCTTTGTGGATAGTGGTCGCACAGAAGCCGCCGCCCATCCCCAGGACGGCGCCCCAGAAGATACCTTTATTGATCTGTACGCAGCCCTGGTCAGCGTACCCAGTATCGGACAAAGCCTGCTGGGTGAATCTGACTACAACTATCTGCAGCAAGAGTTGAAACCCGGTCAGCAAGCCATGCTGATTGTCGGCAATGGCCTGTATTCCTTCAAAGGTTCGGGCTATGTACGCGGCGGGATTTTCGACCGCATTGAAGTCATCCAGGATCTGGACAGCTTTCACTTCACCGATCTGGACCATCAGCGTTTGCCCGGCGTCAAAGCGGCCAATGCGCCCGACTTCAAAGAAGCCGGCCTGTTCAAGATCCCCGCTACTGCCACCTTTGACCCTGTCCAACCCTGGCGACTGCAATTACTGGTACAGCGCGTCCTGAGTGTCAAAGACAAAGCCTTTGTAACGCTGAACCTGAACTACCAATTGCCCGAGGCCTATTTGACTGCGCCTCCTGCTGCAACGCCCGCCCCCGCTGCTGAACTTGCAGAACCAGACGACCTGGAAACAGCCAGTGCTCCCCTGTACAAGCAAATCTGGGCTGGCAAGAAAGTACAAATTGCCGTGCTGCTGGTGTCTTTGCTGACCTTGGGCGGAGTCTTCTTCTTCCAGGACACGCTGACCAAGCACGAAGTGTTCTACCGACGCTTTCGTATCGGCTTTCTGCTGTTCTCCCTGGTCTGGATTGGCTGGTATGCCTCGGCTCAACTTTCAGTCGTCAACGTACTCACCTTCTCCCACGCCCTGCGTACCGACTTCCGTTGGGAATACTTCCTGATGGACCCCTTGGTGTTCATCCTGTGGATCGCCACCGCCATCTCTCTGATTTTCTGGAATCGTGGCGCTTTCTGTGGCTGGCTCTGTCCCTTTGGGGCCTTGCAGGAACTGGCCAACAAGCTGGCACGCTTCCTGCGTATTCCCCAGATCAAGGTCGCCTACAGCGCGCATAAACGGCTGGTTGCCATCAAGTACGTCCTCTTCATTTTGCTTTTTGGCTTCGCTCTGTACGACATGGCTGTGGCTGAAAAGATGGCTGAAGTGGAGCCCTTCAAGACCGCCATCATCCTGAAATTCATTCGCGACTGGCCGTTCACGATTTTCGCTGTGCTGCTCCTGATTGCGAGCCTGTTTATCGAGCGTTTTTACTGCCGCTATCTCTGTGCCCTGGGTGCCGCCCTGGCCATTCCCGCCCGCCTGCGCATTTTTGATTGGCTGCGTCGCTACCCCATGTGCGGCGACCCCTGTCAGCGCTGTGCCACCGACTGTCCCGTACAGGCCATTGAGCCCGAAGGGCCAATCAACCCTAACGAATGTATCCAGTGCCTGAACTGCCAGATGCTGTATCACCACGAGAAAAAATGCCCGCACCTGATTCAAAAGATCGCCAAACGCAAACGCGGTAAAGCGGCCCCGGTCGCCGTTGCCAGCACGCTGCAAGACGATGCTGCTCCACGCCCTACCGTGCGTCCACGCAGCCTTGATAGTTCCGATTCCACGCCAGCCACGCCGTGAGACGGCTGGGCGCACACCCAGCGCCAGTCGGCCACGTCATCACAAAAAGGAAGATCACACCATGTCCGAGAACAAGCAGGATAAACAGGGTTTGAGCCGCCGTGCCTTTCTAGGTACCGCCGCCTTATCCGGCGCTGCGGTGGTCAGCGCCACCCACATTGGCAACGCCTTGGCGGATACCAAAAAAGCACCGGACGGGCTCAACGCCCACATCGAGCCGGGCGAACTGGATCAGTACTACGCCTTTAACTCCGGCGGTCAGTCCGGCGAAATCCGCATCATGGGCTTGCCGTCCATGCGCGAGCTGATGCGTATTCCTATTTTCAATATTTGTAGTGCCACAGGCTGGGGGATTACCAACGAAAGCCGCCAGATCATGCGTGCCAACCTGACGCCTGAAACCCTGGCTTTTGCTGACTCCCTGGGCGGCATTTTGCCCAACGGTGATGCTCACCACCCTCATATGTCCTTTACCGACGGGACCTACGACGGCCGCTTCATCTACATCAATGACAAAGCCAATAACCGCGTGGCACGGGTGCGCTGCGATGTCATGAAGTGCGACAAGATCATTGAAATTCCCAATGCCGACGGTATTCACGGCCTGCGTCCACAGCGCTATCCACGTACCGGCTATGTGTTCTGCAACGGCGAGCACATTGTCCCCTTGCCTAACAACGGCACCATCTTTGGCAACCCCAAAGAAAACTATTTTTCTGTGTTCACCGCGATTGATGGCGACACCATGGAAATCGCCTGGCAGGTGATCGTAGACGGCAACTTGGACAACTGCGACGCCGACTATCAGGGCAAGTACGCGTTCTCCACCTGCTACAACTCCGAAAAGGGCCTGGATGTCGGCGAAATGAGCGCCAACGAGCAGGACTGGGCCGTGGTGTTCAACCTGAAGGCGATTGAAGACGGCGTCAAGAAAGGCGACTTCAAGGAAATGCAGGGCGTCAAAGTGCTGGATGGCCGCAAGGGCTCGCGCTACACCCGCTACATTCCCGTGCCTAACTCCCCACACGGTTGTAACGCCTGCCCCGACGGCATTCACGTGGTCTTTAACGGCAAGCTCTCGCCCACCGTCACCATGATCGATGTACGCCGCCTGGATGACTTGTTTGCCGACAAGATCAAACCGCGCGATTGCGTAGTGGCTGAACCTCAACTGGGCCTGGGCCCACTGCACACCGCCTATGACGGTCGCGGCAATGCCTACACCACCCTGTTTATCGACAGCCAGATCGTGAAGTGGAATATGGCCAAAGCCATTGAGGCTTACCAGGGCAAAGACGTAGACCCCATCATCCAGAAGCTGGATGTGCACTACCAGCCTGGCCACAACCACACCACCATGGGCGAGACCAAAGAGGCCGATGGCAAATGGCTGGTGTCGCTGAACAAGTTCTCCAAAGACCGTTTCCTGAACGTAGGCCCGCTCAAGCCAGAGAACGATCAGTTGATCGACATCTCGGGCGACGTCATGAAGCTGGTTCACGACGGCCCAAGCTTTGCCGAACCCCACGACATGCTGCTGGTTGCAGCCGACAAGGTACGACCCAAGCGTGTGTGGACCCGTGATGACCCCTGGTGGGACAAGGCACGGAAGATGGCCGAGAAAGACGGCGTCACCCTGGAAGGGGCTTCCAAAGTCATCCGCGACGGTAACAAGGTGCGGGTCTACATGACAGCCGTTGCCCCTGTGTTCTCGGTGCCCAGCTTCGAGGTCAATCAGGGTGACGAGGTCACTGTCGTGGTCACCAATATGGAGATGATCGAAGACTTGACCCACGGCTTCACCCTGTCCGGCTACGGCGTGGCAATGGAAATTGGCCCACAGCAGACCAGCTCGGTGACTTTCACAGCCTCGCGTCCCGGTGTGCATTGGTACTACTGCCAGTGGTTCTGCCACGCCTTGCACATGGAAATGTCCGGCCAGATGAACGTGAAACCCAAAGCCTGACGGTGACATGAAGCCTTTCCGCCTACTCCCCACCCGTGCACGATGCGCCAGCCCAGCCCTTGGGCTGGCCCTGAAGCGGCTCACGGCCCTGGCCCTTGCGGCCAGTGGCCTGACAGCTCAGGCCGCCATGATCCAGGTGCCCGCCGACAGCGCGCTGCAAGCCATGATTGATGCGGCCCAGCCTGGCGACACCCTGGTTCTGGCGCCTGGCCGCTATCAGGGCAACATCATCGTGAACAAGCCTTTAACCCTTCAAGGCCCCAGTGACCGACAGGCCGTACTGGTCGGTGAACGCGAAGGCCGCACGGTTTGGGTGCAGGCGGAAAATGTGCAAATACGCCATATCACGGTCAGCAACTCTGGCTTGAGCTTGCCGGATATGGATGCGGGCATCTTCCTGGATAAACCCGCCCATAACGCCCTGATTGAAGAAAACGACATCCTCGACAATCTAGTGGGGGTATACGTCTGGGGGCCACATAACGCGCTGGTGCAAAACAACACCATTGTGGGCAATAAAGAGCTGCGTCTGAATGAACGCGGCAATGGCGTCACCTTGTGGAACTCCCCAGGTTCACGCATTTTGCACAACGATATTTCCTGGGGACGCGACGGCATTTTTTCTAATACCAGCCGCGACAATGTCTTCAGCCACAACCGCTTTACCCAACTGCGCTACGCGGTGCACTACATGTACACCAACAATAGCGAGGTCAGCAGCAATATTTCCATAGGCAATGACATTGCCTATGCCCTGATGTTTTCGCAGTTCCTGACGGTACGCGAAAACATCAGCATCAACAGCACGCATCAAGGCTTGATGCTCAATGCAGCCCAGCAATCCACCATTACCGACAATATTGTCGACGGTGCAGAAAAAGGCGTCTTTCTCTATAACGCCAACTTCAATCAGATCCGCAACAACCTGATTCAGAACACCCAGATCGGCGTGCATTACACCGCCGGTTCCGAGGGTAACGAGATCACGGACAACGCCTTCATACAGAATCAGAATCAAGTGAAGTATGTAGGAACACGGTATCTGGAATGGTCCAGCAAAGGCCGGGGCAATTACTGGAGCGATCACAGTGCTTTTGACCTGAATGGCGATGGCATCGGTGACACCGCTTATCGCCCCAATGGCCTGATTGAACAACTGGTCTGGCGTGCCCCCTCTGCTCGCGTACTGTTGAACAGCCCCGCCGTTTCCATCGTGCGCTGGGCACAAACCCAATTCCCTGCCATTTTGCCCGGCGGAATCATCGACAGCGCACCGCTCATGCGTGCGCCGGTCAATCCCGTCTGGGAGCGCTACAAGGCCACTCATGACCCCATCCGATAAACACCGGGCCCCAGCCCCTGTCGCGCTGTCCAACGTCAGCAAGCTCTATGGTCAGCAGCGCGCCGCCAACGCGGTGAACTTTGAGCTTTACCCCGGCCAGTGCACCGTGCTGGCTGGCCACAATGGCGCGGGCAAAAGCACAGTCATCAAACTGATTCTGGGCCTGATCCGTGCTGATGAAGGCAAGGTCACCCTGCTGGACCATGATGCCAGCTCCTCCCAGGCTGCCCGACTGCGCGCCCATATCGGCTACTTGCCCGAAACCGTCGCACTGCACCCTGCCCTGACCGGCACCGAAACATTGGCCTTTTACGCCCGACTGAAAGGCTTGCCTACCAGCGATAACCAGGCTTTGCTGGCACGGGTTGGCATTGCCCAAGCAGCTCACAAACGCGTCGGCACCTATTCCAAGGGCATGCGCCAACGGCTGGCACTGGCCCAAACCTTGCTGGGCAAACCCCGTGTGCTCTTGCTGGATGAACCGACAACCGGTCTGGACCCTGCCTCACGGCTGCTGTTCTACGACATCGTGCAAGAACTGCGCGATGCCGGAGCCACCATTCTGCTCAGCACTCACGCTCTGGCGGAGATGGAGCGTCTGGCTGACCGCATCATCGTGATGCAACAGGGACGCAAAATTGCCGATGGCACCTTGTCCGAACTGCGCCAGCACGCTGGCTTGCCAGTACGTATCCGCTTGACCGTAGAACAAATGCCCGACTCTGTGCTGCAGCACTGGAAGGTCATAGCCGCAAACCGCCTGGAGCGTCACTGCACCGAAGCCGAGAAACTTCAGGTCCTGCGCGATGCCCATGCCATCCCCGGTCTCTGCGATCTGGAGCTGGAGTCTCCCGGTCTGGACGAGCTGTATGCGCACTTTTTGAAGCGCGAGGATTACTAAGCCATGAACCCTGTCCTGATCATCATTCAAAAGGAAGTGCGCGACGGATTGCGCAACCGCTGGGTACTGGCTGTGACCCTGCTGCTGGCGGCTCTGGCTTTATCGCTGGGTTTCCTGGGCAGCGCCCCCACCGGCAGCGTCAAAGTAGATCCTTTGACAGTCACCGTTGTCAGCCTGTCCAGTCTGTCTATTTTCCTGATTCCGCTGATCGCCATGCTGCTGTCCTACGACGCCATTGTGGGCGAGATCGAACGCGGCACCATGTCTTTGCTACTTAGCTACCCCGTCCATCGCTGGCAGGTTCTGGTGGGCAAATTCCTGGGCCATGCCTTGATCCTGAGTCTATCTACCGTCGTAGGGTATGGCCTGGCAGGAATCACCTTGCAGATGGCACATGGCGGCTTGGACTTCAGCGTCTGGACACCATTTCTAGCCATGATGGGTGCCAGCATCCTGCTCGGTGCCAGTTTCCTGTCCATGGGCTATTTCATCAGCACCCTGGTCAGAGAACGAGCCACCGCAGCAGGCTTGGCTATCGGCATCTGGCTGTTTTTCGTTGTGATCTACGACATGGCTTTACTAGGCATTCTGGTTGCCGATCAAGGCGCCATGATCACCGCTTCCTGGCTGAACATCATTTTGCTTTTCAACCCTACCGACGTGTACCGCCTGCTGAATCTAACCGGCTATGAGAATGTCGCCATGTTCGCCGGTATGGCCGGTTTAAGCGAGCAAGCCCGTTTGCCCGCCAGTCTATTGATGGGAGTTTTGCTGCTATGGATCGCCGTGCCCTTTGGTCTGGCAAGCCTGGT
This sequence comes from Alcaligenes parafaecalis, assembly GCF_026344135.1. NCBI lineage: Bacteria > Pseudomonadati > Pseudomonadota > Betaproteobacteria > Burkholderiales > Alcaligenaceae > Alcaligenes > Alcaligenes parafaecalis. The sequence goes on along the minus strand of NZ_JAPKNA010000002.1, from coordinate 247,328 downwards.
ATTCAAAAAGAAGGCTTTATGAAAAAACTGCGCAGCTTTTTATTGCTCTGCCTGGGCCTGATACTGGCCGCCTGCGGACAGCCCGAGCAAGTACAAGCACCACCTCCACCCGTCGTGCAGATTCCCCAGACGGCCGTAGGCCATTACTGCGGCATGTACCTGTTTGAGCATCAAGGCCCCAAAGGACAAATTCTCTTGCGCGAACGCGAGGCACCGCTATGGTTCACCACCATCCGCGAGGTCTTTGCCTACACCTTGCTGCCTGAAGAATCCAGAGCCATTGCCGCCACCTATGTACAAGACATGGCCCAGCGCGACCAGGACGGCCAGTTTCCCGAACAGGCATGGATACCGGCACAAGATGCCTGGTATCTGATCTACAGCCGCTACACCGGCGGCATGGGAACCATCGACGCCCTGCCCTTCAGCCAGGAGCAGGCTGCCCAAGACTTCCAGCAGCAACATGGCGGCCAACTGGTTCGCTTTGCCGACATGCCGGAGAACTACATCTTTGGTGCGGTCGCGCTGCCTTGAAACGCTTACTTTCCTGATTCCAGGTACTTGTCATGACTTCTACCCCCGTTTCCCGTCGTCGTTTTATCGGTATCGTGGCCGCAACCAGCGCCCTGACTTGCCTGCCATGGGCGACAAAAGCGATGCAAGCGCCCGCCACCCCACTCAGTTCCTGGCAGGGAGTGGCCTTGGGTGCCGATGCACAACTGCATATCCATCACCCCGACCCTGTTTTTGCGCAGACGCTGATCGACAATGCCTTGTCCGAAGTGCGCCGCCTGGAGCGGATATTCAGCCTGTACCAGGAAGACAGCGCCTTAAGACGCCTGAACCGCGACGGCTATCTGAAACAGGCCCCCGGAGACTTGACCCGCCTGTTGCTGGAATCGCAGCGCCTGAGCGACTTAACTCACGGCGCGTTTGACCCAACTGTGCAGGTGTTATGGGACTTGTATAGTCAGGCAGCACAACGTAGTGATAGCTCTTCCAAGCTTCCTACCGCAGTCGAGCTAAACCAAGTCCTGCGGCAAGTGAATCACAAAGCCATCCAGATTCAGGATGACACCATTCGTCTGAAACGGCCCGGCATGGCGCTGACCCTGAACGGCATTGCACAGGGCTACATTACCGATCGCATCACAGAACAATTGAAGCAGGCTGGCCTGGAGCATGCCCTGGTCGATATGGGTGAAATACGCAGCCTGGGCATGGCGCCGGGCGACCGCCCCTGGCGCGTCGGCTTGGCTGGCGATCAGGTGGACCGTACCAGCTTGCTGGATCTGGATGTACACAACCAGGCCGTCAGCACCTCCTCAGGCTCAGGAACAGCACTTAGCCGTGATGGCTCGGTCACGCATCTGTTCAACCCTGACAATGGCCAAGCCCGCCCCTTGTATCGCAGCGTCTCTGTCGTAGCAGGCAATGCCACAATTGCCGATGCCTTATCCACGGCTTTTTCCTGGATGTCACCCCAGGAGATTGCACAGGTCTTGACGACTGATCCCAGTCTGCGGGCTTGGGTCTTGCCCTACAAGAGCGAACACTTGGTGCCCATCCACTCGTAAACACCCAGACAAACCCGCTAGCGCGCAAACGCTCAAGTCTGACAAAGGCTCGTACAATGGCGGTTTCGTCCACTGCTGACTGATGCCCTATGCCAACGAGCCCCAAAAACCTTCCCTCTGCCGCTCCCTTACCCGGTCTGCCAGAATGGACGGGCTTTTGTGAGGCCGCCCTACAGGCTGATCAGTACGCCCTGGAGCTGCATTGTCTGAAGGCTGCCGGGCTACAAGTCGATTTAAGCGGACAACGCCATTCCCCTGAATTACAAAAAGCGGGGGAACAACTGTTGGTCACACGTAACTTTGATGTGGCCCGCAAGTTGCTCTTGAGCGGCGGCATCGTCAACAACACGGAACACCGTGCCGCCTGGCATAGCGCCTTACGCGCACCCGCTCCCATGGCCGACGTCGCCAAAGAGCGCGAGCGCATGAATGAGTTTGTGCGCGTAGCCGACTCCGAGCGCCGCTGGCGCAACATCATTCATATTGGTATCGGTGGCAGCGACTGGGGAGTCCGCCTGTCTTTGGCTGCTTTTGGATATCGCCATAGCTGGCGCAATGTGCGCTTTCTGGCCAATATCGACGGCCACGCCCTGGACCACGCCCTGTCGGGCATGGACCCTCATGACACGCTGGTCGTGATCGCCTCCAAATCCTTCACCACCACCGAAACGCTGAAAAACGGCCAGCGCGCCCTGGAATGGCTGCAAGCCGCGGGTGTCGCCAACCCTTACGAACAAATCGTGGCCGTAACCGCCCGCCCCGACACCGCATCGAATTGGGGTATACCGCAAAAACAAATCTTTCAGTTCTGGGATTGGGTCGGTGGCCGCTTTTCGCTGTGGTCTGCCGTCAGCCTGACGACTGCCCTGGCCGTCAGCAGTGATGTCGTCGCGGGTATGTTGTCAGGTGCTGCGGCCATGGACCAACACTTTCAGGAAGCCCCCATTGCCTCCAACGTCCCCATCCAGATGGCCTTGTCTGGCGTGGTCAACCGCAGTGTGCTGGGCTATGGCTCCTTGAACATCTCACCCTACGACTTCCGCCTGGGCAATCTGGTGCCCTACATCCAGCAACTAGATATGGAGTCTTTGGGTAAATCCGTCACCACTAGCGGCGAACCAGTGGGAGTCGCCACCGGCGCAGCCGTCTGGGGACTGGCTGGAACAGACGCACAACACACCTTCTACCAATGGTTGCACCAAGGCAGCGATGGCGCCCCCGTCGACTTCATCGTGTGCCAGCAGGCAGACCACCAACAGCCAGAACACCACAATCTGCTGCTGGCCAACTGCCTGGCGCAACGCGAAGCCCTGATGCGCGGCAAGACCTACGAACAGGCGCTGGCCGAATGCCAAAGCCAGGGCGACCAAGCCGCCGAGCTGGCCCACCACCGAGTGCACTCGGGCGGACGGCCGAACACCTTAATCGTGCTGCCGCGTCTGAATCCTTTCTCATTGGGTGCCCTACTGGCCTTATACGAACACAAGATTTTTGTGCAGGCCTTGATCTGGGGGATCAACCCCTTTGATCAATGGGGCGTGGAATACGGCAAGGTTCTGGCCAATGGGATTTTGCAGGAGCTTTCAGGGGAGAAGGACGCCTCTGCCGAGCATGATGTTTCTACGCGGCATTGGATAGACGCTTTCAAGTCTTGAACTCAAGAAGACGACCAAGGCGCCTACTTGAGCATCACTCCACTTAAACGCATCCACTGCCCCGCCAGATCATGAATCGCGGCATCCTGATGCAGCGCCCCCGACTGATCTCCAGTCGAATTCCAGATAAAGTAATCCACATCCCCACATGGCGTGCCCAAGGCGGCATACACCGAGGGCATGATGGGGACATGGTCGCCATACCAGCACAGGCTGGCTGGCCGCGCTGAGGTCGTCAGAGCCTGTCGCAAGCGTGTCAGCATGGCATCGGCATTGCGAATATGGCGTAGATAAATCGTCAGGTCTTCGCAAGCCGCGGGCGGTGCCTGGCGATACAACTTCTCCATATCTCCAGCCGCCACCTTCTCCAGATGCAAAGGCCCATGATTTTCCATGGTGATGACGTGAATAAAGACCGGCCCCTGAGCCTGTTCCAACACGCTGGCGACTTTATCTGCCACCGCCTGATCTCCGATATAAGGGCCGGTGCGCTCTACATCACCAAAGGCCTTGATATCCAGAAACTCATCAAAACCAAACAGTGGGAACACACGATTGCGTTGGTAGAAGCTGGCGGGATAAGGATGAATGCAAATCGTGCGATAGCCTTGGTTTTTCAACCAGGAGGCCAGAGTCGCCACTGACCATCCCGCACAAACCGCACGATACGGATTGAATCTATGGACGCCCAGAGCGGTGTTCTCGATGCCGCTCAAAAAAGAGAACTCGGACCGTACCGTGTTTGCTCCCCAGGCGGGAACATGCAGATGGCCGCAGGCGCTGGCTTGAGATTTGAAACGGTCAAACTCCGCCAGAATCTCTGGCCGTATTCCATCCCAAATACGGCGAGCATCAAAAAAAGACTCGCTTTGTACAGAAACCAGATGCGGCTGCTCCGTCAAGGACTTAGCGCCTGACAAAGCCTGCGGAACCTTATCCACAAAGGGAGAGGATAAAGTCGGACGCTGCCGCCCTTGCTGCCAATAACGCCAGAAGCTGGCTAACAACCCTAGGGCCTGCACATCCTGCTCCGGTGCAATCTGCACCGCCAAACGCGCACTATTTCCCCAAAGCAGCAAGCCCATGCTGAGCACAAAAAGCAGAGCCAAAGCCCCCCACTGCGCTGTCCAAGCAGCCCGCAAGGCGGGAACTGTTTCCAGCCACAAACCAATCGTCAGGGCGGCAATAAAGCCCGCTGCTGCCAGAAAGAACTTGCCCCAGCCCAGAAACGGAATATAGAGCCGAGGGTGACGGATCGCATCCGTAAAATACTCGTAGTCCTGGAACACAAAAGCTTCACGCAAAGCCTTGAACTTGGCATTGCTGACTACAACCAACAGCAGAAAAAATGCGCACAGCAAGGCCGTGGCAAAAATAGGCCGCCCCAGCACAAAAACCAGCACGACATACGCCAAGCCATACAGGCCGACATGTAAAGCCCATGCCGCTGCGGGACGCCGCAAACTGGCCGCGGTTTGCAAAAAACGCTCCAGCCCGACTGTCAGAGCCAGTCCCGACACGGCAGCCAGGATTACAGTCCAGAATCCGGGCTCAAGCGTCATAACCAATCTTGCTCAGAATAAAGACGGAGACTCGGGCAGGCAGGACCGCCAAAAACCAGCAGCCGAGATTAAGAGGGAAAGGAAAGCTGATGCGCGCTTTATTCGCTTCAAGACCACGCGCAATACGTTGAGCCGCCCGCTGTGGAGACCACAAGAAAGGTTTAGGGCCGGGCATGGCATCACACATAGGCGAGCTGACGTAGCCAGGCATCACCACATTGATCTTGATCCCTTCAGGAGCCAGCCAGCCGCGCAAGCCTTCACCGTACGCTTTGACTGCAGCTTTGCTGGCGCTGTAAGACGGCGTGGTGGGCAAACCAAAATAAGCTGCCAGCGAGCTCATCAACGCGATCTGTCCACGCCCCCGGGCCCGCATCGCAGGCAGCACAGACTGCACCACACGCAGCGTTGCCTTCACATTAATATCCAGCAGCAGCTCGGTCTCTTCCCAGGCCTCAGGCTCGCCATTGGGGCCAACGTGAATGTTCATGCCTGCATTCACAATGACAAGATCGAACGCAGCGCATTGTGACAGCCAGCTATGCAAGGCATCCAGATCCCGTAAATCAAGTTGATGGGTCTGAACTTGCGCACCCGCCTGTCGGCAGCGCTCGGCCAAGGGTTCCAGAATGGCGGCATTGCGACCGTGCAGAATTAATTCCGTACCAGGCTTGGCATAGTGCAGCGCCAGCTCGCCACCAATTGCACTGGTGGCACCGGTAATCAGAACTCGTTCCTGCCCTGCTGGTTCAGCTACGCTCACGCGTCCTCCTTTCTTGAAAGGACCAGTACAAAACCATGCCAAAGCCTACGCAAACCGTCGCATTAAGGGGTATCAACAAGTAATTGCCCATGTGTATGGCCACATACAGGGCCAATGCCGAATACAGGAAGGTAAACACTTCACCGATCAACAAATACAGATTGATGCGGGGCTGTCTTGCCGCCTTCTCGCCTGCACCTTTGGGCGTGCGGTTAAATTCCCCATACACCTTGAACGCCGCACGCACGCCACCGACAAAATAATACCAAGCCATAGGCGGGAACATGGCGACATACAAATAGGTATGCCACACGGTTCCCAACACACCGGGCCGATCATCAAAGCGCGCGCCCTTGCGAGCCCCAAAGGCATTATTCAAGGCCCAAACCGCCACCAGCAAAAAGAACAGCGGTGCGCCCCAGCGCAAAACCACATGGTCAAAATCCAGCAAGTAATTCAGTGGCAGGCTCAACAAGATCAAGGCATAAATAGACGCCAGCATGACCGATGAAAACATCATGGAAAACGCATGCATACGCTTCATCAAGGGCATGTCCTGATGCCACATCTGCCCCAAATGCTTGAAGGCACTGTGGATCAAACCCCGGCCCCAGCGCTCCCGTTGCACCCGAAAGGCGCTGATGTTCTCGGGCAAGGTAGACATGGAGACCACATCACGCAGATAGGCGTACTTCCATTCGCCAAATTGGGCCCGATAACCCAGATCTACGTCCTCGGTAATGGTGGAGGCATTCCAGCCCCCCAGAGCCTCTACACACGCACGCCGCCAGACACAGGAACTACCGCTTAACGAGGCCATATCCCCGTCTTCGCTCAAGCCCACTGTCACATACTGCTGGTGGCCCATTTCCATAGCCTGAAAGCGGGTCAGGAAAGAACGATCGCGGTTCTCATAGCCAATGCCGGTTTGTAGAAAACCTAACTTCTCGTCCCTGAAAGGTGGAATGGTTTTCTTCAAAAAATCGGCAGGTGGTAAAAAGTCCGCATCAAAAATCGCAAAAAACTCGCCCTGAGAATGCTGAATACCATGCACCAGATTCCCTGCTTTGTAGCCAGAGCGATCTGTACGCTGAATCCGGCGAATGGGTAGGCCCTGCCTGGCTAACTGATCAACTTTATTTTGTGCCAACAGCGCGGTCTTATCCGTGGAGTCATCCAGCACCAGAATTTCCAGAGCTGACACCGGATAATCCAGCCGACAAGCCGCATCGATCAAGCGCTCCACCACCGCCGCTTCGTTATAAATCGGTAATAAAACACTGACCTTGGGATACCATTCCTGCTGCAAAGACACAGGCGACTGCACCAGCTCGCTTAACTTGCGACGCTCCACGCGCCGCGAGATCAGCAACACCCGCAGCTCCAGAACTACGTACAGGGCAAAGGCCCCTACCACCAATAAGAACAGCGCCTGAATCAGGTACGCAAAAACACTCACAATCATGGAAACAAGCGCACCCTAGAAGCCGACCACATCAGCCAACTCCTGGAGACGATGCTCCCAGGTGTGGAACTTGCGCACATAGGCCGCCCCCGCAGCCGCACGCTCGCAGTCCTGAGCGGTGGGGCCTTGACGCAAACGGGCAAACAATTCGCTGGCCTGCTCACGGGAATGCACCACGTGGCAGTACTCACTGAAGTAACGATCCACCGCGCGGCCTGGATTCGTCACAGCAATACCCCCGCTGGCCAGAATCTCCAATAAACGGCGCGAACACATGGTGTCCGAGTCCGTAACCGAGTTCACATTCAGGCACATCACATGTTCTTTATAGATACGCCCCGTCTCACGATGCGGCACCTGTCCGTGAACCTGTACGTGACTTGAGCGAGGAAAACGAAACTCAATATGCCGGGACAAGCGATCATGATTTCTGTCGTAAGCATTCAGATGCATTTGCGCATCCTCACAGGCCCCAAAGACCATGTCCAGAAAGCGGCGACGCTCACTCAGAATACGGCGGTAATAACTGCCGGTAAAACAACCTTCCTTGCGCGTGAACTCAAAACCCGTGAAGTTATGGAACGCGGGCTGATAAGGCATGCTCAAGGTGTTCACGGGCACATCGGGATTCAATCGGGCGCGATAGCGCGGCAGGCAATCACTGTCCGTAGTGAACACATAATCAAAGGCCTTGGCCACATCAATAAAGTGCTCGAAATAAGCCCCATCGTCCTTGTTCCAGAACACCGTGGGCACGCCCTGGTCTTTAGCAAACTGCACCAGCTTGTAAATTGTGCGTGGGGTACGCAGGCGAATCAGCCGCGACTGCTTGGCCAGCTCGTAACGCCATACCCCGCCCAGCCCATGAAACACCGACTCCACAAAGACCAGATCCGGCTTCCAGGAGGAGATGACCTCTTCGTAGTTACGCGGGTTCAGAATCCGAATGGAGCATTCCGCCGACAGACAGTCTGCCGTGAAGTAATCCGAGACCAAGGCCACTTTCAACTGACCAAATGGCCCTGCAGGCTTGCCGTCTTCGCTAACGGTGGGGTGCTTGTAGACACGCGCACCCAAAGCCCGGATTGCTCGACCAATCATGAACGAACCCCGGCAGGCAAAGCATGCACCACAAAGTCTGCCCAGCTACGACGCGCAACCGCTTCTTCACGCGCCAGAACACCATCCTGGGCCAAGGCTTCCGGGCCAGCCTGCAAAGTCTCATCCAGCACGCGGGCTAAATCCTGCACATCACCCGCTTTAAAAAAACGTACCGAACGGCAAGGGCCCACCTCATCCTGAAACACCGGCAAATCCGGCACCAAGACAGGCTTGCCCATCGCCATAGCCTCAACCAGCTTGATGGGAGGCACAATACGGCACACTTCAAAGGGACGACGAGGAATGCAGACCAAGGCGGCCTTGGTTTGCAAAGCACGAGCCTCATCCGGCGAGACACGACCTGCAAACAGCACATGCTTTTCCATACCCAGGCTCTGCACCTGGGCTTGTAACTGTGCACGCGCTTCCCCGTCTCCAATAATAGTCAGGGTGATATCCTTGCCACGGCCAGCCAGATCAGCCACAGCATCAATCAAGACATCCAGCCCTTCATAAACAATCAGGGAACCGGCATAAACAATGGTATTGGGCTGTACATCCTGAGCGGCACCGGGAGCAAAACGGGATGGATCAACGCAATTGGGCATCAGACCCATGCGGGCAGGATCCACGTTCCAATGTTCACGGGCGTATTGGCCCAATTGCTCGGAAATGACGAACAAACGATCTGCCTGACTGGCAACCAGACCTTCCAGCTCCAGACCTTGTTTGAAACCTTGAGAATCGCGAAACTCCGGCATGCGAGATGCACGACTTAACTCCCACAAGCCACGCATTTCGTATTGAAACGGAATGCCTAGCTGACGGGCAGCAATCAAGGCAGGTAAAGCGTTAACGTGATTGGAAGCGGCGTGAATGACAGCGACGCGTTGCTTGATGGCTTCCTGGGCGATAGAGGTGGCGGCTTCTATGGCGAACTGCATGACGGGGCGCTTGTTGGACGGATTGCGAGCATGCGCATAACGCACTCCATCCACCAAGGTTTCATCTTGCTCGGCATCTACCAGCCTGTCTTTACGATCCCAGGGATAGCCCGGGCGCGTCAGTACACAAATATCCCCGCCTGCCGCCTGCATGGCGCGGATGATTTCATGGGTGCGGGTCGTGTACCCACTGATGTGATAAGGCAAGGCGCTGGCAGGTACATACAGCAAACGTCCTGGCACGGGCTCATAAGGTGTCTCGCGACGCTGGCCGCGCCGGGTTTGCCGACGCACCGTAAACAAGGTCAACCGCCGGCTCAGAGCCATCCAAGGCTCACGCAACAGCCCACGCCATAACTTAAAGAGCATTTTTCCTCAGGCCTTTTTCTGAATTTTATTGTCCGGTTCTACTTGCAGCTCTGCCAGCGACAAGTCCACCGTATCAGGCACAACAATCTTGCCTCTGGCCTTCAAATCCAGAAACTCCGCCGTCGTAATCACGTCATAGTCTTTAGTCAGACGCGCCAGCAACTTGCGGTAGCCTTCCATGCGACTATCGTCTCGGTACTCGCCCAGACCGTTCTCGTCCCAAAACAGCAAAGACCAGGAATGCAGCAAGAAAACCGCAAACGAAGGGTTACCGCTAAGCGTATTCAACAACAACTGCCCCCACCAGGGGCGGAAGCGGAAATAGCTGGACTCTGGGTAAGTAAGGCGAGCCCACCACTCTGGCTTGCCTACCTTACCTAGAATCCGTTTCTCGGTCATAGGCACTTCGATCACGCCATTGGACCAAGCAAAAGGATTATTCGTGGGCTTGCTGTAAATGCATTGATTGTTATGGACAGCGCATACAGAATTGTTGAAGGACAAAGGAATACCCACTGCCTTCAACGCACGAATCGTGTCTGCATTCCATCGAAACGATCCGGCACGGTGCGCCAGAACCGGCTTGCCCGTCACCTCGGACATCAAACCCGCAAAATGCTTGAATACAAACTCTGCACGAGCCTGCTCGGTGTACTGGTTCATGTACTGCGGGCGGTTAGACAAACCATGCTCTTTCCAGAAGCTGTCGGGCAAGTATTCAGGGTGAGTATGCAACTGCACATCCTGACCTTGCTCGTCCAGCCAGCGCATGACTTCTTTCAGTTCATCCAGCCGGGAATAAGCCCCGCACAAATCCGTAAAGAACACATGCTTGACGCCGAATTCATCACCGATCTTGCACATCTCGGCGACACCGGCCGTACCCTTTGGAAATCGCCCCCAGATCAGACGATTAACATGGTCGTCAGAGGCGCGCTTTGGCAGCGCCTCTGTGTCGACCGTAATCATTGCGTAGCGATCCCTCATACCTGTGTTTCTACCTGCTCTAAGTTAACTGTTCGCGAAAGACGGATTTTACCCCGCGCCTGCAGATCTAAAAAATCCGCTGTGGTGATCACGTCGTAGTCCTTAACAACTCGTTGCATGAAAAGGCGGTAGCCCTCCAGCAGACGGTCGTTGGTGTACTGGAAATGACCGTTTTCATCCGGGTCCAGCAAGGACCACGAATGCATCAACACCACCGAGACCTTGGGCAAGGACCACAAAGGATCCTTCCAGAAAGTCGTAGGCCGCGAACCAAATTGAAAATAAGAAGACTCCGGATACGTCAGGCTGGACCAGCGATCTGGTTTGCCATCGGGCACACCGGGCGTAAAACGCTCTGTTACCGGGACTTCAATCGTTCCGTTCGACCAGGCATAAGGCAAGCAGTCGGGCTGGCCGAGTGGGCAGCGTTTCAACAAGGCGGCCCGCATGGACTGGTTGAACGACAGAGGAATACCGACAGCCTGCAAAGCTCGGATTGTGAGGGCATTCCAGCGGAACGAGCCTGCACGATGGGCCAGGATGGGTTTGCCTGTAACGTCGGAGATCAGCTTGCCGAAGTGTCGGAAGACAAATTCGGCGCGGCTCTGGTCTTTGTATTGGTTCATCAAACCGGGAGTGGCAGGCAAACGATGTTTGGCCCAGAAAGACTTGGGCAAGGTTTCAGGATGGGCGTGTAGTTGCACATCCTGACCTTGCTGATCCAGCCAGCGAACTGCTTCCAGCATCTCGGCTTGCTGTGTAAGCGTGGCGCATAAGTCTACAAAGAAGACATGCTTGGCGCCGAACTCGTCACCAATGGCGCTCATTTCGCGGATGCCTGCAGTTCCGGTGGGGTGTTCGCCCCAGACCAGGCGTTGGACATGGTTATCCTCTGCGCGTCTGCATAGAGCCTCAGTATCTACGGTCAGCAATATATAACGGTGTTTCATCAAAATGCCAGATCTACAAATCAAGAGGGGCCTTTCACACTGATACGACTCTCATTACTCTCCGATCTGGATTCGCTTTTTCTCGCACAAAACCATGCACTTTCAATAAGGACTGCCTACACCCAACTGGTATATCCAAGACAACTCGATCATCTGGCCCATACCACTGAGCCAGCACCCTCTTACCGTCAGCCATCAAATAATACGCATACTCAACTTCACCTGAAAAATGCACGGGATTAGCCCTGCAAATCACATAGACGGAATGTTCTCTACGCCATGCAAGCACTCCCACTGGCTCGTGCTCCGAAGGCAAAAAACTCACGGCATGTTCAGACATGAATTTGCAGTTGCCCAACGAAACACGCGTTCCATCGACCTCAAAAGAGTCTTGATTGATACTGAGCACAGGACGCTGTGATTTTCTGGAAAACACCCACCAGACAGCTACATTCTCAGGGGCTAAAACGCTCCGGCAAATCGTTTGCTGCCCACGGGAACCCGGCAATCGGTGCAGGTCTCGCAGCCCCAATTCCATCTGCGGGCTCATAACATGCAGTTGATCACTAGGACTTTCCTCGGACTGCAAACTCATTCCCCCAAAGGACATCCCCCAAAATAAGGAAGGATGCCCGTGCCAATGCCAGCCCAACCTCGAAGGAGCATCTGATTGAACAAAATCGCACACAACAACATGCTGATCCCGAACTAGCCAAACAGCACGCCACACCCGTAGCGCCTTAGCCTCAGCAGGGTAGCAATCAGTCAAGTCCAAGACGACAAACTTAACCTGCAATGAGGGGTTGGGGAGGCCTTGAAGTATTTGTTTACCTTTTTTAAAGCTCTGCCCTACTCCATTAATTACAGGAGTGTTATGCGCTGTATATCCAACCGTGAACTCCCGCTCTGAGCTTTCCGCATACTGTTGGTAGCCAGGATCATCTATCCACCATCTTTTACTCATCCCTAGCACTAGGGAACCATTGTCACACTGTATGTGCCCCATAGAAGAGCGATTAAGTCCGATGGCCACAGCCAAGGCATCTGCCTCATAACCAGAGCGCAGCATCACAGCATAATTAACGAGCTCATCATTTGGCAAAGTTCTCGCATTGCCTTCCATCGTCTCCGTATATGCTAGAACCCGCAAAGCATCAGCTCTCAATTGCTTACAATCACATGCAGATAACGCCCAAGCTAAAGTGGAGTGAGGTTGAAAGTTTTGTAACTTAGCAATAGCTGACCATATAAACGGCATATGAAATGGCTCTACATCTCCAATCGAAGCCGTGTTCATTATGTCACCTGGCGCAGAAAGCAAAATCGCTTGATGGCAGATTCTATGTAGCTCGGGATGATTCAAAAAATCCATCCGCACAGCAGAAGGCTGTTCTTTTAACCAATCCAGAAAAAAATCAAGAATATACCCGTCATAAGAAACCCCTTCTGTGTGACCGCCCCCTCTTAATTCAAAAATAGCCTGAAATAAAATATTTACTTTTCTATTTAAATTAGAAGAAGAGGGGTGATTAATTGCAGTCGCTGCAAGCGCAAGCATAGCAGTGCCAATCACTGCAATATTATGCAAATACCGATCAGGGTTTGGCTGCCGCAAAATATCCTCAGGCGTTTCTATATACTTATACTCTGCCTCATAAATCGGAAGCCCAATAGACACCGCGCGCTCTAACCCACCAATCAATTTAGAACGAAAATTATCACTTATATAAATACAGTTATTTAATACCGAACTTAAAATACGTACGATATGAGAAAACTTTAAATCCAGCCTATAGGAATAGCGATAATCCGGCAGAGAGGCTAAGGCCTCGACATCTCGCTCAAGAAAATCAACACAATCCTCAACATCAAGAAAGGAAAATACCCTATCCTCTAAAGCCCATAAAACCCAAATCTCATAAGGATAAGGAGACTGAAAATTTCTAATTTTCAAAAAATCATCTTTCCCCAATGAAACAAAAGGTATATCGAAAGCCAATTTTCTTCGTATTCTATAAAAATCTACAAATAATTTTTTATTATTTTTATTTTTTTGCGCCTTATCTTTTATTGCCAGAAAATATTTATTCACAATGATTCCGTCAAAAAATCAGCTCTTAAATAAAATTTCTGTAATTATTTCAGAAACATTTGCAGCATATTCTATAACCAAAACATCTATTTCAAATTTTTTATTATAATGCTTACTAGCCCAACCAAACCCAGCCTCTTCACCACGTCTTATAGAAATAGAATTATAATTATTTTGTGGCTTTAAAATAGCCAACAAATTTTTATCTTTTTTCAAGACAACAAGACCATCTTCAAAAATAGCGCTTATATCTTTTCCAAAATGGAATCTCATCTCGGAATTTGAGGAGGTTTGGTTGCAAACAGTATCATGGAGAAACAACCCACACTCCGGCCTATATAGCAGATTCCTGGAAAATGAAAAATCTTCTGATTTCCTTACAGAGCCCGAAAGACGGTAAAAGTCCTCTCCCAACTCAATAGGGTCGATGCTAGCAGCACCCAGAGAGATATCTTTAGGAAGAAAAATGCGGTCACTCAAACCAATAACATTGTGGGCTTTATCCGATATAAAATAATCACGCCATGCTCCATACTCGTAAGTATATTTACCGGGATCAGTAATCAACTCCTGGCCTCTTAGGAAGACCACGAAAGAAAGATGATCCGCATGAGCATGAACATAGCTGCTGTTAGTGGCATGGAAAAGAAGAGAAAAACTATCTAAAACATCAATACGCGGATGCGTCCTAACAGCAAGATAGCCAGAAGGGCTAAGATCCTTGTGGACATGCTTAACTCTTGACTGAATAAGATCAAATGGGCCAGCACTTTTTATAGGCTTCCCCTCCCCCTCAGAGTCCCCTACGGAATAATATTTACCATCAATACCTGTTAGCCACCCAGTAATAGCAGAGCCGTCACGAATAATATTATTTATTTTTTCATCTAAGCCAGGAAAAACCCCGCATCTCATTCTAGACAATAGCTCTACGTTGTAGCCGTGATAAAAAGGTGAGTTTTCATTATTTACCGAGTATTTATCGAAACTTAGCGAGATAAGATTTTCCAAGATGGAAGTGCAATAACCCAAAAACCTCTCACCTTGACCTACAGACAAAGATAAAATCCTCAAGCCCATTACCTGATACAAAGCATGATTACCAGCTGTAATATTTTTTTCACAAGATAAATTATCTATATGCTCAGTTGCTAAATCACTCAATAAAAGAAAATCCCCATCATCAAGGGGGAGAATATTTTTTTTATAAAGCTCTAAAAAAAACCCTAATATAATAGACCTCAGCCCCACCGCCATATCGTACCAAAGAAATTGACTTTTTTTATCTTCCGACGTTTTATAAGATTGCCAATTCTTAACGTACTCAAGCGCTTCTATCAAATATGAAGTATCAGAGCTTGACAAAAACTTACTAAGCAATGGATTTAAAAACCGCCAAGAATGCAGAGTAAACTCCACATTTCTATCAGGATATCTCCATTTAAAAGGCAGTGCTAATTTAATGGGCTTAACACCCGGACGAGGAATAAAACCTTCTGCCTTCAATTGCTCATAATCACCACCAAGAACAAGCCTATACTTTAGCTTTATTTCTTTTAAAAGCACCTCATCAATATCCGGCATTAGCCATTACCCTCTTTATTTAAATTATTTTTTCTTTTATAGAAAAACCTGAATCTCTTGCAACCTGAACAGCACTTTCTGTTTTAACTAAAACCAACCCAGCCAACGATCGATTAGCTGCAACTTTTTTATATAAATAATTCTCCAATACCTCCCCCACTAAACCCGCGTCTCTTAATAGCCCTATATTTGTTTTTATTTTCCCTAACACGTAGTCATCTACCGCTCTATTTTCAACGGGAGCATTTACATCCAGCGTGATACTACGCCTCTCCCTCAATCTCTTTCCATAAACAGTCCTTCCAACAGATTTTGCCATTATATCCAGCCCAATCTCTGGACCAGATTTTGTAACTTCCCGACTCCACCATCCCGACTGATAATCAAACATATTTAAATCAGGCCGACATTCATTAATAATATCAAAGATGAGTTTTCCATTTTTCTTCAAATTTAAATCTATTTTATTTGCCGCCCAATAAAACTCAGGCTGAACTAATGGCAAACAAATAAATCTTCCATTTTTTGCCGCTCTTCTTTGAATACCAAAATGCCTATTATTTCTACGCAGTAGATACCTATTATTCAACATCTCTTCAATATTTTCACCAGGGATTTTTTTCATGTTATGAACAAAATAATCCATCGCCGACATGAATCTAGAATCCCTAGGCAATCCTTTCACCAACAATCTAAAAATCTTTGATAAATCAGTTTCAACAGATTGAGCAACATTTTCAAACTTAACCTTTCCGTCAGCAATTCGAAGCAAACGATCATAAAGCTCCGATTTCCTTAAAACCTCCCCTCCCCCTCCCATAATATCGAGATAACAATTGGCAGCCCCTCCTTTTATATAACTCGAAGCAGGGTAAAAATATGAAAAATAATTATTTGAATTATGAGACATCCAGTGATCTAGAGAGTCTTCATAACTACAATAAACTCGCTCCCTCGTATCTGAGCCTGCTGGTTTAATTTTATAAAAATTCCCGATAAAACTAGCTATATTAAAATCTGCCTCTACCGTCTTCCTAGATTCTTTGTTCTCTATTAAATCAGGATTTTTCGAAGTCAAAGAAAGGCCTTTATGCCCCATTGCTGCCAAATAAATAGCAAGACAAGTCCTCGAATCTTTGCCCCCAGACATAGAAATCAAGGTTTGACTGGTATCAATATTGGCTGATATATTTTTTATCTTTGAAACGGCCCGTTCTATACCTATTCCCAGAAGATCCTTATAACTAGCCCCCCCACTAACCACAAGCATTGATGCTTGATTCTTCCGTATAGAAACCTCTCTTCTGCCAACTACAATTGATTCACCGACCCCCAATGTTTTTATAGAACTACAGCTAGTATCATCCGAATAGGGATGGTTAAAAAACAAATCACAAGAGCCTAATGTCGGGAGAAGAAAATCTGAATCCAACATCAAACTCGCTTTATTCTTCCGCAAAAAATCAGCCAAATGATCGAACCTATTACTTATTGCAAATACACCCGCACTATTATTTTCAGGAAGAGTATAAAAAAGTCTGTAAAAACCCAAAAAATCTGTATTAATCGTTACTTCCTGCTTTTCTCGATTAAAGATTAGCCTAACCCATGCCCCTTCGGATTGATCTTCGACTAAACTCTCTAGATCAACTCCATCAGCATCAATCGTAGAGCCAGACAAACGATCTATACGAATTTCTTTTCCATTCACCAATCCATCTGCAAATATTAAATATTCTTTTTGTCCAGAAAGGCTAAATATATTGCGAAAAGAAAATAAATTTCTCTCTGGCTTTGATATCACAAAACCATCTAGCTCCATAAAACCATGGCTCATCTATTTTTCCATCAAATCAATTTCTTGATTAATCATATTTTTAGATTCGCTTTGAGAGCGCACTCGTTTCTGCGCATTCCAGGACAAACGTGAAAACTGTTCCGGCGCATAATACAAATCTTCAATTGCTGCTGCCAAGCCTACCGCATCTTCGCTAGGCACTAGAGCACCACACTCAGGATCAACAAACTCAGATACCGCCGAAACCGCATTTGTAACCGGCACAAGTCCTGAAGCCATCGCCTCATCCCGAGACACGCCCTGTGAATCACAGCGTGTTGGCACCAGAAATATCCCATATTTTTTATGCAGTTTCGCGATCTCAGACTGAGTCAAAAACCCTCTCTCTATATGGACATTAGGAAACTCATGTAAAGGAGCTAACGTTTCTTCAAATAGCTCACCATCACCAATAAAGTGAAACCGCAAGTCTTGGAAAAAGGGTTTTTCACTCAAATACTGCACAGCCTTCACGCTAAGATCATTCGCATAGGCACGCGCTGTATATGGCCGGATAGACAACACACACTTACGCTGCTCAACATCCTTTTCCTGATAGGAAAACAGTGAAGTATCGATAGCGTTGTGGATAATGCTGTACTTGTCTTTAGGAAGGCTGACCCCCAGATCAGAGAACACTTCTTGAGCGAAGTACTGGGACACAAAAACCATATGCAGATTAGGGTGCGGAGCCTTAAGGATATCGCGCCAAAATGCATTGCGTTGCTCCCCCAATTTTTTCCGACGGGTAATTTCCGATTCTGCAAGCCCCTCGAACTCAAACTGACGACGCTCCCAAGCCTGGATCTCAGACCCATGCGCCCAAACAGTAACTCGGACAGTGTCCAAATACTTCTGCAGCACGCGCCACATATTGCTGTCAAGAATATGCACTAGCACATGACGGATCTGACCGGTAGCCAGTGTGGCATCAAGCAGGTCGGCATCGCCATTTGCCACATCGATCCCTTCAAACTCACGATAGCCCGCGGGATCCTTACTGATTCGGAAAATATCGACGATCTGCCCTTCACGCTGGTAAGCACGAATTCGGCTATGTAGAAACCCGTATCTATACAAGTCCTCATAGGCCGGATACTGCTTGGTCAAGACAAGATAAGGGGACCGACAAATAATGGCGGCGGGTCGCTCGGCATTGCTGCCCAAAACCAACCGTTCAATCAATACATCACCGCTTCCTTCAATGCGCAAGCCAAAACGAATCTGGGTGCAATGGGCGGGAATAGCAAGTGCATGTTTGTCACCTGCATGATTCATCTGATGGGAGATTTTCTTACCGTCTTTATCCTGAAACTCAAATACGGTCTTAACAGCCAAACTGCCCTCGCAACAAAGCTCAAACTGGCTATTAAGCAGCAAATTCATTTCCTCACGCGCTTTGACCTTCTTGGCATATAAATACACAAACTGCCCAGGCTTCAACGTCGAAACTATCCGCAAGCGATTCTCGTGCACACCAAGACTTACCCCCTCGCGAGCGGCCAGCATAGTGCGTAATTCAGTCGCACTGATTTGAGGAAGGTTGCTGCTATCTCCACCCGCCAGAGAGGAAGCAGCTGGCAAACGTGCCGATGTGGCCGCCAGATGCTCAGAAAATGACACACCCAGATCTGCTAAAGGCAGATCATCCACTTGCCTATGCAGCTCAACCGGCAAAGCAACACCATTCTCAATGTAATTGAACTCGTCAATCGCCAAAACCTGTTTCACACCGAACTTGAACTGCCCTGGGCTAGCCAGTATCTCGGTCTGCCAGCCCTGTGACAATGCCGACAACCTAGCGATACCACTACGCGCGCTTACTGAATCCACGTAACGATACTGGCCGTTGGGAGATTCCAAGACAAGCCCCCCCTCTTTGACCTTGTAATGCGTGGACTTACCAAACGCAGAGGCACTGCTATAAGTACTGGCCAAAGCCAAATCAGTCAGATAATGCTCGCCGTAGTAGTCGTCCTTACACCACTCACCTACCAACGTTCCCGGATCCACCGTACGCAGATGATTAAGCAACGTCTCTACATTTTCATGCTGGATGAAGTCAACCGAATTAATCTCTGGCTTTGGTAAACTGCATACAATATGCAACTGTTTATATGGATAAGCCTGATGTCGGAAAGTCTCCACCAAACTCAGCACCTCTGCTTGTGTCGATGCAGCAGCGAGCAGCACAACAGGTGGCAACGGAGGGGCGTAAACGGTATTCGTCAGCTTGGCACGGATATAAGCCAGGCGATGCGAATAGGTATGCTCCCCCATTACTTTACGCAAGCCCAACAAACGAGTCTTACGATAAATAACATCGTCCTGGACAACGTCCTGCAACCAGCGGGTCAATGTTTCAGGTTGATCTGATGAGGCCACCAGATCGCCAAACAGCAATCGGACTCCGCGCGAAAAATTCGATACCACAACCGTATTCGAGGCCAGCAACTCAAACACTCTTCGCGCAAACATCGTCTGTGATTGCTTGATGGTGTTCATATTGATGCCGTAGCGATAACCTTTATAAGCTTTATCAATTTCGGCGAACGGTAGTTTGCCCAGAATCATGGGCTTGTACTCATCGGGGAAGGTGTAATGTGGATGTGGGTTATCCGCATTACGATCATAGATCTCAACTGGACGCAGATCTTTGACTGCATCAATCAGTGCAGCAAAGTCTCGTTGGCGCTCTGGATAACGAAGATAGTAAGAGCCCGCAAAATTGAAAGCGTCCTTACGATCAAAAATCTCGATTGGATTATGCGTTTTGGGCTGTGCCGCGAAAGGCAAAAAGTAGACCTGGTCGTGGCCTACATGAGCCTTGTACTTGGGCACACAATCAATGTCAGTCGTAAACACATAATCCACTTGCTTGGCCAAAGGGATAAATGTGCCAAAGTGCACTGGATCCTCTTTATTCCAAAACAAGGTAGGCACGCCATTACGCTTGCACCAATCGATACAAGCGTTAATTTCCGGCCCATTTGTACTGATCTTCAGTTTCCAGAGCTGCTCAAATCCCTGCCAGGCTGACTCAATAAAAAGTATATGTGGCTTGAAGCTTTCTAGCTGCTCAATGCAATGCTCAGGATGCAACTGCAACAGCTCACATTCCGGGTCGTAGGAGTGAAAAGTAAATTCATCCATTACCCCCGCCACACGCAGTTGCTTAGCAGGCAAATTGGCTAACTCACCATAGCTTGCAGACACGCCTAGGCGTGACTGACATAAAGCTAAGTTCGCAGCAAAAAACTGGTGCCCCAACTGCTCTCCCAGCTCTTTGTACAGAGCCATCGCCTGAGCATAATCCCCATCGCGAAATGCCCGCGCAGCACTACTTACTTTCGATTGCAACATATCAGCCTTTTCTGCTTCTCTCGCGCTTATTCCGCAAACAAACCCACAACGTCAATGCACTGAGCATGCTTACGAATCTCAGCGACTTGCTCGATGAATGGACGATGTTTAACAAGAACGCAGACAACATCGGCATCAGCCAACGCGCTACCTAAAGCAGACAGCTCAATACCTGTGCCTTGCAGCTTGGCAGGCAAATCGTCGATGTTGGGTTCTACGGCATGTACTTTGCAGCCCAGGTTGGCAATTTTCTTGGCAACACCAACAGCGGGGCTTTCACGCAAGTCATCGATATCCGGTTTGAATGCCAGGCCCAGGCATGCCACTTTGATATCCGCCATGCGAGCGTCAGGACGCAACGACAACACACCTGCAATTGCCGCTTTCACTTTTTCTACTACCCACTCCGGCTTGTAGTCGTTGATCTCACGAGCCAAACGAACAATGCGAGCTTCTTCAGGAGTCTTGTCCACAATGAACCATGGGTCCACGGCGATGCAGTGACCACCCACCCCGGCACCGGGCTGCAAAATATTAACGCGTGGGTGACGGTTAGCCAGGCTGATCAGTTCCCACACATTAATATTCAAGCGATCGCAAATCAGAGACAGCTCGTTGGCAAATGCGATATTGACGTCGCGGAAGCTGTTTTCTGTCAGCTTGCACATCTCGGCGGTACGCGCATTCGTTGGGACCAAGGCGCCTTCTACAAAAATCCGGTACAACGCAGTAGCCATTTCAGTAGCCTTCTGAGTCATGCCACCGATCACACGGTCATTACTAACCAGCTCATGCACGACGCGACCAGGTAAAACACGCTCAGGACAATAAGCAACCTGGACATCAGCCTCCTCACCAGCTTGCTGAGGAAAACTCAAGTCTGGACGTGCCTGCGCCAACCATTGAGCCAATTGCTCTGTAGTGCCTACCGGAGAAGTCGATTCCAGAATAACCAGATTGCCTTTTTTCAGCACAGGAGCAATCGCTTTAGCAGCATCGGCGATATAGCTCAGATCTGGTTTGTTGCCTTCAAGGAAAGGAGTAGGTACGGCGATCAGAAATGCATCAGCAGGCTCAGGTGTCAGCGTAGCGCGCAGGTAACCGCCATGAACGGCGGCCTGCACCAACATGTCCAGTTCAGGTTCAACGATATGAATCCGGCCTTGATTGATCGTGTCGACCGCGTAAGCGTTCACATCAACGCCAATCACCGTCTTGCGACGGGAGGCAAATAATGTTGCGGTAGGCAGGCCGATATAGCCCAAGCCGATCATGGATAAAGTTTCAAACATGCTGGTCTTCCGAATCAATAGTTCAAAGTTTTTAAAATTTCACCAATGCGGGTAGCGGCTTTGCCGTCACCATAAGGGTTGTGCGCCCGTGCCATACGATCATATTCAGCAGTGTCATCCAGCAACTGAGTGGCAGCGCTGACAATGGCTTGTGTTTCTGTTCCCACCAAACGCACAGTTCCTGCATCCACAGCTTCAGGGCGCTCGGTCGTGTCTCGCATCACCAATACCGGCTTACCCAAAGAAGGCGCTTCTTCCTGAATGCCCCCGGAGTCGGTGACCAAAAGGTCACAACGATCCATCAGATAAACAAAGGGCAAATAATCCAGTGGTTCGATCAAATGAACGTCGGAAACGTCGGATAAGATACGACGTACTGGTTCCTGAACATTTGGATTCAAGTGCACTGGATACACCACCTGCACATCGCCACGGGAGGCAATCTGGCGCAAGGCCAGGCAGATGTTTTCGAAGCCAGAACCAAAGTTCTCGCGACGATGCCCCGTCACCAGAACCAAGCGTTTGGCTGGATTGATAAAAGAGAACTGCGCCTCAAAGCGGCTACGTAGTTCCGAGTCCTGACGTACACGTGCGGCTACATCCAGCAGCGCATCGATTACGGTATTGCCCGTGATGTGTACCGTCTTGGGATCCACACCTTCACGCAACAAATGCGATTGTGATTGCTCGGTTGGAGCAAAGTGCACATCAGCCAGTACGCCTGCTTGGCGACGGTTCATTTCTTCTGGCCAAGGCGAGTACTTATTGTGAGTGCGCAAGCCAGCCTCTACGTGACCAACCTTGATCTTGGCGTAATAGGCCGACAAAGCTGCGGCCATGGTGGTAGTCGTATCACCATGCACCAGAATCATGTCAGGTTGCCATTGTTTGTACACATCACGCATACCCAGCAGCACATTGCTAGTGATGTCATACAGGTCCTGGCCAGGCTTCATCAGGTTCAAATCAAAATCAGGTTTGATGGAAAAAATATCCAGAACCTGATCCAGCATCTGGCGGTGCTGACCTGTTACACACACACGCGCATCAAACGCAGAGTCGGCAGCCAGCGCCTTAACCACCGGAGCCATTTTGATGGCCTCCGGTCGAGTGCCAAATACAGTTAAGATTTTCATAAACTTACCTTGAGTCTTTAGGGTAAACAGTTAATAAACAGGCGTCTTTTTCAAGCTTGTATTCAGTAGATGTTCCAGTCATTCCCAGGGCTTCTATATCTGCCAACCAATGTTGCACCACTTGTTTTTCATCTTCGCGGATATAGTCATCCATCAAAAAATCAATGTGTGCGTTAGGGAAATACTCCACCAACAAAGGACCTGCGGGGTATCGGGCTTGAGGGCCCGTAGCCGCCGGAGGACCATCTACAATCACCAAAATGCGTTTTCGAGAAGCTTGTCTTTGCTTGGCAAGTTTGGCCAAGGTGCTTTGGCAGCTGTAATACGGATAAACTTGACCATCCGCCGCCTGCCAATCCTCAATTGGCGCCAGTGTCAACTGGACAGTCTTCTCCAGCCCTGCTTGCTGGATATAAGCCAATGTTTGCTGATAATACGAATCCAGATGCTCGAAGGAAACGAACTGAGTCTGACGAGTGCCGTTACGTTCAGCCATCAAGGCCAAAGACTTGGCCACAATAACGGTGGACATCCCTGACCCAAACTCAATCACAAGGTCATAGGGTTTAAGCACCAATTGCCGCATCAAACATAATGCAAAGTCCGCAGATACAGGCCAACTGTGAGCTTCGCTGTTGAACGCGGGTAGCACTCCGGTGGCAAAATACTCCTGCATCCCGACAAAGGACTGCAACTGACGTACCGCATTGGCACTATTATTCTTAAGCGCTGTTTCAAGATGACGACGGACTCGTACCAAATCGTCAGATTGCTTTTTAAACAATTCCTCATAGGCGGTTGGCACGGCCATCTCACGCTCGACCAACGACTGCACCTGAACATTCAGGCGCTCAAGCAAGTCCGTTTCGCGTGCAGTCTGTGCCGACAATGCTTGCTGTAACTCTAACTGACGAGTCTCCAGTGCGGCTTTACTCTTTTCCAAGTTCAGTTGCTCTTTAGCTTGCTGCAGCAGTTCTCCCTGGCGCTGCGCAGCCAAAGCGATGTGTTCATCACGCACTTGGAAAGCTTGACTAAGCTCAGCCTGCAAAGACTTGTAGCCTGTTCGCTCCACATTAACTTGCTGCCTAGCCTCATCTAGTTCCTGCGCTATTGCCTGAACTTGAGATTGCAACGAGTGCACTTCATCCAACCGCTGGGCAGCAAGTTCAGCCAACTCATCACGAGCACCTATCAACTCTTGTACTTGCGACAGAAAAGAATCTTTCTCTGCCTGCGTATCCCGCAATTGCCCCTGGAGCTCCTCAGACTCAACCACTGATTCTTCTAACTGAACCAATAAGGACCCGACCTCCCCCAAGCGTTGCTCCGCTATTACATTCAATTCATCGTGAGCAACAATCAAGGCTTGAAGTTGTGACAAAGCTGCCTCTTTGTCCTGATAATGCGTCTGCAACTCTGCTTTCAGGCCCTCATACTGCTGGGCCATATCCGCTAAGCCGCCCTGTACAGTGACGCATTGCTCAAACCATTGCCCCGCCTGGACTTCCTTTTCAGCCAAGGTTTGCTCAAGCCGCTTCAGATCAGCTTGCAAGCCCAAGCACTCACGCTGCACCTGTGACTTCAACAACCCTTCTTGCTCGAGCTCACGTTTCAAAACCGCTACTTGCTTAAGCGCAGTCTGCGTATTGCTCTGCTCCTGAAGTACAAGTTGTCGCTGTTGATCCCCTTGCAGTTTTCGCTCTTGAAGCCTTTCCTGGTGCACTTCCTCTAACTGCCGGATCTGCGCCCGCAGCGATTCAGCTACTACACGTTGCTCTTGCTCCGCTTGCTTCAAACGCCGCGCCTCATCTCGCGCACCCGATAGCTGTCTACCTTGCTGCTCCAAAGTACTGGCAATCGTGTTGCGCGACTGAGCCAACTCATCCCATTGACGCCGCACATCCTCATATTGCGCATCAACTCCGGACAAAGAGCGAGCGTTATCCAAACGGAATTCTGCCGCCTGCTTCAGCAAACGATCGCGTTGACGCGCCTCAGAATCAGTAAAAGGCACATCTTCCGGCAAGAGCGTCAAGAGCGCTTCTGCCTCCAGCAAATCACCCGACTCATGTAATCGAAACGCCAACCACTTTTGACGAAACCCACGTGGCTCCAAAGCAAACGCGCGGCGCGCCATCGTTGCAACCAGTGCGGGCTCTGTCGTCATATAGGTCCGGGCTACGGCTGTCCAAGCACTGGCTTGCACGCTTTTTGACACAGAAGCCTGACTCAACAAGGACTCGACCTGTTGGTCCCCTCCTTGCTGATAAGCCTGAATGATTTTGTCAAAGGACTTTCCACCCAATGCAGCAGGAGGCTGCGTGCGACGACTTTGACGCCAAGCCTGACGCAAACGCCCAGGCACCGAAATCAACGAGCCTGTGGACTGCACACCCTCAATCAAAATATCGCCTAACTGAGCGGCTAAAGCGTATTGAGTCTTTAAATCATGCAGTTGTGTTTGCACTTTGAGCAGGAACTCCAACCGAGCAGTTTCCGCCTGAGACTCTATAAGTCGCACATCTACAGGTGCCACATTAATGACCGTCGGCGTCAAACCACTCCAAACATCTTGGGGGCTATCGTACAAACGGCCCAACTCTTCCTGCACGACCTGCAACTGGTCTAACAACAAGCAGTTTTCCTTCTCAATCTGCTGCATATGCTTGGACTCGGAGCAATCCTGGCCTAACTCAGACGGCACAACAGGTGACATAGACATTAAATGGATTTCCTATCTTTCTTGTTAGTCCACATGGTCAAGCACAATGCTCTTGAGCAGCTTCAATATCCCAGCCAGGATCAGCGCCAACAGCAAGGTCACCAAGGTGTTATAGAGACGACGCGGTTCCATCGGGTACTCAGGCAAGGTCGCTGATTGCAACACTGACACTTTCTCCAACATACGAGTTGCATCGATACGCCCTTTCTCCAGAGCACTTAAAGAGGACTTGTAAAGCTCTTGGGTGAACTGCACGTTCATTTCAAGGCGATAAAACTCTTCTACGTACTTATTCAAGGTCCCACCTGATGGCGTCGCCAACTTCAGCTTTTCCTCTTTGATTTGTGCATCCACGGCTCTCAAAGATTGCTTCAGCATCAAGATA
The DNA here is from genome assembly GCF_026344135.1 of Alcaligenes parafaecalis. Classification (NCBI taxonomy): domain Bacteria; kingdom Pseudomonadati; phylum Pseudomonadota; class Betaproteobacteria; order Burkholderiales; family Alcaligenaceae; genus Alcaligenes; species Alcaligenes parafaecalis. Next base: position 221,544 of record NZ_JAPKNA010000002.1, on the reverse strand, counting down.
TTGGGATGATCCCGATCCAAAGTTTTAGGCAGAGAGGCTAGTTGTGTCTGCAATTGCGCGCGTTGCCCTTCTAATGCCGCCACAATGGCATTAATACTTTCAGCTGTAGCTTGGGGCGACAACAAACCTGCCTTGTTTTGATAGTTCAGCAGGTCCTGGCTGGCTTTCTGAAAGCGGTCTTGAGCTTGATCAACCTGAGTAACCAAGAAATTCACTTGCACCTGAGCCATTTCATGGCCAAGCACATTCATATAACGCTCTCCTTCCTGGACCAACTGTTGGGTAATAGCCTGTGCCATTTCCGGGTTGTAAGCTTGGACCTTGATGCGTAACACACCAGAGAAGTCATCAAACTCCACCTCTACACGGCGCAAATAATGACGATGGAACCACTCTAACGAGGCATCCTGGAACCACATCCGCGACACCAAATCATGATCAGCGGAGCTGTAATGAGTACGTAAATCCAAAGACTCATCAAGCTTCTTGAGCATGTCCACAGACAACAAGTAATCACGTAATAACAGCTGATTCGCGCGGTCAACCGTAGCTACACCCGATACCAGCATCCCCAGGTCAAAAGACGGTGCTCCTACCGTGTCTGTCTTTCGGATAATGACGTTGGCCTCGGACACATAGCGGTTCGAGGCAAAGACTAACCAATACGCCGAAGCCAAGACAGCCAAGATCAGAATCACACGTACGGCATGATCAAATAAACGCAATGAAAACCATGAGCGGAGGCGAGCCCCAAAAGCAGGTTTCTTTGAAACAGCCTTATCGGGAGCGGCACTAGCAGCCTGCGTAGTGACTTGTGGTGTATCTGTCATTTTGGAAGTGAATCCTTGTAGGCATTGAGCGCATCGTCAATATGTTCAAACCAGTGCGCTCGCCCTTGATGCAGCCAGACACCAGCCTGGCAAAATTGTTTTAAGGTTTTATTGTCGTGGGCCACCATGATCAGGCCCGCACGATTTGTCATGGTTTTAAAAGCGTCAGCTGCTTTTTTACGGAATGCCGCATCACCTGCCGCTGTAACCTCATCCGAGATGTACACATCAAAATTAAAAGCAAACGACAAGGCAAACTGAAGACGGGAACGCATACCAGAGGAATACGTATAGACCGGCTCCTCAAAAGCTCGGCCCAGCTCAGAAAAATCTTTAATAAAAGCGAGCCGATCTGCCAGATCCTCCTGATGTCCATGGACCCGGCACACAAACTTCGCGTTTTGACGGCCCGTCAAGGTACCTTCCAACCCTCCGTTGCCCATCGGCCAAGACACCCTGCACAAACGCTGCACAGTGCCTTTATTGGGATGGTCCACACCACCGATCAACCGCAACAACGTAGATTTTCCGGCACCGTTAGAACCAATCAGACCCACATTCACCTTGGGAGGAATCGTTAGGTTTACTCCCTCCAGCACCCAACGCCCAACACCATGGGCCGTCTTGTAGCGTTTATAAACATCATTGACGACGATCATTTCATCACCAACTGCTGTGTAAAGCGTCGATACAAAACCAGACCTAAAAACAGGCTCACTATCCCCCACAGATACAGGTATCCCATGCTGATGCCCGGCACCATGTGGTAGTAATTTGAAAACCCTTTGCGTACCAACTCCAAGCCATGCACCAAAGGATTGAACAAGAGCAGATCCCGATACGGCTGGGGAACCGCAGAAATAGGCATGATGACTCCTGAAATCAGATACAAAGGCATCATCATGATTTTCAGTATGTGCTCAGTTTCGCGAACCAAGGCCATCAACACAGAGGCAACCAAGCCATAGCCCACGCCAAAGAGCCATAACCCGAACATAGTCACTAAAACTTGCAGAGGATCATCAGGCCGCACGTCATGTCCAAGCAACGCTGCGCCAGTCAAAATAATTGCAGACACCAAGGTCATCAAAAACGCTTCCAGGACGCCACGAGCAACCGAGGTATCAAATGGCTGCACCTGCCTATAAGCAAACAAAGGCTTATTGCTATCGACTGCATGCATCACCTGCATCGCAGTACGACGAAACATAAAAAACGCCAACATCCCCACCACAATCCAGACAGTGACATCAATGCCACCGACCGTGCGCAAACGAATCACTGTGAAGATGAATGTGATGAAACTGATATGCAGCACTGGCTCCATTAGCAACCAGAACCATGCAGCCCGCATATCAAACAAGCGATCCAGAGACTCTCGCAAAAGTAACGCCCGCCAGACCGACCAGGTGACGGCCATGGGGCTACGCACCTGCTTATTCATCCCGGCCTCTGCTGAAGAAGTTGTTCTTAGCCATGAACCCGATCACTTCATCATGTTGTTCAATGTCGTACTAGGCACAGCCACCGACACCACTAGACGCAAGAACTTCTGGAACTCAGCCGCTGGCGAGTTGGACACGTAAATCACGTCCTTATCCTGCACAGGGAAGTTCTGGGTGACGAAGAAAGAAGCTGGGTCACGCAGGTCGATCTCGTACACCACGGGTACGACACCTTTCTTGTCCAGCAAGGTCGACTCTGGCGCACCATCCACCAGCGCAGCATCTTCAAAGCGGAAGACAAACACACCGCGAGCATCAGCTCGTGACGTATCCAAGCCCCCGGAGCGGGCCAAGGCCTGTACCAAGGAAATGCCTTTAGCTTCAAACGGAATCTCTTCGTTCTTGCCTGTGGCGCCCAGAATGGAAAAGCTCTGGTTTTGGTACAGCGCGGTAATCACATCACCCGGTTTCAGCATGATGTTCTGGCTCGGATTACGGATGATCGTATCCAGCGCCATGGTCGATGTATTCATCTCACGCGAGAGCTGAATGGCGATACGGTTGACCGCTTGCTTGACGCCACCACCTGCGGCCAAGGCATCCAGCAGGCGTTCGCCTTTCGGCGTCAGCGGCATCAAGGTGCTTTGATTGACTTCACCCACCACAGTCACGTTAGAAGAGTTGTTCTGGGTAACACGCACCAATACTTGGGGGTTGTTGGCCTTGCCTTGCAAACGCTTGGCAATGCTTTCTTCAATCTGTTGGGTGTTACGGCCCTGAACGGCGATGCGGCCTGCAAATGGCATGCTGATCATGCCATCTGACGTCACCATTTGTGACGGGAAGGCTACTGCATTAGTTGTCGCTGCCGTCGCTTTGGGGTCCAAGGAAATGCTGCCAAACAGCATGGCAGGCGGTGCTTCCCAAACCGACACTTCCAGCACATCCCCAGGGCCAATCAGATAGTTGTTCGAGCCCATGCTGGGGAACTGAGCCGCAAAATCGCCCATGCGCTTTTTAGCTGCCAGCTTCCTGGTCAACTCGTCTGTCACGTTAACCAGGGTGATGCCTTCTATACGGCCCTCACGCCGCTCTTGTACTTGCTGGCGGCTAGGGCCATCAGCTGACATCCAGTCCGGCATCGTGGCACATCCGGCCAGTACGGCGACCAGGGCGCTGGCCATGACGGGCCGTCCCATTGCTGCAATCTTGCTAACTGCTGTGTGTAGTAATTGAGCCATGCTTATTTCTTCATGAGCGTGTGAACGGTTTCACACGCCAGGTCTATGTCATCCTGGCTATGCGTGGAGGACAGGAAAAAGCGCAGACGTGCTGCTTTCTCTTCCACCGCAGGATGGATAATGGGTTGCACATTCAAACCGGCATCAAACAACTGGCCGGACAATTTGACTGCTTTCAGAGAGCTGCCTGTGATCGCGGGAATGACGGCGTAGCCTTGGGCAAAGCCGGTATTGACTCCCATCGAGCGCATCGAATTCAGAAACTGACTGCCGCGCTCTTGCAGGGTATGCACACGCTCGGGTTCCCGGCGCATGATCTGCAAGGCTTTAAGCGAAGCAGCCGCCAGCACCGGGGAAATCCCCACGCTATATACAAAACCAGAGGCGGCGTATTTGAGCAGCTCCACCAGCGCGCGGTCGCCAGCGATATAGCCGCCGCAGCTTGCCAGGGTCTTGCTCAAGGTGCCCATCCAGATATCGACATCACGGCCTGCCACAGCAAAATGTTCGTGCGAGCCGCGACCTGTCTTGCCCAGCACGCCCAGGGCGTGCGCCTCATCGACCATCAAGAACGCTTTATAGCGCCGTTTTATGTCAATAAATGCAGGCAGGTTGGGAATGTCGCCATCCATGCTGTACAGACCTTCGATCACAATCAGCACACGCTCGAACTGGCCACGAATGTCAGCCAGAATGCGCTCCAGAGCGGCGCTATCGTTGTGAGGGAAGGAACGGCGGGCGGCACCCGATAACTGGATGCCTTGCAAAATACTGTTGTGGATCAGGCTATCGTGAATCACCAGATCCTTGGGGCCGAACAGGTAACCAATGGTGCTGACGTTGGTGGCGTGTCCACTGACAAAAACTACGCAATCATCCACCTCGTAGTTCTGCGCCAACTCTTCTTCCAGCTCTCGCTGTACACGGCGCTCGCCAGCTACCAAACGGCTGGCCGAGGCTGATGTGCCGTACTGGTCCATCGCTACTTTAGCGGCTGCGTTAACTTCAGGGTGCGCGGACAGACCCAGATAGTTGTAGTTGGCAAAGTTCAGATAGTCCCGCCCATCGATACGGGTGCGCGCAGCGGCCACGCCGTCGTGACTACGAAAGAAGGGATTACGCACGCCCATCCGATCCGCCATGGCTTTGGGCACCAGCATTTTCTCGTAGCCGGGGTGGCGATCAAAGCGGGTAAAGGACTCCGGGATGTGGCTGGCCGCAGCCTGACGGCTTGCGGACTGCTCGGCCATGCGGCCATCGCTGGCAGCTTGTCCGGCTTTACGTCCCAGAATGCGCTGAATCAGCTGTGCTTTACTGCCTGGCACCAGATCGTTCTTACTCATGAATCAGTGATGTCCCTGTTTCTGCCAATCGCTGTACATCCTGCGCCAAACCTTGCAAATCAGCCTCGGACATCTCATCCCCATGCTGACGTACGACATCGGCTACCAAATGCCCTGCCCCCTGCTCTGCCGAGTCCTCGCCACCGGCCGTCAGCTTGTCCACAATGCGGGCCGCGACGTTCCAGACGGTGGGGGAATCGTTCAGTACCATGGCGGGCAACTGCACGCCAAAGCGTTGCTCCAAGCCCAAGGCCAATTCCACAGCCATCAAGGAGTCCATGCCCAGGTCATGCAAGGAGCGTTGGGTTTCGATACGGTCTACTTCGGTGCGCAGAATGCTGGCTACTTCTTGTGCCACCCACTCGGCCACCAAAGCGTGAATTTGCTCGGGTGTTTTACCCGCGATCAAAGCGTGAATATCCTGCCCGTCGCTGCCGGAGTCGTGATCCTTGCGAGCACGGTTCAAGATGGCGAAGCGTTCGCTCTGGGCCGAGGCCAGCAAGCGGGCCAAGGCGTTCCAGTCAAAGTTGGCCACGATGGACACTTCACCATTGGCGGCCAGAACGCGATCCAGTTGATCCAGTGCCTGATCGGACTGCAACGGTGCTTTGCCCAGGCGCTTACCCAAACTGTCTTTTACGGTTTCATTGCGCGTCAGATAACCTGCATCGCCAATCGGCCCCCAAGCAATACAAGAAGCCGCCAGACCCTGGTTCTGGCGCAAACGCGTCAAACCTTCCAGACCTGCATTGGCGGCCACATAGTTCGCCTGCCCGGGGTTACCAATAGAGGTCGTCACCGAGGAATACAGCACGAAGTGAGACAGCTTCAAATCCTGAGTAGCCAGGTGCAGATTCCATGCACCCACCAACTTGGTTTGCAGCACCTTGCTCAGGCTGTCCTGATCCATATTGGCGATCAGGCGATCATCAAACACGGCGGCGGCATGCAGCACACCAGTCAGTGGGCTATCACTTGTCTGAATCTGCTCGACGACGGCCTGTACCGCTGCGAAATCCGTGACGTCACACGCCACGATTTGCACACGACAGCCTTGTGTCTGGAACTGCTCCAGCAGCTCTTGTGCACCAGGAGTATCGGCACCTCGACGACCTGCCAAAACCAGGGATGTCACACCACGCTTGACCAGCCACTGGGCCGAAGCCAGGCCAAAGCCGGACAAACCACCCGTCACCAACCAAGTGCCCTGTGCGGACAAATCAAGGGGAGCGATAGTGTGTTTGGACGGCAATGCAGGCTGAGCATCTTTTAAGGACACCACCAGCTTGCCGATGTGACGAGCCTGCTGCATTGCGCGGAATGCATCAACCACATGCTCAGCACCGAAGCTACGGTATGGCAATGGGAACAGCGCGCCATCATGGAACAGTTCCATGACTTCTTTAAACAGGCGTCCAGCCAAAGCTGGACGTCCCGTCAGCAACTGGTCGGCATCAATACCAAAGTAGCTGATGTTGCTCTTGAAGGGGCGCAGGCCGATAGGTGTGTTCTCGAAGAAGTCGCGCTTGCCCAGCTCCAGGAAACGGCCAAATGGGCTCAAGACATCCAGGCTGCGGCGCATGGCTTCACCCGCCAGCGAGTTCAGCACCACGTCCACACCTTCACCGCCGCTAGCGTCCATCACATCCTGAGCAAAGCTCAAGCTGCGCGAGTCGAACACACGGTCTGCTCCCAGCAGGGAGGCAAAGACGCGCTTCTCGTCTGTACCTGCGGTGGCATAAATTTCTGCGCCCAAATGACGGGCCAACTGGATTGCGGCAATCCCTACGCCACCAGCAGCACCGTGGATAAGGACTTTTTCACCGGGCTGGATCTGGGCCAGATGCGTCAGGGCGTAGTACACCGTGAAGAACACGGTGGGAACCGTAGCCGCAGCCTCAAAATCCCAGCCTTCAGGCATGGGAGCGATCGCATCGGCACGCGTCACAACATGACTGGCAAAGCAGGAGGAGCCAAAGCCCATGACTGGCTGACCCACCGCCAAGTGGGTGACATCAGCACCCACGCGTGTGACCACACCCGAGAACTCCAGGCCCAGGCTGGCACCGGCAAAACCGTTTTCTACGGCTTCATCCGGCAACAAGCCCATCAAATACATCACGTCACGGAAGTTCAGACCGGCTGCCATCGTACGGACTTCAACCTGATCCGCCGCCAAAGCCGGGGCTTGCATGGCTTGCCATTCCAGATTGCGCAGTTGTCCGGGCACCTGGAAGTCCAGCTTGAAGCGGGCGTCCTGATTCAGCCGCGTTTGTCCTGCCTGGGTGGCATCTGCCAACACCAAGGTATGACGCGCGTCTTGGGACAAGACGACTTCAGTCGCCTGATCTGGCCACAGCAGCTCTCGCTCCAGACGCAGGCTAAGATCGCTAGCCAAAGCATCATCTGCCAAATCGATCATGGTGCAGGACAGGGCAGGCAGCTCATTCATCAGAACCCGACCAAAACCCCACAGAGCCGACTGGGCCGGATTAACCGCCCAATCCAGCTTGTCTGCCATAGCGGGCAAAGCACCACCTTGAGTCACCAGCCACAAAAGGCTTTGAGCAGCGCGTGCGGACAGGCTTTGTGCCAGACTCAGCAGCTTGCCGCTAGTATCGCTGGCGACGTCCACGGTATCGCCCCAACCCAGCATCTGCACCACATTGATGGCAGCCTGATCGGCCAACACATCGTCTGACAAAGGCCAGGCTTGAGCACTCACGGCTTGGCCAGCCGCTTGCAAACGCGTCTGCAAAGACTGGGCTTGCATCTGGGAGGCGTCATCAAACAGCAGCACCCAAGTAGCCGCGGGCACGGACTCTGTACTCTGTGTCGTCTGAGTCTTGGCCGCATTGGCCAGTAGCAGATAGGCACCTTCACTTAAGTCTTGGGCAGCAGGCTCCAGAGCGGTTTGCACCTGCTCAAAACCCGCCTGCTCCAAGGCCTTGTGCCAGCCCTCAGGCGACAACAAGGAAGAGGATTGCGTATCACCGGACTCGTGCCACCAGCTCGGTTCCAGGCCAGACAGGAAGTCGGCATGCCAGTCCGGGTGACATTCAGCCAGCAACAGCACACCCTCGGCGGCCAGCCATTGTTTGCTATGCGCCAGGGCAGGCGGCACATGCACCGTGCGGTGCAAGCTATGGCGCAGAATCACGACATCAAATGCAGTGATGTCAGCCTGCTCCAACTGCCATTCCTGCAAGTCAAAACCAATAACTTGTACATTTGCCAAGCCATGATGCTGAGTTGCCTGACGCGCTTGTAAATCAGCGTCGGGCAATGCCAGCACATAGTCGAACTGATCTTCAGACAAACAAGCCGCCAAGGTCTTGGGCAAATTGCTAGGGCCTACGGCGACTTCCAGCACGCGCAGGCGCTGCGAGGCAGGCAAGTTAGCGGCCAGCTCGCGCAATTGGGCTTCCAATGCCAGACGCACACCCAGATACATGGGGTCGTCGTCATACAGCACTTCAACCACGGGAGAGCGGCGCAAGGAGGCCAGCAATTTCGGGCCTGACACTTCGCCACGCAGCAAGGCAGGCAGTTGACGGCCCACCGAGCCAATTTGGGTCAGTTGTGGCAGGCTATTGGGTGAATCCTGCAAGATAGTGCGCCACAAATCTTGAGCAGGCGGCATATCGGCCTGATCCACCACATTCCAGCCCTGCTCGCTGTCTTGCAACAGCTCTTCACGGCGGAGCAGATCTGTCATCCAGCGGCCATATGGGCTAGTCATGACGTCGGCGCTAATAGCGGAAGGCTGGGTCGACAGGCTTTGGAAGGCTTCGTAGATAAAAGACAGACTCAGCGCATCCAGCAAAGGCAGGCTTTGCTGGAACCAGGTTTCGCGTTCTTGCTGCTGATCAGCCAGTGCTGCCCAACCGCTTTGGGCCAGTTGTTCGGGCGCGAGCGTAACAGCAGCTCGCTCATCACGAGGATGAGGGCGCAGATACGGGGTAATTTGCCAGTTGGAGACCGCATGACGATCCTGGCGCAAGAAATACGCTGCGCGGAAACGGCAAGCCTGCGCGCTGGCCAGCAAGCAGCCATCAGCACCGTACAGCTCAAAATCTGCCAAGACCGAACGAGTACTACTACGACGCAGATGCGCACGGAAGTGCGTCACCTGTCCTTCAGTGGACAAGGTAAAACGCCCTACTTTCACAGGCAGCAAGGCCACGCCTTGGCCCGCTTCAATATCTTGTGCGAAAAAATCCACCAGAGACTGGTAGCACACGTCCATCAAGGCCGGATGCAGCAGGTAAGCTTCCTGATCCAGGCTGATCGGCATATCCAGTTCAGCACTCAAATAAGTGCCCTGAACGTGGGCCTCTTTCAAGCCCTGAAAGGCAGGACCGTAATCCAGACCCAAGGTGTGAGCCAGACGGTAATGACGCTCGCGATCAATCTGCAGCGTGGACGACACCAGAGGCTGTAGTTCCGCTTTAGGCAGGCGCTCATCAGACGCCAAAATACGGCCACTGGCATGGACGACCCACTCGTCCTGACTCAGGCGCTGACGGCTCTTGATATGGAAACTGCCATCGCGCGGATTCAGTACAAATCGCAGGCTGCGGGCATGCTCACCGTCGAACACCAATGGGGCCAGAATATCCAGCTCATCCACCAGAATCAGGGTTTCGCCCAACCACTCGCGGGCGGCGGCCAAGGCCATTTCCAAATAAGCGGCACCGGGGTAGACCATCGCCCCGCCAACTTTGTGGTCGGCCAGCCAAGGCAGAATCACTGGGTCCAGCACGTTTTCCCAGCCAAGATCGCTGTCGGGTAAACGCCAACCCAGCAAATCATGCACGCGACGGCGCTCAATAGAGCGCATCCCTTCTGTGCTGGACTTGTACCAATGGCGCTCACGCTGCCATGGGTATACAGGCAGATCCACTGAATTACCGGCCACGGGGAAACGGGCTTTCAATTGGGTCGGCAACAAGGCCAAGGTATGCAAAGCCGTATCGGCCAGGCGCTGCGGGCCATCGTCATGCTTGCGCAGGCTGGACAGCACCACACCCTGAACATCAAGCTGAGTCAGGGTTTCACGGATATAGCGCTGCAAAATAGCGTGCGGGCCAATTTCCAGAAACACACGACAGCCCTGTTCGCCCAGGCAGGCAATGGCTTTCTCGAACTGCACGGGCTCACGGATATTGCGCCACCAGTAATCCACGCCCAGCTCTTGCGGGGGCAGCTCTTCACCGGTAACGGTCGAAACAAAACGGGCTTGTGCTGCTTGCTGGCCGGGCTGCAAATCGCCCAGGCTCTTTTCCAGATGCGGCAACAAGCCATCCATATAGGGGCTATGAAAGGCGTAATCCAAATCCAGCAGACGGAAGAAAACGCTTTGGCCTTCCAGGGCAGACTGAATACGCTGCAAGCCTTCCAGGCTGCCGGACAGAGTGATATTGGAGGGGCTGTTCACACCCGCCACATTCACGCCCAAGTCTGCACCCAAGCCTTCCAGCAAGATATTCACCGCTTCCAGCGACAAACCAACAACAGCCATCCGGCCTTGGCCACGAGTCAGACCCTGAGCCTGACTACGGGCACAAATCACGCGTATGGCTTGCTCCAGATCCAAAGCACCGGCGGCCCAGGCTGCAGCGATCTCTCCCACACTGTGACCAGCTACAGCATCGGGTTGAATGCCATCTTCGCGCAGCATGCGCGTCACAATAACTTGTACGGCAAACAGCAAAGGCTGGGCGACTGTTGTGTCGTCCATGCGGGAAGCGGCAGGCTCGGCCTGTAATTGCTCCAGCAGCGAGAAGCCCGCCAAGGGCTTCATCATGCTGTCCAGTTCGGACAGCAAAGCCGCGAAACGAGGGGACTCGCGCAACAAGGTCACGCCCATGCCCAGCCACTGCGCGCCGTTACCGGCGTAGACAAAGGCCAATTGGCCTTCTTTGCTCAGGGCGTCTACGGTTTGCAGACCTTGTGGGGCCTGACCGTGCGCGTAAGCACGCAATTGCGCCACGCCTTCTTCAACCGTTTCGGGTTGAATGATCAAACCACGGGCCAAAGTCTGGCGACGGTGAGCAACAGCGTAGCTGACATCGTAAAAATCTTGGGCTGTTTTGCCATCCAGCAAGTCCGCATAATTACCCGCCTGTTCGCGCAGGGCGGCTTCTGTCTTGGCCGACAAGACCAAAGGTGGCAAACCCGCGTTCGGCAGCGTTATCGATTGGCTTGCTGTCGCTACAGGAGCCTGCAGCAAGACGTGGGCGTTGGCACCACCAAAACCAAAAGAATTCAGGCCAGCCACCAACGGCTTGCCATCGCTACGCTGCAACTCACGGCCCTGGGGCAGCAGCTCCAGGTTCAAGCCGTCAAAATCAATGGCGGGATTGGGTGTCTTCAAATGCAAAGCAGGCGGCAAGGCCTGATGCTGCAAAGCCAGCACCGTTTTGACCAAACCGGCCATGCCGGAGGCCGATTCCATATGCCCCAAGTTCGCTTTGACTGAACCGATAGGCAAGCGCTGTTCGCGCGATTTGCCATACACCGCGCTGATCGCGGTAGTTTCAATGGGATCGCCTACAGCCGTACCGGTCCCGTGGGCCTCTACAAAGTCCACATCACCCGCTGTCAGGCCACTGCGCTCCAGCACGGAGCGCATCAACTCAATTTGCCCCTGACAGCTAGGAATAGTGATGCCGGTCTTGCGAGCGCCATCAGCATTCACACCCGTTGCCAAAATGACGGCCTGTACTTGATCGCCATCGGCCAAGGCCTGCTCCAAGGGTTTGAGCATCAATACAGCGCCGCCCTCGGAGCGTACATAACCATTACCGGCTTCATCAAACGCCTTGCAACGGCCATCTGCCGACAGCATCGAGGCTTTAGTAAAGCCAACAAAGGGATAAGGATGCAGCAACAGATTGACGCCTCCCACCAGAGCGCTGGAGGCCTCGCCATTGCGCAGACTTGAACATGCTTGATGCAAAGCGACCAAAGAAGACGAGCAGGCGGTATCCACCGCCATGGACGGTCCATGCAAATCGTAGATATAAGACAGACGATTGGCCGCAATACTCATGGTATTGCCGGTCATCATATGAGCTGTCAGGCTGGCCAGATCATCCAGGCCGCGCATGCCGTAATCCAGACCGGAAATACCAACATAAACCGCGCAATCGCTACCGGCCATGGCAGACGGCAAGACACCGGCATTCTCCATAGCTTCCCAGGACAGCTCCAGCAACAAACGCTGCTGGGGGTCCAGCCAGGCGGCTTCGCGAGGGGAAATGCCAAAGAAGTCCGCATCGAACTCGTCGATACGAGACAGAACGCCCGCCGAAAAGGTGATGCTGCGGCCCGGTTCGGACCGTTTATCGTGCTGCAACTCGGCCGTTGCCCAGCGATCTGCCGGGATTTCCGTAACCAGGTCACGCTTTTCAATTAAGGCATTCCAGAACTGTTCGGGTTGCGACAGGTTGCCCGGAAAGCGAAACGCCATACCAATAATGGCGATTGCACCAGACGAAGTACTGCTTTTATTAATATCCGTACGGGATGCTTCTAACTTATTAGCATCCTTGCCTGTATTTTGAGACACGCACCCTACCCTTTCGATCTTTACTGACTCGCCCTGTCACCCCGGAGCACGGAATAGTCATATTTGATAAAACGCTATTTCGGACAACGACTTCTGACATCATCGTGTCGCAGGTAGCACACCAGCAAACAATGGCGAAAATTACACACCGTTACTATGGTTTACAAACAATAATTACATGGAATATATAAGCCCCATGCAATTTGATAATATTTATTTTTCGATTTTTATTTAATTCTTTACACAATAAATAAATATCTAAATTAAATATCCACTGACAATATTGTTCTATTTATTTTTAAAAACAAAAATACTAATATTTGAAAAACAACCAGGCCTTGGGCGCATTTACCAAGGCAATTCAATCAAAACACTGGGGAAATATCAAAGGTGTTTGTATTTTTCTGCCACCCTGCATAAAATAAAAATCACAATTAAATATTTAGCAAAAACTCTTATCCACCCAGAAAACTCTTTAACCCAAGAGGTAGCCCGCAGCGTTTCAAAAATATTTATAGCTGCGAATGTTACCATTGCGCAGTTGTTCTAATCTATAAAGAATTGAAATGGAACAGGGGCTTACTGTAACAATCCGATGCTGCCAAAAAGCCGCGATATGGGCTGCATGGCAACTATCAGGCGGCTTACGGCCTAGTCATTAGTGTTACTTACTACCCCAAACATTGACAAGAAAAGACTGGTCAGTCGTATATAAAAAGTCATTTTTGATACAAACACGACAAGCGCACGACGGGTGCAAACCCGTTACTGGTGCAGGTATACAACGATCTGCTGCTCTGACCTGACGATCCGGCCCCGAAGCAGTGTTTTCCCTTAGCGACCTCAAAAGCACCCGAATCAGGGTATTTTTCTTGGGGGTTATCCCTCATTTATAGCCAGGGGCACCTAGGCTCTATACGAATTGTCTTATGGCATGCCTGTCGCACGCCGTTACATTGAGATGGCTTCATCTAATAATTAATCCACTCTGGAGACATTTCATGGGTACGAACGCGACCACCGCACCCGTCGACGAACGATTACCAAACGGCAGGCTGGCTGCACTGGGCCTGCAGCACGTTTTGGTAATGTACGCCGGTGCCGTCGCGGTTCCACTAATTGTGGGCCGGGCATTAAATCTGACGTCTGAAGAAGTATCTATCCTGATTGCTGCTGACTTGTTTGTCTGCGGCATCGTATCCATCATTCAATCGATGGGTTTTACACAGTACTTTGGTATCAAACTGCCTGTCATGATGGGCGTAACCTTTGCCGCGGTAGGCCCTATGGTCTCGATGGCGCAGGCCAACCCCGGCCATGACGGCGCCCAACTGCTCTTTGGCACTGTGATCGGGGCAGGGATCATTACGATGATCATTGCCCCCGCCGTCAGCCGAATGCTGCGCTTCTTCCCCCCCGTGGTCACCGGCACGATTATTGCCATGATCGGTATTACGCTGATGCGCGTGGGGATTAACTGGATTTTTGGCAATCCCTTCGGCCCGACTGCCCCCAGCGTCATCAACCCGGACCATTTGGCCTGGATACAGCACGCCCAATCGGCAGCGGCCATGCCAGGCTCTGCCCTGCCTCCCTTACCGGAAGGTCTGGCCCTGAAGGCGACAGTCCCTAACCCACGCTACGCCAACCTGACAGGCCTGGGCATTGCGGCCATCGTGCTGACCTCGATCCTGCTGATCGCTAAATTTGCAAAAGGTTTTCTGGCGAACGTAGCCGTATTGCTGGGTATCGTCATTGGCGCGGTTGTTGCTTCGGCCATGGGCATCATGACCTACGAGAAGGTCGCCAATGCAGCTTGGGTTGATCTGGTCTTGCCGTTCCACTTTGGTATGCCCAAATTCAACCTCCTGCACATTGCCACTATGACACTGGTCATGATCGTCGTGCTGATCGAATCCACCGGCATGTTCCTGGCGCTAAGCGACATGACAGGCAAGAAAGTGGATCAGAAAGATCTGGCTCGCGGCCTGCGTACCGACGGTCTGGGCACTTTGCTGGGCGGCATCTTCAATACCTTCCCGTACTCCAGCTTCTCGCAAAACGTAGGTCTGGTTGCGGTAACAGGTGTTCGCAGCCGCTTTGTCTGCGTGGCCGGTGGTGCCATTCTGATTATTCTGGGCCTGCTGCCCAAGATGGCCGCCCTGGTAGAGTCCCTGCCTACCGTGGTTCTGGGCGGCGCCGGTATTGTGATGTTCGGTATGGTCACAGCCACGGGTATCCGCATCCTGTCCGGCGTGGACTACAAGACCAACCGCAACAACTCCATGATTGTGGCTATCTCCATTGGCGTCGGCATGATTCCTCTGGTTGCGCCCAACTACATGCAGTGGATGCCTCACGCCATTCACCCGCTGATCGAATCGGGCATATTGCTGACCTCGATTGCTGCCGTTCTGCTGAACTTGTTCTTTAATGGTGCTAAAGAAGATACACAGGCAGCGGTAGAAGCCGCCAAGCACGCCGAAGCGTAAATCGCCCGCCATGCTTGCCATGAAACCGGCCTGTCTACTGAGTAGACAGGCCGGTTGTTTATCGCCTAACGGTTCCAAAAGCTCAAGACCTTCGTCAGCCAGGAGTATTGCATCTAAGCTTTTTATGCCCCGGTCATCACGAAGCAAAACGACGGGCACCCGCCACACACAAGGCCGCGCCTAAGGTGACCCAAATCATGCTGGGATTGACGGCCTCGCCCAACAAGGCCGCCGCCAGCCCCAGGCCCATAAAGGGCTGCAACAACTGCAACTGCCCTACCGCCGCAATCCCGCCCTGCGCCAGCCCTCGGTACCAGAACACAAAACCCAAAAACATGCTAAATACCGACACATAGGCAAAACCTAACCAGGCCGAGGCTTCAATCCCGCTAAAGCTCTGCGGCCAGAACCAGATCATCATGACAAACATGAAGGGCGAGGACAGCACCAAGGCCCAGCAAATCACTTGCCAG
The DNA here is from genome assembly GCF_026344135.1 of Alcaligenes parafaecalis. Taxonomy (NCBI): domain Bacteria; kingdom Pseudomonadati; phylum Pseudomonadota; class Betaproteobacteria; order Burkholderiales; family Alcaligenaceae; genus Alcaligenes; species Alcaligenes parafaecalis. Next base: position 206,144 of record NZ_JAPKNA010000002.1, on the reverse strand, counting down.
CCTCCCAGACGACGCGACAAGCGTCCCCCTTCGGCATAGCCCATACCGCACACCACCACAGCGGCCAACATGTACAGATCGCCCTGCCAGGCGGCATCCAGACCTTCCCTGGCGGCATACGCCATCACCACCAGGCTGCCTAGAATGGAGAAAAACCAGAACACGGGTTTATGCCGCTCACCGGCCAAGATGACGCCAAATACTGCCGTACACAAAGGCAACAAGCCCAGATACACAATGGAATGGGCCGAGGTAATGTGCTGCAAGGCCAAAGCGGTCAGCAAAGGAAAACCCAGGACAACACCAAAGCCGACCAGGGCCAGTGAGGCCAGGTCTGCGCGTTGCGGACGCGCTACTCGTCCGATCAGCAGCCAGAGGCTTGCCAGCAAGGCGGCCACTACTGCTCGCCCCCCCGTCAGGAAAAAAGGATCCATGCCCAGTACAGCAACTCGTGTAGCCGGTAATGAACCCGCGAAAATTGCTACCCCGATAAAGCCGTTCAACCAACTGACTGCCTTGCTATCCATCATTCACACTCCCACCAAGAAGCTTGTCAGTACAACACAGCTATGCCAGCATACACAGGCACAGTCCAGTACAGTTTTTAAAAACTGTATTGCTCATTAGACCCATACACCGTGCCCAGCCCATGCCCTCTTTGACTCGCATCGACCACATCATGCAATCCGTGCGTGAACGCATTGCCGCGCGCACCTACCCGCCCGGCACCCGGCTCCCGTCCGTACGTGCTCAAGCCCAATCGTCAGGGGTATCAATCTCTACGATTGTGGAGGCGTATGGCAGGCTGGCTGCCGAAGGCTTGATAGAGGCACGGGCAGGCTCCGGTTTTTACGTGACCGCCCCCTTGGCCCCCTTGAGCCTGGCTGCGCTGGAACCGGCACTGGAACGGGATATCGACCCCCTATGGATCTCGCGCCAATCGCTGGAAGCAGGTCAGGATATGTTGATGCCGGGCTGTGGTTGGCTACCATCGGACTGGATGTACGACCAAGGCGTACGCCGAGGGCTACGCAAAGCCGCACGCAGTTCTAATGCAGACCTGACGGATTACGGCTCGCCCCTAGGCTTGGAGCCGCTACGCCAACTGCTGGCCCGCCGCCTGGTCCAGTCCGAGATTGACGTCGCCCCCCATCACATCATGTTGACCGACTCGGGCACCCACGCCATTGATTTGATCTGCCGCTTCTTTTTGGAGCCGGGCGATACTGTGCTCGTGGACGACCCCTGCTACTTCAATTTCCATGCTTTGCTGCGAGCACATCGCGCCAAAGTTGCCAGTGTCCCGTATACCCATCAGGGACCGGACCTGCACGCCTTTGAAGCCGCCTTGCAAGAACACAAACCTCGTCTGTACATCACCAATTCCGGTATACACAACCCGACCGGAGCGCGTTTGTCAGCCACAACTGCCCACAGTGTTCTGGCCATGGCGCAACGTGCTGATCTCTACATTATCGAAGACGATATTTTCGGGGATCTGGAATCTCGTCCTGCCACCCGCCTGGCCGCGCTGGATGGCCTGTCCCGGGTGGTACAGATAGGCAGTTTCTCCAAAACCTTGTCTGCATCCTTACGCTGCGGCTATATCGCCGCCCAGGCTCCCTGGATAGACAGTCTGGTCGATCTGCGTACGGCCACCAGTTTCAGCAGCAACCGTCTAGCTTCTCATATCTTGCACAGCGCACTTAGCGACAGCGGCTATCGCAAACATCTGGAGCGAGTCCGGCACCGGCTCTCCAAGGCTATGGACCACACCGTGACACAACTGGAACAGCTAGGTCTGACACCGTGGTTGCGCCCCCGCGAGGGCATGTTTCTGTGGGCTTGCTTACCCGTCGGACACGATGCACTTAGTCTGGCACGCGCCTGCCTGCCCCATGGTGTAGTGCTGGCTCCCGGCCCCGTTTTCAGCCAGGCCCCGGATGCCGCTCGGTTTCTGCGTTTCAACGTGGCCCAATGCAGCGACAAACGGATCTTTAGCGTGTTGAAGCGGGCACTTGATAAAGAGTTGTCTGTTTAAAGAGTCAGGCAACTCCCGATCTGGCTGTAGCCGCCCAAGCCAGACGCCCGCGCCGCAGCCAGAGGATTACAATCGGCTCTGTTAGACGGCCCATGCGGACCGCCACCACCAACACCATTCCCATGTCCCCCAAAGACTTACGCGATTTATTCCTGCTGGCCGCCATTTGGGGCGGCTCGTTTTTATTTACGCTTCAAGCGGTTCCGGAGTTTGGCCCCTTTCCGCTGACGGCAGTCCGTGTCGGTGTCAGCGCCCTGGCCTTGATGAGCTACATCACCATCACAGGACGCTTGCCAATCTTTCTGGCGAACTGGAAACCCATCTTTGCCTTGGGTGTTCTGAATGCCGCCGTGCCCTTCTCCTTATATGCCTTTGCGGCCCTGCGTCTGGAGTCGGGATTACTGGCAGTTCTGAATGCCATGGCACCCTTGTTTGGCGCACTGGTCGCCCGCGTCTGGCTAAAAGAACGTCTGACACCCAGCCGCATACTGGGGCTCTGTTTGGGCTTTCTGGGTATTTTGATTCTGGTGTACGACAAGCTGAGTTTCAACAAAGGAGCCGAAGGCTGGGCCGTCCTGGCATCCTTGTTGGCTACCGTGTTTTACGGCATTGCTGCCAACTTTACAGCCCGCTATCTGCGAGGCGTACAGCCACAAGCCGTAGCTGCAGGCAGCATGGTCAGCGCGACTCTGATTTTATTACCTGCTGCCATTTACTGGTGGCCCGCCCAACTGCCGGGCCTGCATGCCTGGGGCGCAGCGCTGTCTCTATCCTTGTTGTGTACGGCGGTCGCCTACCTGATTTTTTACCGTCTGCTGTCCAATGTCGGCCCGTCCAAAACCATTACGGTGACCTTTCTGGTCCCGCCCTTTGGCGTACTGTGGGGAGCCTTGTTGCTGGACGAAGCTCTGACTGCACAAATGCTGATCGGCATGAGTACGGTCCTGTTTGGCACCTTGCTGGCCACGGGGCTGATTGGCAGGCGCAGGGCAGCGTAAGTCTGCTGCGCTGCCCGCAGGCAGCGCTTCTAGCACCTGAAAGCCGAGGAGCAGAAATCAGTCCTCCAACCCCTGCTCCTGACGCCAGTGCTGGTAACGTCGCTCCAGCACGGGACGCAGGGTTTCGTAGGTATCCCAATCGTCAGGCACATGGTAGATGGACGGCAGAACCTCGTCGTCCAGCGTTTCCACGTAATCGTCCAGATACAGCTCGTCGTAATAAAAATCGCTGAAGGATTTGCCCAGATCTGACAGATCTTCGCTGACCAGCACATCGTCACAACACTCTTGCAGCAGTTGCGAGCCCTTCAGCATGTGATCTCGACACTGCCGGACTTCGTTGGGATAGCGATCCAGAAAGGCATTAGCCAACAGGCCTTTTTCTACCAGCCAGGCCAAATACATGCCGATATGTGTGCGCCCGCCTTGCGGACCCAAGTCAGAAGGGTAGTCCCCACCCACATGCCAGTCCACAGCATCGTACTTAACGGGATCAGTGTGCGTTTTCAATGTCGTACCTCCGTAGGTATGTGAATGTCCTTGGGAAGCGGCTGCCCGGATTTTGCTCGTGCTCTTGCCTTTTATCAGTATATCGATCACACGGCGGGCCACTAGTATTTTTGCAGATACCTGCTTCCTGTTTCAAAGTGGGGCATACCAGCGCTCAAGTACGACGACAATCCGCAGCACTGTTTCTATCTATCCCACAACATAGCGTCAATCACCATATGAATTCGACACAGGCCGAAGCTGCAAGGCGACCTGTTCACGATCAACAGCGCAAAGCGCAGGATCATTAGGGTCGCATAGCACAGCCACGGTGTTACCCGGACGGAATCGGCTGAACAACTCGGGCTGCACCAGAACATCTACAAACGCCCTGCTGCCAGCCACATCCAGGCTTAAACGCAATAGGGGGTAAGCCAACTGGAGCACACCGGGAAGCAATTCATCGTGGGCCACGATCATCGCTTGGCACCGCTTGGCATCTTGTGACACCAAACGCTGATACAAGCACTGCTCAGGCAAGGCCCGCTGATAGAGTATAAAAGCTCGGCCACTAGCAATCAGGAAACCGACGGGCACGAGCAGTACCAGCGCGGCCAGATACGGCAAAGAGCCGCCCCACTCCAAGGTAATACCGACAAGTACCACCATTGCCGCCAAGCCAAAAGCCAAGAGCATCCACAAAAGCAGCACGACCATCTCACCTCCTTTGCAAGCACCCGCTCAAAAGCAGTTATCAAAGTGCGACAGGCGGAGTGGATGCTGGGCCTGCGTATCCAGTCGACCGCCAGATAAAAGAACTATGGTGCGAGTCCATGTCCACTCTATGACAACAACAAACCTTTACGTTTTTGATACTTGAGCAGTTTTAAGCAAATTTGCTTATAGGTATGGAGCAGTTACCCTCCAAAGCCTGGCGAGCATCAATAAAAAAGCCGCCCGAAGGCGGCTTTGTACTACAGCGATAGAAGCAGTGGCAGACCTGAGATTAGGTTCGCTCGAAAATCCCGGCAGCGCCCATGCCTGTACCAATACACATGGTCAGCATGCCGTACTTCAGTTGACGACGCTGCAAGGCATGAACCACGGTAGCAGCACGCATGGCACCGGTCGCACCCAGAGGGTGGCCCATGGCAATAGCGCCACCCAGCGGGTTGACGCGCTCTGGGTCCAGGCCCAGATCACGAATCACCGCCAGAGATTGAGCGGCAAAGGCTTCGTTCAGCTCGATCCAGTCCATCTGATCTTGCTTCAGGCCAGCCAAGGCCAAGGCATGAGGCACGGCTTCTTTAGGACCGATACCCATGATCTGTGGAGGCACGCCACGGACCGAGAAGGTCACGAAACGGGCCAAAGGCGTCAGGTTGTGCTCACGCAAAGCACGTTCGGACACCACCAGCAAAGCGCCAGCACCGTCAGAGGTCTGCGAGCTGTTCCCGGCCGTTACCGAACCACGAGCCGCAAATACGGGACGCAGCTTGGCCAGCACTTCCAGGCTGGTATCAGGACGTGGCCCTTCGTCACGATCAACCACTTGGGTTTTGACCGAGATCTCCTGAGTGCTCAAGTTAGGCTGACGACGCGTTACCGACACGGGCAGAACCTCACCCGTGAACTCGCCGGATTCCCAAGCCTTGACGGCTTTCTGGTGCGAAGCCAAGGCAAACGCATCCTGATCTTCACGGGATACTTTCCACTGACGGGCCACTTCTTCAGCCGTCAGACCCATGCCATAGGCAATGCCATAGTTTTCATCCGAAGTGAAAATCTCCGGGCTGAATGTGGTGCCAACGCCCATTACGGGCACTTGGCTCATGGATTCCACACCGGCAGCCACAATGATGTCCGCCTGACCCGTACGGATACGGTCGGCAGCAATGGCAATGGCACTCAAACCCGAGGCGCAGAAACGGTTGACGGTCATGCCCGCCACGGTATGTGGCAGACCTGCCAGCAAGGCAGAGATACGCGCCACGTTAAAGCCTTGTGGGCCTTCGGGCAGCGCGCAACCAGCCACGACTTCTTCAATGGCAGCCGGGTCCAGAGTGGGCACACCCGCCAGCGTGCCGCGAATGGCTTCAGCCAGCAACTCGTCAGGACGGTAGGCCGAGAACACACCGCGAGGTGCTTTGCCAATGGGCGTACGCTTGGCAGCGACGATATAAGCTTGTTGTACAGTCATGTCTACTCCTTGATCCGCTCTAGTTACGCACCGGCTTGCCAGTACTCAACATCCCAGTAATACGTTCCTGGGTCTTGGGGGAATTGAGCAGCTCCAGGAAAGCCTGCCGCTCTTGCGCCATCATCCATGCTTCATCCACCAACGAGCCTGGATCAACATCGCCCCCGCAGATCACGGTTACGACCTTCTCGGCGATATGGAAGTCATATTCCGAGATGAAACCACCTTCTTTCATGTTCACCAGTTGAGCCTTCAGCGTGGCGATGCCATCGCGACCGGCAACCGGGAAGCGACGTGGCAAAGGAGCACGCCAACCGGTGCTGGCCAGAGCCTGTGCCTGACGGACGGCAACGTAAACCAGTTCCTGGCGGTTCATGACGATGGTGTCGGACTCTTTCAGGAAGCCAAGCTGACGAGCATCCAGAGCGGAGCGCGACACTTGAGCGCTGGCAATCGCCAGAGCAAAACGCTTCAGGTAAGCCAGCAATGGAGCATCGGGTGCGCCCATCGCCTGGAGTTCAGCGGAGCGGCGAGCCGAGTACGCCAGGCCACCTGCACCTGGAACCAGACCCACACCCACTTCCACCAGACCGATGTAAGACTCGAAATGAGCGACACGGTGCGCGCAATGCACAGCCAGTTCGCAACCACCACCCAAGGCCAGACCGGCAACCGCAGCCACCACAGGCACTTGCGCGTAACGGATACGTAAAACCATGTCTTGCATGGCACGTTCCACCGGCTCAACTCCAGCCACACCTTCTTTCTCAAACACAGGCAGAATGGCTTTCAGGTCGGCGCCTGCGGAGAATGGATCACCATCCTGAGCCACCACCAGAGCCTGATACGAGGCTTCGGCCAATTCAATTGCCTTGAACATGCCATTGACCACACCGGGGCTTAACGTGTGCATCTTGGTCTTGAAGGACACGATCAGCACATCTTGTGGGTGCGGTGCAGGCAGCGTCCAGCAGCGTACGGACTCATCTTCAAAAACCGTAGTGGTTTCCAGAGACTCGACCTCGCCCACCAGCAAAGGGGTGCCAATGTGACGCTGGTAAACAGGCAGTTCGCTACGGCCTTCAAAGCGCGATTGCGACGGATTCCAGGAACCGGCGGCGGTATGCACGCCTTGCGCCTCCCATACGGGACCACGGGTAGCCCAATCTGGCAGCGGCTGGCTGCTGAGGGTCTTGCCATCCTGGATATCCTGATTGATCCACTCGGCCACTTGACGCCATCCGGCAGCTTGCCAGATCTCGAACGGGCCTTGCTTGTGACCAAAGCCCCATTTCAAGGCCAGGTCCAATTGACGTGCGTTGTCAGCAATGTCTTGCAGATGAATGGCGCTGTAGTGGAAGGTGTCGCGCAATACCGCCCACACGAATTGAGCTTGAGGCTTGTCGGACTCACGCAACTGACGCAGGCGCTCAGCCGGGTCACGTACAGCCAGAATGGCAGCAACATCGGGATCAATTTTCTGATCAGCAGCCACGTAATCACGTTGCTGAGCATCGAAGCGCTGAATCTCACGGCCTTTCTTGCGGAAGAAACCGGCGCCTGTCTTCTGACCCAATGCGCCCGCATCGATCAAGCCCTGCACTTCGGGCGGCAAGCCAAAGTGAGCTTTGAAGCTGTCATCAGGCAATTGATCCTGCATGGTGCGGATCACGTGAGCCAGCGTGTCCAGACCGACAACGTCGGCGGTACGGTAAGTACCCGATTTGGCACGGCCCAGGCGAGTGCCTGTCAATTCATCAACCTGCTCGTAAGTCAGGGAGAAACGGCGCGCCTGCTCAAACACGGACAGAATGCCAAACACACCGATACGGTTACCGATGAAGTTAGGGGTATCTTTGGCACGAACCACGCCCTTGCCCAACTGCGATACCAGGAAAGTTTCCAGAGTATCCAGCAAGGCTGGCTGGGTGTATTTGGTGGGGATCAGCTCCACCAGGCTCATGTAGCGTGGTGGGTTGAAAAAGTGCACACCGCAAAAACGTGGACGCAAGGCTTCGGGCAGCACATCCGCCAGGGAGGTGATGGACAGGCCGGACGTGTTGCTGGCGATGATGGCGTTGGGATTCAGAGCTGGCCCGATCTTGCGGTACAGGTCCTGTTTCCAGTCCAGACGTTCGGCAATGGCTTCGATCACCAGATCGCAATCGGCCAGACGGTCCAGATTATCTTCGTAGTTGGCAGGCTCGATCAGGTCAGCCAGGTCTGGCGTGCCCAAGGGAGCGGGATTCATTTTGCGCAGATTGGCAATCGCACGAATGGCGATCCCGTTTTTCGGACCCTCGCGGGCGGGCAGATCAAACAGAACTACTGGTATGCCTGCATTCACGCAATGAGCGGCAATTTGCGCGCCCATGACGCCGGCACCGCACACGGCGACCCGACGCAAGGTACGGGCACCGCCCGTCACTGCACTGGCTGAACTAGATGTCATAGGTTTGTCTCCAGGAAACTGAAACCCCACGCAGCATAGGGTCCCAAACGGACGCTCTACGATGCGAGGCAATCGAATAATCGTACACGCACAACCGGTTTTAAGACCATAAAGTCTTTTTTATTTTGATTCAAAGATGGGCATAGATCAAATCCATCTTCATAAAACTGTCCATGACTCGATCGTGGCTTGCTTGTTCAGCGACTCCAGCACCGCACACGGAATTCAAACAGTCGTTTCAATCTCTTTTATTTCAACAGATTGAACCATGCAAAAGCTCATTGCACCCCTCATTAATCAGAAGCGGATCCAGCCTTGGCAAGCTGGCATCACGCATGGTTTCAAGATATTTTTTTAATTCTTTTTTTATTTATTTCAATCAGGTTTCTATTTAATTTTTAAGGCCTTATTAATTAATTTATTTCTTTAAATATTTCAAACAAATAAGAAACACCTGGGAATGAAAAAAAATTTGGCCTCCCCTGGCCCAGACCCCATTTTCCTGCCCCCAAAGGCCCGAAAACATCGTCAAGCCGGGGACAAGCCTGCCCACACATGCCCACAAGAGGGTAAAAACAGCTTAATTTGTATGCCAGAATGTTCAAACCTCCACTTTTACGAGCCCGATCCGCCTTCATTTCTCTATGACCCGGTCCCAAGAAGCTGCCCCTTTATCCTTAAGTGCTCTGTTTCTGATCTTTGCCCGCATTGGCCTGACCAGCTTTGGCGGGGGCTTGAGTGGCTGGTTAATGCGCGAGTTTGTCGTCCAGCGCCGTTTGATGAGCCAAGCAGACTTTCTGAGCGGCCTGGCCCTGTCCCAGGCACTGCCCGGCATCAATGTGGTCAATCTCTCTATATGGATCGGTTACCGCCTGCAGGCCGGGCCAGGGGCCTTGGTTGCCACGCTGGGCATGGTGCTCCCACCGCTGCTCTTGGCCATTCTGATGCTGATTGGCCTGGAACAACTGACGGGGTCTACCCTCGTGCCTCAGGTCATGGCCGGAATTGCCGCCGCAGCCATCGGTCTGTCGCTTGAAATGGGGGTACGCTCGGCGCGCAGCGCCGCCACCGGAATCGTGCCAATTGCGATCATGTTGGCGGTTTTTGTCGGCATTTTCGTCATGGAATGGAGCCTGATCCCCGTTATTCTGATCTGCGCGCCGCTGTCCGTCTGGTATGCCTGGTTGCAGCTAGGAGACTCATCCGTGGAGCAATCATGATCACGATTCTGCTCCAGCTCATGCGTGTATTCGCCCCCCTGTCTTTTCTGACGATAGGTGGCGGGCAAAGCATCATTCCCGAGATTCATCGGCAATCAGTAGAAATCCATGGCTGGCTCAGCAATCAGGAGTTTCTGGATCTGTTCGCCCTGTCACGCCTGACGCCCGGCCCCAAATCCTTGCTTGTCACCCTGGTGGGCTGGAAAGCGGCAGGCTGGGCCGGAGCCCTGGCCGCATCCGTCGCCATTTTCCTGCCCTCTGCCTTGCTGATCTATTACCTGGCGACAATCTGGAAGCGCTATGAAGGCACCCGCATTATCCGCGCCATCGAGATCGGCCTGCTGCCCATTGCCGCCGGGATGATTCTGGCGGCCAGCGGCACGATTCTGAAAGCGGCTCAAGGCGGGCTGTGGGCCTGGGGTACAGCTCTGGCCTGTACGGCCATTTTGCTGCTTAGCCGCATCAACCCTTTATGGTTGCTGGCAGGCGGCGGATTGCTGTTCGCTTTGATACAACCCGCGACCTAAGACAAATTCGTCACATAAAAAGGACGACTTCACAGCCAAACCCGGCTTGAAGTAAGCGGCTGTATCAAGGGCCACAAAAGGGTCATAAAAGAGTCACGATCTGCCGTTCATGGAGTGCAATACATTGAGCCGCCAGACGCGCAAGCGGTACAATGGCAAGTCCTTTTATCCCATCTTGCCCGCGACATGGCTGTAAATACTGACCAAGCCGTACTAAATCTGGATTCTGCTTCGCTGGGCTATGGTGCCTTCACCGTGCTGGCGAACGTGTCTATGACCGTCCAGAAAGGTCAGGTCGTCGCCATGATGGGGGGCTCAGGTTCCGGAAAAACAACACTTCTGCGTGCTGCCACCGGGCAAATCCGTGCGCAGAAAGGGACTGTTACGGTTTTTGGCCAGGACTTGGCCAAACTCGACGGCGAGGACCTGCGCCAAACGCGCCAACGCATGGGTGTCCTGTTTCAGCAAGGCGCTCTGTTTACCGACCTGAATGTGTTTGAAAACGTGGCCTTTCCCTTGCGAGAGCTGACCAATGCCAACGAATCCGACATCCAGGACCGTGTGCTGGACAAGCTGGATGCCGTAGGTTTGCGCGCCGCCGCCCATTTGGGCGTGAACGAGATCTCTGGCGGCATGGCTCGCCGGGTCGCCTTAGCCCGCGCCATTGTGCTGGAACCGGAACTGATTCTGTACGACGAGCCCTTTGCCGGTCTGGACCCCATTTCCATGGGTATTACCGCCCAACTGATTCGCGACCTGACCGACCGCCTGAACTGCGCTTCGGTACTGATTACGCATGATGTGGCCGAATCCTTTGCCATTGCCGACCAGGTCTATATGGTGGGCCAGGGCCGCTTGCTGACCCAGGGTACGCCCACAGAGCTGCGGGCATCCAAAGATCCTTACGTACAGCAGTTCCTGCGTGGCGAGCCCGACGGCCCTATCGCCTTTAACTACCCCGTCACCCCGGCTTTTGAAGCCTGGCTCCAGAATCGGACGACGCGCTCATGAATTTCATCACCGCCCCGATTAGCGCGCTAGGCGCTGCCATACGTAATAGCATTTACGGCCTGGGTGCATTCAGCCGCCTGTTTGCCGCCTTGCTGGCCCGTTCGTCCCTCTTATGGCGTCGTCCGCGTCTGGTTTCCCAGCAAATCCACTTTATTGGCAACTATTCGCTGCTGATCATTGCCGTTTCCGGCCTGTTCGTGGGTTTTGTACTGGGTTTGCAGGGGTATTACACGCTGAACCGCTATGGCTCCGAAGAGGCTCTGGGCCTGCTGGTCGCTCTGTCACTGGTGCGTGAGCTTGGCCCCGTCGTCACCGCCCTGCTCTTTGCAGGCCGGGCAGGCACCTCGCTGACCGCCGAAATCGGCCTGATGAAGGCTGGCGAGCAGATTGCCGCCATGGAAGTCATGGCAGTAGACCCCATACGCCGCCTGCTGGTGCCGCGTTTTTGGGGCGGCATCATTGCCATGCCCATACTGGCCGCGGTGTTTTCCATGGTCGGTATTTTGGGCGGCTATGTAGTCGGTGTACAAATGATCGGCATTGATGCAGGCGCCTTCTGGTCGCAAATGCAAAACGGCGTCGATGTGATTGATGACGTACTCAACGGAGTGATCAAAAGCCTGGTATTTGGCCTGATCGTCACCTTGATTGCGCTCTATATGGGCTGGCATGCCAAGGCCACGCCCGAAGGCGTTTCTCGCGCGACCACACGCACGGTCGTCAGCGGCGCTTTGGCGGTATTGGGCACGGACTTCCTGCTCACCGCCCTTATGTTCAGTTAACTATTTAGGAATTGCTCAGCTATGAATCGCGAGAAAACCGATTTCTGGGTTGGCCTGTTTGTTTTGCTGGGGCTGGTCGCACTGGCATTCCTGGCCCTGCGTGCGGGTAACCTCAGTACTTTTTCCTTTGCCAAAACCTACCAGGTATCGGCCAAATTCGATAATCTGGGTGGCCTGAAACCGCGTGCCCCTATCAAGGCCAGCGGTGTGGTCGTGGGTCGCGTGGGCTCCATTGGTTTTGATAATCAGGATTTCAAAGCCGTGGTTACGCTGGATATGGACGAACACTACAAATTCCCCCTGGATACCTCGGCCTCTATCCTGACCTCTGGTCTGCTGGGCGAGCAGTACATTGGCCTGACCGCCGGTGGCGACGATAAAGACCTTCAAGGTGGCAGCACCATTACCTATACCCAAAGCGCGGTTGTGCTGGAAGAGCTGATCAGCAAGTTCCTCTACAACACAGCCTCCAAGGAAGGCGGCTCCAAAACGGAGTAAGACCCGGCTGCCTCATGCTCATTACAGACGACACAATCATGAATACAACAACAACTCGCCGCTCTTACTCCCTGCCCCGTGGAGTCCGTTTGAGCCTGATCGGTGCCAGTGCTGCGCTTGTGGCTGGTTGCGCCAGCGTGCCTAACCCCAACCCCCAGGATCCCTGGGAAGGCATGAACCGCGGCATCTACGCCTTTAACGAAACCGTGGACGGCGCGCTGATCAAACCGATTGCAGAAGGCTATAACGCTCTGACGCCGCAGCCTGCACGCACATGTATTAGTAACATTTTCAACAACCTGGGCGATGCCTGGTCGGCCGTCAACAGCTTCCTGCAAGGCGAGCACGTTGACTTCTTCAACACCCTGGGTCGCGTCCTGTTCAACTCCACCATGGGGCTGGGCGGTTGTATCGACGTTGCCACCATGAACGGCTCCAAGCGCATCCCCAACGACTTTGGCGTGACGCTGGGCGTATGGGGCGTCAAATCTGGCCCTTACGTGGTTCTGCCCTTCTTTGGCCCCAGCACGGTTCGTGACGGTGTGGCACGCGGCACCAGCTTCCTGGAAGGCTTCTCGTCCACGGGTCCGATCATGGCCATCAAGGATGTACCCGTACGCAACAGCATCATGGGTCTTTGGGCTCTGGATGCCCGCGCTGGCGTGCTGGATGCAGAAAAACTTGTTAACGACATCGCCCTTGACCGCTACAGCTTCATACGCGACGCTTACCTGCAACGACGCCATGCCTTGGTGCAAGCTCGCCGCACCGGTGGCGATACCAGCCAGGATTTGCCTGATTACTCGGACGCAGACGAATAAAAACGCCCTGCCCGCAGAACACTCATCTGGAGTTTTTTTATGATTTCCCGTCCCGCCTTGGGCGGGACTGCTTTGCAGTCCTCTCCCTCTCGCCTGATTTCCTGGATTCTGACCGTCTGTGCAGCCTTGGCCCTGTGTTTGCACGCTGTGGCGGCTCAAGCACAAGCGGCTGACCCCAAAGGGGAGCCCAACAAGTTTGTTGAAGCGGTCGGCAATCAGGCCTTGCAAGTCGTCAAGGAAAGCGAATCCATCCGCAAGGGTGATCGTGCTGCCATCATGGCTGCGGTCAACGACCACATCATGCCTTACGTGAATCTGGAAAAGACCACCCGCCTGGCTGCTGGTCGTTACTGGCGTCAAGCCAATGCCGAGCAGCGCCAGAAGCTGGTTGATGCCTTCAAGGGCACGCTGGTGCGTACCTATAGCGGCGCCCTGTCCCGCGTTGACGACAAGACCCAACTGACCATTCTGCCTTTCCGTGGCGATGCCAATGCGGATGATGTGGTGGTGCGCTCCTCGCTGACCCAGCCTAACGGCGGCCCCGTGGGCGTGGATTACCGTCTGGAAAAAACACCAGAAGGCTGGAAAATCTACGACTTGAACGTGGAAGGCATCTGGCTGATCCAGAACTACCGCAACCAGTTCTCCCAGCAAATTGAACAGGGCGGTATTGATGGCCTGATTCAGGCGCTGAACAAGCAAAACAGTTAAGACAGGCCGTGGCAAGCACGGGCGCTTTGGTCGGGCATTCTTAAGCAGACCAGAGTCGTACTCTATAATAAAGAGCCTGATCACCCCCAAACAGGTCTACGCCCATGCGTAGGCCTGTTTAGTTAACAAAGACGCTACAGCGACGACTTCCACCGCCACACCCGCGTCAGGCCAACCCACACTGCCATGTCCGCCTTCAAACTCGATAACGTCAGCAAACGCTTCGCTCCCCAAAGCCGGGGACTCAAAAGCCTGTTTTCCCCTCCTCGTTCCGATGCCGGTTTTCTGGCCGTCGATCAGGTCAGCCTGACTATCGAACATGGTGAATTTTTTGGTTTACTTGGCCCCAACGGTGCCGGTAAAACGACCCTGATCTCCATGCTGGCGGGGCTGACCCGCCCCACTAGCGGCCAGGTCAGCGTCTGTGGTTACGATGTGCGCACCCAGTACCAGAAAGCCCGCCAATCGCTGGGCGTGGTGCCGCAGGAAATTGTTTACGATCCCTTTTTCACCGTCCGTGAAACCCTGCGTCTGCAATCGGGCTACTTTGGCCTGAAAAACAATGACGACTGGATCGACGAAATTCTGGCCAATCTGGCCTTGAGCGACAAGGCAGACGTCAATATGCGTGCCTTGTCCGGCGGCATGAAGCGCCGCGTGCTGGTGGCCCAGGCGCTGGTGCACCGCCCCCCTGTCATTATTCTGGATGAACCCACTGCCGGTGTGGACGTGGATCTGCGCCGCACGCTATGGGAGTTCATCATTCGTCTGAATCAACAAGGCCACACCATCTTGCTGACCACCCACTACCTGGAAGAAGCCCAGGCTCTCTGTGGTCGGCTGGCCATGCTGAAAAGCGGCAAGATCGTTGCCCTGGATACCACGCAAGCCATCATGGAGCGCGCAGGCGGCCACGATCTGGAGGATGCATTTGTGCGCATCATGCACAACGAAGGAAAAATGGGGGTGGCGCTGTGAATCAGAACAACTCCCCCAAACACTGGGGCGTGCCTCAGAACACGGACGCTCCCGCAGCTAAAATCGGGACCCTTAGCCTGCCCCCGCAACCCAAAATGGGTTCGGGCTTTCCAACGCTGCTGCGTAAAGAGCTGATGCGTTTCTGGAAAGTGGGCTTTCAAACCATCGCCGCCCCCGTGCTGACGGCGCTGATGTACTTGCTGATTTTCGCCCACGTCCTGGAAGGCCGCGTCACGGTGTACGACTCCGTGCCCTATACCGCCTTCCTGATTCCGGGCCTGATGATGATGAGCATGTTGCAAAACGCCTTTGCCAACCCCTCCTCGTCACTCATCCAAAGCCGTATCACGGGCAATCTGGTCTTTATCCTGCTGCCGCCGCTCTCACACCGCGAAATCTTCTCGGCCTACCTGCTGGCGTCCATCGCCCGCGGCATCTGTGTGGGCCTCTGTGTCTGGCTGGTGTCCCTGTTCTTTGTGTCTCTGCCCGTCTCCAAGCCTTTGTGGGTGTTGGTCTTTGCCATCCTGTCTTGCGGCATCATGGGCACCTTGGGGCTGATCGCCGGTTTATGGTCTGAAAAGTTCGACCAACTGGCGGCGTTCCAGAACTTTTTAATCATGCCCGCCACCTTCCTGTCGGGTGTGTTTTACTCCATCCATAGCTTGCCGCCCTTCTGGCAAACTGTTTCACACTGGAATCCGCTGCTCTACACCATTGACGGATTCCGCTACGGTTTTTTTGCCGCCTCGGATATTTCTCCCTGGTTCAGCCTGACCGTTGTCGCCAGCGTCTTTGTTGCGCTGTGTCTGATTTCGCTACGCCTGCTTGCCTCAGGCTATAAATTACGGAATTGATTTCATGTTGCCGACCCCCGAACAAGTTCACCAATACATTGCCGACAACCTGCCCTGTGAACACTTGCAAGTGCAAGGCGATGGTTCGCACTTTGAGGCCCTGATCGTCAGCACCGCCTTTGAAGGCAAACGTCTGATTGCCCGTCACCAACTGGTCTACAAGGCCCTGGGTGACCGCATGAAAGCTGAAATCCACGCCCTGTCCATGCGCACGCTTACCCCCGACGAATACAAGGCCAATCCGAATGGATAAATTACGCATCACAGGCGGTCAACGCCTGAATGGCGAGATCACCGTCTCTGGCGCCAAAAACGCCGCCCTGCCTATCTTGTGCGCCAGTCTGCTGACGGCTGATACGGTGTACCTGGAAAATGTCCCGCGTCTGCGCGATATCGACACCACCCTGAAGCTCTTGGGGCAGTTAGGTGTTAGCCAGGCACGCAATGGCACGCTGGAGCTGAATGCGGGCAATATCACCAATCTGGAAGCGCCGTACGAACTGGTGAAAACCATGCGTGCCTCGATTCTGGTGCTGGGCCCCTTGCTGGCCCGCTTTGGCGAGGCCCGCGTCAGCCTGCCCGGTGGTTGCGCCATTGGTCAACGTCCCGTGGACCAGCACATCAAGGGCCTGGCAGCCATGGGTGCGGAAATCCATGTCGAACACGGTTTTGTGAATGCCCGCGCCAAACGCTTGCGCGGTGCCGTTGTGCGCACCGATATGGTGACCGTCACCGGTACTGAAAACCTGATGATGGCAGCCGTCCTGGCGGAAGGTCAGACCATTCTGGAAAACGCCGCACGCGAACCCGAAATTATTGATCTGGCCGAACTGCTGATCAAAATGGGTGCCAAGATTCAGGGCCACGGCACGGACCGCATTGTGATTGATGGCGTAGAGCGCCTGCACGGTGCCACCCATCGCATTTGCCCGGATCGCATCGAAGCTGGTACGTTCCTGTGCGCTGTTGCCGCTACGGGTGGCGAACTGACCTTGCGCAATACCGATGCCGACGCCATGGGTGCCACTCTGGACAAGCTGCGCGAAGCGGGCCTGCAGATTGAAACTGGCCCTGACTGGATCAAGGCCAGCATGAATCAGCGCCCCAAGGCCGTCAGCTTCCGCACCAGCGAATACCCGGGCTTTCCCACGGACATGCAGGCCCAATTGATGGCCTTGAACACCATTGCGGATGGAACTGCCTCGGTCGTGGAAACCATCTTTGAAAATCGCTACATGCACGTACAGGAACTGAATCGCCTGGGTGCACAGATTGATATCGAAGGCCATATGGCCGTCATTACCGGCGCCCCCTATCTGACCGGCGCCACCGTCATGGCAACGGATCTGCGTGCTTCGGCCAGCCTGGTCATTGCTGGTCTGGCTGCTCGGGGTGACACCACCGTCGAACGCATCTACCATCTTGACCGTGGCTACGACCGTATGGAAGCCAAGCTTCAAGCCGTAGGCGCCAATATCGAGCGAATCAGCAGCAAGGAAACCTAATGAGTCCCGCCGGTTTAAATCAACCCCTGACGCTGGCCTTGTCCAAAGGCCGGATTTTTGACGAAACCCTGCCTTTGCTGGAAGAGGCCGGTATCAAGGTGCTGGAAAGCCCAGAGACGTCGCGCAAACTGATCCTGCCTACCAATAGTCCTGACCTGCGTCTGATTATTGTGCGTGCCACGGATGTCCCGACCTATGTGCAGTACGGTGCCGCCCATATCGGGATTGCCGGTAAGGACGTGCTGTACGAGCACATGGAACAGCACCCCGGCGGTCTGTATCAGCCGGTAGACCTGAACATTGCCCGCTGCCGTCTGTGCGTGGCCGTAGCCGAAGGCTTTGACTACCATTCGGCCGTCAAGCAAGGTTCGCGCCTGCGTATCGCCACCAAATACACCCGAGCTGCCCGTGAACACTTCGCCAGCAAGGGTGTGTACGTGGACCTGATCAAGCTGTATGGCTCCATGGAGCTGGCTCCGCTGGTCGGTCTGGCCGACGCCATTGTGGATCTGGTATCCAGCGGTGGCACTCTGCGCGCCAACAAACTGGTGGAAGTGGAAGATATCAGCCCTATCTCCTCGCGCCTGATCGTCAACCAGGCCGCCATGAAGAACCGTGGCGCTCAGTTGCAACCCCTGATCGACGCATTCTCGCGCGCCTCGGTGGACGAGTAAGCCCTCTGCACCTCCCAGGGGTAAACAGTCGGTGAATCCAGCTTAGGCAAAAGGCGTAGACCGCTTTTTGCCTAAGCGAAATGTTATACACTGGCCCTTGAACCTTAGCTTTTTCCTATAGCGACATGTCACTGATCCATCGCCTGAACTCCCAATCCGCCCAGTTCGATGCCGAACTGCGCACTCTACTGGCTTACGAAGCGTCCGAAGACGCGTCTATTGAGCACGCCTGTGCCGAGATCCTGCATCGTATCCAGCATGAGGGAGACACGGCCTTGCTGGACTACACACGCCGCTTTGATCGCATGGCGGTTGAACAGGCCAGCGCATTGGAAATCACTAAAGAAGAACTGTTTGCGGCTCTGGACAGCCTGCCTGCCGATCAGCGCAAGGCACTGGAACAGGCCGCCGAACGCGTGCGCCGCTATCACGAGCATCAACGCACGGAAACCTGGACCTACACAGAAGCCGACGGCACCGTGCTGGGACAACAAGTCACTCCCTTGGACCGTGTGGGACTGTACGTTCCCGGTGGCAAGGCGGCTTACCCCTCTTCCGTTCTGATGAACGCCATCCCTGCCAAAGTGGCGGGCGTTCCTGAACTGATCATGGTCACGCCTACACCCGATGGCGTGCGCAACCCCATCGTACTGGCGGCTGCCGCTCTGGGCGGTGTTGATCGCGTGTTCACCATTGGTGGCGCGCAAGCCGTAGGTGCCCTGGCCTACGGTACAGACACAGTGCCTGCAGTGGACAAGATTGTCGGCCCCGGCAACGCCTATGTGGCCGCTGCCAAGCGCCGCGTCTTTGGTGTGGTGGGCATCGACATGATTGCTGGCCCCTCCGAGATCCTGATCATCAGCGACGGCAGTGCCCCTGCCGACTGGGTGGCCATGGACCTGTTCTCCCAGGCCGAACACGACGAGCTGGCCCAGGCCATCTTGCTGTGCCCCGATGCCGACTTCCTGGATCAGGTTGAAGCGGCTATCGAACGTTTATTGCCTGCCATGCCACGTGCGGACATCATCCGCCGCAGCCTGTCGGGCCGTGGTGCCCTGATCCACGTCCGTGATCTGGACGAGGCCTGTCGGATCAGCAACCATATCGCGCCGGAACACCTGGAAGTCTCTACCCAGAACGCCCAGGACTTGTTGGGCAAAATCCGCCATGCTGGCGCCATTTTCCTGGGCCCCTACAGCTCCGAATCGCTGGGCGATTACTGTGCCGGGCCTAACCATGTCCTGCCGACGGCACGCACTGCGCGTTTCTCGTCACCCTTGGGCGTCTACGATTTCCAGAAACGCAGCAGCATTATCCAGGTTTCAGAATCAGGCGCCCAAACACTGGGACCCATAGCCGCTACGCTGGCACAAGGCGAGGGGCTGTACGCCCACGCTGCCAGCGCGCAATTCCGATTGAACCAATCCTGATACCGGCCTTGCCGCCGGCTCTGATATGCGTACCGCCGAGATTACCCGCAATACTAATGAAACCCGCATCCGCGTGGCCGTTAACCTGGACGGCACTGGCCGTCACTCGCTCAACAGCGGCGTGCCTTTTCTGGACCACATGCTGGACCAGATTGCCCGCCACGGCCTGATTGACCTGGACGTGCACTGTGAGGGCGATACCCACATCGACGATCACCATACCGTCGAGGATATTGGCATTGCGCTGGGCCAGGCTTTTGCCAAGGCCGTAGGCAGCAAAGCCGGTCTGCGCCGTTACGGCCACTCCTACGTGCCGCTGGACGAAGCTCTGTCGCGCGTGGTCGTGGACTTCTCCGGTCGCCCAGGTCTATTTTATTTTGTGCCCTTTACCCGCGCACGAATCGGCCAGTTCGATGTAGACTTGGCACGCGAGTTTTTCCAGGGTTTTGTGAATCACGCCCTGGTTTCTATGCACATCGATAACCTGCGCGGCGAAAACGCACACCACCAGTGCGAAACCGTGTTCAAAGCCTTTGGCCGAGCATTGCGCATGGCTCTGGAGCTGGACCCACGTAGCGAAGGCGTGGTGCCTTCGACCAAAGGGGTTCTGTAAACGTCCTTCGGACACATATCGTGACCACTATCGCTATTGTCGATTACGGTTCGGGCAACATCTTCTCGGTTGCCCGAGCACTGCATGCCGCCGCACCTGATGCGCGCATCATTCTTGCTCAAACCCCTCAAGCCATTCTGGATGCGGACCGGGTTGTATTACCCGGCCAGGGCGCCATGCCTGATTGCATGGCCCACCTGGACCAGTCCGGTTTGCGCGATGCCCTCCTGACGGCAGCACGCAGCAAGCCCTTGCTGGGTATCTGCGTTGGCGAACAAATGCTGTTCGACTCCAGCCAGGAAGGCGACGTCCCCTGTTTAGGTCTGATTCCCGGCCAAGTGCGCCGTTTTGAAGGCCCCAACTACAAAAGCAGTGATCCTGCTGACTCCGGCCCCGGGTTGAAAGTGCCCCATATTGGCTGGAACCGCGTACACCAGACTCAGGATCATCCCTTATGGGCTGGCATTGAGGATGGCGCGTTCTTTTACTTTGTACACAGCTACTTTGTCGATCCGCTGCATATAGATCAAACTTGTGGTTCGACGCACTATGGCCAACGCTTTACCTCTGCGATAGCAAACGCTAATATTTTTGCGTTGCAATGCCATCCTGAGAAAAGTGCAGACAACGGCCTGCAACTGTTCCGGAATTTCGCCAACTGGAAGCCATGATTTTTCAATAAGCCTCCCCAGCGTTTTTCTGACTTTTTCCGACCCAGTATTTCTTACGTTTTTTACGGCTAAAGACCATGCTTTTGATTCCCGCCATCGACCTTAAAGACGGGCGTTGTGTGCGCCTACGCCAGGGTGACCTGGATGACGCCACTATTTTCTCGGATGATCCGGCCAAAATAGCAACACAGTGGCTAGAGCAAGGGGCCCGTCGCCTGCATCTGGTGGACCTGAACGGCGCCTTCGCGGGCAAGCCCAAAAACGGCGAAGCCATCAAATCCATTATTGCTGCCATTGACGGTGAAATTCCCGTCCAGATCGGCGGTGGTATTCGCGACCTGGATACCATCGAGCGCTATCTGGATGCTGGCATGAGCTATGTCATCATTGGCACCGCCGCTGTCAAAAGCCCCGGCTTTTTGCAAGACGCCTGCAGCGCTTTCCCAGGCAGCATCATTGTTGGCCTGGATGCTCGTGATGGCAAAATCGCCACCGACGGCTGGAGCAAGCTGACGCGCCACGACGTGCTGGATCTGGCCAAGAAGTTTGAAGACTACGGCTGCGAATCCATTATCTACACCGACATCGGCCGTGATGGCATGCTGACAGGCGTCAATATTGAAGCCACCGTCAAGCTGTCCCAGCACGTGAAGATCCCGGTTATTGCCTCTGGCGGCGTGACCAACCTGAAAGACATCGAAGACCTGTGTGCCGTCGAGCACGAAGGGGTTGAGGGTGTCATTCTGGGCCGCAGCATCTACGAAGGCACCCTGAATTTTGCCGAGGCACAAACCTTTGCTGACGAGTACCAGGCATGAGCCAGGACGTCACAAGCGAATTAGCCTGCCGCATCATTCCTTGTCTGGATGTCACCGCCGGTCGTGTCGTTAAAGGCATCAACTTTGTGGGCCTGGTCGATGCCGGAGACCCGGTTGAGATCGCCCGCAAATACAACGACCAGGGCGCTGACGAACTCACATTCCTGGACATTACCGCCACCTCGGACAACCGCGATCTGATTTTGCCCATCATCGAACAGGTGGCCAGCCAGATTTTCATCCCCCTGACGGTGGGTGGTGGTGTGCGCGAAGTGGCCGACATCCAGCGCCTGCTCAATGCCGGTGCGGACAAAGTGTCCATCAACAGCGCCGCCATCAGCAATCCTGACCTGGTGCGTGCCGCCAGCGACCATCACGGCAAACAGTGCATGGTCGTGGCCATTGATGCCCGCCGTGTCAGCGCCGAGAACGAAGCCCCCCGCTGGGAAGTCTTTACCCACGGTGGTCGCCGCGCAACCGGCCTGGATGTGGTTGAGTGGGCTGCTCGCATGGCCGAATACGGCGCAGGTGAGCTGCTCTTGACCAGCATGGACCGCGACGGCACCAAATCCGGCTTTGATCTGGAACTGACCCGTGCTGTGTCTGATGCCGTCTCCGTTCCCGTCATCGCCTCTGGCGGTGTGGGCGGGCTGCAAGACCTGGCCGATGGCGTCATCCAAGGTGGTGCCAGCGCCGTACTGGCCGCCAGCATTTTCCACTATGGTCAACACACTATTGCTGAAGCCAAGGATTTCATGGCTGCGCAAGGTATTCAGGTGCGACGCTAATGGCTGACTTACCGGCTTGGCTGGCTGAAATCCGCTTTGATGAACAGGGTTTGATTCCTGCGATTGCGCAGGATCAGGCCACGGGCAAAATCTTGATGGTGGCCTGGATGAACCAGGAATCCCTGCAAGAGACCGTCAGCACCGGCCGCGCCGTGTACTGGTCGCGTTCCCGCAAGCGCCTGTGGCGCAAGGGCGAGGAGTCCGGCCACGTACAACATGTCAGCGATTTGCGCCTGGATTGCGACGGTGACGTTATTTTGCTCAGCGTGGAGCAGGTTGGCCAGATCGCTTGCCATACGGGGCGTGAAAGCTGCTTCTTTCGCCAGCTACAAGGCCAAAGCGATGAGGCACAGTGGGTCACAGTTGACCCCGTCCTGAAAGACCCGGAGCATATTTACCGATGAGCGAACAACCTACCATCGACACCATCCTGGATCACCTTGGCCGTACGCTGAAGTCCCGTTTGCCTGCTCAAGGCGGGGACCCATCCTCGTCCTACGCGGCCAAGCTGCTGGCCAAAGGCCCGGATGCCTTTTTGAAGAAGATTGGCGAAGAAGCGACCGAGCTGGTCATGGCGGCCAAAGATGAAGAGCGCGAGCGCATTGTCTACGAAACCGCTGATCTGTGGTTCCATAGTCTGGTGGCCCTGACTTATTACGGTTTGGAGCCGCGTGATGTGCTGACAGAACTGCTGCGCCGTGAAGGTACATCAGGACTGGAAGAAAAAGCTTCGCGGCCTAAGGATCAAGTGTAATCCTGTCATCTAGTCGCGCTACACTGTCCTAATACCTAGATTTTCGGCACTCGCCAGGCGAGTGCCTCGCTACCGAGGTTGCTATGAGCGAGAACTGTCTGTTTTGTAAAATTGCTGCTGATCAGATCCCGTCCAAAAAAGTATACGAGGACGAGGACTTTCTGGCGTTTCACGACATCAACCCAGCCGCACCAATCCATATCCTGGTCATCCCCAAGAAACACGTCGTCTCCATGCAGGACGTATCGGGTCAGGATAGCGAATGGTTGGGTAAAATGATGGCTTTGGCACCTTCCCTGGCCGCAAAGGCTGGTTGTCGCCCCGGCCCAGAAGGCGGTTTCCGCATTGTCATCAACAACGGTTTGGATGGCGGGCAGGAAATCAACCATTTACACATGCACATCTTGGGCGGTGAGCGCCCATGGCAACAACGCGCAGCCATGGCTGCTTAAGGGAGATACATTATGGGTAGCTTTAGCATTTGGCACTGGCTGATCGTTCTGGTCATCGTTGCCCTGGTTTTCGGCACCAAAAAACTGCGTAACATCGGCTCGGATCTGGGCGGTGCAGTCAAAGGCTTTAAAGAAGGCATGAAAGACGTGGGTGAAGAAGACAAAACACCCGAATCCGTCAGCCAGCGCGCTGCCGATCCCCAAACGATCGACGTGCAGGCCAAGGAAAAATCCGATCGCGCCTGATCCCCTTCTTGTGTGAGTCTGAATGTTTGATGTCAGCTTTAGTGAACTGCTCCTGATTGGAGTGGTTGCCCTGATCGTCATCGGTCCTGAACGTCTTCCTAAAGTAGCGCGCACTGTCGGCCATTTGCTTGGCCGCGCGCAGCGCTACGTGAACGAGGTCAAGACCGATATACAACGCGAAATCAATCTGGATGAGGTGAACAAGCTCAAAGACCAGATGGAGGACGCTGCGCGCTCGGTGCGCAGTTCGGTCGAGGACACGGGCAAAAGCATCAGCCAGCCTCTGACAGAAGCCCGCGATACCCTGCAAAACGCGTCGGAATCTGCACGCAAAGTCTTTTCGGATACCACCGACAAAGCCGCTGTGCAGCCCGATGCGCCCGCCAGCGAACCGCTTGCAGAACCTGCTACCCAGGATGCAGCCGCCCAGCCAGCGCCCAGTGCGCCAGCCAGTGACGACGCTCCCCGTCCTACGGATGCTCCCGCCTCTACCCCTAAAGGACCTACGGCATGAGCACCGACGCGCCTCAAGAAGATACCTTTATCTCCCACCTGATCGAGCTACGCACACGCTTGTTGCGTGCCGTGATTGCTGTGGTGGGGATTTTTATCGTGCTGTTTACCTATCCGGGTGCTTCCGCCATTTACGATGTGCTGGCACAGCCCATGATGAGCTCCCTGCCCGAAGGTACACGCATGATCGCCACCGGGGTGATCACCCCCTTCATGGTGCCAGTCAAAGTCACGCTGATGGCCGCTTTCGTGCTGGCCTTGCCCGTGGTGCTTTACCAAGCCTGGGCCTTTATTGCTCCCGGACTGTACAACCACGAAAAGAAACTGGCTTTGCCGCTGATCATGACCAGCACCTTGCTGTTCATCGCTGGTATGGCCTTCTGTTATTTCGTCGTGTTTCGCACCGTCTTTCACTTCATCGCTTCGTTTGCTCCGCAATCGATTACGCCTGCACCAGACATTGAAGCCTATCTGGGCTTTGTCATGACCATGTTCCTGGCCTTTGGCATTACCTTTGAAGTGCCTATTGCCGTCATCTTGCTGGTGAAAACAGGGGTCGTCACCGTTGCCAAGCTGCGTGAAATCCGTGGCTATGTAATTGTGGGCGCATTTGTGATTGCCGCGATTGTGACGCCACCCGATGTCGTCAGCCAGATTCTGTTGGCTGCGCCGCTCTGCCTGCTCTACGAGATAGGTATTCTGGCCGCCAGCCTGATCAAGAAGCGGGAAGCGGAAGCCAGCGAAGGCCGCGAGCTGGATCTGTAAGCCGTCCTGCATAAAACCCGGGCCGGATAGGCCACGAACATACAGACCATAAAAATGGCTCTCTACGCCGCTCCTTACGGAGCCAGGCAAGAGAGCCATTTTTTATGAATACCCTGCAGCGCTTGTGCGCCACTACGATCTGCAAGACAGCGTAGCCAAATGCAAATCACCGCATAGCGAACAGCCCATAGGTGAGACGCATTGCCCTGAATGCCACCAGCGCCTCCCCAGCCTCCCGAATCATCCCGCATAGGCAGAGGGAGGGCTTTCCTTTTACTTGCGCACCTGAGGCCGCACACCGACCTTGACGGCTACATCCAGTTCCTTGCCGTCGCGCAGCACACTCAAAGTCACCGTTTGCCCCGGTTGCACCGGGCCAATCTGATTGAGCAGCCCAATCGAATCAGCGACCTGCTGACCATTCAATCGCAAAACAATATCCCCGACGAGCAAATGCGCCTCCGCTGCCGGGCCGTGACGCTGCACACTGGCAATAATCACCCCGGCATCACTTTTCAGCTTGAAGGACTTGATCAAATCCGGGGTAATGTCCTGAGGCTCCAGTCCCAGCCAGCCACGCGTCACTTCGCCATTACGGATAATTTCGTCCATGATGGCCAGCGCTGTTGCTGCAGGAATGGCAAAACCGATACCCAAAGACCCGCCTGTCTCGGAATAAATAGCCGTATTGATCCCGACCAGACGGCCAATGGCATCCACCAAAGCGCCACCGGAATTGCCAGGATTAATGGCCGCATCCGTCTGGATGAAGTTCTCGTAGATATTGATGCCCAGGCGATTACGTCCCAGGCCGGACACAATACCCATCGTGGTGGTCTGCCCCACCCCAAAGGGATTCCCAATAGCCAGCACCACATCTCCCACCCGCACTTGATCCTGCGCCTGGGTCTGAATCACGGCCAGCTTGGGCAAATTCACCTTAAGCACGGCCAAATCACTTTCGGGATCCGTACCAATCAAACTCGCCTTGGCCTGACGTCCATCCGACAAAGCAACCTCAATCGCGTCGGCCGCTTCGATGACGTGGTAATTGGTCAGGATATAGCCCTGTTCGTGTACGATCACGCCCGAACCCAGGTTGATCGTGGAACGACGCCCCATCAGATCAGGCAGTTCACGAAACAGGCGTTGCAGGTCCGGGTCTTCCAGCAAGGGCGAATTGCCTTCCAAATGCTTGCTGGTGTACACATTAACGACAGCAGGCGCGGCACTGGTGACGGCCGAGGCATAGGACAGCGGGCCTTCCTGCGCGACAGGTGTCAACAAAGAAGGAACCGGCGCAGGCAAGACCACGGTATTCGTAGAGCGAACGGGTGCCTGGGGTGCTCCCACCCACTGCGGTCGCAACGTCACCACAATAAAAAAGCCCGCCAGACAGATCGTCACCGCTTGAGCAAACACTAGCCACAATCGACGCATAGCACTCTTTCAGATAAGGATTTCCATGACTCAGGTTTCAACGACCGAACTGGCCAACTGGCTCAATAGCACCTTGGATATCGCCCGTTTCAAGGACTACTGTCCCAATGGGCTCCAGGTCGAAGGCAAGCCGTATATTGGCAAACTCGTCACCGGTGTGACGGCCTCGCTGGCACTGATTGATGCCGCTATTGCCCGCCAGGCGGACGCAATTTTGGTGCACCACGGCTGGTTCTGGAAAAACGAAAACCCGTGCATTGTTGGCACCCGAAAAACTCGTATCGAACGCGTCCTGTCGCATCAGCTTAACCTCTTGGGCTATCACTTGCCCCTGGACGCCCACCCCGAGTTGGGCAACAACGCCCAGTTGGCTCGACAGCTAGGCATTGAAGTGCTGCGCGATGCAAACGGCCAAGCACAAACCTGTGGTCCGGATGGACTGGTTTGGCTAGGCGAACTGCCAGCCCCCGTCTCGCTGGAAACATTCGGCCTGACAGTTTGCAATAATTTACAACGCAAACCGCTGATTGTTGGCGATTTACAACGGAAAATTCACCGAATAGCCTGGTGCACAGGAGGGGCACAGGGCTTTATTGATGCCGCCATCGCCGCCCAAGCCGATCTTTACATCAGCGGCGAGGCCTCGGAGCAAACATTCCACAGCGCGCAGGAAAACAATATTGCCTTCATGGCGGCCGGGCATCACGCCACTGAGCGCTATGGTGCCAAGGCGCTGGGTGAGGAAATTGCCCGCCAGTTTGGGATCGAGGTCGAGTTCATCGACCTGGACAACCCGATCTGATGACATCAAAAACCGGCGCGTATGACTTTGCACAAGCTTTAAAGCGGCACAGGCTAGACAAGCCCAGGCCATGAAAGGCTAAAATCAGGCATCCGGCGCGGGCGAACTTGACCTTGCCGGTGGGTTTACATAAACAAAAAGGTGCCGAAAGGCACCTTAAAGCTTTGATACGGTTACGCTTTTATTTTTTCAGCGAATCCCTGATTTCACGCAGCAAGATCACGTCTTCAGGGGTTGGTTCGGGTACGGCTTGTTCAGCCTCAGCCTTGGCCACGGTGGCACGCATACGGTTAATCATCTTGACCATGCAAAACACAACGAAGGCCAGCAAGATGAAGTTGATCAAAATGGTCAGGAAGTTACCCCACGACAAAACAACAGCGCCGGCCGAATTCAGAGCCTCCAGGGTTTCTGGGCCGGTATAGCCCTCTGGGGTACGCAAGACCGTGAACTGATTGGTAAAATCCACTTCGCCGCCCAGGATGAAACTGATGACGGGCATGACGATGTCTTTAACCAGCGAGTCGATAATCTTGCCGAAAGCAGCGCCAATAATGACACCGACCGCAAGGTCCATCATATTGCCCTTGACTGCGAACTCCCGGAATTCGTTAAGGAAACCTCGAGCCTTGTTCATATGTTCACCTTTGATCAAGTTATGCTGCGCTGGGTACAGCGTATAATGTGCGGTTGAATAATATACCCAGGCCCAAATCCGTAAATTGTGGTATTGCCCGAGTCGGGCAGGAATAAGGATACTAGAATGAGTCAGAATACGACACAGCCCGATGCCATAGGCGCGGTTGATTTCAACCTTCCGCCCGATCCTTCGCGCCGAACCTGGGTCGCCACCGCCTGTGCATTAGGTGGTGTCGCTGGTGTGGCGACAGCTGTTCCCTTTGTCAGCTCCTTTGCTCCTTCCGAGAAAGCAAAAGCGGCCGGCGCTCCCGTAGAGGTTGATATCTCTGGTATCGCCCCCGGTCAGATGCGCACCGTTGAATGGCGCGGGAAACCCGTCTGGATTCTGCACCGCACCCAAGAGCAACTGGACACACTGCCCAAACTGGACAGCCAGCTTGCCGACCCTGAATCGGATCGCCCTGGTTACACCCCTGCGTACGCCAAGAACGAATACCGTTCGCGTCGCCCTGAAATCTTTATCTGTATCGGTATTTGCACCCACCTGGGTTGCTCCCCTACCCCGCATCTGGCCGCTGGCGCTGGCGCTGGTCTGCCCGGTGGTTGGGAAGGCGGCTTTCTATGCCCCTGCCACGGCTCCACGTTTGACCTGGCCGGTCGCGTCTACAGCAACAAGCCTGCTCCAGACAATCTGGAAATCCCGCCCTACGAGTTCTCGGCCGACGGCACGATGGTTACCATCGGCGTAGACGAAAACAACAAGGCCTAAGGCGGCTGTAACCCAATACGTACTATTTAAAAAGATAAAGGAGCCGTTTCATGGCTGGCGAGAAAACCGTCGAAACGACAGGACTCTTGGGATGGATTGACAGGCGCTTCCCCCTGACATCCATGTACAAAGAGCACATGTCAGAATATTACGCGCCGAAGAACTTCAACTTCTGGTACTTCTTTGGCTCTCTGGCACTGCTGGTGCTGGTTATTCAGATCGTGACAGGTATTTTCCTGGTCATGAACTACAAGCCCGATGCCAAACTGGCTTTCGAGTCGGTTGAATACATCATGCGTGAAGTGCCCGGTGGCTGGATCATCCGCTACATGCACTCCACCGGCGCTTCCATGTTCTTCGTGGTGGTGTACCTGCACATGCTGCGCGGCTTGTTCTACGGTTCTTACCGCAAGCCACGTGAACTGGTCTGGATCTTCGGCGTTGCCATTTTCCTCTGTCTGATGGCTGAAGCCTTCATGGGCTACCTGCTGCCATGGGGCCAGATGTCCTACTGGGGCGCCCAGGTGATTGTTAACCTGTTCTCGGCCATTCCTTTCATTGGTCCTGACCTGGCTATTTTCATCCGTGGTGACTACGTGGTGTCCGACGCCACCCTGAACCGCTTCTTTGCCCTGCACGTGATTGCTGTGCCTCTGGTCCTGCTGGGTCTGGTTGTGGCTCACCTGATCGCCTTGCACGAAGTGGGTTCCAACAACCCCGACGGTATCGAAATCAAAGAAGGCCCCAAAGACGCCAAAGGCCGTCCTTTGGATGGTATTCCCTTCCACCCCTACTACTCGGTGCACGACATCCTGGGTGTGGCTGGCTTCCTGATTGTGTTTGCTGCGATTGTGTTCTTTGCCCCTGAAATGGGCGGCTACTTCCTGGAGTTCAACAACTTCAGCCCTGCCGATGCTCTGAAGACGCCTCCACACATTGCTCCAGTCTGGTACTTCACGCCTTTCTACTCCATGCTGCGTGCAACCACTGCCGACTTTACCTGGGTTCTGGCCGGTGCTTCCGTCCTGGGCGCTCTGGTGCTGTTCATCAAAGGCAAGCTGCCCGGTATCTGGCGTCTGGCCGTCCCCGCTATCCTGATCGGTGTTGCCGTGCTGCTGCGCGTTATTGACGCCAAGTTCTGGGGTGTGGTGGCCATGGGTGGTACGGTCGTGATCCTGTTCTTCCTGCCTTGGCTGGACAAATCGCCTGTGAAGTCGATCCGTTACCGTCCAAGCTGGCACAAAGTGTTGTACGCGATTTTCCTGGTCAACTTCCTGATCCTGGGTTACCTGGGCACGCAAGCTCCAAACGACTTGTTTAACTTGCTGAGCCAGATCGGTACGGTGATCTACCTGGCCTTCTTCCTGCTGATGCCGGTATGGAGCCGCATGGGTACGTTCAAACCCGAACCCGATCGCGTGACTTTCCGCCCTCACTAGGCCCCCAACAAGAAACGGAATGACCATGATTAAAAAACTGCTTGGCGCTCTGGCCTTGTCCCTTACCTGCACGGTGGCTGGTGCCGCCGAAGGTGGCTATGCCCTGGAGCGCGCGCCCGACCGCATGCATGACATGGCGGCGTTGCAAAATGGCGCAAAACTGTTTGTGAACTACTGTCTGAACTGTCATAGCGCCAACTCCATGCGCTACAACAAGCTGACAGACCTTGGCCTGACTGAAGAAGACATCAAGAAAAACTTGCTGTTTTCCTCGGACAAGGTCGGTGATCTGATGAAGATCGCCATGACCCCGGACATGGGCAAGAAATGGTTTGGTGCTGCACCTCCTGACCTGTCCGTGATCGCACGTGCCAAGTCCACCAACCTGGGTCCTAGCGGCGCAGACTACATCTACACCTACCTGCGTACGTTCTACCGTGACGCCTCCCGCCCAACCGGCTGGGATAACCTGGTTTTCCCAAGCGTGGGTATGCCTCACGCCATGTGGGAACGCCAAGGCGGCGTGACCTTGCACCGCACCACCGTGGCTGAAACCGCCAAGGATGACGGCAGCAAAGAATGGACCAAAACAGTGGCTAGCTACGATCCGGCCGGTTTCTCCTCCGTCAAGACAGAAGTGCTGGCTAACTACACCGGCCACGCAACTGACACAGTCAAGCTGGAACCAGCCAACGCCAAGTTGGCAGCCAAGTACGACAGCGATGTCGCTGACCTGGCCAACTTCATGGACTGGATGGCTGAACCTGTTCAGTTGGAGCGCAAGAAAATCGGCGTGGGCGTGATCCTGTTCCTGCTGCTGTTCTTTGTCGTTGCATGGCGACTCAATAGCGTTTTCTGGAAAGACATCAAGTAAAACGCTATGCTAGACGGGCAGGCTAAACTAGCCTGCCCGGCTTTTTATTGTTAAAACCCCTTGCAGGGTTTTAAATTCTGAGCCGTGAGGCTCTTGTTTTTATTTCTACGACTGGAATCTCCTACCATGATGGTGCTCTACTCTGGAACAACTTGCCCATTCTCACAGCGCTGCCGTTTCGTGTTGTTTGAAAAAGGCATGGATTTCGAGATCCGCGACATCGACTTGTACAACAAGCCTGAAGATATCGCCGTCATGAACCCCTACGGACAGGTGCCTATCCTGGTAGAGCGTGACCTGATCTTGTACGAATCGAACATCATCAATGAATACATTGATGAGCGCTTCCCTCATCCACAGCTAATGCCTGCGGATCCCACCATGCGCGCACGCACACGCCTGTTCCTGTACAACTTTGAAAAGGAACTGTTTGTGCACGTGGCTGCCCTGGAAGACCGCCGCAACGTCGATGCCAAAGCTCAGGAACTGGCCCGCCAGCAAATCCGCAACCACTTGTCGCTGTTGGCTCCGATCCTGCTCAAGAACAAGTACATGCTGGGCGAAGAGTTCTCCATGCTGGACGTGGCGATCGCTCCCCTGCTCTGGCGCCTGGATCACTACGGTATCGAACTGCCCAAGAGCGCTGCTCCTGTGCAAAAGTACGCCGAGCGCGTGTTCTCGCGTCCTGCCTACATTGAAGCACTGACTCCTTCCGAAAAAGTCATGCGTCGCTAATCCATTATGCAAGAGACTTCGACCAAACCTTACCTGCTGCGCGCCCTGCACGAGTGGTGTTCCGATCACGGATACACCCCTCATATTGTGGTGACGGTAGACGCCAACACGGTTGTTCCACGTGGCCATATTCAGGATGGTCAAATCACTCTGAATATCGGGCATCTGGCTACCAATGGCCTGATCCTGGGCAACGACTACATTGAATTCCAGGCCCGCTTTGGCGGCGTCACGGAAGACATTTTCGTGCCTGTAGCAGCGGTGTCCGCCATCTACGCACGCGAAACAGGTGCTGGCATGGGTTTTGAAGTCGTGGAATCCGCGCCTTACGCAGAAGAGGGCGCATCGGAAACAGCTCCTGAAGCTGTTCCAGAAGCTCCTGCTGCAAAGAAAGACGCTGACAAGGTCTCGCACCTGAAGATCGTCAAGTAAGGCGCGTTCGACGCAGACAAAAATAGAGCCCCATGTAGGGCTCTATTTTTTTTGGGACCAAACCCGGCATACGCCCGAGCTTTGGCTTTGGCTTTGGCTTTGGCTTTGGCTTTGGCTTTGGCTTTGGCTTTGGCTTTGGCTTTGGCTTTGGCTTTGGCTTTGGCTTTGGCTTTGGCTTTGGCTTTGGCTGGTCAGTATCAGCTACCTGAGCTAGGCCAGGGAATACTCAGTCAGATAAAGCCACTGAAAATATTACCCAGCCCAGCCCCACCTAAGCTTGCACTGCCTCCGCCTGATTACGGCGACGCCCTGCCGCTACACGCCACTCCAGCAGGCTCTTGAGCATCACAGAGACCATAGCGAATACCGCCAGCAGCGCAGCCGCTGTAAAGGCCGCTGCAGCCTTGTTGTCGTTGTTTAACTGGTCAACCAGCAAAGACAAGGTCAAGGTCTGATTCATGATGGTGCCAGACACTACAGAAACCGCACCAAATTCACCAATCGCACGGGCATTGGTCAACACCACGCCATACAGCAAGGCCCATTTAATATCCGGCAGCGTCACATGCCAGAAGATCTGCCAACCATTCGCACCCAGGCTCAACGCAGCCGCCTGCGCGTCCGAGCCCTGTGCCTGCATGATCGGAATCAGAATCCGGGCCACATAAGGCGTCGTCACAAAGATGGTCACCATCAAAATGCCGGGCCAGGCAAACATGAGCTGGATATCACGCGCGCTTAACCACTGCCCCAGCGACGATTCCACGCCGTAGACCACCAGGTAGCACAGGCCCGCCACCACCGGTGAGACTGCGTAAGGCAAGTCCACCAGGGTACTCAGCAGCCGACGACCACGGAACTGGTAATGCGTCAGGCACCAGGCGAGCAAAATACCAAAGACCATGTTCAGAGGCACTGTCAGCACTGCCACGAACAGAGTCAGCCCGATGGCATGCAACATATAGTCTTCTTGCAGATTGCTCCACAAGGCAGGCAAGCCATCGCCCAAGGCTTTGGAAAAAATCAGCAGCAAAGGCACGACCAGCAGGCCCAGCACCAGAACAATCCCCAGAGCCAGAATCAAACGGTCAGCCGTACTTTTAGGTGTTTTTCTCATGGTGCTCTCCGCTGCCAACCCAACAAGCGATTCTGCACCAACTGCAAGGTGAACAAGAGCAGCAAGGAGGCGATCAGAATCACCGAAGCAATCGCTGCCGCCGCCGGGTAGTTGAACTCTTGCAGACGCACAAAGATCATCAGAGACGACACTTCAGTTTTAAAGGGGATGTTGCCCGCAATCATGATGACCGCACCAAACTCGCCCAGGCTGCGGATAAAGGCCTGAGAGGCCCCCGTCACCAGAGCAGGTATCAAGGGCGGGAACACGACCTTGCTAAAGGTCTGCCAGCCACTGGCACCCAGTGTATGGGCGACTTCCTCGTATTCGGCACCCAGCTCTTCAATCACCGGCTGCACAATCCGCACAACAAAAGGCAGGCTGGTGAAGGTCATCGCCAGGACAATACCGGGGTACTGATAAGCCACTTTCCAGCCCTCCGGCAGAAACTGACCAAACCAACCACCGGGCACAAACAAGGTAGCCAAGGTCAAACCCGCCACAGAGGTTGGCAAGGCAAACGGCAAATCAACCAAAGCATCAATCAGACGACGCCCTGGAAACTCAAACCGCGTAATGATCCAGGCAATGATGAAACCCACCACACTGGCAATCACAGTGGAGTAGAAGGCAGCACTAATCGTGACCTGATAACTGCTGACTACACGCCGGTCTGTCACTGCGCGCCAATAATCGGCCAGGCTCATGTCACTGACGTACATGAACAGGGCCGACAAAGGCAGCAGCACAATGATGGACAGGTACAGGACGCTAAAGCCGAAGCTCAGCCCAAAACCTGGCATGACGGGGCGGCGAAGAAAGAAGATGGGCTTTAGCGCAGTCTTCGCCCCGGAATCCTGCGCCTCGCCCACAAGAGTACGACTCATGAATTACTTGGCCAGCAACTGGTCCAACACTCCATTAGCAGCAAAGTGACGGCTTTGAATGTCAGTCCAGGAACCCAGAACGTCGGTAGGATTGATCAGCTTGACCGGTGCGTATTTGGACTCAAATTCCTTGGCAACAGCAGGATCAGTCACACGGTAGTTGAAACCAGCCAGCAGACGCTGAATCTCGGGGGTGTACTGGAACTTCAGATATTCGGTCGCTTCCTTGCGAGTGCCTTTCTGATCAACTACGCGATCCACAACGGCCACAGGAAATTCTGCCAACACGCTAACAGGTGGCACCACCACTTGCAGCTCGCTACCCTTGAACTCTTCGCTGGCCGCAATATTGATCACTTCGGATTCAAAGGTCAGCAACACATCGCCCTGACCGTTCTGGGCAAAGGCTACGGTTGCGCCACGACCACCCGTAGGGAAGCTCTCGACATTACCCAGCACCTTACCTACGAATTCTTTGATCTTGGCCTCATCACCGCCGAAGGCTTCATTGGCATATAACCAGGAAGCCAGATAGGTGTAGCGGGCATTACCCGAGGTCTTGGGATTCGGGAACACCAGTTTCACATCGTCGCGCACCAGATCATCCCAGGACTTGATGTTCTTGGGGTTGCCCTTGCGCACCAGGAAAGCAATGGTGCTGTAGTAAGGTGAGCTGTTGTTCGGGAATTTGCTGGCCCAATCCTTGGCAACTGCACCGCGCTCAGCCAGGAATTCAATATCGGTGACCTGGTTGAAGGTGACGGTATCTACTTTCTTGCCCTGAATAATGTCCTGAGCCTGACGGGAGGTGCCAGCAAAAGACTGGTCAATCTTGATGTCTTCGCCCGTAGTGGCTTTCCAGTGTTCAACAAACTTGGGGTTGATCGCCGCAAAGGTCTCGCGCGCCACGTCAAACGAAGCATTCAGCAAAGAAACCTGGGCACTGGCAGTGCCACCCAGCAAAGACGCCAACAACAAGGCAGAGCCAACAACAGACTTCAATTTCATGGTGTTCCCCAGAGTTCCCGGACGCGGCCGTCGGAGCCCGTCACTGATGTTCAATCGCGTGCTATCTATATAAGCGCAGCTTGGATAGATCAGATTATGGGTAGGGGAAAAGGCATTTAAAACGACATTTTCATCATGCTCTTATAACCAGAACCTATCTATTGGCTAGGCTGGCGTGGCGTGGGCCACAGCAATATTTTTCTGGTGATTGCTTCTTTGCAAAAAACCCGGCTATAATCGTCAATTCGCCGGCTTAGCTCAGTTGGTAGAGCAGCGCACTTGTAATGCGAAGGTCGAGGGTTCAACTCCTTTAGCCGGCACCACGAATAAAATAGAACGCCAAGCTTTCAAAAGCTTGGCGTTTTGTTTTTCTGCTGTCTGAATCCTGACTTTATTCAGCAGAGGATACAAGACATTGGCGCAATTCAGCCGGACACGATGCCCCCAACAAAACCATCGTGCGCTCCAGCTCCTGAGCCACCAAGCCAAGCACTTGCGCAACGCCCTGCTCTCCTGCCTGCGCCAATCCGTATGCCACAGCACGTCCTAGAAACGCCCCAGTCGCACCGTAGGCAATCGCTTTGGCTACATCCGACCCGCGCCGAAAGCCGCTGTCGATAAATACGGGCATCTGCGTTTTGACGACATCCATAATCTGCGGCAGCACGCTGATGGTGGACGGCGCACAATCCAGTTGTCGGCCACCGTGGTTGGAAACAATCAGCCCGTCCACGCCGTACTGCAGAGCCTGACGCGCATCTTCGGGATGAAGTATTCCTTTGATCAGCAAAGGGCCATCCCATTTGGAGCGTAACCAGGACACATCCTCCCACACCAGACTACGGTCCATGCTCCGCGCCAAGAGTGCAGCTTGTGCCTGTGCAGAACTCGCCCCTTCTGCAGGTCTTAAGTTCACAAATTGGGGTTGTCCGGCCAGCGCCTGTCGCCATAGCCAGCGCGGCTGGGAAGCCATATCCAGCAACAAGCGGGGACCGGGACGAAACGGCAATTTGAAGCCGTGACGTATGTCTTTTTCTCTATAGCCTCCCACGGGCACGTCTACAGTCAGAACCAAAGCCTCGAAACCGGCTTGGCGAGCGCGGTCCAGAATGGAATTGGCCATACCCCTGTCCTGCATGACGTACAACTGCATCCAGCAAGGGCCTGCGCAGGCTTCGCGCACTTGTTCCAGAGGGCTATTGGAGGCTGTAGACAAGATGTACGGCAAGCCAACCTTGCCTGCCGCACGTGCAGCATGCAGGTCCCCGCGAGGGCGCACGACGTCGATCAAGCCAACGGGAGCTACGCCAAAAGGCGCTGACCATCGGCGTCCAAAAACCTCTATCTCTGTTGAAAGCGTCGAGGTATCACGCAGACTGCGTGGCGCTAAAGTCAGTGCCTGCAAATCCGCTTGGTTACGCGCCAGGCAGAGTTCATCTTCCGCCCCACCTGCCACGTAGTCATAGACAAAACGTGGCAGGCTGCTTTGGGCCGCTAACTGAAAATCCTGAATGCTGAGCCGCATGATGCAAGCTATCTCCACCTGATGCCGGGCGTTCAAGGCCCGATTCAATTTAATTGTTTAGACATCAAGTATATGATTGAAAGTGCTGCTCCATACAAAGAAAATACGCCTATTTCTGCTCAGCCCAAAGGGAAGGTTTTGGACAAGCCAAAGCGATACACGTTATCGCTTGCTCATAAAAAAAGCAGCGATTTCAAGCCGGAAACTTGAAACCGCTGCTTTTTTTCTGCACTCCCCCTTACAACTTCACAGGCGTGACCAGACTCCCTTCTGTGACAAAGCGCTCGACATTCCTCAGCACCAGCTCGCACATGGCGGCTCGAGTTTCGCGGGTTGCGCTCCCTACGTGGGGCAGCACCACGACTCGCTCATTGCTCAACAATTCAGTAGGCACTTCAGGTTCGTTCTCGAATACATCGAGCCCAGCACCACCCAATTGGCCGTTTTCAAGCGCAGCAACCAGTGCTTTTTCATCCACGACGGAGCCGCGGGCAACGTTGACCAGGAAGCCGTTGGGCCCCAGGGCTTTCAAAACCTCGGCAGAAACCAGGTGGTAGGTTTCCGGGCTACCGGGGCAAGCCACGATCAGGAAATCGCACCATTCTGCTAAAGCGCCAAGCGAAGGCTCATGCTTCCAGGGCAGCTCGGGTTTTGCGCTACGTGTGTGATAGCGGATATCCATATCAAAGCCAATCGCTCGCCGTGCAATAACCTGGCCAACTCGCCCCATACCCAGCATGCCCAGGCGCTTGCCGCTGACCCGGGTGCTTGGCATGGTGGGACCCACACGCGGCCAATCACCACGTCTGACATGACGATCGGAAGCGGAAATGCCGCGCACCGTATCTATTAGCAGACCCATGGCCAAATCAGCCACGCAGTCGTTCAGGACGTCGGGGGTATTGCTCAGCATCACCCCACGCGCACGGACTGCATCCAGATCGATGGCATCGTAGCCAACACCCAAGCTGCAAATGGCTTTCAGGTTCGGCAATGCATCAATTAACGCCTTGTCTGCGCCCTGCGTGCCTGTGGTGATCAGCACGGTGAATTCGCCACCACGTTCGCGCAAGAAAGCCGCTTGGTCAGGTGCATCGCTCAGGGTCTCGACCGAGCCCAAGGCAGGCAGTTTGCCCGCCAGAGGAGGCGGCAAGGGGCAGGCTTGAAGAATTTTCTGGGTCATGGTCATGCCTTGCTGGTAAAGACGTCGAAATCCACTTGTTTCAGCAGCGCATTACTCTGGCGCACGACATGGCCTGCGGCGGAGGCTTTGCGGCGATAAGCCAACCAGCGAGGGTCTGCTTCCAGCGCATTACGGCGAGCCTCTCGGTCGGCCATGTCTTCGTACGCCCACAAATGCACCACTTGATTCAGCTCGCCCACTTCGGTGGTGTAGTAACCGTGGCAAGCGCCCAGATGCTCGATCTGGACTGCTCGCCCTTCTGTTGCGTACAAGGCCAGGAAGTCGCGTAGCAAGCCGGTCGGGATGGTATAGGTTCTTTGGTCGATAATCATATTGCGAATCCGTTTTTATCCAAGATATTTGGGCAAGAGCAGCGAGATAACCGGGAAGGCCAAGAGCACAGCCAGGCGAAACACATCAGCCACCACAAAGGGGATAACACCGCGATACAGCGTGCTCATCTTCACATCGGGCAGCAGGCTTTTCAGAACCATCACGTTCATGCCCACGGGCGGTGTGATGAAGCTGATTTCCGTGACCACCACCACGATGATGCCGAACCAGATCAGGTCAAAGCCCAGGTGCTGCACCAGCGGGTAGAAGATAGGCACGGTCAGCAAGACCATGGACATGCTCTCCAGCACACTGCCCAGCACGATGTAGATCGCGCAGATCAGCAGAATCACCACGATGGGACTCATGTCGAACTGCTGCACCCAGTCTTGCAAGTCGCCAGGCATGGAGGTGAAGTTGATGAAGCTGGAAAACAGCAAAGCCCCGATCAGCACCATGAACAGCATGCCCGTGGTGCGAGCCGACTCCACCAGAACATTGGAGAGGATCTGCCAGGTCAAACGACCACGCAGCAGCGCAAACAGGAAGGCACCGCAAGCGCCGATCCCGGCTGCCTCGGTAGAGCTGAAGATCCCGCCATAGATACCGCCCATGACGATGATGAACAGCACCAGCACACCCCAGACATCCCGCAAAGCATGCAGACGCTCTTTCCAGCTCATGCGTTCACCGGGAGGCCCCGCATTGGGGTCACGCCAGATCGTCCAGCGCACCGCCAGCAGATAAAAAATGATGGCCAGCAGGCCCGGCAAAATACCGGCGGCAAACATCTTGCCTATGCTTTGTTCAGTCAGAATCGCATAGACCACCATGACGATAGAAGGCGGAATCAGAATGCCCAGCGTGCCACCCGCCGCAATCGAGCCGGAGGCCAGCGCACGGCTATAACCCAGCCTGCGCATTTCCGGGTAAGCCACTTTGGACATGGTGGCTGCCGTCGCCAGACTGGAACCGCACACTGCACCAAAGCCGCCACAGGCCACCACGGTGGACATGGCCAGCCCACCTTTTCGGTGACCCAGGAACGCATAGGCCGCGGCATACAGTTCTTTGGACAACTTGGCTTGAGTAATGAAATTACCCATCAAGATAAACAGCGGCAGTACCGACAACAGATACTGAAAACCGCTTTCACGCACGACCGCACCGGTCATGGCATAGGCAGAGGGCCAGTTACGCATGATGCCCACGCCAATGAACCCCACTAAAGCCATGGAAAATGCCACCGGCACGCGCAGGAAGATCAGGAGGAGCATGGCTGCAAAGCCAATGAGTGCTTCAGTCATTCTTTGCCTCTTCTTCCAGATGTGCCGTGTCTGTGCACAGGTCACGTCGAAGCTGACCCAACTCCACGATTGTGTTGACGAACAGCATGATGCTCATGAAATAAACAACCGGAGCCAGTGGCAGCCCCAGCAAGGTAGTCTGGTCGGCGTACTCGGCAGCCGACTCGGCTTGCGTCCAGCTAACCATTGCCAACAAGGCGCTGATCCCTGCCGCCAGCAAGTGGCTGGAGACATGAACGACACGGGCGCCCTTCTCTCCACCTGGGATGGGCACCAGATCAACCACCACGTGTTCGCGCTCCATCGTGGCAAACACAATGCCGCAGAAGATGACACCGACCATCAGTATTTCAGTCAGCTCCACGGCCCCCATGACCGATACGTTGAAAATGTAGCGCCCTAATACGTCAAGCAAAGTCAGCAAGGCCAAGGAGACCATGCATAACTCCGTCAGACGCCGAAGACCTGCTCTTAATAAAGAGAGAAGGGAGTTCATGATTTGTAGCTCCGGGACTGCTGGCGCACAGGGCGCACAGCAGGTTCAAGACAGTCTGGATGCGCTAATCAGTTACCGCTTTCCCGCGCTTTAAGGTCGGCACGAAACTCTGCCAATACAGCAGGCCCGTCTATGCCCTTGGCCTTGGCCGCATCCAGCCACGCCTGTTCAAATGACGCAGTACGCTCTTTGACGGCAGCGATCAGTTCTTCACTGGCGGGATGAAACTGCACATTGTGTTCCTCCAGAACTTTCATGGCGGCCACATCGGCGTCGCCCCAGGCCTTGCCACCCAAGCGTGCAATGTGCTCACCCGAAAGACTCATCAGGATCTCCCGGTCTTTTTCAGACAGACGATCGAAGGCTGCCGGGTTCATGATGATGCCGTGCAGATCGGCATAAAGACCGCCGGGGAAAACCGTCGCGTGCTTGACCACCGTGTCCAGGCGGAAGGAAGCAACAGACTCGGGTGGGAACAGAACTCCGTCCACCACACCAGTGCTCAAGAGTTCGTACGACTCCGAAGCAGGTTTCACAACCGCGTTGACCTTGAGTGCCTTGGACAAGTCAGCCTGCATGCCACCACCAATGCGCAGCTTCAGCCCATCAAAATCATCAATGGTCTGTACCTGTTTCTGTGTCGTGTAGACACTGCCTGGGCCGTGACCATACAGGCCCAGCAACTTGATACCGCGATGCTCTTTGGCATCTTGCAGGTACTTGCTGTAAATATCCCAGGCCGCCAGCGACGTGGACTCGGCGCTATTGCCGGAAAAAGGCAACATGGCGAACTTCATCAGATCGAAGTTGCCGGGGTAATAGGAGTAAGAAATAAAGGCCAGATCCACAATGCCATTGCGGACCGCATCCAGATGCCCGACCGGGTTGGTCACCGCTTTGGTCAGGAAGTTGATCTTGACGCGCCCTTCTGTGGCCTGCTCCACCTCTTTGGCCCAGGGCTTCATGAAGTTGGCCACCAGAATATGCGTTTGCGGAATCCAGGCAGAGAAAGTCAGCTCTACAGGCTTGTCCGCTTTTGCGGGGCCAGCCGCCACAGCCAGGCTGGTCAAGGCCATACCCAACAGGCGAGAAATCCATCGGTTCTTCATGGGGAAA
The DNA here is from genome assembly GCF_026344135.1 of Alcaligenes parafaecalis. Taxonomy (NCBI): domain Bacteria; kingdom Pseudomonadati; phylum Pseudomonadota; class Betaproteobacteria; order Burkholderiales; family Alcaligenaceae; genus Alcaligenes; species Alcaligenes parafaecalis. Next base: position 165,231 of record NZ_JAPKNA010000002.1, on the reverse strand, counting down.
TCCTTTTTTGGTGGTAGATCGTTATAGGTATAGTTAAGTGGGCCACTCAGGAGACAAGGGCCTGTTCAATCAAGGTCGTCACATCGCCGTCATGATGCATACCCAATTGCGTGGCGATTGCCGTTGTCAAAGGCGGCCACTGGGCAAACTGCTGGTCAAACTGTGGGTTGGACTGGAAGCGCAAGCCCGCATCGGCCCCCAAGCCATAGCGGGATTTCGCTGCCTGAACCAGGTCTGCGACCTGGAGGCGCTGGGCGGGAAGGTTCCACACCCGCCCGGCAGGAAGCCGGGTTGTTTCAAGTCTTGCAGCCATCTGAAGATGCTGGATGCAAGCGGGTAAAGAAAGCAGCCAGATCCAGCCCTGAGGTCCGATGGGGCAATCGTAGGGACTGCCTGCGGCCAGGGCGTGAATCAAGGAACTGGCAAAGGAAGACAAGGCTGTTTCGGCCGTCATGGGTCTGGCGACCACGGTGGGAAGGCGAACCGAGCGACTGTCCAGAAACCCCCGGCGGCTGTAATCGGCCAGCAGCAGCTCCACCATCCGTTTCTGTGTGCCATAACTTAAGGTAGGTGCGACGGCGGTGTCGTCGTCCACTTGCTTGGGCAGCGGCGTACCAAAGACGCCGATACTGCTTGCATACACCACGACGGGGCACTGCCCTTGTTCGCGCAAGTGCTCCAACAAGCCTATCGTGCCGTCTATATTGACGCGCAAACCCAATGCGAAGTTTTCTTCGGCCAAGCGACTGGTCACCGAGGCCAGGTGAAAAACCGTATCTGGCGCAGGCGTCAGAACCTGCTCCAGGACGGCCTTGTCAGACAAGTCTCCACTGATGCAGCGCAGGCCGGGCGTGTGGTGATAGGGTTGATCTTCAAAGGCCAGATCAGTCAGCGTCAGGCTTTGAATTTCATTGGCGGCAAGACGTTTGGCCATCGCACAGGCTAATGCCTGGCCGATATAACCGTTGGCGCCGGTAATCAAGACATGGTTCATGGCTTACCTCCCGGCAGTCTGAAAGCAAGCCGCAGCATCGCGACGACGTGCCGTATTCAGCACCCCTCGATCCTGCAAAGGCTGGCACCAGGACAAGCCCTCTGCCGGTAGGCCGCGAGGCTGATACTCGCAGCCCAACCAGCCGTCGTAACCCAAGGTGGGCAAGGCCGCTACGCCTTCCAGCAAACCATCCTGGCTCAGATCAGGCTCATAACGCCCATCCGCACCAGCAATCTGCACATACCCAATCCAGGGAGCGCAAGCTGCAACACTGGCAGGCACATCCAGGCTTTCTTTGACGCAGTGGTAGTAATCAAATTGCAGCCGCAGACGCGGGTTATTGAAATGCTTAAGCACCGCTATCGCCTGCTCGGGCAGGTGATAAAAATACCCCGCCATGTCGCTACGGTTCAGCGCTTCCAGCGTCAGCACCAGATCATCGGCTTCGGCCAAGGCCAGGGCATGTTCCAGATTATTGAGCAGTGTGGCCAGGCAATCCTCCTGCTCCAAACCGCTCACATACCCGGCCATCACATGGATGCGACGGCACCCTGCTGCCTGCGCCACCGCGCGAGCACGATCAAAGGCTTCCCGGAACTGCGGCTGTGCCTCAGGAATCGCCGCCCAGCCCAGCCTGCCCGTCCCCTCGCCGATAGGCGTATTGATCAGAGTCAGATCCAGCTTGGCAGCCTGAAGCTGTTTGGCATACCAAGCGGGAGGATAGTCATAGGGCAGCAAAATCTCGACGCCCTGAAAACCATCGGCCGCCGCTGCCTCAAAGCGTTCGCTCCAGTCCAGATGCCGATACAACCAACTGAGATTAGCGGATAGTTGCATGGGGCCGCCTGTCTTACGCGTCTATCTGTCGAAGGAAGGCGTCGCGCTGCTCGGGTAGAACCACGCTGACCACGGCAGAGACTTCGGCCTGCCCCAGACCCATGGCGCTAGCGACACGCAGCATTTGCTGCACGCTGGCCGCAACCGGCATAGGCGCACCACTCTGTTGAGCATTGGCGATAAGGGTGTCGACATCCTTGAGCATGGTGGACAGCGCACCGATGCTTTTTGCCTGCGCTTCTATCATGCGTGGGGCGAAGATCTGCAAAGGCTTGGAATCTGCCCAGCCGCCCGCCAGCGCGGGTGCCAGCTTGTCTACATTGATGTTATTGCGTTGGGCAAAACCAATCGCTTCAGCCAGCGCCGCAATCGAAGTGGCAACGATGGCCTGATTGCATAACTTGGTCGCCTGCCCGGCACCGGAAGGCCCCATATGCGTGATGTTGCCTGCATAGGCACGCATCGCCGCCTCGGCTTCTGGCATATGAGTTTCACTACCGCCTGCCATGATGGCCAGCGTACCGGCCTCCACACCAGGAATACCGCCGGAGACTGGGGCATCGATCCAGTCAGCCCCGCCGTTTTGCGCCAGACGAGTGGCCAGGCGGCGCGTTGCTTCGGGATCGATGCTGGAATGATCCACCACCCATTTAAGCCCCGCTGCCTGAGCAACCCCGTCAGCACCAAAGACCACGGCCTCTGCCGCCTTGGCATCGAACAGGCATAACAGGACGCCATCCGCGCCTTCAGCAGCCTCGCGTGGAGTACCCACAACCTGAGCACCCAAAGCCGCCAGCGGCTCCGCCTTTTCTCTGGAACGATTCCAGACTTTAACCTCGTGGCCCGCCTTGAGCAGACGCTGCACCATCGCAGCGCCCATCAATCCTAAACCGCAAAAACCGAGTTTCATCTTATACATCCTCAAGCTGTTCTTGCGGCCACTCGGCAGCACCAGAATGGGTCACCGCCCCTTCATTGGTTGGTCCAACCAGGCGTGCGTATTTTTCCAAAGCACCGGCCAGACGGTCTCGCAGATAAGGCTTCCATTGCGCCCGGCGTACAGCCAGCTCTTCATCCGACACATGCAATTGCATGCTGCTTTGTGTGGCGTCGATGGTGATGCGATCACCGTCGCGCACCAGACCGATATTCCCGCCTGCCGCCGCTTCGGGGCTGGCATAGCCGATACACATGCCGCGTGTCGCACCCGAAAAACGGCCGTCAGTCAGCAGCGCTACTTTCTCGCCATTGCCATGACCATAGATCGCTGCGGTGACGCTTAACATTTCGCGCATGCCGGGGCCGCCTTTGGGGCCTTCGTTACGGATAATCAGTACGTCGCCAGCCTCATAGGCCTGCTTGGACACCACCGCCATACAGTCTTCTTCGGTTTCAAAAACGCGGGCGCGCCCGTCAAACACAAGAGACTTCAAGCCAGCAATCTTCAGCAAGGCGCCGTCAGGGCACAGATTGCCCTTCAACACGACCAGACCACCCGAAGCATGAATAGGCTGATCACTGCTGCGCACGATGCGGCCATCCACATCGGGGAAACTCTCCAGAGCCTCTGCCAGGGTTTCGCCCGTAATGGTCAGTGCATCGCCGTGCAAGTGGCCGCTTTTCAGCAGCGCCTTAAATACCACGGGCACCCCGCCGATCACATCCAGATCCCGTGCCAGATAGCGGCCACCGGGCTGCAAATCGGCAATCAATGGCGTGCGGTTGAACACCTCAGCCATATCGTCCGTAGTGAAACGAATGCCCACTTCGTGCGCAATGGCGGGAATATGCAGGGCCACGTTGGTCGATCCGCCGGTGGCGGCGACAGCCGCAGTGGCGTTTTCCAGACTCTTGCGTGTGATGAGATCGCGCGGCAGTGGACCACCGTTAGCCAGAATTTCCATTACACGTCGACCCGCACGGCGAGCCAGCGCATGACGTTGGCTGTATACCGCCGGGGTGGTCGAAGAACCCAGAAAGGACAGGCCCAAGGCCTCTGCCACCATACCCATGGTATTGGCCGTGAACTGACCCGGACAGGAGCCGACAGTCATGGCACAGGTACGTTCGATGCCGTGCAACTGTTCCAGTGAAATCGCGCCAGTCTGGTAGCGACCCACGCCTTCAATGGCGGTAAGCACCGTGTTCTCAGTACCGTCGGGCGAGTAGCCCGGCAACATGGAACCACCGTAAATGAAGACCGAGGGGACGTTGAGTCGCGCCATGGCCATCAGGGTGCCAGGCAGCGTCTTGTCGCAGCCGCCCAAACCGACCAAAGCGTCATAGGCATGGCCACGCACGGCTATTTCCATACTGTCGGCAATCATCTCGCGCGAGACCAGGCTCATGCGCATGCCAGCGTGGTTCATGGAGGTGCCGTCGGACACGGAAATCGTGTTCATCATGACGGGGACGCCGCCACCTTGAGCAACGCCCAGGCGCACGCTATCGGCTTGAGGACCCAGGGATTTGGAGCAAGGGGTGTTGTCTCCGGCAGTGCCAATGATGGCGACCATCGACTTGTCGAGATCGTCGTCGTCCAAGCCGGTAGCACGCAAAAAGGCACGGTGTGGGGTGCGGGTCACGCCCTCGGTCACTGCTTTTGATCTATGTTTTTTTAGCATGGTCTTTGGTGGTGAGGAGTAGTTGAAAGGTCGATTTAATCGGCAAGATCCAGGCGGTCAAATACCCAGGAAACATCTTCCTGAATGTATTGACGTGCCTGGGTGAAATTCCCGGCGCGCAGTGCTTTTACGGTGGACTCATGCAACTGATCGGCGGAGTCCTTGTTATGCAGCAGCTCGCGGGTTTCACGCAGATAGGCGCCAGACTGCAGCCACAAGCTCTCGATCATGGCGAGCATGACGGGCGACTGGGCCGCCCCGTAAATTGTGAAATGAAAGATGCGGTTTTTCTCAAGGCTGCTGGCAACGCCTTTGGGCGTGCGGCGCTCTTGTGTGATTTCTCGTGCCAGCCCTTCAAGCTGATCCAGCAAAGCCGGGGTGAGATGAGGGCCAGCCCATTCGGTGACGGTGCCTTCAATCAAAACGCGGGCGCGGCGAATATCGCTCAGACACGCTTTGGTGATCAGGGGAACTCGGGTCGTGCCGTTGGGCAAGGGCTCCAGGCCCTGCTGCGCCACAAGACGGCGGAGCGCTTCACGCACAGGCATGGTGCTGGTACCCAGCGCATCAGCCAGGTACTGGATGCCAAGAACTTGGCCCGCACGGTACTCGCCATGCATCAACTTATTGCGTAAGGCTTGGTAGACCGCTTCGTTCACCGATTGCCGAACGATGGGTTGAAAAGCCTCAAGCGGAGCGCTTGTGCTGACAGCGTCTGAATGTTTCATTAAGTTCCGTCACAAAGTGAATTCGACCAAAGATTTGTGATTTTTGATCAATTCTAAGGACGGACTTCGCCAACAACAAATCAGAGCAAACCCTTAGCGCCTGCACTGGGGATACGCGGCTTGGCAGGCATTTTTGCCTATCCGCGCACCCCGATTAGTACGGCACCAAATCAAGCAATCGCGCCGCTTGCCGCCGGAATAGGCAGCTCATTCAGACCTTTGAATTCTTGCAAAGAAAAGCTGGTTTGAGCCTGCCGAACACCCGGCAAGCGATGCAATTTGCGCTGCAGCAGCTCGGAATAGCTATCAAGATCTTTGGCAACGACCATCAGCAAGAAATCGGCTGGACCGGCAATGCCATGGCACATCACCACCTCGGGAATATCGCGTACAGCCTCAACAAATTCCACCGAGCGCGCTTCGTTTTGAAAGTCCACACTGATGCTGACAAAGGCCACCACCCCATACCCCAAGCCGCGACGATCCAGCCTGGCCTGGTAGCCTGCAATCAGCCCGGATTCTTCCATGCGCCGAATTCGACGCCAGCAAGGCGACTGCGAAATGCCCACTTTTTGAGCCAGCTCGCTTGTTGTGAGCCGGGCATTTCGCTGCAGTTCAGCCAACAAGCTGCGGTCCACCTCATCCAGTTCTATTTGCATAAAAAAATCCATTTTTGGAAATTTAGAGAAAAAATTATGCGTCCACGAAAAACAGCTTGGCACAACTCCCTTAAATACATAAGATCAACGCATAAATTTAAGTGGGATTTGCTTAAGAAACCACAGACAAATCCCATCTTTGCCCTGGCAGCATCTACCCGGTTGACCCCACCCTGCCTGCCCATCATGGGCGGCAAACACAGCGCCCAGCGGCTATCCCCTGAAGCGCAAAAAATACTGGTGACATCAGGCAATATACGCATGCCAGGCTCTAACACACGATAATGTTCGGCATATCACAAACGCCATTATTAACGTACGGGAGACAGAATAAATGAATGCTTCCAAAGCATCGGCTGACCAAGGCGTCGGCGAGACAGAGCGCATTGTTTCGGAAGAAAAGGCGCAGTTGGATTTCAGCCAATCCATGAGCTATGGCGATTACCTGCACCTGGACGAGGTGCTGGGCGCCCAGCATCCACTATCGCCTGCCCATGACGAGATGTTGTTCATCATCCAGCACCAGACCAGCGAGCTCTGGATGAAACTGATGCTGCACGAGCTGAACGCCGCTACCGCCTCCGTCGCCGCTGACCGCTACGCCGACAGCTTCAAAATGCTGGCGCGTGTCTCGCGCATCATGGAACAACTGGTCAGCGCCTGGACCGTCCTGTCCACAATGACCCCGCCGGAATACACCGCCATGCGGCCGTATCTGGCTAGCTCCAGTGGTTTCCAAAGCGCGCAGTATCGATGTATTGAGTTTGCCCTGGGCAACAAGAACGCCGCCATGCTCAAGCCCCATGCACACCGGCCCGACCTGCTGAGCCAAGTTGAGGCAGCCTACCGCGCCCCTTCGCTTTATGACGAGTCGCTGCGTTTGCTGGCACGCCAAGGCTTTGATATTCCTGCAAATTACCTGGATCGTGACTGGACGCAGCCCTACGTCGCCAGCCCCGAAGTCGAAGCCGCATGGCTGCAGGTTTATCGTGACCCCTATGCTCACTGGGATCTGTACCAGCTTGGCGAGAAACTGACCGATATTGAGGACGCATTCCGTCTGTGGCGTTTCCGCCATGTCACTACGGTCGAACGCGTTATTGGCTTCAAACGTGGCACTGGCGGCACCGGTGGCGTCAGCTATCTGCGCAAGATGCTGGACGTTGTGCTGTTCCCCGAGATCTGGACAGTTCGGACCGCGCTGTGATGCACGCTCCCAAGGACTCACTGTCGGCCCAAGAACGAGAGCGTGAATACTCGCCAAGCTCCTGTATAGGCGGAAACTATGCGCCTTACATTGAGCAATACGCCACGCTCAGCGCAGCCGCTTTGAAAAGCGCCTCTCGGCATGTCGAGCTTGCCTATGGCAGCGCGGCAGCGCATAAGCTCGACCTCTTTTTACCGGAACGTGGTGACTCGGAATCCCTCCCGCCGCTGCTCCTGTTTATTCATGGCGGCTACTGGCAGGAGCTGTCCAAGGCCTCCTCTTTGTTCTCGGCCCCGGACTGCAACGAGGCGGGCATCGCCTTTGCCGCCATCGATTACACCCTGGCACCGCAAGCCTCTGTCCACGACATGGTGCTGGAATGCCGCAAGGCTCTACGCTGGCTGCATCAACACGGTGAAGAACTGGGCTTTGACCCGCAGCGCATCGTCGTTTCCGGCAGCTCTGCCGGGGCGCATCTGGCGGCCATGTGCTGCTTGCGTGGGTGGAAGGATGATGCGGATTTGCCTGTAGGCGCGCCCGCCGCGGCAGTGCTGGTTTCAGGCATTTACGAGCTGCAAGCCCTGATTGGCACCAGCATCAATGAGGCACTGTCCCTGGACGTGGGGAGTGCACAGGCGATCAGCCCTCAACTGCTTGATCTGACGGGTTTTCCGCCCACCATCATCAGTTGGGGAGAAATCGAAACCTCGGAGTTCAAGCGCCAGAGCCAGGCTTTTGCCGATGCGCTGAACACACTCGGTGCCCAGTATCTGCCCCCCATCGAAATGCCAGCACGCAACCACTTCGATGTCATTCTTGACCTAGCTCGTCCCAACACCCGCTTGGGCGATGCCACGCACGCGCTCTTTGCGTCCTTGCCGGTCACCTCTACTCGGAGCAAGTGATGAAACAAGTTGTCGACGTCGGGCTGCCGCCCCTGAAGCAAGCGTTTTCCTGGGCAGTCAAAGCCAAAGGGGAAATGCTGTTCATGGTGAACGGGCCTGTGCGCCCGGACGGCAGCATCGATACGGGAAGCATCGAGCAGCAAGCCCGCCTGACTTTTGCCAATATGCAGCGGGCCACGCAAGCGGCGGGTGGCAGTCTGGAAAGTGTCACCCAAGTGCTGATCTACATGACTGATGTTGCCGACATGGACATCATCGACAAGGTGTACAGGGAGTTTTTCTCCGCCCCCTTCCCCAACCGCGCCAGTGTTGGCGTTGCGGCCTTGGTGGAGCCGGGCATGAAGCTGGAAGTTGTGGCCTACGCCATGATTCCTTGATGCTGCAAAAGGCGGGCACGTTGCGGGAAAAACCTGGCAGTCCCCGCCTGATTACAGCGAATCGAACGGGTCCTGCGTGCTTGGCAAGCCCGTGTCATCCCCCAGCACAAAGCGCGGGATGAATTGCAGCACATATTGCCGCATGGCTTCGACCAGACGCTGCGCATCGGGACGCAGTTCGCGAGATCGCAAGGACACCACGCCAACCATATACGGCACGTGAATATCAATCGGGCGCAGCACCACATTGGGCAGTGGCAGACCGTGGGCGGTGAAGGGGTCGATCAGCGACACACCCACACCCTGGCTGGCCAGCACCAAACCCTCCAACGAGGAGGCAACCTCGATATGACGAATCTCTTCCGGTGATTCCGGGCTGGCACGCAACAAGGCTGTAGCCAGGGTATGACGCAGGCGGTGGCGGTTCTGCACCGAGATCAAGGGTGTGCCTTGAATATCGCTAAGACGCACCAGCTCCTGTTTCGCCAAAGAATGGTTAACGGACATGCCCAGCAAGCAGGGACTTTGCCCGGACCAATGCAAGGTGCAACCATCAATGTCCAGCGGCAGACTGGTCACCGCCAGATCTGCCCGCCCTTCGTCGATGGCTTGCACGACTTCTTCCGGTTTCACCGTATCAATAATCAGCTTTTGCTTGAAGGCTGGATCGTGCTGTTCCATGATGCCCAGAGCTTGCGGCAACAAGCCTATAGCCAGAGCATGGGTCGCCACGATACGCAGGGGTCGCAGACCCCCACGGGCGATTTCCAGTGCACGGCTTTGCAGCACCTCCAGATTCATCAGTACAGGCCGGGCTTCCAGATAGAATTCGCGCCCTTGCTCGGTCAAGGTGACCTGCGGCCGGGTACGGGTAAACAATCTGAAACCCAGTTCCTGTTCCAACTCCTGGATCTGGCGGCTAACCACGGGCTGAGAGCGGTCCAGCAGTCGACCGGCAGCGGTAACGCTACCTGCGGACATCACCGCTGCAAAAGCTTCTAATTGGCGAATTTCCATGTCGTTCTATGTGAATGCCGCATTTATCAACATGGAATATTCTAATGCGGAATAGTTAGCCGGACTAGCGTTTGACACCGAAACATTGATCCAGCGTGGGGAAAGAGCCATCACGCACTTCAGACGCATATTGCGCGGCGGCTTGCGAGATCAGGGCCCCCACATCGGCGTAGGGTTTGGCGAATTTGGGGATCTTGCCGTTGGTCAGGCCCAGAATGTCTTCTGTCACCAGTACCTGGCCATCACATGCGGGCGAAGCTCCAATGCCAATGGTAGGAATTGCAATGGTTTCGGTAATGCGACGACCCAGAGACTCTGCCACCCCTTCCAGAACCACACCCCAGGCACCGGCCTGCGCATGTGCCACGGCATCTTCCAGCACGCGCTGTGCAGCGGCATCAGTCATGCCCTGAGCTTTGTAACCGCCCATGGTGTTGACGTACTGGGGCATCAAGCCCACGTGGGCCAACACAGGCACGCCACGTTCCACCAGGAAACGGGTGGTTTCTGCCATCACCTGGCCACCTTCCAGCTTGACCGCTTGCGCGCCGCTGACGGCCAACATACGCGATGCGTTGGCAAAGGCTTGCTGGGGTGATTCCTGATAGCTACCAAACGGCATATCCACGACAATACAAGCATGTTGAGTCGCACGCACCACGGCGGCAGCATGGGCAGCCATCATATCGACCGTAATGCTTAGGGTATCGGGCATTGCATAGCCCACCATAGCGGTCGAGTCGCCCACCAAAATCATGTCCAGGTGCTCGTCCAGCATACGTGCGATAGGCGCGATGTAGGCTGTTAACGAAGCAATTTTTTGTTTGCCCTTGCAGGCGATCAGGGCGGGAACGCTGACGCGAACCTGCGTGGTATGTACGCTCATACTTACTCCATCTGGAATCCCATAGAGCTAACGCTTATATGGGATTATGAATGATGCAGATTGCATCATCTTGAGAAAATATCCAGTCGGCGCCTCTATAATCGCCGCAGGACAAAAAACAATAAGCTAATTTCCTGCCTACGTACAAGCTTCACGTGTCCATCCCATGCGGATTCAGGTCCTTTTAAGGACATTTTCTTTGACACTGCCTGTACGCTAGAGCCCGATCGTTCCCAATGCACGGTGGTTTCAGCAGCCATGTCCTGGCTGTTTTGCCGTGCACTCAACCGAGGAGAGACCTATGTCGACTACCCCCCCAACAATCACCTTCCATGACGATAACCGTGCGCCACAACTGGGCATGGGCGTCTGGCAGGTACCTGCCGAGCAAACGGCCGATGTGGTGTGCAGTGGCATCGAAGCGGGCTACCGCCTGATCGATACCGCCGCCATCTATGGCAATGAAGCCGAGGTCGGCCAAGGGATTCGTCAGTCCAAGGTGCCACGCGAAGAGCTGTTTGTGACCACCAAGCTGTGGAACGACATGCATGGCCATGACAACGCCCGTGCAGGCTTTGAAGAAAGCATGGACAAGCTGCAACTGGATTATGTGGATCTGTACCTGATTCACTGGCCTGTGCCCAAGAACCGCCAGTACATCCAGACCTGGGAAACGCTGATCAATCTGCGCAATGAAGGCCGCGTGAAATCCATTGGCGTGTGCAACTTCCTGCCGCAGCATTTGCAAACCTTGCTGGATAAAACCGGCGTGCTACCTGTGCTGAACCAGATTGAGCTGCACCCTGGCTTTCAGCAGGCAGAATCGCGTCACTACCATGAAGACCACGCTATCCAGACGCAAGCCTGGAGCCCATTGGGATTAGGCACGCTGTGGGACAACCCGGTACTGAACCAGATTGCCAAAGAGCATGGCCGTTCTGTGGCACAAATCATGCTGCGCTGGCAGATTCAACTGGGCAATATGGTGATTACCAAGTCCAACTCCGCCCAGCGTCAACGCGACAATCTGGACATTTTCAGCTTCGAGCTGAGCGAGCAGGATATGGCAGCCATTGCCAGCCTGGACCAGGCCGAAGGCCGTCTTGGCCCTGATCCAGAACTGTTCCGCCTGCCTAAAAGCACCGTCTAAGGCTAAGCCTTAGGGCGTACCCGACGCGCTGGCCCGGACAAAAAGGCAGCGAGAAGGGGCGCCAGGGCAAACAGCCACAGCAGAGCCTGCGCCGACTGGCGTGCGCCCTGCACCCCACCGGGGTCCACAAAGCCCGAGGCTGTCGTGATGATTCCCGCCAAGGCCGCGCCCAATGCCATCGTGAACAACTGCAAGGTGGTAATGGCGGCCGAGGCAATATTTTCCTGCCCCTTGGGCGCAGAATGAAACACCCGCGTCAGCAGATGCGGCCAGGCCAGACCAATCCCCACCCCGACGCCCAGCAAGGACAGATACAAGGCCCAGGAGTAATCCGTGCCTTCACTCAAGCCAACCCAGGGGATAAACACGCCCAAGGCCGCTAGCGACAAGCCCGAGACCACGGGCCCGGCAATAATCAGCCTGTCACCGGTTTTCAGACTACGGCTGGAGCTGGTAATCGAACCCAAGGTCCAACCACCGGACATCAAGGCAGTCAGATAGCCTGCTTTAAGAGGGCTCATGTGGTGGATGATCTGCAGGAAATAGGGAATGAAAATTTCCGTCGCGACCGCCACGCTGACAAGACCAATACCGGCATACAGGCTGCCCAATGCGGTGCTGATGGAGTACGTGCCTTGCGGAAACAGGCGGCTAGTGGACTTGCTGTCCGCACGCGCCATCAAATACACCAGCACAGCGCCTCCCACGACTCCAGCCAGATTAATCATCCAGGAGGTAGACAGGCTACCTGCCGACATGACCAGCACAGAGGCCGTCAACAACAAAACCTTGCCCAAGGTAGAGCCGGATTTACGGGTTTCAGGGGCACGCGCATCGCGCAGTTGAGTCCATACCAAAATAGCCAGCAAAGCCGCACACGGCAGGACACTCCAGAAAGCCAGACGCCACTGCCCCATCTGGGCGAAGATGCCGCCAATGGCCGGGCCGGATAAGGTCGCGACACCCCACATGCTGGAGACCAGGGCCATGACGCGTGGCCAGAGCCGCTCTTCAAACACCAGCCGGATAGAGGAATAGCTCAGACCCAGCAGCAAGCCGCCCCCCAACCCTTGAATCGTGCGGGCAAACAGCAGGAAAGGCATGGATGGCGCGACCGCACACAAGGTCGTGCCTATGGCAAAAAACAGCAAGGAGATCAGAAAACTGTGTCGCAGGCCCAGTTTTTCCAGAACCTGGGGTGACAGGGCCGAACCCAGAATCGAAGCCACCACAAACAGCGTGGTGTTCCAGGCGTAGTACTCCAGCCCGCCGATGTCCTCCACCACAGAAGGCAGAATCGTGGTCGCCACGTACACGTTGATCGCATGGACCGCCACGCCCCCGGCTAATGCCAGTGAGCGCAAGCCATTACGGCCAGACAGTAATTCAGACCAAGACGCTTCTTGGGTAGTTTGCATTTTTTCTTTTTCCAAGCAAAAAACCGACAAGAATGCCGGCCCTTAAACACACAAGTGCGCCAGTCGCACAATGCCACTGGCGCACCTGCTGGCGTGTCACAGCACGCCTTAGCCCAAGCCGGGCTTAAGCCTTCAACAAGCCCCGCAAAACGTATTGCATGATACCGCCGTGGCGGTAGTAATGCGCTTCGCTAGGCGTATCGATTCGGACCAGGGCCTCGAATTCAATATCACCCGCACGCACTTTGACCTTCTCGGGGATTCTGTCCTGATTCAAGGCGGTAATGCCTTCAATATCAAAGACCTCATCGCCTGTCAGGCCCAGGGTTTCAGCGTTTTGGCCGGCCGGGAATTGCAAAGGCATCACGCCCATGCCCAGCAAGTTGCTGCGGTGAATGCGCTCGTAGGACTCCGCAATGACGGCACGTACACCCAGCAGCACCGTGCCTTTGGCCGCCCAGTCACGCGAGGAACCCGAACCGTATTCCTTGCCCGCCAGAATCACCAGCGGAACACCGGCAGCCACGTAATTGCGCGAGGCGTCGTAAATGGTTGCGACCGGTGCGCCATCCTGGGTGAAGTCGCGTGTATAGCCGCCTTCCGTGCCCGGAGCCAGTTGGTTACGCAAACGCACGTTAGCAAACGTGCCGCGAATCATGACTTCATGGTTACCGCGACGCGAGCCATAGGAGTTGAAATCCAGAGGCTTCACGTCGTGATCCATCAAGTAGGTGGCGGCAGGCGAGGTACGAGCGATCGAACCAGCGGGGCTGATGTGGTCAGTTGTGACCGAATCGCCCAGCTTGGCCAGCACACGCGCAGAGCGAATATCCGTCACCGGGCTAGGATCGCGCTTCAAATCAATGAAGTAAGGCGGTTTGCGCACGTAGGTGGAATCATCCTGCCACTCGAACCGATCCCCTTTGGGGGTGGGCAGGGAGCGCCAGCGTTCATCACCGGCAAACACGTCGGCGTAACCATCGCGGTACATATCCGAGGCAATGGCCTTGCTGATCACATCCTGCACTTCTGCGGCAGACGGCCAGATGTCTTTCAGGTATACATCCTTGCCATCGCTACCCTGGCCCAAGGGCTCCTGGTACAGGTCGATATCCATCGTGCCTGCCAAGGCGTAGGCCACGACCAACGGTGGCGACATCAGGTAGTTCATTTTCACTTCGGGGTGAATACGGCCCTCGAAGTTACGGTTGCCGGACAAGGTGGAGACTACCGCCAGATCATTCTGGTTAATCGCCTGGCTGACTTCAGGAATCAACGGGCCAGAGTTACCGATACATGTGGTGCAACCGTAGCCAACCAGATCAAAACCCAGCTTGTCCAGGAAAGGCGTCAGGCCAGCACGCTGATAGTAGTCGGTGACCACGCGCGATCCGGGGGCCAGACTGGTTTTCACCCAAGGCTTGCGGCTCAGGCCCTTTTCCACCGCTTTTTTGGCCAGCAAACCCGCTGCCATCATGACGCTGGGGTTAGAGGTATTGGTACACGAGGTAATAGCAGCAATCACCACAGAACCGTGGTCCAGTTCGCACTGGCTACCATCAGCCAAGGTGAATTTCACACCGGCTTTACGCGGTGCAGGTGGCTTGTGCGACGGTACATCCGAGGCGGGGAAGCTCTCTTCCAGGGCTTCGTCGTAGGTTGCCACATCGTCGCCCAACAAATCACGCACGGCAGTACGGAAAGCCGACTTGGACGAAGACAGCGCAATCCGGTCCTGAGGTCGCTTGGGGCCTGCAATGGAAGGCACAACGGTGGACAGATCCAGTTCCAGACGCTCGGAGTAACGAGGCTCGTGCTGCGGATCGTGCCACAGGCCCTGGGCCTTGGCATAGGCGCGCACCAACTCGATCTGTTCTTTGGTACGACCGGTCAGTTCCATATAGCGCAGAGTTTCCTCGTCGATAGGGAACATGGAGATCGTGGAGCCATATTCGGGGCTCATATTGCCGATGGTGGCGCGGTTGGCCAGAGGTACAGCACTGACGCCAGGGCCGTAGAACTCCACAAACTTACCGACCACGCCATGTTTGCGCAGCATATCGGTAATCGTCAGTACCAAATCGGTCGCCGTCGTGCCCTCAGGCATCTGGCCTGTCAGCTTGAAACCCACCACACGGGGAATCAGCATAGAAATGGGTTGGCCCAGCATGGCTGCTTCGGCCTCGATCCCGCCTACGCCCCAGGCGACCACGCCCAGACCATTCACCATAGGCGTGTGCGAGTCCGTGCCCACACAGGTATCGGGGTAAGCCAATTGGCGGCCTTGCTCGTCGCGAGTAAAAACCACGCGGGCCAAGTGCTCCAGGTTCACCTGGTGAACAATACCCGTGCCCGGTGGCACGACCTTGAAGTTATCGAAGGCACTTTGGCCCCAGCGCAGGAACTGGTAGCGCTCCATATTGCGCTCGTATTCGATCTCCACGTTGCGCTCGAAGGAGCTGGGCTTGCCAAAATCGTCCACGATGACCGAGTGGTCGATAACCAGTTCGACCGGTGCCAAAGGGTTGATTTTTTGAGGGTCGCCACCCAACGCCTGCATGGCTTCGCGCATAGCGGCCAAGTCCACCACGGCTGGCACGCCGGTAAAGTCCTGCAAAACAACGCGTGCGGGGGTGAAGGCAATTTCGCGGTCTGGTTCGGCGGCTGGATTCCAAGCCGCCAGGGCACGGATATCGTCCGCAGTCACATCGCCGCCGTCTTCCGTGCGCAGCAAGTTTTCCAGGAGGATCTTCAAGCCATAGGGCAGGCTGGCAACATCCAGGCCATCTCCACGAACCGCATCCAACCGATAGTAGTCGTAGGACTGCCCGCCGACATCCAACTGGTGCAAAGCCTTAAAACTATCTACGCTTTTCATATCGGGATCTCCATGGAAAGGTGCTGGCCGATACCGTCCAATTTACCCAGCCAGCGAAACACATGTGGTAATTGTCTATTGGTCTAGACCATTTCACATCTTACACTCTGGGCTTGCCCCCTGCCCGGTGCGGTCTCCCTCCTGTGGCCTTACGTCACACTTACACAAACTCCGAAACATTCTTTACGTATAATGGTTTAGGTGCCTTCCACCCGTCTTTTTGCCTTATCGCCCCCCTTTTCTTCGAGCATTCGCCCACCTCATGTTTTTTGTTGATCTGCGCCGGCTGATTCTCTTGTTGGCTACTGCCAGCAGTCTGCTGACCATGGGCTACACCTTGTATGGGGCCTATTCGGCGGAGCGTACCTTGCTGATTGAGCAGGCTCTGGAGAAAAACCGCGCCTATGCCCTGAAGCTGGCCAGCAGCACCGATGCCTTCATCGGCAACTTGCAGCAGCAGCTTCGCTATAGCGCCACTATGCTCTCCCGCTCCCTGTATCAGGGCGAACTTCTGTTAGGTGACGAAGTTCGACGCCTGAACGAACAAAACAACAGCTTTAACTCCGTCCTGATCCTGAACGCGGAGGGGCGCGTTCTGGCCAATGCCCCCCACAAGCTCAGCCTGATCGGCACCACGCTACACGGGGAAGGCACTCAACTGGCCCTGAAAACCAAAGTGCCCGTCATCAGCCCGCCTTACCTGTCGGCAACCGGGCGTTTGTTGATCTTTATCTCGCACCCTATTTTTGATGCAGACGGCAACTACAAGGGTCTGGTCGGCGGCTCCATTTACCTGCACGAGCCCAATAGCCTGAATGCCTTGCTGGGCGAGCACTTTTACCGCGACGGCTCCTACATTTACGTTGTGGATGAGCACAAACGCCTGATTTTCCATAAAGATGTGGCCCGTATTGGCGAAGTCATACACGGCAACCCGGCCATTGATGCCGTCAGCCAAGGCGAGAGCGATGCCCTGTCCCTGCGCAACGTGAAAGGTGTAGACATGCTGGCCGGTTTTGCACCCAGCAGTGATGTGAAATGGGGGGTGGTCGTCCAGAGCCCTACCAAAGTCGTGCTGGACGAGCTGACCGTCTTGCTGGGCAAGGTGCTACGCAACTCCATCCCGTTTTTTCTGGCTGTGCAGATTCTGATCTGGATGTTGGCCATGCTGATCGCCAAACCCTTGCGCCAGTTGGCCCGCCAAGCGCCGCATCTGGATTCGGCCAAGGCCAGCTCGCGCATCGCGCAAGTTCACGCCTGGTATTTTGAATCCCGCCAGATCAAGCTGGCCATGCTGCTGGGCTTGAAGCGCGTTAATCGCAAAATGGGCGTCATGGATGTGGAACGTAATACCGACCCCTTGACCTGCCTGAACAACCGGCGCGGTATGGCGGCCGTATTGCAGCAGTGGAAGGAAACGGACACGCCCTTTTCCGTGCTGACGGTGGATATTGACCACTTCAAGCGCGTCAACGACACCTACGGGCATGATGTAGGCGATCTGGTCCTGAGCTTCCTGGCCGACACCATGCGTGCGTGTACTCGCGAGACCGATCTGATCTGTCGGGTCGGCGGTGAAGAATTCTGTATTTTCCTGCCCGATCAGGATATAGACCAGGCCCTGCAACTGGCCGAGCGTCTGCGTATCCTGATCAGCGAGACCAATAGTCCTGCGGGTTCGCCCATTACGATTTCAATTGGGCTGGCTCACTGGCCGGTTCATGGCCGCGAACACAGCACCGTTCTGAAACTGGCGGATGAAGCGCTGTACAAAGCCAAGCGCAACGGTCGCAATCGGGTTGAGCTCTGCGACCCTGGCGTCAATAATTCCGACATCAAAACTGCTTAAAGTCGGCGCAGAACCTTGATTCGCACATCCACCTGCACATCCAGGCTCGTCAATTGACGAGCCTGCTCCAGCCCCTGGGCGCTGGCGCGAAACAGGTGGGGAGTCATCAGGAGCAAATCAGCAATTTTTTCTTGTGAATCAAGGCTGATCTCACAACGAATACGCTCCGTCGCTTCCAGACTGAAACCGGCGGGAGCTTCCTGGACCTCATCCTTATCGGCTTTCAAGGTCGGATAAATAATGCGCCGCAACTCCAGCAAGTGATCCGGGCCCGCTTCCACCTGTACCCAGATACCGCCCGACTTCAGGGCTCGCAAAAACTCCTCGGGCACCGCAAAGCCAAACATGCACAGCAAGGCATCCAGAGAGCCATCCGGCACCGGCAATTGCGCATTGCTGCCCACCAGCCAACGTATATCTGAAGAGCTGCGTGCCGCCGCCATCACCGCCCATTTAGAGATATCCAGGCCGATCAGGGCCAGTTGCCCCTCCTGATCTTGCTGACGCAAATAGCGCGGGTAGTAGCCCTCGCCACAACCGGCATCCAGACAGGCATAAGGGGCTTCCCCTTCCAGCCCATCCATCAAAGCCCGCCAAACCCCGGCGGCAATTGGCTCGTACACACCCGATTCCAGATAGCGACGGCGCGCGGACACCATCTCTTTGCTATCGCCCGGATCGCGCGAACGCTTGTTCTGTACAGGCAGCAAGTTGATATAGCCCTGGCTGGCGGTATCGAAGCAATGGCCGGACGGACAGCGCCAGCTAGGAGCCTGGAACACGAGCGGCAAGCCGTCCAGAGGACAGCACAGTTTCTCGAACAGGGGCGGGGAAAGGTCAGACATGAAGGAATCGCTCTACGGCCACCGTGGCCAAGGCGATAGTGTAGCGCCCCGGCTGGTCTGTGCCGGGGCTACAGGTGAATTCAGGACTCGGTCGCAAAGGCCAGCGCGTCGCGCAGCAAGGCCTCGATCAGGGGCTGGATATTGCGGGCGGCCTCTTCTTTGTAATCAAAGGGCCACTGCTCTTCCATATAACAGCATTGCGCCATTTCCAACTGGACGGCATGAATGTTCTGCTCGGGACGTCCATAGTGGCGCGTAATGTAGCCGCCTTTGAAACGGCCATTCAAGATGCTGCTGTAGCCCTTGTTGGCCGATGCCGTTCTCATCAAACGATCGCTCAAGGCAGAATCACAGCTCGCCCCATTGGCCGTACCAAAATTCAGATCCGGCAAACGGCCTTCAAAAAAGCGCGGCACGACCGAACGAATCGAGTGCGCATCCCACAGAACCACACGGCCATGCAGGGCCAGCAAGCGCATCAGTTCCTCTTCCAGCTTCTGGTGATACGGCAACCAGATCGTCTCGCGACGCTGGGCAATTTCACGTTCGTCCGGTTCCTGACCGGGCTGGTAAATGGGCTCGTCGCCAAAGGTGTCCAAAGGACAGAGACTGGTCACGCTTTGACCGGGGTACAGACTAGTGTTGTCCGGTGGACGATTCTGATCCACCACAAAACGCGAATGTGTCGCCACCAGCACGGACGCACCCAATTTCTGGGCGCATTCATACAAGCGGGGGATATGCCAATCCGTATCCGGCACCTGACGCGCGGACTCCGTAAAACGCGCCAGCAAATCCGATGGCACATAAGTGCCCGAATGAGGCATAGAAATCAGCAAAGGCGCAGTGCCCGGATAAAACTCAAAGGCAGCGGGAACGGTCATCAGCAAGCTCCAGTCTGTGTCAGCACATCATCAAGAAGGAATAGGATACAGATCACCCCGGCGGTGTTGCCAGGCCGGAAGCGATTCGCGCATGCGTTGCACACGGGCAGGATCCAGATCGGCGCAGATATAACCCGCATGATCAGGCATGCAAGCCAGCACTGTTCCCCAGGGATCAATAATCATGCTACGGCCCAGGCAAGGCATGGCGGGGCCTGGGCCACCGATCTGCGCGGCAGCCAGCACGTAGCACTGGTTTTCAATGGCACGGGCACGCAACAGGACTTCCCAATGGTCGCGGCCAGTATGCACATTGAAGGCAGCCGGCACCACCAGCACATTCGCGCCACGGGCGCGCAAGGTACGGAACAGCTCGGCAAAGCGCATGTCGTAGCAAATGCTCAGGCCCAGGTTCAAATCCCCGACTTGCACATTTTGCAGATGCTGACCGTGGCAGAAATCGTCGGATTCCCGATATTCCAGACCATTAACCACCGCATCGTACAAATGCACTTTGCGGTACTGCGCCACGATCTGCCCGTCGGGCGAAAACGTGACACTGGTGTTGCCCAGACGATGATCATCAGGACGGCGCTCGTGCATGGAACCCAGATGAATCCAGGCTCCGGTGCGACGTGCCAGACTGGCCATATGCTCGGTGACCAGACCTGGAATCGGCGTCGCATTTTGCTGCAACCATTCCGTGTCACCACGCACATCGCTGTATTCCGGGGTCACAATCAGTTGTGCCCCGTCTTTGGCGGCGGCCAACACCCAATGTTCTAGCTGATCCAGATTGGTCTGGCGGTCGCGGCCGCTATCCAGTTGAACCAGGGCAACACGTGTCGTAGACATACTTTTATCCTTTCGGACCGGCTCAGTACTGCAAGGCGCGGGCCGTTTCCAAGGCCAGACGGGACAAGACACCCGCCCCCTGGCCACCGTAAAGAGAAGTGCTGGTGCGACCATCGGTAAAGCCATCGGCCATCACGGCCAGCACCACACTGCGCTCGCCCATCGTCAAGATACCGGCGTCGTGACGCAGGCCCGGCAAGGAGCCGGTCTTGTGAGCCAATTGAGCGATAGAAGGCAGAATTGCTGCAAAGTGACCGCGCTCGCGCTGGTCAGCCAGCATGTCCAGGCCCTGCTGACGCAGGTTCTCGGGCAAGGCAGGCGAGTGCAACAGGTACAGCAAGGTCGAGCAGGCATCCTGCGCTGTCGTCCAGTTATCTTTACCGGCTTCACGCGCCTTCATGTCCATCATGTGACGCTGCAAATCCGTATGCTGCAAACCGGCCTGGGCACTCCAGGCGTTGATGTTATCCATACCCAGCAAGTCGATCAGGGCATTGGTGGCGACGTTATCGCTCAGGATAATCATCAGCAAAGCCAGCTCGCGCAGGCTCAGGCTGGGCACGCCGGGCAGTTGGCTCAAAATGCCGGTGCCAGGCGTACGGTCACCCTCGGGCAGAGGGTAGACCGTATCCAGCGACAGCTTGCCCTGGGCCACTTGCTCCAGCAAACACAGGAGCATGGGCGTTTTGATCAGGCTGGCGGATGGCATGACGCGCTGCGCATGCCAATCAAACAAGGAGGTACCGTCGGTTGCGTAGACCGCCATGGAAATACGGGCGGACTCCTGACTCAACACAGGCTCAAGACGTTCTTGCAGGCGCTCGCGCACTAGCGGCGCATCCAATAACTCGCTTCCTAAGGTAAACATACCCACACTCCTTCAATACTTAGACCAAAATCAGGAACAGGCCGGCGAACATCAACAAGTTGATCGCCATGACCGCCCAGCCGTTATACAACATGTACTTGAGCTGAGTGGAGCGTGCCAGGCCCATCTGGCCAAACATATCTGAAGAAGGGAAAGGACCAAACCAGTCAATCTGCGAGCTACCCAGAATCACGGCAGCCGTCGCGGCGGGGCCCACACCGGCGGCCGCCAGCACAGGACCAAAAATCTTCGCGGTAAAGGTCATCTGCGCCACAGCCGCACCGGGGATATGACCGACCACGTTAAAGGCCACGATCAACATGCACAGCACCGCGCCGCTAATACCGATCAGGTACGGTTGCACCGAATCCAGCAAGGCGTGATAGGCGTTCAGTTGATCCACCAACACCAGCACCGGGTTGAACAGCCAGAACAGGAAGAAAATCCAGATCAGCTTGCCCGCACCGGCATACATGGCTTGCAGAATCTCACGTGGGTTCAGACCACCGGCCAGACCGGTCGTAGCACCCAGGGACACCATCACAATAATGGCGTAAGCAAAACCGGCTTTGGACGCAATACCGATAGCGGCCAGACCCACAATGGTGATGCAGAACGCCCAGGCGGCGCGCACAGCCTTGGGCGAAGCCTTGGCATTCACATCAAACGCAGCCGCGCCTTGCGAGGCTTCTTCGTACTGGAACTGATCTTTGGTGATCTTCTGAATACGGCCAGACATGAACCAGCCCGTCAGCAAGGTCGCCACCGCCATAGGCAGACCGGCAACCAGCAAGTACTCGGTGTAGCTCAAGCCTGTCAGACCCGTTACCGTCACCACGTTAGGGGTGAAGGGGCCCAGCACCAGACCAGCGGAACCGGCGCTTTGGAACAAGGCAGCCACCGCAGGGGGAGACAGACGCACCGCCGCGGCAATCGGGATCACCACAGCCGCAATAATGGCGTTACCGCCAGCCAGCGTACCCAGAGCGCCACAGATCAGGGTGGACGCCACCATGATGCCCAGACGCACACGCAGCGGATTGGACAAACCAATACGCTTCACAATGGCTCGCACCAATTGTTCCGCCGCACCGGTACGGGCAGCCACTTCGCCTACCCCGGCGCCCAGCACAATGATCAAACCCACTACGGCAATAAACGAGCCCAGGGACTCGGCCAGCAGTTTACCCATGGCAATGGGGGTGGTGCTGGTCATGATGGCGCCCAATACAATCGCACCAATCGTGGCCAGAACAATGTCCACACCCAACAGGGCGATAAGCGCAAACACCACTACCGGCGTCAAGCCCCACAGGGAGCTTTCACCCGGCATGTAAAAGTGGGTGTACAAGGCAATCGCCATGCCAATTAAAAACACCACCATGGCCGCATTGCGCTTGCCCGTTGGCATTTGTTGCTGAATGACACTCATGTCGTCTCCTTAACGATCCTTCTTGGCCAGCTTTCACAAGACTGGCCTGCATGTGATGCAATCACCCTGCCCTGGTTGACCACCCCAGACCACAGCGACTGTTTTTTTGTCCGACGCGCCGCTTAGAGCGGAATAATCGGCGCATCCAGGCTTTGCGCCTGAGCGGCAAAGGCGCGGTTAAGCACCTGTCCGGGCCGCTTTTCCGGGGCGACAGGGTGAACCTGCACGCCATTCACAAACACGGTCTGCACACCTTGAGACGGTAAGGTGGGCTCCTCCCAGGTGGCGCAATCTTGCACCGTTTCGGGATTAAACACCACCAGATCCGCCCAGGCGCCGACCTGCAACACGCCGCGATTTTCCAGCCCGAAGACCGAGGCAGGCATGGCCGTCATTTTGGCCACAGCTTGCTCCAGCGACATCAGGCCATCTTCGCGTACGTACCGCCCTAAAATGCGCGTGAAGCTGCCCCACAAACGAGGGTGGGGGTGCGCATCCGCGGGCAATCCGTCCGAGCCCACCATGCAACATGGGTGGCTGAAAATGCGTTGGACTTCTTTTTCATCCATCGCAAAGTAAATAGCGCCAGCAGGCAGCAAACGCCGTGCGGCTGTTTCCCGATCACACCCCCACTGCTCGGCAATGTCGGCCAGATACAGGCCATTGCATTCCGGGTGCGGCTCGGACCAGGTAATACGAATCTGCTCAATGGTGTGAGCACGCTCGGGGATCAGGATCGTGGAGCTGCCCGAATAGGGATAAATATCCAGAGTGGCCTGCACGCCATCGGCGCGGGCCTGATCAATATTGGCCAAGGTATTGGCGCTGCGGCCCCAATTGGCGGGCATCATGCACTTGTGGTGCGATACCAAAGTGGCGCACTGTGTCTGACGGCCGACAGACAGCACTTCTTCTACCGATTCCTGAACCGTATCGCCTTCATTGCGAATGTGGCTGGTGTGCAAAGAGCCTTTGGAAGCGGCAACATGGGCCAGACCTTCCAGCTCGGCCTGCTCGGCCATGCAGCCAGGCTCGTAGGCCAGGCCGGTACTAAAGCCCACGGCACCTTCTTCCAGTGCCCGGGCCAACAAGGATTCCATCGCCGCTTGCTCAGTCTCGTTGGGCTGAGCCAAGGGGTCCTGCATCACAGCCATACGCAAGTTTGCGTGACCAACCAAGGCCGCCACATTAATCATGGGCTTCAAGTTGCGCACGGCCTGCACGTACTGCGCCATGTCATCAAACAGGGGCGAATCACCCAGCAAGGCCAAGGCAGCCGCCGAATTACCAGGCAAAGGAGCCGGGAACGCACTGACGCCGCAATTACCAACCACAACCGTCGTAATGCCCTGGCTGGTTTTCCAGTCCAGAACAGGCCGCTCAATGAACATCAAATCATCATGGCCGTGAGTATCAATAAAACCGGGAGCCACGACATGGCCGCTGGCGTCTACCGATTGATCGGCGTGCCAGGCGCTCAGGTCGCCCACGGCGACAATACGTCCCTCTCGAATACCCACATCACCACGCCAACGCGGGGTGGCCAAGCCATCAATAATCCAGCCATTGCTGATCTTGACGTCCAGCCTGCGGTCGTCTGTCTGCATCTACGTCTCCACTAACCCTCCCACAAAAAGGGGAGTTGACCGCATTATCCAAAGGTATTATTAATATGAAAAATTGTTTAAGTTAATTGATTAATCAGAAAATGATATGGACAGACTTCCCAAGCACATCACGCTCAAGCACCTGAACGCGTTTGTCGCGGTGGCCCAAGAGGCCAGTTTCACTCATGCTGCGCGTCGTCTTTTTCAAACACAGTCCTCAGTCACGGGCCTGATTCAGCAGTTGGAAGTGGCCCTGAACACGACCTTGTTCAATCGCACCAGCCGACGCGTATCCCTGACGCCTATTGGCCTGGAGTTCCTGCCGCGCATCACCCGCCTGCTGGCGGACTTTGATGGGGCGATCAGCGACGTCATGCGCTATGGAGAACTGAAAAGCGGTCGGGTCAGTGTGGCCGCTGCGCCATCCGCGATTACGGACTTGATTGCACCGGCTGCTGCCAATTTCACGCAGCAACATCCGGCGGTGCGGCTGTATTTACGGGATGACAACTCGGGCCGTATTCAACGCCAGATCGTGGCGGGCGAAATTGACTTTGGTCTGACCAGTCCCTGGGCGGATGTCCAAGGACTGGACAGTCAGCCGCTGCTGGAAGATCAGTTCGGTGTGCTCTATCGCAGCGACGACAAGCTGATCACACCCGACGCGAATAACACGGTCAGTTGGTCTGCGCTGAATGAGCGCAAGCTGGTCGGTGTGGTGGATGAAACCGGGATTATGGCCGTGCTGCAATCGCGCCCGGATCTGCCTATTGAAGCCTCGGCCCCTTTTTACGAAGCTTCCAGTACAACGTCTCAAGCCGCGCTGGTACAAAGTGGTCTGGCCATTGCCTTGCTACCCGCCCTGGCCGCTCAACGGGTCTTGATGCCCGGCCTGACGTTTTCGCTGCTGCAGGCTCCCACCCTTGTTCGTACCCTGTGCCTGATGTTCCATCAGGAACATGATTTGACGCCTGCTGCTGCCGCCCTGGTGGAAGAAGTACGAACCTACGTGAAAAAAGCACCTTTACCGCCGGGATGCCGCGCTCTGTAAGTATGTGCAAATGTCGTGGGAGGCGGCCTGCGGCTCAGTAACAATAAGGACTGCAAGTCGCGTCCCGTTTTTCTCGCGACTTGGCTCTGCCTGCTCGACCCTTTCAATTGATAGACGAACAGCAAAGCCGGACGTAGAATC
The DNA here is from genome assembly GCF_026344135.1 of Alcaligenes parafaecalis. NCBI lineage: Bacteria > Pseudomonadati > Pseudomonadota > Betaproteobacteria > Burkholderiales > Alcaligenaceae > Alcaligenes > Alcaligenes parafaecalis. The sequence goes on along the minus strand of NZ_JAPKNA010000002.1, from coordinate 140,019 downwards.
GCCTCCAAGCCTCGCCTGATCAGAAAGTCGTCATGCCAGTGCTCCTCCTGGCCCAGATGACCCTCAGGTCGAAACCTGCAGCTCATCGTCCTGCTCACCCGGAGAAGCCCTATGACGCAGTCCCCCGCGGCATCCAGCAACGCCAAGCCGCTCCACATTGACGACATCACCGTCGTAGACAACAGCAAACTCAAAAAAGCCGTTACCGCCGCTGCCCTGGGCAACGCCATGGAATGGTTTGACTTTGGTGTCTACGGTTTTGTGGCCGCTACCTTAGGTAAAGTCTTTTTTCCCGACGCTTCACCCGCTGTGCAAACCATCGCCGCCCTGGGGACCTTTTCCGTGCCCTTTCTGGTGCGGCCATTGGGCGGTGTGTTCTTCGGCCTGATGGGCGACAAATTCGGACGCCAGAAAGTGCTGTCCCTGACCATCATCATCATGGCCATCAGCACCTTCCTGATTGGTCTGATTCCGTCCTATCTGTCCATCGGCCTTTGGGCACCCATCTTGCTACTGCTGTGCAAACTGGCCCAAGGCTTTTCCGTAGGCGGGGAATACACCGGAGCAGCGGTCTTTGTGGCCGAATACGCCCCCGACCGGCAACGTGGTTTCCTGGGAAGCTGGCTGGACTTTGGCTCGATTGCAGGCTTTGTTTTAGGTGCCGGTCTGGTCGTGCTGTTGCAGACCTCGCTGACTGAAGAAACCTTCCAGGATTGGGGCTGGCGCATTCCCTTCCTGATCGCCGGTCCTCTGGGTATTTTGGGCTTGTACTTGCGTCATGCCGCCGAAGAAACGCCTGCCTTTACCGAGCAACTGGAAAAGATGGAGCAGGAAGACCGTGCCGCCCTGCAAGAGCGTCCCACTGTTTCCTTTCGCGAGATCTTCTCCAAGTACCGCAAAGCCCTGCTGATTTGTATTGGCATGGTGCTGGTCACCAATATCACCTACTACATGTTGCTGACCTATATGCCCACCTACCTGTCCAGCAGCCTGGGCTACGCAGAAGAGCATGGGGTGTTCATTATTGTGGTGGTGATGATAGGGATGCTGTTTGTGCAGCCTGTGGTGGGCTTTATCAGCGACAAGATAGGCCGCAAGCCCTTCCTGCTGGCCGGTAGTCTGGGTCTGCTGATCTTTGCCATTCCCGCTTTCCACTTTATTGGCAGCGACAGCAATGTGCAGATTTTCCTGGGCCTGCTGATTCTGGCCGTTTTGCTGAACTGCCTGACTGGGGTGATGGCCTCTACCCTGCCCGCTCTGTTCCCGACCCGCCTGCGTTACAGCGCCCTGGCCGCTTCCTTTAACATCGCCATTATTGTGGCGGGCCTGACGCCTACCGTTGCCGCCTGGCTGGTGGAACGTACCGACAACCTGATGGTGCCCGCATACTACCTGATGGCTGCCAGTGTTATAGGTCTGATTACTGCCTTGTTCCTGCCCGAAACGGCCAACCGCCCACTACGCGGCGATACGCCAACCGCCTCTAATCGCAAGGAAGCCAAAGAGTTGTTGCAACAGGCTTATGACCATATCGAGCAAAGCGTACAGGATGTGGAAGAAGCCATTGCCAAGGCCGAGGAAGAACTGGAAGCCTTGAAGCAAAAACGCCAGCGTCTGGTGGACCGCCACCCCGAGCTGGATTAAGGGGTACGTCTGAACGCAGGCAGTGTGCGATCTACTCAATCCATAATGCCAACGGTTCATCTTCCCATCCTTTAACTCTCCACCTAAATACAAGCACATTAAAAACGGGCCTGAGCAAAACGCTCAGACCCGTTTTTTTGTCGCCGGGCCGCCCCAAGGCAAAAACTCCCCCTCGGGGGGCAGCAAGCCGAAGGCGTAGCGTGGGGACTTTTTTTGTAGCCAGTATCCATCATTACTAAATAGAAGCTACCAACTAAAGGCTACGAACGATTCAATCCTTATCTACGCGGCATTAAACCGTCAAACCACCCGACACTTCCAGGGTGGTGCCATTGATGAAACTGGCTTCATCCGAGGCCAGAAACGCATACACATTGGCGATTTCTTCAGGCTTGCCCATGCGGCGCAACCAGCAATGATCGCGAAAGCCTTGCAGCACTTTTTCCGGGATGGTTTTCAGAATATCGGTCTCGATAAAACCGGGACAGACGGCATTGACGCGAATCCCTTTGGGGCCCAATTCTCTGGCCCAGGTTTTGGTAAAACCGATGACACCAAACTTGCTGGCCGCGTAATTGGTTTGACCATAATTACCGTACAGGCCCACCACGCTGGAGGCATTCAGAATAGAACCGCTCTCCTGCTCCAGCATCACCGCGGCCACGGCCTGGGTGAAGTTGAAAACCGCTTTCAGGTTCACATCAATCACATCGTCAAATTGCTGCTCGGTCATGCGGACCAGCTTGGCGTCTTTGGTGATCCCGGCATTGTTCACCAGCACATCAATGCGGCCAAACTTTTGCTTCACATCCGCTACCATGGCATCAATCTGCGCACGGTCCGTCACATCCACGGTGTAGCCCACAGCGGTCACGCCATTGCCACTTAAAGACTGCGCTGCTTGATTGACGGCATCCGCATTACGATCACACAACACCACAATCGCCCCTTCCTGGGCAAACTTCCTGGCCGTTGCCAAACCAATACCCGCTGCCGATCCGGTAACAACCGCCACTTTATCTTTCAATCGCATTCCAGCTACCTTTTAAAAATCGCTCAACGCTGTCGTGCAAACACAGGTTTTTACAGCACCCAAACAGGCCATTGCCTGCTAGCTCGTTCACACCAGCACACTGTTTTGTACTCCGATCACTGGCAGACCGCCAGTCAAGGTAGGCAAATTTCGTCCAAAAACAATGGCCCCAAAAGTGGCCATTCAGGCAAAGCATCAGCAGCACAATCAACGCAAGCAGAACGGGTTCGGGCTCAACACCCGTGCCGATCTAAAAACAGAAATCAGGCTGTTTCCCAAGGCAAATCAGGGGCCAGCAAAGGGTCGCCGTCATAGCCTTGCACCACACCAAAACGATCATGGGCCGCACGCCAATCGTGTTGAGCCTGGGTGATGACGTCCTTGTTTTGAGCAACAAAGTTCCACCACAGAACCAGCTCATCGGTATAAGGCTCGCCGCCCAGCAAAATGACTCGGCTGCCCGCGCTTAATTCCAGCGACAACTGCGTCAAACCACGGCCTACATAGGCCAGTTCATTGGCTTGAAACTGCTCGGTGCCAATGCCCACGGTGCCTTGCACCACCAGAAACCCATATTCAAACTCAGGCTTCAGACTCAGCGTAATCTGCCCTGCCTTCACACTATTCAAATCCATACCCACCAACGGCGAATACAGCTTGCTGGGTGCCTGCTGATCACCATAAGTACCCGCCAGCAAGGTGAACTCACATTCGCCCTCACACCAACGCGGCAAGTCCGGATGATGGTCAAAAGCCGGTTCACAGGCGGCGTCCTTGGCGGGCAAGGCAATCCACAGTTGAACCGCATGCAGCTTGTCTTCGCCGGGCAAGGATTCTTCGGTATGGCTGATGCCACGCCCCGCCGTCATCAAATTCACCTGGCCGGGTTTGATCACCTGCACATGGCCCAAACTATCGCGGTGCAACACCTCGCCCTGAATCATCCAGGTAAAAGTCTGCAAACCAATATGCGGATGCGGCCCGACGCGCAGACCAGGGCCGGAAGTGAACACGGCTGGTCCGGCGTGATCCAGAAAACACCAGGCTCCCACCGTACGTCGCTGCGAGGACGGCAAGATGCGGCTAACCTGAATGCCCCCACCCACTTGTGCACTGCGTGAGGTCACGCGCTGGATCTGTTTGTCGCCATTTTGGTCTTCAGGACAATCAAAGGATACGGAGACTTCGGAACTGAGGGTGCTCATGGGTCAAACTCCAAAAATGCGTGTAGCAGGGGCATGGCTTAAGGCCAGCAAAAAGCGCTGCTCACCATCATGAGCAGCGCTGCGCCAAGGCGCTTACTTACCGGAAGTGAACTTGGTGTGGCTGTTGATCAGGTTGCGGTAGTCAGGGATGTGGTTGGAGAACAAAGCACCCAAACCTTCCACGTCGTTACGCCAGTCGCGGTGCAGCTCGCACGCCACGCCGAACCAGGTCATCAATTGCGCACCGGCGGCAGACATACGATCCCACGCCGAATGACGGGTGAACTCGTTGAACGTGCCGGAAGCATCGGTGACCACAAACACGTCAAAACCTTCTTCCAGAGCCGACAAGGCAGGGAAAGCCACGCACACCTCGGTTACCACGCCAGCAATAATCAACTGCTTCTTGCCCGTTGCTTTGATGGCTTTAACGAAGTCCTCGTTGTCCCATGCATTGATCTGGCCAGGGCGAGCAATGTAAGGAGCGTCCGGAAAGGTTTCTTTCAGCTCGGGAACCAAAGGACCATTAGGGCCTTCTTCAAAGCTGGTGGTCAGAATCGTGGGCAAGTTGAAGTACTTGGCCAGATCCGCCAGCGCCAGCACATTGTTCTTGAACTTGTCGGGATCAATATCGCGTACCAGAGACAGCAGCCCGGTTTGGTGATCTACCAGTAGTACAGCGGCTTGGTCTTTGTCCAGTCGTTTGTAAGGCGTCGTCATCTCAGTTTTCCTTAACGGTGATTGAAAGAGGTGGGTGCAAAACTGCACCCGGTACAGCAGCAGCGCTGGGGGGTATTAGCGCTGCGAATCAACTTTGCGGAACATGTCAGCTTGGATGAAGAGGGCAGGCCTAGCTCCCCTCTTCCACTTGCTTTACGAGGCCGGTGTGGGTGCCATGGCACCGAAGCGACCACTATTGAAGTCATCCATAGCCTGCAAGATCTCTTGCTTGCTATTCATGACAAAAGGACCGTGACCCACAATGGGCTCATCAATCGGTTGACCACTGATCAGCAGAACCACGGCATCGTTATTGGCCTCGACACTGAACTGGCTACCTGCCCGGTCCAGCACCACCAACTGCCCTTCACGTGCCACGCTTTGGCCATTGACCAGCACCGTGCCTTGCAGCACCACCAAAGCAGCGGTCCAGCCATCTGGGCTTTCCAGCTCGGCAATCCCACCCTGATTCAGACGCATGTCCCATACATTCATGGGAGTGAAGGTCTTGGCAGGGCCAGCGGCTCCGTCCCTTTCTCCAGCGATCACACGCACCATGCCAGCGGCATCAGGCAGTGCGACCACAGGAATTTGCTGGTCGGTAATGGCCTGGTAGCCAGCGGGGGCTCCTTTGTCCTTGGCAGGCAGGTTTACCCACAGTTGCACCATCTCCAGCGTGCCGCCCGAACGGGCAAAAGCGTCGGAGTGGTACTCCTCGTGCAAGATGCCCGAACCGGCCGTCATCCACTGCACATCGCCGGGGCCAATGGTGCCGCCCTGGCCGGTGGAGTCGTGATGCGACACTTCGCCCTTGTAGACGATGGTGACGGTCTCAAAACCCCGGTGTGGATGCTGACCGACACCGCGCTTGTTGTTGCTAGGTGCAAACTCGGCAGGCCCGGCGTAATCCATCAGCAGGAAGGGGCTCAACTGTTTTGCGTGTGTGTGGTACGAAAACAGGGAGCGAACGGGGAAGCCGTCGCCCACCCAGTGAGGACGGGGAGCGCTATAGATACCAAGAATTTTCTTCATGTCCATCTCCTTGTTTCAACATAAGAGACAGAATAAACTCGGGACGACAACACCAGTAGCCCCCTAAATCTGCCATCTCTGTTCCATTTATGGAACGATAAAAACGCCATGCAAGATTTAAACGACTTGTACTTCTATGTTCAGATTGTGGACCACGGTGGCTTCGCGCCAGCGGGCCGCGCCCTGGGGCTGCCCAAATCCACCTTGAGCCGCAGGCTGGCTGCACTGGAAGAACGCCTGGGGGTACGGCTGATCCAGCGCTCCACCCGACGTTTTACCGTCACGGAAATTGGCCAGACCTATTACGAGCACTGCAAAGCCATGCTGGTCGAGGCGGAAGCGGCTCAGGCCGCCATTGAGCTGACCCGTGCCGAACCACGTGGTGTCGTGCGCATCAGTTGCCCAATTACCTTACTGAACGCGCATGTCAGTAATATGTTGGCCGGTTTCATGGTCAGCTATCCGCATGTGACGGTGCAACTGGATGCCACCAACCGGCGAGTGGACCTGATTGGTGAGGCTCTGGACATTGCCATTCGCGTGCGCCCTCCACCGCTACAAGACAGCGATCTGGTGATGCGAGTTCTGTCTGACCGCAGCCAATGCCTGATTGCCAGCCCAGCGCTAATTGAACAGCATGGCATGCCCGGCTCGCCCGCTGATCTGGCGGACTACCCCAGCCTGGGACTGGGCCTGCCACAGCAAAGCCATACCTGGACCTTGTTCGGCCCGGACGGCGCACAAGCCCTGCTGCATCACACGCCCCGGCTGATTACCACCGATATGACTGCATTACGCGCTGCAGCGCTGGCTGGTGTAGGGGTGGTCCAGTTACCTACCTTGGTGGTGTGCGATCAACTGGCCGAGGGTTCGCTGGTCAAACTGATTCCCGACTGGGCACCCCGGCGCGAAATTATTCATGCGGTGTTTTCATCCCGCCGGGGGCAGATGCCCGCTGTGCGAGCACTGCTGGATTATCTGGTCGAGCGCTATCAGGAAATGGACGAGGACTGATGGCGTGCCTTGCCGCTAGCCATGACATTCCGCCCAGCAAGGACTTGAAAGACGAATAAAACCGCCCTGCTTACGTAATTTCCCCCCAGCGCTTGGACCTTGATCCACGTGCTGAGGGGAAATGATGCAGGGCGTTCTTTCAGGCCGAATCAATCAGCCTGGAACATCAAGCGCCGCCGTTGAAATCGCGCACTTGCTTTTCAGCTTCTTCACGCGCAATACCGTAGCGCTCCTGGATTTTGCCGACCAGATATTCGGTATTGCCTTCCGCAACATCAATATCATCATTTGTCAGCTTGCCCCATTTGGCCTGAATTTTACCGGACAACTGCTTCCATTTACCTTTGATCGTATCTTCATTCATAGTCGTACTCCTGATTTAAAAGGAATTCAAAACATGGATTGAAACCAGATCACTTATTCCGGCTTTACTTTCAATCCCGACGAATCAACTTTCACAACACCTTTAACGCTTTCCGTTGCGGCAACTGCTTTCTTTTGTTCAATTTCGCTGGGCACGGTACCGGTCAATGTTGCAACACCGTTATTGGTCTCAACAGAGATATCCGTGCTCTTCAGATCCTTGGTGCTGGCCAGATCAGCCTTGATCTTGGTGGTGATCCAGGTGTCGCTGACGGCTTCGCCGGTCGTGGCAGAATGATCTTGATTGACACCGGCCTCATTGGCCATTGCGCCGCTTTGCAGACCGAAACTCAAGGCCGTAGCCATTAATACACTGGATAGGATGGCAGATTTTTTCATCGACTTTCTCCAATATCAGAAAAGGAAATTTTTAATTTAAAAATAACCTTGTCCCTGTTATTAAAAGGAGTCCACTTCAATCAACAAAGATTTCGTTGTTTTCAATGGATGAGTCCACCGTAACATTTACGATTTAGTCGGAAACTACAAAATGCTACGAGCGTTTTCCTGATACTAATTTTTTATTTATTTTTATAAGGCTCGTTTTTTACCCCAATCTGCATCACATTTTCAGGGCTGATTCAGACACCGCAGCACAAGCCTGCCAATATGGCGGCAACAGGCATGAGTACTGGGTTTCAGAAGATAGATCGGACAGACCATCAAGGGCTGTCAGGGCCTCTGGCAAGCCAAGAGATAGCGAGCCAATTCGGTACGTATCCGCTAGGGGACAGTCCTAGTGCTCCAGATACATCAAGTAAAAATATAAGCGGGCTTCTTGGCCAGTCTTACTCGTGCTCCACCGCAAGAGCACTTCCTTGAAGCTGACGGCCTTTGACGGACAAGGTGTAATCGCCCAGCTCAAAACCATGTTTGCGGCACAAAGCCTCTACCGCCTAGGTGATTTGCCCGCAATGGTGCACGTCGAGATCCTGCATACGCCGCAAAACGGTGTAAATAGTCGAGATCACAATGCAAAAACTGCGACGAATCAGACAGCGCTTGATCTGCTCATCGCCACAGCAGGCACGATGTGGATGAAATCAAGCAAAAACGGAGCGAGACTTGACCCCCAAGCCTCGCCCCGTTTCACAGCGACATATCATCAACGCAGATGATGTACCTCTTGCGTTCCGTACACCTGCACCGGCAAACCAGCCTGACGCGCTTTAAGCTGCAAGGCCAAGTACTGAGAGTAATGACGCGACTGATGCAGATTCCCACCGTGAAACCAGAGATTAGGCTGCTGAGTCGGTTTCCACATATTGCGTTGCTCGCCTTCCCACGGTCCCGGATCTTTAAGGGTCTCCGATCCCAGGCCCCAGCACTTGCCAACCCGGTCAGCCATTTCCTGACCCGCCAGATCGGCTACCCAACCGTTCATGGAACCGTAGCCTGTGGCGTACACCACCAGATCAGCAGGCAGTTCGGTGCCGTCCGTCAGCACCACCGCGTCCTCGGTCAGATGACTGATATCGGTGCGCGACTTCAATTTGATGCTGCCGTCGATAATCAGCTCGCAAGCGCCTACGTCGATGTAATAACCGGAAGCACGACGCAGATATTTCATGAATAAGCCGGAGCCATCATCACCCCAATCCAGCATGAAACCGGCTGCTTCCAATTTGCTGTAGAAATCTGCATCACGTTCGCGGATCTTGTCGTACACAGGGATCTGGAAGTCCGCCATGATGCGATACGGCAAGGAGGCAAACAGCAGGTCTGCCTTGCGTGTGGTGACGCCCGACGCCAAAGCACGCTCCGAGTACAAATCACCCAGACCGATCTCCATCAAGGAGTCGGATCGCACAATATGCGTGGACGAACGCTGCACCATCGTGACGTCCGCGCCCGCTTCCCAAAGGGCGGCGCAGATATCGTGAGCCGAGTTGTTGGCACCGATCACCACCACTTTCTTGCCCGCGTAGGCCTCCGGGCCAGGATGTTGTGAGGAGTGCTGTTGCTCGCCCTTGAACACATTCTGTCCCTTCATGGTGGGCACATTCGCCTTGCCAGACATGCCGGTCGCAAAGACCAGTTGTTGAGGCCGCAGGGTCATGGGTTTGCCATCGCGCTCAATCTCTACTTCCCAGGTCTGGCTGGCCTCGTCGTAGCGCACCTTCTTGCAAATAGTGCTGCTCCAATAGTTCAGCTCCATCACCTTGACGTACATTTCCAGCCAATCCCCGATCTTGTCCTTGGGTGCAAAGACCGGCCAATTGTCAGGAAACGGCATGTAAGGCAGGTGGTCGTACCAGACAGGGTCATGCAGACACAGCGACTTGTAGCGCTTGCGCCAGCTATCGCCGGGACGGGCATGCTGGTCAATGATCAGGCTAGGCACATTCAACTGCCGCAGGCGCGCACCCAGTGCAATACCACCCTGCCCACCACCGATCACCAGCACATAGGGCTGCTCCGTGGTGCCCAGCTCCGCCTGCTCTTGCTGACGACGCTCCTGCCAGGTCTGGCGACCCCGCCGGATGCCATGCTCGGCCCCCATAGGGCGACGTACGCCCAAGGGCTCCTCATGGCCCTTCAGTTCGGACATGGTGGTCAGGAACGTCCAGATCTTCCCGTTCTTCAAGCGGATGTGCCCATAGCCACGCGCCACATCGGTTTCAACACGAAACCAGCCTTCCACCAAGCCCTGCCCATCATCACTGACGGGCTCGGCGCTATCGCGCTCAAACTTGGCGGAGCGAGCGGCCTGCTCTTGCTGCGTCAGCATGTCCCGTATCTGATCGCGCCCTTCCATGGTGCGCAGGTTCCAGGTGAACATGACCAGATCGCGCCAATAACTGTCCTCAGCAAACAAGGCGGCTGCATCGTCTGGGGCATTGCTGACAAGCGCATGAGTCAACTGTTCAAGAACCGTATCCAACTGTCGTGCAGACGGCTGCAGTTGCTGCTGTGTTGGCATGATTTGTCTCCATATCGTTTTAATGTTGCGCCGGACTTTTACTGTCCAGCTATGGAGTACATAGCAAACATCATGCCAAGCCGTGATGGGCTTGTTTTAACGGGGTATCGCGTCTTTCTGGGCGACGAAACTGTGCCAGGTGTGGCACAGGTGGCGCATCAGGTGTCGCAGCCTGTGTCACCTACACTAGGCAACCTATGTGTCACACCCGCGCGTTTGATATGCCTGTGCAAGGTAGAACGGCTAATCCCGAGCTGCCGCGCTGCGGCACTGACATTGCCACCACATGCTTGCAAGGTCTGCTGCCAGGACAATTCCCCAGTCCTGCCCAGCATCGTCTTGCCAGGCAAACTGGCAGGACGCAAACCACGCAAGGTTTCCGGCAAATCGTGCACTTCCACGCATGAACCTTCGGCCAAGGCCAGAGCCAAGACCAGCGCATTATCCAGCTCACGCAGATTGCCCGGCCAGTCATACGCATGCAAGGCTTGCCAGGCTTCTGGAGACAGGCCCGGCACATCACCCTCTACCCGACGTCGACGCAGTATCTGCTGCACCAGCCATTCCACGTCCGTACGTTCACGCAAAGCAGGCAAGGTCAGGACCGCCGCATTCAGGCGATACAGCAAATCAGCACGAAAACGGCCTTGCTCAACCAGCGCCGTCAAATCATGGTGGCTGGCTGAAATCACCCGTATATCGACACGCTTGCCCGTGCGCGCACCCAAGGGCATCACTTCGGACTCGGCCAGCACGCGCAGCAGACGGCTCTGCAACGCCAGCGGCATGTCTCCTATCTCGTCCAGGAACAAGGTGCCGCCATCGGCCGCTTCAATCAAACCTGTGCGACCGCGTGCCGCACCCCCGGTATAGGTTCCGGCCAGATAACCAAACAGCTCGCTTTCAATCAGGCTTTCGGGCAAAGCAGCACAATTCAGCGCTACAAACTCCCCCCGACGGCCACTTGCCGCATGAATGGCACGCGCCAAATATTCCTTGCCCGATCCCGTCTCGCCCTGCAGCAGCACTGGCATTTCCCGCGTCGCCAGCCTTGCCGCCTTCAGCAACATGGACTGCATGGCGGCATCCGTTCCCGCCAAGCCGCGCAGCGCTTGTGGCAGCGCGGCATCCACCGCCGCCCCGTCCATCCCCACAGAACGGCTTGTTAAAACACGTCTGGGTTCAATGGCATGGGCAAACAGCACGCTGCCATCACGCGCCATCACCACCCGTTCCTGCGTCGGGCGATAACGCATCAGCGTCGGTAACTGATCAACTTCCAGATGCAGAAAACGCATCAGACTCTGCCCCAGCAAACCAGCGGGATTCCGCCAGTCCACCCCTGCCGCCCGCGCCAGAATACGCGCGCCGGTATGCGTCATGCCTTTGATGCGGCCGGAGCCATCAATCGCAATCGCTGCCTCGGGATCAATATCCAGAAACTCGGGCGATTGGGATAAACACAGAATCCATTCCTGCCGATGGCAGGCCATCAAATTGGCCAGCTCAATACGCCGGGTCGCCGCATTGGCCAGGTGCAAGGCCAAACCTTGGCTGGCCTTGGCTTCCGGTGACTGCAGCAAAGACAAATCCAGCACCGCCGCCAGCTCGCCGTCATAGTGATAGATAGGCGCCGCCGTACACGACAAGGGCGCATGCATGTGGTCGAAATGGTCGCCCTGATGAATGGTCAAGGCCTCGCCCGTATGCAGACACGTCCCTACCGCGCACGTACCCGCCCGTTCTTCAGACCATTCCGAGCCCATATAAAGCCCCGCCTGCCGCAGCGCATCCCGCTGGCCATCAGAGCCCAGAAAATCAACGGTCACACCCTTGTTGTCAGACAGCAAAAGGACGTAGTTAAGCCCTGATACCTGCTGATAAAGGCGTTCCAGCCCGGAGCGCGCAATATTGATCAGGGCCTCGGACTGCTGACGATGCTCGCGCAACTGGGAGTCCGGCACGATGTAGGCCTCGCAGGCCTGGGCAGGATCAAGACGGTGATGCTCGATACACCGCCGCCAGCTATGAATGACAGCCTGATCGCGCCGTGACAGGTTTCCCTGCCAAACAGCCGTAATCTCCTGAACATGTGCCACATGTGAAGACTGCATATCTGCGCTCATCCCGAAAACAGGCCACCCCCGGACGGGCGCGGCCTATCTTCCAGTGTGCCGCCACGCTTAGGTGCCGTACATGGAGGTTTTCCTTGAGATGCGGTGCAGCACACAAAGTCAGGACGAGCGCACAGCTCTTCGTATCCCGCCAGACACATTCCGAAAGGATTTCGGACATGGGAATGAGAATTATTGCTAATATGAGCCCTTCCCTGTTCCTACACCTTGTCTCATTGTCATGTCCCGCCCACCGCCATTTATCAAAGGCTGGCTCGCTCACTACAGCGGGTTGATCGGGACATGGGCCAAGAGAAATTCCTTATCTTGCGATGCGGAAGATGCGGCCCAGGAATCGGCGCTGCAGTTTCTGAGCAAAGGCTCCGAAGCGGTTCTGAACCCCAAGGCCTACTTGATACGTTCAGCGCATAATCGCCTGATTAATGAGGTCAAACGGCAGTCCCGCGCCAATCTGGTGTCGTTGGAAGAGCTGGCAGAGGACGATCACCCGTTATTGGCAGATCCGGAAGCCCATCTGCATGTCTGCGATCTGGCCCGTTCCCTGGAAAATGCCCTGGCCCAGCTACCGCTGAAAAAGCGCCAGGTCTTTATTTACCACCGGCTGGAAGGCTATACCCACGCTGAAATCGCCCAAAAAATGGGGCTGGCTCTCAATACTGTCGAACGGTATGTGATCGATGCCACCCGTCATATTCGTAGCCAATTGCACAGCTTTTGCCCTCCCGATTCCGGGCTCATCGAGAAGGCTGGCAAGCCTATAATCCCATGAGATTATTTGGCGCCCCCTTGTCGGACTTTGATCCCGTGAAAGACCCCCACCATCCTCCCACCGAGCAAGATCCCTGCGATGCAGCGTCGTTCTGGCTCGCACGTGAAAAATCGGGAAGCATGGATGAAGCCGAACGCCAGCAACTGCAAGCCTGGCTGAACGCCAGCCCGGAGCACCTGCTGGAATACAAACGAGCCCAAGGGATCTGGAATGCCATCAGCCTGGTCTCCAGCGAGCGTTTACGCAAACTGGCGCAGGAACCCGCCCCTCCCAGCCCCGGTTTTCTGCAACGCCGTGGTCTGTTGATTGGGGCTGGTGCCGCCTGCACTGCTGCTATTAGCGGCGGCGTAGCCTTGTCCTGGTTTCATCAGGGCGAAGCGCTTTATGAGCAGAAATTTGCCACTCGTCAGGGCGAGCGCGAGCAAGTCTCTTTACCCGATGGCTCCATCATTGAGCTGAATACCGCCACAGCCTTGCACGTGCAGTTGTTTGAACATAGCCGCGTGGTCACCCTGAGCGCCGGGGAAGCCTCTTTCACTGTTGCCAGCGATACGCAGCGCCCCTTTCTGGTGGATGCGGGCGACACCTCTGTACGCGTCACGGGGACTCGTTTTGGTGTGCGTCGTGACGATGCGCAAGTACGAGTCGTGGTGGAATCAGGCTCGGTACAAGTCAAACACGGTCCCTGGTGGAGTCGCAGCACTGCTGCACTGACCGCCAAGCAAGGTGTCAGCGCCCAAGCAGATAAGGATCTGATGAGGATGGGTGACAGCGATGTCGCCTCCCTGATGGCCTGGACGCAAGGTCGATTGCTGTTTAGCGATACACCTTTGAGCGAGGCTATCAGCGAGATCAACCGCTACGCCCCCAAGCCTGTCCGTACGAACCGCCAGGAACTGCAAGGGCTGCATATTGCCGGTGCATTCAGCACCGATGACACAGCCGGGTTTCTGGAGTTGCTACCCGAGATTGTTCCGGTAACGGTCAGCTATTTGCGAGACGGAACGCCTGTGGTGGCGCGGCGTAGATAAGGCCCAAAGCCGAAAAGAAACAATTAGTTTCAAATGCGAGCCGGATTGTTATCCGGTTTTGGTTCGCTTGCTTTGTCTTTATCCATAAGAGGCTGTTTTTTATCCGCAAGCCTACGCTCTTGTCTGGGCGTGTGCGGTCAGGAAACGCCAGCAACCCAACCGGAACCCTCGCTCAGTGAACCAGACCCGACAAGGCCGCCGCCGCGCTGCGTGCAGCAAGACCCTTTTTTCTTTCTCGATAAGTTGCCTGACTGCGGCGGTGCTCTTGGGGCTAGGTGCAACACCGGCCCAGGCTCAAAGCACGGCCATCTCCATCAGCATTCCTGCTCAACCCCTGAGCCAAGCGCTGCTTGAGCTGGCCAATCGTTACTCCCTGGATCTGGCCTACTCCCCCGAGATCGTCAAAGGGCTTTATGCCCCCGCCGTTTCCGGCAGCCTGACTGCCGACCAGGCCTTGGGCCAACTGCTGGCCAATACCAATATCCGCTATCAGCGCCGTGGCAAGAATGTGTCCCTGACAGCCTTGGCCCCCAACGCGGATAGCCAGGTCACACAACTGGCTCCCCTGACCGTCGTCGCTTCCAGCAATGGTCTGACACCGACCTATGCCGGGGGCCAAATCGCCACCGGCAGCCGCGTAGGGATGCTGGGTAATAAAGACTTCATGGAAACGCCCTTCAGCACCAAGGCGTACACCCGCGAAGCGATTGAGAACACCCAGTCGGGCAATTTACTAAGGGTGATTTCTGACTCTGACCCTTCTGTATCCACCACAGGCAGCGATTACGATTTGAGTAATTACGCCTCGGTGCATATCCGTGGTTTCAACACCGCCGGTCTGGAAGACCTGGGCATTAATGGCTTGTACGGCCTGGCCTCCTACGGCAACCGCAGTCTGGGCGACTTCTCGGAACGCGTAGAGATTTTCAAGGGCCCCTCCGCCCTGCTCAACGGCATGATGCCCAGCGGCAGCGTCGCCGGAACCGTGAACACCGTCACAAAACGCGCCACCGACGAGGACCTTAACCGGGTCGGTATCGGCTACGAAAGCGACTCCATCTACTCCGGCAAAGTGGACTTTGGTCGCCGCTTTGGGGCCGACAAGGAATGGGGGGTACGCATCAATGCCACCAAGCGCAAAGGCGAGACCGCCGTCAAAGACAAGAAGCTGGATAACGAAGCCGTAGGCTTGGGTCTGGACTATCGCGGCACCAATCTGCGCGTGGGCTTTGACTGGATTCACAACGAAGAAAATACGGATGGTGTCTCGGCGCAAATCACCTCCAGACTGGCTGCTGTCCCCGCGCCCCCGACGCATGACAAGCTGATCGCGGGCGAGCCGTGGTCGGTCTATAACACCCGTGGCGACCTGTTCATGCTGAAGGGCGAATACGACCTGAGCGATGACACCACCATCTGGGCCAGCGTAGGCCGTAACGACCGCAAAATGACTGCCAACGTCATGAACTGGCGTCTGCTGAACACCGATGGCGACTTTGCGCGCGACTCCGTGCTGGTATGGAACTCCAAATTCGAGAACATTGCCGCCGATATTGGAGCGCAAACGAAATTCGTCACCGGGCCGATCAGCCATCAGTTGTCGTTCAATGCCAATGCGTCTGAACGAACTGTGTATCAGGCCCGAGCCAACTACCCGGTGGCCGGTCTGCCTTCCGGCAATATTTACGACCCCACCTACGTCTCCAAGCCCAACGTCGACTATTCGCCTGACATGCCCAAGAGCAACGAAAACACGCTGCAAAGCCTGGGGATTGCCGACACGCTGTCCATGCTGGACGACCGTTTGCAGTTGACGGTCGGGGTACGCCAACAGCGCGTCAAACAAAAGACCTTTGATGCCGTCACGGGTCAGGTCAAAGGCGATGTCTACGACGAACGGGCGACCACACCTGCCTTTGCGGCTCTTTTCAAACTGACGGACCAAGTCTCTGTTTACGGAAACTACATTGAAGGCCTGAGTGCAGGCGCTCAAGCCCCCGCGACCGCCGTCAACGCCGGGCAGATGTTCGCCCCCTACAAGTCCAAGCAAAAAGAAATTGGCCTGAAGTTTGATGCCGGTAGTGTGGCCAGCACCCTGGCCGTATTTGAAATTACGCGCCCCAGCGCCATCACCAATGCCGACAACGTCTACAGCTTTGACGGTGAGCAACGCAACCGAGGCGTTGAATGGGAAGTCTTTGGTGAGCCCGTCAAAGGTCTGCGCCTGATTGGGGGCTTGAGCTGGAAACAAGCCAAGCTGACCCAAACCCAGGGCGGGCTGTATGACGGTTACGACGCGCCCGAAGTGCCACGCTTTGAAGCCAAACTGGGCGTCGCCTATGACGTGCCTCAAATCAATGGTCTGACATTGACAGCCAACGCCATCCACACCGGCAAGCAGTACCTGGATCAAGCCAATAGCCAGTCCATCCCTAGCTGGCGTCGATACGACCTGGGTTTTGCCTACGCCACCAAAATCGCCTCTACCCCAGTGACCTTCCGTGGCACGGTCTACAACGTGGCCAACTCGCACTACTGGTATGGCGCCTTATGGCGCGGTGTCAGCCAGCCCCGTACCTTCAATCTGTCCGCCTCGTTTGAGTTCTGATGGCGCTGCCCACCCTTTTTATACGGCCTGACTCCATGACCCGAACTTTTGCCGCTACCTTGCTGTACGCCGCCCTTGCTGCCAGCCTGATGGCATGCAGCACGCCTGCCCAGAATCAGCATGCCAGCGCTCCCACATCAGTAGAAAACCGCGCCGAGCCCGTGCTGACTCGTGCACAGATTGCCCAGGGCATTTACGAACTGGTTTACAGCGACAAGCTGGACCTGCTGTTTGTCGCGTCTGCAGGCAGCTTTAGCGATAGCTCCGTACCCTATCAGATCCTGGTCGTGAACCCGGCGGATCTCAAGGTCGTGAGCACCATCCCCTTGACCCGCAAAGCCTTCAGTCTGGCCCTGGATGACCAGGCCAATCGCTTGTATGTAGGCAATACCGGCGAAGGTGCCATCACCATTGTCGACACGCAAAACCGCCAGGTGCTGCAGACTGTGCAAGTAGCCTCCATGCTCAAGGGCAAGGACGGCAAGGAGCGGCCTGAATATCACTTCCGGCAACTGATGCTGGATCCCGCCAAGCACCGTCTGTACATGCCTGCCTTCGACAACACGCAAGGCAAGCTGTTCGTGATTGATACCCAGGCCAACAAGGTAGAAAAAATAATTCCAGGCTTTGGCTTTACGGCAACCGGGATTGCTTTGGATGCCAAGCATCAACGCCTGTATGTCTCCAATATGCAGGGCGAGGCCGTGGTGGTCGACACGAAATCCAATGAGATCGTGAAACGCTTTAGCCTGGGCGCAGAGCAGCCCCTGAACCTGGCCTATGACGAGATCAATCACCGGCTGTTAGCGGTAGACCAAGGCCACCCCAAAATGCGTGGTTTCCAGGAACGTGGCATTCCCGGCTATCAATCCCGCCACCCAGGCAACCGGGTAGTCGCCATTGATCTGAACACCGAGAAAATGGTGGCTGAGATGCCCGCCTCCGGCCCCGTCAATTTGAAGCTGGACCCGGCCCGACAGCGCTTGCTGGTGACCAACCGTGAATCCGGCGAGATCACCGTATTCGACAGCAATACCTACCGCAAGCTGCACAGCATCAGCACACCCGCCCATCCCAACACCTTGGCCATCGCCAAGAAAACCGGTGATGTGTATGCCACGGTGAAGAACGGCGAAGATGCCGCCAAGGGTACGTTTGAGAGCGTGGCACGCATTCAGTTCTGATGTTCAAAACGGATCGTAGATATTGATGATGAAATTGGGAGCAGGTTTTCACACCTGCTCCCAACTCCAACTTGCGTCACCTTTTCAGGTCCTGACTGCCAGCATCACACAGGAACAAAGCCTACGATCAGGCTTGGGCCAGCTCGACCAAGTGTTGGGCAAACCCTCCCTCTGCCCCCGACGCATTGACGTGGTCAAAATACTCGTACCAGCCGCTGGCTTTGATACCCGACAGTAAAGCCTCACATGCCTGTTGATCGGGAAAGCGCCACACGCCCATAAAGCGATGGTTACTGGCGCGATCAATCTCGGGCTCGGTCGCTGTCAGGGCCAACACTTCGATGCCAAGACTGGATAGCCCCCCCATCGCTTCCTGAAGACCTGCCAGGAAATTCTGACGCTGCTCGACAGGCAGTGCATTCCATTTGGCATTAGGCGTGTAAAGCTCGATCAGATAGTGAGACATGGGCGGTTTTCCTTTAGCTGAAGAAGCACACTCTGTGCTGAAAAATGCGATAGATGGATTTGGCGGAAGGGTCGACAAGGAGGCGACCTACGGCACAAGGGCTAGCTATCTTTCTCGTAGCCCTTCTGAAACCATCATTTAGTTAGATATCTAATCTTATAGTTTAGTAGTAAATATCGCAAGTAATCCACATGCAAAAAACCCGAGTTCAGCATGACGCCGAACCCGGGCTTTTGGACCCACCTTGTCAATCAGTCTTGCAGCCTTGCTGCGTGCCGGTCCCGCTTAGAACTGGATACGCACCATACTTTCCTTAGTCCCTTTTTCCTTGCTGTTGCCGTCGTTCTTCACCGACACGTACAAGGCTTTTTCAGCAGGAATGTATTCCAGACTGTTGGGATGCGGAGCCAGCTCAATCGTTTGCAGTGGCTTGTAATTCACCGTGTCGAACACGCTGACTGAGCCCTTGCCTTCTTTCTCTCGCACACCACCGCGGTTGGCTACGAACAGACGCTGCGATTCAGCATCAAAACGCACGCCAATAGGCACTTCGCCAGTAGGCATCACCGCCAAGGTTTTGCCATTGTCTGCGTTCAGCACAAACACCTGATGACCGGAACTGCGGCGTTTGTACTCACGCTCCAGATGCAGGTTACGTGCATCGTCACGATCAATACCCTGGTCCACACCAAACAGGCGATTTTGCGCCGGGTCGTAGGCCATGTTCAGCAACTGATCGGCCTCGATTTCCCAGACCTGATCAATATTCAAGGTCTGGGTATTCACCACCATAAGCTGACCTTGCATATTGGACACAAACAGACGGTTATTGGCTTCGTCCAGGGTGATACCCACGACGTTATAGCCAAAGCCGGGCAGCACTTTTTCCAGTTCCAGAGTCTGTGTATTCACCACGAACAAGACACTGTCAAAACCCAGGCCCAGGCCGGGTGCAAACACGCGGTGGTTTTTCTTGTCCACCACCAGCTCACGCGTCTTGTACTTGTAGTCGTCCGTCACCTTGAAGCGTTCCATCATCTTCAACAAGCCATCTTTACGTGACTGACCAAAGTCGGCAGCCGCAATAGCGTCCTGAAAATTGATTTTGTCCTGCATGGGGATACGCTTGATCACCTCATTCTTGCTGGTATCCACCACGGCCATACTGCCGTTAAAACCTTGGGTCAGGTACAAGCGGTTGGCGGCATCATCCAGCGCCACCCCGAAGCTCTTGGCCTGCATCGGAATTTCTTGCTTGATGGCCAGCGTTTCCGGGTCCAGCACCAGCGTGCGAGACAAGGTTTCATCCTGCCAGTTGGGCGAGGACACATACAAGCTGGATTGCTTGGGGCTAAACACAATTTCCAGCACTTCGGTGGCAGTCGGTTTTTGCATGATCTGGGCTTGTGTAACGGCTTGGTAGCCCGCGGGAGCAGGCGTTTTGGCGTGTACGTAGCCGGTCGACATGCTCATTGCCATAGCAAGGTACAGACCACGAACAAGATGGCGAGTAGTAGACGACGTCATAATTCAGGCTCGAAAAAAGTAGGTGGAGGAATTACCACTGGTAATCAATGGACAGATGCACATTGCGCGGCGCGCCGTAACGTGCCCGGAAGATCACGAAGTTGTCGTAGTAACGCTTGTCAAAGAGGTTGTTGACGGTCAGCTTGGCGTTCCAGTGCTGGTTCACGCGGTAATTGGCATGCAGGCCAACCAGGGCATAGCTGCTGTGGGTGTCTTCCAGCACCTTGCCATTGCTGGCGGTGTAAGGACGACCAGCCGTCCACAGATCACGCTTGCCGAACCAGTTCACGGTGGCACCGGCGCTCAGTCCCTGCAGCGCACCGGAGAATTGGTACATGGTGCCCAGACGGAAGGTTTGGCTGGGAATGTAGGTGTTGATCCGCTCACCTTCACCATTCTTGGTGCTGGCGTAGCTGTAGGAGGCAAACACGTTCCAGTTATTGGTCAGCGCGCCGTTCAGCTCCACTTCAAAACCCTTGGTTTTGTTGCCAGCGCCCGAGGATACGTAAGGGCGGCTGCCATCAGGCAAGAGGAAGTCATCCGGTACTGAAGGATCCAGCACGGCCAGGTTGTTTTGACGGGTCTCGAAAGCAGCCAGGGAGAACTGCAGGGCCTCCTCCATCAAGCTGCCTTTCAGACCGATTTCACGGTTAACCCCGGTGATAGGGTCCAGGAAGTTCTCGTTGATGTCCTTGTAGCTTTGCGGCTGGAACAGGCGGGTATAGCTGGCGTAGGCCGTCAGGTTCGGGTTGATGTCATACGTCACCCCAAAGTACGGCGTAATTTCATTGCGGTTGCGCAGCTCGTTGGACACGCCGGTGAACTGGCCGTCTTTACCGTAGTTGTCGCGGTAGGTTTTGTAGTCCGACAAGCGCATGCCCATGATCACATTCAGCGGATCAATAATGTTCAGACGCGTGCCTGCAAAGAAGCCGTATTCGCGTGTGTGGGCCCGGTTCCATTCACCTGTGCGGCTGACGCTGGGCTCAGGCATATAGCCGTCCCAGTCGTAAATATTGGGAATGAACCAGTTGCGGGTATCGCTGACCTGCATGGTGTACGTGGTGTCACGCTTGCGAGTGCCGTTAAAACCAAACATCAACTGGTGCTCACGGCCAAACATCTTGAAAGGACCATTGGCCGACAACTCCAGGTTGTCCTGCTGGCGATAGCCATTGGCGGCCAGGTTGGCACGAATGCCAATGCCGGATCCATCCGGGCGCACCACGGGGTTCACACCCTGTCCCAGGCCAGTAATCAAGGCATCGCCATCGTCACGTTGATGGCTGTAGCTGAGCTTGGCATTCCACTTGTTTTCAAACTCGTGCTCAACCGAGAAGAAGGCATTTTGATGTTTCTTGTCCCAGTAGGTCCAGTCCGGCACCAAGGACATGGAACGCGAGACGTCGATACGGTCGCCCTCGCTGGTAAACAGAGGCACGCCCATATTGCCTTCGCCCCGCAGCTTCGCGGTCTGGTAGTCGTAGCCTGCCGTCAGCAAGGTACGGTCGGTCAGGTCATATTCCAGCATGCCGGACAGCAAGTCGTTCTTGTTGTCCTGGCCATCCATGAAGGAGTCCGCCTGCTTGCGGGAACCAATAACGCGCATGCGTAAACGGCCGTCTTCGGTCAGCGGGCCGGTCACGTCTGCCGTCACACGCTTGTCGTTCCAGGAGCCGTATTGGGCACTCAATTTGCCACCAAATTCTGCTTGAGGACGTTTGCGAATCAGGTTGATCAAGGCCGATGGTTCGCCAGTAGGAGACAACAGCCCGGTCGCACCGCGCACTACCTCCACGCGGTCGTATAAATCCATATCCAGAGAAATAGGATTGAACGCACCACGCCCGGCAGCACGGTAACTGCTTTGCACGCCATCCACCTGCACATTGCTGATGTCAAAACCGCGCGCCTGAAACTGAAACCCGCCACCCACAGCCGCCGTATTAGCGGTAACACCAGTGGTGAAGTTCATGACGTCATCAAAGCTGGTCAGCCCGAAGTCATCCATTTGCTGACGCGTCATGACACTGACCGATTGCGGCGTGTGCTGGGTGTCCATGTTCAAACGGGTGGCCGTACTGCTGGTGCCGTTCAGTGTGTACAGGCCGGTGTCTTCCGTCGGCCGGTTCAAGCTGCCCTGAACCCGCACGGGTTCAAGCTGTGTGGTTTCTGTGACAGGCCACAAATTGACGGTATTGGCACCACGCGAATAGCGAATGCCTGTCCCTGCCAGCAAGGTATCCAAGGCCTGTGCCACGCTGTAATTGCCTTTCAGACCCGCACTTTGCTTGCCTTCAGCCACACTGCCCGCACCCACCAGATACACCCCGCTCTCTTGCGAGAAACGCATCAACACACGGCTCAAGGGACCAGCAGGAATGTCATAGCGCTGTGTCTTGTCCGCCGCCGGGCTATTTTTCGTAGCCGCCTGGGCAGCCTGAGTACTGATGACAAAGGCACTGCCCGCCATCAGCAGGTACAAGGCCAGAGCCAATGGGCGCAAGGGAGTGCGATGCAATCCCGTTTCCCGGGATACGGAAAGTGGATCGGGGCGACGATGCATAAGGAGACATCCTTCAAAAACACGGGTCAGTCACAATAAAAACGATGAACCTGAACGATGTTCTTGCGTTGATGTTCAGTACTGAGCGAGCGCTGCGGCCCGCCTCCTGCTTCATTGGCGTCACGCCAATCAGGTCCTCTTACTGTCTAAAACCACCAAGTCTCCAAAACCCGGAACCTGCTTTTGCCTGTTTTTTTGAATTTTTTGTTAAAAAAACGGCAAGCCATTGAATTTCATAGGCTTTTATTATTAATTTTTTGCTGAAAGCGGTGCCGAAATACCCTGAGCTATCAGTTCAGGGCTTCCACATTGGTCCACCACGGCAAGGGCTGCCCGATACGAATCGGCAGTGCCGAGGCCAGCATTTTCAGCACACGGTCGGTATCGTGGATGGGAAAACTGCCATAGACCTTCAGGTCGGCAACGGAATCATC
Source organism: Alcaligenes parafaecalis (assembly GCF_026344135.1). Classification (NCBI taxonomy): domain Bacteria; kingdom Pseudomonadati; phylum Pseudomonadota; class Betaproteobacteria; order Burkholderiales; family Alcaligenaceae; genus Alcaligenes; species Alcaligenes parafaecalis. The sequence continues at coordinate 117,305 of NZ_JAPKNA010000002.1, read as the reverse complement.
CACCCCCAAATAGCCTTTGCGATAACGGCTCAATTCCTGGATCACGCTGCGCAACGTAATGTTGTCAGCCACCAGTACACCTTGCGTCCAGGCCTCCCGCGCCTGATCAGCATCCATGCTTTGCTTGATACGCTGAGCACTAAAGTGCACCTGCTTGCCCGCCTGTACCGTGGCGGTGTTTTGACCCGTTGCGGTAGATACCTGCACGGCTCCTTCGTAGACCGCCAACTGTGTACAGTCCTTGTCCATACGCACATTGAATTTCGTACCCAAGGCACGCATATTGCCCTGCGGGGTCTGAACAGTGAATGGCCGTGCCGTGTCGTCCTTGGCCGTCTGAATGAAGATCTCGCCCGAAATCAAAACAATATGACGAGCCTGTGCGGTGAACTGCACATCAATGGCAGAAGCCGTGTTGAGCCAGAGCTGGGAGCCATCAGCCAGCACAATCTGATTTTGCTCGCCCGTTTGCGTGGAGTGGTCGGATGCCAACGCCAGGACACTGGACGGCAGCCAGGACTGACGCCAGCTCAACCAGCTTAAAACCCCGATCCCCGCCAGCGCGGCAACGCTAGTCAGCACACGGCGGCGTTGATGCAAACGCTCATTGGCGCTGTGCAGTTTCTCCACCACGCGGCGCGAATCCGGCGCCGTGCGTACCGGCTCAAAACTGCGGCTGACTTCTTCCACATAGCGCCAGGCGGTGCTATGCATCTCGTCCTGCTTCAGCCAGCTTTGCCAGGCAGAACGCTCGGCCGCACTGGCTTTGCCATCACGCAAGCAGGCATACCACTCGGCGGCTTGCATCAAGACAGCATGGGGAGGCGTCGCGGAAGAAGAAAAACTGGAACTGTGCTTCATGGGGCTTAGTACTGGGGTTCCTGACGCAGCTCGGCCACTGTCTGGCACGCATGCAGGCTGATGCACCCCAACATGGCCTGGGCCACGTACTTACGCACCATGCGACCGGAAATACCCATTTCTGCACCGACTTCGTCGTCAGTCAGCTCGCAAATGACGGCAAGCGTAAAGGCTTTGGCAGCTTTGGGAGACAAGCTGCTTAGCATGGTGCTGATCTCTTCGAGCGCCTGCAAAATCATGGCTTGCCGCTCTGCTGAAGGGTAGAAAGTCTCCGGCGTCGCGGCCAGAATATCCAGCCAGGCCTGCTCAATTTCCTGACGTCGCCACAAATTGATGCACAGATTCTGCGCGGTCTTGCGCAAATAAGCCCGAGCTTCACCCGGGCTGGAAAATTGCCACTTGGAGCGGCTGCTTAACAAGCGTACAAACGTGTCCTGCGCCAAGTCAGCCGCCTGGTCTGCCCCACCCAACCGATGATGCAGCCAGCGCTGCAACCAACTGTGGTGGTCGCAGTAAAGTGACTCGACCGAATCGGCCGAAGACACACCTGACAAGGGTAGAACTGAAGATGACACGAGGGTACTCCGCACTGATAGCTAATGAGAATCGTTATCAATTATTATATGTTGCTGTCCGTCCAGTCCGCTAGCGGTGTGTGTTTGGGGCGACAAATGGTCTGGCTGTGAAGCATTACTCATCTTCTTTCACAGGGCTCACTTCCCTATGAGAACCGAGCAAAAACGTAAGGTGGAGCCGAATGCAAAAAGAGCCGCATAAGCGGCTCTTTACAGTCGATCTAGTCTGAAAAACTTATTCGACAGTCACACTCTTAGCCAAATTTCGTGGTTTATCCACGTCCGTGCCACGCGAGCAAGCCGTGTGATAGGCCAGCAATTGCAGCGTCACGGTATGCAAGATTGGAGACAGCTTGCCGTAGTGCTCTGGCATACGAATGACATGCACACGTTCGCTGCTACCGATGCGGGTATCGGCGTCGGCAAACACGTACAGTTCGCCACCGCGTGCGTGGACTTCTTCGATATTGGATTTCAGCTTTTCCAGCAGCTCATCGCGTGGGGCGATGGTGACCACGGGCATGGCTTCGGTGACCAGAGCCAGAGGGCCATGTTTCAGTTCACCAGCAGGGTAACCTTCGGCGTGGATGTAGCTGATTTCTTTCAACTTCAACGCGCCTTCCATGGCGATGGGGTAATGCATGCCACGGCCCAGGAACAAGGCGTTTTCCTTGCTGGCGAAACGGTCTGCCCATGCCATGATTTGCGGCTCCAGAGCCAACACGGCAGCGATTGCGGTAGGCAGGTGACGCAAGGCTTTCAGATAATCGCCTTCCTGCTCCTGATTCAAATGGCCTTTGACTTGAGCCAAGGCAATGGTCAGCAGGAACAAGGCCGTTAGCTGGGTAGTGAAGGCTTTGGTGGAAGCCACGCCAATTTCCACGCCAGCGCGGGTGATGTAGGACAGTTTGCACTCGCGCACCATGGCGCTGGTGGCCACGTTGCAAATGGTCAGGGTCTGTTCCATGCCCAAGCTGCGAGCGTGCTTCAGAGCGGCCAGGGTATCGGCGGTTTCGCCGGACTGGGAAATGGTCACGACCAGGGTGCGAGGGTTAGGCACACTGTCGCGGTAGCGGTATTCGCTGGCGATTTCCACATTGACGGGGATCTTGGCCAGAGACTCGATCCAGTAACGGGCAGTCAGACCGGCGTAGTAGCTGGTGCCGCAAGCCAGGATCAGTACATTGTCGATATCCTGAAAGACCTTATAGGCCTGATCGCCAAACAGTTCAGGCGTGACACTTTCGATGTCTTGCAAGGTATCGCCCACAGCACGAGGCTGCTCGAAGATTTCCTTTTGCATGAAGTGGCGGTATGGGCCTAATTCAGCGGCGGCGGTATGCAGATGCACGGTGTGTACGGGACGATCAACAGAGCGGCCGTCCTTGTCCATGATCCACACTTTATTGATTTGCAGATCAATCACATCACCGTCTTCCAGGTAGATGATTTGATCGGTGGTGCCAGCCAAGGCCAAAGCGTCCGAGGCCAGGAAGTTTTCGTTCTGGCCTACGCCAACAACCAGCGGTGAACCGTGGCGAGCGCCGACGACGCGATGTGGCTCGTCCTGACAGAACACGGCAATCGCGTAGGCTCCGGTCAGGCGGCGAATAACCTGCTGTACCGCCTCGAACAGATCACCGTTGTACAGATGATCGATCAGGTGGGCGATGACCTCGGTGTCGGTCTGGCTCTCGAACACATAGCCAATACCTTGCAATTCAGCACGCAAATCGTCGTGGTTCTCAATGATGCCGTTATGCACCAAAGCGATGCGCGCTTTGCCTTTACCGGAGAAATGCGGGTGAGCGTTATGGGTAGCTGGCGCACCGTGTGTGGCCCAGCGAGTGTGAGCAATGCCGGTGAAGCCTTGCAGATGATCTGCCTGGACCTGTTCTTGGAGCTCGGCCACGCGCTGAGTACTGCGTGCCCGCAACAACTGGCCCTGCGCATGAACAGCAACGCCGCAAGAATCGTAGCCCCGGTATTCCAGACGCTTCAGACCTTCCAGCAGCACGGGGACAATATCGCGTTGCGCAACAGCGCCAACAATTCCACACATAGCCAACTCCTGTTCATGGCCCCTTTGGGTGGGCCAACTAATCAAATCAATCTGCTTATTCTGATCTGAAACACCAAAAATTTTATTTCTATTTTTCTTTTGAAATGAATTAAAATTTCACTTAATAATCAATATGAAATAAGAACAAAATTTAATTTATTTCTCGAAATTTAATTTCATAATAGATAGATAAACATTGTCATGATTGAACTGGACGAGCTGGATTTGCGAATTCTGGAGCAACTACAAAATGATGCTTCTATCAGCAATCAGGAGCTGGCGGCACGTGTGCATGCGTCCCCTCCAACCTGTCTGCGACGCGTGCGTCGTTTAAGCGAACAAGGGGTGATTCGGCGGCAGGTTGCCTTGCTGGACCCGGAGCAATTGGGCTCCAGTTTGACGGCGATTGTGGAGATCACACTGGACCGTCAGGGTGAAGAATACTTGCAGCAGTTCGAGCGCCTGATGACACCCGAGCCTGCTGTGACGCAGTGTTATCGCGTCTCTACCGGGGTAGATTTCATTGTGATTTTGCAGGTCAATGATATGCAGGCGTATCACAAGCTGGCTCACGCTCTGTTCACCAGCCAGGCGAATATCCGCAACATCCGCAGCTTCTTTTCGATTCATCAGGCCAAGTTCGAGACGCGAGTGCCTTTGCCTGCACCGAAGGTATAAGCCGGAATCAGTCCCGTACGCGTTGCTGTACCAGTTGCTGATACAGACGCAAATAACGCTGCACCATGACGGCAGGATCATGTTCCTGCTGCACCCAGCGATGAGCCAAATCGGCTTGCACACGCGCTGCAACAGGATTGCTCAAGGTGTCATCCAAGGCCTGGGCAATTGCTCGTGCATCGCCTACCGCGCACAAATTGCCGCGCCCATTATCCAAAAGCTCGCTTAAGCCACCAGCCATCGTGGCCGTAACGGGGACACCGTATACAAAGGCATCCAGAACGCTGGACCCCAGGGCTTCATGTCGAGAGCTCAGAACAAAGCCATCCATTAATCGATACGCTTGTTCGGGGCGGGATTCAAAGCCAGCCAGTTTGTAGCAGGACTCCAAGCCCAACTGCGCAATCAGTTCCTGTGCCGCCGAAGATTCAGAGCCGGGCGCGCCAAAGTGTAAAAACACAAAGTCCTGACGGCGCTGATACAGGGCGTGAACGGCACGGATCAGGGTCAGGGGGTCTTTCTCGGACGTCAATGCAGCCATCGTCCCCAGGACGCGCAGACCTTGCGGGTTCCAGCGCTGCCGCAGGTGATTGACGTACGCGTCGTCCTGCTCCACGTATTCAATGGCACTGGGAATCAGATCCACAGAAAAGCCCAGACGACGCGGCTCTGCTGCTGCCGCCTGACTGATCGCCACCAGGCGATCTGCCTTGCTCCACTTCCAGCGCGTGCGCCGTTCTTTGGACGTTAACGGGCTGCCTGTCTGCTGTCCGCTACGCTGTTCAATCCGTTTACGGTCAACGGGGAAAGCCGTGCGACGGGTAAAGACCACCCGCTTGGGCAGCCAGAAATGCAGCACAGCCAACCAGCTCATGCAGGACGCGGTTTGGGAATGGACGATATCAAAGCCACGGCCATGCACCAGCAAGTAGCGCAGCGCTGCACCCACGGAGGCGCATTCGACCACGCTCAAACCCTGCTCTTTGGCACGCTTGGCCAGTTCTTCATCACGTCTGGCCAGCAAACTGACCTGGTGACCCGCCTGCTGCATATGCTGCAGACTCAGCAAGGTTTGCCGTTCGCCACCGCGCCAACCGCGCTCGAAATTAAGCTGCAGAATGCGCATGGCGACCATCCAGAATCAGCCCATCCGGGCTTGCTGCGTCACCCAAGCACGCAGCACGACTCCCCTTGCAGTGCAAAGGGAGCCATACCAAAGAAGGGCTAAAACACATCAAGATTTACGGACCGGGCGCTTCCAGCCGGACACACTGCGCTGCTCCGAACGCGACAGGGTCAACTGATCATCCGGTGCATTGCGCACCAAGGTCGTACCCGCACCAATCGTTGCGCCACGGCCTACGGTCACAGGGGCTACCAACTGCGTATCGGAGCCGATGAACGCATCGTCACCAATCACGGTGCGGAACTTGTTCACGCCGTCGTAATTGCAGGTGATGGTGCCCGCGCCAATGTTCACACGCTGCCCCACATCGGCATCACCGATATAGGCCAGGTGATTGGCTTTGGAGCCTTCGCCCAGTTGGGTGTTCTTGATTTCCACAAAGTTGCCAACGTGGGTGTGATTGGCCAGAACGGCACCCGGACGCAGACGAGCGTATGGGCCAATACGGGCTTCTTCACCGACCTGAGCTTGCTGCAGATGGCTGAAGGCTTCGATTTGCGTACCGGCACCGACAGTAACGTCATGCAGAACACTATGAGGACCAACACGCACGCCGTCTTGCAAGACAACCTTGCCTTCAAACACGCAGCCCACGTCAATGAACACATCACGGCCACATTCCAGTGTGCCGCGCAGATCAAAGCGGGCCGGATCGGCCAGTGTCACGCCTTTTTCCAGCAAGCGACGTGCCTGCTCGGCTTGCCACAGACGCTCCAGCTCGGCCTGTTGAATACGACTGTTCACACCCAGGGTTTCCCAGCCTGCAGCGGGTTGTGCAGCCTGCACGGATACGCCATCAGAAACGGCCAAAGCGATGATGTCGGTCAGGTAGTACTCTCCCTGAGCGTTGTCGTTGGTGATGCGGGTCAGCCAGTCTTTCAGACGAGCCGTAGGTGCCACCAGAATGCCGGTGTTCACTTCTTTCACGGCACGTTCGGCTTCGCTGGCATCTTTGTGCTCAACAATACGCTGCACGGAGCCGTCTGCACCGCGAATGATGCGGCCATAGCCTGTGGAGTCCGCCAATGTCTCGGTCAGCACGGCTACGCCTTGACCACGGGCTTCCAGCAAGCGGCGCAGGGTGTCGGCCTGGACCAGAGGTACGTCACCGTACAGCACCAGCGTGGCGTCGTCTTCCTGGTCGCCACCGACCAGTTCAGGCACGGCCTGTTGCACAGCGTGGCCCGTGCCATGCTGGGGTTGCTGCAGGGCAAAGGCCAGCTCGGCCTGTGCGAAGGTTTGCTGAACGCGCTCGGCGCCATGACCCACCACGACCACAACTTTTTCCGGCTCCAGTTCACGTGCGCTATCAAGCACGTGGGCCAGCATGGATTTGCCAGCGATAGGATGCAGTACTTTGGGCAGGTCAGACTGCATACGCTTGCCCATGCCTGCTGCCAGAATCACGATATTAAGCATAAAAATTTACCTACTAGGTTGGTCGATCAGTTCTTTTTGGTACTGCTTTTGGTGCTACGCGTAGCGGTTTTTTTAGCCGCCGTTTTGGTGGCCGCCTTGGTTGCGGTTTTAGTGGCTGCTTTCGCTGCCGTTTTTACCGTCTTGGCCGCTGCCGGAGCACTGGTCTTGGCCGAAGTCTGGGCATTGGCCGCCGCTGGTTTAGGGGGCTTGGCCGACCCGGTCGATTTGGCCTTGGTCGCTTGCTGGCGATAGTTTTCTACCTGCTGCATTGATGCGGCTGTGGCGGTCGCCATGGCATCAAATTGCTGTTGCAGCATGTTCCACCACGCTTGCGCAGCGGGATTGCCTGCCCCGGCCTCCTGCTGGGCTCCAGACTGTTTATCTTTTGGGGTGTCCTGCTTGGCAGCCGCTTCGGGCTGTGGTGCAGCTTGTTGATGCTGTGGCGAGGGCTGAGCCGCTGCTGACTGGGATGCCGTGTGCGCTGCCGCCTCCGGCTTGCTGGCCTGCGCCTTGGCACCTGCTGCACTATCTGCGCTCGCAGCACCCGCTGCCATAGGATTGAAAGCCATGAAGGCTTCAAAGGGATTTGCCCCACCCGCCGCCTGCGTTCCTTGCTGCGCCATCGCCTTGATCGCCGCCAAGGTGGAGCGCTGAATTTCCAGCCCTTGAATGGTCGTGCCCAGCATGGAGAGATTCAACTGCAGCCAGCTTTCCACGGCACGCAAATCACGAATGCGGCGGTCCAGATCATCGGGCGACAAGCTGGGCATCATGCCCGAGCCCAACTCACCCGCGCCACCGCTGGCCATGTTTTTCCAGGCCTGCGCCATCATATCCATGCTGCGCAGCAAAGGATTATTGCCGCCGCCCAGGGCATTGAAATCAGGTATACCAAAAGGATTCGGGTTCATGCGTAGCTCCCATCGGGTTGATGCCTGCCCGGTGACTCCCAGGTTCAGGCCAGCTTGTCCAGATGCTGCTTGATGCTGTCGATCAGCACCACTTGCGCTTCCAGAGTGAACAAATCTGCTTCTATCATTTGCCAGGCTTCATCCAGCGTCAATAAGCGAAACTCACTAACCTCGCCGTCCATATTGCGGGGCCGCACATCGTCGGCCAGTACGCAGTCGCTGACCAGGGCGTTCTCCACCTGATAGCCTTCCGGCAGGCGACGGTGCATACGCAAGGACACGCGCAAGGGAGTGCAATCAGCCAGCACAGACTCGGGCAAGCCCGCTTCTTCATAACTTTCACGTATGAGGGAGGTATGCAGGGATTCCCCGCTGACCGCCAGGCCACCGACCAGCGTGTCCCACATATTCGGGTCTGTCGATTTGGTGGGGGAACGGCGCGCGGCCCAGATGCGACCGTCTGTGGACCAGCCATTCAAATGCACAGCCTGGGTCAGAAACCCCAAGGGACGCACAGCGCCGCGTTCAATACGGGACAGGCATTGGCCTTCACCAACGACATCCAGCAACTCGTCACGCCAGGCCCGAATGCAACCGCCTTCCTGCAAACGCAGGGCGACCTGATCCAGGACCTGAGCCAAGCTCAATTCCTGGCTGGGGCATTCGCTCAGACGCAAGACATCTTCTTCAATCAAGACCCCCGGCAAGGGCTCGATACAGCGGGCAGCCTTGGGGGTAATCCATCCGGCAACGCGTCCATCAACAGTGACAGGACGGCTGCCCGGCGGGGGCAATTGTTGCAGTTGACTGGTCAAGCTGGCCATGCGTTGACGCAGGGCCTGAGTAAGTGATCGGTTCTGGAACAAAGTCATAGTCGGCGATTGTAATTCAAGCCTTGCCCCATTACGGCTTTTGTAGCGTTTAGTCCAACCTTGTCGTCTAGGGACATACCCTGCCCTTGAAGGCTAAAGCAAGTTCTATATAATTTCCGTGAACAGATAAGCTACTAAAAACTTCGAGCGGACCAGCACTTAGCTGCGACAAGCCCGCCACTGCAACACAGCAGTTTCTTCCAGCGTTGGATTTTTCGGAGCGTTGACGCAGCCGAACCCCGGTTTGGCATGGCAACACCAAAAGAGGGACAACAATGAAGATGTGGAGAAGTTTATTTGCTCTGACCGCCTGTTCGACGGCAGGGCCAAGCCTGGCTCAGATCACCCACATGGAGGGTGGTCCCCGTGTCAATCAGCTCAATTTGCATAACGGGGTTACCCCCATCGCCCAGGACATTGCCTGGCTGCATTGGATGATGCTGATCATCTGTACCATCATCTTTATTGGTGTGTTCGGCGTGATGTTCTATTCCATCATCCGGCACCGCAAGTCCAAGGGCGCAATCGCTGCCCGCTTCCACGAGCACCTGGGTGTGGAAGTGGCCTGGACCATCATCCCCTTTCTGATCGTGATCGGCATGGCGCTACCCGCCACCAAAACGGTGGTCGCCATGAAGGACACCAGCAGCGCCGACCTGACCGTTAAAGTCACCGGCTATCAGTGGAAATGGGGCTACGAGTATCTGGACGGCCCGGCCACGGGCGTCAAATACCTGTCCAACCTGTCGACCCCCCGCGCCCAGATTGAAGGTCGCGAGCCCATTGGCCCGAACTATCTGATGGAAGTGGACAAGCCGCTGGTCGTGCCGGTTCACAAGAAAGTACGCGTCATGCTGACTGCCGAGGACGTCATCCATTCCTGGATGGTGCCCGAGTTTGGCGTCAAGCAAGATGCCATCCCCGGCTTTTTGCGCGACACCTGGTTCCGCGCCGACAAGGTGGGCACGTACCGCGGCCAATGTGCCGAGCTGTGCGGCAAGGACCACGCCTACATGCCCATCGTGGTGCAAGTGATGGAGCAAGAGGATTACGACAAGTGGGCCAAAGAGCAAAACGACTTGCTGACCGCCCAAGCCGACGATCCCAATAAAGAGTGGAGCAAAGACGAGCTGACCGAACGCGGCAAGCAGATCTTTGCGCAGAACTGCGTGGCTTGCCACCAGGCCAACGGCAAAGGTATGCCCGGCACCTTCCCCGCTCTGGATGGCGATACAAAATTTGTGCTCGCCCCAAAGAAAGGCCAGATCGACACGGTGTTGAATGGTCACCCTGGCACTGCGATGGCGGCCTTCCGCAATCAGCTTACTGATGTACAGATTGCAGCGGTCATCACCTACACACGTAACGCCTGGGGCAACGCTGGCAAAGGGCCCGACCCGGTCGTGATGCCCGCCGACGTCAAGGAACAGCGCTAAGTCTGCGCTCGCCGCCTATCACACTATCAATCTATCCCTGACTACGGCCAGGGGGAGTGCAGCAAGGAGTCAAGCATGAGTAGCGTCACCGTCGACCATGTAGCGAACCCGAGCGGACATGATGATCACCATCATGCCCATGCCACCCCTAGCGGCTGGCGTCGCTGGTTGTTCGCCACCAATCACAAAGATATCGGGACCATGTACCTGATCTTCTCCTTTGTGATGTTGCTGGAGGGCGGCGTGCTGGCTTTGCTGCTGCGTACCGAACTGTTCCAGCCGGGCCTGCAGTTTTTCCGGCCCGAGCTGTTTAACCAGTTCACCACCATGCACGGCCTGATCATGATTTTCGGTGCGATCATGCCGGCCTTTGTGGGCTTTGCCAACTGGATGATTCCGCTGCAGATTGGCGCATCGGACATGGCCTTTGCCCGCATGAACAACTTCAGCTTCTGGCTGCTGCCCGTGGGCGCGATTCTGTTTACCGCATCCTTCTTTGTGCCGGGCGGCGCACCCGCCGGTGGCTGGACCATGTACGCCCCCCTGTCCTTGCAGATGGGGCCAGGCATGGACTTCACGATTTTTGCGGTCCACATTCTGGGCGCGTCCTCCATCATGGGGGCCATCAATATTGTGGTGACGGTATTGAACATGCGCGCCCCCGGCATGACGCTGATGAAAATGCCTCTGTTTTGCTGGACCTGGCTGATTACTGCTTACCTGCTGATTGCCGTGATGCCTGTGCTGGCCGCTGCGGTCACCATGCTGCTGACAGACCGTCACTTTGGCACCCACTTCTTTAACGCTGCCGGTGGTGGTGACCCGGTTCTGTACCAGCACATCTTCTGGTTCTTCGGCCACCCCGAGGTCTACATCATGATCTTGCCGGCCTTCGGGATTGTGTCGGCCATTGTGCCCGCCTTCTCCCGCAAGGCTTTGTTTGGCTATGCCTCCATGGTGTATGCCACGGCCGCTATCGCGATTCTGTCTTTCCTGGTCTGGGCTCACCACATGTTCTCCACCGGGATGCCGGTGACCGGGCAGCTTTATTTCATGTATGCCACCATGCTGATCTCCATTCCTACCGGGGTGAAGATCTTCAACTGGGTGGCTACCATGTGGCGCGGTTCGCTGTCCTTTGAAACGCCCATGCTGTTTTCCATCGGCTTTATCTTCGTGTTCACGATTGGCGGCTTTACCGGCCTGATTCTGGCCGTGGCCCCGATTGATATCGCCGTACATGACACCTATTACGTGGTGGCTCACTTCCACTATGTGCTGGTAGCCGGTTCCTTGTTCGCCCTGTTTGGCGGTGCCTATTACTGGCTGCCCAAGTGGACAGGCCGCATGTACAACGAGCGTCTGGGCAAGATCCACTTCTGGTCCACCATGATCTCGTTCAACGTGACCTTCTTCCCCATGCACTTTCTGGGTCTGGCGGGCATGCCGCGTCGCTATGTGGACTATGCCGGTCAGTTCACGGACTTCCACCAGATTGCCACCATTGGCGCCTTCTGGTTTGGCCTGTCCCAACTGCTGCTGATCTACATCGTGATTCAAGCTGCCCGTGGCAAGGGTGAAGTTGCCAGTGCCAAGCCCTGGGAAGGCGCAGAGGGTCTGGAGTGGACGGTGCCATCGCCCGCACCACACCACACCTTTGAAGTTCCACCTGTCATCAAATAACGCTGGAGGATCGCCGTATGACTCCCGAACAACGCCGTCGCAACCGCCGTCTGGGATTGCTCCTGGCCGTGTTCGTCATTGCCGTCATGGCCTGGACCTTTCTAAAAGGCAGTCAATTTTTAGGACAGTGATATGGATGACGATTTTCGGGACCTCACACGGCGCAAGCTCAGTTTTTTCCAGACATTGAAAGCCATTGCCTGGGGATTTTTTGGAGTCCGTCGTGGCAGCGACCATGAACAGGACATTGCCAAGATCAATCCGGTCTATCTGATTGTTGCCGCCTTGATCGCCACGGTTGTTTTCGTTGTGGGCCTGATTATGGTGGCCCGCTGGTTCATCGGTCAGGCCAGCTAAACCCTGGCCGGATACTGCGCCCAAGGGCACATGATCCGAAGGAGAACACTATGCATGTCGAGACTACGGCTCACCCGTCCAAGGCGCCGTATTACTACGTCCCCGGTTTATCGGGGCATCCGGTACGCGCCAGTATTTCCCTGTGCCTGACGCTACTGGGTGCGGCCATCTGGATCAATAACTGGCCCGGTGGCTTCTGGGTATTTCTGGTCGGGATTCTCAGCTTTTTGCTGGTGCTGTTTTTCTGGTTCAGCGAAGCAGTCAACGAGTCCGAAACCGGCCTGAACAGTGCGCGCGTAGACGTCTCCTATCGCTGGAGCATGTCCTGGTTCATCTTTTCCGAAGTCATGTTCTTTGCGGCTTTTTTCGGGGCACTTTGGTACACCCGCGAAATTGCCACGCCGCTTTTAAGCGACCTGGATCACCGCGCCCTGCTCTGGCCCGACTTTACCGGCACCTGGCCAAATCAGGGCCCGGCTGGCACTGTCGCCCCGTTCCAGACCGTAGGCCCGCTGTGGCTGCCTACGATCAATACGGCCTTGCTGCTGACCTCGGGCGTCACCCTGACCATTGCTCACCACGCCCTGCGTGCCAGCAAGCGTGGCGGCGCAATCTTCTGGCTGTTCATGACCGTGGCGCTGGGCTTCGCCTTTGTGGCCTGCCAAGCCTACGAATACATGCACGCCTACGCCGAACTGAACCTGAAGTTCACCTCTGGCGCATACGGGGCCTTGTTCTATATGTTGACGGGCTTTCACGGCTTTCACGTGATTATCGGTGCCACCATGCTGACGGTGATGCTGATACGGCTGATGCGCGGGCACTTTACCGCCGAACACCACTTTGGTTTTGAAGGTGCCGCCTGGTACTGGCACTTTGTGGACGTGGTGTGGCTGGGCTTGTATCTGTACGTGTACTGGTTCTAGTGATCCATGCTCCAGGCCCGTGCTGCGGGCCTGGATTTTTACTTCACGCCAAGGGCACTCCGGTGCTTTCAATCCAACCCAGGTAATGGGCCAGCAGCACAAACAGGAACAGGGCCACGGACAAGCCCACTCGCCAGGTCAGAGCATAGGCCATGCGATTGGAATTACCCCGGTCCCGCATCAAATACACCAGGGCTGAACCCAGCGAAACAATAATCCCCAGAAACACGATCAGGACTAGCACACGCATTACGTCTCCCCCGCTTCAGGTTGAATTGATGTCCAGCAACAATCCTCGTTCTTCTTCGACTCGATCCCTGCTTGCCCTGGTTTGTCTGGGTTTGCTGATGCTGCTGTTCATTAGCCTGGGGCGCTGGCAACTGAGCCGCGCGCAGGAACGTCAAAGCCTGGCACAACAAATAGAACAAGGCCGCCAACAAGCTCCCCTTCATATTGATTCCCAGGCCAGCCTGGATAAAGGTGCCTTGTGGCAGTCTGTCGCAGTGCACGGCTCCTGGCGCAGTGAGTTAACTGTACTCCTGGATAATCGCAATTTCAAAGGTAAGCCAGGCTACTGGATTGCCACCCCATTTGTGCTGGATGAGGGCGATTTGGCGGGCTCCAGCCTCTTGGTGCTACGTGGTTGGCTGGCTCGCATACCGGGGCAAACCCCTAGCGTTCCGGCAGCCCCTTCCGGCTCCGAAACCATTTCCGGCGAATTGATGGAACGGGTGCCACGCCTGTTTGAACTGGGCAGCAGTCCCTTGCCCGAGCACTTGCCCGGCCCATCAGGCACGCCCCCTGTCGTCCAGAACCTTGCCTTGGAAGATCTGCGTACACGCATCGATCTGCCTGTGCTGCCGCGTGTACTGGCGCAGACCGCTCCCGCCTCGGAACTGCAAACAAACTGGCCTGACCCGAATATCGACTTTGAAAAGAACCGTGGCTATGCACTGCAATGGTTCGGTTTTGCCCTGATTGCCCTGTGTGCCTGGATCGGTGTAGCGTGGAAATGGCTGCGACGCTCCAGGCCCAACTCTGCTCCTACAAGGAAAACCTGACGTGGACACGACTCAATCCCCTGCCCGCCCGCGTTCCATGACCCCGCTGTACCTGCTGATGGCCATCAGCCTGGCACCGGTGCTCTTTGCGCTGGCAGCCTACTACATGCCCTCCCTGGGATTGCGGCCCGATGAAAGCAATGCCTATGGTCAGTTGATTGAGCCACAACGCAGCACGCCAGAGCCAAGTGCACTCGCTTTGCAGAATCTGCAAGGTGAAGCCTTTGATCTGAAATCGCTGCGTGGTCGCTGGGTGCTGCTCAGCGCCGATGAAAGCGCCTGCCCCGAAAGCTGCGTGCGCAAGCTGTTCATCCTGCGCAACTCCCATGCCAGCCAAGGCAAGAATGTGGAGCGTCTGGCACGTGTCTGGTTCATCACCGACCAGGGCCAACCCTCTGCACAAATTCTGGAGGCCTACCAGGGCACGCACATGCTGCGCGCTGACCCACGCCAACTGGCCGCTTTCCTCAGCCCTGAAGCCGTGGATAAAGCACCCGAGCAGGCCGTCAAAAATGGCATGTGGATCATCGATCCCAATGGCAATTTGATGATGCTGTTCCCCGGTGATGCCGACCCGCTCAAGGTCCGCACCGATATACGCAAGCTGCTGAACAATTCACGGATCGGATAAAGCATGGCCGATATCCGCCAACGCTACCGCAAGCTGGTCTACCTGACCTGGTTTCTGACCCTGGACCTGATCATGTTCGGCGCCTTTGTGCGCCTGACAGACTCCGGCCTGGGCTGCCCGGACTGGCCCGGTTGCTATGGCAAGCTCAGCCCTCTGGGCGCAGGCGCACATATCGAGCAAGCTTATCAGGCCATGCCCTATGGCCCGGTTAGCTGGGGCAAGGCCTGGATCGAAATGATTCACCGCTATGTAGGCGCGGCCTTGGGCATGCTGATTATTGCCATCGTCTGGATGGCCTGGCGACACCGCCATACGCTGGGGCATTCAGCCCGACTGGCTCTATTCACCTTGCTGGCCGTGTGCGTGCAAGGAGCCTTTGGCGCCTGGACCGTGACCCACAAGCTGATGCCCATTATCGTCACCACCCACTTGCTGGGCGGCATGAGCGTTCTGGCCTTGATGACCTGGCTGGCCGTGCGCGAGAACCCCGGGCCGCCTGTGTCTCCAGTCACCCGCCGCTGGCGACCCTGGTTGATCGGCGCATTTCTGCTGCTGACAATTCAGATTGGCCTGGGCGGTTGGGTCAGCACCAACTACGCCGCACTGGCCTGCATGGACTTCCCGCAGTGCCACGGACAATGGATACCCGATATGGATCTGCATGGCGGATTCTCGCTTTTCCGTGCCCTGGGCGAGCTGCCTTCCGGTGAAATGATTTCCCAGGCCGCACTGACCGCCATCCATTGGGTACACCGCAATATGGCGTTTGTCGTCTTTCTGGTTCTGGGCTCGGTCGCCTGGAAATTACGCGCCGATCCCGTACTGCGCCGCCCCGCCACACTGGTCCTTTTACTGTTGCTGGCCCAGCTCATCACGGGGTTAACCACGATCTTTTTCCAATGGCCTCTTTTGATTGCCGTCCTGCATAATGGGGGAGCTGCCGGTCTCGTTTTATGCTGCGTCACCCTGTTGGTACGGCTTTCCCGCAAGTCGACTGTCCCCCAAGGAATACAGTATGACAAACACCGCTACCCTGGCTCCCGCCTCGCTCCTGCGCCAGTATCTGGTACTGACTAAACCAAGAGTCACCCAGTTAGCTGTTTTCTGTGCCGTTATCGGCATGTTTCTGGCTGCTCCCGGCCTGCCCGATCCGGGTACTGTGGTCGCGGGCACGCTAGGCATATGGATGCTGGCCGCCGCCGCCTTTGCCATCAACTGCCTGATCGAAAGCCAGATTGATGCCCGCATGCTGCGCACCGCCCGACGCGGTACGGCACGCGGCACCATTACCCCACCTCAAGTGCTTGCCATGTCCGGTTTGCTGGGCGGGGTGGGCATGCTGGTGCTGTATTACTGGGTGAATCCGCTAACCATGTGGCTGACCTTGGCCACCTTCATTGGTTACGCGGTGATCTATACCGTCATCCTCAAACCCCTGACCCCACAGAACATTGTGATCGGCGGTTTGTCCGGTGCCATGCCGCCTGCGTTGGGCTGGGCCGCCATTGCCAATGCCGTACCGGCAGAAGCCTGGCTGCTGGTACTGATTATTTTCATCTGGACGCCCCCACACTTCTGGGCATTGGCGCTCTACCGTCAGCACGACTACCAACGCTCTGGCCTGCCCATGCTGCCGGTCACCCACGGCAAGACCTTCACAACGCTGCATGTGCTGCTCTACAGCTACATTCTGATGGCTTCCAGCCTGCTGCCTTTCATTATCCGCATGAGTGGTGTGCTGTATCTGGTGGCTGCAATCTTGCTGGGTGCACGCTTCATTCAATACGCCCATCAGCTACATCGCAATTACAGTGATGAGCTGTCCCGCAAGCTGTTCCGCTTTTCCATTATTTATCTGGCGGTGTTATTCGGGGCGCTGCTGCTGGATCATTGGGTACGGCTGATCTAATCGAGCCCACTAAAAAAGCGAGCCGTTCTGGCTCGCTTTTTTTATGCTTCCACCTCGGAAGGCTCTGCCTGCCGCACCCAATTAGGGGGCGATGGCGGGCCAACAAAGCTTTCCGCTTCACTCAGGGCATGGGCCAGACCAAATAAAGGTGGCAACTCCTCGTGCTGGCGTTGGCCAGACTCAAATTCCTGCCAAACTTGATATGCACGTCGCCGCTGACGCGCAACGGCCTCGATTTTTTCACTGAAGATCGGATCTTTGCTTCGTATGGCATCAAAATCACGCTCAGTCAGCATCAACAAACGGCTATAGCCTAAGGAGCGAGCCTCACCCGGGTAATCGCTGTGTTCCACAACGTTGACCTCGCCAATACTCTGGCCAGTACCCAGCTCGACCAGGCTACCGTCCGGCAAGATGACCTCCAAAGCCCCAGAGCCGACAAAAAACATGACGCGCATGCCGCCGTAACGTAAATGGATAGTTTGATCCGGCAAAGCCAGACGAGGGCGTACACGCCGCGCCAATTCTTTTTTTGCCTGATCAGAAATACCGTCGAACATGGGCACTTGAGCAATAAGCTCCATGGCGCTCATGGCCATATCCAAGGTGGGGCGCTCGTCCAGATAGCGCCAACGCTGGGTGATCTGTTTGACCAGATCCGCGTACATCTCGCTGGTAATCAAGGAGTGCGACAACATGGTGCGATAGTGAGCCCGCTCCTGCGAGGCGGCCACACGTGCCAGATATGATTCCTGCAACCACTGCGCGAACACCGGGTACTGCAGCGTCAAAGAGTGCAAGGCATCTTCCAGTTGGGACAGACGCAACTGGTGAGCCTGCACAATGGTGCCGGTGGCGGACTGTCCCAATAAAGGGGCCAGCTCGGTTTGGGCGAAACGGATCAACCGTTGAGCCACCGAACGCTTGGCAATCAAATTGGAGAATCGCTTGTCCAGTTCCCGTACCAGCCAGCCTTGCATGTCAAAGAGATAATGCAAACGCAGGGCGGCACGAAAGCCCCGGGAGTAACGCAGGTCTGTGGCAATCGCCGCTTCAAAACCTGCCAGACCAGCTAAACGCACCGTATCGTTCATGCGCTCGGCCCGGCTCAGCAAGGACTCGGCGGTTTTCCAATCCACAATCTGCGATTTGAGCAGCTCGTAAAACAGTTCCACTTCACGGGCCGACAGAATCGCCATGCCCATCTTCACTTTCTGCGCTTCGGTCAGGCTTTGGATCTGGCCTGATGCCACACCGGCCTGGCTGGCATCAAAAACCGTACACAGGCGCTCGATCACCTGTGGTTTGATCTGCTCTTGCCGCCCCAGCTCTTCGGTCTTGTCGCGCAACTCCTCCAGGGCCAGGCTCACCGCCTGATCTCGTAAATGACGCTCCAAAGGGGTTAACTGATTCAAGCCCAGGCGACGAATCAGAGGCCGCAGGCTGATCCCGTTCACAAACAGGGTCAGCAGGACGAAGCCGGTCGTTGCTACCCCAATGAACTGGCGCACATCATGTGGGATGGCATGTTGTTCAGTAACCGCTAGTGCCAGCGCCAAAGAGACAGCACCGCGCAAGCCACCCCATAGAATCACCACCCGATACGGACGGCTGACTCGTGTACCGAAGCGGGTACGTCCCAGCAATGGAAGCACACCAAACACCATCGCAGCCCGTGCCAGCAAGGTCACGGCAAACAGCAAGGCCACCAGCCCGATCTGCATCCAAGTGATTTCGGCCATCAGACGCGGAATCAGCATGGCGGCAAACAAAAAGATCAGGGAATTGGCCAGAAAACCCATCTGCGTCCAGGAACTGCTCAGCAGCTCGAAGGTGGCAGGCGACATGCGCGTGCGACCTGTGGAGCCCACGACCAGCCCCGAGATCACCGTCGCCACCACGCCAGATACGCCCAGATAATGCTCGGAGACAAAGAAAGCCAGGTAGGCCAAGGAAATCGTTAGTGTGACTTCGGCCGCAGGCCAACCGCGCAGCAGCACAAACAGGCCACTGGCCAAACGCCCCATGAGAAATCCGGCAACACCACCGCCCAGGAAGCTGAACAGAAAGCTGCCCAGCACGGTGCTGCCGCTTAATTCGCCACCTCCCGTCAAGACGGCCAGCAGAACCGAATACAAAGCGATAGAAGCGGCGTCGTTAAACAGGGCCTCGCCTTCTACCAAGGTAGACAAGCGTTTAGGTGCCCCGACTTCACGAAAGATACCGACCACGGCCACTGGATCTGTAGTCGCCACAATCGCGCCCAGCATCAGGCACACCACCAAACCATAGGAAGAGGCTGCATTCAGGGCGTAGCCCACGGCAAAGGTACAGACCACCACGGCCACAATAGCCATCATTAGGATGGCGCCAATATCGTCGAGCAAGCGGCGCAAATTCATGGCCAGCGAGGTCTCGAACAGCAAAATTGGCAAAAAGGCGTAAAGAAAGGTCTCGGAGGAGATGTCGAAGGCCTGCAAGGTATTCAGGAAGTCCGACACCATTTTTGGGGCCCAGGCATGCAGGTGCAGCAAGATGCCTAATGCAAAGCCGATCAGGGCCAGGAGTACGGAGTACGGCAGTCGCAAGCGTCCGGCCAAAGGCGGCATAAAGGCAACCAGCCCCAACAGGCCTGCCAATCCAAAAACAAACTGCCCAATCTGCATCGCGACATCCTTTGTCATCTGCATTGAGTCGATCGGCATGGGCATGCGCACTCAGGCATGGGCAGGCCAGATCGGCACGGAAAATCCCCCCGCTTTCCGTATGAATCAGGATAGCGCCTTTTTCTTGCAGCACAGCCGCCAAATTACCTTTTTCCTGGAAAATTTACTTTTTTTGGCCTATCGCCTCACTTCGGGGAACACCAGGCGACACCAGCAAGTTAATACGGCGGCTCACTCTCTGCGCCAGCGCAAATTAAGCGCAGAAATAACTGGTTATACTTTCGCATCATGAATTTCCCGCGCACCTTCCTCGCTGCGACACACTGGCCCCACCGCGTGGGCCTGTGTTTGTTACTGCTGGCAGTGGTGTTGCGCGGCATCGTGCCTGCGGGCTATATGCCCAAACAGACCGATCAGGGTTACGCCCTGGCCTTCTGTCTACCCTCGGGGCAAAGCCTGCCCCCGGAAATGGTTCAGCACTGGGCCGCGCTTTTTGGCGACGACACAACGGACCATTCAGACGAGGCCACCACCAGCGCGACCTGTCCCTTCTTTGTCATGCTGCAAGCGGCGCTGACGCCTGCTCCTGTTGCGGTCGTCACGCCCTTGAGCCTGGGCCATTTCCGTCCCTTCCTGCTTCCCCCTCTTAGCTCCGCCCTGGCCCAAGCCTTTATCCGTGGCCCGCCTGTGGGGCAACGCGCACCGCCCGCCCTTCTTCCTGCCTGATTCCCCGCGTTCGGCCCTGCCGCTACGCCCTCTACCTTTTGCTGCTATCGACCAAGCGGGCTTGCCGCTGGACGATGGTCGCCCTACGGAATTTAGTCATGAAGAAATTGTTGACCCCCGGCCTGATCAGCGCCGGTGTTCTGGCCTGCGTACCCACCGCCGTACTGGCCCAAGCCACGGTAATTGAACAGCTCAGCCCCATTGTGGTGACAGGTGTTGCGCCTGAATCCCCCCTGCAGTTCAGCACCAACCCCAAACTGCCCCGCCTGCCCCTACCCGCCAGCGACGGCACGGATTATTTAAAAACCATCCCCGGCTTTGCAGCCATCCGTAATGGCGGCAGCAATGGCGACCCCGTACTGCGCGGCATGTTCGGCTCACGTCTGGCCGTGCTGACCAACGGTAGTTCCATGCCCGGTGCCTGCCCGTCGCGGATGGACGCCCCTAGCTCCTACATTTCACCCCAGTCTTTTGATGAGCTGACTATTATCAAAGGCCCGCAAAGCGTACGCTGGGGTCCCGGTGCCTCTGCCGGAACGGTACGGTTCGAGCGTAAGGCGCCCGGTTTCACAGAAAAAGATGCCACCTTGGACGCCAGTATTCTGGGCGGTTCGGCGGGCCGTCACGCGGGGAATGTGGACTTTGCGGCTGGCAATGCCTCCTACTATGCCCGCCTGACCGCCAATCAGGATCGCGCACAGGACTATAAGGATGGTGACGGAGAACGTGTCCCCTCGCGCTGGAAAAAATGGAATACGGATGTAGCGATTGGCCTGACTCCCGATGCCGACACTTTGCTGGAATTAAGTGCCGGAACAGGCGACGGCTATGCCCGTTACGCCGGTCGTGGCATGGACGGCACGAAATTCAAGCGTGAAACCCTGGGTCTGCGTTTCAAGAAAGACATGCACGAAGGCGTGCTGCGTAATGTAGAAGCTCAGCTCTATTACAACTACGCCGACCACGTGATGGATAACTACGAGTTGCGTCCCTTCAAACCCGGTGGCGGCATGTCCATGCCCATGGCCTCCAATGTGGACCGCCTGACCTGGGGCGGCCGCTTCAGCATGGACTGGGCGCTGAGCGAGGACCTGACGCTAACCACCGGTGCGGATGCCATGCGCAGCCGCCATCGCAAACGTAGCGGGATGGGGATGCAGGATTACCGCGATCAGGATTGGGTAAAAGACGCGGAATTCGACAATATCGGCATCTTCACCGAGGCCCGTTGGGATCTGAATGATTCCAGCCGCCTGATTGGTGGGGCACGCCTGGACTGGGCCAGCGCCCGCGATCTGCGCCCCACACTGGGTAGCGGCATGATGAGCAAACCCAACCCTGGCGCCAATGAACGCCGCAAGGAAACCCTGCCCAGCGCCTTCCTGCGTCTTGAGCATGACCTGGAATCCCTGCCCTTGAGCCTGTATGCCGGTGTTGGTCATGTACAGCGCATGCCAGACTACTGGGAAATGATTTCACCTGCCAGCGGCCCACAAGGCAGCGGCAGTGCCTTCCTGGGGATTCAACCTGAAAAGACGACGCAGCTCGACATCGGGGCGCAATACAAGGGCGAGACGGTCTCGGCCTGGGCTTCCGCCTATATCGGCCAGATTCAGGACTACATTCTGTTTGATTACCTGCCCGGTGGCATGATGGGCACCAAAACCCAGGCCCGCAACGTCAACGCCCGCATTATGGGCGGTGAATTAGGAGCGGATTGGAAAGCCAACGCGAACTGGACGCTGGGCAGCAGCCTGGCCTATGCCTGGGGTCGCAACAGCACGGATGGCCGTGCCCTGCCGCAAATGCCACCGCTGGATCTGCGCCTGACGGCGGACTATGTGCAAGGCCCCTGGTCCGCAGGCGGTGTCTGGCGCATTGTGGCCAAGCAAACTCGCTACGCACAAGGGCAAGGGAATGTGGTGGGCTATGACTTCGGGCCTACGGGTGGATTCAGTACCTTGTCGCTGTATGGGGGCTACAAAATCAACCGTAATCTGTCCCTGACTGCGGGCGTAGATAATCTGTTCGACAAAACTTACGGCGAACACCTGAATCTGGCCGGGAACAGTGGTTTTGGGTTTGGAGCTGCCACGCGCTTTAACGACCCTGGTCGTACCGTCTGGTTGCGTGCGGCCTTGTCCTTCTGATCCTTGTGTGCTGTTCGGGCCTTTGCGGCCCGACGGCCCAATAAGCAGGAAATTTCAGGGCAAAAAAAAGGGACACCTAGCTGGTGTCCCATAAACATCCGCTTCAAAAGGGAGGGGAAGAGGAGAAGCCGAAGCGGATGCGCAAATGCCGAATTGCATAGGTGGCAAAAATCAGCAAATGTATTGTTTAGTCCGCGAAAATCAGCTTAAGTTCTTCGGATTCCCCGAAAAGTTGTAACTCTTTAAAACGACTTAAACCGCGCCAGCCAAAGCGACGCGCAGCTTCTTGAATGCAGCCACTTCGATCTGACGGATACGCTCTGCCGACACGCCAAATTCGGCGGCCAGATCGTGCAGAGTGGCACCGCCATCGTCCTGCAACCAGCGGGCGCGCACAATGCGCTGCGAACGCTCGTCCAGCGTATCGATAGCTTCTTCCAGGCCGCTGCCTTCCAGCATGTCCTGGGCACGGCGCTCCAGCACGCGTGTCGGTTCCTCGTGTCCTTCATCGGACAGGTAGGAAATAGGTGCAAAATGTTCATCGTCGTCGTTGGCCGGGGCTTCCAGAGCCATATCGTGACCGGACAGACGCACTTCCATTTCACTGACGTCCTGCGGGCGTACATCCAATTCACGCGCAATGGCGTCAACCTGAGCAGTATCCAGCGTTTGACCATCTGGACGCATGCGACGCAAATTGAAAAACAGCTTGCGTTGGGCCTTGGTGGTCGCCACTTTCACCATGCGCCAGTTGCGCACGACATATTCGTGGATTTCGGCCTTGATCCAGTGAACGGCAAAGGACACCAGACGCACACCGCGATCGGGGTCAAAGCGTTTCACGGCCTTCATCAGGCCCACATTACCTTCCTGAATCAGGTCGGCGTGAGGCAAGCCATAACCCAGGTACTGGCGGGCAATGGAAACCACCAGACGCAGGTGCGACAAAATCAGTTCTCGTGCAGCGTCCAGGTCATCCTGGTCGCGCAGGCGCTGACCCAGCTCGGTTTCGCGTTCAGCGCTGAGCATGGGCAGGCGATTAACAGCAGAAATATACGCTTCGATCGTCCCCAGTGCGCCTGGATTAGACACGGCGGCGACCAGATCATTACCAGACGTCAGGGCCAAAGCGTTCGCTTGTTGTGTCATGGAAAATCCTTCAAAAGTCAGCCGGCGAGAGCACAAAAACAAGGCCCTCAAACCGTACAAAACGTATTTCAACAATCATTGAGTTTAGCACTCGATGCTCTGGAGTGCTAAAAATTTCGAATACAGGAATAAGAGTGTCGCAGCAAGAAAAAGTTCACTACTGGAGGGAAAACTACAGCAAATCGGTGGGCAGAACACCACAAACAGGCAAAAAACCGTGGCTGATTGAGCGTAACGCCTTCTTGCCCACCGAAAAATAACAAAGTGCGACCTAGTTTATCCAGCGATCACAGTCGCTCGGCGTGGAAATTCAGATGGTCCTGAATGAAGGTCGAGATGAAGTAGTAGCCGTGGTCATAGCCTTCGTGACGACGCAGGGTCAAAGGCTGTTTGGCCTGCTCGCACGCCTGCTCGAATACTTCCGGATACAGTTGTTCGGCCAGAAAACCATCGTTCAAACCCTGATCGACCAAAATACCGGCGGGATACGGCGTGCTGGTCTTGGCCATCAAGGCACTGGCGTCGTGCTGTTCCCAATCCTGGCGATCCTGACCCAAGTAGGCACCAAAGGCTTTTTCGCCCCAGGGGCAGCGTGTTGGCGCCGTAATGGGAGCAAAGGCCGACACGGAGCGGTACTTGCCGGGATGGCGCAGAGCCAGCGTCAAGGCACCGTGGCCACCCATGGAATGACCAAAAATGCCTGCGCGGCTAGCATCGCCCGGCAGGATGGTGGTGACCAGATCAAACAGCTCCTGGGTCACATAGCTTTCCATGCGGTAGTTCTTACTCCAGCCAGCTTGGGTCGCATCCAGATAGAAGCCGGCACCGGTTCCCAGATCCCAACCCTCGTCCTCCCCTTCTACTCCGGCGCCACGCGGGCTGGTGTCGGGGGTGACCAGCATGATGCCGTGCTCGGCAGCATAACGCTGGGCACCGGCCTTGATCATGAAGGTTTCTTCGGTGCAGGTCAGGCCTGCCAGGAAAAACAGCACAGGCACACGGCCTTGGCCGATGGCGTCTGCCAGGCTGGCGGCACCCTTCTGGGCTCTGGCCTGTAATTGCGGCGGCATATACACAGAAAAACGCATGGGCAGGCCAATTGTCTGCGAAGCGTGTTGGTAGTAGCGCTGCCAACCATCAAAACAGCGGTGTTCGTTGAGCAGTTCCAGTGTCTGAGTCATAGCCCCCTCGTATTCTCAATTGCAGATCCGGCCCCAGGTCGGGTGACACGCCCAAAGGCTGCACACACGATCTCTGAGGCCGGGATAAAGGGCACAGGCTAGTGCCTGCCCCCTCTTCAAGCGACTTCTATTAGTACATCACCACCGAACGGATGGATTTACCGGCATTCATCAGGTCGAAACCTTCGTTAATGCGTTCCAGCGGCAGAGTGTGGGTGATCAGATCGTCGATATTGATCTTGCCGTCCATGTACCAATCCACAATTGTCGGTACGTCGGTACGACCACGAGCGCCACCAAAGGCGGAGCCCTTCCATTCGCGGCCGGTCACCAACTGGAATGGACGAGTGGAGATTTCTGCACCGGCTTCAGCCACACCAATAATGATGGACTGGCCCCAACCACGGTGGCAGCACTCCAGCGCCTGACGCATCACCTTGGTGTTGCCGATACATTCAAAGGAGTAATCCGCACCGCCGTCTGTCAGTTGAATAATGTGGTCGACCACGTTTTCAACCTCATTGGGATTCACAAAGTCGGTCATGCCGAATTGCCGAGCCATAGCTTCGCGCTCGGGGTTGATATCCACGCCAATGATCTTGCCAGCGCCAACCATCTTGGCGCCCTGGATCACGTTCAGGCCGATACCACCCAGACCGAACACCACCACGTTAGCGCCCGCTTCCACTTTGGCGGTGAACAGCACAGCGCCCAAGCCTGTGGTGACGCCACAGCCGATGTAGCACACCTTGTCGAAAGGAGCGTCGTTGCGAATCTTGGCCAAGGCAATTTCCGGCACCACGATATGGTTGGCGAAAGTCGATGTGCCCATGTAATGGTGCACAGGCTTGCCACCGATGGAGAAACGCGACGTTCCGTCCGGCATCAGACCCTTGCCCTGGGTAGAGCGAATCGCCGTACACAGGTTGGTCTTGCGCGACAGGCAAGATTTGCACTGGCGGCACTCGGGCGTGTACAGAGGGATCACGTGATCGCCGGGACGCAGGCTGGTGACACCCGCGCCCACATCCAGTACCACGCCTGCACCTTCATGGCCCAGGATGGCAGGAAACAAACCTTCTGGATCAGCGCCAGACAGGGTGTAGTAATCGGTATGGCAAATGCCCGTCGCCTTGATCTCGACCAGCACTTCGCCCGCTTGGGGACCTGCCAGATCGACCTCTTCAATCGTTAGCGGAGCGCCCGCTTTCCAGGCAACTGCTGCACGTGTCTTCATGTGGTCCACCCTCCGGGTAAAAGTAATTATGGTTACGGCAAACTCGGTCCTTCGGGACCAAACTCTTAAAGTATAGAGAGTATTTTATAAGGCTCTGCCCGGCTGTCGGCACCTTGTATGGATAAAGGCCCGCGCAATCGGCCCGACAAGCCTCAATACAGAGACGATTTACCTGTTAACAGCACGCCCAGGCGCAACATACCATAGGCCAGATAATCGCCCATCCGGCTAAACAGGCCCAGACGCTGGTACTGCTCCTGGTAAACCCGCGCGGCATTGTGCTCGATTTCGTACTCCAGCCTGGACTGCAGGTTTTGCGTAAAAGGCGCGTCCTGAATCAGGACATTGGCCTCACGCGCCAACAGCAGGCTGAACGGGTCCAGGTTGGACGAACCCACCATCGCATAATCATCAATGACAGCGACTTTGGCATGCA
Organism: Alcaligenes parafaecalis; assembly: GCF_026344135.1. NCBI lineage: Bacteria > Pseudomonadati > Pseudomonadota > Betaproteobacteria > Burkholderiales > Alcaligenaceae > Alcaligenes > Alcaligenes parafaecalis. Next base: position 91,193 of record NZ_JAPKNA010000002.1, on the reverse strand, counting down.
AATAACTGGCCTTGTACTCGTACAGCTCAATGCCATGATCCAGCAACTGGCCATACATGAATCTACAGGCCCGATATTGCAGGAAATACTCGGCATGGCCTTGCAATAGCAAGCGCACTCGCACACCACGCTCGGCGGCCTGTTCAATACGCCGTCGCAATGTACGACCAGGAAAGAAATAGGCATTGGCCAGGATGACTTGCTCTTGCGCCTTGCACAGCAATTGCAGATACGCCTGCTCAATTTGCTGGCGATGCCGCACATTATCCCGCAGCAACAAACTGGCCCGTATCCCGTCAAACACCTGACCAGCCTGCTCCGCCTTCTTGCGAGCCTGACGTCGCTTGCGCCATTCGCGCCAGGTGGTAAAGCGCTGCGTGAAACTGTCCCAGTCCTTGCGTCTGCGCCAGGCCATGCGCAGCCACAAGGCCTGCTGCGCACGCACCATATCATCCACAATCGGGCCTTCACAGCGCACGGCGAAATCAAAGCGCGGCCTGCCCTGCCCGTTGATCAAGGGCACATCATCAAAATCATCCAGAATATTGATGCCACCGACAAAGCCAATGCGCTCATCGACCACCAGCATCTTTCGATGCAATCTGCGCAGACGACGCAAGGACAGGCGCGGCTCACGCCAGCCTTGTGGCTTGGGGCGATAAATCCGGTAGCGGGCGCGCATTGCCTTTAATTGCTCGGCAATCTGCAAGGCATGGACATCGCTGCCAAAACCATCGATCACCACACGCACGCGCACACCGCGCTCACAGGCCCGCCGCAAGGCGTCCAAAACGCTGTGGCCGCTGTCATCCAGATTGAAGATATAGGTTTCCAGATGCAGGCGCTTTTGGGCCTGATCGATAGCCTCGCAAATAGCCGGAAAGAACTCCTGGCCGTTTTGCAGCAAGGTAATGTGATTACCTTCGTGCCAAAGTGGATCGCGCTTCAGACTTGGCATGCTTGCTAGGCCCATGCGTTAAGAAACCACTGAACGGCAAAGCCCCTTTAGGGCAGCTCCAGCTCAGTCAAAATAGGGGCGTGGTCAGAGAGCTGCTTCCAGGGCTCGCCCACCAGCACACGGGCATTACGCACCGCGAAACCACGCTGATAGACACGATCCAGACGCAACCAGGGGAACGCTGCCGGGAAGGTGCGTGGTGGTGGCGTCATGCGTGCCGCCCCATTCACGCCAAGCTGGATACCTTGATCCGGCACCACCAAACCGCTTTTACGCATGGTGCGCAGCCACTGAATGGGTTGGCGCAAGCGGAACCGCTTGTCAGCCTGACCACGAGGCGAGAAAGAAAACACTTCGTACAGATTCAATTGCTGCACAAAGATCGGCGCCAGCCGGTTGTTCCAGTCGTTGAAGTCGCCTGCGATCAGCAAAGGCTCGTCCGCCGGGACAATACGCTTGATGCGATCGAGCAAAGCCTGAACCTGACGAACCCGCCCGCCATTGAACAAGCCCAGATGGACCACAATGCAATGCACCGGACGGCCACCTACATCCACAACGGCATGGAGCAAACCGCGCTGCTCCATACGGTGGTCGGAAATATCCTGGTTTTCGTACTGCAAGATGGGGAAACGCGACAAGAGCGCGTTGCCGTGGTCCGTATGAGGACGAACCACGTTGCACCCGTAGGCCGTATTCATGCGCAAGGCAGCGGCCAGGGATTCGTGCTGGGCGTCCAGACTACCTTGTAGCTGGTTACGCCCCTGCACTTCCTGCAAGAACAACAGGTCAGGAGACAGTCCGTAAAGTCCCAGGCGCAGATCTGCCAAAGACTCCCGTTTGCCCGAAGCCGAGCGGCCTTTGTGAATGTTGTAGCTAACTACCCGAATCACTGACACGCTGTCCCCCGATCTGACTTACTTGTTTTCAACAGCCCGCAGACGAATGTGCAACTCGCGCAGTTGCTGCTCATCCACAGCCGATGGGGCCTGGGTCAGCAAACACTGAGCACGTTGTGTCTTGGGGAAAGCAATCACGTCACGGATCGAATCGGCACCGGCCATCAAGGTGACCAGACGATCCAGACCCATAGCCAGACCACCGTGAGGAGGCGCACCGTATTGCAGCGCATCCAGCAGGAAGCCGAACTTCAGTTGTGCTTCTTCAGGACCAATGTTCAGAGCATTGAACACTTTGCTTTGAACGTCGGCACGGTGAATACGGACCGAACCGCCACCCACTTCCCAACCGTTCAGCACCATGTCGTACGCCTTGGCGAAGGCTTTGCCGGGATCTGTTTCCAGCAGGTCTTCGTGGCCATCTTTGGGGCTGGTGAACGGATGGTGAGCCGCAAAGTAACGGTTTTCGCCTTCGTCGTACTCGAACATCGGGAAGTCCACGACCCACAGGGGTTTCCAGCCTTGCTCGACCAGACCGTTTTCTTTACCGAATTCGCTGTGACCAATTTTGATGCGCAGAGCACCAATGGCGTCGTTCACGATCTTGGCTTTGTCAGCACCGAAGAAAATCAGGTCGCCATTCTGGGCGCCGGTGCGCTCCATGACCTGCGTCAGAACCTCGACGTTGATGTTCTTGACGATAGGCGACTGCAGGCCTTCAGGAATCGAGGTGACATCGTTGACCTTGATGTACGCCAGACCCTTGGCACCGTAGATACCCACGAACTTGGTGTAGGCGTCGATTTCGCTGCGGGGCATGGCGCCACCACCGGGAACACGCAAGGCCACCACGCGGCAGGAAGGATCGTTGGCCGGTGCGGAGAAAACCTTGAAGTCCACTTCACGCATCAGGTCAGCCACGTCCACGAACTCCAGCTTGACGCGCAGGTCAGGCTTGTCCGAACCGTAGCGCTGCATGGCTTCAGTCCAGCTCATGGTGGGGAATTTAGGCAGTTCCACGTTTTGCACGGTACGGAAAATGTGCGTGACCATGCCTTCAAAGATTTCGCGAATCTGCTCTTCGTTCAAGAAGGAGGTTTCGCAGTCGATCTGGGTGAATTCTGGCTGACGGTCAGCGCGCAAGTCTTCGTCGCGGAAGCACTTGGTGATCTGGTAGTAACGGTCAAAGCCGGACACCATCAGCATTTGCTTGAACAACTGGGGCGACTGGGGCAGCGCGAAGAATTCGCCTGCGTTCACACGCGAGGGCACCAGGTAGTCGCGAGCGCCTTCAGGGGTGCTCTTGGTCAACATGGGGGTTTCAATATCAATGAAACCCAGGTCGTCCAGATAGCGACGGGACTGCATGGCCACTTTATAGCGCAGCATCAGGTTGTTCTGCATTTGCGGACGGCGCAAATCCAGAACACGGTGCGTCAGACGCGTGGTTTCGGACAGATTGTCATCATCCAACTGGAAAGCAGGCGTGACCGAAGCGTTCAGGATTTCGATTTCGTCGCAAACGATTTCGATCTCGCCCGAGCGCAGATCAGGATTGACCGTGCCTTCAGGACGAGCCTGAACGCGGCCGGTAATGCGCAAGCAGTACTCATTACGGATACGTTCGGCCACTTCAAAGGCCTGCACGTTGTCGGGGTTGACGACAACCTGCGCCAGACCCTCACGGTCGCGCAGATCAATGAAAATCACACCCCCGTGGTCGCGGCGACGATGTACCCAGCCAAACAAATTGACCGTCTGGCCCAGGTATTCTTTGGAAACCTCGCCGGTATAACACGTACGCATCTAGGATGACTCCGAAATAGTAAAAACTGCAAATTGGAAAATTCAGGTTCCAGCCAAGGGGGGTGCCCCATCGGGCCCTTCCGGCTGGTCAGAAACAGGGGGTAAAGCGATCGGCTCGGTAGGGCCAACCACTCCCATGGATACGATGTATTTAAGCGCCGCATCCACTGTCATGTCGAGCTTGTGTACATCCGCCCGAGGCATCATCAGGAAAAAACCGGAAGTCGGGTTGGGCGTGGTGGGCACGTAGACGCTGACAAAATCGTCTCCCAATATCTGCGCCACTTGTCCGCCCGGCGTACCAGTCAAAAAGGCAATGGTCCAGGAACCGGCCCTGGGATACTGCACCAGGACGGCCTCGCGAAACGCCTGACCATCGGGTGCCAACACCGTATCACTGACTTGCTTGACCGAATTATAAATGGAACGCACCAAAGGAATACGCCCAAGTAGCAATTCCCAACGATCCACCACTGCGCGGCCCAGGTAATTGGCCGCCAGCAAACCCGTTCCAAACAAGACCGCCAGCACCAGCACAATTCTAAAGCCGGGAATCCGCAGGCCAAACAGGGCCTGCGAGGACAGAAACTCCGGCACCACGCTCTCCAGCGTTTCGATCAGCAAGGTCATCACCCATACGGTGATGACCAGGGGCACCCAGATGAGCAGGCCAGTGACGAAATAACGCTTGAAGGGGCGCATAAGAAGTGGTCTTAGCTGGATGATGAGGACGAAGGTGTCGTCGAAGGCGCGGGCGTGGACGTAGAGCCACTCTCCGCAGACTTGCTGCCACCCTGATTACGAAAATCCGTTACATACCAGCCCGTACCCTTGAGCTGGAATCCAGCCGCCGTTACCTGTTTGGTAAAGGTAGGCTGTTTACATTCTGGACAGACCTCTAAAACCGGGTCCGACATTTTTTGCAGCACATCTTTTTCGTATTGGCACGAGCTGCATTTATACGCATAGATAGGCACGACTCATCCTAACAAAAAGCCGAAACAAACTTCGAGATATCAATAAGTAGGGTCGAAACCAGCCAATTTCAAGCCGGAGACCCGCTCAAGCGGAACCTGCAAAGGGTTCCCAGGGGCGCTTCTGCCGTGATTTTAGCCCTTTTGGCGTTCAATCGCACTGAACTTCGCCCCAGCCAGACAGGCCGCCTATGGCGGCCATCCGGTTCAGATCAAAAACAGGCAGGCGGCGACCAGGGTCGGCACAGCGGCACTCATCAACAAACGCAAGGGCGAAATCGCACCGTCCGGGAAACTACCTTTCAGAATGGAGAAGCCAGCGGGGTTAGGCGCATTGGCAATCACGGTCAGGCCACCGCCGGTAACAGCACCGGCCACCAGCATGTAGCGCCAGATATCCGAGGTGCCTTCGACCAGCGAACCCAGATAGGTCAGTGCCGCATTGTCGGTCACCGCTGTCAGAGCCGTTGCGCCCCAGAACAGCACGGTGGGCGACAAACCACCCAGCAGATCCTGCAGCCACCATTTTTGCAGGCCGCCCAGCACCACCAGACCGGCCAGGAAGAAACCAACCATCAGGCCTTCACGCACCAGCAGCGGGTTCTGGTAATGCTTGTAAGAGTGGGCGTAGCCAATAAACAGCATTAACAAGGCCATGAACACGATGGGGTGATGCGCACCCAGCACAATCGCCACCAGAAAGGCCACATGAATCACCATGACGGTAATCGGCACTGCGCGTTGAGCTTGTTTTTCTTCGGGCATGCCCTGCCCCATTTCCAGCAAGGCTTTACGACAAATCAGTGTCACCAGACTGGCATTGATCACAACGGCCAGAACAGCCCGCCAGCCGAAATGAGTGGACATGTAAGCGGTATCCCAACCAAACGTGCTGGCTACCATCAGCACGGGCGGTGCCGCGTAGGCCGTCAACACACCGCCAATGGACACGTTCACAAACAGCACGCCCACAGTCAGGTACTTGAAACCAGCATGGCCCTGGTGGCGGAAGTAGGCTTTGCGCAGCAACAAGGCGGCCAGGGTCATGGCAGCAGGTTCGGTAATCAAAGAACCGGCCAAGGGCACGACTGACATGGTAATCAGATAGGTGGAAATCTTGTCCGGCATGGGCAAAGCACGTGCCAGGACCGATACCGTCTTGTTTACCAGCTCAAGAATAGGACGGCTGGCGGCAACCACCATGATCGCGAACACGAACATGGGTTCGGTAAAGTTGCGCCCTTCCAGGTATTCAATCGCTGATTTCAGATCCACAAAAACGGCCATATAGGCCACCAGCACACAGGCCCAGACGCCAAACACGGCCTCGACCTCGGACAACATGTGCCACAACCCGGCATGGCTGCCGCCTTTATTAGCCAAACGTGCAAACACCGGAACCGAGAAGGTGTGGACGATGGCAATGGCAAACAGCGCCGTTGCAACGTACTCAAGAGGAGAGGCCATTCTTCAAACCTTTATAGCTTTACGTAAATTGCTTGAATGCGTATCAAGCCAGACTGATGGTGCCTGCCAAAGCGGCCACCACCAGCAAAACACCAACCCAGATGTTGGCACGGAAAAGGCGCAAGCCTCGTTCGGGATAGCGCACATCAAAATGCCGCATCTGCCACAGCAGATGCATGCCAATGACGGCCATCACCACGTAATACAGAATCCGCTCGTTAAGCAGAAAACCGCCCACCAGCCAGCAGGCCATGGCGGCTATGTAAAAACCGCTGATCCAGGTTTTGCCTGCCTCGCGGAAACGCAGGGCCGTGGAGTGCAGGCCCAGCTTGGTATCGTCAGCCACATCGATATAGGCATAGATGGAGTCATAGCCCACCTGCCATAGAATCGCGCCCACCCACATCAGAATGGCGCCAAAAGGCACCACATTCTGCGTGTCGGACCAGGCCATCAGCATGCCCCAGTTAAAGCAGATTCCCAGGACCACTTGCGGCCAGTAGGTGAAACGCTTGCACAGGGGGTAGATCATTACAACGGGAAACAGGGCCAATGCCAGCCAGCGGCTGTACTCATTGATCGCCAGCAGCAGCAAGGCACACACGGCCATCTGCGCCAGCACGAAGATCACGGCCTTGCGCATGGTGAGCTGCCCGCTGGTCAGCGGCCGAAAGCGGGTGCGCTCGACCTGGTGGTCGAAATTGCGGTCCGCCATATCGTTAAAGCAGCAGCCAATACCGCGCATCAACAAGGCGCCCAGCGAAAAAATCACGATCCGCCATAAAGTGGGGATGCCGTCCGCCGCCTGCACCAGGGCCGCCAAGGCAGGCAGCAAGGTCAACCAGGTGCCTACGGGACGGTCCAGGCGGCACAAGCGCGCATAAGGTCCCCAGGAAGCAGGCAGATAGCGGGCCACCCAATCATTGTTGGGGCGCATATCAGACAGATCAGGACGCGGGGAAGATTCCGAAGCGGATGGAGATGTCATAGAGGTAAAACCTAAATCCAGGCGTCAGGCCATAGACTGAAAACAGGCATACCCTCTGGCAGAGGGTATGCAGTGGATTCCTGGAACCTGTTCATGCTCTTGGAGCAAGAGGCGCTGGCTTGGTCGGCTCTGAAAACCACAGCGCTGGCCAAGCCAGCGCATGAAAAGCGCAGACCAGTCAGTCTGCGCCCATTGCCTGCCAAACAGCCATCAGGCTTCTTTGATGAGTTTACCCAAGATGGCGATGCCTTCGCGAATTTTTTCCTCGGGAACCGTCGCAAAGCTCAGGCGCAAGGTGTTGCGCTGAACGTCGTCACCGGCGTAGAAAGGCTCGCCAGGAACAAAGGCCACCAGATTTTCAATGGCTTTTTGCAGCAGGGCCGTGGCATTCACATGCTCGGGCAAGGTCACCCAAATGAACATGCCGCCTTCGGGGCGAGTCCACTGAGCCGTATCCGGGAAGTGCTGATCCATCGCATCCAGCATGATGGCGCACTGTTTTTGGTAAATATCACGCACTTTGGGCAGGTGCTTGTCCAGGAAACCGTTATGTACGGCTTCGTAAACAGCCATCTGCGTCAGTGTGGAGGTGTGCAAGTCCGTGGCCTGCTTGATCTGCACCAGTTTGTCGATGATCTTGGCGGGCGCCACGATGTAACCCAGACGCAGGCCGGGAGCCAGAACCTTGGAGAAAGTGCCCAGACGGATAACCGTAGCACCCGCCTTGCGGCCCAAGGACAGCAGGCTAGGCAGACGCTCGCCCGCGTAACGCAGTTCACCGTAAGGATCGTCCTCGACGATAGGGATATGCGCAGCCGCACATCGCTCCACCAGATCCTGACGACGCTCCAAAGGCAGGCGCAGGCCGGTAGGGTTCTGGAAGTTGGGCAGTGCGTACAGCAGACGGGCACCCATCGCTTCAGGGGCAGACACGTATTCAGGAATCATGCCCTGACCGTCGGTAGGGATAGCCACAAAGGAAGGATCGTAGACGGACAAGGCCTGCAACGCACCCAGATAGGTTGGAGATTCAACCAGCACCTTGCTGCCTTCGTCGATGAACAGCTTGCCCAGCATGTCCAGGGCTTGCTGCGAACCGTTCACCAGCAGGATTTCGTCGGCGTGGACAGCGGCACCTTCGGCGCTCATCTGCTCGGCCAACCACTGACGCAAGGGCAAGTAGCCTTCGGTGGTGGTGTATTGCAGCGCCACACGACCCTGCTCGCTCAGTACCTTGTTGAACGCACTCTGCATTTCCTCGACAGGAAAGCCGACTGGAGTAGGCAGACCGCCCGCAAAGGAAATAATCTCGGGACGCGCAGTGACCTTGAGAATTTCACGAATTGCGGAGCCACTCAGTTTCTGGGCACGTTGGGAAAAGGTAAAAGACTGCGAGAGGGTATCCATGATTCGGGGAAGTCCTGAAGAAGAACGATTAAATACTTCATATGCAAACTTTTATAGCTTGCAATAAATAACGCAGGATGCCGAAAAAACCAGGCATCCTGCACCTTTGAATGAATTATGACTCGGGTTTATTAGCGTATACCTTGCCACCAAGCGGCTTGCAGCGCAAGTAGCCCAAGGGTTTGTGCTCGGGATTTACCCTGAAAAAGCGGCCTGCCCTTCCAGGCAATCGTCGCGCTTTGTCTATACTCCGCTATTGTATATACAATTAAAAATCCGCCCGGAGCCATGCCACCATGAGCCAGCCCCACCCTGCCACTTTGCTTCGCCTGCTGAACATCAGCAGCCTGCCCGAGCAGCCCTGGAAAAATGGTGGCGGCACCACGCGTGAAGTGCTGTGCTATCCGGCCAAGGCGGGATACGAGAACTTTGACTGGCGTATCAGCCTGGCCCAAGTCCGGACCCCCGGCGATTTCTCCCGCTTTCCGGGCATCGATCGGCACATCATACTGATCGAAGGCGACAGCATGCCCTTGATACACGAAAAACAAATTCATGTACTGCACCCGTTCCAGCCCTACCGCTTTGCGGGCGAGGACAAGATGGCTTGTTTGTTACCACAAGGCCCGACTCGGGATATGAACTTGATGCTGCGCCGAGGGCGCGCCCAAGGGTGCTTGCAAGCCTGGCAAGGGCGAAGTGCCCCCGAAACACTGGCCGCTGGCACGCACTTTCTATATGCACCGCAAGGCGGCTACCGCATCCAGTCCGGCACGTACAACTGGACCCTGGCCGCCGGACAAGCCCTGACGGGGAGCACACAGAGTCCCCTGCCCCTGGAACTTCAGGCAGACTGTGCCGATGCTGTACTGGTCTACGCCTATATCGTCCCCACGGAATGAAATGATGAGCTACACACTCTGGACTGATTTACGCCTGGCCCCCAACGCCGACCCTGAACGGATCATTGAGGACGCTTGTCTGGTCGAACAAGCAGGCCGCATCGCCTGGATGGGCCACCGTCACACCTTGCCTGCCCAATGGCAACAGCCTGCACAAGAGCACAAGCTGGGAAATCGCTGGGTCACCCCCGGCCTGATCGACTGCCACACTCATCTGGTTTACGGCGATAACCGCGCTCAGGAATTTGCCCTGCGGCTGGCGGGTGCCTCCTATGAAGAAATTGCCCGCCAAGGTGGCGGCATTGTCTCTTCGGTTAAAGCCACCCGGTCCTTGAGCGAGGACGAGCTGCTGGCCCAGACCCTGCGCCGTCTGGATGCCTTGCTGGACGAAGGTGTCACCGCCATAGAAATCAAGTCCGGCTACGGCCTGAACCTAGAGAGCGAGCGCAAGATGCTGCGTGTGGCCCGTCGTCTGGGTGAGTTGCGCCCGGTCACGGTGCGCACCACCTTTTTAGGCGCTCATGCCCTGCCCCCTGAGTTTGCCGGGCAAACCGATGCCTATCTGGATCTGGTCTGTGATCACATGCTGCCCACGCTGGCACAAGAAGGGCTGATCGATGCCGTTGACGTCTTTTGCGAGCGTATCGCCTTTGATTTGAAGCAGTCCGAGCGTGTCTTGAAAGCAGCCCAAGACCTGGACCTACCCGTCAAAATGCACGCCGAGCAGCTTTCCAACCTGGGCGGTACGGAAATGGCGGCACGCTACCACGCCCTGTCTACCGACCATCTGGAATATCTGGATGAAGCGGGCATCATTGCCATGAAGAAAGCCGGAACCGTCGCCGTCCTGCTGCCCGGTGCGTACTACTTCCTGCGTGAAACCCAGCTCCCCCCTATCGAACTACTGCGTAAACATGGCGTGCCTATGGTCTTGTCCACCGATAGCAACCCCGGCACCTCCCCCTGTGCGTCCCTGCTGCTGATGCTGAACATGGGCAGCACGCTGTTCAAACTGACCGTACCCGAAGCACTGGCGGGAGTGACCCGTCACGCCGCCCAAGCCCTGGGCGCCCCGGACATTAGCGGTGAGCTGACCGTAGGCGCACGCGCCGACTTTGTCGCCTGGGACATCGAGTCCCTGCCCGAACTGGTTTACTGGCTGGGCCTGCCGCGCTGTGCTCTGGTTGTGTATCAAGGCAAAATCAGCCGTGATCTGCGTAAGGAATCATCATGAGCATCCCCCGGCCACATGACGCACTCTGGGCCCCCTGGATCTATCTGGACGGTCAATGGCAGGCCAATGTGTTGCTGCGCTGGGACCAGCGCGGCACGCTGACAGACGTTCAGCCCGAAGCCAGCCAGCAGAATATAGACACGGCAGGCTCCGTCCACACAGCGCGGGGCGCCGTGCTGCCCGGCATGCCCAATCTGCATTCACATGCATTCCAAAGCGCTATGGCTGGGCTGACTGAATTCCGGGGACAGGGCCAGGACAGTTTCTGGAGCTGGCGCGACCTGATGTACCGCTTCGCCGCCCGACTGGAGCCTGAGCATATGTACGCTATCGCTCAATGGCTTTATATACAGATGCTCAAAGCGGGCTACACCAGCGTGTGCGAATTCCACTATCTGCATCACCAGCGCGATGGCCAGAACTACGACCCGATTGGCCTGTTGGCCCAAGGCGTCCTGGATGCCGCCAGTTCCAGCGGACTGGCAATCACCATGCTGCCCGTGCTGTACCAATACAGCGACTTCGGCAGCAAAGCACCGCGTCAGGATCAACAGCGCTTTCTGAACAGCCCCACGCAGTTGCTGTACTTGCTTGAGTCCTTGCACAGCAGCCATCCCTTGAATACTGACCGGCGTTATGGCGTCGCACCACACTCCCTGCGCGCCGCCAATGTCGGAGCCATCAATACTCTGATCGACGGCCTGCACAGCCTGCCCTCGCGCCACCCTATCCATATCCACATTGCCGAACAAATGGCCGAAGTCCTGGCTTGCCAAAATATCAAAGGCAGCCGCCCGGTGGCCTATCTGTATGACAACTTTAATGTGGACGAGCGCTGGTGTCTGATTCACGCCACCCATATCAACGAGCAGGAGCGCCAGCAAATTGCCCGTAGCGGCGCAGTTGCGGGCTTGTGTCTGACGACCGAAGCGAATCTGGGCGATGGCCTGTTCCCCGCCGCCACCTTTCTGGCTGAACAAGGACGCATGGGTATAGGTTCGGACAGCCATATCTGCGTGGACTGGCGCGCTGAACTGCGCTTGCTGGAATATGGTCAACGATTGATCAGCCAGCAACGTAATGTGCTGGCTTCGTCCAAACAGCCTTTTGTGGCGGACTACTTGTTTGATACCTGCGCACGCGGTGGCGCACAGGCGTCCGGACGAGCCAGCGGGCAACTTAGCCCCGGCTATCAGGCGGATTTCATGGTGATTGATCTGGAGCACCCCAGTCTGGCGGGGCTGGATAGCCAGCACTGGCTCTCTGCTCTGGTCTTTTCAGAACGCGCCCACGCCAACCCGATTCGGGATGTATTCGTCAGCGGGAAAGCCTGCATTGCGGACGGCCATCATCCGCAGGAAGAAGTGGCATTTGCAGCTTATCAACAAGCATTGAGTAGTCTACTGAACAAGGCTTAGGTACAAAAAATCAGATAATGGCCTGTAAGCCCTTGTCGGCAATAATGTTCAGCAGCTTGAGCGCCGGGCCGGTAGGATGGGTTTCACCTTGCTCCCACTTGCGTATAGTCGATGCCGTGGTATGCAAATAAAGCGCAAATACCGGTTGGCTGAACTTCAAGCCTTCTCGCAGCCGCTTGATGTCGGCTGCATCGAACTCCCGAACTGGCGGCGGACAAATCGCGTCAAACTCGCGCATCGTCACCTTGCCGATCGCTCCTGCCTCCTGGAGCGCCGCCAGGTCGCCGCGTAGCGATTCGATGATCTTGCTCACAATGCACCTCCAATAACACGTCAGCCTGCAATGCATTAAACAAGGCTTCAGGGGACAAGCCCAAGAACACCTTACCGACAAATTGCAGCGCTTTCTTCTCATCCTGCGTGATGTTCCCCTTGTCGCTCTTGGAGAACCCATGCAAGAACACATAACGGCTACCTATTCTGGCCGAAAGCAAGCTGCGATAGCCGCCGCTTTTGCCACCACCAGGGCGAGCTACCCGCTTCTTGTATAAGGCGCCCCCCAAGTCCACATCGATCAAACCGCTTTCCATCTCCCGAACTGCCTTGCACAAGGCAATATCGGGCAGCTTCTCGGCCGCCTGCCATCGCGCAAAGTCTTTGCGCTTGAGAACGCACGTCATATCGACCTCCAAACTATACCCGTATCGGATACACTTATCAATCTCTCGCCGTTGAACGACCGATTCACCACCCGCTCAGCCGCATCCCACGCCTCGTTATGAACATAGCGCATACCCATCTCCACAGCCATGTGACTTGTGAGCTTTATATCCATCTTGATTGGCACGCCTCAGTTGGCAATACAGGTCATCGCTCGATAGCGGATACCGTGCCTGCCTACGTATGGGACGCAGCAGCAGCAGCCGTAGCATTCAGCGTGGACTTGTGTCGGCAGGGTGTAGTCCAGCGAAATGCAATGCTGGAGTCGTCGTGAAGCAAAAAAATCCCCGGCTTGGTGATCCAGGCCAGGGACAAGTTCGTGGAGACAAAAACAATCAGCAGTACTTCATGAAAACTAGAACAGATCAGCCGCCGTCGCCGCCAGACTTTCATCCAGCACCAGGGCTTTCAGGGCCTCGATATCGGGAGCCAGATAACGGTCCTGATCGTAGAAAGGCACGGCCTGACGAATCGCGTCCTGCACCTTCTTTAAACGCACAGAAGTCAGCAGAGGTGCATGGAAATCAATGCCCTGTGCCGCGCACAGCAATTCAATGGCCACAATCGCGGCTGTGTTCTGCGCCATGTCTTCTAGCCTGCGCGCCGCAAAGGTTGCCATGCTGACGTGATCTTCCTGGTTAGCCGACGTCGGCAGACTATCCACACTGGCAGGATGTGCCAGCGACTTGTTTTCCGAGGCCAACGCCGCCGCCGTCACATGGGCAATCATGAAGCCCGAGTTCAAACCTGCGGACGGGACCAGAAACGGAGGCAAGCCGGAAATACTGGCGTCGATCAGCAAGGCCACTCGGCGCTCTGCTAATGCACCAATTTCCGCAATCGCCAGAGCCAAACCATCGGCAGCGAACGCCACTGGCTCGGCATGGAAGTTACCGCCGGAGATCACCTGATCTGGCTCGCCGTTCTGACCGGGGAACACCAGGGGGTTATCCGTAACGGCATTGGCTTCGGTCAGCAAAGTACGTTCGTTTTGCGTGATCAGATCCTGAATTGCACCCATGACCTGGGGCTGGCAACGCAAGCTGTACGGGTCCTGCACCTTGTTGTCGTTATCGCGATGCGACTGACGAATCTGGCTGCCTGCCAGCAATTCCCGATACAGGCGTGCGGCGTAAATCTGCCCTGGCTGTCCACGCACTTCATGGATGCGCGCATCAAAAGGAGCATCACTGCCTTTGGCGGCGTCCACACTCAAGGCACCGGCCAGAATCGCATTGCGGAACAAGGTCTGGGTGCGGAACAGGCCGTTCAGCGCCAGGGCTGTAGACACTTGCGTGCCATTGATCAGCGCCAGCCCTTCTTTGGCCGCCAGCACAATCGGGGTGATACCCGCCTTGGCCAAAGCCTGCTGGGCAGGCATCCATTCGCCCTGCCACTTGGCTTGCCCCTCCCCGATCAGCGTCAGCGTCATGTGCGACAAAGGTGCCAGATCCCCCGAGGCTCCCACCGACCCCTTGGACGGAATGAACGGCACCACACCGGCATTCAGGATATCCAGCAAAGTCGTGACCACATGCGAGCGTATGCCCGAAAAGCCCCGCGCCAGACTGGCAATCTTCATGGCCATGATCAGCCGTGCCACCGCATCGGAAACCGGCTCGCCCACACCCACGGAGTGGGACAAAATCAGGTTCTTTTGCAGTTGCTCCAGATCGTGATCAGGAATGCGTTGCTGGGCCAACTTGCCAAAGCCGGTATTGATGCCATAGGCCGGATTACCTTCACGGATGATCTTGGCGACAATGGCCGAAGACGCATCCATCGCCCCAATCGCCTCGGGCGGCAGAGTCAGAACAGCCGGTTCCTGCCAGATCTGGCGTAGCTGTGCCAAAGTCAGTGCGCCGGGAGAAAGCTCGATACTCTTGCTCATCATTCTGTCCTGTTTTCTTATTTGATCATGGGCAGTGTCAGCCCGAAATTCTTGGCGGTTTGAATCGCCAGCTCGTAGCCTGCATCAGCATGACGCATCACACCACTGGCGCAATCGTTAATCAAGACCCGCTCCAGACGAGCGTCGGCTTGCTCGCTACCGTCAGCCACAATCACCATGCCTGCGTGCTGGCTGTAGCCCATGCCGACCCCACCCCCGTGGTGCAGCGATACCCAACTGGCTCCGCCTGCGGTATTTAACAGAGCATTCAACAACGGCCAGTCCGACACGGCATCCGTGCCGTCACGCATGCTTTCAGTCTCGCGGTTGGGGCTGGCCACCGAGCCGGTATCCAGATGGTCGCGGCCAATCACAATGGGCGCTTTCAGCTCGCCGTTGCGCACCATCTCGTTAAAGGCCAAACCGGCGCGGTGACGCTCGCCCAGACCCAGCCAGCAAATTCGGGCGGGCAGCCCCTGGAAGGCAATACGTTCCTGCGCCATATCCAGCCAGCGATGCACGTGTTCGTTGTCCGGGAACAGCTCTTTGATTTTTTGATCTGTTTTGTAAATATCTTCCGGGTCGCCCGACAAGGCCACCCAGCGGAACGGACCTTTGCCCTCGCAGAACAAGGGGCGAATATAGGCGGGGACAAAACCCGGAAAGTCGAAGGCGTTTGCCAGGCCTTCATCCAAGGCTACTTGTCGAATGTTATTTCCATAGTCCACGACCGGAATACCCATTTTCTGGAAATCCAGCATGGCTTGTACATGCACCACGCAAGATTTGGCAGCCGCTTGCTGAATACGAGCATGTTGAGCGAGATCTTGCTGCGCGGCTTGCCACTGTTCTACCGTCCATCCCGAAGGCAAATAGCCATTAAGCAAATCATGGGCGGAGGTCTGGTCTGTGACCAGATCAGGTTTCAAGCCACCGGCCTGCGCGCGTCGCACCAGTTCAGGCAGCACATCAGCCGCATTACCCAGCAAACCAATCGACACAGCTTCTTTGGCAGCCGTGTGTTGAGCAATCAGCTCCAGCGCATGGTCCAGGTCACGCGCCTGTTTATCCAGATAGCGAGTCTGCAAGCGAAAGTCGATACTGCTTTGCTTGCACTCAATGGTCAGCGATACCGCTCCAGCAAAGGTCGCGGCCAAGGGCTGCGCACCGCCCATGCCACCCAGCCCCGCCGTCAAAATCCAGCGCCCGGCCAACGAACCACCAAAATGCTGGCGGCCTGCTTCGGCAAAGGTTTCGTACGTGCCCTGCACAATGCCCTGGCTACCGATATAGATCCAGCTACCTGCCGTCATCTGCCCGTACATGAACAGACCGGCCTGATCCAACTCGTGAAATTTCTCCCAATTGGCCCATTTGGGCACCAGATTGGAGTTAGCCAACAGCACACGCGGCGCATCACTATGCGTACGAAACACCCCCACCGGCTTGCCAGACTGAATCAGCAACGTCTGGTCATCTTCCAGTTCCCGCAGGCTGGCCAAAATCTGGTCGAAACACTCCCAGTTCCGGGCTGCACGCCCGATACCGCCGTACACCACCAGATGCTGGGGATTTTCCGCCACGGCCGGGTCCAGATTGTTCTGAATCATGCGGTAAGCCGCTTCGGCCACCCAGTTCTTGCAACTGAGCGTTGTGCCCGTCGGGGCATGAACCTGCCGACTGGCATCAAAACGAGGGTCTTGGCTGGCCGCCGAGGGGTGATGATCAGGCATGGTGCTGTCCTCCATCTGAGGTGTCTCTGGATACGCGCTGGTTCTATCTGGCAGGCTGTTTCCACACCGTAAAGGCAGGTTCAAGCGCCGACAAAACAACGGTTTTCTTGTAAGCTCATGCCAATGTATAGTCATTTGCATTAGTTGTCTATACATATACAGGAAAGCGCTGCGGACGGTGTCCGTCCCCTATAGGAAAGCACAAGAATGGATGCCCCCCTGACGAGTCCTTCGTCCTCCGAATCGGCCCTGCCCGCCTATCTGCAAATCAAGAATTTTGTGCTGGAAAAAATCCAGTCCGGGCAATGGCGTGAAGGCGACCTGATTCCCACTGAGCTGGCTTTATGCGAGCAGTTTGGCGTCTCGCGCATGACGGTCAACCGCGCCCTGCGCGAGCTGACTAATGATGATCTGCTTGTCCGCAT
This sequence comes from Alcaligenes parafaecalis, assembly GCF_026344135.1. Classification (NCBI taxonomy): domain Bacteria; kingdom Pseudomonadati; phylum Pseudomonadota; class Betaproteobacteria; order Burkholderiales; family Alcaligenaceae; genus Alcaligenes; species Alcaligenes parafaecalis. The sequence continues at coordinate 74,371 of NZ_JAPKNA010000002.1, read as the reverse complement.
CAAAGGCTCGGGCACCTACGTGGCACAGCCCAAATTCCAGTCCACGCTGATCGAGATACGCAGCATCGCGCAGGATATACGGGAGCGTGGCCATCAACATAGCTGTCAGGTGCTGAGCATGGAGCGTCTGCACGCCAGTCCCGCCCAGGCGCGGCTATATGGCATTGCACCCGGCGCGGCCTTGTTCCATTCCATTATTGTTCATGCTGAAAACGGCTTGCCCATTCAGTACGAAGATCGTCTTGTGGATGCGCAAATGGCTCCGGACTATCTGGAGCAGGACTGGAACCAGATCACGCCTAATGAATATCTGGTGCGGGTTGCGCCCCTGCCTACCGGTTTTTACAGCATCGAGGTTCTCGTCCCGCCCGCCGGAATCGCGCAGGCATTGCAGATGAAAGAGCAGCAGCCCTGTTTGGTGATGGACCGCCGCACTTTTTCCAGCGATCAGTTCACCACCCATGCCCGCTTATGGCACCCGGGGGATCGTTATAAATTCACGGGACGGATGTAAGAATCACTCGCCCATGCATCCAAACCCAGACTCCTATTTGCAAGACTGGAACCTCTTGCCTGACGGCCCCTCCATTGAAACCGGCAATGCAGTCTTGCTTCCGGTGCAATGGCGTGGTCAGGCGGCCATGTTGAAGGTCTCTACCTCACCCGAAGAAATCCAGGGCTACGATCTGCTGGAATGGTGGCAAGGCCAGAGTGCCGCCAAGGTACTGGCCCGCGCACACCATGCCTTATTGATGGAACGCGCTACCGGGACGCGCAGTCTGGCGGCCTTATGCCATGCGGGTCAGGATGAGCAAGCCAGCCGCATTATTTGCAATGTCGTCGCCCAATTGCATCAAGCGTCGTCCACACAAGAGAACACGCACACACATCGTCCCCCTCCCCACACGCTGACCCCGCTGCAAGACTGGTTTCAACCGCTCAATCAGGTCGATATTCGCCTGCACCCTATCTTGCCTGGCGCCCGCCAGACAATGCGGGAACTGCTGGCTGAGCCCCGCGATAGAGTTTGCCTGCACGGCGATATTCATCATCACAATATTCTGGATTTTGGGCCTCGCGGCTGGCTGGCAATCGACCCTAAAGGCTTGATCGGGGAACGTACTTTTGACTACGCCAATCTGCTCTGCAACCCGGATGCGCAAACAGCTATCCATGCAGATCGATTCCTGGCGCGGGTGAACACCGTTGCGCAGCACGCCCAGCTAGACAGACGCAGGCTACTGCAATGGGTTCTGGCCTGGTGCGGCCTATCGGCCACCTGGCATTTTGAGGATGAGTCGGACCCCACTATTGCGCTACAAGTCGCCACGATGGCAGCCCACGCCTTAACGGCGATCTGAACCCGACCTGACCCTTCTTAATCCGGCCCACCCTCTGCCTGCTCGCTCTTGCGATAGCGAGTCAGCGACAGTCCGGTATGACGCTTGAAGTAGCGGCACAGATAAGACGGATCTTCAAAATTAAGCTGATCGGCAATCTGCCCGATTGCCAACTGGCTGTAGGAAAGCAGCGCTTTGATCTCCAGGATCACCTGTCTGTCGATCAAGGCTTTAGGGCTGTCGTTAAACAACTCTTTGCTCAGTTGCGACAGATAAAAAGGTGTGATGTTGAGCGCATCTGCATAGAACTTCACATCGCGATGCTCCCTGCACTGCTGACCAATCAATTCCCAGAACCGCCAACTGATCATCTCCTTGCGGCTGAACTGCTGGCTACCCTGATATTCCGTCGGAATCTGCTCGGCAATCCTCAAAAAGAAGTTCTGCAACTGATTGCGCAGCATGATGGGCTGATACAGCGTGCGAACGCGCACAATCTCGCGCATCTGCACAAGCCAAGCAGCCAGCAAGGCCTTGTCTTTCTGCGGTGGTGTACACAAGGGATGGTCATGCAAGAACACAAACAAGGGATTGGGCAACTGATAAGCCACTTCAGCCGCAAACTCCTTGGGCATCAACAAGAAAAACACCTTGAAACCACGGGATCGCCGTTTCAGCAGCGCAATCGTATCTTCCGCCAGCACCAGCACATCATCACGCTGCACAATCTGGTCCTTGAAATTCAGGCTGAGCAGCGCACGGCCCGAGACGCAAATCATCAAGGTCATATAGGCATGGCCAAAAGACAGGGGCATCCCCACGCCTTCGGCCAGCGTTGTCTCGCCAGTTAGCAGCCCCTCTTTAGCGCTGAATAATTGTGGAATGTGATGCATGCTCTGTATGGCCTCCGCCACCCCGCAGAAATAAGCCGGACTTTCCAAAAGTACCGAAACTACCAAGGTACTGCTCTGTTCCCTGACCCTGCCAGGTTCTATTCTGTTTCCTACTTAATTGTGAGTACAGAAAATGAAACTTCAAACAGAAAGACTGATTTTACGCCCTTGGCAGGACAGCGACGCCGAGGATTTATATGAATACGCCAAGGACGAGCGTGTGGGCCCGATTGCTGGTTGGCCCAGCCATACCAGTGTTGAGGAAAGTGCCGAGATTATCCGCACAGTTTTCAATATGCCCGAAGTCTACGCCGTCGTGCATAAGGACAATGGCCGGGCAGTAGGCTGCATTGGCATCCTGATCGGCAAAAACAGCAACTTCGAGATCAGCGAGGAAGAAGGCGAAATTGCCTACTGGATTGGCGTCCCGTACTGGGGCCAGGGCTTGATTCCCGAAGCCGTACGCGAGGTGATGCGACACGCTTTTGAAACCATCAAGCTGAAAGCGCTGTGGTGCGGTTACTTTGCCAACAATGCTCAATCCCAGATTGCGCAGACCAAGTGTGGCTTTCGCCATCATCACACCGAGGAAAACAAGTACAACCAGTTCCTGCAAGACTATCGGACTGAACACATCAGCCGCATTACTGCCCAGGAATGGCTGGCCTTGCCCAAACAACAGGCTTGAACGCAGGCCTTGAACCCACACCCACGCCGCCGCTCTGGGTGTAGAACAGCCCCAAAACTGGATTCCTGTCCAGACTTTTGGGGCTGTTCACCTTTGAGATCAAGGCCTCTTCAGACCTGGCTGACTCAAGCGGTCTGCAAGGCGCGCTTGGGCTGTCTTAACAAGAGGAAAAGCAGGCCTGCAATCAAGGCGGCCAGCACCGCCAATGCGTGTAGAACCGTCAAGAATGAAGCGGCATAGCTCTTGGCCAATTGCGCCTCCAGCCCCGGCAATTGCTGGGCAGCCAATTGTAATTCACCCAAAGCAGCCCGGCCTGCGGCTTCCAATACCGCCTCTTGCGTGAACAGGCTCGCATCCACGCTTATGCGCTGCTGGATCAAGGTTGCCAACAACACACTGACCACGGCAATCGCCACGCCATCTGCAGAAATCCGCACCGTATTAAAAATACCCGTCGCCATGCCGACTCGATCCGGGCTGACTACACTGACCGCCATCCCATCCATCAAGCCCCAAGGCAAACCAATCCCGATACCGATCAGCAGCAAGGGCCAATGCAAGGCCTGGCCGCCCCCTGCTTCAAAGCCCTGCGCCAGAGACCACAGACCAGCCGCCACCAGAAGCAAACCCACGCTGGATAAGGTGCCTGCCGTCAACCAGCGCGTCAGCAAGGCCGCCAGAAATGGCACCACCAACAAGGGTGCGGCCAGCCACACCATCATCTGCCCGGCCTGCAAGGCCCCATAGCCATCAATACCAATAAAACGACCCGGCAAAATCACAATCAGCACGATGAACAAGAAAGCCGGAGCAGCGGCCAAGGCCTGTACACCGACAAAGCCTGGATCGCGGAAAAAACTTAAATCAATCATGGGCTGGGCCACACGATGCTCTATGCCGATGAAGCTCGCAAACGCCAAGACCGCCGCCACTAATGCCGCCAGCACCCAAGTATCAGACCAGCCCCGCTCCGGGATCAGCAACATGCCGTAGGTAAACAGGCCCAGAGCCAGCGTGAAGCTGATGGCACCTGGCCAATCCAAGGCGCCTTGCGAACCGCCCTGACTTGGCGAGGTGCTGATAAAAACCAGCAACAAACCCACAACACCCAAGGCCCCGGTGGCATAGAACACGCCTTGCCATTCAAGCGCCTCCACAATCCAGCCAAAGAACCAGGGGCCGAAAGACAGGCCCAGGCCAAACGACGTGCCAAGCAAGCTGAAGGCACGCGCACGGGCACGCCCTTCAAACAAGGGGGCCAGGGAAGACATGGCAGCCGCAAAGGCCGCGGCACCGCCCAGACCTTGCAGCAAGCGCAGGATATCAATCCAGAATACGGACGGCATCAAAGGAATGGCCAGGGTGAAGACGCAAAACCACGCCAGGCCCAAGAGCCAGATGCGGCGCTGCCCGTAAATATCAGTCAGGCTGCCCGACACCATCATGGCTCCGCCATAACTCAGAATGTAGGCGTTCATGATCCAGCTCAGTTGCGCGGCGCTACCCCCTAATTGCGCGCTAATGGACGACAGCACCACCGCCGGTCCGGTAAAGCACAGAGGGATCAATAAAGCCGTTAAACAGGCAGACAATAACTGCAGCCGACGCAGGGTCGGCAAGGAAAAATGGGAAAACATGGTTCTCGTTGGCTACTAAAGCACTGATGCCCGACAGAGGTGAGCACAGAATGAAATACCCGCCTGATGAGCGGTCGATTTCAAGAGCTTAAGCGCCACCGTCACAAAGAAAAATACACTACAGTTATTAATACTTAGGAAATAAATTCTTAAATAGGTCGGCACCATGATGGAAAATCTAAGCAATATCGGCTTGTTTGTACGAGTCGCCGAACGCCTGAGCTTCTCGGCCGTGGCCCGCGAATCCGGCCTTTCCCCCTCTACCGTCGGCAAAGCCATCGCCCGCCTGGAAGAGCGCCTGAAAGTGCGCCTGTTTCACCGCAGCACCCGCACTCTGGCCCTGACTGCCGATGGCAAAATCTTTCTGGAACGCTGCCGCCGCATTCTGAGTGAAATTGAAGCAGCGGAACTGGAGATGTCCCAGGCCAGCCAGATGCCACGCGGCACCTTGCGTATCAGCCTGCCGCGCTACAGCGGCCTGTTTCAGCAGGCCATTACCCTTTTCATGCAGCGTTACCCTGCCGTGGAACTGGACTTGGACTTTTCAGACCGCCTGGTCGATGTGATTGGCGAAGGCTTTGACGCCGCCATTCGCGCCAGCGCCTTGCGTGACTCCGGCCTGATGCGCCGTCGTCTGGGGACGTTCAGCCGTGTCCTGGCTGCCTCGCCCGACTACTTGCAAGCCCATGGCCGCCCCCTGCAGGCCAAGGATCTGCAACACCACGCCTGCCTGCACTACCGTTTTCCGAACACTGGACGGCTGGAGCAATGGCCGCTGGCTGATACGCAGGACATGCCGGATCTACCTCGAACCCTGGTCTGCAACAGTGTGGAAATGCGAGTGCATTTAGCCTTGCAAGGCCAGGGCATTGCATGCCTGCCCGATTTCACGGTTGGAGAGCATTTAAGCAGCGGACAGCTACAAACCATTCTGGATGACGACACCCACAATACCGTGCCACTGTGGATTGTCTGGCCTGCCAGCCGCAACCTGTCACCCAAGCTGCGCGCCTTTATTGACTGCATGCACAGTACCGTGCTGAAGGCTTAAACGGGGCGACGCCCAGCCGCGTTCAGCAAACCGGCCGACAGCCTTAACCCCCTGTCAGTTCAGCAGCAGCCGTTTGAGGCTGGCTGACGCACTGGAACAGATCCGCCGCTTCTTCAGGGCTTAATTGCAGGCCCAATCGCGTCTGCAAACACGCTGCCCACGCTGCGGCATCCGTGTATTGATGTCGCTCAGAAAGCCCCGCATTGTCCCGCCGCGTATACGTGTCATTGACCATCAGCTCGCGCACGCCCGGCTGGATACGACTGATCAACAAGCTATTGAGAAAGACCGACTGCGGATAGGTCGAGGTATACCAATTCCCGATTTCAAAATCGATCTGTGATGCCGGAGCCAAGGTGTAGTGATACACCGTCTGCCACCCGCTACGGGTTTCAAACTGCAGGCTCAGTTCCTCGCCCGTCTGCGTAATCCTGTACACGCCATGCGGCGTTGTTTGTGGTGTATCCAGCACAAACTCCAAAGGCGCAGTTTGGGTCGTGGAGCCAAAGGCCACATCCACAAACCAGCTTCGGCCACCCAGATCCACACGCAACAGCATATGGGTCAAGCCGGTTTCCACCTCGGCAGGCACTTGCCAGCGTACGCGGGCAATCAGCGGGGTGACGGTAAAGCCCATGTGCTGCAACACCGCCAGAAACAAGGTGTTGTGCTCAAAGCAATAGCCGCCACGTTGACGCAGGATCAGCTTGTCGACAATGGCCTCCAGATCCAGCGGCACGCTATCGCCCATATAAGGGGCAATATTTTCAAAGGGGATGGCTTGTGGGTGCAGCAGGTGCAGTTGCTGCAAGACCTCCAAGGTCGGCTCCACCGGCCCCTGATAGCCGATACGGGCAAAATAAGGATCAAGAAAAGCGGCTTTTGAAAGGACAGTCATCTGACACCCCCAGCATCACGATTAAGAAACAGAAGGCGGCTCATTCAGCCTGTTGGTACCGGCTAAACGGCCGCCCCCACCTGTCTTGTAACAGGAGAGCCGGATCTGCTACCCCACTGACACCCCATTGCCAGCAGCGCAGCAGATCCTTAGTGGCTCAAACGGTGTGCTGACTGACAAAGTTCGCCAAATTCTGTTTGGGAACTGCGCCAACCAAGCGATCAATCACCATGCCGTCCTTGAACAGCAAAACCGTAGGGATACTCTGGACGCCATAGCGCGTCGCCAAATCAGGCGACTTGTCCAGATCCACCTCACCAAACTGGGCCTGATCCTGCATGTCTTCGGACAGAGCAGTAAAGATCGGGGCCATCACGCGGCAAGGGCCACACCATTGCGCCCAGAAGCGCACGGCATACACATGGGATGCCTGGCCCAGCTCGGCATCAAAATTGTCGTTATTAAGTGTCTTGAGCATGAATGAAGACTCCAAAAAAGTAAGAACGGTATCGGCTGCGATGGACAGTGGCGGTGTCATGCCAGCCCAGCACGATCATCAGACAGGCAGACGGCGTCCCAGCAATTGACCGGGCCAGTCTTCTACCTGAAAAGTGGCCAGACGCTCATAGCCACACGATTCATAAAAACGCACTAAAGCACCGGTGCCGCCGCCATAGCAGTCCACACGCAACTGCTGTACGCCCGCACGACGCGCCTGGCCTTCGGCAAAATCCAGCAAACTGCGGCCTAAACCGCGAGCCTGTAGATCACGAGAGCTGATCAGGACACGCACATAGACCTCTGGCTCGTTTGCGGGGGGCACATAGGGCATGGCCTCGCCCAGAATCAAGGCACCCTGCACACGGCCTGCCTGATCTTCTGCCACCCAGGCCCCGGGCAAAGCACACGCTTCGCTGATCCGTGCAATCTGATGCGGCTGATTCGACCAGGCTTCTGTACCCCATTGCCCCTGATTCTCTATTTCCCCAAACCAGGCAATGGCTTCATCAAACAGGGCGAGCACGGCCGCCACATCGTGTTGGGTAGCCCGACGTATCAGCCATTGCTCCATATAGACCCCGATTCTGTTCATTGCTTTACTCCTGACTCTATTCATGACCCCGGTAAACAGACACAGCGGCGCTGTGCTGCTACAGAAGGGTTTCAAGTACCCAAGCTGGCATGGGCGGGAACACTATCTACCAATCAAGCCCGGACCGGGCGACGGCTTAGTTTTGCATCCAGAAAAGCCAGCCCCAGCGAGATCAGCGCAATGATGACACCCACCCAGGCAACCGAGGCCAGGTTGTAGCCCAGGCTGATCGGAATACCAGCCAGCAAAGGTGCCAGCGTCAAACCAGCCTGAAAGGCCGACGCATTGGTGGCTCCTGCCAACATGGGTGCCTCGGGAGCCAATGCATAAACTCGACCCCACACCGCCGGATTCAACAGGAAGCCCGCCAGCCCCAGCATGCACACCATCGCCACTGTTACCCACCAGGAGGCCGCAAACAAGGCAATCATCACAGAACTGGCGATCAAGCCAACAATCCCCGCCACCAAGGTGCCCAAAGGCTGGCGATCTGCCGTGCGCCCTCCAATCGTCAAACCGATAAAGGCACCCACACCAAACAGAATCAGCACAGCGGGCAACCATTCAGAGTTCAAACCACTGACATCCATCAGCAAGGCGGCGATATAGCCAAACGTGCCCATATACGCGGCCGTCGTGAACATGGTTGTGCCGTACGCCACCCACAAAACAGGGCGCTTCATGGCACGCAGCTCCGTAGCCAGATCAGGGGTTTGTGCATCGCCGGACGTGTGCTTGGGCAAGGCTAACAACACCGCTGCGGCTGAAATCACAGTTACCACGATCACCGCCCAGAAGCCCCCACGCCAGCCGGTCAGCTCACTGATGTATGTCCCGGCCGGGCCACCAAACACCATCGCTACCGTCAGGCCACTGACCACAATGGACAAGGCCTTGGCGCGACGATCAGGAGGCGACAACTGCACGGCCGTGGCTGCGGCCACTGACCAGAAGCAGGCATACGCCACACCCATGCCAAAGCGGGCCAGCAAAATCGACCAATAGCCCTGTGCCAGCAAACTGACCACGGTAGCCACAATAAAAGCTACCTGGCTGAGGAACAAGGCAATACGGCTAGGCCAGCGCAAAGCCAGAATCGCAAAGAGTGGCCCACCAATCAGCGCACCCACCGCAAAGGCGGAAATCAGGGTGCCTGCGGTGGGCAGGGAGATACGCAGATCCTCTGCAATCATGGGCAAGATACCGCCCATCAAAAACTCTGCACTGCCCATGGCAAACAGACTCAGGGCCAGCAGATAAACCGCAGACGGAATGGTCCCGGTGGTTTTAAGACTACTCATGAAAGGTGTCCCAGCAAATTACATCGCCCTAAGCCACTTGCTGGAGCAGCAAAGCGCTAAGGTACATACCCAAACCAAAAATGGCGTGCGTCAGCAAACTGCGCAAACGGTTCGTCCAGGGCGCAGGAGTGCGCGAAGCAGCAACACCTGCACCCATCGCGGGCTGCATCACAAAAAAGGGCATGACTACTGTGACTGTGCCCACAAGAACAGCAGGCAGCCAACGGGGATCTTGCAGCCACGCTGTTCCGTACACCGCGATCAGCAAGAAGGCGAAAGCGATACCCACGGCGTAGTGAATAAACCAGCCCAGCGGAGATTCCCCCGCAATCGGTGCCGCCTTGCCGATATTGCTGTGCGCAATCTGACCGCGCAGCAAGTGCCCGGCCCAGCGGCCCACCATGGCGTAGTTCAACGTGGCAACACCCATCGCCTTTTGAATCAGCCCCCAGATATCCATAAAAATGGTTGCCCCGACCCCGATCAGAATCACGTGTACCCACTCATTCATCGATAACATTGGTAATCCTTTCCGTTGATAAGAACATCGTTTTGAGCAATCATAGAAGTTGAAGTCAACTTCAAGTCAATAGGTGCAAGATGGATATTTCAGAAGTCGCCAAACAGACTGGCTTGCCCTCCTCCACCGTGCGTTATTACGAGAAAGAAGGCTTGATCCGCGCGGTCAGCGCCCCCGGAGAACGGCGACGTTTCACCCCGCAAGTGCTGGATCAACTGGCCCTGATTGCATTAGGTCAGGCGGGCGGACTGTCGCTGGAAGAAATACGCGCCATGCTGCCTCCCGACGGAGCCCCACAGGTAGACAGACAATTGCTGCTGTCCAAGGCCGATCAAATTGACGCCACCATCAAACGCCTGAGTGCCATGAGCGAAGGCCTGCGTCATGCGGCCCACTGCCCGGCCACCAACCACACGCAATGCCCACAATTCCAACGCTTGTTGAAGGCGGCTGCCATCCGCGTCAAAAAGAACAAGACAAGTGGTGCCAGCGAGACAATGGCGCGCATCGCCAAAGCGATGTAAATGCAAAAAACCAACACCTGTCACCACACAGATGCTTGGAAACCCTGGAAAACATCGCCCTATAATGAGCCTTTGTCGCGCGACTTCCTTGCTGCACGCCAACATCGAGCAGCCTCGCGCCAGCCAAAGCGCCAAGCACGAATGTCGACAAACCTTCAACGTATTGATGTGAGGAGCCGTCTTCATGACGAGCACTGAATCAGCAACTGAGTAGGCCGCAACAAGCATTTTTCTTGTTGCGGCGTTCTGTACTTCCAATCCCGCTGATTGCTAACAAACAGACGCCGCCCGATCTCTTTTTTCGAGTGGTAATTTTGTTATGTCTTCCTCACGCTCTTCCTGGGCTTATACGCTGCCAGCCGCCTTGCTGCTGATGGCGCCGTTCGACATCCTCGCCTCCTTGGGGATGGATATTTATCTGCCTGTCGTACCCGTCATGCCCGACCTGTTGGGTACAACTCCGGCCATCATCCAGCTCACCCTTAGCCTGTACATGCTGGTCTTGGGCGCTGGGCAACTGATCTTTGGCCCCCTGTCTGATCGCATTGGCAGACGCCCTGTTTTACTTTGGGGTGCCGCGCTGTTTGTGCTGGCCTCCGCCGCCGCCGCCCTGTCCAGTTCTGCCTGGGTGTTCGTGGGGTTCCGCCTGCTGCAGGCACTGGGGGCATCGGCTACCATCGTGGCCTTGTTTGCCACCGTACGTGATGTCTATGCTGATCGCCCCGAAGGCGTGGTGATCTACAGCATCTTCAGTTCCATCCTGGCCTTTGTTCCCGCCTTGGGGCCTATTGCTGGCGCCTTGATTGCTCAGCTAGGTGGATGGCAAGCCATCTTCCTGACTCTGGCAGGCTTGGGTTTGCTAGCCTGGTTCCATGCGCTCTTCCGATGGCATGAAACCTTGCCCGTCAAAACAGTCCACTCCCCGCAGTCCGCACTGGCGGTATTCAAAAGCCGGGCATTCTGGGTCTATACCTTGGGTTTTTCCACCGGGATGGGGACATTTTTTGTCTATTTCTCCACCGCGCCCCGTGTCCTGATCGGGCAGGCAGGCTATTCAGAAATGCGCTTCAGCCTGGCCTTTGCCAGCGTCGCCTTGGTGATGATTGCGAGCACTCGCCTGTCCAAAACCTTTGTGGCTCGCTGGGGGATTGCGGGGAGCCTGGCACGAGGCATGGCTGTCATCGCCCTTGCCGCCCTGTTGCTGGCAGCAGGCCAGCTCTGGTTTGAGCCGTCCTTTGCCAGCTTTATCGTACCCATGTGGCTGGCTGCCATCGGCATTGTGATGACGGTATCCGTTACCGCCAACGGCGCCCTGGCCGAGTTCAATGATGTCGCCGGTTCAGCGGTTGCTATCTACTTCTGCGTGGAAAGCCTGATCGTCAGCGTGGTCGGCACCTTAGCGGTCACCTTGCTTGACGGGGATACCGCCTGGCCTCTGGTGGTTTTTGCTCTGTTCATGAGCAGTGTGGTCTTGATTGGTTTGGGTCTGCTGAAGGCAGCAAACGAAGGCAAGGGATAGCCATCAAGAAAAAGGGAAAATTTGCGATAAACCTTCCCTTCACTGGCCTCACCTATCAACACTGATTGCACATAATCTCATGTGCGAACTGCGGTGGACCGCAAAACAGGCAAGAGTTCAAATGTCCGTAATATCGGTCCCAAGAGCACTTAAGGACGGTTATTACGGACATTGAATCAGCTAGCTCAAACTCAAGTCATACGTCACCCACGCCGTTGCCTGGGCCATGCCGTCGTAAAGATGCCGCGCCTGGGCATTATCAGCCGCCGTGATCCAGCGCAGAAAAGGCCAACCCTGCGCTTGACCGGCCACAGCGACGGCCTGAATCAGACGACGGCCCAGCCCGCCACCACGCTGTTCAGGAGACACAAACAGATCATCCAGAAAACCGGCGTCCTTGCCCAGCAAAGGCTCCGGAAAAGGACGGTAGTGCGCCAGACCGAACAGCTTTCCATTCACCGTCGCGACTTTACCTTGCAGGGGATGCTGCGCATCCATCAGCCAGGACCAGGTGCGGCCCAGGATCTCCTCATTCATGGGCTCTCTGTAAAACTCGGCATACTGCCGATAAAGCAACTCCCACTCGCCCCGATCCTGAGGCTGCAGATCCCGGATTTCGATACCCTCGGCGACTGACTTTTCCGCATGGCTATTCACGCTTTTGCTCTCCTTTCACTACCACGATGTTGCAAGAACGGGCGGCTCCTGATGCGAGGCAAAATGCGGCAGCACATATTCAGCCAGCTCCTGGATGACTTCCGCCGCAGGCCGCTCCGCAAACTGGATACCCAATGCCGCATGATTCACTCCTGCTGCCTGCCATTGTTCCAGCAAAGTGATCAGGCCCTTGCGCCCGGTACGCAGTGTAAAACCTCCACGCAACGGTGTGCGCGGATAATCGGGGTCGTCCACCAGATCCAGCCACTCGTTAGTCATGTGCGGGCGGAAACCGCCATCAGGAATCCGGGAACGCCACGCCTGGATTTTCGCGGCCAGTCGCTGTGGGCCCAGCGGCGTATGGGTGGCCTCCGGGTAGGTCAGCCAGCCATCAGCCTGTTCCGCAATCCATTGGGGCGATTGCCCCGAAGAGCTGGTGACAATCAAGGGAATAGAGCCATGTACGGGTTTGGGTAGCAGCTCTGCCGTATCAAAACGGCCTAGCGGAGAATCGATATTCAATTGACCCGGCTGCATTAACTGACGGAAATAGCTGACGGCCTGGGCAAAGCGCTCTCCCCTTCGGGCTCGCTCCACCCCATAGGCGGGAAACTCTACCGGTCTGTCCCCGGACGCAATGCCCAACACCAGGCGACCGCCTGACAACTGATCAATGGTGAAAGCCGATTTCGCCAGATCAATGGGATGGCGCAAAGAGAAAATTGTGCTGCCCGTCGCCAAAGCCACACGCTTGGTTCGAGCCGCCAGAAAAGCCAGATAGCTAAAGGGGTCGAAAACCTGCCCCGCATCGCCAAAGCTGGGGTCGTACAAAGGCACATCACGTACCCAGACCGCTGCAAAGTCATGGCGGTCTATGGCCTCTACCAGCTCGGACTGCCCGGCCAGCACGCTCATATCGCCCTGATAAAAGCGCAGCGGTAAAAAGATACCCACCGTCAAACGGTTGGGGGCAAACATGCGGCGATAGCCTGGGTGAGCGGCAAAAGCGGGGAAGGACGCACCTTGAATGGGGGATGCTTGAATCGTCATGGTGTGCTCCTTAAGCGCCAGTAGCCGGTTCGGGCAAGGTGATACCTTTACGAACGGCGGGACGTTGCGCCACACGCTCATGCCAATCGCTCATGTGTCGGTATTGGCTGAAATCAAAGTCGATGATTCGCGCAATATGTGTCCAGCCAAAGTGGGCGATATCAGCAATGGAGTAATCCTGCCCCGCCAGATAAGGTCGCGTCGCCAAGTGCGTATCCAGCACGGTAAACACGTCATCCACCAGGCCGCGATAACGCTCAATTGCAGGCGGAATCTTGTCTTGGGCAAACAGCTCGAAATGCACACGCTGACCTAAAATCGGCCCCACGCTGGACGAATGAAATTGCAGCCACTTGATGGTTTCCCAGCGCTGCGCAGGCTCTTTTGAGAGCAATTGACCTGTTTTTTCTGCCAGATACAGCAAGATAGCAGCGGACTCAAACAGGACAATACCCGCTTCATCATCCTTGATCACAGGGATACGGCCATGCGGATTCAGGGCCAGAAACTCCGGCTGTTTATGCTCCTTGGCTTCGATACGAACATGGTGCAGACGATACGGCAGCGCCATCTCCTCCAGGGCGATGGTCGCCTTGAAGCCGTTAGGCGAACTGTCGGTGTACAGGTCAATCATGGTGTGGCTCCCAAACTTGAAATTCACTCTTCTTTTGGATATAGATAAGCTAAACTTAAAAACTAGTCAGAAACCTATTTTCCTGCCTCTACCTGGCGAAGAAAAACGATTAAATCTGTCTTATAGATTTAGAAAAACTAAACCATGAACCCTATCTTCCCTTTGCTGGCCCTGCGTGCGTTTACCGAGGTCGGGCGACACGGCAGCATCAAGCTTGCCGCCCAGGCACTGGGCGTCACCTCCGGCGCTGTCAGCCAGCAGATTCGGCAATTGGAAGATCGTTTGGGGGTGACGCTGTTTATACGCAGTCATCACAAAATGAGCCTGAGCGAAGCCGGTGCACAGGCCTACCCGGAACTGCTAAGCGCCTTCGATCAGATCGAAAATGCCCTGCATACCCTGGATGCCACCAAGCAGCGCAAAGCGCTGACGATTAGCACCGTGCCCTCCTTTGCCGCTTCCTGGCTGATTCCTAGACTGGCCGACTTCAAGAACCGACACCCCGATATTGAAATCCGCGTGGAAGCATCCCCGACACTGGTGGACCTGCGCCGCGACAAGGTAGATATCGCCATTCGTCACGGCTTGGGGGTGTATCCGGGTTTGCAGGCCGAGCCCTTAATGGCACCTGTCTTGCTGCCCGTTGCCAGCCCCGGTCTGTTGGCGGGCAAGCCCGCTATTCAGGAGCCAGCGGATTGTCTGGAATGGCCGCTACTGCAAGATGCAGATCGGGCGGATTGGTCGCTCTGGTTGTCTGCTCATGAAGTGGCGGACGACGCACGCGCTGATCGAGGTACGGCATTCGAGGACGACTATTTGCTGATTCGTGGCGCAATTGCTGGCCTGGGGCTGGCTTTGATACCGCAGGAATATGCACAGGATGAAATCGCGGCAGGACGCCTGGTACAAGTGCTGGACAAGCCCTGGCCTGCCCGCTTTGCGTACTATCTGGTGAGCTTGCCGGATACACGGCAAAGAACAGAGGTTCGTGCCTTCGCTGATTGGATCAGCGAACAAGCGCAGCTCTAGCAAGCTCAGGCAAAAAACCATAAAAAAAGCCCCGTCCCAAAGGACGGAGCAAACCTCAACAAGCAAGTAAATCGTTTAAGCCAGTTCCACCGCTACCGGCCCAAGGGGACGGGAACAACACAACAAGACTTTGCCTTCTGGCACCGGGTCCAGAGGCTCTTCAAAATAGTCGACCTCGCCCGACACCAGCGTGCACATACAGGTATTGCACAGGCCCGCACGGCAGTTGAAGTCCGGGCTCAAGCCGGTTTCTTCAGCCAAGTCCAACAAGGACGGGCAGTCCTCATGCCATTGAGCCTGACGGCCATCGGGCAGAAAGGTCACCGTCTGGGCAGCATTACCTGCAACCGCTGCTGCTGCTGCTGCTTCTGCTTCTGCAGACGTAGCCTGTTCTGGTGTAGCCGCCGCAGCACTGCTGATAGCAGCAGGCTGTGCGTCGGCCTGAGTCATGCTGGACACGCCCTCATCCGCCAAGGTGTTTTCCAGCACCGTTGCCGGGCCAAAAAACTCGTAGTGAATACGCTCGCGCACCACACCCAAACTACGCAACACACCGTAATTGCTCTGCATGAACGCACTGGGTCCACACAGGTAAAACTCGTAATCATCCAGCGGGAGCCAGCTTTGCAATTGCTCCCGCGTAATCAGTCCTGAGACGTGATGCAAACCAGCTTGCAGGTCGTGCTCATTGGGATTGCGATAGCAGAAGTAAATCTGCACCCCCGAACGCAAAGCGGCCAATTCGCGCAGCTCATCGGCAAAAGCATGCACTGTGCTGTTATCACAGGCATGGATCACATACACCTTACGCTGACTGCGTTTAAGCAAGCGATGCAGCATGGCCAGCAACGGTGTCTGGCCCACGCCACCACTGAGCAGCACCACAGGCCGCTGGCTGCTCTCATCCAGCACGAACTCGCCCATAGGCCCGGCAGCGCTGAGCACAGCGCCAGGCTGCACCTGTTCATGCAGGTAGGAAGAAGCCACCCCATCCGCCACGCCTAACCCCACCGGGGCTTTCTCGTGTTTGACGGAGATGCGCAGCCGATTCGTGCTGTCTGGATCACCCGACACACTGTAGTTGCGCAGCACCGTTTGCCCATCAATCGTCAGGCGAAACACCAGATACTGGCCCGGCTGATACAGCGGGATATCACCGTCCACCGGCTCCAGCACAAACGAAGTAATCACCTCGCTTTCGCGCTGTTTTTCCAGTACACGATAGTCCCGTAAACGGCGGCTGGCCGTGCTGTCTGTGCCCACAGGTGATGCAGTCGTGCTCATTACGCTCAAGCCGTTGCAGTCTCGCTGGCAACAGCCTGCTCGGCCTGGATCATTTGGCTGATCTTGCGACGGAAGCGCAAGGGGCCGGAATCCAGCGGCAGGTCCAGGGCAGCAGGACGTTCTTTCAGTGCCTTATGCACTTCTTCCAGGACCACCTTATCTTCCAGGAAGGCATGACGCACGTCTTCGTTGAAAATCTTGGAAACAGCCTCGTCATCCGGGCTGAAATTACGCAACTGGAACCAGAAGTAGCGGGTGTGCTCTTCATCGATAGGCGTGAGGAAGTTATACGAGTCCATCAGGAAAACATCCTTGTGGTACTCGCTGGGCTCCTCTGTCGCTGCACCGGCGGGCAAGAAGATGGCCTTGATCACCGCCAGCGAAGGAAAACGCACTTCGTATTGCTGTTTACGGTCGCAATTACCTTCAAATTGCACGAACTGCTTGTAAAACGGCGCGACTTCCACATTTTTGGACCAGCGCGAGACAGTCACGCCGTTATCTTCTACCTTCACGGTCAAAGGCAAGCCAATAATGTCAGGGCTACCAAAGGAGCTTTGGTGCACCCAGGACACGTGCGAGGGGTCCAGCAGATTGTCGGTCACATACAAGTAGCTGCAATCCAGTTCCATGGCATCACCACGGTTCACGCCCCAGTCAGGATTATTCCACTCGGGGATGTCAATCAGCTTGGCGGTGTCGGCCAGTTCGGGATCGCCCATCCACACCCAGACCAGGCCATAACGCTCCGTACAGGGATAGCTACGCACAACGGCACTTTTGGGGATCTGCGCCACACCTGGCGCTTTGGTACAGGAGCCGCTGCAATCAAAGGTCAGACCGTGGTAACCGCACTCCACCTGGTCGCCAATCAAGCGCCCTTTGGACAAAGGCAGACGACGGTGCGGACAGGAATCTTCCAGGGCGACAGGCTGGCCGTCTTCACGACGATACATCACCAGGTTTTCGCTAAGCATACGCACAGGCTGCAAGCTGCGACCGAGCTTCGTAGCCAATGCGCCTACATACCAGGCATTGCGTACAAACATGATTTACCCCCAACGCTATATATGGTGCACGATGGCAACAGGGCCATTCATGCGCAATTTCCTGCCATGATAGTCTCAATCAAACTCAGCCTACTATCCATATCGTTTAGAATTTCTAAAGTTAAACCATTTTTTTAGACGGGGTCTGCCCATCATGGATACCTTGCCTCCGCTACGCGCCCTGCAGGTCTTTGAAACGCTGGGCCACAGCCAAAGCCTGCAAGAAGCTGCACGTCGTCTGAAAATTACGCCTGGCGCCATCAGCCAGCAATTACGCCTGCTGGAAGAGACGCTGGGGTGTCGTCTGACCTACAAAGAGGGCAAGCGTCTGCGGCTGACAGCGGCAGGGGTGCGCTTTCACGAGATTTGCACGCAAGCCTTTGAGCTATTACGTGAAGGGCAGCAGGAAATGGAGCGCTCGCGCAACACCAGCCTGTTATCGATCAGCGCCCTGCCCTCCATGCTTAAAACCTGGATGGCCCCGCTGGCGTTTCAGTGGCAAGAGCAATACGACCCCGAGCTGACCTTGCACCTGAAAGGCAGTCATGCCGAGCCGGATCTGGAAGCGGAGCAAATCGACTTTCGGATTACCTACGGCCAGGCCGCCGCCCGCTCCCGCAGTTTTACCGAGCTGTATACGGACAGGGTCGTGCCCGCTTGCAGCCCGGCATTATTGCAAGGACATGCTGCCTTGCGGAATCCCCGTGATCTGCTGGCCTACCCCTTGCTGTCGTCGGACTGGCAACCGCGCTTTACCTCGCCGCCGTCCTGGCGGGACTGGTTTGAGTCTCTGGATATAGAGATCGGTGACACACCGCTGGATCGCTTCCGCGTGTTTTCCCTCTCGCATATGGCGCTGGAGTCGGCCATAGCAGGCCAGGGATTCGTATTGGCGCAATGCTCGATGATAGAAAAGGAAGTGCGCAGCGGGCAGTTGGTTCTGCCCTTCTCCTATTCCCTGCCACTACCCTGGCCCTATGTGCTGACACGGCGGGCGGGCGCGTTTGAGTCGCCTCATAGTCAGGACTTTCATCGCTACTTGTTGAATCGGGCACGGCAGCAGGAGCGGATTAATCAGGAACTGTTGCTGAAAGCATTGGCCTGAGCAATGCTGCCGTACGACGAAAGACGACCAGCTTGCCGATGGACCTGCTTGCCTGGTCATGGCCAAGCACTAAACCATTGAGTGCGTTGGGCGTGTAAGCACGCCGCTATTCGATGGTTTAGCTCTACACCGTTCCGCTTTTTAGTTCAGGCCCAAGCACCCAGCCAGGAGAGCAAGACTAGTCGAGCGCCTGGATCAGACAAGTACGTATCAGCGCTTGCTAGCACCCGATCAACGCAGCTGAGGATACATTCCAGCATCAACAAAAAAGCGTGTTTACCGCCCCCGAAGGGGCCATAAACACGCTCTTTAATCCTGCTGGAAAGACTTCAGTGTCTTAGGCCACCACAGCAGCCAAGGACTCCGCGAAGTAATCCACGTTGGACTGGTTCAGGCCAGGCACGCTGATGCGGCCAGACTCCAGAACGTACACACCAAAATCGTCACGCAATTTCTGGATCTGCTCCTTCGTCAGGCCGGTGTAGCAGAACATGCCTTGCTGTTTGACGAAGTAGCTGCTGTCGTACTGGGGAGCCAGTTCTTTCAAGCGATCGTGCACGCGCTTGCGCATGGCAGCGATACGTTGACGCATGGCTTCCACATCTGCCGTCCACTCGGCCAACAAGGACTCATCCGACAGAATGGTGGCAATGGCCTGACCACCGTGCGAGGGCGGGTTGGAGTAAATGCGGCGCACCACTGCTTTCAACTGACCCAACACGCGGTCGGCTTCATCTGCGCTCTTGCACACCACCGACAAGCCACCGCAGCGCTCCGAGTAGTAGGAGAAGTTCTTGGAGAAGGAGTTGGCCAGCAAGAATGTCAGGCCCGCATCCACCATGGCACGCACAGCAAAGGCGTCGTCATCCAGGCTGCGGCCAAAACCCTGGTAAGCCATGTCCAGGAAAGGAATCAGCTTGCGCTCTTGCAGCACTGGAATCAGTTGCAACCACTGCTCGTCGCTCAGATCGGCCCCGGTGGGGTTATGACAGCAGGGGTGCAGCAGCACAATGCTGTGCTCTGGCAGGACGGAAATGTCTTCCATCAGGCCGGTGAAATCCAGACCGCGAGTGGCCGGATCGTAGTAACGGTATGTGTGGGTAGGAATGCCCGATCCACGGAAAATGGAGTGGTGGTTATCCCAGGCGGGGTCGCTGATCCACATTTCGCTGTTGGGGTACGCATCGTGCAGGAAGTCGCCACCCACTTTCAAGGCACCCGAACCGCCCAGCGTCTGGATAGTGGCCACACGGCCTTCTTGCAGCACTTTGCTGTCCGCACCAAAAACCAGTTTTTGCACAGCGCTACGGTAGGAAGCCAGACCTTCGATAGGCAGGTAACCACGTGGCTGGCCCTTGGAGGCCCATTGTTCTTCAGCCCGGCGAGCCACATCCAGCAAAGGCAGGCGGCCTTGCTCGTCGTAATACAAACCAATGGTCAGGTTGACCTTGCGATCACGCGGATCGGCGTGAAAGGCCTCGTTCAAACGAAAAATCGGATCGCCACCATAGGCCTGCAAATGCTCAAACATGCTTGTTCCTTGAAAAATTACGGTTGTGGGCCGCCCGGTCTGGTCGACGGTCTATTCAAACAACCATTGACCTTATACCCTGGGCCTACTTTAGCCAATATATCGGGGATCTTTTTGCAGCACATGGGCACGCAAGCGCGGCGTGAATGCGTCATCAGACTTGTCCCCCCCTGGCTAGGCGCAGCACCTGTTCTTGTCTAGTTCGGTGCAAGCAATCAGAAGTCAGCGTCCACCTGCAAGTCTGTTTACACCCTGTGAAGGCTGGGATGCAAAGACCTGAGCGCCGTGTGCCAACCTGTCTGCCTGGGCCATGCCAGCAAAGAATATACATGGCTTTTTCACGATACAGGAGGCTGTACCTGCATTCACCCTCGTTTTGTCCGAGACGTATTGCCCACATGTCACCGCATTGTCATATGCAGATCCCGCCCAAGACCGTTAACATGAGACTTTCACCGTTTCAACAGGAGTCTGCCGTGTCCGTATCGCCGCTGCCTATCCCCGTATCCTGCCCTTTAGAAGGGGCCAGCAACTTCCGCGATATAGGCGGCTATGCCACAGACTCCGGCTCCTTTCGTAAAGGCCGTGTCTACCGCTCGGATCACCTGGCGGACTTGAGCAGCCAGGACCTGGACACCTTGCAGGAACTGGGCATTGCCCGGTCGCTGGATTTTCGGGGCGCACACGAGCGCCAGCGTTCGCCTTACCAGTACAGCTTTTTGACCAGCCACGCGCTGACCGTCGAGCCTACCGTCCTTCCGGATTTTATGGACATGCTGGCCAAAGGTCAGATAGATGTAGAAGCGGCGCATGGCACCATGAACAAGACCTATACCGAGTTCGTGACCGGGCATGCCGCCACCTTTGCGCGCGTCTTTGATCAATTGCTGGAAGCGGATACACCCGTAGTCATGCACTGCACCGCAGGCAAGGATCGCACCGGTTTTGCCGTGGCCTTGCTGCACCGCGCTACCGGGGTGCACCCTGACGATGTCATGCATGACTATCTGCTCACCAATCAATTCTTCCGCCGCCCTGATCTGCCCGACAACCGGGGCATCAGTGACGAAGTGCTGAATATTCTCTGGGGTGTTCAGCCCGAGTTTCTGGAAACCGCCTTCAAGACCATTGATGAGACGCACGGCAATCTGGAGAATTTCTTCCAGAACGTCTTGAAGCTCAGCCCCACCCGACGCGAGGCCTTGCTGGAACGCTACACCGCCTAAACCACGCCCACGGAGGTCGCTGGCAGCTCCCAGTGACCTTCCAGGCTCAGGGCAGGCCCCATCACATTGCGCCAGGTCGGCAGATCATGCATTTGCGTGAACAAAGGCATGCAATAGCGCGGCTGCACGATGTCCACCAACCAGCGCAAATCCGTCAGACGCGGGTGTACATTCCAGCACAAAGTATGGGTGCCACGCGGCGCGTGCGGGGCGACATAACCGGTATGAATCAAGAGACGCTCGCCGGGCTCTGCATTCAGGTCTGAAACCCGTGCCTGATGCTCCCGAATCAACTCCCCTGCCTTGCCCTGACAACCATCTGGCTCGCCTGCCAGAAGCAAATGCGCCTGCGGATCAAAGACTGCCGCTCGGGGCATCAACTCACGCAACGCCTGCTGCACACCGGGCAAGAGCAAATCGCTGCTTTGGCTGATCATGCGGGTCAGATTCTCGTAGCAGGAGGCATCCATGCTCCAATCCTCAAACCCTTGCTGCTGACGCCAAAACGCAATCTCTACGGCTCGGCCCGAAGGAGGCACCGGCAATAAAGCAGCTTGGGACTCCAGCAAGGATTCCAGAATGCTCCAGGCCACATGATGGGACTGGTCGTACAGGCCATACGACGCATCCAGCAAGGCCAAATACGCTGGAGGTGGCAAATCAAAGGGAAACAGCAAGGACTCGCAGGAAAAGTCCCCGCTATAAAACAGTCCACCGCCCACATCCAGATGCAGCCAGACACCCCCTAAAGCGTGTCCGGACAAGCCGGTACGCACGGCAATATCGCCAATATAGGTCGTGCCCCGTGTAGGCAGTTCGCGCCAGATGCGCCCGGCAGGCAAGCTGCGGGCGGTAGAGGCCGTGGCATAAATAGGAATGTGTTCCGGCAGCTTGGACAAGGAGCCGATATGATCCTGATGGTCGTGCGTCACCAGAATGGCATCCACCTCCAGCCCTTCATACCAGTCGCACACCTGCCCAGGGTACAAAGGCCCGCCCGCATCCAGCAGCAATCGCAAGCCACATGCCTGCACCAAAATGGCGGCAGGCGCTTTGCCTCCATAACCGCTTAACACCGTCACCAGGGTCTGGTTCATGCTCCGTCCCCTACAAGGCATTCAGGCAAAGGTAGTACCGAGCCACACCCGGCATCCCGCTTTGCGGCACGGCTGGACACCGGGCACAAGAACAAAGCATCAATAAGCGCAATGGGCCGCAGCACAGGCTGCCGGACAGAAAAAGGCATCAACTTAAAGAACCAGAGTCACCGAAGTGCCCTGCCTTAAAAAGACCACGACAGGCTCAGGTTAAACAAGTGTTCTTTCAGCCCTGTTACAGATTTATGGCAGTTCGATGGCAGTGGTCCCCGGCGAGTTTCTCCCCGTCAGATCAAGGTGAATCTCAGGGCTGGATTCAGGCAAAAAAAGAGCGCCTTACGAAGCGCTCGGACGGGCTGACTGAAACTAGGACTTGGGTGATTCAAACACGGCTTTATCAAAAACCAGCCAGACGGATTCCAACCTGCGTTTGTACTTGCGCGCACCACCAAATAACAGCTCGCTTTGCAGGCTGTCGATCAAGGCCATGTAAGTCATGGCCAAGGTATCTACACTCAAGCCTGTTTCCGGCCTGGCCAGGGCAGACTGCGCCAGAGCTTGATGGATGATGCGTTCCAGATCCTCCATGAACACATGCATGGGTTCCATCACCACGTCGTACAAATGCACAGGCGGAGCAAACAAGGTGCGAATCCAGAAGCGCACTTGATGCGATTGCTCAAAGCGCTCCTGTATTCCTTCCAGATACGCCCGCAACTGCTGCTTGATCCCTTCCCCTCCCTGCAGAACCTGACGTGCATGGTTCAACTCATCGTCCACAATATTTGGAATCAAGCTCATGAACAGCTCGTCCTTGTTGCGGAAATGGGCATAGACCGAGGGCTTTTTAATGCCCACATCAGCGGCAATCTCGTTCATGGTGGTGGCATCAAAGCCCTGAACAGCGAAGCGCGCCATCGCAGCATCCTGCAGTTTTTCAGTAGTGGATTTGCTCACAGTCCAACAAGCTCTCAGTCAAAGGCCAATGATCAGGGCCGCCATCGCGGCCCGCAGCAACTGCTTATTTTACAGCCCCCAGCTCACTGACCGATCGTGTCACCCTGCGGCAACGACCAGCCAGAACATACAGCAGAATCGACAGCAGACCGCAGCCACCAATCGCCAGAGGCAAGACCTGTGGCCCAGGCACTGCCAAGCTGACGATATAGCCCACCACGGCCGAAATCAGGTAATGGAACATGCCCATCAGAGCCGCCGCCGTACCCGCCTGCGGACCAGCCACATCCATGGTCAAAGCCGTCACGTTGCCAAAAACCATCCCTAAAGAACCGACCGACACGGCAATCAAGGCCGCATACAGGATCAGACCCGCCACATCAGCTTGCACGGCCAGATACAAGAGCAAGGCCGAAGCCGTATGAACAATCAGCCCCAAAGCCAGTACCCGGGACGTGGGCATCCCGGCCTTCAACACATAATTGCTGACGAAACCACCCAGCACCAGTGCCACCGAGTTACCGGCAAACACATAACTGAACACGGCTGGCGACAAGGCAAAATGCTGTGTGAACACAAAGGCCGAACCACTGATATAGACAAACAAGGCAGCCAGAGCAAATCCACCGGAGCCGGTATACGCCATGAAAGCCTTGCTGCCTAACTCCCGCCCATAGGCACGAACAATATGGCCTGGATTCAAAGGCACACGCTGGGTCACGGGCAAGGAGTCCGGTATGGCTTTCAAGCCCCAGAGCAAACCCATCGTTCCTAAAAAAGCCAGCATCCAGAAAATGGCCCGCCAATCCGCATGGCTCAAGAGATAGGCGCCCAAGATAGGAGCCACAATCGGTGCAATCATCATCACCTGCATCAGCAGGGAAAAGATACTTGCCGACTCTTTGACATCGCACAAGTCCGCCACAATGGCACGCGGTGTGACCAACCCCGCCGCAGCACCCAAAGCCTGAATAAAGCGCGCGGCCAACAAGGCTTCAACGGATGTGGCCAAAGCACCAAAAACCGAGCCCACCACAAAAATAACCACACCCAACAGTAAAGGGACCCGACGCCCGAAACGATCCAGCAAGGGGCCGTAAATACCTTGTCCCAAAGCCAGGCCTGCCAAAAAGATGGACAAGGTTTGCTGAATCCGGCCGGGAGAAGCACCCAGCTCCTGCGCAATGGCAGGCATACCCGGCAAATACATATCAATGGCCATGGCATCCAATGCTGTCAGCAAGGCCAGCAACAAGATCAAAGGCCAGGCCAGGCTTCTGCTACGTGACAGCTCGCTCATGTCGCGCTCTCTACCGTGCGGAAAAACAGAAACTCAAACACGCTCACACCCCCGTATATAGCGACGTTATTCAAAACTACCTACCGATAGGTAGGAAAGCCGATACTGTACTCCTTTTCAGGATTTGGGCAGAAAAAAACCCCGGAAAATGCCGGGGTTTTTTGAGCATCTGTGCAAATAACTTAGATATCCAGCAAATCGCCCATATCGTCGGCGTGCTCTTCTTCCACAGCCATGATTTCAACCAGCATCTGGCGGGTGGTCGGGTCGGTATCACCAATACGCTCGATCATCTGGCGATAGGACTCAATAGCAATACGCTCGGCAATCAGATTGGCGCGAATCATGGATTTGATATCACCGCTGTCGTCATACTCCGCATGACTGCGCTGGACCAGGTTTTCAGGGTTGAAATCGGGCTCGCCGTTCAGTTGCACGATACGCTCGGCAATGCGGTCGGCATGCTCGGCCTCTTGCTGAGCGTGCTCCAGAAACTCGGCTTTGATGGGCTCATTGTTCAAGCCGGTGGCGGTGAAGTAGTGGCGCTTGTAGCGCATCACACAGACCAGCTCGGTGGCCAGGGCCTCATTCAACATCTGAATGATTTCTTCGCGATTGCCCTTGTAGCCAGATGCGACTGCGCCATCGTCCACAAACTTTTTGGCGGCTGCCCGGATAGCGGCAACATCAATGGGACCGTGGCTGGATTGAACTGCTTTCTGCTTGCTCATTGCATTCCTCCGTATTGATTCCCGCCGCGAAAGTGCGGCGCTGTATCGCGCAACCGCCGGAAACGAACACACTGACTTCAAAAGCAATAAGAGCTTGTTCAAAGAACAAGCGCTTTACCTAAACCTGAGCTTGAAGTCTGCACGCTGCATGTGTTTAAAACCGGCCGTGCTAGAAACTGAACAAAGTGGATAGGTCTTTTCATGGTAACGACGGCTCCCTGGCTTGAAAAGCTCAAAACTGCTTGTATTAGTGGCAGTAACACGGGGGGTTCTGTGCAGAAAAGGCCAAATTTACTGAGCGTGCAACGAGCGGGGACTCACGAGCCATGCGGGTTACGCGATGAAACACTATGTTCACTACGGCAGGAAAAACCGGCTTGAACTCGTTCAAGCCGGGATACAAGACCAAACACTTGGATACATGCATCCAGCCGCTGAACGCTCTTGGCAAGCTGAAAATTGAGCCTGCACTGAATTATCGATTCTTCTTTTCAGAACCTATCAGTTCTACTAATATGAAACGGTCGTTACTTTTTAATCAAGATTATGACTTCAATAACCTGGTTACTGCTGACCTACAAGGTGCCCTCCGAACCCAGTGCAAAACGGCTGGCCCTGTGGCGACGCCTGAAAGCTCTTGGAGCGGTCTATCTGCAAAACGGTGTCTGCGTACTTCCCAAAACAGATGAACACATACGCCGCCTGAAAGTGCTGGAGAACGACATCACCACCATGGAAGGCGACTGCGTGTTGCTGGAAACCATTGCGCTGGACAAGGCACAGGAAGAAAAAGTCATTACTCGTTTTACGGACGACCGCAACGAGCAATACCAGGAACTGCTGGGCCGTTGCAAAGACTTCGAGGCTGAAATTGCCAAGGAAATTTCGATTCAGAAATTTACCTACGCCGAGCTGGACGAAGAAGAAACCGATCTGAAAAAACTGGAAAACTGGTACGAGAAAATCCAGAAACTGGATTTCTATGGCGCCCCCCTGGCACAGGTTGCTCAAGCGCGCCTGCAAGAGTGCAAGGCAAGGCTGGATGAGTATGCCCAAATGGTCTATGACGCTCATGAAGAAAACCGCTAAGCCTGCGTCAACACCGGCTTCCGATGCGCCGCGAGCCAAAATCCACCGCAGTGTCTGGGCGCTGGGTTTTGTGTCCATGTTCATGGACATTTCATCGGAACTGATTCACGCCCTGCTGCCTATCTACATGGTCACCGTCATGGGTACGTCGGTACTGGCCGTGGGCTTTATCGAAGGCATTGCCGAAGCCACAGCCTCCATCATGAAAGTGTTTTCCGGAGCGGTCAGCGACCGTTTTGGAAAGCGCAAACTGCTGGCCGTGATTGGCTATGGCCTGGCTGCCCTGACCAAACCCATCTTCCCCTTGGCGAACTCGCTGGACTGGCTGGTCGGTGCCCGTTTTGTGGATCGCATAGGCAAAGGCATACGCGGCGCACCCCGCGATGCTTTGGTGGCAGATGTCACCCCGCCCGAACTGCGAGGCGCCGCCTATGGTTTGCGGCAAACGCTGGATACGATTGGCGCCTTTATCGGCCCTTTGCTGGCTATTGCCCTGATGTGGTGGACGGCCAATAACTATCAGCTCATTTTCTGGGTCGCTGTCCTGCCTGCCTTTGCGGCCATCGCCGTGCTGGTGTTCTTTGTGCGCGAGCCCAAAATACCGGCCACCACCCGCCCCCGCAAACTACCCCTGAACCGAGAAGATTTGGGTCGGCTGGGTTCCCGTTACTGGTGGGTCGTAGCGATTGGGCTGGCCTTCACCCTGGCCCGTTTCAGCGAAGCCTTCCTGATTCTGCGCGGCGAATCCAGCGGACTGCCCCCTATGTGGGCACCCGCCGTCCTGGTCGTCATGAGTGTGGCCTTCTCCCTGTCTGCCTACCCGGCGGGCGTCTTGTCAGATCGCATGCGCAAAACGGATCTGCTCCTGATTGGCGTCGCCTTGCTGATTGCCGCAGACCTGACTCTGGCCTTCGTACCCGGCTTGCTCGGCCTGGGCCTGGGCGTTGCCCTGTGGGGCCTGCACATGGGCTTCACACAGGGTCTGTTCAATGTGCTGATTGCAGACAGCGCCCCCGCTGAACTGCGCGGCACCGCCTTTGGCATGTTCCATCTTTTAACCGGCATCGCCCTGCTGCTGGCCAGCGTCATCGCCGGTCTACTCTGGGACACCATCGGTTTCCAAGGCACCTTTGCGGCCGGGGCAATCTTTGCGGTACTGACCGGTCTAGGATTGCTGACCTTACGACGAAGCTCCCAAGGGGCGTTCTAATCAAAAAGGCCGACTTCATGTCGGCCTTTTTTCATTCCATCATTCCGCGACGGCGGCGATGCACTCGATTTCCAGCAGGAACAGGGGATTGCCCATATCCGCCGCAATCGTGGTGCGTGCTGGATACTCGCCATCCTTGAAGTAGGTGCGATAGATCTCGTTCATACGAGCAAAGTCACCGGCATTCTTCAGAATCACATTCGCTTTGACGATATGGTCCAGACTGGAGCCTGCTTCTTCCAGCAAGGCTTGCACATTGGCCATGACCTGATGCATCTGGGCATCGAAGTCGTTTTCAGCAATCTGGCGGTCGTCAAAAAAACCGGGTTGGCCAGAGACAAACACGAAGCCATTGGATCGCACGGCAGGCGACAAGGGTGCACGTGGGGGAGTCACTTTGTCGGAACGGATAATTTCTTTAATCATATTCATCTCCTAGTTAGTAGCTTGAGCTCGACTGGCTCTTTTCTTGTGTTCTGTGACAGGTTTACTGAGCACTGGCGCCGGATGCCTTGACGACGGTAGCGGCCATTTCCATTTCAGATTTCAGATACTGGGCAAACTCGGCCGATGTGGTGCCAGCAGGCTCCAAACCTTGAGCCAACAGACGCTCGCGGATTTCGGGCAGATTCACGATGCGGACAAACTCAGCACTCAGCTGCTCCACAATCGCTGCGGGGGTCCCAGCAGGAACAATCACGCCATACCAGGAGTTGGAGTTCATATTGTCCACACCCGCTTCTTTGAACGTGGGCACCTCCGGGATGGACTCCAGACGGGTGTCATTAGCCAAAGCAATGGCACGCAGCTTGCCGGATTTCACATGAGGCAAAACATCCGGCGTATTGGCAAACATCATGTCCACATGACCGCCCAGCAAATCGTTCAAAGCCGGAGCCTGGCCTTTGTACGGAATATGCAGCACATCAATCTTGGCTTCTGACTTCAGGCGTTCGATAGCGATATGCGGCGATGTACCAGCACCAAAGGATGCAAAAGACAGCTCGCCCGGTTTGGACTTGGCAGCGGCAATCACATCCGCCAGGGTTTTGACCGGAACATCGGGATTCGCCACCAGCAAATGCGGCGTGTAAGCCACCCGGCTAACTGGCGTAAAGTCTTTCACCGTGTCGTAGCGCAAGTTGTCATACAGGCTGGGGTTGATGGCAAAACTATTGGCCACCATGCCCAAGGTGTAGCCATCCGGGGCTGCACGAGCCACGATTTCCGTACCAATCACCGTACCGGCACCCGGCTTGTTATCGATGATGACGGGCTGCTTGAAGTCATCCGACATTTTCTGCGCCAGACTGCGGGTCAGATTGTCCAAGGTACCGCCCGCCGGGAACGGAACAATGATGGTGATGGGTTTGGTGGGATATTCCTGTGCCGACACAAGTGAGGGCACAGCCGTTAAAGCGCTTAATGCAGCCACGCCTGACAGGATTAATTTAAAGCGCATAGTCGTCAACCTTACTCAATAGTAGTGACCAGCTCGCCAATGGCAGAGATGCGAGCCTTGATGACATCGCCCGGCTCCAGAGAGCGAGGGGGTTGCAGGGCAAAGCCCACCCCAGAGGGTGTGCCTGTCGCAATAATGTCCCCCGGCTCCAGGGTCATGCCCGCCGACAACTGGGCGATGATGTTGGACACATCGAACAACATGTCCGAGGTATTGGCGGATTGGCGCAGTTCGCCATTCACTTCCAATTCAAGATCCAGCGCGTTGGGGTCTGCAATGGCAGTCTTCAGGGTCACGACAGGCCCAATCGGGCACGTGCCGTCCAGGGATTTGCCCTTGAACCATTGGCCATGCAGCGCTTGCAGGTCACGCGCCGTAATATCGTTGATCACCGTGTAGCCAAAGACGTAATCCAGCGCGTCCTCAGGGCTGATGTCGCGGCCTTCCTTGCCGATCACAATGCCCAGCTCCACTTCGTAATCCAGCATCTTGGTATGGGCGGCGTGACGGCTGACCAAGGCCTGATGCCCGACTACCGTCGTAGGCGGCTTGCTGAAAAACTCCAGCGCCTTGGGGAAGTCATCGGCGGCACGACCACGTGCCAGATTGCCTTCCACGATATGGGCGCGGTAGTTACGGCCTACACAGAAAATGTTCTTGGAGGGGTTGGGGATCGGGGCCAGAATGCACAGATCCTGGGCCGCATGGATAGCGACATTGGCCTGGTCGGCCTGCTCCATCAAAAGCTGCAGGCTGATCAATACCTCATCGCCCATAAAAATGGCATCGATGACTTCCGTAGGGGCCTGCCGACCGCTCAAGGGGTGATCCACCCTGCCCCAAGCCTGTGTCAGATCCACGACGCGATCATCGTCCAGCATCCCGCCCAAACGCGTTTCCCCCGCGTCTACAAACGTCAGTAACCTCATTACAGCGACCCTCCTGATTGGATGTTGTTGGAACTGTTCAGGGTTTGGGTCAACAGCCCTTGCACGTGCTCGCGAGCCAATCGGTCAGCCAGTGCCCCGTCCCGTTTTTCAATAGCGTCGATCATGGCCAGATGCTCGGCCAAGGATTCATGCGCACGCTTCAGGCGTTCGATAGTCTTGGTCTTGAGCATGTCGCGGTGCCCAAACGACTTCCAAACCTTCTCCAACAAGCTATTGGCGGCCAAACGCATGATGGCGGCGTGAAACTCCACATTGGCTGCTGCGTATTCGCTGACACGCTCTTCCACATTGTCTTGATTGAAGGGCGCAAACAGAGCGCGCAAGGCATCCACATCCCGCTGCGACGCATTCAAGGCGGCTTCACGGGCCGCAAAGGCTTCCAGTTCAATACGCAACTTCAGCCATTCGATGTAGTCCTGCTTGGTCAAGGGCGAGAGCAAAGCCCCGCGCCGAGGTTCCATGGTCAAAATGCCTTCCTGCCCCAAACGCAGCAGCGCTTCGCGTACCGGCGTACGGCTGACATTGAGCATCTTGGCCAGTTCCTCTTCCCGAACCCGCACCGGCTCATCAATGTTTTTCACCAGGCCAAGAACGTGAGCACGCACTGACTCATACACCCCATCGCTGTGACTTGTTGTTTTGATCGTGGTCATTGCTTTCCTATTTTGCATTCATTTTTTATAAATTGTATACAAGACTGAAAGTTGGTACACATTGGTGTTTATACGGACGAAAAAAAAGCCCTGGCAAGCAGATGCTTGCCAGGGCTTTGATGTTCAGTCCCGCTAAGAGCTAGGCCTTAGAACGGAATATCGTCATCCATATCGGCCAGATTGTCCGACATAGGAGCTGTATTACGTGGGGCCTGTTGCTGTTGTTGCTGCTGGGGAGCAGGACGCTGTGCACGTTGCGGTGCAGGAGCACCACCGCCACCACCACCACCACCGTATTCGCCACCACCCATGCTGCCACCGCCGCCGCCCATATCGCCATCACGGCCACCCAGCATTTGCATTTGCTCGGCAATGATTTCAGTGGTGAATTTGTCCTGGCCATCCTGACCCGTCCATTTACGGGTGCGCAGGCGACCTTCTACGTAAACGGGGCGGCCTTTACGCAGGTATTCGCCCGCGATTTCAGCCAGACGGTTGTAAAACACCACACGGTGCCATTCCGTTTCCTCGCGGCGTTCGCCGGAGGTACGGTCTTTCCACTGCGAAGTCGTGGCAATGGAAATATTGCAGATAGCCGAGCCTTCTGCGCTGTAGCGTACTTCTGGGTCGCGGCCGAGGTTGCCCACCAGAATGACTTTATTTACCGATGCCATGAAAAAATCCTGTAGTCAAAAATTCTAAATCAAGCCGTATTATCGTGGATTCGTGCCTTAATTAACACTCCCTCCCCGCTCCAGGGAGGGCAGTTTTGTCCATGCAAACGATCCGCGTACGGCGCTTTGAACGGCACATCAGACTCACAACCCTGGCGATGCCGCCTGCTGTGCCCAGCTCTTAATTCTTAGGGCCGATCCGGCCACTTTACTTGCTGCTGCCTGCTACGTCTTCGTGCAAGCGTAACAGGCAATGCCTTTTAATATTTATCTTTGAAACCGCGCGCCGTCAGCAACCAGAGCAAGGCCAGCGCGGCACCGGTCCACAACACCCATTGGGTATGCCCTCGCCCAGCCAGGATGCCCCCGATCAAACCACCGGCAAACACGCCCAGCGATTGAGAGGTGTTGTAAAAACCCAGCGCCAAACCTTTGTATTCCGGCGGCGCCACGCGCGACACCAAAGACGGCTGCAAGGCTTCCAAAATATTGAAACCAATGAAGAACAAGGTCAACGCCGCCACCATGGGAGCCAGGGAATCGCGCGCCCAAGGCATCACAGCCAGCACCACCACTAGCAACAACACAGCCAATTCCAGCGCATGTTTGTGACGCTTGCGGGTTTCAGTCCAGAACACCGCAGGCACCATCAGCACAAAAGACACCAGAATGACGGGCAGATAGACCTTCCACAAATCCTGCGTGCCGTAACCACCCAAAGTCGCCAGAATACCTGGCACCACAATGAACAGAGACATCAGGATGAAGTGCAGACAGAACACGCCAAAGTTCAGGCGCAGCAAGTCCATGTGACGCAGCACCTGCCCCGCGGTGACCTGTACGATGGATGCGGGCGCTTTAGGCGCGCTGGGCACCACAAAGGCTGCAATCAGCAAACAGACAAAACCCAGCAAGCTGATGGCCCAGAACAAACCGGACAAGCCAAACTGCCCCACCAGGACGGGCGAGAGCACCAGCGATACGGCAAAGGACAGGCCAATTGAACCGCCCACCATCGCCATAGCGCGTGTCCGCACTTCGGGACGGGTGGAATCCGCAACCCAGGCGGAAATAGCGGCAGATACCGCACCCAGACCCTGAATACAACGGCCCACGGTGACCCAATCAATATTCTGGGCCAGGGCCGAGATCACCCCACCAATAACAAACAAGGCCATGCCAATGACGATGATCGGCCTGCGCCCAAAGCGATCCGAGGCCATGCCCAAGGGGATCTGCAAGACAGCCTGAGTCAGACCATACGCACCCAATGCCAGGCCAACGCGGGCGGCATCGTTACCGCCGGGCAAAGAATGGGCTGCAACCGCAAAGACCGGAGTCAACAAAAACAGACCCAGCATCCGACAGGCGAACAGCAAAGCAAGCAAGATGCTGGCCTTGCGCTCCTGCTGAGTCAGACTCAGACGCACAGGGCGCGACTCGGCCGTATTCATGGTTTGGTGTGTACTCATTTAATACTCTGTCACAACTGGGCTGCCAGAGAGCCCGGCTACCCGATCACATAAATCCTGACGCAACGCGCTATAGTAGCAAGTTGCCTTTTGACAAGCCTAAATAAAGCGATGGAAGCCATCCGCATTCGTGGTGCCCGCACCCACAACCTGAAAAATGTCTCCGTAGACCTGCCACGCCACCAGTTGGTCGTGCTGACGGGGCTGTCCGGTTCTGGGAAATCGTCTCTTGCCTTCGACACTTTGTATGCCGAAGGCCAGCGGCGCTATGTGGAAAGCCTGTCCGCTTATGCACGTCAGTTTTTGCAACTGATGGACAAGCCAGATGTGGACTTGATCGAAGGTTTGTCGCCTGCCATTGCCATCGAGCAAAAGGCAGCAGGCCATAACCCGCGTTCCACCGTGGGAACCACTACTGAAATCCACGATTATTTGCGCCTATTGTACGCGCGGGTCGGGACTCCTTACTGCCCTGAACATCACTTGGCCCTGCAGGCTCATAGCGTGAGCCAGATGGTAGACCAGATTCTGCAATGGGAGCCTGAATCCCGTATTGCGGTGCTGGCTCCCATGCATCGTGGCCTGGTGGGTAACTTGCAGCTAGAGCTGCGCGGGCTGCAGGCCCAAGGCTTTGTGCGGGTACGAGTAGATGGCGAGATGTCCAGTATTGAAGACCTGCCTGCGCCGAATGCCGAGCAGGCCCACGATCTGGATCTGGTGATAGACCGGCTGCGTATTCGGCCCGATAGCCAGCAACGTTTGGCAGAGAGCCTGGAAACCGCCCTGGCCACCAGCAACGGACGTTGTCTGGTGGTGAATCTGGATACAGGTCTGGAACAACCGTATTCCAGCCACTATGCCTGCCCGGTCTGCGATTATTCCCTGCCCGAATTGGAGCCGCGCCTATTCAGCTTCAATAACCCGGCAGGTGCCTGCCCGGACTGTAGCGGCCTGGGGCAAGTGGATGTATTCGACCCCGAACGCGTGGTGGCCTTTCCCGAACTGAGTCTGGCGGGCGGTGCCATTGCGGGCTGGGATCGCCGCAATGCCTTTACCTACACCTTGCTGACCAGTCTGGCGGCCCACTATCACTTTGATATTGAGGCCCCGTTTGAGTCCCTGCCAGCCGAACTGCGTCACACCGTGCTGTACGGCTCCGGCGCTGAAGAAATCCCCTTTCTCTATTTGAATGAGAAAGGTCGCACCACAGTTAAAACTCACCCATTTGAAGGGGTGATTCCGAATCTGCAACGTCGTTGGGCCGAAACCGACTCCAGCGCGGTACGTGAAGAGCTGAACAAGCTGCGTCGCACCCAGACCTGCCCGGCCTGCCATGGGGCACGCCTGCGTCTGGAAGCACGACACGTACGTATCGGGGACGATCCCGTGCCCAGCCATGCAGGGTGCAAGCACCATTCAGGCACTACTGCTGTCAGCACAGCGTCATCCGCAGCCGCAAGCTCGGTAACCCAAGGACAAGCCAAGGGACTGGCTATCTACGAAGTCGAAGCCCTGGCCCTGTCGGACTGCCTGCAATGGTTCAAGAACCTGTCGCTGACAGGTGCAAAAAAAGAAATTGCCGATCGCATCGTGCACGAAATCCAGCTACGGCTGGAGTTCTTGAACAATGTGGGACTGAACTACCTGTCGCTGGATCGCAGTGCCGACACTATTTCCGGTGGCGAAGCCCAGCGTATTCGCTTGGCCAGCCAGATCGGTTCCGGCCTGACGGGTGTGATGTACGTGCTGGACGAGCCATCTATTGGCCTGCACCAGCGTGATAACGACAAGTTGATCCAAACCTTGCAGCACCTGCGCGACCTGGGCAATAGCGTGATCGTGGTCGAGCACGACGAAGACATGATTCGCACGGCCGACTATGTCATTGATATGGGACCCGGCGCTGGTGAACATGGTGGACAAATCACGGCCCAAGGCTCGCCTGCTGAACTGGCAGCAAACCCGGAGTCTCTGACGGGTCAGTATCTGTCCGGCAAGCGCCAGATTGCCATCCCCACACGTCGCCCGGTGGATGACAGCCTGAACTGGCTGCGTCTGTACGGTGCCAGCGGCAATAACCTGAAGTCGGTGGACCTGGCGATTCCTGCTGGGCGACTGGTCTGCATTACCGGCGTATCCGGCTCGGGCAAGTCCACGCTGATCAACGACACACTGGCTACCGCTTTCTCGCACCTATTGCACCGTGCCCATGCCGAGCCCGCGCCTTACGATCGCATGGAAGGCCTGGAGCATTTCGACAAGATCATCACGGTCGACCAAACCCCGATTGGCCGCACCCCGCGCAGTAACCCGGCCACATACACAGGCATGTTCACCGCGATTCGTGAGCTGTTCGCCAGTGTGCCCGAGGCGCGTCTGCGTGGTTACGACCCAGGGCGCTTCTCCTTTAACGTCAAAGGTGGCCGTTGCGAAGCGTGCCAGGGCGATGGCGTGGTCAAGGTAGAAATGCACTTTCTGCCAGACGTCTACGTCCCTTGCGATGTATGCCAAGGACGTCGCTATAACCGTGAAACACTGGATATACGCTATCGCGGCCGCAACATCAGCGAAGTGCTGGAGCTGACGGTTGAGCAAGCAATGGAGTATTTCGATGCCGTGCCTAGCGTGGCTCGCAAGCTGACTACCTTGATTGATGTGGGCCTGTCGTATATCCGGCTGGGCCAAAGCGCCACGACCCTGTCGGGCGGTGAAGCACAGCGGGTGAAGTTGTCACTGGAACTGTCCAAACGCAGCACTGGCCAGACGCTGTACGTGCTGGACGAACCTACCACAGGCCTGCACTTCCAGGACATCGCTGTCTTGCTGGAAGTGTTGGACAAGCTGGTGGAGTCCGGCAATAGCGTGGTTGTCATTGAGCACAATCTGGATGTCATCAAGACGGCAGACTGGATTGTGGACATGGGCCCGGAAGGTGGACACGGTGGCGGTCAAATCGTGGTGCAAGGCACCCCGGAGACTGTCGCGGCCTGCGAGCAAAGCCATACAGGACGTTATCTGAAGCCTTTGTTGCAGCGCTAAGAGCCAGCCGCCTGGCAAAGTCGAGCTATCAGGCCTACATCTTGAAAATAGCGTCGTGCTCGCGGATGGCGTGGCGGTCCGTCATGCCAGCGATGTAGTCAGCTACAGCACGAGCCTGTGCAATCGGGTCTTCACGCCGATGTTCTGCCGCCAACAAGCGCGGATCATCCACAAACGCCTGAAACAGGTCTCGCACAATGTGTTGCGCCTTGTTCATCATGCGCACCACTTTGTAGTGACGGTACAGATTGGCGTGCAAAAACCGCTTGAGCTCATCTGCCTGGGCGCGCATCTCTG
This sequence comes from Alcaligenes parafaecalis, assembly GCF_026344135.1. NCBI lineage: Bacteria > Pseudomonadati > Pseudomonadota > Betaproteobacteria > Burkholderiales > Alcaligenaceae > Alcaligenes > Alcaligenes parafaecalis. Next base: position 38,411 of record NZ_JAPKNA010000002.1, on the reverse strand, counting down.
GCGAGAATCCGGCAAGGCGTGGCAGATGTCGAATCGCATCGACACTATCAGGGCGGTGCTCTTCCAGCTTGGCACGAGTCATGTCCGTTAAATCCACCACCAGGGTGTTGATCATGCCGCGAATGATTTCAGCCACCAGCCGCTGCCCTTTCAAACCCGGATACTGGGCCTGCACACGCTCGTAGTGATCACGGAACAAACGCAGTTCCAGCAATTGTTCCAGCCGGATCAGGCCGGAGCGCAAGCCATCATCAATATCGTGATTGTTGTAAGCAATTTCATCGGCCAGATTGGCCATTTGCGCTTCCAGAGACGGTTGCGTGCGTTCAATAAAACGCTGACCGACCTCGCCCAACTCGCGAGCGTGCTTGAGCGAACAGTGCTTCAAAATCCCCTCGCGGGTTTCAAAACACAGGTTCAAACCATTGAAGGCGGCGTAACGCTCTTCCAGCTCGTCCACAATGCGCAGACTTTGCAAATTGTGCTCAAAGCCCCCTGCTTCGGGCCGCAATTCCTGCATACAGCTATTAAGCGTGTCCTGGCCTGCATGTCCAAACGGGGTGTGGCCCAGATCATGGGCCAGAGAAATCGCTTCGATCAGATCTTCGTGCAAACCCAGATTGCGGGCAATGGCCCGCGCCAACTGGGCCACTTCCAGACTATGCGTCAATCGTGTTCGGAATAAATCACCTTCGTGGTTAATGAAAACCTGTGTTTTGTATTCCAGCAGACGAAAGGCATTGCAGTGAATAATGCGGTCGCGGTCCCGCTGAAAGGCGTTGCGGCCTTGGGGCGCTGCTTCTGCATAACGCCGACCGCGGGACTGTTCAGGGTGACAGGCATAAGCGGCAAGCATCTGCATCGGCTTTACTCCTGTTCCACCGTTGTAAAACGGGCCAGCACCTGGCGCACCACATCCGGCGCAACAGCCTGTACCTTGGCATGGCCTAATTTATCCAGCAGTACAAAACGCAGTTGGCCGCCCTCGTTTTTCTTGTCCACCTGCATCAGCTCCAGCCAACGGTCCGCAGGCCATTGCGGCGGGTTGATCGGGCAGCCACTGGCTTGCACCAGGGCTTTGATACGGGCCACATCCTGCGCAGGCAAGCCGCAAACCAGGGCGGACAACTCGGCAGCCATAATCATGCCGCAACCCACGGCCTCGCCGTGCAGCCACTGGCCGTAGCCCATACCGGACTCGATTGCGTGACCAAAAGTGTGACCAAAATTCAGAATGGCGCGCAGGCCGGATTCGCGTTCGTCTTGAGAAACGACTTCGGCCTTGACCTCGCAGGAGCGGCGAATTGCATAGACGATCTGCTCTTGCTCCAGGGTGCGCATGGGGCCGATCTGCTCTTCACACCAGTGAAAGAAATCCAGGTCGTAAATCATGCCGTATTTGATGACTTCTGCCAGACCGGCAGAAATCTCGCGGGCGGGCAAGGTCTTGAGTACATCGGTGTCCACTTCCACCGCGATAGGCTGGTAGAACGCGCCCACCATATTCTTGCCCAACGGATGGTTGATCGCAGTTTTGCCACCGACCGAGGAGTCCACCTGCGCCAGCAAGGTCGTAGGCACTTGCACAAAGCGCACGCCACGCATGAAGCAGGCAGCCGCAAAACCCGCCATATCGCCAATAACGCCACCGCCTAGAGCGACAATCAAGGCCTTTCGGTCCAGATGATCACCCAGCAACGCGTCAAAAATCAGGTTCAGGGATTCCCAGTTCTTATAGGCTTCGCCATCAGGCAACTCAATGACATGGATAGGCTTGCCCGTTGTGGCCAAGGCTTGCTTCACAGGCGCCAGGTACAAGGCGGCCACCGTGGGGTTAGTGACAATGGCAATAGCAGACGTATCGGCTGGCACCGTGTCTGCAAGCTGCGCCAGACGCCCGGCAGCGATATGGATGGGGTAAGCGCCACCCTGGGCGTCAACATGCACTACAGACATTTAGCAACCTCGTTCTTTCAACAGGGACAATAAGTGGCGCACCGCATGATGGACTGGCGCCGAGCCAGTCTCAAAGCGGACGTCCGCCACTTCTTCATAGAGGGGTTCGCGCGCTTGCAGCAGTTCCTGGATACGGGCGCGTGGGTCCGCCGTTTGCAACAGCGGTCGGTTACGGTCTCGGGCCACGCGGCGGTACAGTTCATCTACCGTGGCGCACAAGTACACTACGATACCGCGATCTTTGATGATCTGGCGATTGGCCTCGGACAAAATGGCCCCACCTCCGGTCGCCAGCACAATACCGGTCTGGCGCGAACAAATATCGAGCACCGCAGATTCACGTTTGCGGAACCCTTGCTCGCCTTCGAACTCAAAGATAGTGGACACTCGCACGCCGCTACGGGCTTCCAGCTCGTGGTCCAGGTCCATAAACTCGCGCTTGAGCTCTCTCGCCAATTGACGACCAATGGTCGTTTTACCGGCACCCATCATGCCCACCAGAATAATGGGACGTGGGCCAGTTTGTTGTAAATGGAGCAGCTCGGCGTCTGATAAGGGATCAGGATGTTCTACAGGCATCAGCTCGGCGGGTAAAGAGTGGTTCATTTGTGTATTATCCCATTAGCCTTCCCTAAGCAACGCCCGTCGCTTAGTATTATTTTGTTACATTGATACTTGGTTTGAGGCCCAGTCCTGCTGCGTTTGGACTTTAAAATCAGCCCTAATGAGTTCTTCTTCCCGCTCCCCTAATTCAAAACCCGAGCAAAGCTCCGGTTCCTGGCTTGCCCGCCTCATCATCAAGACCTCGGTCTTTTTTGTGGGGCTTGGTCTGTGTGCCGCCCTGCTCGGATCGCTGGCGTTGGCGCTGGCCTGGCCAAACCTGCCTGACCTTAGCGCCATGATCGACTACCGCCCCCGAGTGCCACTGCGCATTTATACGGCGGACAAAGTGCTGATCGGCGAATTTGGCGAAGAACGCCGCAATGTGTTGCGTTTTGACGAAATCCCCGATGTCATGAAATCGGCCATTCTGGCGGCCGAGGACGACCGTTTCTACCAGCACGGTGGCATTGACTGGATGGGCGTGGGCCGCGCTGCCTTGGCCAATATGACCCATATGTCCAAGACACAAGGGGCCAGTACGATCACCATGCAGGTAGCACGTAACTTCTACCTGTCATCAGAAAAGACCTATACCCGGAAGTTCTACGAATTGCTGCTGACCTTCAAGATTGAGGCCACGCTGTCCAAGGACCAGATTCTGGATCTGTACATGAACCAGATTTACCTGGGGCACCGCGCCTATGGTTTTGCCGCGGCCTCACGTACGTATCTGGGCAAACCGCTGGGTGAAATCACGACGGCGGAAGCCGCCATGCTGGCCGGTATCCCCAAAGCTCCTTCGCGCTTTAACCCTATTGCCAACTTTGAGCGTGCAAAAACACGTCAAGGCTATGTGCTGGGCCGTATGCGCACACTGGGTTACATCACCGAGCAGGAATACCAAGAAGCTCAGGCCCAGGAAATCGTTGTGAAATCGGCCCTGGGTACCCCTGCTGGCGGTTACGCCATTCATGGTGAATACGCGGCTGAACTGGCTCGCCAACTGCTGTACGGCGTCTACCAGGACAATGTGTACTCGCGCGGTTTCAACATCTACACCACCATCAAGTCCAGTGACCAGGAAGCCGCTTACCTGGCGGTGCGCAATGGTATTTTGGACTACACACGCCGTGCGCCTTACACCGGCCCACAGGGCCAGGTAGATTTACCAGCCGGTATTGAAAACGATCACGCCCAACTAGACACGATTCTGGACGACCTGCAAGACAAATACCCGGATACCGGCGATCTGCTAACGGGTGTCGTGCTGGACGCCAACCCCAACCAGATTCGTGTTGCTCGTACTGCCCAGCAAATTATTGACGTCAATGACAAGCGCGCCCTGAAAATCGTGGCTCGCGGTCTGGTTAACAATGCCAAAGCAGACGTGCGCATTCAGCGCGGCTCCGTGATTTATCTGTTCCGCAATGGCGATTACTGGGAAGTGATCAATATGCCTGCGGTACAGGCGGCCTTTGTGTCGGTACGCCCACAAGACGGCGCGATTCAGGCTATGGTCGGTGGTTTCCACTTCTCGGACGGGAAGTTCAACCGTGTGACCCAAGCCTGGCGTCAACCCGGTTCAGCCTTTAAACCCTTTATCTACGCCTCCTCGCTGGAACGCGGCCTGACTCCTGCTACCCAGATTTCGGACGAACCTTTTATTCTGACGGCGGCCCAGACCGGCTCCAAGCCCTGGACACCCAAGAACTACGGGCGCACCTACGAACCCATGCTGACCATGCGTCAAGGTTTGTACAAGTCCAAAAACATGGTGTCCATCCGTATCATGCAGGCCGTTGGTCCCAAGTACGTTCAGGAATACGTTACCCGCTTTGGTTTCGACAAAGCTCGTCAGCCTGCCGTTCTGCCGCTGGCCCTGGGTGCCGGTAGCGTGACGCCACTGCAAATGGCCGGTGCTTACTCGGTCTTTGCCAACGGCGGTTACCGTACCGAGCCCTTCCTGATCGACTACGTTACAGACAGCACCAACAAAGTCATCATGCGTGCCAAGCCGATTGTGGCTGGCGATGCCGCTGCCCGCGCTATCGACGCCCGCACGGCTTATGTCATGAACGATTTGCTGCGCGGTGTGGCTACCTCCGGTACCGGTGCCCGTTCCTCGCGTGAATTGAAGCGTACGGATATCGGCGGCAAGACCGGGACCACCAACGACTCGCAAGACGCCTGGTTTGCCGGTTACACGCCAGACTTGGTCGGTATTGCCTGGATGGGCTTTGACAAGCCACGCAGCCTGGGTTCGGGTGAAACCGGCGGTGGTGCTTCCATGCCTATCTGGATCAACTACATGCGCGCTGCGCTTAAAGACAAGCCTATCGTGCCTCCCGGCCCTATGCCTTCGGGTCTGTCGCGCATCAATGGGGACTTCTACTTTGACGAATTCCCGCCCGGACAAGCCATTGCCCGCGTCGGTCTGCCCGCTCCGGGTGACGGCGCTTTACAGCAAGGCGGTGGGGATCCAAACGATGGTATTGGAGATCTGCTGCGGCAACTGGACTCTGACTCCGGTTCCTCGGGTGCCCAAACACAACCTTTCGTCCCTTTCTAATTATCTGTATCCAAACGCCGGCCTAGCCGGCGTTTTTTGTGCTTTGCTCTTCCCAATGGCACAATGCTCTGTATTGCCCGCACTAGCTCACCACTTATGAACAAACTACGTTCCTCCCGCTTGCTGGCCTTGCTGGCACTTAGCGTTTTTCTTAGCGCTTGCGGCTACAAAGGCCCCCTGTACCACCCTCCTGCGCAGGAAGCAGCGGACGCCCAAACAGCGCCGCGCTGATTTCCGCCCTGCTCGCTTAACCTCTGTTATTTGACGACACCATGACCGTTGCACCTCACTTCCAATTTCAGAACAACACGCTGCACGCCGAGCAAATTCCCCTGAACAAGCTGGCTGAAGAATTCGGCACCCCTCTGTATGTGTATTCCCGCCAAGCCTTGCGCGACGCCTGGGAGTCCTATCGAGTGGCAGGTCAGGATCGCAAGTTGTTGGTGTGCTATGGCATGAAGGCCAACTCCAATCTGGCCATTCTGCAAGAATTCGCCCGCCTGGGTACCGGCTTTGACATCGTCTCCGGCGGTGAGCTGGCCCGCGTGATCGCCGCGGGTGGCGACCCCGGCAAAGTGGTGTTCTCCGGTGTAGGCAAACAGGTTTGGGAAATCGAAGCTGCCCTGAAAGCAGGCGTGAAGTGCTTTAACGTCGAATCCGAAAGCGAGCTGGAGCGTGTAGCCCAAGTTGCTGAACGCATGAATGTGAAAGCGCCTGTTTCCTTGCGCGTGAACCCGGACGTGGACGCGGGCACCCACCCGTACATCTCCACCGGCCTGAAAGACAATAAATTTGGTGTGCCTATTGATCAGGCTCCACGCATTTACGCCCGTGCCCAAGAGCTGCCCAGCCTGAACATTGTGGGTGTGGACTGTCATATCGGCTCGCAGATCACCGAAGTCAGCCCCTATCTGGACGCACTGGACAAGCTGATCAAGCTGATTCTGGCCCTGAAAGCACAAGGCGTGAACCTGATTCACCTGGATTTGGGCGGCGGCTTGGGCATTCGCTACACCGACGAAACCCTGGTGACCCCCACCCAACTGCTGACCGAAGTCTTTGCCGCTTTGGACAAGAACGGCCTGGGCCACCTGGAAATCGTGCTGGAACCCGGCCGCTCCATGGTCGGCAACGCCGGTGTGCTGCTAAGCCGCGTGGAATACCTCAAGCATGGCGAGACCAAAAACTTCGCCATCATTGATGCCGCCATGAACGATTTAATCCGTCCTACCCTGTACGATGCCTGGCACGGCGTGGAAGCGGTAGAGCCTCGTCCAGTAACCGAAGCCACTCCCCACTACGATCTGGTTGGCCCTATCTGCGAAAGCGGCGACTGGATGGCTCGTGACCGTCAACTGGAGCTGAAACAAGACGATCTGATCGCCATCATGTCCGCCGGTGCGTACGCCTTTGCCATGGCCAGCCAGTACAACACCCGCCCCCGTGCGGCTGAAATTCTGGTCGACGGCAAGCAGGTTCATGTGATCCGCCCCCGCGAAACCCTGGAAAGTTTGTTCGCCACCGAACGATTGCTCCCTTAAGGGCGAGGCAAGAATACAGGCAACAACCATTCAGCCTTAAAGAACTCTCGAATCTGACCGTAAAACAGGCCGGGACTGCGCTGCCATCAGCAGGCATCGCAGTCCCGGCCTGTTGCGTCCTGTCCTAGCCGGGAAAGCACAGATTTCGCTGTCAGTGGCCAGACAGTTCGATGGTAAGCGCTGGAGGCTGTACCACCATCATGACCACCCCAGGGATACCGACACACGGCTTTGAGCCTGTTACTTCGGCCAGCGAGCGCCTGATTCGCGGCTTAAGTCTTTACGTCATCCCTTTGTTTCTGATCATGCTCACTTTATGGGCATTACTGTTCCTGCCGAATCGCTACCCTGCCGTTCCCGGGCAAAGTTTAGGCATTCAGGCGCTGGCCAGCCAGCAAGAGCATGCGGATCCAGAGTTACTGACGCAATTAGAAAGTGCCCCGTCCCGGCAACGGTTGCACCTGAGCGAGCCTCATTGGCTGCTGCTGACCCTGCCTGCTCCTTTCCCCCAGCAGGACCAGGTCCTGCACTTTCCCGCCTCCCCGATTTCCTCGCTGCACTGTCAAGACGCCCGCAGCGGTCAGGCCCTGCGCAATAGCGAACTGGACCCGCCAACCCCGCTGTCACCCGCCCCGGTCAAAAGCTACACTCTGGAGCTGGGCCAGACGAACCACCCCGACACCGTGCTGTGCCGTGTCGAAACCTCCCGTCCCACCCTCTTGCAAGCCCAACTCTGGGCCAGCGCTGACGTCACCAACTCCTCGATCCGCCTAAGCCGTGGCATAGGACTGCTGGAAGGCGGTTTGCTGACCATGGCCATGTTCATGCTGGTACTGGCCGCCACCAACCGCGCCTGGATCTACCTGCTGCTGTCGGTCTGGTTGATTGGCAACCTGCGATTGGGTTCGATGGCCATGGGTTGGGATACCCAGTGGTTAGGCCAGATCCTGCCCTCGCAATACATGCCAGTACTGCGGCAAGTCACCATCGCCTGCTACTTCATCCTGAGCTATTCCCTATTCACTGTCTTGCTGGGCAACTCCATCACCACTGCCCGCCTGCAACGCTTGCTCCCCACCGTCGGCATCCTGGGCCTGATCCTGCTGCCCGTGTCCCTGCTGGCCCCGCCCTCGGTGTTCCAGCCCGTCATGTGGATCAGCACCATCTACGCCCTGTGCTGCGTGTCTGCCGTCCTGTTGTCCATTCTGCTGCACACCCGCTCACGCATTTTGCTGTGGCAACTGGTACTGCTCAGCATGGCCCTGTGCATGCTGATCTCGGCCATCTTCCTGGTGGCCTTTGGTCGCTCCAGCTTTGTTGAAAACTTCAACGGCGTCATCGCCTTCCTGCTATCCAATCTGATGGTGGCCTTGGCCGTGGGCGAGCGCCTGCGTGAAGACCGCAGCGAATCCCTGCGTGCCCGAAATGAACTGATGGCGCATTACCTGCTGACCCCCGTGGGCATGTTCACCTTGAACGAGTCCGGTGTCTTTCTACGCATCAGCCCCATCTTGGCGCGCATGCTGAACATCGAAGCCGACCCGAGCGAGAGCACCATTCACTGGACCAACTTCTTCCCGGAACAAGACTGGAAAGCCGTCGCCCAAAGTACCCAGAATGGCCAGGACGTCACCATTACCTACTACGACAGCGACGCCCAACCCTGCCAGTTCGCCTTGCGCGTCGCTATCGTCAACCAGTGCATCGAAGGTTCCCTGCAAGACACCACCGCCCGCGCCGAGACCTACCGACAACTGCGCCTGATGGCCGACAACGACCCGGTCACCAACGTCCTGAACCAACGCGGCATCGAAAAAGTCCTGGATGGCCTGCTGAGCCGCAGCCAGGACGACAAGCCCTGCCTGCTGGCCTACCTGGACCTGAACCACATCAAATACGTCAATGGCACCTTCGGCCACTCCTCGGGCGACGCGCTGCTGCTGAAAGTCTGCGAGCAACTGGAATCCGTCCTGCGCAGCAAAGACAAAATCGGCCGCATTGGTAGCGACGAATTCGTCATCGTCTTTGAAGACTGCGAACCCGAACAGGCCCGTGTGCTAGCCAATAGCGTGCTGGAGTCACTAAACAAGAGCCCCTTGATCGCAGGCAACCGCAGCTTCAACCTGCGTAGCACCCTGGGCCTGGTCGAAGTGGCACCTGGCATGGCCCCACAAGAAGCCATTTCCGCCGCCAGCCGAGCCGCCCGCGACGCCCGCCGCCTGCATCAAGACATGATCATCTACGAGCAGGACTCCAACGCCCTGCAAGAACACGCCGAAGAACTGCGTCTGTTTGAAGAACTGGAAGGCGGCTCCTCGCGCGCGCTGTACCTGGAAATGCAGCCCATCGCGGCGCTGCGTCGCCCCATGGACAGCCTGAACTTCGAGGCCCTGCTGCGCGTGCGGGACTCCTCCGGCCAACTCATCCCCACCGGCCGCATCATTGCAGCAGCCGAAGAAAGCGGCACCATCACCATCATCGACAAATGGGTGTTCTCGGCCACGCTGGAGTGGATGTCCAAACACGAAGCCCAACTGACAAAAACCCAATGGGTCACCATCAACCTGAGCGGCGTGTCCCTGAACGACGACACCTTCATCCAATGGTTCTTCGACATCCTGGCCCGCTTTGAACACCTGGCTCGCCGCCTGTGCGTAGAAATCACCGAAGGCGTCGCGCTGGACGACCTGGAACACACCCGCAACTTCATGCGCCGCCTGCAGAAAATGGGCGTACGCATCGCATTAGATGACTTTGGAGCGGGCTACACCTCCTTCTCCTACCTGCGCGAACTGCCCGCCGACGCCATCAAAATCGACGGTGCGCTGATCTGCGACATGCTCAAAAAAGAGACCAACGTCGCCATCGTGCGCACCATCGTCGAACTGGCCAACAACCTGGGCATGATAAGCATCGCCGAATGGGTAGAAGACGTCCCCACCCTGAAAGCCCTGCAAGAACTGGGCGTGGACTACGTACAAGGCTTCATCATCTCCAAAGCCTGCACCCCCGCAGACCTGCTCCAAGCCAAATCCATGCCCGATCTGGTCCAAGACCCGGCAGCCCGCCAGTTCCTGATCGAATCGCAGGATAAATACCCGCCCGCCATGTAAACAAATAGCCACCCAAGCCCCATAGAAGGCTTTGGTGGCAAATAACAGGGCCCTCCGCCATCTGTGGACGCGCACTCGTCTCAAATGCAATGGGGAAGCTATAAATGCTTTCCTAACATCATCACCGTCACTCCGACACCCAGCCAAGCCATATCAAAGCCCTGAGTCAACAAGCCTCATCACGCCACTTACTACAGCGTGATACCCGACTCTAAATTTTGCATTTCGGACCGGTTACCGCTCCAAGTGCAGACGCACATCTAAGGCAGAAGCAATAAATAGATCAAAGGGTCGGTACAGACATCCCGTTAGCTTTGGCTTTGACGGCCTGGGTCAGGGGCGACATAAATAAACACTGTGAGCCGCTGGTGTGCTGGGCGGGGGTGTCGGGGCGATTCAGAGAGCTTGCCGCAGGCAGAAGATCGCGTAGGGATGCAAGCATCCTGCTGTTTGAGCACGACGCTTATAGTTTGTCCGGGGGACAAACTATCGTGCGAGTTCAGGATGCGCCCTACGCGATCTTCTGACCAGGGCACCGGTGCGCAGCACCGGCAAGCGCTCAAGCCCCGCCACCCCCGCCCAGCACACCAGCGGCGTCTCCCAGCGCTTACTCCCCCTACGAAGACCTCCCCACCAAACACCCCAAACAAGCGACCACAAAAAAACCCGAGTCCGGCATCCAGCCAAACTCGGGTTTCCCATTCTGAAGCAAATATTCTGAAACTAATCCCCAGCTTCAGAACAAGAAGAACCTTACAGCTCCCCGTAGGAATGCAGCCCCGACAAGAACATATTCACGCCCAGGAACGCAAAGCTGGTAATCAGCAGCCCACCCAGCGCCCAATACGCCGCCATCGTGCCACGCAGACCCTTCAGCAAACGCAAGTGCAACCAGGCCGCATAGTTCAGCCACACAATCAAAGCCCAAGTCTCTTTCGGGTCCCACTGCCAGTACGTACCCCAGGCATCAGCAGCCCACAAAGCTCCCAACACCGTCGCCACCGTAAAGAAGGCAAAACCCACCGCAATCGCCCGGTACATGATGTCATCAAGCACCTCCAGCGAAGGCAGCTTGCGCGAAATCGGACCACGGAAATACAGAATCGTCCCCACGATCACACTACCGATACCGAAATACAGCATCCAGGTAGGCGACAACTCGCGCGAACCAAAAATCATGGGCTCGGCACACAGAATCGCGCCCAGCAAAAACACCGGAATCAGCTTGGCACGCGAACGCGTCTCGCCATTTTCCTTGACCAGATACGCAAAGCCCACCATGGCCGCCAAGGAGAACGTGCCGTAACCAATAAAGTTGGCCGGCACGTGCAACTTCATCCACCAGCTTTTCAGCGCAGGCACCAAAGGCTGAATCTGATGCGCATCACGCGTGAAGGAATACCACAGCAGGAAAATAACCAGCGAGCTGATCGCCAACAACACAAAGCCACCCAAGGCACGCGTGTTGTAACGACGCTCGTAATACATGTAGAACAAGGCCGTAATCAGCGCCAGCAGCACAAACACTTCATACAGATTGCTGACCGGGATATGACCAATATCCGGACCCAGCAAATGACCTTCGCGCCAGCGCACCAGCAAACCCGTCATTCCGGCATAGACCGCTGCCCAGGTCAGCCCCGAACCCATCCAGGCTGCCGTATTGCTGAAGAAACCAGCCCAGTACATCACCGTAGCCAGAATAAACAGCGCACACATCCACAAAATAGCGGATTGGGAAGAGAACAAATACTTCAGCAGGAAAACCGAATCGGCCTTTTCAATATCACCTGTACTGAGACCATCGCCCGTGCTGTAGAGCCAAACCGCCAGCAAAGCCGTCAGTCCCGATAACACCAGCAGCGTGCGCAGCGGACGCCACAACCACCCCAGCCAGGCCACAAAGGGTACGAACGCCACCAGAATAATCTTCTCGTAGTAATCCATGCTGGTGCTGTACACATTGAGCGCATACGCTGCACCCAAAGCCAACACGATCAGATACAGCACATCCGTCCAGTCCGGACGGCCACGGATACCGCGCCGGTCACCACTGGAAGCGATATTGTCTTGCCACATCGAGGGAGTGGCCGAAGAAAGGGTCTGCGCCATAGTAGCTACACCTTGTCAGACAGATAGCCGGTTGAAAGCCGCTTTCAGGCGATCAAACTCGAGGTTAAAGTCCAAGTTGCGACGTTGAGAGGTCATGGCAGCCATCAAACGGCTACCTTGGTTGTGAGGGCGAATCCAGACCCACACGCGGCGATCCCGGATATAGAACATCGAGAACACGCCAATAATCAGAAACAAGCAACCCAAGTACACAATGTACATGCCTGGGCTGCGCGCCACCTGGAATACGCTGGCCTGAACTTGCTCAAAGCTGTCCAAGGTCAACATAACCGGAGCGGGGTAATCGGGCAGGTTGGCAAACGCCAGTACAGCAGACTGAATCCAGCGATTGGCATCGCTATTTTCCTGACTGTAATCCAACTCTGGCAAACCTTGTTGCTGTCTGACCAAATCACGCAATTCCGACAGTGTGAACTGAATCATGGGAATCGCAAAACCCAGAATACGCTCGCGCTCGGCCTCGGGGACACGGCTGATCAAGCCATCAAAACCGGCACGTACAAAAGTCTGCAAAGCGGTCCTGGAAGCGGAGAGCATCAGCTCTTTTTGCTCAGGCGAAGAAGAATTACGTTCGGCAAAACGCTCGGCCGCCTGGTTCACCAGGGCCTCGTTCTGCGTAGCCGCACGCAAATCCATGAATTCTTTCAAGGAACCCTTGTCGTCAGCCGGGAAACGCACATAGCGGAACGGCTCGGCGGGCGAGAAGCGCATACCAGCCAGGAACACCAGGGTGCCATCCAGCTCCACAGGCAGCATGTAGTTCACAAACTCACGGGACTGACCTTGGTCGTCAATCAAGCGATAGTTCACGCTGGGGCCGACGTTCTTCAAATGCTGGTCTTTCTTGTTGGCAGCGCTACCGGTCACAGCGGCAACGTGTTCAATCATGGCCTTGGGCTGAGGATCGCCCTCAGTCAGGTTTTCCACGTTGATGGGGCGCAGCTCGGTCAGTTGCACCGTCAAAGCATGTTTGTTGGGGCTTTCCTGGGCCGCAATGCCTACGGTCTCGCCCACTTTGCCGTTCAGAGCAAACGTTTTGGAACCAGTACCGACCAAGGGATAGCCCTTCAGGCTAAGAATACTGCCACCATCGTCAAAGCCGGACTGATAAACCGTAACGCCCTTGTAGCGCAGGGGCTCGTTCACCTCGATGGTGCGCTCGAACGTATCGCCCGTGACCGGATCGGTTACTTCCACTTCGCTCTTGAAGCTGCTAGGCATGCCGGTCGAGTAGTACTCCACCAGGAAACGCTTGAGTTCCAGGGCGAAAGGCAGGGGCTGAATCAGGACGCCATCACCAGAATTGATAACCGCCGTTGCCGTACGGGCGCCCTCAGGCACCAGCATATTGGCGCGGAAGCTGGGATTGCCCAGACCCAGTCGACCCGACTCGGGCACCTGGGAAATCAGCATATTCTCTGTAATGGGCTGTTTGCCACCCAGCCACACTTGCACACGCACGGGCAATTCGCTGTCCAGCAGACCGCCCACACAGATCACCACAATGGCCAGGTGAGCAAAGATGTAACCCAGCTTGTTGGCGCTGCCCTTCTTGGCCGCCATCATCATGCTGCCGTCGTCATCCTGACGCACGCGCACGGCGTAACCCTGGGACTGCAACCATCCCTGCACCTGCTCGCGACTATGGGCGGGCGCACCGGCACTTTCCAGTTCGACACGATGGGGGAAGGCTTTCAGACTGCCGCCGCGCACATGTTCTTTGAACGTGCGCATCTCGCGGATCATCTTGGGGGCATTGCGAATGACGCACAGCGTGGTCGAAACCACCAGAAACGTCATGATGACCATGAACCAGCCACTGTTGTAGATGGACCAGATCGAGAAATGATCGAAAAACTCAAACCAGTACGGCCCGAATTGATCGATATACGTATTAGCAGGCTGATTTTGCGCCAGAACAGTGCCGATCAGGCTGGCTACGCAAATGAACATCAGCAAGCTGATGGCAAAGCGCATCGAACCGAGCAATTCCAGGAAATCGGCCGCAAAGCGACGTACAGGGGATACTTTTTTCACAAAGGCTAGCTTAGGAGGTGGGGGGTTTCACCGGAAACATCCAGACTTGGAGCGCAGAACGCGCACAAAGTTCGATTACTGGACAAAACACCAACACGAGACCCGGCCCAAATCGGCACTGCCCGTTGTTAAGGCACCCAAACCGCCACGACCTTCAGGACGAAGCTGGGGCCCAAGCGAATGTCAGGGTGTAGACAGTCAGGGGGCCAATGGCCCCCTTTAACTGATTAACGCAGGCCGGCTGCGAAATCTGACACAGCAGCAATGTCGGAGTCCGACATACGGTCTGCGATGTCATGCATCATCGGGCCATTGGCACGGTCGCCACTGCGGAACAATTTGAGCTGTTCGGCGATGTAGGCAGGGTGCTGACCCGCCAGACGGGGGAACTGACCGGGCATACCAGCGCCATCAGGCGAGTGGCAAGCGGCACAGGCCGCAACACCGCGCTCGGGCAAACCGCCGCGCCAGATCTTTTGGCCGCGCTCCATGGTGTCTTCTTTGCTGGCGTTAGCAGCCTGTTCCCAGTCCACGGACTGTTGGGACAGATACAACGACACGTTTTTCATGTCTTCTTCAGTCAGGCCAGCCGCGATAGCCGTCATCAGGCTATTGGCGCCTTCTGGGCCACGACGCGAGGGCTGGGACTTTTCGTCCTTGGCACGGAAATCGTGCAACTGCTTGACCAGGTACTCGTACGGCTGGTGAGCCAGCGACGGGTTCACTGGAATAATGCTGTTGCCGCCATCCCCGTGACAGGTCACACAGGCCAGCACACCACGCGACATCTCACCTTGCAGGTAGAGCTGCTCGCCTTTGGCGGCATCTGGCTTGGCCAGACCGGCTGCATTGGCCACGTTAGCGGTAAAAACCACAGAGCAAGCCATCGTCAGGCTGCTTGCGATAACGACTCGGGAAAGCGCACGCTTCATTTGGACCTCGATAATCGCGAATCAATCGGGGTGCCGCATGCGCCCCGCAAAAGCCACCGTAAGCCGCTGGTCAGTACCCAGTGGAATACGACATTACTGTTTCAAATCGAGAGATTATACAATAGGCTCTGAACCAATATGGAATTACGCTGCAACCATGTCGATACTGCACCGCGCTCACTTCACGATTTCTGCTGCTCAGATCGATCAGCTACCTCCTCCCGGACCTCCCGAGGTCTGTTTTGTGGGGCGCTCCAATGCGGGCAAATCCTCCGCCATCAATGTGTTGGCCAACCAACGGAAACTGGCTTTTTCCAGTAAAACGCCGGGACGAACACGCCTGATCAATATGTTCGGCATCCCCGACCCGCTCACACCGGGCGACTACCTGGGCCACCTGGTGGACTTGCCCGGATACGGCTATGCCGCCGTGGCCCGTCACGAAAAGCAGGACTGGGCCGAGATCCTGGGCGACTACCTGGCAACACGGCCTTCGATTGCCGGCATTGTGTTGTTAATCGATATACGCCGCGGCGTCACCGAGCTGGATATGCGTCTGGCCCAATGGATTGCGCCCACCGGAAAACCGGTACTGACGCTTTTGACCAAGGCGGACAAACTGCCGTATGGTCAACGCATCAAGGCCGTTGCCGAAGTGCGCCGCCAACTCAGAGAAATTGGCGCTTTGCACGCGCTGCCCTTCTCCTCCACCGATCGTATCGGCCTGACCGAAGCGACCGAATACATCGAAAACTGGATTTCTCCGAAGGTTGTTCCATGACTCGTTTTATTCCTCCTGCCGACTTTCCTAATACTCGCCTGCGCCGTAACCGCCGCGATGAGTTTTCCCGCCGTCTGGTGCGTGAAAACCGCCTGTCCACAGACGATCTGATCTACCCGGTCTTTGTCCGTGAAGGCGAGAAAGTTCAGGAACAAGTCGGCTCCATGCCAGGCGTCATGCGCTATTCGCCTGATGAACTGATGCGTGTGGGCGAACAATGTATGGAGCTGGGCATCCCCGTGCTGTCCCTGTTCCCTTCTATCGATCCGTCCCTGAAGACCCCGGATGGCAGCGAAGCCGCCAACCCGAACGGCCTGATCCCGCGCGTTGTGGGCATGCTCAAGCAGCAATTCCCCGAGCTGGGCGTGCTGACTGACGTGGCGCTGGACCCCTACACCAGCCACGGCCAGGACGGCATTCTGGACAATGACGGCCACATCCTGAACGAAGAAACCGTTGCCATGCTGATCCGTCAGGCTCAGACCCAAGCCCAAGCGGGCGTGGATATTGTGGCCCCCAGCGACATGATGGACGGCCGTATCGGCTCCATCCGCGCCGCTTTGGACAAGGATCAATTCATCCACACCCGCATCATGGCGTACTCGGCCAAGTACGCCAGCGCCTTCTACGGCCCCTTCCGCGACGCGGTAGG
Organism: Alcaligenes parafaecalis; assembly: GCF_026344135.1. Taxonomy (NCBI): domain Bacteria; kingdom Pseudomonadati; phylum Pseudomonadota; class Betaproteobacteria; order Burkholderiales; family Alcaligenaceae; genus Alcaligenes; species Alcaligenes parafaecalis. The sequence continues at coordinate 22,094 of NZ_JAPKNA010000002.1, read as the reverse complement.
CTCGGCTGCCAATCTGGGCCGTTCCAACAAGAACACCTACCAGATGGACCCGGCCAACCGTAACGAAGCCCTGCGCGAAGTGGCTGCCGACATCCGTGAAGGCGCCGATATGGTCATGGTCAAACCTGGCCTGCCTTACCTGGACATCCTGCGCGACGTGAAAGACGCCTTTGGCATGCCGACCTACGCCTACCAAGTCAGTGGCGAGTACGCGATGATCAAGGCCGCTGCCCAGAACGGCTGGCTGGATCACGACAAGGTCATGATGGAGTCCCTCTTGGCGTTCAAACGCGCTGGCGGTGACGGCATTCTGACCTATTTCGCCATCGAAGCAGCCAAGCTGATGCGCAAACAGAACTCCTGATTCACATCAATCAGAACGCAAAAAACGCAGCCTGTGAGCTGCGTTTTTTGTTGCTTGTACACGACGATCTATCGCCTCTTAGACCCAGATAGAGGAAATTTCGACCCGATCAAGCCGGTCAGGCACCCGCCAACACCTCATCGAGCACCTTGGAGAAGCGACTGGCGTCCTGAAAACCGATAACGCGCAGTTGCTCCAACTGTTTCCCCTTGGAATCAAAAAACATGATGCCGGGCGGGCCGAACAGGCGGAAATGTTTGAGCAGTTCACGATCCTCTGGCGTATTGGCGGTGACATCTACCTGCAGCAGTTCAAACTGCGCCATGCGTTGTGCAACCGAGGGATCGCTGAAGGTGAAGTTCTCCATCTCAATGCAGGACACGCACCAGTCCGCATAGAAATCCAGCATCACAGGACGAGTCGCCTTGGCCAAGCGCTCCTCGAGCTCCTGCAAACTGTTCACACGCTGGAATTCCACTTTGCTTTGTGCCGCCGCTACAGTGCCGGTGGATTTCAGGCCTTCCAAAGGACGAATCACGCTAGGACGGCTCAATGCAATGCTGACCAGCATCATGATGGCCCAGACAGCCAGCAGGACGCCCACACCTTGTCGCAACCCCGACCAGGGCGTGCGCTCCGCCGTCCCGCGCCCAAAGGCCCCCAACAAAGCGGCAGCCCACAAAGCCAATACAACCCAGCCAAACACAGCGACGGTGCCAGACATCAAGGGCGACACCATCCACCAGGCCGTGGCCAGCAACAAAACACCAAACGCGGTTTTGACGCTTTCCATCCAGGCACCGGCCTTGGGCAATACCCGGCCAGAACCTGCACCCACGACCAGCAGCAACACACCCGAGCCCCAGGCCAAGGCAAACAAGGCCGAGCCACCCAGAACCACATCACCCGTCTGCGAAATAAACAGCAGCACGCCCGCCAATGGGGCCGCCACGCAAGGGCCAACAATCAAGGCGGACAACATGCCCATCAGAAACACGCCGCCCAACTGACCGCCGGGCAAGCGATTCATTCGCTCGTTCAGGCGTGTCTGCAAACCGGCCGGAGCCTGCAAGGTAAAGACGTCCAGCATGGACAGGGCCAATGCCACCAGAATCAGCGCGAACAAGCCCAGCACCCAAGGGTTCTGCAACCAGCTCGCTAAACCTGCACCTAGCAACCCGGCAGCAACACCCAGCAAGGTGTAGACCAGCGACAGGCCCAGCACAAAAGCGAAGGCCATTTTCAGGCCGTGCCAGCGCGACGGTGCAGGCTGATTACGGCCTGCAATAATCGACAGCAGAATAGGCACCATAGGCAGGACGCAAGGCGTAAAGGACAGCAGCAAGCCGAACACAAAGCTCAGCAGCACGATCTGGCCCCAACCCGCCTGTTTCAGATAATCCGCCAAACCCACATCGCTCAGGCTCAGTGCAGAGGCCATACCACCTATGCCGGGTGTGGCAGAGGAACTGGACGTTGCTGTGTCAGTCTTCTGGGTGGCGCCTTCGCCCGGAGCAGGCACCGACAACACTCCAAAAGGTCCCGCCACTTCCCAGCCTTGCCCGGTAGGAATCAAGGTCAGGGTTTGGGTAGAGGGGGAATAACACAGGCCCGCATCCGCGCAGCCCTGGCTGACCACATCAATTTTCAGATCCTGGCCAATAGCGCTATCAGCCAAAACCGGGACGCGCAGAGTCACCGAATTTCGGTAAACCTCCATGACCTCGTCAAAGGTAGGGTCGTACACCTTTTCGCCATCGGGAAGCTGGGGGCTGCCCAAATGCTCCGCCTTCTCGGTCGAGATCTCGAAGCGCTTGCGATACATATAGTATTCAGGCGCGATCTGGAAATGGATATCCAGTTGATCTGGCTGGCTCATGGCCGCAGTCAGGACAAAAGCCTGCTCCGGGTCCAAGAACTCTTCTTCTGCCTGGGCCGTCAAAGGGGCCGCTGCCAGCCAGGCCAGCATCAAGACAAAAAGAACGGCAAACCAGGCGCCAAGACGCTGGGCGGGAAACAGGGAACGCTTCAAAGACAAGGACACAAATCTATTCCGGTTTTTTAGGCTGGGCCATCTGAATCAGGCAGGACGCGTCTGGGTCCGCACCCAATCAAGATAAGCGGTGAAACCACCAACAACAGGAAGAACAATCAGTTCAGGCAATTCGTACGGATGCTGCTCCCGCAAGCGATCTGCCAGTTCCGGTAGCCGGGCTACTGTGGTTTTGAAAGTCAGTGTGATTTCCTCATCGCCCTGTAACTCCCCTTGCCACATGTACATAGACAAACTGGCAGGCGCAAGGTTCGCACAAGCTGCAATTCCATCCTCAACCAAGTGATGAGCCAGGTATTTGGCCAGCATCATATCGGGCACGGTCGTCTGCACCAGCACCACATGCTGGGCATCCAGATCGGGCACAGTCAGGTCCAGCTTGGGTTTGGAATGGGAGGGACTATCAGAGGACATGTAGGGCTCCTAATCAGAGCCCTTAGTGTAGCGCTTCAGGCTCCGGCTTAGAGGCCGGACCGGGCTCGACTCAAGCCACTTAAGGTCTCGGACGGGCGCTCGCCATAGCTATGCCGATAATCGGCCGAAAACTGCCCCAAATGAGTAAAGCCACAGGCCATGGCGACCTCGGTCACCGACATGCCACCTTCCTGCAAATGACGCCGAGCCGCCTCCAAACGCATCTGCTTCAAGCGCGCCATCGGTGCCACTCCCAGATGCTCCCGGAATCCGGCATACAGACTGCGTACGCTGACACCAGCGGCCTGGGCAATATCGCCAATCGTGATGGACTGACTGGCCTGGCTTTCCATGAAGTCCAAGGCGCGACGCAAAACATGCGGCACCGCAGCAGCGGTTTTGTGAGCAGGCTGATTGTGCTGATGCAGCTCGAACAAAGCATAAATCAAGGTTTGCTCGAACTGCTTCACCTGACGGGCCTGGTCAAACAAGGTCCCGTCCGACACCTCGGCAAACTGCCAATCCAGCAAACGGCGCAGGCTGGCCCCACCGGGCGCATCCAAAGGAATAGACGGCTGAAACTCCAAGGGCCCACGCACAGGCTGCGCAAAATAATCCTGATAATGACGCTCCAGCCCTTGGCGTCCAATACGCACAAACAGCTTATCGGCCTCCAGGCTGTGTTCCATGCTGAAAGCTTGAGTCGGGCTAATGATGGAAGCCAGGCGCGAGGTGGACGCAAAACGCCCATGCACCGTATGGATCTGCTCTTGACCCGACAAGGGGATTTGCAAGAGATAGAAATCGTCCAGAGGTTGAGGCTCAATTTGCACCTGCGCCCCATAACGCAATCGACCATAAGCGACATCCTGTCCTTGGCGCAGATACAGACGTGCATTCAGCCGCTGACGCGTATCCGTCAGCGTCAGGCTGTGTGGGCAGAAAACCTGGGAGATATAGTGCTGAACGCAGTCCACATCCTGCGAATGCAGCTGGGCATAGCGATTCAGTATGGTGGTCATGAGCGTCGCGACAAGCGATAAAAAAAGCTGTGCCCTAGTGTGACACAGCCTCTTGCACTGCAACATCGAGACAATCCCTAGGCTGCCCCCTCACCAGGCATACACCAGGCCAGGAACGGCCATCTCGACGGTTTACTGGCCCTGAAAACGGCCAAAGCGTCCCTGCCAATACAGCAAAGGCGAATCCTGCTCCTGCTCGGCATGGTGTACTTGCAGCACCCGGCCCAATACCAGGGCATGGCTATGGCGCTCAATCACTTCCACAATCTGGCAGGCCAAAGCTGCGGGCGCTTGCCGTGCCAGCCAAATACCGTGCTCGGTCCGCAGCCAATCGTGACCGGCATAGCGGGCATCGCCCTGTTCGCCTTTAAAACCGGCAAACTGCAACGCCAGGCCAGCCTGCTCAACGCCCAGAATATTCACGCCAAACAGACCGCTGTCGCGCATCAAAGGCCAGGATGACGAGCTTTGATTGACGCAGACCAGCACCTCCGCTGGGTCAGCCGCAACCGACGTCACCGAAGTCGCAGTCAAGCCGCTACGCTGGCCCTGATGGTCGACCGTAATGACATTGGCCGTACCGCCCAGATGGCGCATGGCCAGTTTGAATTGCTCGGCAGAAACCCCCGGCGCTTGTAACGCTTGGTCTGTCGGCAAGGAAGCCAATTCCACAGGCATGATTCACCTTTTTTAATCTTATGGGCAACACCGCCATCACGACGGCGTTGCCTGCATGGCTTACGTGTACTGGCCATCCCCCCGTGGCAGAACCCAAGCCTGCCGGATAGCCCGCGTATCGCTATTAGCGAATGCCACGCTGCTGCAACAAAGGCAGCACAGTATCACGGAAATACGGGAATTCCTTCACATAGTCCACAAAGGACAAGGTTGTTCCACGGAAACCAGCGGCGTGCAGAGCACACAAACCATCGGCAACTTGCTCGGGTGTCCCCACCAACGGGAAGCCACCATGACCAGCTGCCATGCGTTCACGAATCTGCTCCAGCAACTCGTGCGGGAAGGAATGAGCATGGGCAAACTGCAAGTTCATCAGATTGTCCACGGCGCCATTGTCGATATTGCCCATGATGCGCTCCCACTCCGCCTTGGCTTCAGCTTCCGTAGGACGGCAAACCACGTGCGAGAAGGTCATGACATCAACCTTGCGGCCCTGTGCATCCCCTTGTGCCTTCAGTTCAGCTACTTCCTTCTTCGAGCGCTCCAACTCCATGGCCGGGGTGAACAGGAAGTTGGCATTGCGGCTGGCAAACTCGCGGCCTTGACCGGAACCAGCGGCGTTAAAGATAGGTGGGTCAAACTCTGGACGAGGGTTGCCGTACACGCCTTTGGCCTGGAAGTACTTTCCATCCCAATCGAAACGGCCATCGTGATGCCAGATTTTCTTGATCAGGTCGAACCACTCTTGCGCGTAGCCGTAGCGAGTTTCGTGATCATCAGGCAGCTTCACACCCAGAGCATCGTACTCAGGCTTGTTCCAGCCAGCCACGATATTCAAGCCCACACGGTTGCCGCTCATCTGCGCCATAGTGGCGATTTGCTTGGCCACCACAACAGGATGGTTGGCAACGGTATGCACCGTGGCAAAAACGCTGATATTGCGTGTATTGGCCAGCAAGGCGGTCGCCCAGGTCACGGTCTCCAATACATAACCGTGGAAATCGGTTTCGCCACCGTAACCAATCCAGCGAGCAATGGGCAGCATGAAGTCCATACCGGCATCATCCAGCAGCTTGCCCAGCTTCAGATTGTTTTCCCACGTGGCTTGCCAGCGATCAGGCAAAGTGGATACCGTCATGCCACCACCACAGTTAGTGGCAAAGGTACCCAGCAAAAACTTATCGTGTGTGAGCAATGTATTCTGTGCCATCGCCAGTCTCCTGAAAATCATCGTTCTTTACAGCTCGCCACCATGACGAAGCTGATATAGCGCAGATTTTATGGAGCGGCCCAAAGGCCCACTATCAGATCCCTGCCGGTTTTATCAATTGCCTGCAATTATTTGAACCATAAAGCGATGCAGACCGCAGAACTTGGCGAAAACCCTTATATAACAGGGCATTGCCGATACTTCTCAAGCGGCTTTTAACACTCATAAGTTCCTGCTTTGCTCCCCCATCCTAAAGCTGGAGCAACTCCAAGAAAGAGCCTTACCTTGAGGCTACAAATAATTAGCACATAAAAAAACGGACTCCTGAGAGTCCGTTTTCAATACTACTGTAGAAACAAGCGGCGCTTATTCAGCAGCGGCTTCTTCCTGAACTTCTGGACGATCCACCAGTTCCATGAATGCCATAGGAGCGTTGTCGCCCTGACGGAAACCCATTTTCAGAACACGGGTGTAGCCACCGTTACGCTCTTGGTAACGTGGGCCAATCACTTCAAACAACTTGGTAACGGCATCGCGGTCGCGCAGACGGGCGAAAGCCAGGCGGCGGTTAGCCAAAGTTGGGTTCTTAGCCAAAGTGATCAGGGGCTCAACCACGCGACGCAGCTCTTTAGCTTTAGGCAGTGTGGTTTTGATGGCTTCGTGAGTCAGCAGGGACACGGACATGTTGCGGAACATGGCCAAACGGTGGCTGCTGGTACGATTCAGTTTACGTAGACCGTGACGGTGACGCATGATGATTTTCCTAAATAATGAATCTAATTGGCACGCCGCTTATGCGACATGCGTAAATCCGGTTCTTCTATCAGCTAAGCTGCGGACCAGATGGACAGCGCAAAACAATAACACGTTTTTAGCCACCACTGACATTTTTTGCAGGTGTACAACACCCAAAAAAGTGCCAGCAGTGTCTAAGAAACTACCGTCTTGATGACGACTTATGGACGCTCAAGGCCCAGAGGTGGCCAGTTTTCGAGCTTCATGCCCAAAGTCAGACCACGTGCAGCCAGGACTTCCTTGATTTCGTTCAAGGACTTGCGACCCAGGTTTGGAGTCTTCAACAGCTCGTTTTCGGTACGCTGGATCAGATCGCCGATGTAGTAAATATTTTCGGCTTTCAGGCAGTTTGCGGAACGAACCGTCAATTCCAGATCGTCGACAGGACGCAGCAGCACTGGATCGATCTGTGGAGCGCCACGTACTGGAGCTTCGTAGGCATCGCCCACACCTTCCAGAGCAGCAAACACCGAGATTTGATCCATCAGGATGCGAGCGGACTGACGCACTGCTTCCTCGGGCGAGATCACGCCGTTGGTTTCAATGTCCAGAACCAGCTTGTCCAGGTCAGTACGCTGTTCCACACGGGCGTTTTCGACCGCGTAGCTAACACGACGCACTGGGCTGTAAGAAGCGTCCAGCACAATACGGCCGATCGTGTGAGTGCGATCATCAGCCAAGGCACGGACGTTACCAGGCACGTAACCACGGCCTTGCTCAACCTTGATTTGCATTTCCAGCTTGCCGTCGTCGGTCAAGGTGGCAATCACATGATTGGGGTTGATGATTTCAACGTCGTGCGGCAGTTCGATGTCGCTAGCCAGAACCTGGCCGGCGCCTTCTTTGCGCAGGATCAGGGTGACTTCTTCACGGCTGTGCAGCTTGAACACCACGCCCTTCAGGTTCATCAAGATATCAACCACGTCCTCGCCCACGCCTGGCAGCGTGGAGTACTCGTGCACCACACCGGTGATCTGCACTTCAGTCGGTGCATAACCAGTCATGGAGGACAGCAAGATACGACGCAGTGCGTTGCCCAGAGTGTGGCCGTAGCCGCGCTCGAAAGGCTCCATGATCACTTTGGCGTGATTTTTGCTGATCGGTTCAACTTCGATGGAACGGGGTTTCAAAAAACCTTGAGACATTCGATTTCCTTTTCAATACCCTCGGCTCGTTACACCGATAAGGCTGACGGAAACTGGCCTAAGCCAGCAGAAAGTATCGCAAAGCCCACTTGCCGAAAAACGGGAAGTGGGCTTGCTTTACTGCATTGTGTAAGCAGTCTTCGCGTAAAAGATTAACGCGAGTACAACTCAACAACCAGCGATTCGTTGACGTCTTGAGCGACATCAGCGCGGTCTGGAGCTTGTTTGAACACGCCGGACAGCTTGGCAGCGTCAACTTCCACCCACTGAGGCAAGCCAATGCCAGTAGCCAGATCCAGGGATTCCTTGATACGGCCTTGGGATTTAGCTTTTTCGCGGACGGCAACAACGTCACCAGCCTTGATCAGCATGGAAGCGATGTCAGCGGTGTGACCGTTGACTTCGATGGCGCGGTGGTTAACCAACTGACGAGCTTCGGCACGTGTAGAGCCAAAACCCATGCGGTATACCACGTTGTCCAGACGCGATTCCAGCAATTGAATCAGCGTTTCACCGGTGTTGCCACGGCGGCGGTCAGCTTCAACATAGTATTTGCGGAATTGCTTTTCCAGCACGCCGTACATACGCTTGAGCTTTTGCTTTTCGCGAAGCTGCAGACCGAAGTCAGACGTACGAGCACCAGAGGTGCGGCCGTGCTGACCAGGACGCGATTCCAGTTTGCACTTGGAATCCAGCGAGCGACGGGCGCTCTTCAAAAACAGATCAGTACCCTCGCGGCGCGAGAGTTTGCACTTTGGTCCAATATAACGAGCCACTTTGCTTCCCCTTAGATGCGACGACGCTTGGGTGGACGGCAACCGTTATGCGGAACCGGTGTGATGTCTGCAATGCTGGTAATTTTGATACCCAGAGCATTCAGAGCACGCACAGACGATTCACGGCCGGGGCCGGGACCCTTGATGCGAACTTCAAGATTTTTAATACCGTATTCCATGGCAGTACGGCCGGCTGTTTCAGCGGCAACCTGCGCGGCAAACGGCGTGGATTTACGAGAGCCTTTAAAGCCCGCGCCACCCGACGTTGCCCAGGACAATGCGTTGCCCTGACGGTCAGTAATGGTGATGATCGTGTTGTTAAAAGAAGCGTGGACGTGAGCAATCCCGTCCGACACGCTTTTTTTGACTTTCTTGCGTGCGCGTGAAGCGCTGCTAGAAGCTTTGGCCATCTTCTATTCCTCGATTATTTCTTCAGGGACGCGGCGGCGCGACGCGGACCTTTACGGGTGCGAGCGTTAGTGCGTGTACGTTGGCCGCGCACTGGCAGACCGCGACGGTGACGCATGCCACGGTAAGTTCCCAAGTCAGCCAAACGCTTGATCGAGAGCTGAACTTCACGACGCAGGTCACCTTCTACGGTGAACAGGCCAATCTGTTCGCGAATGCGCTCGAGTTCCGCGTCGGTCAGATCTTTGACCTTCTTGGAGTATTCAATGCCCGACGCAACGCAAATCTTGCGAGCGCGGGTGCGACCGATGCCGAAAATCGCGGTAAGACCGATTTCGGCGTGTTGATGCGGCGGGATGTTAATGCCGGCAATACGGGCCATGGTTATTCCTTGTTAAATCGGTTGCGTTTCGGCAACTTAGCCTTGACGCTGCTTGTGGCGTGGATCGGTGCAGATGACTCGCACCACGCCATGACGTTTAATGATTTTGCAGTTGCGGCAGATCCGCTTTACTGATGCCATTACCTTCATGGTTTGACTCCTAGTTTCCTGTAACCGGGCCGCTTATTTGGAGCGGAACACAATTCGTGCTCGGGATAGATCATAGGGCGTGAGCTCCACAGTGACCTTGTCGCCCGGCAGAATCCGGATATAGTGCATACGCATTTTGCCTGAAATGTATCCAAGCACTACGTGACCATTTTCCAGCTTGACGCGAAAAGTTGCGTTGGGAAGGTTCTCAAGAACCTGTCCCTGCATTTGAATAACGTCGTCCTTTGCCATTTTCGTGAATTACCGCATCGGCAAGCTCGAGCCTTTGAAGTTAGCCTTCTTGAGCAGCGAGTCGTATTGTTGTGACATGACATAGGCCTGGGCCTGCGCCATGAAGTCCATGGTTACTACAACAATAATCAGCAAGGATGTGCCGCCGAAATAGAACGGTACATTCCAGCGCATTTGCAAGAACTCTGGTACCAGACATACCAAGGTGATGTAGATAGCACCGGCCAACGTCAAACGCATCAAAATCTTGTCGATATAACGCGCTGTCTGATCACCGGGACGAATCCCTGGTACGAAAGCTCCACTCTTTTTCAGGTTGTCTGCAGTTTCGCGGCTGTTAAACACCAGGGCCGTGTAGAAAAAGCAGAACAAAATGATCAGCGCGGAGAACAAAGTAATGTAAAGCGGCTGACGCGGCGACAAAGCAGCCTCGATTTCACGCAGCCAACCCAGACCGGGCGTGCTGGAAAACCAATTAGCAATCGTCGCTGGCAACAGAATGATGGACGAGGCGAAGATCGGAGGGATCACACCAGCCATATTCAGTTTCAGCGGCAAATGCGAGCTTTGACCACCATAGATACGGTTACCTACTTGCCGTTTGGCGTAGTTGACCGTGATACGACGCTGACCACGCTCGACAAAGACGACGAAGTACGTGACGGCGGCTACTAAAACGAGGATAAACAGTGCCGATAGAATCGACATGGAATCCGTACGCACCAGATCAAGCATGCCGCCCAAAGCATTAGGCAGACCCGCTACGATACCGGCAAAGATCAAGATGGAAATACCATTACCCAATCCCCGTTCAGTGATCTGTTCACCCAGCCACATGACGAACATGGTGCCAGTGACCAGTGTTACCACTGTCGTGAAGCGAAACAACATCCCTGGGTCGATAACCAGACCGGGCTGTGATTCTAGAGCGATGGAAATCCCAACTCCCTGGAACAAGGCCAAAAAGACTGTTCCGTAACGGGTGTACTGCGTGATCTTGCGACGACCTGACTCACCCTCTTTCTTGATTGCTTCCAGCGTAGGCACCACAGCGGTCATCAATTGCATGATGATGGACGCCGAGATGTAGGGCATGATTCCCAGTGCGAACACTGAGAATCGCTCTAAAGCACCACCGGAGAACATATTAAACAAACCCAGAATACCACTCTGGTTTTGAGTAAACAGTTCGGACAAGGCATCAGGATTGATGCCTGGTACCGGAATGTGCGTACCCAAGCGGTAGACAATCAGGGCGAGCAACAGGAAAACGAGACGACGTTTCAAATCGCCGTAGCGCGGACCCGACTTACTCTGTGCCTGAGCTTTTGCCACCGTGACCCCTTGTTATTCCAGCGAGCCGCCGGCTGCTTCGATCACGGCGCGAGCGCCGGCCGTTGCATTAATGCCTTTCAGCGCAACTTTACGGGAAAGTTCACCGGACTTGATGACTTTAGCGTAACGCACCATTTGGCCAACCACGCCAGCCTGCTTCAGTGCCTGGACGTCGATAACTTCGGCATCCATTTTTTGCAGTTCGGACAGACGTACTTCTGCGTACAGGTGGTCGTCCAGGGTGGTGAAACCACGCTTGGGCAAACGACGTTGCAAAGGCATTTGACCGCCTTCGAAACCGACTTTATGAAAACCACCCGAGCGGGATTTTTGGCCTTTATGACCACGTCCGCCGGTTTTGCCCAAGCCGGAACCGACACCGCGACCAACACGACGTGCTGCGTGTTTGGCGCCAGCGGCGGGCTTGAGATTGTTTAATTGCAATTCAGACATCCCGATTCCTTTCAGGCTTCCGAGACCGTAACCAGATAATCCACCTTGCGGATCATCCCACGAACCTCAGGAGTATCAACCAATACACGGCTGGTGTTGACTCGGCGCAGACCCAGGCCGCGAACGGTGTCGCGATGGCTTTGCTTTGTGCCGATGACCGAACGCACCAACGTAACTTTGATTTGTTTCTGTGCCATGACTTACCCCAGAATTTCTTCAACTGTCTTGCCGCGCTTGGCAGCAATGTCAGCAGGTGTCGAGCAAGCACGCAAACCGTTCAATGTAGCGCGAACCATGTTGTATGGGTTGCTGGAACCCAGGCTCTTGGCTACGACGTTGCGAACGCCCATCACTTCGAAGATAGCGCGCATTGGGCCGCCGGCAATAACGCCAGTACCTTCAGCTGCGGGAGAGATCAGAACGGTGGCTGCACCGTGCTTACCAACTACGGTGTGATGCAGAGTGCCGTTTTTCAGAGGCACTTTGATCAGACCGCGACGGGCCTGTTCCATTGCCTTCTGAACAGCAACGGGTACTTCACGGGCTTTGCCCTTACCCATGCCGATGCGACCATCGCCATCACCGACCACGGCCAGCGAAGCAAAGCTCATGGTGCGACCACCTTTAACGACTTTGCTGACGCGGTTGACCGCAATCATCTTTTCTTTCAGGCCGTCATCGCGCTCTTGCTCTGGAGCCTGTCTGCCTTGTGCTTTAGCCATTTGATAATTCCTTTAGAATTTCAAGCCGGCTTCACGCGCGGCCTCGGCCAGCGCTTTCACGCGGCCATGGTAACGGAAGCCCGAGCGGTCAAAAGCAACCGTCTCGATGCCCGCAGCCTTCGCCTTTTCGGCGACGCGCTTGCCAACCAGGCTGGCTGCCGCTACGTTGCTGCCAACGGCCAATTCTTTGCGAACTTCGGTCTCGACAGTGGAAGCACTGACCAGAACGCGGTCGCCTTCGGGCGAGATGATGCTCGCGTAAATATGCGTATTCGTGCGATGCACCGACAGGCGGTGTACGCGCAGCTCGGCGATCTTGCGGCGAGTAGCCACTGCACGACGCATACGGGATTGTTTCTTGTCCATGATTCGTCCTTGCCTGCGGGCTTATTTCTTCTTGGTTTCCTTGAGGATGACGCGTTCGCCGACGTAACGTACACCCTTGCCTTTGTAAGGCTCTGGTGGACGATAGCCACGAATTTCTGCGGCAACCTGACCAACCACCTGCTTGTTCGAGCCCTTGATCACGATTTCAGTCGGAGTAGGACACTCGGCTTTGATGCCTTCAGGCAGGTCGTGCACGATGTCGTGCGAGAAACCAAGTTGCAACTTCAGGGCATTACCCTGGACGGAGGCACGGAAGCCCACGCCAACCAGACTCAGCTTGCGTTCGAAACCGGCGCTGACACCAACAACCATGTTGTTGACCAGTTGGCGCACGGTGCCGGACATTGCGTTTGCGTGACGGGTTTCGTTCGCAACTGCAAAAGACAGCTGACCGTCTTGAAGTTCAATGGTGACGTCGCCAGTCAGAGCTTGAACCAAAGTGCCCAGAGGGCCTTTGACCGTGATCTGATCAGCGGCAATAGTCGTTTCTACGCCCTTAGGCAGGGAAACGGGATACTTAGCGATACGTGACATATGATGTTCTCCTTATGCCACGTAGCACAGCACTTCGCCACCGACGCCAGCTGCACGAGCTTTGCGATCGGTCATCACGCCGCGAGACGTGGACACGATAGCAACACCCAAGCCGTTCATGACTTGAGGGATGTTTGTGCTGCCTTTGTAGATGCGCAGTCCAGGACGCGAAACGCGGTCGATGCGCTCGATGACTGGCTGGCCGGCATAGTATTTCAGGGTGACTTCCAGCTCTGGCTTGGCTTTTTCGCCAACGATGCGGAAATCTTCGATGTAGCCTTCGTCTTTCAGCACAGCAGCAATAGCTGCTTTCAGCTTCGAGGAGGGCATGCTGACCGATGTCTTGTTGACCATTTGCGCGTTACGCACGCGGGTCAACATATCGGCGATTGGATCGCTCATGCTCATGTGTATTTCTCCTACCAGCTGGCCTTGGTCATACCGGGGATCTCGCCGCGCATTGCCATTTCGCGCACTTTATGGCGAGTCAAACCGAATTTCTTGAAAACACCACGGGGGCGACCGGTGATAACGCAACGGTTGCGTTGACGGGTCGGGTTCGAGTTGCGTGGCAATTGCTGCAACTGCAAACGAGCCTCGTAGCGTTCTTCGTCAGACTTGGACTGGTCGTCAATGGTCGCTTTCAGTTCGGCACGTTTAGCGGCGAATTTCTCAGCCAGCTTGACGCGCTTGATGTCGCGATTGATGAGGGAAAGTTTAGCCACGTTGCGCCCCTTAGTTGCGGAACGGGAAGCTGAACGCGCTAAGCAGCGCCTTGGCCTCTTCGTCCGTCTTGGCAGAAGTAGTGATGCTGATGTTCAGACCACGCACTGCGTCGATTTTGTCGTACTCGATTTCGGGGAAAATGATTTGCTCTTTAACCCCCATGTTGTAGTTGCCACGACCGTCAAACGCACGACCCGACACACCACGGAAGTCACGTACGCGAGGCAGAGCCACAGCGACCAGACGATCCAGGAATTCGTACATGCGTTGACCGCGCAGGGTCACCATACAACCAATCGGGTAATCTTCGCGAATCTTGAAACCGGCAATAGCTTTGCGGGTTTTCGTGATAACGGGCTTCTGACCAGCAATTTTGGTCATGTCCGATACCGCGTTCTCGATGATCTTCTTGTCAGCAACGGCTTCCGAGACACCCATGTTCAGGGTGATCTTGGTGATGCGCGGTACTTCCATGATGCTCTTGTACTCGAACTGCTTTTGCAGATCGGCAACCACTTTTTCGCGGTAGAACTCTTGTAAACGTGTCATGTTATCCGCCCCTTATGCCTTGGCGCCAACGGCTTTGCCGCTGGAACGATAAATACGCGTCTTCTGACCGTCGATCACCTGGATACCAACGCGGTCGCCCTTGCCGGTTTCTGGGTTGAACAGAGCAACGTTCGAGATATGGATAGGCATGGTCTTGTCGACGATCCCACCTTGCGTGCCAGCCATAGGATTGGCTTTAACGTGTTTTTTGACGACATTGATGCCTTCCACGATAACGTGGTCTGCATCGACGCGTTGCAGTACGGTGCCACGGCGTTTTTTATCACGGCCGGTCAGCACAATAACTTCGTCGCCTTTACGAATTTTTTGCATTTTTCGCGCTCCTTACAGCACTTCGGGAGCCAGGGACACGATCTTCATGAACTTCTCGGTACGCAGTTCACGCGTCACGGGTCCGAAGATGCGGGTGCCGATAGGCTCCAGCTTGGCATTGAGCAATACGGCGGCATTGCCACCGAAACGAATCAGCGAACCGTCTTTACGGCGCACGCCCTTAGCGGTACGAACCACTACAGCGTTGTAGATTTCGCCTTTTTTGACGCGTCCGCGCGGGGCCGCTTCTTTAACGGTAACTTTGATAACGTCACCAATTGCGGCATAACGGCGCTTCGAGCCGCCCAGCACTTTGATGCACATTACAGAACGCGCACCTGTGTTGTCGGCCACGTCCAGCGTGGTCTGCATTTGAATCATGATTTTTCCTGTTCCAACTTAATTGCAACGATCCAGCCAAAATGACTGGGTCACACAACCAGTTTTGGTCCCGTCAGATTCGGATCCAGCCAGTTCGATACCGTAAACCCGATCTCGATCTGGTCCGGCAAGCCGAACCCTAGGTTGAAATCTTGCGAGAGACAAAACGTTGTATTACCAACTTCAATCCGGATAGGCGACTAAGCCTCTCCGGTCAAAATAAAGAGGTAAGCCACATATACTAGCAAATAAGGCCCGACAAAACAAGGATTTATTTCCTAAGGCCTTGGCACGACGGCGTTTTCACGCAACAACTCATCCAACTGGGCACTATTGCTGGCTCGCGTTACTCGACGCAAACCAATGCCCAGTTCCTGCAAACTTTGCAAGAATGCCATCAGTAAATGTCGCCCACCCACCTCGGCCTGCAGAGTCTGGGCACGCTCATCGTCCAGGACAATGTACTTCAGTGCCATCATGTGCAACCACAGGATAGACTCGGGCTGTTCAAGCACCCGGCGCAGACCGAATTGCACACCCAAGGGGCGCAATTTATCCACAAAAGCGACCGTTTCCACATCATGCTCGCTCAGGCAGTAGGCATCCAGCTCAATAATCAGACGCTGCGCCGTATCCCCTGCCGCAGCCAACACCTGAGCCACCTGATCCGCAAATCCGGGCTTGATCACCGATGCCCAGGACACTCGAACGCTTAAACTGCCTTCGTTTTTAGCCAGCCAATCACCTGCCAGCTCCATCGTACGCAAATCGCATTGCCCGGACAGACCCAAACGAACCGCAACGGGGATAAACAAATAAGCAGGCAAACTGGCCTGGCCCGACTGCTCGGGCAGCAAATTCAAGGTAGCGTCGTGAATCTTGCCAGCCTGGCCCCACACTTCGACGCCCGGCTTCACATTCAGTTCAATCCGTCCCTGCTCCAGGCCCCGCTCAATACGCGAGTGCCATTCCTGCTCGCCAATAGAGGAACCCGCCTCGCTATGGGCACCTTCAGAAGGACGGTACTCCACTTCCTGGTGCCCTGCCCCTTCGGCACGCATCAAGGCATTATCCAAGCGCGTCATCACAGCGCTGAGCGAATCCTGGCCTTCGTAGTTTGTCATCGCCATAGACCATCGGCACAGGCTGCCATCGGGCAGGGGCTGACGCAACTCCTGCAAGGCGGTACGCAATTCCTGAGCAAAGCCCATCACCTGAGGACCCGTCTGACCTTTAAGCAGCACGATAAAGTCGGAGCCATTCAAACGAGCCAGATTGCCCGCATCCATGCCATTTTTCTTCAAAAGCTCTGTACAACGCTGGGTCACCAGGTTCAGCCAGGCATCTACCGCGTCGCGCGACAAGGAGGTATTTAAAGACAGCAAGTCCCGCTGACGGAACAGCAATACATGGCCACCCTCCTCTTGCTGCAATACCTGACGGAACAAGTTCACGAAGTACTTGCGGTTGGCCAGGCCCGTCACCGGGTCGCAGTTCAGCTCCAACTGCAATTGCTCGATTCGGGCATTTTGCTCCTGGCTACTGACACGGATACGGTTTTGCACCGTACTCAAGGTATGTGTCACGGCCTCCAACTCGGGAATCGTGCGCACTTTCTTGCGGCTAGGCACAGATTCGCTTTGGTCCATCTGTTGCAGCTCGAACTGTACGTGCTCACGCAAGGCACGGCGCAACCAGGCCATCACCATCAAGACAAATACGCCCCAGGCAATTCCGGCACCCAAAACCAGCAAGGTGACGCGTACAAAACTTTTCCACAGACTGGCGCGAGCGTACTCGTCGGCAGGCTTGACCTCGATCGTGCCAATCTGGTTCCAACCATTACTGACATGCGCGGACGCCAAAGGCACATCAATCGGCAAGGAGTTGGCGAACCACGCAGGAGAGGAACCACTGACCTGGGTTTCCTGCTGAGCGCTACGCTCTACCAGGACGGTATCGGAAGTGTCGTAAAAACGAATGCGTTCAAACTGACCGGTATCGTACAAAGCTGCGATCAGCAGCTCTTGCGTAATCGGGTCCTGGTTGCTGGGCTGAGACAAGGTCAAGGCCAGCGAGGTCGCCGCCGACTCGCCCTGAGCCTGCAATTGGCTACTTAAGTACTGCCTTGCCGAATCCACGCTAAACCACAGCGTGCCAATCAAAATAGCAAGAATCGCGCACGAGACACTTAGCAAGAGCTGTTTAAGTAAAGACATAGCGCTTCCGTATATTCCATAAATTCTGGTCTAGCCCACCCCGAAGGGTGGCTTGGGTTCTGTTACTGATCGATCATCACGCACAAAGGGGGTGTTCATCCTCAGGGCACAAAACCTTCCTTACGCATTTTTTCCAGCAACCCGCGCCAGCGGCTAATACTGTCTACCGAACCTTTTTGGGCATTACCCACATACACCCCTTGTGAGTTAAAGCTGAACACAGGGGTCAGATCAGGACGTTGGCTGGCGGGGCGAATCGAACCGCTTAAATTATCGAGCAGCAAAGGCTCGGACTGCGGCGTGGGATAGTAGCCCAGCACCATGTGCGCAATACTTTGGCCACCGACCTGCGCGCGTACATAGATCAATCGCAGTTTTTCATTAGGCACACCCAGGTGCAACAAGGAAAAATACTTGCCGATGACAAAATCCTCACAGTCACCTGCTGCTTTGCCCAGAGTTTCTATGGGCGTTGCCCAGTAATCCAACTGGCCCCAGATATGAATGTCCTCACCCGCCATCACATTCATATTCCAGAAATCATTAACGGCATCTAACTGGCGACGTTCGCTTAATCCACGAGCGGATTCCAGATTGGCCATCCACCGATCCACGGCAGTCCCGGCACGGGCGCCAAAACGGGAAACAGCGGTCTGACGAATCTTGCTTGCCTCGAACTGCAAGGCAGGCGCCGACAAGGGCAGCCACACCAATACCAGCAGTGCGACCAGCACAAACAGCGCAATCCTAGATCGAAGAAAAAGGCGTAGCCAGGCAAAAGACAAGAGCACGTCAATCCCAAATAAGCAAACCCTTATAACGGCGTTATAGCTTGCCTATTTAGTGAACGCTTGGCAATCGACAAAGCGCCTAATCCCTCTATATATAGAGCAGGCTGTTAAACGGCCCTGAACTATCCCTGAAAAGAGAGGCCACCACGTGGCAACCCGCAGAACAGCGCACTTACCGGCTAAGCGTGGTCAATAGCCCTGCTGCATGCGCCCTCTTTCTTGCGACACATCACGATCATAGTCACAAATGCCAGGTGCCCACTATTGGCGCTGACGACAAGCCACAGACATAAAAAAACCCCACAAACCCAAATAGGTTTGTGGGGCTTGGACACTACCCGCAGGTAGTGCCTATCCAGTGAACAGCTTAGAAATCAGAAGACTTCAAGGTGCCGTCTTTCAGCGAGTTGGCGATCTGAGCTGCCTTCTCTGCGTCAAAGTCGATGTTGTCCAGAATGATCTTCTGATCGATCTGACCATTACCTTGAGAGCTGATACCAATTTCCATCTTGCCGTTAGCCGAGCTGCCTACCGTCAGATACTGGCTCAGGTCGCCGCTATTGAGGTCGTGGCCCGACAACAGATCAGTGATATCCAAGGTGTCGGTACCCGAATCACCAAAGTCCATCACGTAATCCACAGCCGGTTTGCTAGTAGTGCCTTGATCGCCCTTGTTCCACACAAAGGTGTCATCACCCTCACCACCGAACATGATGTCGTCACCGGCACCACCGATCAAGGTGTCGTTACCGCCCTGACCGTACAGGATGTCGTTACCTGCGCCACCGTCAAGGATGTCGTTACCACCACGCTTGTCGCCGTCAACGTTGAAGTCGGCATGGTTTTCCTTGATGTACTCGTACAGATCATTACCTGTTGCTGGAGTGCCGTTGTTCTTCATCTGCAAGAACACTTCCAGCGCCTTCAGACCGGAGCCATCAGGCAGGTTGTCTGGACGACCACCCACTTCATGCCATGGCAAAACCGAACCGTCGGTGTTGATCGTGTCACCGAAGATGATGTCATTACCATCACCACCGATGATGTGGTCGTTACCAACAGGTGCTGGATCATTCGTTACCGAACCACCCTTCAAGGCTGCATCCAAGTCTTCCTTGGTGTTGACGATGTCGACCTTGTTGACCTCTTTCCAATCATTTGAATTGCCGGAGGACAGCATCGTGACGTCGTCAATGTAGACCTTGTAGTTGCTGCTGCTGGAACGATCATCAACCAGGAACTCGAAGCGGTACTGACCTTCGCCTACTGGTTTGGTCGTGATGGTGCCGGAGCTACCTGGGCGGCCACCTTCCTGCACAACTTCCCAGTTACCTGTTTTCTCGTTGTACTTCTGCAGTTGCCACTTGAACACGTCCTGGCTATTACGGCCGCTCTCTGCATAGGTAAAGCTAAGCTTGCCATAGCTACCAGCGGCCACTGCCATACCGGGGCCACGAACTGTCGTGGAAGTATCGTTCCTATTGCTATAGGTATCAGTGATTTCCAGACGCGATCCAGCCCACCAGTCGTTGTTGACGCCGACAGTGCCACCACCGTTGACCTTCGTCCACCCGTCGTGACGGCCGTTTTCAAAGTCAGTAACGTCCTTGGTACCACGGATAACATCAACAATCTCAGTACCGGTGTTGTCGTACTTGCGCAGAACATCCACGCTGACGTCGTTACCAATACCCACTGCGTACACCTTGCTACCCGAAGAAGTAACCAAGCTGTTGTAAGCACTCTGACCACGCGAGTCAGCAGTAGCGTCATAGCCACTACCAGCACCTTGGCCAGTACCGTACTGAGTTGGATTACCGTCAGTCAGGAAGTACGTAACGTTTTCATAAGCGTTGCCGTTCTTGTCTGTTGCCGGTGCATCGCCAGTCTTGAACCATGCTTCAGCCGCCTTGAAGGCTGCTTCATAGTTGGTACCGCCAACGTTGGAGTTCCAGTTGGAGTTGTAGCCATTCAAGGTGTCGATCGAGTTCAGCAACTTGACCAGATCAGCATGCGTCAGATCTTTGAAGACCATAGGCGCATCAGCCTTGGTACCAAAGCCGATGATACTCAGGTTCACCGTGCCGCCTTCGTGGTTGGCCAAGCTTTCAGCCAAGGTCGTCAGCGCAGCCTTCAGCAACTGCATACGGTTCATGTTGTCCGTACCAGAAGCCTCTTTCATGCTGTTGGAACGGTCAACCAGAATGGCAATGTTGTAGCTCTGGCCGTGAACGATGTTCTCCTGTACACCGCCGCGGTCACCAATAATGACGTCGTCGCCCACGCCACCATTCGGATTGCCACCACCGTTACCATCAATGATCAACTGATCCACATCCAGCGTGTATGGGCCAGAGTCGTTGGCAGAAGCGCTGTTACCAGCCGAGTCTGTCGTCGTTACCTTGGCATCAACCGTATCGTTCTTCAACAGATCCTGTACAGGTACTGGGATCTTGAAGGTCAGATCATTGCCAACGGTACCGGTGTATTCCTTGCCACCGATAGTCAGGGTCACGGTATCGCCAGGCTGTACATCCTTGCCAACCGTACCGGTCACGTCAATCGTGCCCTTGCCGTCGCCAGCTTCCTTGTGATCCAGCACGCCGTCACCAGCGATCGGATCCAGAGTGATCTCGGCTTCAGGCAATGTGGTCTGCACACCGTAGTCGCGGTCAGCTTCAGCGCTAGCGCTGTTACCGGCAGCATCCTTGGTCTCAACCTTGGCGTGGACGTTGTCATCCAGAGCCAGCTCGGAACCAGGAACGCTCACACTCCAGGTCTTGCCATCGGTATTAACCGTGGTTGTGTAGTCCTTGCCGTTCACAGTCACAGTGACCTTGTCGCCAGCCTTGACGTCTTGACCAACCGTACCGGTCAGGGTGATGTTGGATTCGGACTCAGCCTTGTTGATCACGTCGTCACCAGCAATGGTGTCGATAGCAATCTCGGCCTTAGGCAAAGCGGTCTGAACGTCGTAGCCGCGGTCAGCTTCAGCCGACGCTGGGTTACCAGCGGCGTCTTCGGTCTCAACCTTGGCGTGAACATTGCTGTCCTTGGCCAGTTCAGCACCGGGAACGTCTACATTCCAGGTCTTGCCATCGGCGTTAACGGTAGTGGTGTAATCCTTGCCGTTCACGGTCACAGTAACCGTGTCGCCTGCCTTGACGTCCTTGCCAACCGTACCCGTCAGGGTCACGTTGGACTCGGACTCGGCCTTGTTGATCACATCGTCACCAGCAATGGTGTTGATGGTGATCGAGGCTTCTGGCAGGTCGGTATCGACACCGTAGCCACGGTCGGCTTCAGCGCTGGCTGGGTTACCAGCCGCGTCTTCGGTCTCAACCTTGGCGTGGACATTGCTGTCCTTGGCCAGCTCGGCACCTGGAACGTCCACGTTCCAGGTCTTGCCGTCGGCGTTAACGGTGGTCGTGTAGTCCTTGCCGTTCACGGTCACGGTCACGGTATCACCAGCCTTCACATCCTTGCCAACCGTACCCGTCAGGGTCACGTTGGACTCGGACTCGGCCTTGTTGATCACATCGTCACCAGCAATGGTGTTGATGGTGATCGAGGCTTCGGGCAGGTCGGTATCCACACCGTAGCCACGGTCGGCTTCAGCGCTGGCTGGGTTACCAGCCGCGTCTTCGGTCTCAACCTTGGCATGAACATTGCTGTCCTTGGCCAGTTCAGCACCAGGAACGTCCACGTTCCAAGTCTTGCCATCGGCGTTAACCGTGGTGGTGTAATCCTTGCCGTTCACGGTCACAGTGACCGTGTCGCCAGCCTTGACGTCTTTACCAACCGTACCGGAGACAGTGACATCCCCTTCCGATTCGGCTTTGTTGATCACGTCGTCTTCAGCGATCACGTTGATCGCGATCTCGGCTTCAGGCAGATCAGTCTCTACGCCGTAACCACGGTCAGCCTCAGCCGACGCTGGGTTACCAGCGGCGTCTTCAGTCTCAACCTTGGCGTGGACGTTGCTGTCCTTGGCCAGTTCAGCACCAGGAACGTC
>NZ_JAPKNA010000017.1:0-617 GCF_026344135.1 Alcaligenes parafaecalis | reverse complement strand
CCTTCGCGAATAGCGAAGCGCAGACCTTCTTCCATGGCGATAGGAGCGATCAGGGACACTTTCATCGAAATGTTGTCGCCTGGCAGAACCATTTCTTTGTCTTCTGGCAGCTCGATCGTGCCGGTCACGTCAGTTGTACGGAAGTAGAACTGAGGACGGTAGCCCTTGAAGAAAGGAGTGTGACGACCACCTTCTTCTTTGGACAGAATGTACACTTCGGCGTCGAAGTCGGTGTGTGGCTTGATCGAACCAGGTTTGGCCAGAACTTGACCACGTTCCACGTCTTCACGCTTGGTACCACGCAGCAGCAGACCGACGTTATCGCCAGCTTCGCCTTGGTCCAGCAGTTTGCGGAACATTTCAACGCCGGTACAAATGGTCTTGACCGTGTCTTTGATACCCACGATTTCGATTTCTTCGCCGACTTTAACGATGCCGCGCTCAATACGACCGGTCACAACCGTACCACGGCCGGAGATCGAGAACACGTCTTCAACAGGCATCAAGAAGGTACCGTCAACGGCACGCTCAGGCGTAGGAATGTAGCTGTCCAGCGCTTCGGCCAGAGCCAGAACGGCTTGGCTGCCCAGTGGGCCTTCGTCGCCTTCCAGAGCCAG
>NZ_JAPKNA010000016.1:0-659 GCF_026344135.1 Alcaligenes parafaecalis | reverse complement strand
GCACCAGGAACGTCTACGTTCCAGGTCTTGCCGTCAGCGTTAACGGTGGTCGTGTAGTCCTTACCATTAACCGTCACGGTCACAGTGTCGCCAGCCTTGACGTCTTTACCCACGGTACCAGTAATGGTCACGTCGGACTCGGACTCAGCCTTGTTGACTACGTCATCTTCAGCGATCACGTTGATCGCTATCTCGGCTTCGGGCAGGTCGGTGTCAACACCGTAACCACGGTCAGCTTCTGCCGACGCTGGGTTACCAGCGGCGTCTTCGGTCTCCACCTTGGCGTGGACATTGCTGTCCTTGGCCAGTTCAGCACCAGGAACGTCCACGTTCCAGGTCTTGCCGTCGGCGTTAACCGTGGTTGTGTAGTCCTTACCATTGACCGTCACGGTCACGGTATCGCCAGCCTTGACGTCTTTACCAACCGTACCGGAGACAGTGACATCTCCTTCCGATTCGGCTTTGTTGATGACGTCATCTTCAGCGATCACGTTGATCGCGATCTCAGCTTCTGGCAGATCGGTGTCTACGCCGTAGCCACGGTCGGCTTCAGCGCTAGCTGGGTTACCAGCCGCATCTTCGGTCTCAACCTTGGCGTGGACATTGCTGTCCTTGGCCAGTTCAGCACCAGGAACGTCCACGTTCCAGGTCTTGCCATC
>NZ_JAPKNA010000015.1:0-1014 GCF_026344135.1 Alcaligenes parafaecalis | reverse complement strand
GTTACCAGCCGCGTCTTCCGTTTCCACCTTGGCGTGGACATTGCTGTCCTTGGCCAGTTCGGCACCAGGAACGTGTACGTTCCAAGTCTTGCCGTCGGCGTTAACGGTAGTGGTGTAATCCTTGCCGTTCACGGTCACGGTGACGGTGTCGCCTGCCTTGACGTCTTTACCCACAGTACCAGTAATGGTCACGTCGGACTCGGACTCAGCCTTGTTGACTACGTCGTCTTCGGCGATCACGTTGATCGCGATCTCGGCTTCAGGCAGATCGGTGTCTACGCCGTAACCACGGTCGGCTTCAGCCGACGCTGGGTTACCAGCGGCGTCTTCGGTCTCAACCTTAGCGTGGACATTGCTGTCCTTGGCCAGTTCAGCACCAGGAACGTCTACGTTCCAGGTCTTGCCATCGGCATTAACGGTAGTGGTGTAATCCTTGCCGTTCACGGTCACAGTAACCGTATCGCCAGCCTTGACGTCTTTACCAACCGTACCGGAGACAGTGACATCTCCTTCCGATTCGGCTTTGTTGATGACGTCATCTTCAGCGATCACGTTGATCGCGATCTCAGCTTCAGGCAGATCGGTGTCTACGCCGTAGCCACGGTCGGCTTCAGCGCTAGCTGGGTTACCAGCCGCATCTTCGGTCTCAACCTTGGCGTGGACATTGCTGTCCTTGGCCAGTTCGGCACCAGGAACGTCCACGTTCCAGGTCTTGCCATCAGCGTTAACGGTGGTCGTGTAGTCCTTGCCGTTCACGGTCACAGTAACCGTGTCGCCAGCCTTCACGTCCTTACCAACCGTACCAGTAATGGTCACGTCGGACTCGGACTCAACCTTGTTGACTACGTCGTCTTCGGCGATCACGTTGATCGCGATCTCGGCTTCAGGCAGATCGGTGTCTACGCCGTAACCACGGTCGGCTTCAGCACTGGCTGGGTTACCAGCGGCGTCTTCGGTCTCAACCTTAGCGTGGACATTGCTGTCCTTGGCCAGTTCGGCACCAGGAACGTCCAC
>NZ_JAPKNA010000014.1:0-1055 GCF_026344135.1 Alcaligenes parafaecalis | reverse complement strand
TCGGTGTCTACGCCGTAGCCACGGTCGGCTTCAGCGCTAGCTGGGTTACCAGCCGCGTCTTCGGTCTCAACCTTGGCGTGGACATTGCTGTCCTTGGCCAGTTCGGCACCAGGAACGTCCACGTTCCAGGTCTTGCCGTCGGCGTTAACGGTGGTGGTGTAGTCCTTGCCGTTCACGGTCACGGTGACGGTGTCGCCTGCCTTGACGTCTTTACCCACGGTACCAGTAATGGTCACGTCGGACTCAGACTCGGCCTTGTTGACTACGTCGTCTTCGGCGATCACGTTGATCGCGATCTCGGCTTCAGGCAGATCGGTATCTACGCCGTAGCCACGGTCAGCTTCAGCGCTGGCTGGGTTACCAGCGGCGTCTTCGGTCTCAACCTTGGCATGAACATTGCTGTCCTTGGCCAGTTCAGCACCAGGAACGTCCACGTTCCAGGTCTTGCCATCGGCGTTAACAGTGGTCGTGTAGTCCTTACCATTGACCGTCACGGTCACGGTGTCACCAGCCTTGACGTCTTTACCCACCGTACCAGAGACAGTGACATCTCCTTCCGATTCGGCCTTGTTGATCACATCGTCACCAGCAATGGTGTTGATGGTGATCGAGGCTTCTGGCAGAGCGGTGTCTACACCGTAGCCGCGGTCAGCTTCAGCGCTGGCTGGGTTACCAGCCGCGTCTTCGGTCTCAACCTTGGCGTGAACATTGCTGTCCTTGGCCAGCTCAGCACCAGGAACGTCCACGTTCCAGGTCTTGCCATCAGCGTTAACAGTGGTCGTGTAGTCCTTACCGTTCACGGTCACAGTAACCGTATCGCCAGCCTTCACATCCTTGCCAACCGTACCCGTCAGGGTCACGTTGGACTCGGACTCGGCCTTGTTGATCACATCGTCACCAGCAATGGTGTTGATGGTGATCGAGGCTTCTGGCAGAGCGGTGTCTACACCGTAGCCGCGGTCAGCTTCAGCGCTGGCTGGGTTACCAGCGGCGTCTTCAGTCTCAACCTTGGCGTGGACGTTGCTGTCCTTGGCCAGTTCGGCACCAGGAACGTC
>NZ_JAPKNA010000013.1:0-1106 GCF_026344135.1 Alcaligenes parafaecalis | reverse complement strand
TCTTCAGCGATCACGTTGATCGCGATCTCGGCTTCAGGCAGATCAGTCTCTACGCCGTAACCGCGGTCAGCTTCAGCGCTAGCTGGGTTACCAGCGGCGTCTTCCGTCTCAACCTTGGCGTGGACATTGCTGTCCTTGGCCAGTTCAGCACCAGGAACATCCACGTTCCAGGTCTTGCCATCGGCGTTAACGGTAGTGGTGTAATCCTTACCGTTCACGGTCACAGTAACCGTATCGCCAGCCTTGACGTCTTTACCCACGGTACCAGTAATGGTAACGTCGGACTCGGACTCAGCCTTGTTGACTACGTCATCTTCAGCGATCACGTTGATCGCGATCTCAGCTTCTGGCAGATCGGTGTCTACGCCGTAACCGCGATCAGCTTCAGCGCTAGCTGGGTTACCAGCCGCGTCTTCCGTTTCCACCTTGGCGTGGACATTGCTGTCCTTGGCCAGTTCGGCACCAGGAACATCCACGTTCCAGGTCTTGCCGTCGGCATTAACGGTAGTCGTGTAATCCTTGCCGTTCACGGTCACAGTAACCGTGTCGCCAGCCTTGACGTCTTTACCCACGGTACCAGTAATGGTCACGTCGGACTCGGACTCAGCCTTGTTGACTACGTCGTCTTCGGCGATCACGTTGATCGCGATCTCGGCTTCAGGCAGATCGGTGTCTACGCCGTAACCACGGTCGGCTTCAGCCGACGCTGGGTTACCAGCGGCGTCTTCGGTCTCAACCTTAGCGTGGACATTGCTGTCCTTGGCCAGTTCGGCACCAGGAACGTCCACGTTCCAAGTCTTGCCGTCGGCGTTAACGGTAGTGGTGTAATCCTTACCATTAACCGTCACGGTCACGGTGTCGCCAGCCTTGACGTCTTTACCAACCGTACCGGAGACAGTGACATCCCCTTCCGATTCGGCTTTGTTGATGACGTCATCTTCAGCAATCACGTTGATCGCGATCTCAGCTTCGGGCAGATCGGTGTCTACGCCGTAGCCGCGGTCAGCTTCAGCGCTAGCTGGGTTACCAGCCGCATCTTCGGTCTCAACCTTAGCGTGGACATTGCTGTCCTTGGCCAGTTCGGCACCAGGAACATCCACGTTCCA
>NZ_JAPKNA010000012.1:0-2172 GCF_026344135.1 Alcaligenes parafaecalis | reverse complement strand
GAACTTTCGTTGAACATAATTTGTTCTGTTGCAATCACAACCCGTGTATTGTCATCACAAGGCGACTAATCGCTTTGCGTTTATTAGACAACACACCTTCGTTGTGCTTCTTCCTAATTGTTAAAGAGCAATTCGTGGGTTGTATAACCCAACGAGCAGTATTCTTGTAAAAGAACACTCTTCGTTGAATCTAACGCCAGGCCAACCGTTGTTGTCCTGTGCCCTATACTCTGTCATGAACCTTGCTATATCTACTACCAACCACAAAAGCGGTGGTGGAGGATGACGGGATCGAACCGACGACCCCCTGCTTGCAAAGCAGGTGCTCTCCCAGCTGAGCTAATCCCCCGAGGTAATCGTTGGTGGGTCAAGTTGGAATCGAACCAACGACCCCCGCCTTATCAAGACGGTGCTCTAACCGACTGAGCTACTGACCCATCTATCACCAGTGGGCGATACCTTCAATGGTCATGACATTAACTAACAGCCAATAAGTGTGGACGCTTTCGCTTTGCGAGCCATTCGCTCTAAAAGGAGGTGATCCAGCCGCACCTTCCGATACGGCTACCTTGTTACGACTTCACCCCAGTCATGAATCCCACCGTGGTAAGCGCCCTCCTTACGGTTAGGCTACCTACTTCTGGTGAAACCCACTCCCATGGTGTGACGGGCGGTGTGTACAAGACCCGGGAACGTATTCACCGCGACATTCTGATCCGCGATTACTAGCGATTCCGACTTCACGCAGTCGAGTTGCAGACTGCGATCCGGACTACGATCGGGTTTCTGAGATTGGCTCCCCCTCGCGGGTTGGCGACCCTCTGTCCCGACCATTGTATGACGTGTGAAGCCCTACCCATAAGGGCCATGAGGACTTGACGTCATCCCCACCTTCCTCCGGTTTGTCACCGGCAGTCTCATTAGAGTGCTCTTGCGTAGCAACTAATGACAAGGGTTGCGCTCGTTGCGGGACTTAACCCAACATCTCACGACACGAGCTGACGACAGCCATGCAGCACCTGTGTTCCGGTTCTCTTGCGAGCACTGCCAAATCTCTTCGGCATTCCAGACATGTCAAGGGTAGGTAAGGTTTTTCGCGTTGCATCGAATTAATCCACATCATCCACCGCTTGTGCGGGTCCCCGTCAATTCCTTTGAGTTTTAATCTTGCGACCGTACTCCCCAGGCGGTCAACTTCACGCGTTAGCTGCGCTACTAAGGCCTAACGGCCCCAACAGCTAGTTGACATCGTTTAGGGCGTGGACTACCAGGGTATCTAATCCTGTTTGCTCCCCACGCTTTCGTGTCTGAGCGTCAGTATTATCCCAGGGGGCTGCCTTCGCCATCGGTATTCCTCCACATATCTACGCATTTCACTGCTACACGTGGAATTCTACCCCCCTCTGACATACTCTAGCTCGGCAGTTAAAAATGCAGTTCCAAGGTTGAGCCCTGGGATTTCACATCTTTCTTTCCGAACCGCCTACACACGCTTTACGCCCAGTAATTCCGATTAACGCTTGCACCCTACGTATTACCGCGGCTGCTGGCACGTAGTTAGCCGGTGCTTATTCTGCAGATACCGTCAGCAGTACCTCGTATTAGGAGGTACCTTTTCTTCTCTGCCAAAAGTACTTTACAACCCGAAGGCCTTCATCATACACGCGGGATGGCTGGATCAGGGTTTCCCCCATTGTCCAAAATTCCCCACTGCTGCCTCCCGTAGGAGTCTGGGCCGTGTCTCAGTCCCAGTGTGGCTGGTCGTCCTCTCAAACCAGCTACGGATCGTTGCCTTGGTGAGCCTTTACCCCACCAACTAGCTAATCCGATATCGGCCGCTCCAATAGTGAGAGGTTCCGAAGAATCCCCCCCTTTCCCCCGTAGGGCGTATGCGGTATTAGCCACTCTTTCGAGTAGTTATCCCCCGCTACTGGGCACGTTCCGATATATTACTCACCCGTCCGCCACTCGCCACCAAGAGAGCAAGCTCTCTCGTGCTGCCGTTCGACTTGCATGTGTAAAGCATCCCGCTAGCGTTCAATCTGAGCCAGGATCAAACTCTTCAGTTTAATCTCTGTGGTTGTCCCGTCTTGCGACGAGACCGATTGTGTCTCAAAGAAAAATTCAGAGTTACACAAGGTAATTCTTCATCTTTCGTTTGTGAGCACTTGA
>NZ_JAPKNA010000011.1:0-3080 GCF_026344135.1 Alcaligenes parafaecalis | reverse complement strand
GAAGAAGCACCTTGCTGCGATCAGTACGGATCAATCAGCAAGTGTTTGCGAAGGTGTCGAGCGCGGGTTGCGCTGCACTTCAATATTACGTTCTGTGGTCAACAACTTAACTCACTACAACCTCAAGGGTTATAGGATCAAGCCACACGGGCAATTAGTACTGGTTAGCTACATGCATTACTGCACTTCCACACCCAGCCTATCAACGTCCTGGTCTCGGACGACCCTACAGGGAGGTCAAGCCTCCGGGATATCTAATCTTCAGACGAGTTTCCCGCTTAGATGCCTTCAGCGGTTATCTCTTCCGTACGTAGCTACTCGGCAATGCCATTGGCATGACAACCGATACACCAGTGGTACGTCCACTCCGGTCCTCTCGTACTAGGAGCAGGCTCCGTCAAATATCCAACGCCCACGGCAGATAGGGACCAAACTGTCTCACGACGTTTTAAACCCAGCTCACGTACCTCTTTAAATGGCGAACAGCCATACCCTTGGGACCGGCTACAGCCCCAGGATGAGATGAGCCGACATCGAGGTGCCAAACACCGCCGTCGATATGAACTCTTGGGCGGTATCAGCCTGTTATCCCCAGAGTACCTTTTATCCGTTGAGCGATGGCCCTTCCATACAGAACCACCGGATCACTATGTCCTACTTTCGTACCTGTTCGACTTGTCAGTCTCACAGTCAAGCACGCTTATGCCATTGCACTATCAAGACGATTTCCGACCGTCTCTAGCGTACCTTCGAACTCCTCCGTTACACTTTAGGAGGAGACCGCCCCAGTCAAACTGCCCACCATGCACGGTCCCCGATCCCGATAAGGGACCTAGGTTAGAACCGCAAACAGACCAGGGTGGTATTTCAAGGTTGGCTCCACGCAATCTGGCGATCACGCTTCAATGCCTCCCACCTATCCTACACAGGCCGGTTCACAATCCAATGCAAAGCTACAGTAAAGGTTCATGGGGTCTTTCCGTCTAGCCGCGGGGAGATTGCATCATCACAACCATGTCAACTTCGCTGAGTCTCAGGAGGAGACAGTGTGGCCATCGTTACGCCATTCGTGCAGGTCGGAACTTACCCGACAAGGAATTTCGCTACCTTAGGACCGTTATAGTTACGGCCGCCGTTTACCGGGGCTTCGATCAAGAGCTTGCACCCCATCACTTAACCTTCCGGCACCGGGCAGGCGTCACACCCTATACGTCCACTTTCGTGTTTGCAGAGTGCTGTGTTTTTAGTAAACAGTCGCAGCCACCGATTCACTGCGGCCTCTTCATGCTTTGTGCGCAGGCACATCACACTAATGAGGCATACCTTCTCCCGAAGTTACGGTATTAATTTGCCGAGTTCCTTCTCCTGAGTTCTCTCAAGCGCCTTGGAATATTCATCCCGTCCACCTGTGTCGGTTTGCGGTACGGTCTCGTAGAGCTGAAGCTTAGAGGCTTTTCTTGGAACTGCTTCCAGTTAGTTTAGAGCCGAAGCTCTATCCAGTCACACCCTTGAATTACGCACCCGGATTTGCCTAAGTGCCTTCTATGATGCGCCAACGGGGACATCCAACACCCCGATAACATTCTGCAATCCGTCCCCCCATCGCACTCTACGACGGTGCGGGAATATTAACCCGCTTCCCATCAGCTACGCATCTCTGCCTCGCCTTAGGGGCCGACTCACCCTGCGCCGATGAACGTTGCGCAGGAAACCTTGGACTTACGGCGAGGGGGCTTTTCACCCCCTTTATCGCTACTCATGTCAGCATTCTCACTTCCGATACCTCCAGCATTCCTCACGGAACACCTTCACAGGCTTACGGAACGCTCTCCTACCATGTGTACTAAAAGTACACATCCGCAGCTTCGGTCTATGGCTTAGCCCCGTTACATCTTCCGCGCAGGACGACTCGATCAGTGAGCTATTACGCTTTCTTTAAAGGATGGCTGCTTCTAAGCCAACCTCCTGACTGTCTATGCCTTCCCACTTCGTTTCCCACTTAGCCATAGTTAGGGACCTTAGCTGGCGGTCTGGGTTGTTTCCCTCTTGAGTCCGGACGTTAGCACCCGGTGCTCTGTCTCCCGTACTGTACTTGCCGGTATTCGGAGTTTGCCATGGGTTGGTAAGTCGCTGTGACCCCCTAGCCATAACAGTGCTCT
This sequence comes from Alcaligenes parafaecalis, assembly GCF_026344135.1. Classification (NCBI taxonomy): domain Bacteria; kingdom Pseudomonadati; phylum Pseudomonadota; class Betaproteobacteria; order Burkholderiales; family Alcaligenaceae; genus Alcaligenes; species Alcaligenes parafaecalis. The sequence goes on along the minus strand of NZ_JAPKNA010000011.1, from coordinate 921 downwards.
ACCCCCGGCAGTAATATACGAGGCACTACCTAAATAGTTTTCGGAGAGAACCAGCTATCTCCAGGCTTGTTTAGCCTTTCACTCCGATCCACAGCTCATCCCCTAATTTTTCAACATTAGTGGGTTCGGTCCTCCAGCACGTGTTACCGTGCCTTCAACCTGGCCATGGATAGATCGCCTGGTTTCGGGTCTACACCCAGCGACTGAATCGCCCTATTCGGACTCGCTTTCGCTACGCCTCCCCTATTCGGTTAAGCTTGCCACTGAATGTAAGTCGCTGACCCATTATACAAAAGGTACGCAGTCACACCACGAAGGTGCTCCTACTGTTTGTATGCATATGATTTCAGGATCTATTTCACTCCCCTTCCGGGGTTCTTTTCGCCTTTCCCTCACGGTACTGGTTCACTATCGGTCGATCACGAGTATTTAGCCTTGGAGGATGGTCCCCCCATATTCAGACAGGATTTCACGTGTCCCGCCCTACTTGTTCGATGCTTAGTTCCACGTACTGAATTTCGCCTACAGGGCTATCACCTGCTACGGCTGGACTTTCCATTCCATTCGACTATTCAATACGCTAAAACATCCAGGCTGATCCGGTTTCGCTCGCCACTACTTCCGGAATCTCGGTTGATTTCTTTTCCTCGAGTTACTGAGATGGTTCAGTTCACTCGGTTCGCCTCCACATGCCTATGTATTCAGCATGGGATACCGTATTACTACGGTGGGTTTCCCCATTCGGACATCTACGGATCAAAGCTTGTTTGCCAGCTCCCCGTAGCTTTTCGCAGGCTACCGCGTCCTTCATCGCCTGTGATCGCCAAGGCATCCATCATATGCACTTATTCGCTTGATCCTATAACGCTTGGTGCTGTTATAGGAATATGAGTATACGTTGTTGCCGTTCATCAATCCTTA
>NZ_JAPKNA010000010.1:0-21902 GCF_026344135.1 Alcaligenes parafaecalis | reverse complement strand
CCTTTTGCCATGATTTATCCCAATTATGTTTTACAGGAAAACAAAAAAATTGTTGAGCAGCCCGCCATAAGGCGGGCTGGTATTGCTATTACTTACCGCGAGCGCTGATCACTTCGTCAGCCACGTTCTTTGGAGCTTCAGCATATTGCTTGAATTCCATCGTGTACGTAGCGCGACCTTGTGTTTGCGAACGCAGGCTGGTCGAGTAACCGAACATCTCGGCCAGAGGAACCTCGGCCTTGATGACCTTGCCACCACCAACCATATCGTCCATACCCTGAACCATACCGCGACGGGAGGACAAGTCACCCATCACTGTACCGGCGTATTCCTCAGGGGTTTCAACTTCTACAGCCATGGTCGGCTCCAGCAGAACTGGGGCAGCCTTGCGCATACCATCCTTGAAGGCCATCGAAGCGGCCATACGGAAGGCGTTTTCGTTCGAGTCCACATCGTGGTACGAACCGAAGAACAGCGTAGCTTTGACGTCCACCACCGGGTAACCAGCGACCACACCTGCGTGCAGGGTTTCGCGAATACCTTTTTCAACAGCAGGAATGAATTCGCGAGGAACCACACCGCCCTTGATGGCGTCAACGAACTCAAAGCCGCCGCCTGCTTCCAGGGGCTCCAGCTTGAGGACAACGTGACCGTACTGACCACGACCACCGGACTGTTTGACGAATTTACCTTCGATTTCGTCGCAAGTCTTGCGGATGGTTTCGCGGTAAGCCACTTGTGGTTTACCCACGTTGGCTTCCACGCCGAATTCACGGCGCATGCGGTCTACCAGAACTTCCAGGTGCAACTCGCCCATACCGGAAATAATGGTTTGGCCGGATTCTTCGTCGCTGCTGACGCGGAAAGAAGGATCTTCCTGAGCCAGACGGGACAAGGCCACGCCCATTTTTTCTTGGTCGGACTTGGTTTTTGGTTCCACAGCCTGCGAAATCACGGGCTCTGGGAACTCCATGCGTTCCAGAATGATGTGCTGACCGGCGTCACACAGGGTTTCACCTGTTGTCACGTCTTTCAGACCCACCACGGAAGCGATGTCACCAGCAACCAGTTCTTTCAGTTCGGCACGGTTGTTTGCGTGCATCTGCAAAATACGGCCGATACGCTCTTTTTTGCCCTTGATAGGGTTGTAGACCGTGTCGCCCGAACGCAGAATGCCCGAGTAAACGCGCACGAAAGTCAATTGACCAACAAAGGGGTCAGTCATCAGCTTGAACGCCAGAGCGGACATAGGCTCTTCGTCGTTGGCTTTACGATGAATGACTTCACCGTCATCGTCCGTACCTTCGACAGGTGGAATATCCACTGGCGATGGCAGGTAGTCGATCACGGCGTCCAGCATACGCTGTACACCCTTGTTCTTGAACGCGGTACCGCACAGCATTGGCTGAATTTCGCAGGCAATGGTACGTGTACGCAGACCCAGGTTGATGTCCTCTTCGGAGAGGTCACCGTTTTCCAGGTACTTGTTCATCAGGTCTTCGCTGGCTTCAGCAGCCGACTCGATCATCTTTTCGCGCCATTCTTCGGCCGAAGCTTGCAGCTCGGCAGGAATGTCGGTGTATTCAAATTTCACGCCGTTGCTGGCTTGATCCCAGATGATTGCTTTCATCTTGATCAGGTCAACCACGCCTTGGAACTCTTCTTCAGCGCCGATCGGGATAACGACAGGCACAGGATGGGCTTTCAGACGCAGCTTGAGCTGGTCGTAGACCTTGAAGAAGTTAGCGCCAGTACGGTCCATCTTGTTGATGAAAGCCAGACGAGGCACGCCGTACTTGTTGGCTTGACGCCATACGGTTTCGGACTGAGGCTGAACACCACCCACCGCGCAGTAAACCATGCAAGCGCCGTCAAGCACGCGCATGGAACGCTCAACTTCAATAGTGAAGTCAACGTGGCCGGGGGTATCAATGATGTTGATACGGTGTTCGGGGTAATTGCCCGCCATACCACGCCAGAAAGCGGTGGTAGCAGCCGAGGTAATGGTGATCCCGCGCTCTTGCTCTTGCTCCATCCAGTCCATGGTGGCCGAACCTTCGTGGGTTTCGCCCAGCTTGTGGTTCACACCGGTGTAGAACAGGATGCGCTCGGTAGTGGTCGTCTTCCCGGCGTCGATGTGAGCCGAGATACCGATATTGCGGTAGCGCTGAATGGGGGTTTTGCGGGCCATGATTATATGTCCTCAGATTACCAACGGAAATGGCTGAATGCTTTGTTGGCATCGGCCATCTTGTGCGTGTCTTCACGCTTTTTCATTGCACCGCCACGGCCTTCAGCCGCATCGGACAATTCGCCGGCCAGGCGCAAGTCCATCGATTTTTCGCCGCGCTTTTTAGCAGCTTCGCGCATCCAGCGCATGGCCAGAGCCAGACGACGGACAGGGCGCACTTCGACAGGAACCTGGTAGTTAGCACCACCAACACGGCGGCTCTTAACTTCAACAACAGGTTTTACATTATTGATGGCAGCATTAAACACTTCGAGCGGATCTTTGCCGGTTTTCTGCGCAATTTGTTCCAGCGCGCCATAAACAATACGTTCGGCAACAGCTTTCTTGCCGGACAGCATGACCACGTTCATGAATTTGGCCAGCTCAACGCTGCCAAATTTTGGGTCAGGTAGGATTTCACGTTTGGGTACTTCGCGACGGCGAGGCATGTTTAACTTCCTTGTGACTATTCAGTTGAACCGCTGTTTGCGGTCTCGGCCATTCATGACAAATGACCACTTACCTACCATGGCACTAGGCCACGGTTGCACGGATCCAGATCAGTGAACTGATCAATGGATACATGGATTACTTGGGACGCTTGGCGCCGTATTTGGAGCGGGACTGTTTACGGTCCTTGACGCCTTGCAGGTCAAGTGCACCGCGAACGATGTGGTAACGAACACCAGGCAAATCCTTGACACGACCACCGCGGACGAGAACGACCGAGTGCTCTTGCAGGTTGTGGCCTTCACCACCGATGTAAGAAATGACTTCGAAGCCGTTGGTCAGACGCACTTTGGCGACTTTACGCAGAGCGGAGTTAGGCTTCTTAGGGGTCGTGGTGTATACACGGGTGCAAACACCGCGGCGCTGTGGGCAGTTCTCGAGCGCTGGGCTCTTGCTGCTAACGCGGCTGACTTCGCGCGGTTTACGCACGAGCTGGCTAATGGTTGGCATGACCTTTACGTATCCTATAACGTACTTTACGTACTGGTTGACGTATGTGTTTTGAAAAACGCCGTCCAGTTGGCGGGTTTTGAAACCCTGTACCGGAAGCGGCATTGCGCAATACCACTCCCCATAAAACACGAAAAAGAGCGGTCTTGCACATGGCTTGGGCTTGATTTCAGGCACTAAAAAAGTGCCCGCAGCCCTGAAAATCCGGGCTGCTATCAAATTACTGCAAGGTGTACCGGCAAAGGATCCTTAAAGTAAGCTCTAAAATTTACCACAGTAAACCCTTATAGGTCAACGATTTGGAGACCGATTCGCCACTTTCCCGTTGTCACGGCACACGCATGGAAGCACTTGGTCACTCGCTATCTACATATCGTTATACTGCAGGGCTATTGCACTTCTGCGACAAGGACCATACCCATGATCATCGCTTCCCTGGAAGACGACCTCGTCCAGGCAGAACTGATTGCCCGGATTCTGAGCGAAGCCGGCTATGAGTGTCGCTCCTTTCATCAAGGAAAGGATCTGCTGGCCGCCTTGGCCAAGCCACATGATTTCGGTTTATTGCTGCTGGACTGGGAACTGCCGGATGTCAGTGGCCTGGATGTGTTGCGTTGGGTTCGCACCACACTGGGTCATGCCCTGCCCGTTCTATTCCTGACCAGCCGTACCCAGGAAGAGGATCTGGTCACCGGTCTGCAGGCCGGAGCCGACGACTATATTAATAAGCCTGTCCGCAAGGGGGAGCTGGTTGCGCGCGTTAACGCGGCTGCCCGGCGCATTAATCTAAGCACCTCAACAACCCAGGACAACCGCTTCTCGTTTGCGGGCTACGATATTTTTCCTGAACAGGGCCATATTGTGTTGGGCGGCGAAACGGTCACCCTCGCACCCAAAGAGTTTGAACTGGCCCTTTTGCTGTTTCGCAACCCCGGTCGCCTGTTCTCGCGCGATGTCTTGAGCTCTGCAGTCTGGAACCGGGAAATTCCTGCCACCTCCCGTACGCTGGATACTCACCTGTCCAACATACGCCGTAAACTCCAGTTGCGACCCGAGAACGGGGTGCGCCTGACAGCGTCCTACGCTCTAGGCTATCGCCTTGAACTTTTGACCGACCCTAGCTGAATTTCTATGATTACTTTGCGTATCGCCGCGCCCCTTGTCTGCGGCCTGATTTGGGGTGGCATCGTCTCAGCCCAACCCTCCGGCGCCCGCGGCGAGAACTTCGTCTACAAAGTGCTGGCCGGCGACACCTTGCTGGGCATTTCCCAGACTTACACCCGCCAGGACCGCAACTGGTCCGAAATCCAGCAACTGAATGCCGTGGCCGATCCGTATCGTCTACCTATTGGCAAAGAGCTGCACATTCCGTTTCGCATGATCCCGGAAGTGGCCGCCCCCGCCCGCATTACGCACCAGACCGGTCAGATCCTGGTTAATGGTCAGGCTTTGGGCGCAGGCACAACCCATCTGCAAGAAGGCGATTTGATTCGCACCGGCAGCAATGGTTACCTGACCCTGGAATTGCAAGACGGCAGCCAGCTTAGCGTTCCCGCCCAGGCTTCCCTGAGTGTGACCCGCATGCGTGCTTTTGAAGGCACAGGCCTAACCGACTCGATCATCGCCCTGGACGATGGCGATGTGGAGTCGCGCGTTTCCCCAGAGAAAACCGGCGTAGGCCGCTTTGAGGTCCGCACGCCCGTCAGCATTACTGGCGTACGAGGCACCGAATTACGTGTACGTACCCAGCAAGGTATGGCGCACAGCGAAGTGCTGGAAGGTCGCGCAGAACTGGGTACCCAACAACGCAGCACTCCCACTGCCCTGAAGCAGAACCAGGGTGCCGCGGTGGGTACAGACGGCAATATCCTGGCACTGGAGCCCCTGCTGCCCGCCCCCGAAATTTCCACACCCGAGCGTCGGGGCGGTCAATGGAACAGCACCATTCAGGCAGTACCGGGTGCCCAGGCCTATCTGGTCCAGACCTCCACCGACCCCCAAGGTGCCAAACTGCTGTCCCGCGACATTACGACGGATACCGACATTCAATTTGGCGCCTCGCGTCCCGGCACCTACTACGTCACCGTGCGGGCGATCGACCGTCATGGCCTGATGGGCCCGGATACAGTGGAAAGCTTTGAAGGCGCAGCCAGCCTGACCAGCTCGGACGGCCAAGCCGTGGTCAGCAACTTTGGCGACCCCATCCTGCTGTCCCAGTTCTAAAACCTGAACGGCGTACGGCATGAGCAGCCCGGCCCCCAGAAACAGCAAGCTACTCTCTGACCGGATCCGGAAAGAGTGGCATCTGGTCTCGGGCTTGCTGGTGCTGCTGACCTTATTGTTCAGCTCCCTGCGCGACGATTTTGCGCTGGGCAAGCTGAACAACCTGATTTACGACTTCACCATGGCAGCGGCGATTCCACAGGCCGCCCCCCAGGACATTGTCATTGTCGCCATTGACGACTACAGCATTGCCAATCTGGGTTTCTGGCCTTGGCGACGCATCAACCACGCACAGCTATTGGGCCGCCTTCAGCAAGCCCGTGCGGTTGGTATAGACCTGGTATTCCAGGAACCAAACCCCGCCTACCCGGATGATGACCTCGCCCTTGCGCAAGCGATTCACCAACATGGGCGTGTTGTCCTGCCATTGGTCTATGACACCCAGCGCGATGCCGTCCTGACCGCCATTCCCATGCTGAGCCAGGCGGCCAAGGCATCGGGCTACATCAATATTGAACCTGACCCGGACGGCGTTGTGCGACGTGTCGCTCTCCAGCGGACCACCCTTTCCGACCGTGTCTTGCCGCACTTTACGATTGCCATGCTACTGACGGGCGGGGATATGGATCCGGCTTTGCATGCGCTTGACTCCAGCCAGAAGGACACCCCCCATATCCCTTTTCTGGGGCGTAGTGGCCACTTTCAGACCGTCCCTTACGTCAATGTCCTGAACGGAGACATTCCCTCCTCCTTCTTCAAGGACAAATATGTCCTGGTCGGCGCCTGGGGCAGTGGACTGGGCGATACCTTCCCGACTCCTTTATCCAAAGCGGGCATGAGCAGCATGTCCGGCGTCGAAATTCTGGCAAATACCCTGCAGGCCGTCCGCAGCGATCAATGGGTGCGCACGCCACCGGCCTGGTTCATTGCACTGGCTAGCTGCTTGCCTGTGCTGCTGGCCTGCCAGGTGCTGATCTACCTGTCACCACGCGCAACCTTACTGAGCCTGATCGGTCTGGTCTTTGCCATTTTGCTGGTGAACTGGATTGCCATGCATGGCTTTAACCTGTGGATTCCCCCACTAGCCAGCCTGATTACGGTTTTACTGGCCTATCCGCTTTGGCACTGGCGCAGTCAGGAAGCTGCCTTGAATCAGGTTACTGAGGAACTGAACAAGCTGCAGTTGGAATACCCTGACGTCAGAACGGCCATGAACGAGCGTGTATCTGGCTTAAGCGCGCGTAATTTACCCCATCGTCTGACTCAATTGCACAAGTCCATCGACTTGCTGCGCCAAGCCCAAACCAAGCGCGAAGAGACCTTGCGCTTTATTTCACACGATATGCGGGCCCCCCAGAACTCCATCCTGGCCCTGGCCAGTTTGCAGCGTCAGGATGACAGCAAGCTGGCGCCGGACCAGTTCCTGCACAAAATGGAAGGCTATGCCGAGCAAACCCTGGAACTGGTGGATAACTTCATCAGCCTGGCACGGGCAGAAGCCATGGAAATGGTACTGAGCCCGTTAAACCTGTCCGATCTGCTGGCTGACTGTATGGATGATGCCTGGGCCAGCGCCAGCAAGCGCTCCATCAGCCTGAACCTGAACGACTCAGAGCTGATCTGGGTAAACGGTAATGCCCCCATGCTGCGCCGCGCCTTTACCAACCTGATTCAGAACGCAATCAAGTACGGACCGGATGGGAATCAGATTGATATAGACCTTGTTCTGGATAAAAAAACAGTGCAGGTCTTCGTCAAGGATCAGGGCTGGGGGATTCCAGCAGAAAATCAGGCAAGTATTTTCGAGCCCTATCACCGCGCCCATGAAAACGCAGCAGGTACGCCATCGGGCAGTGGTCTGGGCTTGGCCTTTGTCAAAACGGTGATCAATAAGCACGGTGGCGATATCGCACTGCAGAGCGCCAGCGAGCAAGGCTGTACCTTTGTTGTTTCCCTGGCCAGCATTGACGTGTCCGATGCAGACTGAGTTCTGGCGTGACCCCGCCCTGCCCTATATAGAAAGCCGACGCGCCTGCGACAGCCGTATCTGCTATCAAGCGCATAGTCACCCCACCTACTCTATAGGGGCTGTAGACGGCGGTGGCAGCCTGTTCACGGGTGCGCCCGGCGGTCCTGTGCAACTGGCTCCGGGCTCCCTGGTTTTTGTTCCAGCCCATCGCAGCCATGCCTGCAATCCCCTGCCCGATCAATCCTGGAGCTATCAGATGCTGCATCTGGATGCAGCATGGCTGGATCAGCTTTGGCAGGAAAGTACTGGCTTCAGTATTGATGCCCAAGAGCCTATCCGTGTGTGTCACAAGCCGGAGCTTTATACGGCCTACTGTGAATTGAACAGCCTCTTGTTTTCAGCAGCCCCCGTACTCAATAAAGAAGCGGCGTTGATCGACTTCCTGCTGCACTACGGGCCTGCCCAAAGCCAGCCCCTGGCACCGGCTCCACCGCCTAGCCCTGTTCTGCAGAAAACGCTGGATCGCTGGGTTCAGGGACAGTTCACAACCCTCCCCCTGCACGAGCTTGCTCAAGAAACGGGCTTTAGCCGTTATCAATTGATTAGAGCCTTTCGCCGCCATACCGGCCTGACTCCACAGCGCTGGCAATTAAACCAGCGGGTCAATCTGGCCCGCGATGCTTTGCGACAAGGGGATGAGCTGGCTGATATTGCCTATCGCCTGGGTTTTGCGGATCAAAGCCACTTTCAACGCGTCTTCAAGCACTACACCGGCGTCACTCCCGGTCAGTACCGCAACTGAAAAATATCCCACGTTCTGCTTGCTGACAAGTATTGAGGGGAGCAGTGCGCACTTTTATTCAATACGGCCCCTAAACAGCTAGTCACACTGCGGTTTTACCTTGGGTCTACCGCCGTGTCCCTGTTCCTGCTGATTGCTAGCACCCATTTCCTGGCTCTGTTGTCCCCCGGACCTGATTTCTTCCTGATTGCACGCAGCACCTTGGCACATGGTCGGCCAGTGGCAACAGGTGTCTGCGCTGGCGTCGCCGTAGCCAATGGCATTTACATCAGCCTGGCGCTGACAGGCTTTGCCCGCATTAGTGCGAGCAGCCCCCTCTTTCTGCTCCTGCAGGGCGCTGGAGGGCTTTATCTGCTGTATTTGGGCATGAAATTCCTGCAGGCCGCCCGTCAGCCCACCTTGCAGCGAATCAGCGCAACAGGAGCCTGTGCAGGCGGCTGGTGGCACCATGCCGTACTGGGGCTGCTCTCCGGGCTGCTCAATCCCAAAAACGCCCTGTTCTACGCCAGCCTGGCCTCGGTACTGGCCAGCAGCCGTGCCAGCACCGGTCTGCATGTGTTTTTAGGCTTGTGGATGTTTTTAGTCGTGCTGATCTGGGATCTGTTTATCACAGTACTGATCGGGCATCCCCATTGGCAACAACGCATTCAAAGGCATTTGCCACGGATCGAACAGCTCTGTGGCCTGCTGCTATGCCTGATTGCCGCCGCTGCCCTGTTCAATATGATTCAGCATATACAAACTGCTTGAGCATTGAAAAAAGCAGCGCCATGTCTACTCTGCCGTCAAGCTCTTTAGACGATAGAGTGAGACTGTTAGAGCCACATCAAACCATGAGAAAACAAATCATTTACGGGCTCGGATGGGGCAATATAAGTCGGTAAAATAGTCCGGGTCTTTGTTTTGTTAAGCACCTTGAGTGCGCTACAGTCTATGCTGTAAGACCGGAACAACACCCCCGTGTCCTGTTCCTTTTTTAAGTCAGTTTTCGAGGAGTTACTAGAATGTTTGCCAAACTTGCTTTCACAGCTATTCTTGGATTGGCCAGCGTGCCTGCTTTTGCTGCTTGCGACGTTACCATCGAAGGCAATGACTCCATGCAGTTCAACACCAAGAGCATCGTTGTTGACAAGACATGCAAGGAATTCACGATCAACCTGAAACACACCGGCAAGCTGCCTAAAGCAGCCATGGGCCATAACGTCGTCATCTCCAAGAAAGCCGACGAAAGCGCCGTTGCTACTGATGGCATGAAGGCCGGTCTGGACAATAACTACGTTAAAGCCGGTGACGAGCGCGTTATCGCCCACACTGACGTGGTTGGCGGTGGCGAAAGCACCTCCGTAACCTTTGACGTATCCAAGCTGAAAGCTGGCGAAGACTACGCCTTCTTTTGCTCCTTCCCAGGTCACTGGAGCATCATGACTGGCAAGATCGAGCTGGGCAGCTAAGCTGATCCACCTCTAGCCGCCAGACGGCCAAAAAAATCCCCACGTGGCTAAGCCATGTGGGGATTTTTTTTAGCTGGACCAGCGGTGTATCCGGCTACCGAAGTATCGGCCCCACCCCGCAGGGTGGGGACACCGCTATGTTTCGCTTATTCCTGATCGCCTTCCGGCGCTTCAGGTTGTGCCTGCTCGGACTCGGAAGCACCCGACACAAAGACGGGATCTTCCGTAGGCTCAGGAGCCGATGCGAACGGGTTTTCCAGTTCACGGGCTGCTTTGCGCTCTGCCACTTCAAAGGCTTCTTTTTCACGGCGGGCGGCATGGAAAGCCATACCAGTACCGGCGGGAATCAGACGGCCAACAATCACGTTTTCTTTCAGACCACGCAGATCGTCGGTTTTGCCCATGATGGCCGCTTCGGTCAGCACGCGGGTGGTTTCCTGGAAGGAAGCCGCCGAGATGAAGGAGTCGGTCGACAGCGAGGCCTTGGTAATACCCAGCAGTACGTTTTCGTACGTGGCAGGAATACCGTTTTCAGCCAGAACGCGATCGTTCTCGTTCAACAGTTCGGAGCGTTCAACCTGTTCACCCGTGATGAAGTTGGCATCACCAGCATCCACAATGTTCACGCGGCGCAGCATCTGACGAACAATCACTTCAATGTGCTTGTCGTTGATCTTCACACCTTGCAGACGGTAAACGTCCTGCACTTCGTTAACAATGTAGTTCGCCAGCTTCTCGATACCCTTCAAGCGCAGGATGTCGTGCGGATCGGCTGGGCCGTCCACAATCATCTCGCCCTTGTTCACCACTTGACCGTCGTGAGCCAGAACCTGCTTCTCTTTCGGAATCAGGAACTCGTGGCTGACGCCGTCCAGGTCGGTAATGACCAGACGCTGTTTGCCCTTGGTGTCTTTACCGAAGGAAACCGTACCCGTAACTTCGGCCAGCAGACCGGCGTCTTTGGGGGAACGAGCTTCGAACAGTTCGGCCACACGTGGCAGACCACCGGTAATATCCCGAGTCTTTTGCGATTCTTGAGGAATACGCGCCAGAATCTCACCCACGGACACTTGCTGACCATCGCGAACGGTAATCAGCGCGCCCACTGGGAACGAAATATTGACCATGTGATCGGTACCAGCGATCTTGATCTCCTGACCTTGCTCGTTCAGCAGCTTGATCTGAGGACGCATGGTGATCTTGCCACCACGTGTCTTGGGAGTGATCACCACCAGAGTCGACAGACCGGTTACATCGTCCACCTGACGAGCCACGGTTGCGCCTTCTTCGATGTTCTCGAAGCGAACGGTACCGGTGTACTCGGACACGATAGGACGGGTCAGCGGATCCCAGCTTGCCAGACGTTGGCCAGCCTTGATGACTTCGCCATCGCCCACCGTAATGGTGGCACCGTAAGGCACTTTGTGACGTTCACGTTCGCGGCGGTTGTCGTCAAAAATGACGATTTCACCGGAACGGGAGATTGCAACACGTTCGCCCTTGGCGTTGGTCACATAACGCAGACCAATTTCAAAACCGATCGTACCGGCCGTCTTGGTTTCCACCGAGCTTGCCAGCGCTGCACGCGAAGCCGCACCACCAATGTGGAACGTACGCATGGTCAACTGCGTGCCAGGCTCACCGATGGACTGAGCAGCGATAACACCGATTGCTTCACCACGGTTAACCAGAACACCACGACCCAGATCGCGACCGTAGCAGCTTGCGCACAAGCCATGACGGGTTTCGCAAGTCAGCGGAGTGCGGATCTTGACCTCATCAATACCCAGGTTGTCGATCAGGTCGACCAGATCCTCGTTCAGCAAGGTGCCGGCGGGGATAACCAGTTCCTGATTGTCCGGGTTGACGATGTCGATCGCTGCCACACGGCCCAGAATCAGATCGCGCAGGGGCTCGATAACCTCACCACCATCCAGGATGGCTTTCATGGTGTAGCCGCCCTTGGTACCGCAATCGTCTTCGGTAATAACCAGGTCTTGAGTCACGTCGACCAGACGACGAGTCAGGTAACCGGAGTTAGCCGTCTTCAACGCCGTATCGGCCAGACCCTTACGAGCACCGTGAGTCGAAATAAAGTACTGAAGTACGTTCAGACCTTCACGGAAGTTCGCGGTAATAGGCGTTTCAATAATGGAACCATCAGGCTTGGCCATCAGACCACGCATACCGGCCAACTGACGAATCTGTGCAGCCGAACCACGAGCACCGGAGTCCGCCATCATGTAGATGGAGTTGAAGGACTCTTGGCGTACTTCTTCACCAAAACGGTTGGTCACTGGCTCGGAAGCCAGTTGCTCCATCATGGCCTTACCCACGCGGTCACCGGCTTTGCCCCAGATGTCCACTACGTTGTTGTAGCGTTCCTGAGCCGTCACCAGACCGGAGGAGTACTGCTTGTCAATTTCTTTAACTTCGTTGCTAGCCTGGGCCAGGATGCTTTCCTTGACGGCAGGCACAACCATGTCGTTCATCGCGATGGAAATACCACCACGCGTTGCCAGACGGAAACCGGACTGCATCAGCTTGTCCGCGAAAATCACGGTAGCGCGCAGGCCGCAGCGACGGAAGGACTGGTTGATCAGACGCGAAATTTCTTTCTTCTTCAACGCACGGTTCAGTGCGGTGAAAGGCATGCCCTTAGGCAGAATTTCGGACAGCAAGGCACGGCCAGCAGTCGTTTCGTAACGCTTGATGGTCTTGACCCACTCACCGTCTTCGCCCTTCTCGAATTCTTCGATACGGACGGTCAGACGAGTTTGCAGCTCGACTTCCTTGTTGTCGTAGGCGCGCTGAACTTCAGACACGTCAGCCAGGAACAGACCTTCGCCCTTGCCATTAACCAGTTCGCGGGTCGCGTAGTACAGACCCAACACGATATCCTGGGAAGGAACGATGGACGGTTCACCGTTGGCGGGGAACAGCACGTTGTTGGAGGCCAGCATCAGAGTGCGCGCTTCCAACTGGGCTTCCAGCGACAGCGGCACGTGAACGGCCATCTGGTCACCGTCAAAGTCAGCGTTAAAAGCGGCACACACCAGGGGGTGCAACTGAATCGCTTTACCTTCGATCAGGACCGGTTCAAAAGCCTGAATACCCAAACGGTGCAGCGTAGGCGCACGGTTCAGCATCACGGGATGCTCGCGGATCACCTCTTCGAGGATGTCCCACACCACCGGTTCCTGGCTTTCCACCAACTTCTTGGCTGCCTTGATGGTCGTAGCCAGACCCATCAATTCCAGACGGTTGAAGATGAAGGGCTTGAACAGTTCCAGCGCCATCAGCTTGGGCAGACCACACTGGTGCAGCTTCAACTGAGGACCCACCACAATCACGGAACGACCGGAGTAGTCCACGCGCTTGCCCAGCAAGTTCTGACGGAAACGACCGCTCTTGCCCTTGATCATGTCGGCCAAGGACTTCAGTTGACGCTTGTTGGCGCCAGTCATGGCTTTACCGCGACGACCGTTATCCAGCAAGGAGTCCACGGACTCTTGCAGCATACGTTTTTCGTTGCGCAAGATGATGTCCGGAGCCTTCAGTTCCAGCAGGCGCTTCAAACGGTTATTACGGTTGATAACGCGACGGTACAGATCGTTCAGATCGGAAGTCGCAAAGCGACCGCCATCCAATGGCACCAGCGGACGCAGGTCCGGAGGCAACACGGGCAGCACTTCCATGATCATCCAGTCTGGCTTGATGCCGGATTTCTGGAAGCCTTCCAGCACTTTCAGACGCTTGGAGATCTTCTTGATCTTGGCATCCGAGCCAGTGGCTTTCAGTTCGGCACGCAGGCGCTCGACTTCGCGATCGATGTCGATCGTGCGCAGCAGTTCGCGCACGGCTTCCGCGCCCATCAGGGCGTGGAAATCGTCACCGTATTCTTCGGTCTTGGCCAGGAAATCGTCGTCGGACATGATCTGACCGCGCTTGAGCGGGGTCATACCAGGTTCGATCACGCACCAGGCTTCAAAATACAGCACGCGCTCGATGTCACGCAGGGTCATGTCCAGCACCATGCCCAGACGGGATGGCAGGCTCTTCAGGAACCAGATGTGAGCAACCGGGCAAGCCAGTTCAATGTGACCCATGCGCTCGCGACGCACCTTGGAGACGGTGACTTCAACGCCACACTTCTCGCAGATGACGCCACGATGCTTCAGGCGCTTGTATTTGCCGCACAAGCATTCGTAGTCCTTGATAGGACCAAAAATCTTGGCGCAAAACAGACCATCGCGCTCGGGTTTGAACGTGCGATAGTTGATGGTCTCTGGCTTGCGGACTTCTCCGAAAGACCAGGACCGGATCTTCTCGGGCGAGGCGATGCCGATCTTGATGGCATCGAACTGCTCGTCCTGAGTGACTTGTTTAAAGAGATCGAGTAGCGCTTTCATTATTTACGCTCCAAATCCATGTCCAGGGACAAGGAACGGATTTCCTTGACCAGAACGTTAAAGGACTCCGGCATACCGGCGTCGATCACGTGGTCACCCTTGACAATGTTCTCGTAGACCTTGGTACGGCCGGCGATGTCATCGGATTTAACCGTGAGCATTTCCTGCAGGGTGTAGGCGGCACCATAAGCTTCCAGCGCCCAGACTTCCATCTCCCCGAAACGCTGACCACCGAACTGCGCCTTACCACCCAGCGGCTGCTGAGTAACCAGCGAGTATGGGCCGGTAGAACGAGCGTGCATCTTGTCATCAACCAGGTGATGCAGTTTCAGGTAGTGCATGTAGCCTACGGTGACCATACGCTCAAAGGCTTCGCCGGTACGACCGTCAAACAGGCGAACCTGGGTGCGGTGTGGTGCCAACTGCAGGTTCTCGGCGATATCGTCAGGATAGGCCAGACGCAACATCTGGTCGATTTCCTGCTCGGTTGCACCGTCGAACACTGGCGTTGCCAATGGCAGACCTTTCTGCAAGTTGTGGGCCATGTTCATCACTTCGTCGTCAGTCAACTCGTTGATACGAGTTTTCTTGCCGGTAGTGTTATAGACCTTGTCCAGGAACGCGCGCAGTTCGGAAACCTGCACGTTCTTTTCTTCTTGCATCATGTCGTTGATACGGTGGCCAATACCCTTGGCAGCCCAGCCCAAGTGCACTTCCAGAACCTGACCCACGTTCATCCGCGAAGGCACGCCCAGCGGGTTCAGAACGATGTCGACAGGGGTACCGTCAGCCATGTGCGGCATGTCTTCAACGGGAACGATGCGGGAAACCACACCCTTGTTACCGTGACGACCAGCCATCTTGTCACCAGGCTGCAGACGACGCTTAACAGCCAGGTAAACCTTGACCATTTTCAGCACGCCAGGAGGCAGTTCGTCGCCTTGGGTGAGCTTCTTGCGCTTTTCTTCAAAAGCCAGATCGAACTGGTGACGCTTTTGCTCCAAGGATTCCTTGGTGTGCTCCAGCACCAGTGCGTGTTGCTCATCAGCCAAGCGGATGTCAAACCACTGCCAGCGATCCAGATCGTTCAGGTAGTCAGCAGCCAGCTCGGTGCCCTTGGGCAGCTTGCGTGGACCACCGTTGACGGTTTTGCCGACCAGGAACTTCAAGGCACGGTCAAAGGCGTCGTCTTCAACGATTTGCAACTGGTCGTTCAGGTCCTGACGGTAGCGACGCAGTTCATCATCAATGATGGACTGGGCACGCTTGTCACGATCAATACCTTCACGGGTAAAGACTTGAACGTCGATCACCGTACCGACCATGCCCGAAGGCACGCGCAGGGAGGTGTCTTTAACGTCAGAGGCTTTTTCACCAAAAATGGCGCGCAGCAGCTTTTCTTCTGGCGTCAGTTGAGTTTCACCCTTAGGTGTCACTTTACCGACCAGCACGTCGTCAGCACGCACTTCGGCGCCGATGTAAACAATGCCGGAGTCGTCCAGACGGTTCAACTGCACTTCAGACAGGTTGCTGATATCGCGAGTGATATCCTCAGGTCCCAGCTTCGTGTCACGGGCAACAACCGTCAACTCTTCGATGTGAACCGAAGTGTAGCGATCGTCAGCCACGACCTTCTCGGAGATCAGGATCGAATCCTCGAAGTTGTAGCCGTTCCAGGGCATAAAGGCGATCAGCATGTTCTGACCCAGAGCCAATTCGCCCAGGTCAGTCGATGCGCCGTCAGCCAGCACGTCACCACGAGCCACGATATCGCCACGTTTGACGATAGGACGCTGGTTGATGTTGGTGTTCTGGTTGGAACGAGTGTACTTGGTCATGTTGTAGATATCTACACCGACCTCGCCAGCCACGTTCTCGTCATCGTGCACGCGAATAACCACGCGCTGAGCGTCAACGTCTACCACCACACCGCCACGACGGGCTTGTACGGTTGTACCCGAGTCAACAGCAACAGTCCGTTCGATACCGGTACCGACCAAAGGCTTCTCAGGGCGCAGGCAAGGAACTGCCTGACGCTGCATGTTGGCGCCCATCAGTGCTCGGTTGGCGTCATCGTGTTCCAGGAACGGAATCAGCGAAGCAGCCACAGACACGATCTGCGAAGGAGCCACGTCCATGTAATGGATGTTCTCTGGCGCAGTCATCATGGTTTCGCCAGCTTCACGGCAGGCAACCAGATCGTCAGCAAAAGCACCGTCTTCGGTCAACTCGGCGTTAGCCTGAGCGATGACGTAATTGCTTTCTTCAATAGCCGACAGGTAATCAATCTGTTCGCTAACCTTGCCGTCAACAATCTTGCGGTAAGGCGTTTCCAGGAAGCCGTACTCGTTCAGACGAGCGTACAGCGCCATGGAGTTGATCAGACCAATGTTTGGACCTTCAGGCGTTTCAATCGGGCACACGCGACCGTAGTGGGTTGGGTGCACGTCGCGCACCTCAAAGCCCGCACGTTCGCGAGTCAGACCACCAGGGCCCAGTGCCGAAACACGACGCTTGTGCGTGATTTCGGACAGCGGGTTGGTTTGGTCCATAAACTGCGACAACTGGCTGGAACCGAAGAACTCTTTAACAGCCGCAGAGATGGGCTTGGAGTTGATCAGATCGTGCGGCATCAGGTTTTCGGTCTCGGCTTGGCCCAGACGTTCCTTGACAGCACGTTCCACACGCACCAAACCGGCGCGGAATTGGTTTTCGGCCAATTCGCCTACGCAACGAACACGACGGTTACCCAGGTGATCGATATCGTCGATCTGACCGCGGCCGTTACGCAGACTCACCAGCACCTGAATGGTGTCCAGAATGTCTTCGTCGGTCAGGGTCATGGGACCTTCGATGCTGTCACCACGGCCCAGACGGCTGTTGACCTTCATGCGACCCACGCGCGACAAGTCGTAGGACTCTTCGCTGTAGAACAGACGGTTGAACAGAGCCTCAACCGCTTCTTCGGTTGGTGGCTCGCCGGGACGCATCATGCGATAGATCGCGATACGGGCAGCATTGGAATCCGCTGTTTCATCCGTGCGCAGGGTCAGGGAGATAAAGCCGCCCTGGTCCAGTTCATTGATGTACAGGGTCTCGAAATCACGCACATTGGCTGCGCGCATTTCGGCCAGAATGGATTCGGTAATTTCGTCGTTGGCGTTGGCAATCACTTCGCCGGTTTCGGCGTTGATGATGTTTTTGGCCAGCACACGACCCAGAAGGAAATCTTCCGGGATAGAAATGTATTCGATCTTGGCTGCTTGCAGGTCGCGCAAATGCTTGGCATTGATACGCTTGTCCTTTTCAACCAGTACGCGACCGTCGCGGTCGGTAATGTCGAAACGGGCAACCTCTCCCTTCCAGTGTTCTGGAACGAATTGCAGCTTGCCGCCTTCCTGGTGCAGTTCGATGTGATCGAACTCAAAGAAGTGAGCCAGGATCTGTTCTGGCGTCAGGCCAATGGCCTTCAGCAAGATAGTGACCGGCATTTTGCGACGACGGTCGATACGGAAGAACAGAATGTCCTTAGGATCGAACTCGAAGTCCAGCCAGGAACCACGGTAAGGAATCACGCGCGCCGAGAACAGCAACTTGCCCGAGCTGTGCGTTTTACCGCGGTCGTGTTCAAAGAACACACCGGGGGAACGGTGAAGCTGGGAAACGATGAC
Source organism: Alcaligenes parafaecalis (assembly GCF_026344135.1). Classification (NCBI taxonomy): domain Bacteria; kingdom Pseudomonadati; phylum Pseudomonadota; class Betaproteobacteria; order Burkholderiales; family Alcaligenaceae; genus Alcaligenes; species Alcaligenes parafaecalis. The sequence continues at coordinate 4,184 of NZ_JAPKNA010000010.1, read as the reverse complement.
TCGTTCGGTACCGTTGATCACAAAAGAGCCGTTATCAGTCATCAGGGGCATTTCGCCCATGTAGACTTCTTGCTCTTTTACTTCCTTGACGGTAGGCTTGCTCACCTCGCGGTCCATGAGGACCAGACGAACCTTCGCCCGCAAGGGGGAGGCATAGGTCAAACCACGAAGTTGACACTCTTTGACGTCGAACACCGGCTCGCCGAGCGTATAGCTCACGAACTCTAGCCGCGCCATTTGGTTATGGCTTACTATTGGAAATATGGAACTGAAAGCTTCCTGCAAGCCTTCAACCTTACGCTGAGAAGGCAGCGTGTCCTTCTGCAAGAAGGTTCTGAAAGAATGCAGCTGGGTAGCCAACAGGTAAGGAACCTGCTGTACGTCTTCACGTTTGGCGAAGCTCTTGCGTATGCGCTTTTTTTCGGTGTACGAATAAGGCATGAGCACTCCGACTCAAGGGTTACACGGACCGTCAACCACGGCCCTGGTTTACGACTCTAAAAAACCCGACTTTCTACAATACTAATTAAAAATCATGGGTTTTCTGGAAACGCAAAAGCCCGGGAAGGCTTGAAACGCATTCCCGGGCATCTATCGATACTCTTATTTGAGCTCGATCTTGGCGCCAGCTTCTTCCAGCTTCTTCTGAGCGTCTTCAGCATCAGCTTTGGACAAGCCTTCTTTAACAGCCTTAGGAGCACCGTCAACCAGATCTTTGGCTTCTTTCAGGCCCAGACCGGTGATTTCGCGCACGACTTTAATGACGCTAACTTTGTTTGCGCCAACGTCAGCCAGGAACACGGTGAATTCGGTTTGCTCTTCAGCGGCAGCAGCAGCGCCACCAGCAGCAGGAGCTGCAACAGCAACAGCGGCGGCAGCAGCCGACACACCGAATTTTTCTTCCATTTCTTTGATCAGCTCGGACAGTTCGAGCACGGACATTGCGCCGATGGCGTCAAGGATTTCAGCTTTAGTAGCCATTTTAAGAACTCCAGATATTAGGTAAATGCCAGGTTTGGTTGTCGTTCGCAACGACGAAGTTTCCCGAAGGAAAACTGCTTACGCAGCTTCTTTCTGATCGCGCACAGCCGCCAGGCCGCGAACAAACTTGGTAGGAACTTCGTTAAGCGTACGCACAAAAGTAGCGATAGGTGCTTGCATGGTGCCCAGCAGTTTCGCCAGCAATTCGTCGCGCGAGGGCATTGTGGCCAGAGCCTTAACACCATCAGCATTCAGAACGCTATTGGGCAGCGCACCGCCCATAATGACCAACTTGTCGTTGGTCTTGGCAAAATCTGCAACGACTTTCGCCGCAGCCACGGGATCTTCACTGATGGCGTACATCAGAGGACCCACGAGCTGGCTGGAGAGACCGTCAAAGGACGTACCTTCCAGCGAACGACGAACCAGCGTGTTTTTCATAACACGCAGGTAGACGCCAGACTCACGCGCTTTTTTGCGCAATACGGTTGCAGAAGCGACGTCCAGACCACGGTACTCGGCGATAATGATCGATTGGGCCTTTGCCAATTCGGCAGTGACTTCTTCGATGACTACCGCTTTCTCTTCACGATTGAGACTCACGGTTGAACACTCCTTCAAACGATGTCGGGAAGGCTTCCCAACATCAACCGAATGCGGCGCACCTGGACGAGTTCTATAACGAATTCTTCCACGGGCGCCGTCTACGTTGGATAGAGCGTTTTGCCCCGATTAAGCAGTGAGATGACAAGTCAGCCCACTGCTCCAACGGTCTTTGACAGCAGCGACCCTGAATAAACAGGATCACAGCCCAAAGTTCTTTTTTTCTAACTGTTGATTAAACAGTCAGAGATGCAATTTCAACACGTGCACCGCCACCCATGGTGGAGGACACGGCAACCTTGCGCAGGTAAACACCCTTGGCAGCGGCTGGACGAGCCTTGTTCAAGGCGTCAACCAGGGCAACCAGGTTGGTTTGCAGTTGTTCAACATTGAACGAAGCGCGACCAATGGTGCTGTGAATGATACCGGCCTTGTCAGTACGGTATTGGACTTGACCAGCCTTGGCGTTCTTGACAGCCGTAGCAACGTCAGGAGTCACAGTACCAACCTTGGGGTTTGGCATCAGGCCACGAGGACCCAGAACCTGACCCAGGGTACCGACAACACGCATGGTGTCAGGCGAGGCGATCACAACGTCAAAGTCCATTTGACCGGCTTTGATTTGCTCTGCCAGGTCGTCCAGACCAACGATGTCAGCACCAGCTTCACGAGCGGCGTCAGCTTTTTCGCCTTGGGCGAAAACGGCAACACGCACGGATTTACCGGTACCAGCAGGCAGAACCACCGAGCCACGGACCAATTGGTCAGACTTGCGAGGATCAATACCCAACTGAACAGCGATGTCGATGGATTCGTCGAACTTGGCAGTGGCAGTATCTTTCACCAGGGCCAGAGCTTCGGCCACAGGGTAGAACTTGTTGCGGTCGATCTTGGCAGCAATAGCGGCTGCGCGTTTGCTTACTTTAGCCATGACTTACACCACCCCTTCAACGTTGATGCCCATGCTGCGGGCGCTACCAGCGATGGTACGCACAGCGGCGTCCAGATCGGCAGCGGTCAGGTCGGGTTGTTTGGTCTTGGCGATTTCTTCAGCCTGAGCGCGGGTCAGCGTACCGACTTTATCCACGTTAGGACGAGCAGAACCGGATTTGATGCCAGCAGCCTTTTTGATCAGGATGGTTGCCGGAGGAGTCTTCATGATGAACGTGAAGCTCTTGTCGGCAAAAGCGGTGATCACCACAGGAATTGGCAGACCGGGTTCCAGACCCTGTGTCTGGGCGTTAAACGCCTTGCAGAATTCCATGATGTTCAGACCGCGCTGACCCAGCGCTGGACCGATTGGAGGGGATGGGTTTGCCTTACCAGCTGGGACTTGCAGCTTGATAAAGCCGACGATTTTCTTCGCCATGCTTAGCTCCTTGCGGGTGATAACGCCTGACACATAACGCGACAGGCTTCCCGGGGTTTGTAATTAATCAGGTCTTTTCGACTTGATCGAAATCGAGTTCAACTGGGGTAGCGCGACCGAAAATAGTAACGGTGACACGAACCTTGTTTTTCTCGTAGTTAACTTCTTCGACGTTACCGTTGAAGTCTGCAAACGGACCGTCCTTGACGCGTACCAGTTCACCCACTTCAAACAGCACTTTGTGCCGTGGCTTCTCAACGCCCTCTTCCATTTGCGACAGGATTTTTTCCACTTCGCGCTCGGAGATTGGAGCGGGACGGTTACCGGAACCGCCCAAAAAGCCGGTGACTCGCGGCGTACTTTTTACCAAGTGCCAGGTCTCATCGGTCAAAGCCATCTCGACCAGGACGTAACCGGGGTAAATACGTCGCTCTGTAATTGATTTCTTGCCGTTCTTTACTTCAACGACTTCTTCCGATGGAACCAGAATGCGACCAAACGCTTCTTGGAGATCAGCGCGTTCAATGCGCTCCACCAGAGCTTTGTGCACGCTTTTTTCCATGCCGGAATAAACGTGAACCACATACCAGCGTTTGCTCATGTGTGCCCTTTATTTCCAGCCCAGCAACAGGCCATAAATGATCCAGCCGAGCCCTTTGTCAATCAGCCACAACAAGATGGCCATAACGGCAACAAACACAAAGACAATGCCTGTCATTTGCGTTGCTTCTTTACGGGATGGCCAGTGGACGCGACGTACTTCCGTGTAGGCATCACGCGAAAAAGCGACCAGGCGGCGGCCTGTATCGCTAAACCAGATGATCAATACGGCGACGATTAGGCTGGCAACAAATACCCCAGCGCGGACCAGTGAATTTTGGCCATCCAGGACGGAATAGCCAACAATACCGGCGGCGACGACTAGGACCGCTAGGCCCAGCTTGATGCGCTCGGAACCTCGGTTAACGGTTTCTACGTTGGTATTCGACATATTCCGACGAGTGACGCCACGCGAGATGGTGACGAGTGACTGTGGTGGCAGGGGCAGAAGGAATCGAACCCTCAACCTTCGGTTTTGGAGACCGACGCTCTGCCAATTGAGCTATACCCCTATACCTTGACAAACCGTAGCGCGTTACTTTGCTACGTTTGGCTTTTAGGCAAAAGAGGATATTAACCTCTTTCGCCCAAAATTACTACTCTTTTTTTACTTCAGGATCTTGGCTACGAC